>NZ_BDCU01000001.1 GCF_001618425.1 Nocardia fusca NBRC 14340
GGGGCCGATCTCGTTCTCGTGCTGCTGGTCGTCGGACTACTCGGGCTGACGATCACCTGGTTCCGCTCCACATAGCGCGTATCGCATGCATAAGTTGCTCTCGGAGGCGGTTCCCGCGGGTGTCGCAAGTTCGAATCCTGCTGGTGTTCAGCACTCAGCGGCCTCGAGGACCGCCCTGCCTGGGAGCGCGGAAAGAATTTCACCGACTCTGGCCAGCTGTTCGGTGAACGTAGCGGAGTCGACCACACCGAGCCGTAGCAGAATGTGCCGCGCACCGGCCTCGACGAACCGTCCGAGCCGGTCGGCGATATCCGGGCCGGTCATCATCGTCTGGATCTGCGCGACGGACTCCAACGGCATGCGATAGGTGGCCCGGCAGTAGTCGTCCAGCGCCTTCGCGCCCCGCTGCGCGTCGTCGTCCACGAACAGGGTCGCGAACAGGGCCGGAGTGACCGGCCGCGCCGCGGTGTCACGGATCGTGCCCAGCGCGGTCGCGTAGTCCGCCGGGTCGGGCGGGTAGGGCAGCCAACCGTCGTACAGTCGCGCGGTGCGGCCCAGCGCGGCCGGGGTGATCCCACCGAGCCAGATCGGCGGGCCTCCCGGACGTGCGGGCTCGGGTACCTCGGGCAACCAGTCGTAGTGCAGTACCTTGCCGTGGAACGACTGCGGATTGCCGGTCCACAGCTCCCGCCACAGCGCGACCGTATCGTCGAGCCGGGAGAAGCGCGTACGGAAATCCACCCCGACGAGCTCTAGTTCCTTTTCACTGAAGCCGGGAAACCCGGCCCCGACGCCGACCACGAGGCGACCTTCCGACAGCAGATCGAGCGAGCTGAGCGTCACCGCAGCGTGCACCGGATGCCGGTAGGCGGGCATCAGCACCGCCGTGCCGAGCGTGACGCGTTCGGTCGCTTGCGCGACGGCGGCCAGCAGGGTGAGCGGTTCGATCCTGGCGCGGACGAGAGAATCGCCGGCCCAGACGGAGTCGAAGCCGAGCCGCTCGGCTTCCACAGCGATCTCGACCAGCGACCGCGCCGAGCCACCCGCGTCTAGCTGGGCCTGGCCTGCCGGTAGGAGAAGTCCGTATTTCATGTGATCAACCGTCGCCGAACGAGGGTATGCACTCAATTCCCTGGAGGGAATATGCTTCGCTTCCTCCATGAACGGTTTCGGCGTGGCGCTGAAGGAATGGCGGCAGCGGCGGCGGCTGTCCCAGCTCGAACTGGCGCTGCGGGCCGGCACCACGCAACGGCATGTGAGCTTCATGGAAAGCGGCCGTTCCCTGCCGGGGCGGGGCATGGTGGTGCGGGTCGCGGAATCACTGCAACTGCCGCTGCGGGAACGAAACGCACTGCTGCTGACGGCGGGCTACGCACCGAGCTACCCCGAAACCGACCTGGACGATCCGGCGCTGCGACCGGTGATGGACAGTTTGCGGCGGCTGCTCGACGGGCACAGTCCGTACCCGGCGATCGTGGTGGACCGGTTCGGCGAGCTGGTGGCCGCCAACGACGGGCTCGGCGTACTGACCGAGGGCGTCGCGCCGGAACTGCTGGAACCACCAGTGAATGTGCTACGCCTGGCGTTGCATCCGCGCGGTATGGCGCCGCGGATCCTGAACTTCGACGACTGGGCGCAACATGTGCTCGAACGGCCGAGGCAGGACAACGCCCGCGCCCCGCACGAGCAGCACATGGCGATGCTGGCCGAACTGGAGGGTTATCTACCGCACCCGCTTCCCGTCAGTACGGATCATTTCGGTTTCGCCGTCCCGCTACGGCTCCGATCCAGCCTCGGGGAGCTGAGCCTGATCACCGCGATCACCACTTTCGCCACTGCCGTGCACGTCACGATTTCCGAGCTGCGGCTGGAAACGTTTCTGCCCGCTGATTCCCGCACCGCGAAAGCGCTCGAGCGAAATACCTGAGGGCGGCCGATCTCGCATCGAAATGGCGGCGGAAATCCCCTTCGGGGAGGAGCCCTGTTCAGAGACGCATCACTATCCGCGCGGGCACCGGTGGCCGGCGGTCGGGCTGCGGCCGGCGGTCGGTCTCTCGGAAGTTTTGTCGCCGGTTCGAAACGATCCAGCCCGAGGCATCGGCGGCTCGCTCGGTCTTCCACGCTCCGGCAAGGTGCATCGACAAGTATTTGTGCGCCACCCCCGACAAATCGAGGAGACGTGCTCGCGCATTTGCTACATCAGTACGGGTAGTCCCGGAAGGTCATGACGCCCCCGACGAGGACGACCAGCACCGTGAGGATATAGACCGTGACGCGGAACCACATCGGTCCGTAGTAACTGACCGCCAACGACGCACCGAGCGCAGCGAGGATCAGCACTATCCCGTAGAAAGGTGTGCGTTGTTCCTTGTCCGCCATTCCTTCAGTGTCCTCCGGCGGCGACAAGGGTGGCAATGCCCGAGCGGCCACCGTCGGCCCGGACTTCGGTGGCTGCCGTAACGTCTTACATGCACATGACATGCGCATGTACCCTGGCTACATGAGTGTGGCAATCCAGATCAAGGACGTCCCGGAGGAAGTTCGTGACGCCATAGCGCGCCGGGCGGCCGCCCGGGGACAGTCCACCCAAACCTATCTCCGGGCCCTTCTGGAAAGGGAATTCCGCGCCGAACGCAACCGGCAGCTGATCGAGAGCTTGGTGGGTCGACGTTCCCTGACCATGGACACCGATGCGGTGATCGCGGAAATCCGTACCGGCCGCGAGGGCGACGAGTGATCGTCGTAGACGCCAATGTCATGGTGATGGCGCTCGCCGGGCCGTCCGACCGCGGCGAGGCGGCCCGCACAGCGCTTTTCGCGGACGACGAGTGGGCCGCACCCGCCCATATGCCGTTGGAAGTCGTGCGCACCCTGCACAAAGCGGCCTTGACGGATCAATTGGCCGGCGCAGATGCCGACGCCGCTTTCCGGGCGCTCACTGATATGCAGATCACGTACGTCGAAACAGACTCGCTACTACTGCACACTGTGTGGAAACTGCGCCACAACGTCTCCAGCTATGACGCCGCCTACCTCGCAGTTGCCGCCCTGCACGACGCACCCCTGGTCACCTTCGACGCGCGACTGGCCAAGGGAGCGTTACAAGCGATGCCCGAGGTCACGGTCACCGTGCTCTGAGCGCGCGGATCGGCCTACTATCCGACCGTGGGACTGCTGTTCGGGACGCGGGCGTCGGATTCGCCGTGGGTCGAGTCCGTGTGGACCTGCCGCAGCGAGCACGTGTCGGAGATGACCTCGGTCGCGTCCGAGACCTGGGGGCTGGTGTTCTGGGAACAGCAGGGGCGACCGTATGCGGCGATCACCGGTCCGGAGAGCCGCACCGGTACCGCGCCGGTGCCCGAAGGTGCGGGGTTCGTCGGTATTCAGTTCGCGGTCGGGACGTCGCTACGCGCGACGGCGACATCGACGCTGGTGGACGGCGGTATCGCATTGCCCGATGTGACCGGCCGGACCTTCTGGCTCGATGGCGCCCGGCGGGAGACACCGCGGCCCGACGACGCCGAGGCACTGGTCGAGCGGCTCGTCCGCGAAGGAGTCGTGGTCCGCGATCCACTGGTATCGGCGACGCTGCGCGGGTCGCCGCCGGAGGTGACCGAGCGGACACTCGAGCGGCGCTTCCGGGCGGCGACCGGGCTCACCCAGGGGGCCGTCCGGCAGATCGGGCGTGCCCGTACCGCCGCGCTGCTACTGACCTCGGGTGAGACGCCCGGCGATGTCGTCGACAAGCTCGGGTACTACGACGAGCCCCATCTCGCTCGGGCACTGCGCCGGTACGTCGGGCGGACGGCGCAGCAGCTGCGTACGGGAGACGGCGGCGCGATCGCGCTCGACCCCGGTCAGTGCACGACGTCGTAGACGAGTTTGGTCACGCCGTTGGAATAGGTGGCCGAGTCCCGCACCCGGAGGGTTTGCTTATCGCGGTCGGCGCGGCTGAACAGGCTCTTGCCCGCGCCCAGCAGCACCGGGAACACGAGCAGGTTGTACCGGTCGATGAGGTCGGCGTCCGAGAGGCTGCGGGCCAGTTCGGCGCTGCCGTGGATGTAGATCGCGCCGCCGTCGGTCTGCTTCAGCTTCGCGACGTCATCCGTCGTGCGCAGGATCGTGATCGGGCCCCACCCGTCGATCAGCGCGTCCTCGCGCAGGCCGGACGAGACGACGTACTTCGGCAGGTCCTTGTATGCGGCATGATCATCGGAATCGCGCCAGGTCGGCGCGAATGCCTCGTAGCTGCGGCGGCCGAACATCAGCGCTGTCGTATCGGCGAGTTCCTCGCCTTTGAGGGCGAAGGCCTCCGGCACGAACTCGGTGTCCATCACCCAGCCACCGCTGCGGTGTCCCTCGACCGTGCCGCCGGGCGAGTCCACGACGCCGTCCAGCGACATGAAGCCTGTGTAGACGAGTTCGCGTGTCATGAGTTCCTCCTGGATACGGGCCTCGGATTCGGCCTGGAGTCAGCGTAGGAACAGCGGCCGCCGTTGTCTTGGACGAAACCGACACGACCGTTACCGAACGCGACGCACTGAGCCGGATCGGACTCGGGACTTCGGCGCCCCGTCCGCGGGGCGAACAGGAGCAGTCCCACCGGCAGGACGACCGCGAGGACCTCACCCGGATATCAGCGGCTCCGATTCCGTTCACCACGCGCGGCGAGGAACTCTTCGAAGGTGATCCGTCCGTCCTTGTGGTCCGGAGCGAGCTGGAGCCCGGCGCGGTAGTCGCGCATAGCCTTGCCCGGCAACGGAACCGCCAACACCGGGCGGCGACGTCCGACGGCTCGCAGGTAGGCACGGGCCAGGTCGGTGGCGGCGCGTATCTGCGGACCGCCCAGGTCTGGTACCCGGCGGCTCACGGGACCCGCCGCGAGCGCGACGAGGCGACCGGCCACCTCGGTGACATCGACCGGCTGGAAACTCACTTTCGACGGCATCGCGAGGAACGGCAGCAGCCGCTGGGCGTCACATATCTCGGCGATCAGGTCGTGGAACTGGGTGGCCCGCAGAATGGTCCACGGCAGCTCGGACCGCTCGATCAGGGTTTCGCACTCCACTTTCGCGCGGTAATAGCCGAGTGCGTGGTTGTCGATACCGACGATCGACAGATACACCAGATGCGGGCGGCCCGAAGCCTGTGCGGCGTCGACCAGCGCACGGGTCGCGGTGATATCGCCGCGGCCGTTGGTCGTGGCCAGATGGACGATCACCTCGATACCGGCGAGCGCCTCGCCCAGCCCGGCTCCGGTGCTCAGGTCCCCGACCGCCCACCGATGGGCCTCCGGTGCGCGTTCGGAACGGGTCAGAACCCGCACATCATGGCCCGCGGCGAGCAGCTGGGGCACGAGCACGCGCCCGAGCCGGCCGGTGCCGCCGGTGACCAGTATCCGTTTCGTCATCCGTACCTCCGTCCTCGGTGGCCGACAGGTTCGCCCGGTTCCGCTCCGGAAACGAGCCGCTCCACCGAAGCATCTCACCTGTCCCCGGCGGCGCCGACTAGGCTGACGGCGCAATGTCCGGCGATCGGGAGCGCACGAATTGAGCACCTACCCCGGCGGGTGGCCGCCCCCGCAGAATCAGGGATCGAACCGTCGGCTCCTCGTCGTACTCGCTCCCTTCGTGGTGTTGCTGGTGGCCGCCGCCGCGATCGGTATCGGACTGCTGGTCCGGAGTGCGGCGGCGGCGGAGATTCCCGGCACCGCGACGGCAGCCGGCGGCTCGGCTCCCGCGAATGTGCTGGCCAACGGCGCGGTCCGGGTCGGCGAGCCCGACGCGAAGGTGACGGTCCGCGTCGTCATGGACCTGCAATGCCCCGCCTGCAAAGCCTTCGAGGAGGCCAACGGCAAGGTACTCGAGGATGCCGTACGCGACGGTGACGCGGCAGTCGAATACAGCGTCATCACCTTCCTCGACCGTGCCAGCACGACCGAATACTCTTCCCGCGCAGGCAATGCGGCGTTCTGTGTCGCGAATTCGGGCGTGGACGAGTACCAGGCCTGGCTTTCCGAAATGTTCACTCAACAGCCCGAAGAGGGCGGTGACGGCCTGCCCGACAGCGCGTTGATCGATATCGCGGAGTCCGCAGGCTACACCGATCCCGCGGTGGCCCAGTGCATCACCGACCGAAAGTACGACACCTATCTGCGCACGAAGACCGACGAGGTGCTGAACAGCGGCGTGAACTCCACCCCGTCCGTGACCGTGAACGGCGAGCAGATCACCGACGCGGCCGCTCTCATGAGCCCGAACGGCCTTGCCGCGTCGATAGCCGCCGCGCGCTGAATCGGGCCACGCCCGTCGGTCCGCACGACCCGCCACGTCGGTCCTCGGCCGCCGCCGGGGCCCGGATCTCCGCTGCGCCCTGCCGGTAGGCGTCGGCCGCGTGCTCGCGGCCGCGCGTCGAGTATCGAGTAGTCCCGCGGGCGCTTCCGTGCCGGTTGCGTATCGGGTTCGCTCAGGTGGCCGCGAGCAGTGTTGCCGTGGTGGCGGCCCGGTTCTGGCACACCGTGTCAGGGCCCGTGTCAGCTTCGCGTCAGGTCCGTATCAGCCGCCCCGCCGACAGTACTTCCATGAGCAATTCAGCAATCGCGGCCTCGGGGCTGCGGAAGGCGTACGGGGACAAGACCGTCCTCGACGGCATCGATCTGAACATCGGTGCCGGCACGATCTTCTCCCTGCTCGGCCCCAACGGCGCCGGCAAGACGACCACGGTGAACGTGCTGACCACGCTGTTGAAGGCCGACGGTGGCACCGCCCGGGTCGCCGGGCACGATATCGCGACCGAGACGAAGGCGGTGCGGGCGGCGATCGGGGTCACCGGGCAGTTCGCGGCGGTGGACGATCTGCTGACCGGGGAGGAGAACCTGGAGCTGATGGCGGATATCCATCGGCTCCGCGGCGCGGAGCGGAAGCGGGTGGTGACCGAACTGCTGGAGCGGTTCGATCTGACCGAGTCGGCGCGGAAACGGGCAGCGACCTATTCCGGGGGTATGCGGCGGAAGCTGGATCTGGCGATGACGCTGGTCACCAGGCCGGAGATCGTTTTCCTGGACGAGCCGACCACGGGACTGGATCCGCGCAGCCGGCGGACCATGTGGGAGATCGTGCGAGGTCTGACGGATCAGGGCGTCACGATCTTGCTCACCACCCAGTATCTGGAGGAAGCCGATCAGCTGGCCGACCGCATCGCCGTGCTCGACCAGGGGCGGATCGTCGCGGAGGGCACACCCGGCGAACTCAAACGGCAGGTTCCCGGCAGTTATATCCGGCTGCGGTTCACCCGGGTGAGCGAGCTGGACGCGGCGGCGCGGGTACTGCCGGGCTCCACCCGGGACGACGAAGCGCTGACGCTACGGGTGCCGGGTGACGGCGGCTCGAAATCACTGCGGCAGGTGCTGGACCGGCTCGACGAGTCCGCGCTCGAGGCCGCCGAGGTCTCGGTCCACACTCCCGATCTCGACGATGTATTCCTTTCCCTCACCGGCCACGCGACCACGGAGGTCACCGCACAATGAGCACGATTACCGCACCGCTGACCGATTCGTCGATCATGCTGCGCCGGAATTTCAAACATTCCACCCGGAACCCGGTCACCATCTTCAACGCGGCCTTCATGCCGGTCGTGATGATGTTGATCTTCGTGTACGTATTCGGCAGCGCCTTCGACGTCGGCGGCGACTACATCGACTACGCGACACCGGGCATGCTGCTGCTGGCCATCAGTTACGGGTTGTCGGGCACCGCGGTGGCGGTGAGCTCGGATATGTCGAAGGGCATCATCAACCGGTTCAAGGTCATGGATGTATCCCGCAGCGCCGTACTGACCGGCCATGTCGTGGCCACCATCCTGACCAATGCGGTGGCCGTCGTGGCGATCCTCGCGGTGGCGTTCGCCTTGGGATTCCGGCCGCCGGCCACCGGACTCGACTGGCTGGGCGCCCTCGGCATCCTGGCGGCGACCTCGTTCGCCGCGGCCTGGCTCACGGTGGCGCTGGGTATGGCGGCGAAGACCCCGGAGTCCGCCGGGATGGGTGTGGTGCCGCTGATCATGCTGCCCTTCGTGAGCACCGCGATCGTGCCGGCCGAGAAGATGGGGCAGGGGGTCCGGCAGTTCGCGCAGTATCAGCCGTTCACGCCGATCATCGAATCCTTGCGTGGATTCCTGGCCGGTAACCCGTCCGGCGGCTACACGGCCGCGGCGCTCGCCTGGTGCGCCGGGTTCGCTGTCCTCGGATACGTGTGGTCCCGGGCCACGTTCAACAAGCGAGCGTGACGGCGGCCAGTTCCTGCCAGTCCGCTTCCGTGCCCTCGCGCATCGCCTCGGTGAAGTCCGCTTCGCCGAGGCGATCTCGTATCGTCCGCTCGACCCGCGCCGTATCCGGCTGCGAACAATCGGGCACGCCGTGGACCACGGTGCTCACCGCGAGCAGCCGCGCGGCCTCGACATCGCGGTCGGAGCGCAGCGCCAGGTCCGCGATGCCGACGATCACCTGGGCGACCAGGACCGCGTGCCCCGCCTCGGTGGCCGCCCGGAAGGCCGTGGCGTGATGCGCCCGCGCCTCGTCGAGGTCGGTGGTGAGGTAGCCGAGCAGGGTGTGGATCGAGGCGGCGAGTTGCGGCGTCTCCGCTTCGCTGCCCAATATCGTTGTGGCGACGCGGATCTGTTCGAAGGCATGCTCGGTATCGCCGCCCCACCGGGCCAGCTCCGCCTTCGCCAGGGCCAATTCGGCCAATGCCACCGGCCAGGCGACCCGATCCGCGCACCGCTGGGCCTCGGCCATCGCGGCCGCGCTCGCCTCGGTATCACCCGCGAGCCAGTACAATTGGGCCTGCCGCGACAGCAGGCCGACGATATCCTCGGTCGCGCCGATCTCGGTCACCACCGCGACGGCCTGGTCGAAGAGCTCGCAGGCGGCGGTGAACTCGCCGCGGGTGGCGAAGCGATTGGCCCGTTCGGTCAGCGCGAACGACATCCCCCATCGCTCGCCCAGGGCGCGGAACTCGGTCAGCGCCCCCGCGAGGTATGCGTCCACGTCCGGCCCGTCCTGCCCGAGCACGATCCGCATCTTGCCCATCTGTAGCCGGGCCAGGGCGCGCACCCAGGGATCGTCGTCGGTGAGCAGGGGTTCGAAGGCGGTGGACAGTCCCTCCGGGCCGTGCAGCATCCGTTCCAGCGCGGGAATGAACGCCAGGGCAGGATGACCGGCACCGACACTCCGGCTCACCTCGTACGCCTTACGGATCCATTCGGCCAGCTGACTCGCGTCATTGCGCCCGGAACTCAGGAAATGCACGACCAGCGCGTACATCAGGGCCCGGGTCCCGTCGTCCACCTCGGCCGGCGCGTCCGCGACCGCGGAGACGAATTCCAGGCCCTCGGCCTTGTACCCACCGAGCCACCAGTACCACCCGGCGGCCGCGGCGAGCCGCAGCGCCCCCGCGGTATCACCGGCCGCGAGCGCGCCGCGCATCGCAACGGCGATGTTGTCGTGCTCGGCCCCCAGCACGGCCAGCCACTCCAGTTGTCCGGCGCGGCGCAGATGCGGTTCCGCGGTGGCGGCGAGCCCGGTGAAATACGCGAGATGCGCGCGGCGCGCCGCGTCCGCCTCCCCCGACTCCTCCAGCCGGTCGCGGGCGTACTGCCGGATCGTATCGAGCATCCGATAGCGCGGTTCGTTCTCACCCGCGGTGCGCAGCATCGATTTCTCGGTCAGCGCGGTCAGTAGTTCGAGCACCTCCCACTGCTCGACCCCCGCGTTCCGGCCGTCCCCGGTGTCCGCGCACACCTGTTCCGCCGCCGCCAGACTCGCGCCGCCGGCGAATACCGCGAGCCGGCGCAACACCGTCCGTTCCGCGTCGGTCAGCAACTCCCAGCTCCAGTCGACCACCGCGCGCAACGTCCGGTGCTGCGGGATCGCGGTGCGGCTGCCGCCGGTGAGCAGGCGGAACCGGTCGTCGAGGCGGTCGGCGAGCTGTTCGAGGGACATGGTGCGCAGCCTGGCCGCGGCCAGTTCGATCGCCAGCGGTATGCCATCGAGCGCACGGCAGACGCGGCCCATGGTCGCCAGCGCGCGGGCGTCGGAGGCGAGGTCCTTGCGCACCGCTCCGGCGCGGTCCCGCAGCAGTTGCACCGCCGGGGACGCTTCGATCTCGCCGGGGCCAGCGTGCTCGGCGGGTAGCGCCAGCGGCTCGACCTGCCACAGCGCCTCACCGGTGATGCCGAGCGGTTCCCGGCTGGTGGCCAGGATCCGCAGCCGCCGGCACTCCCCGAGGACCCGGTGGGCGAACACCGCCACCGCGTCGATGACGTGCTCGCAGTTGTCCAGGATCACCAGTGTTTCGCGGTCGCGGATCGCCGCGACGAACCGCTCGATCGGTTCGGCGTTCGGCGCTCCGCCGAGCAGCGCGTCGCGCAGGCCGAGCGCGGCGATCGCCGATTGCGCCACATCCCCGCATCCGTCGACGGACGCCAGTTCGACCAGCCAGGCGCCGTCGGGTAGGTCGTCGAGCAGGGTCTGCGCGGTTTCCAGCGCCAGCCTGGTCTTCCCTGATCCTCCGGGCCCGGTCAGGGTGGTGAGCCGATGGTTCGCGATGAGGTCGCGCACGGCGGCGATATCGGCGTATTTGCCGATATATCCGGTGAGTTCGGCCCGCAGGTTCGTCCGGCGCTCGGCATTCTCCGCGCCCACTTCGCCGCGCAACAGCGCGACGTGCAGAGCGGACAGTTCCGGGGAGGGGTCCACGCCCAGCGTGTCGGCGAGCGCTTCCCGCGCGTCCTGGTACACCACCAGTGCCTCCGAACCTCGGCCCGCGGCGCCGAGCGCCCGCATCAGCGCGGCGACGAGCCGTTCCCGCACCGGGTACCGGGCCACCAGCTCGGTCAGCTCGCTCACCTGCTCCGCGGCCCGGCCGAGGCGGATCTCCGATTCGTACAGGTCCTCGGTGGCGGCCAGGCGCAGCCCCTCGAACCGGGTGATCACCGCGTCCACGGCCTCGCTGTCGCGCACTTCGATATCCCGCATCGGCGCACCGCGCCACAGCTCGAGGGCCTCGCGCAGCAGCCGGGTCCGCTGCGCGTCGTCACCGCCGCGGGCCGCGTCGAGGAGCTGTTCGAAACGCACCGCATCGACCGCGCCGGGTCGCACGGTGAGCCGGTATCCGCCCGCCTGCCCCTCGAGCGATCCGTCCGGCAGCAGCCGGCGCAGCCGGGAGACCAGCGCCTGCAGGGCGTTCGCGGCGTCGGCGGGTGGCTGCTCACCCCAGATCCAGTCGACCAGCGTGGCCCGCGGGACCGCGCGACCGGGTTCCAGTGCCAGGGCGATCAACAGCGCCCGTAGCCGGACGCCCGGTACCTCGATGGATCCCCCGTCGTCTGCTCGGATGTCGAGCGGTCCAAGCAACGCGATCTGCACCGGACCATTCTGCCGCAGCGGGCCGCGCGTCCTCTCCGCGAGTGAATACGGTGCCTCCTACCAGCACGAACACCGCGTCAGGGGGCGTGTCAGTGCGGTATCAGGCCGGTGTCAGCGGACCCGGCGACAGTTCTCCCATGACCAGATCGGCAAGAGCGACCACCGGCCCGGACAGCCCGGTCACCCGGCGGGAGGGAGCACCCATGGAACTCGTGGTCGACCGGGAACGCTGCATCGGCGCCGGTATGTGCGCACTGCTCGCTCCGGAGGTGTTCGACCAGGACGAGGCGGACGGCCGCGTGCTGCTCCTCGACCCCGCGCCCCCGGCCGTACACCATCCTGCCGCCCGCGAGGCCGCCCACAACTGTCCCGCGGCGGCGATCACCCTTCGCGGCCGAGCTCCCGCACCGGAACCGGACCGACGGAGCGGCGACTGACGGCAGACGGGACGTCCCGGACCACCGGAGTCCCTCCCGCAGCCCCGCCACGAAACACCACCGATCACACCGTGTCCCGCACCGCCCCGGGACCTGAAACGACAGGAAATACGATGAGCGACACCGCTTCCGTCCCCCACGGCCTTCCCACCGAACGCGATGCCGGCCCCTTCGACCCGCCGCGCGAGATCACCCGGCTGCGCGAGGCGCGCCCGGTGAGCCCCCTGCTTTTCCCCGACGGCCACGCCGGCTGGCTGGTCACCGGCTACGACGAGGCCCGCGCGCTCCTGGCCGATACCCGCTTCAGCTCCCGCCAGGACATCGGCATCCTGCACGCACTGGACGCGACTCCCGATATGCCCGCCCAGACCGAACCGTCCCCGCAGATCCCGGGTCTGTTCGTCGCCATGGACCCGCCGGACCACACCCGGCTGCGGCGCAAGCTCATCGGTGCTTTCACCGTTCGGCGCATGAAACAACTCGAAGAGCACATCGCCGAGGTCGTCGAGCGGCAACTCGACGAGATGGCGAACCTGACTCCGCCGGTCGATCTGGTGCGGGCCTTCGCGCTGCCGGTGCCCTCGCTGGTGATCTGCGAACTGCTCGGCGTCCCCTACACCGACCGTGAGACCTTCCAGACCAACTCCGCCAAGTTCCTGCTCCGGGACCAGCCGCTGGAGGAGAAGATGGGTGCCTACGGCGCGATGATGGGCTACCTGGCCGAACTGGTCACGGCCAAACGCGCCGCGCCCGGCGAGGACATCCTGTCCGACCTCGCCCGCGACGAGGACCTCTCCATCGAGGAACTGACCGGCATCTCCTTCCTGCTGTTGCTCGCCGGCCACGAGACCACCGCGAACATGCTGGCGCTGGGCACCTTCGCGCTGCTGGAGAACCCGGAGCAGCTGGCCGAGCTGCGCGCGGATCCGGACCTGATGCCGGACGCGGTCGAAGAGCTCATGCGCTACCTGTCGGTCGCCGATATCTTCTATCGCTACGCCACCGAGGATCTCGAACTCGGCGGGGAGACCATCCCCGCGGGATCCACCGTGGTGGTCTCGCTGCTGGCCGCCAACCACGATCCCCGGCGTTTCGACAACCCGGACGCCCTCGACATCCACCGCAAGGCACGCGGCCACGTGTCCTTCGGGCACGGCGTGCACCAGTGCCTGGGCCAGCAATTGGCCCGGGTGGAGATGCGCGCCGGTTTCGCCGGACTGCTACGCCGCTTCCCGACCCTGCGGCTCGCCGTGCCCGCCGGGGAAGTACCGCTGCGAACCGATATGAACATCTACGGCGTCCACGAACTGCCGGTCACCTGGGCCTGAACGGCCCGCTGGACCACTCGCCGATCGCGCAGATCGGCAGAACCCCCATTTCTTTCGCACCGAGGAGCACAGCCATGCCCACATTCGAGACGCCGGAACCGATCGACATCACCGTCGAAGTACTCTCCGGCGAAGTCACGGTCACCGCCGCCGACCGCACCGACACCGTGGTCACGGTCCGGCCGGCCGACGAGTCCAAGAAAGGCGATATCCGCGCCGCCGAACAGACCCGGGTCGATTTCACGGCCGGCGCCCTGAGCGTGATCACCCCGCGGGATTGGCGGACCTACACCCCGTTCGGCGGCAATCCGTCGATCGTGGTAACCATCGAGGTGCCCACCGGCTCCCGGTGGAAGGGCACCGCCGCGGTGGGCCGGTTGGTGGGCACCGGCGAACTCGGCCGGTGCGATCTGGAGGTGGCCGCCGGCGATATCTTCGTCGAGCGCCCGACCGATTCGGTGACCGCGAAAACCGCCCAGGGCGATATCCGCATCGGCGAGGCAGTACGCGGGGAACTGCGGTTGGAGACATCCATGGGCGAACTCGAAGTGGGTATCAGCCCGGGCAGCGCGGCCCGGCTGGAGACGGGCGCGCTGCACGGCACGGTGCAGAACCGGATACAACCGGTCGGTCCGGCCGCGAGCAGCGGGGACATCGTGCGGGTGTACGCGCGCAATTCCTACGGCGACATCATCGTCCGGCACGCGAGCGTCGTCTGACCATTCGGCCGGCCCGACGCCACCGCGGCCGAGGTCCGGGCGGCTGCCGAGGCGGCCCGGTTGGACGAGGTGATCGAACGGCCGCCCGGTGGCCGGTCGGCCGCTGTGGGTGAAGGGGGCGGCCTGCTCTCCGGTGGCGAACGGCAGCGGGTGTCGATCGCACGAGCCCTGCTGAAGGACGCGCCGATCGTCCTGCTCGACGAGGTGACCTCCGCGCTGGATCCGGTGAACGAGGCAGCCGTGCACGAGGGCATCGAGCGGCTCGTGGCCGGACGGACAGTCGTGATGGTGGCGCATCGGCTGAACACGGTCCGGCGGGCGGATCGGATCGTGTTCCTGGACAAGAGGCGGATCGTGGAGGAGGGAACCCCTGAGGAACTGCTGCGCCGAGGCGGTCGCTATGCATGCCGACTTCTGGGCGGTCTCCGGCCGGGTGGCGGGTGAATGAGCGCCGGCGGCGGGCGGACCTAATCGACCGGGCGGATCGCCGGACTCCACCCCTGGGTCATCGTGACGTAGGCGGCGAGATCCTCGATGCACATCATCTCGGGATGGCTGTAGTAGATCAGTTCGAACCGGCGCTGCCGCCAGGACATCGGGTCCATACGACCCTCATGGCTCGTATCGCACAGCGCTTCGAGCCGGCCCAGATCGAACGGCTCCTTACCACGGGCGTGCGCGTCCGCTTTGACGGCTGCCAAGCGCTCTGTACGTGTCAGATCCGCTCTACCCCACACCCCCGCCGCGAAGCGGCGCGCTTCTTCGAGGTCCACTGACGCTCTCCTACCTGCCCGCGGGCCCGGTCCAGCCGGAAGGCTGGTTTAACCACGAGAAGTTCTGGGTACGATTCTAGGCCGTGAACTGCGGTGCCGCAGCGCCGATTCCCGTGCACGCCCCGAAACCCGTGCGCACCCTGGAATTCTATGGTCCGCGAGGTCCGGCCCCGCCTGTTCGCCGTAGCCGACGCGGAAATCGATGACGGCACAACCGAGGGTACCGACGCCCACGTCGGCGGCGTCCGGCGGCGTCCGGCGGTGGCCCACCGGCGATCCGGCCGCTGCGTCATCGGCGCTCCACGCGGACCTCACTCCACGGTGCCGATCGCGTACGGACCGCCGGGCTGCGGCAATCCGAACACCGGAACCGCGACCGAGACTGCGAAAAAGACAATGCCCCACCTGTTCCGACAGCACGCAGCCAGCGGGAAGGACGGCAGGTGCGGGCGATCACCACCGCCCACACCACCGCCAGGGTCAACGACATGGCGTAGGCCGGAACCATCGGCCAGCGATAACCCTCGGCGAGCGACTGGGCGCAGGCCGCGAGCGGCGCGAGGACGCTGATATGCCGCAGGCGGCGCAGCTCGCCGCGCCACGGTACGGCCGGCGCGATCAGGCCCGTGGCGTTCGCCGCCCACAACGGGATCTCGGCCGCCATCGGCTCTTCCTTCCGGCGTATTCGTGGCATCGCACCGGAAGACCCGCCGGCGCGGGCCCACTATCGAACGGCCGGCTCGGGACGGTCCAGGACGAATGTTCCCCAGGCCTGGTGGCGACGCTGGGAGAACGGGTTCAGCACCTTGCGCGTCAGCGTCGCGGGCGTGACACCGACGAAACTCGACATATCCCGGCCGAGATGGGACTGATCGGTATAACCGCAGGACGCGGCGATATCGGCGGCGGACCCACCCGCCACCAGACCGTCGACCGCGTGCCGGAACCGGACCAGCATCGCGGCCCGCTTCGGGGTCAACCCGATCTGGGCATCGAATCTCGCCCACAACCGCTTACGACTCCATCCGCACGCTTCGGCGAGCTCACCGATTCTGACCTGCCCGCGACCGGAGACGATGCGATGCCAGCTGACGGCCACCTCGGGGTCCACCGCGCGGGCCGGATCAGCGCGGCCGGCCAGGAAGTCCTCCGTGAGCGCGAACCGCTGTTCCCAGGTCGCGGCGGCGGCCAGCCGTTCCCGCAACAGCGCCGCCCGCGGTCCCCACAGATCGGCGAGGTCGACGACGGTGCCGCCCAGCTCGGCGGGCGCGACACCCAGCAGCGAATACGCCTGTACCGGAGACAACCGCGCCTCGACACACGCGGGCCGGGCACCGCTGATCCGCATGATCCCGCTGGCACAGCCCGCGACGAAGGCGGTGAGTTCCCGCCGGCCACCCGGCCCCTCGACGGTCAGCCCACTGCCCCCGAATTCGACCACCACGGTGACCGCCGGGATATCGGCGACCCGCAGATCCAGGCCGGACGCGCTGTGGTCACGGAACCCGATCATCGCCGCACGGCGCCCCGGCACGACACCCGACGGCGGACCGATCTCCCACTCGACGCCCGGATCGCTGTCCAACGAACTCACCTGCACACGGCCAGGCTAACCGGACATTCCGCAGGTGAGCAGCCGCCCGTTTCGGTACGCGGCGCCCACCGGGCTCCCGGAATCGGCACGGTCAATGCTTCGCTCGGTCCGAAACACTCGGGTACACACCGTGATCACAGGATATCCGGCGGCCATCAGCAGTCTCGCAGTGCGCTACGGCGCATCCGGTGGGACCGCACATTCAGCAGACGACTCCGCGCGCCGGGGCGTTGGTGGACGCCGGGGCGTTGGTGGACGCCGGGGCGTTGGTGGACCGGCAGGTCGGCCCGGGTGAGCCGACCTGCCGGTCGCGGGCAGTCGGCGGGCGCGCGCCGGGTGTACACGAAGTCCACCCGGGCCTCCGAGCCGCCGATGAGGTCCAGTTCGCACGCGCTGGTACCGCTGGTCCGGATCGCGCTACAGGTGCCCGCCGGAAGATCGTCCGCCGGATACGGCGCGATACCTCACCGCCCGGCGCCCGATGCGGGCCGGCTCGGAGGGGTCGCCGTCGGCCGGAGCGACCGGTGCGACACCGCGGTCGGCGTAACAGCCCTCGGGCGCGGTGAGCCGCCCGTCGACATGTCGCCTCGGCCGATGTATCGCGGCGACGGCCCGATGATTCCGGCGAGAAAAGCGGCATCCCTCTCTCCTGTCCAGGAGCGGTGCGTGCAGTCCGCGGCGCGGTATCCGATCATTGTCCGATCAGTAGCCAATATCTCCTTCCCGTTCGCATGCGTCAAGCGGAGGGGAGGTTTCGCAACGGCCACAGATCGGAGAACCCACACCCCAAACACATATTCGAACACGCCAAGCCAATACCTCGATGGGCGCGACCAGAGATTGCCCGATATTCGCTCACTGGATGCGGGTGAGCTTGTCCGGGTTGGTAACGGAGTAGATCCCGGTGACGGTCCGATCGGCGGCGATATCCAGCACGATCACTGCCAGCGGCGATCCGCCGCTGAACACGACCGCGCCCGGGTCACCGCCGACCGTGCGGCGGCGCACCCGGACACCGGGTAATCCGTGCCGGGCGATATTCGCGAACAGCTGACCCGGCAGCAGAGTTTTCCCGGTGCCGTCGATCACCGTGTCGGCCGGTGCGCCGTCCGGCTCGACAATGGTGTCCCCGACGATCAGCACATCGGTTCCGGGCCGCACCCGGTCACCATCGAAGACCTGCGCACCACGCACGAGGGTGCGGTGCCGCGGCGGGGCCGGAACCGGGGCGCCGGACGGCGACGCACAGCTCACGACAGCGGTGGCCGCGGCGACGGCGAGCGCGTTCCCGATGAACGCCCGCCGGTCGATACCGCTCATCGCGCAAACCTCCGGGCGGGCTCTGCCCGGCCCGCGGCGCAGCGGGCGGAGCACCTCGCGGGGGATGTGTGCGCCGGGGTACGCACCGCGTGAGTTCGCCCGCCGGGGACGGGACGTTCTCGGCGGCCCGACGGGCCCGGTTTCGGGATTTGGATCATCGCTGGACTCCTCAGGGGTTTCCACCAAAGACCCACCGAGGTCCCGGAAATGTGATGCCAAGTGATTCAGATCACATGAAGGCTCGGGCTTCCGCCCGCATCCGCAGCGAGCCCCCGCGCACAAGTGCGGATATTCCGCTCGAAATGGCGGATGTCCCGCCGCCGCGGTTGCCCTAACTTTCACGGCGACGGCCGCGGAACAGAGAGGGATCCAATGGCTATCGCACCCACCTTCGATATTCAGCTCACGGAGGCCGATCTGCGCGAGCAGCTACGCACCGATGTGCTCTGGGGTTTGTCCGGCCGCCGGAAATGGCTTCCCCCGAAATGGTTCTACGACGCCCGCGGAAACGCACTGTTCGACCTCATCACCGGGCTGCCGGAGTACTATCCCGCCCGCACCGAACGCGCACTGCTGCGTACCGCGGCCGACGAGATCGCCCGCCGCACCCCGGGCGCGACCGAACTGGTCGAGCTGGGTTCGGGTTCTTCCGAGAAGACCCGGCTGTTGCTGAACTCGCTCACCGCGCACGGCTCGCTGTGCTCCTACATACCGCAGGATGTCTCCGAATCCGCGTTACGGGCCGCGGCCGATTGGACCAGCGGCGAATTCCCGCATCTGTCCATTCACGGCATTGTCAGCGATTTCACCACCATGCTCGCCGCGATTCCGCACGGCGGCCGCCGCCTGGTCGCGCTGCTCGGCGGCACCCTGGGCAATCTGCCGCCTTTCGAACGCACCGCTTTTCTGAGCGAGTTGCACCAGGTGCTCGCACCGGGCGAGCAGCTGCTCGTCGGAGTGGGCCTGGTCACCGACCCCGCCGTGATGATGGCCGCCTACGACGACGCCGCGGGGGTGACCGCGGAGTTCAACCGCAATATGTTGCACGTACTGAACGACCGGCTCGGCGCCGATTTCGATCCGCTCGCATTCGATCATCTCGCGGTGTGGGACCCGGACCTCGAATGGATCGAAATGCGCCTCGCGGCCACCGAGGCAATGCGGGTGACGATCCCCGATCTGGATCTCGTCGTCGATTTCGCCGCCGGAGAACAGTTGCGCACCGAGATCTCGGCACAGTTCCGGCTGACCGGTTTCCGCGCCGAACTGGCCACCGCCGGTTTCCGCATGCGTCACGCCTGGACCGACCCCGCCGAACGATTCGCGCTGGTACTGGCCGACAGGTGAGCCGACCGCGCGGTCACCACAGCCCCGCTCTCGACGTCGTCGACGACGGACCCCGGCGGGCGCGGCGGTAGCGGTCGGTACCGCCGCGCCCGGGTGCTCGCATCGAGTTCGAACAGACCACCTCACCCGGGAACGACAACTTCGCCGCGCGCGGCAGGCACCCCGCGCTCTCGATACCAGATCAGCCCGCTCAGCACCGCCCCGGCGGCCGTCACCGCCGCGGCGACCGGATAGATGTTCCGCAGCCCGGCGGCGTCTATGGTGCGGCCGCCGAGCCAACCCGCCGCGGCCGCCGCGAGCTGGTAGGCCGAGGCGTTCACCGCGATCGCGAGCGTGGGTGCGACGGTGGCGGTCTGCAGGATGCGCGCTTGCATACCGGGCACCACGGCGAACGCCACGGCCCCGAGTACGAATGCCAGAACCGCGACGGCGCCGGCCAGTCCACCGACCGCCCAGGTGAGAAGCAGTGTCACCACCGACAACACGAGCATGCCCGGCTGCGAGGACAACAGTGCGCGATCGGCGATCCGGCCGCCGAGTAGATTGCCGGCGATGGCGCCGACCCCGTAGGCCAGTAGCAACACGGGTACGGCTCCCGCCGCGAATCCGGCGATATCGGTGAGCAGTGGAGCGAAATAGGTGAACACCATGAGCGCACCCGTGTTGCCCACCGCGGTGACGGCGATGGCGAGTTGCACTCTGCGGTCGGTGAACACCCGCAGCTCGGTCGCGACCGGGATCCGCGAACCGGGCACATCGGCGACCCAGCGTGCCACCAGCAGCAGGCCGGCGAAGCAGACGACGGCTATCGCGGCGAAGGTCGCCCGCCAGCCGTAGGCGGTGCCGACGACAGTGCCCAGCGGTGCGCCCAGCACCATCGCCAGGTTCATGCCGAGGACCAGTTTCGCGACCGTCGAACCCTGTTTCTCCGGTGGCTGCGCCGAGGTCGCGGCCACGATCGCGGTGGCGAAGAAGGTTGCGGTCACGAAGGCGGTGACCACCCGCGCCGCGAAGAGCAGTCCGTACACCGGCGCCAGCGCCGACGCCACGTTTCCCGCGACGGCCACCCCGAGGAGCGCCAGCAACAGCGGTTTCCTCCGGAACCGCGCCGTGAGCGCGGTGAGCAGGGGGCCGCCGGCGATCATGCCGACGGCGTAGGCGGTGACGAGCAACCCGGCGGCGGGTACGGACACCGCCAGATCGTCCGCGATATCGGGGAGGATTCCGGCGACCACGAATTCACCGGTGGTGATTCCGAAGACACAGAGCACGAGGGAAAACAGATTCGGCTGCACCGCGACCCATCGATCCGTTCTTGCGCTTCCGCACGCGCGGAAACGACAGCAGTTGAAAGGGAATTGCTCAGCTGAACACCGCGCCGAGTCGATTTCCGGCGCGGTGTGGATCCGCTTCCCAGCTTGCCCGGCGCATCGGCGCGTAGGCAACGACCCGGCAATTCGCATCCGCGTAGATTGATAATATGTCCGTTATCGATTCGTCGAATACAACGGTGAGCAACGGGGACGATCCCACCCCGCACCAGCTCCGATTGCTACTGACCCTGGCCGAGGAATTGCATTTCGGCCGCGCCGCGCGCCGCCTCTATCTCACTCAGCCGGCGCTGAGCCAGCAGATCCGTGCCCTGGAGGACCGGTTACGAGTGCGGGTGTTCCAGCGCACGAGCCGGCAGGTCGAACTCACCGAGGCCGGACGGGAACTGCTTCCGCACGTCCGGCGCGTGGTGGCCGCCGCCGACGACCTGCGCCGCGCGGCACATCATCTGGCCGTCGGCGACGACACACTGCGGATCGGGGTGTGCGAGAGCTTCGGCTCGATACCGGAGATCCGCGCTGTGCTGGACGCGTTCGCGAACCCGCAACCACAGGTGCGGGTTCTGGAAACCTTCACCGCGCAGCTGACCGCCCTCGAACGCGGCGAAATCGATGCCGCCTTCGTCCATCTACCGGTCCCCGCGGGTCTGCGCGCCCAGCCGCTCCGCGTGGAGCCCCGCCTGGCCTGCCTTTCGGCCACCGACCCGCTTGCCGCCCGCGACACCCTCTGCCTCACAGACCTGGCAAAACACCCGGTCGCGGAGATGTCGCCGTCCACCTTCCCCGAGGGCCGCGCGTTCTGGACCGCGGATCCCCGGCCGGACGGCACCCGCGTCCGGTCGGCCGAAAGCCACGGCAGCACTTTCGAATCCCTGCTGAGCACGGTCGCGCTCACCCGGGCGGTCGCCTTCGTCCCCGCGGCGGCGGCCCGGCTGTACCCCCGGCCCGACCTCGCGTATGTCCCGGTCACCGACCTGCCGCCCTGCACCTTCGCCCTGGTCTGGAACGAAGCGACCGCGCATTCGCCGCGCTCGGAGCGGCTGCGCGCGGCGGTGGCCGAGATCGCCCCTCGCGGCTGACGTGCCCTCGTGCCCGGACAGGTCAGTGCCCGTCGCCACGATCGCCGGGCCCATCGCACTCCCCGCCCGACGCGGCAGGACGGGCTCCGGCGTCGATACGAGGATCACGAGCTGCCGTGCGCCTCAGCGTAACCGGGTATCCCCCGCGCGGGATCTCGTGGCAGCCCACGCGTATGCGCCGACCCGAAGGCCGGCCGGCACGCACCGCGCGATTCAACGATCCCGGTCCGCCCCGGGCGTGTACCGGATACGCCATCCGCCCTCCCACCGTTCATCGGGTGCGAGGTGACGCAATCCGTCTCCCGAGTTCAGCGCGTTCGGCGGGGCGGTCATCGGTTCCAGCGCGACGGCGAGACCCCGTCCCTGCGGTCGCGGGAACTCCCGCGGGGTGAAAACCTGCAGGTAATCCCACCCGGCGTCCTGGACGAGTTCGACCGTCGCGCCGTCGGGTGCGGTGAGCCGGGCCGCCGCCGCGGGCGTTACCCCGCCGAACGGGGTGTCCAGGTCCAGCCGCGACAGCGGCACACCGGCCCGCAGGTCGTAGCGGGTGCCTTCGACCGGGTGTTCGGCCACCGGATTCATGCGGGCGTCGACCTCGAAATAGGTTGCGGCGGAGACCGTCAGCACCAGGTCCTCGACCGGGGTCTCACCCACCCGGAGGTACGGGTGCGCGCCCACCGCGTACGGCGCCGGCCGATCTCCGTGGTTCATCACGCCGTGGGTCACGGCGAGCCCGTCGGAGCGCAGTTCGTAGCGTACCCAGGTGTCCAGCAGGAACGGCCAGCCGTGCTGGGGCGGTATCAGCGCGCCCAGGAGCACGGCGGCGGCGGACAGTTCCCGCACCTCGTAGCCGGTGTTGCGCAGCAACCCGTGGATCGCGTTCGAACGCGCCGGTTCGGTGATATCGAGCTGCTGGGGTAGACCGTCGAGCACCCAGATACCGTCGCGGACCCTATTGGGCCAGGGCGCCAGGACGATTCCGGCGCCCATCGGCGGCGTCGCCCCGGCCGGAACCGATTCGGTGACCGCGACACCGCCGACGGTCAGCCCACGCAGGACCGCCGCCACGGTGCCGATCTCGGCGCGCACACCGGAGAGCTCCAGCACGACCGAGCGGCCGGTCGGTGTGATGCGCTCGGAGATGGTCACCTCGCCAGCCTAGTGCTGTCCCGCGCAAGTTCGTGGAGGGTCAGGCCGGCATGCCGTCGAGGTAGAGGCCGCAGGCGCAGTCCAGGCATTCTTCGGGACTGCCGACGGGTAGGCCGGTGGGTAGGAAGTTGTCCTGGAAGCCGCCTCGGCTGGCGAGGTAGAGGGCGAAGCCCCAAGTGTGGAGCACACCGCCGAACCTCAGCCGGCACAGCGGGATCTGCCCACCGTCCTTCAACTCGCCGTCCACGTAGGCGAAGCCCGTCCGGAAGCGGACGTGGACCCGGACCAGTTGCGGCCAGCGCTCGGCGGCGCGGGTGTTCAGCCGCTGGCGCAGGTGGTCCTGCATGGACTCGGGCGGGTTCTTCGGCACGGCCCCATCCTGCCGAACCGGGCCCCTCCCCTGATGGCGATTCCTGGAAACGACCGGAGTTGCTCGTCGCCTCACTTGATCCAGTTCTCAATGACTGGGCCCGATGGGCCTGGAGCGTGTCGGCGGCGAGCCTGTGCCCCTGGTCGATCAGGTGCAACCTGTACCTTCTGGCTCTGTTCAAGGCCGTTCGGTGCTTGTCCGGGGGCAGCCTTACGCCTCCGCGGGGGTGGCCGGTCGTGTCGCGTAACGGTGGCACATGGCGTCGCTGGCTGCGGGGCCTGCGGTGAAGACGTAGGTGTCGCTGTCGTCGAGTCGGCGGCCGGTCTTGGCGTCGACGACGACGGGTTCGACCTCCTCGCCGCTGTGCGCGTCGATGAGGATCATGCTGCGTTCGGCCGGCGCGAGGCGGGAGTTGCCCCACGCGGCCAGGGCGACGATCACCGGTCGCAGTGAGCGCCCGAGTTCGGTGAGGACGTACTCGTGGCGGACGGGGTTGGTCTGGTAGGGCCGGCGCTCCAGCAGCCCGTCCGCGACCAGGGTCTTCAGTCGGGTGGTAAGCATGCTGGAGGAGATGCCCAGGCTCTCCTGGAACTGGTCGAAGCGGGTGTAGCCGTCGAAGGCGTCATGGAGGATCAGCAGCGTCCACCACTCGCCGACGTGTTCCACCGTCGTGGACAGCGGGCACTCCCGGTCTTCCAGCCTGATCCGGCTTGCCACGGCGACCATCCCCTCAGTTACTGCTAAAGTCGAAGTTAGTAGCTTCAATTTTAGCAGCAACGACGGGAGTGGTGCCCTCCGCGCCCGCACCCGGAAGGGAGCACACCGTGACCACACCCCTCAGCGAATCCCTCGAAGGCCGACGCGCTCTGGTCACCGGCGGCACCAAGGGAACTGGAGCCGCCATCGCCCGACGTCTCGCCCAGGCCGGCGCCACCGTACTGGTGACCGCCCGCAGCCGCCCCGACGACGTCGACGAGAAGACGTTCATCACCGCCGACCTGTCCACCGCCCAGGGCGCAGCCCACGTGGCCGCCGAGGTGGACGCCCGCGTGGGAGGCGTCGACATCCTGGTCAACACCCTCGGCGGGTCCGAGGCACCGGCCGGGGGGTTCGCGGCGCTCGGCGAGGACGACTGGGCCAGGGAGCTGAACACCAACCTGCTGGCCGCCGTCCGCCTGGACCGCGCACTCCTGCCGCACATGATCACCAAGGGCAAGGGGGCGGTCGTGCACGTCACCTCGATCCAGCGCCGCATGCCGCTGTGGAACGGCACCCTGGCCTACGCCGCCGCCAAGGCCGCCCTGACCACCTACAGCAAGGGCCTGGCCAACGAGGTCGCCCCGCGCGGCGTCCGCGTCAACACCGTCTCGCCCGGTTTCGTGCAGACCTCGGCCGCCGACCACCTCGTCGCCCGGATCGCCCACGACGCGAACATCAGCCAGGAAGCGGCCCTGGGCCGGCTCATGGACTCGCTGGGCGGCATCCCGCTGGGCCGTCCCAACCGACCCGAGGAGGTCGCCGAGTTGGTCGCCTTCCTGGTCTCCGACCGCGCCTCGGCCATCGTCGGCGCCGAACACGTCATCGACGGCGGCACCACCCGCACCGTCTGAACCCGCCACCACCCCAAGGAACGTCATGCACGACAACCAGCCCCGCACCACCTCCCCGGACATCCTGCCCGAGGTCATCACCCGCTACCTGAAAGCGCACCGTGCCCACGACACGGCCACCGCGATCACCGCGTTCACCAGCGAAGCCACGGTGATCGACGACGGCAACACCTACGCGGGCACCGAGGCGATCAAGAAGTGGCTCGGCCGATCCGCCACCGAGTTCACCTACACCATCCACCTCACGAACGCTATGCAGACCGACGCGACCCGCTACATCGCCACGCACCACCTCGAGGGCAACTTCCCCGGCGGGACAATCGATCTGCGCTACCAGTTCACACTGCGGGACAGCCTCATCGAACGCCTCGTCATCGAACCCTGAGTGCCTCACGCGACTCGGTGCCGCCTACGTGAGAGCGTCCGCTCGCACCGGACTGCCGTTCCCAACCGTCGTGCCCAGCCACCCGAACCACCGGGCCGGCCAGCCTTCCAGTTCGGGAGCAAAGCACACCTGGGGAGCCAAGGTGAGCAACTCCGAGGCCACCCCGAGCAGCGGGTGGGGAAGTTCGAATAGCCCCATCACCGCGCCATGATCACTGGTTGTGAGGGCGGGAGCGGGGCGGGACACGGCGGTGGACGTGGCATTGGACAAGGACACACGCGCGCGATGCTGCAGCGGGTCGCGTCCTCAGCGAAAGCGCAGGTGAGGCAGGCACTCCGGGCCCGGATCGTGCTGGCGGCGGCCGACGGGGCGGACAATGCGGCCATCGCCCGCCAGTTGGCAGTGTGGGTGAACACGGTCCGCAAGTGGCGCGGACGGTTCACCGAACGCGGACCAGAGGGACTCGAGGACCGCCTCGCGACAAGGACGTCCACGTGGTCCGCGACAACGGCTCGTCCCACAGCGCCAGACACACGCGGGCATTGCTCGCCGCCCACCCTCGCTGGCACGTCCACTGGACCCCGCCTCACGCCTCCTGGCTCAACCAGGTCGAACTCGTCTTCTCAGCGCTGGCCCGCGCTGTCCTCCGGCACGGCGACTTCACCAGCCGCGACGACCTAATCGAGAAGATCGACGCATGGATGATCCAGCGCAACGAACACGCCCGCCCGTTCCGCTGGACCTACCAGGGCACCCTGCTCGAGGACGCGACTTGACCCCTCCACGAACTTGCGCGGAACAGCACTAGATACCGGTCCGGCCACGGCCCCGAACGCGCGGCCCGCGTCGCGCGCCCGGCCACAGCGGCGACCATCACGGCCGGCGGACATTACGCCGGCCGCATGCGAGCCCCGGGGTGGTTACAGCCCGTTGACGATCACCGCGTTGCAGTCCGCGGCCGCCTGTCGCAGCGGGATCGCCGCCTGGTATTCCTCGGACTCGTACCAGGCACGGGCCGCTTCGGGAGATTCGAATTCCAGCACCACGGTCTGCGTGGCGGGCCATTCCCCTTCGAGGACCTCGAACTTGGTGTCGACCGCCAGGACCTTCACCCCGGCGGCCATCGCCTTACCGGCCGCCTTACCGTATTCGGCCATCCCCGCCGGGTCCTTGATCAGCTCGGTGACGATGACGTAGCCCTTGGCCATCCTGGTCTCCTTTTCACGCGTGAGCCGCAACCGGCTCCCACGACGACCCTACCCACAGCGCCATTTACGTTGTCAGAAATCTCATATGTTGAAACAGAGAATGCCGCTGGAGGCGTCAGGATACGGCCCGGCCGTTACGGCGGAGCAGGTGCGGGCGCAGCCGGTTGAACCCTCGCACGCGCACACTGCGCAGGTGTTTGATGCTCAACTCGGGCTCGTGGTCCAGTTCCGCCGCGGCCCCGTCGTCCACCAGGATCGTGCCCGGCCGGGCGACACCGGTGAGCCGGGCGGCGATGTTCACCACCGAGCCGTACAGATCACCGAAACGCTGCAGCACCGGCCCGTAGGCCAGCGCGATCCGCAGCTCCGGCGTGGTACCCACCGTCATGGTGGATTCTTGGAGGGCCAGCGCGATCCGGGCCGCGGCCAGCGGCGATTCGGCCGCGAACATCACTTCGTCGCCGACGTTCTTGATGACCCAGCCGCCGTTCTCGGCGATCGCGTCGTTGGTGGTGGATTCGAACGCCTCCAGCAGCGTGGACAGCTCGTCGGGATGCAGATGCCGGGTGAGCCGGGTGTAGCCGACCATATCCGCGAACCCGACGGCCAGCACCCGGGTCGAATCGGCGGGCGTACCGGTCTCCTCCAGATTCCGCGAGAGTGCCGCGTCGAGGTGGCGCCGCCAGGCATAGGACAGCAGGCTCTCCAGCAGTTCCACCGTTTCCGCGGTGGCGGTCCGGGTGATCTGTTCCCGGTCCCCGGCCGTTCCGGCCGCGGCGACGCGTCGATCGATCTCGGCCAGGACCAGATCCACCTGCCATTCGGCCAGTCGCGCCATGGTCTGCCCGATGGTGCGGGCTGTCGCGGCCTGCTGCCGGGTGTCGGCCCCGGCCAGCGTGCCCACCTCCCGGAACCGCTGGATGGCCGCGATATCGGCATCGGTGTAATCACGCGCGCTGTCGTCCTCGCTGGCCGGGAAACCGAGCGAGACCCACAGCCGCCGGGCGAGCTCCGGGGTCACCTCGGCTCTTTCGGCCACCTCGTTGCGGTTGTAGCGCCGACGACCGGCGAGCAGGCTCGCCTCGGCCGCCGACCGCACCAATTCGGCCCTCTCCTGCGACACCATGGGCGAAACCTTACGACGTCGCGGCGACCCGCCGGCCGGTCCGGGTGAATCGCCCGGTGATCTGCGTCATGTCCAGGACGCGATTCGCACAGCGGCGGCCCGAACCGGGGTTACGGCCGGGCGGGGGCGGGCGCCGGTATCGGCGTGCCGGACCGGCCGGAATCCGGGTTCGGCACCACAGGCTGCGTGGTGGGCGGGACCGCGGCGGGAGCCGCCCGGGGCGCGATCTCGGCGGGACGCGGGCTGGGATCGGGCGCGGGTACGGGCACCTCGGCGGAAGGGGTCACGGGGACCGGCGGCGCGGCCGGGGCCGGGGCGGTCGGGACCGCCCGGGGCGCGGGGACCTCGGCCTGCCGCGAGGTCGGCCGCGCCGGCTGCGTGGTCGGCTCGCCGGGCTGCGGCGCGGACTGTGCGCGCTGCGGGGCGCGCGGTGCGGGCGGCTCCGTGGGCGGGGTCGCCGGTGCCACGGGCGGAGTGGGGGCCTGCGCGGGCTGCGGGGCCGGTACGGGCCGCGAAGTCGGAGCCGGTACCGAGCGCGGCGCGGCCTGGGCGGGTTCGGCGGGCGCGACGAACAGCGGCCGGTCGGTGGGCAGGTTGACGAAACTCGGCGCGGCCGGGTCCAGTTCCAGATGCTGCGGTGCGAGTTCGCTGTTGTTCAGCATGGGCCGGAACGCCAGTGCCTTGGGCGAATTACCGGCGAACACGTCGAGCCGCAGCCGGTGCCCGGGCGCCAGTACCGCCTGAATCGGGATGACCGCGATATCGAGCGTCACCGGCTCCCCCGGCACCACTTTCTGCACGCTGTCGAGGGTGAGCGGATTATGCGGCGCGGTAAGATCACCGTTGGCCGAGCGGGTACTGCGGGACTCGTCGATCGCCCGCAGCGATGCGGTGAGCTGGCCGGTGCTCAGTACCGTCGAGGTACCGTCGGGCGCCACATCGTTGACCGTCACGTTCCAGTAGCCGTCCGCGGTGTCGTGCACGGTGTTGAGGTGCACATTGATCGGGCCGGACAGAATCGTGCGTTCGGCGATCGGTTCGCTGGTGAAGGTGAGCGCGTTGCGTTCGGCGATACGGGAATCCTTGGCGCACATGTCCAGTGCCGCGCCGATTCCGGCCGAGCCCTGTGCCATGTCCCGCGAGCAGAAATTGGTCAGGCCCGGGGCCACGGTGAGCCGTTCGGGCGCGCCCGGCCGCTCGGTGAGCGAGCCGTCGTGGAGAGAGTCGCCGGTCGTTCCGCTCGCCGCCCCGGACAGATACACCCGCCGGTGCGTCATACCCGGCTGCGGGAACTGGTCGAGCACGACCCAGTCCCCGCCCTGCTCCCAGACGATCACCGGACCGTAGTCGGTGATGCCGTTGTCGATGTCCTTGAGCCAGTGGTCGAACCAGGCGCGTTGTAGTACGTCCAGGCGCGGCGGGGCGCCGGGGCGTCCGGTCCCGGCACCGGGGTTGGCGTGGTAGGTGTCGCCGACGATGAGCTGTTTGCGGCCCGGCGGCAGCGGGATGTCGTTGTAGAGCGTGGTCGCGCTGTTGGCGAAGATGTCGTGCCAGCCGCCGTAGACGAAGGTCGGCACGGTGATCTGCTCCGGATGGCCCATGATCCCTTGACGGAAGGCGCTGTTCTCGTCCAGTGCGTCGGCCAGGGCCGGCGGCATGTTCCGCAGGGACGGGGTGAGCAGCGCCTGGGCGAGCAGATCGTAGTTCGTCGCGGGATCGGCCATGCGGTCGCTGAGCCACTGCCAGTCGAAGGTGCCGTTGAGCATGGCCTTCACATCGGGCATGAGTTTCGCCTGGTTCACCTGGTTGAGCCACAGCGGCAGGAAGGTCACGCCCACACCGCCGCCCGGCGCCACCACATCGCGCATGAGATCGCTACCCGGTTCGACCGGGAAGATGGCCTGTAGCGGTTTCGGGGCGTTCTCCGCGGCACGCAACTGGTTGATCCCGGCATAGGAACCGCCGCTCATGGCGACCCGCCCGTTGGACCACGGCTGCCGCGCCGACCATTCGATCACCTCGCGGGTGTCGAGCTGTTCGCGCTCACCGAGGGTGTCCCACAGCCCCTGTGACTGTCCGGTACCGCGCACATCCACGGAGACGACCGTGTAGCCGGCTCGGACGAGCCGGCTGTCGAGTCCGAGCACGGTCGCCACGGTGCCCCCGTCCAGCGCGTGCAGCAGATCCTCGAATCCGCTGATCGGGGTGCCGGTCAGGTTGATCCGGCGCACCAGGTCCATGGTCCACCGGCGCACTTCGGGATCGCCCATCGCCGAATCGATCATGCTCGACATCATTTTCGAGTACGGCGTCATGGTGACGATCGTCGGCAGCGGCCGGGTCTCCACCGCACCGCCGGCCGCCGCGGGCCGGTACACATCGGCTTTCAGCATCACGCCGTCGCTCATGGTGATCAGTACATCTTTGTCGATCTGCGTTTCGGGATACGGCTGCGGGCCGTCGTGCAGGTCGGTCCACCGCTGGGCGAGTTCGGCGGGCGATACCGCCGGGGAGGTGTCCCGGCGCACCGGGTGGCGCGGGGATTGGGCTGCCACCACCAGGATCACGGTCACGACGACTACCACGGTGGCGGCCGCGGCGGCCGCGAGCCCGTGAACCCGGTACAGCCGCATGAACAAACCCTCCACCTCGTGGTTCCGGTTTCCGCGCACAGCCGGCGCCGACAGTAGTTTCCGCACACAGGTGGAGCAGACGATAGCAATCAGCTCTGATGGAACCGGGTTGCGACGCGCGGACCCGGCCGATCACCGGGACCCGAGGTGGGCAGGTATCCGGGCGACCGGGTTCGCGCCGCGGTGTCAGCTCACCCGCCGCGCCCGCAGGACGAGATCCTTGACCTGATGTCCGGCGGCGGGCCGATTGCGGTCGCGCCGCTCGTCGACCTCCACGGTCCAGCCGTCGCCGAGGAGTTCGACGATCTCGGACGGCTGATAGAAGTCGTAGGGGTCGAACCGAGGCGAAGGTCCGTCGCCCTCGTGCGCATGCCCGCCCTCGTGCGCATGCCCGCCCTCGTGCGCATGTTCGTCGCGCGGCGGGAATTCGGTGGGGTCGTGCGCGACGAACAGCAGGGTTCCACCCGGGGCCACGGCCTCGAGCAGCCCCCGCACGGTGGCGTGATCGGTTTCGTGCACGATCGGAAAATAGAACGCCGACACCAGATCGAAGGAGCGGGCCGGCATCGGCGTGCGGGTGATATCGGCGCGCTGCCAGGAGATCTCCGGGTGTCCGGCAGCCGCGCGGTCCAGCGCGACCTGCGAAATATCCACCGCGGTGACCTGCCAGCCGCGTGCGGCCAGCCAGTAGGCGTCCGCGCCCTCACCGCAGCCGAGATCGAGGGCCTGGCCGGGTGCCATACCGGTCACTTCCGCGACCAGGGCATCGTTGGGCAACCCGCTGAACCGCTGTTCGCTCTCGCCGTACATATCGTCCCAGAACTGCTGGTCCATCCGTTACTCCTGGTCTCGTGGGGGTGTGTTCCTCAGCATCCGGGCAAACAGCTGGCTTGACAAATTTATTTGCCAGTTCTGCAATAGAGGCATGGATCGGGAGTTCGGCGAGGTCATCGACGCGATCGGCCCGCGGCTGCGCGAACTGCGCCGCCGCAACGGTACGACGCTGGCGGCGCTGTCCGAGGTCACCGGCATCCCGGTGAGCACTCTGTCGCGCCTGGAATCCGGGCAGCGAAAACCCAGCCTCGAACTGCTGCTCCCGTTGGCCAAGGCCCACCAGGTGCCGCTGGACGAACTGGTCGACGCCCCGGAGACCGGCGACCCCCGGGTCCACACCCGCCCGGTGACCCGGCACGGTCAGACCTTCATCCCGTTGACCCGCCGCCCGGGCGGCCTGCAGGCCTACAAGCAGATCCTGTCCGGCCGCGCCGCCGCCGAACCCGAAATGCACACCCACGAGGGCTACCACTGGCTCTACGTGCTCAACGGCAAACTCCGGCTCATCCTCGGCGACCGCGACATGATCCTGACCCCGGGTGAAGTGGCCGAATTCGATACCCATCTGCCGCACTGGTTCGGCAATGCCGACGAGCATCCGGTGGAGTACCTGAGCATCTACGGACCGCAGGGCGAACGGTTCCACATCAAGGCCAGATATCGCCCGGAGTGAATTCGGACGCCGCCGCTACGCTGCGGGAATCCAGATAGTTATTTCTTCGTGATCCGCATTGCCCGTGTCGTTTACCGATCGGCGCGCGATCACGCGAAATATGACTCCTCGGGTTTGCAGGACCGACATATAGCTGTGGTGTATTTCCAACGCTGTTCGAGCAGTCGGTGATGTTCTCCTCGCGCCTCGGCGGTAAACCCGTTGCGCCCACCGGCTCTCGACCTGAGCACGGAGGACCGCAATTATGGATTCTGTACCGATACGTCAGCGCTGCGCCGCACTGGCTCTTCTGGCCGCCGCGGCCGGCGCCATCCTCGGAACAACAGCACCTGCCCAGGCCCAGCCGGTCACCCTGCCCGGCTTCGGCACCTTCGAAATCCCCGATCAGATACCCCTGCCGGCCGGAATCCCCGGTATCGGCGTGCCCGCCCCGGAGATAGCGCCCGCACCGCCCGTCGGAGATATCGCGGTGGCGGCGGCGCGCAGCAAGCTCGGGGCACCGTATGTATTCGGCGGTACCGGACCGAACGCTTTCGACTGTTCGGGGCTGGTGCAGTGGGCCTATCAGCAGGCCGGAGTGCAGGTACCGCGCACCAGCTGGTCCCAGCTCTCCGCCGGTACACCGGTGCCGCTCGACCAGTTACGTGTCGGCGACGTGATCTCCTACAGCGGTGGTGGCCATTCGGCGCTGTACGCCGGAGACGGTCAGGTGATCCACGCCGCGACCTCCACCGTGGAGATATCGCCGCTGTCGTATTCGCCCGTGGTCGGAGCACGCCGCTTCTGACCCGGGCCGCACCGTGGTCCCCATCGACCGGCAAGCCCGAACCACAGCCTCGGGCCCACGGCGCACCCCACGGATCACGGCCCTCGGGAGGGGTAGTCCCGAGGGCCGTATCCGGTGATCAGAGACGTTCGATGAGGGTGGCGTTCGCCAGACCGCCCGCCTCGCACATGGTCTGCAGCGCGTACCGCCCACCGGTCTGCTCGAGATGGTTGACCATGGTGGCCAGGATCCGCACCCCCGAGGCGCCCAGGGGGTGCCCCAGCGCGATGGCCCCACCGCGCGGGTTCAGCTTCTCCGGGTCGGCGTTCAGCTCGTGCTGCCAGACCAGCGGCACCGGGGCGAAGGCCTCGTTGACCTCGTAGGCGTCGATATCGTCGATCGTCAGCCCGGCCCGCTCCAGCACCTTCTTCGAGGCCGGCACGGGCGCGGTCAGCATGAGCAGCGGGTCGTCACCCACCACCGCGAAGGAATGGAAACGCGCCCGCGGCCGCAGCCCGAGCTTCGCGGCCGCCTGCTCGCTCATGATGAGCGCGGCCGACGCCCCGTCGGTGAGCGGCGAGGAGTTGCCCGCAGTGATGGACCAGTTGATCTCCGGGAACCGCTGCGTGTACTGCTCGTCGGCGAACGCCGGCTTCAGGGCCGCCAGCTTCTCAGGGGTGGACCCGGCCCGGATGGTCTCGTCCGCGGTCAGCTCCCCGGCGGCGACGAGCTCCCGGTCGAATCCGCCGGCCGCGGCGGTCTCGGCCGCCAGCCGATGCGACCGGGCCGCGAATTCATCGAGGGTGGCCCGGTCGAACTTCCAGCGCGCCGCCAGGATCTCGGCGGCGACACCCTGCTGCACCAGACCCTCCGGGTACCGGTGCGCGATGGGACCGCGATTGGCGTCCTGCCCCTGCGCGTTGGAGAACATGGGCACCCGGCTCATCGACTCCACGCCGCAGGCGATGGCGATATCGTAGGCACCCGCGAGCACGCCCTGCGCGGCGAAATGCGCGGCCTGCTGACTGGACCCGCACTGCCGGTCCACCGTGGTGGCCGGTACCGATTCGGGAAACCCGGCGGCCAGCACAGCGGTCCGGGAGATGTTGAAGGCCTGCTCCCCGCTCTGGGTCACGCAGCCGCCGATCACATCGTCGACCAGCGCCGGATCCAGGTCGTTGCGCTGCAGCAGTTCGCTCAGCACCCCGGCCAGCAGAGTCGCCGGGTGCACCCCGGACAACCCCCCACCGGTCTTACCCTTCCCGGACGGCGTGCGAACCACATCAACGATGACGGCGGACTGCATAGTCCCTCCTGAATGCTCGTTCCGGCCGGTCAAGTTAATGACCATTCGATTTAAGTTAACACGTATTCGCATCGCTGGACCAGAGTCGCGCCCCACGGCCGGCGGACGATCACCGATCCGCGGCGCCGCCGACTTCGCGCTCGGACCCACGAACCGGCGGTCCGACGGGAAGCGGCTACGTGCGGTAGGGGTTCCGCAGGGTCGTCGGCGTGTGCGCCACCTCGGAAACATTCTCGGGGAAGCGAGCACCGGCGACATAGAACCGGGCACGGGTCCTACCCACCGGTTCCAGGATCTACCCGGACCTCACTTCTCGTCGGCCGTCCCTATCGGATACGTTCCCACCCCCGCGGCTCCGGCCGGGAACCCAACTCTCGGTCCCGGCTGCGATAGACGATATAGGGCCTGGTCAGGTACCCGATCGGCAGCGAGAACACATGAACCAGCCGGGTGAACGGCCAGAAGGCGAACAGCAGCCAGGCGGCGATCACGTGCAGCTGGAAGCCGAGCGGGGCGGCGAGGATCAGGTCGGTGTCGGGGCGGAAGGAGAGGATGGAGCGGAACCACGGGGAGACCGTCTCCCGGTAATGGTGGGGATGGTTGTTCGCGTTGTTGAACACCGTGGTGCCGAAGCCCAGCAGCAGCGTACCGATCAGCAATACGTACATGATCTTGTCGTTGCCGGTGGTCGCGGAGAAGACGGGGCCGGTGGTACGGCGGCGATAGATCAGGATGGCCGCGCCCGCGAGCGTGGCGACCCCGGCGACGATGCCGAGGCCGGCGGAGCACGCGTGGTACACCGAATCGCTGATGCCGACGCTTTCGGTCCAGTCCTCCGGGATCAGCAGGCCGACGATATGGCCGACGATCACCAGCAGGATCCCGTAGTGGAACAGGGGGCTACCCAGGCGCAGCAGGCGGTTCTCGTAGAGCTGGGAGGAGCGGGTGGTCCAGCCGAACTTGTCGTAGCGGTAGCGCCAATAGTGGCCCACCAGGAAGGTCGCGATGGACGCGTAGGGCAGGGCGACCCACAGCAGGATGTCGAACGCGGTCAGGTTCTCGCCCGGAGCGGCGAGCAGCGTGGAGCTCATCGGCACGCCTCCGTGTTGATTTGCGACGCCT
>NZ_BDCU01000002.1 GCF_001618425.1 Nocardia fusca NBRC 14340
ACCTCGAATGCCGACGATCCCGAGTAGGTCGCGGCCGCCTCCATGACTCCAGAGGCGCTCCTGGGCGCCGGTGGTACGACCGGATCGGGCAGATACTGCGGCGGAGCGAACGGCGCCAGACCGACGGCTTCCTCCGGGGGACCCGCGGCGATGAGCCGGGCGACGGCGTCCTGTTCGGAACCGACGAGAGCGGGGAGGGTGGCGGTGATCGATTCCAGGACATCGGCCCAGGGTGAACCGGTGTCCCGCAGCCCCCGGCGCATCACCTCGAGACCGGCACGATGCTCGGTGAGCAGTCGCAAACCCGTCTCCGCGTTATCGGCCGCGGCGAATTCGAGCACCACGGACAGATGGTCGGGCAGTTCCTCGTCGGAGAGCTGCAGACCGGCGGCTCGATACGCCTGTTTGAAACGCAGTAGGGCGACACCGCGTTTGCGGGTGTCACCGTAGGCGAAATAGGTGAGATACGGGCTGAATCGTTTGCGGTGGTCGAAGGTCGCCACATAGTCGGCGGCGAGTTCGAAGACCGACCGGGTCCGCACATGGCCGAGAAACCGGGTGAGCGGGGCACCGACCGGTGGGGGCAGCGTCGCCGCCACCGTGCTCAGCAGGTCGAGTCTGCGGTGCAGGGATTCGTCCGGGTAGCCGAGCAGCAGGGACTGCACCTGCCAGGCAGCGGCCCGGATGGCCGGGTCGGGGACCTTCCCCTTGGCCGCCTTCATCGCGGCGGCTCCACGTCCCCGGTTGCCGGGCCGACCCCCTCCGGCGGGAACAGCCCATCGGGGACTTTTCCGTCCCAGTTGAGCAGATTCACCCGGCCGCGGCCGCCGACGCTGGTGGGGGTCTCGGAGGTCTGCCGGTTGCGCAGCATCCGGAAGTTCTCCACCGCGATGGGCGACACCCCGCCCGAGCTCTCCCCGAAGGGACCGGAGCCGGTCATTCCCGGACCGCCCGCGTAGTCGAGGCTGCATTCGGTGGCGAGTTCCTCCAGCCCGTGCGCCGTTTCGGTGTGCGCGGGCGGGATCACATAGCGCTCGTCGTATTTGGCCAGGGCCAGCAGGCGGAACAAATCGTAGATCTGCTCACCCGACATACCGACCGCCTCGGCGATGCGCTCCTGTGGTTCCCGGCCCAGATTGATATCGCGCATATAGCTGCGCATGGCGGCCAGCCGGCGCAGGACCGCGGTCACCGGTCCGGGATCGCCCGCGGTGAACAACTGCGCGAGATAGTCCACCGGAATTCGCAACGCCTCGATCGCGGCGAAGAGATTGCCGTGATCCTCGGCGTCGTGGCCGGTATCCCGCACGATATCGACCACCGGCGACAGCGGCGGGATGTACCAGACCATGGGCATGGTGCGGTATTCCGGATGCAGGGGCAGCGCGACTTTATAGGTGTTGATCAGCGAATAGATCGGCGACCGGTCGGCGGCCTCCACCCAGTCCCACGGAATACCCGCGCGTTCGGCCTCCCGCCGCACCTCCGGGTCGGCGGGGTCGAGGAAGACCTCCCGTTGTGCTTCGTAGAGACCGTGTTCGTCCGGGGTGGCCGCGGCCTCCAGCACTTTGTCGGCATCGTAGAGAACCAGCCCGATATAACGCAGCCGGCCCACGCAGGTCTCGGCGCAGACAGTCGGCAATCCGACCTCCACCCGCGGGAAACAGAAGGTGCACTTCTCGGCTTTCCCGGTGCGGTGGTTGAAATAGACCTTCTTGTACGGACAGCCCGAGACGCACATCCGCCAACCCCGGCACCGGTCCTGGTCCACCAGGACGATGCCGTCCTCACTGCGTTTGTAGATCGCGCCCGAGGGACACGAGGCGGCGCAAGACGGATTCAGGCAGTGTTCGCAGATCCGCGGCAGATAGAACATGAAGGTCTGCTCGAATTCGAAACGCACATGTTCGGAAAGTTTGCGTAGGAGCGGATCACGGTTGCCGTATTCGGGTGCGCCACCGAGATCGTCATCCCAGTTGGCCGACCATTCGATTTTCGTATCCCGGCCGCTGATCAGCGATTTCGGCCGGGCGACCGGAGTGTGCCGCTGGGCCGGCGCGGTGGTCAGATTCTCGTAGTCGTAGGTCCAGGGCTCGTAGTAATCGCTCAGGGCGGGCAGGATGGGATTGCTGAAGATGGTGAACAATTTGCGCAACCGGCCGCCGCCTTTGAGTTGCAGCCTGCCCCGGTAGTTCAGATCCCAGCCGCCGCGCCACCGATCCTGATCCTCGTAGGTGCGCGGATACCCCTGCCCCGGCCGGGTCTCCACATTGTTGAACCACACGTATTCCACGCCCGACCGGTTCGTCCACGTCTGTTTGCAGGTGACCGAACAGGTATGGCAGCCGATACATTTGTCGAGGTTCATCACCATCGCCATCTGCGCCATCACCCGCATCAGTAGCTCACCTCCTGGCTGCGACGACGGATCACGGTCACCTCGTCGCGTTGATTACCGGTGGGTCCGAGATAGTTGAACGCGAAACTGAGCTGGGCGTAGCCGCCGATGAGATGGCTGGGTTTGACCAGCAGCCGGGTCAGCGAATTGTGGATACCGCCGCGATGCCCCGAGGTCTCACTGATCGGCACATCGATGAGCCGGTCCTGCGCGTGGTACATGTACACGGTTCCGGCGGGCATGCGGTGCGAGACCACCGCCCGGGCCACCACCACCCCGTTGCGGTTGACCGCTTCGACCCATTCGTTGTCGGCCACCCCGATGGTCGCCGCGTCCGCGGGCGCCATCCAGATGGTGGGCCCGCCGCGCGAAAGGCTCAGCATGAACAGGTTGTCCTGGTATTCGGAGTGGATGGACCATTTGCTGTGCGGAGTGAGATAGCGGACGGTGACGCCAAGCTCCCCCGTGGAACCGAGCACGGGTTCGCCGAACAGTGCGGCCATGTTCAACGGCGGCCGGTACACCGGCAGTCCCTCGCCGAGTTCGGTCATCCAGTCGTGGTCGAGATAGAAATGCTGGCGGCCGGTGAGCGTATGCCAGGGTTTGCGGCGTTCGATATTGATGGTGAACGGCGAGTACCGGCGACCCCCGGTTTCCGACCCCGACCATTCCGGTGAGGTGATCACCGGTACCGGAGCGGCCTGGGTATCGGCGAAGGTGATCTGTTTGCCCTCGTGGTCGGCGGCCAGATCGGCCAGCCGCACGCCGGTGCGCTGTTCGAGGGTGCGGAAACCCTCGGTGGCGAGGCGGCCGTTGGTGGTGCCGGACAGCGCCAGGATGGCCTCGCACGCCTGGATACCGCGCTGCAACGACGGCCGCCCGTCGGCCGGTCCGCCGCGGATCACGCCGTTCTTGTGCCGCAGGTACTCGACCTCCGGCCCGAAATCGAAGGTGACCCCTTTGGTGGTGCCGCCGAGTTTCTCCGCCAGCGGGCCCAGCGCGTTCATCTTCGCCGCGATCGCGCCGTAATCACGCTCGACCACCACCAGTTTCGGCATGGTGACCCCGGGGACCGGTTCGGCGTCCCCGGTCTTCCAGTCCGCGACCCGGCCGTGCGGGGTGGCGAGTTCATCGGGGGTGTCGTGCAACAGCGGCACCGCGACCACATCCTTGCGGACCCCGAGCCGCGGACCGGCGAGTTCGCTGAACTTCTCGGCGATCGTCCGGAAGGCGTCCCAATCGGTGCGGGTCTGCCAGGGCGGGGCGATGGCGGGGTTGAACGAGTGCACGAACGGATGCATATCGGTGGTGTTGAGATCGTGCTTCTCGTACCAGGTCGCGGCGGGCAGCACGATATCGGAGAACAGGGTGGTGCTGGTCATCCGGAAATCCAGGGTCAGCAGCAGGTCGAGTTTGCCGCGCGGCGCGTCCGGCCGCCACACCACATCACGCGGGCGCGCGCCGGCCGGAGTGGGTTTGGCGCGCAGCGACGATTCGGTGCCCAGCAGATGTTCGAGAAAGTACTCGTTGCCCTTGGCCGAGGAACCGAGCAGGTTGGCCCGCCACACATTAAGTATCCGCGGGAAGTTCTCCGGGGCGTCGGGGTCCTCGCAGGCGAAACGCATCCGTCCCGAACGCAATTCGGAGACCACGTAGCCCGCCACCGAGCCGCCCTCGGCCGCGGCGGAATCGGCCAGTTCCAGGGGGTTGCGGTCGAAGGTCGGATACGACGGCATCCAGCCCAGTCGCGCGGATTGCGCGATCACATCGGCGGTGCTCATACCCGCCAGCCGGCCGGCGCCCGGAGTGGCCGAGAGTTTGTCGGCGCCGAACCAGTCGTAACGGAACTGGTCGGAGTGCAAGTACCAGAAGGCGGTCTGGATCATCTGGCGCGGCGGACGCGACCAATCGAGGGCCGAGGCCAGCTGTGTCCACCCGGTGACCGGGCGGCATTTCTCCTGACCCACATAGTGCGCCCAGCCGCCGCCGTTCACGCCCTGGCATCCGGTGAGGGTGGTCAGGGTGAGGAACGCGCGGTAGATCGTGTCGGAGTGGAACCAGTGGTTGGTCCCGGCGCCCATGATGATCATCGAACGGCCGTGGCTCTCCTCGGCATTGGCCGCGAACTCGCGCGCGATCCGCAGGACCGCCGCGGCCGGGACACCGGTGATCGTTTCCTGCCAGGCCGGAGTGTAGGGCTGCGAGAAATCGTCGTAGTCGACGGGCCAGGCCCCGGGCATGCCGTCCCGATGTACCCCGTACTGCGCCAGCATCAGGTCGAACACCGTGGTGACCGGATGACCGTTCACCCGACGCACCGGCACGCCGCGTCGTATCGTCGTATCGTCGCCGCCCACGGTGTCGAACCGGGGCAGCAGCACGGGCACCGCCGTCTCGCCGAACAGCGTCAGCCGGGGCACCACACCCGCGAGGTCGAGATTCCAGTTCCCCACCCCGGCTTCGCCGTAACGGTGCCCGATCGAACCGTTCGGGACCACCGGGCGGCCGTCCCCGTCGAGCATCACCGTTTTGAACGCGGCGTTCTCCACCCCGGCGTGCTCGTCGAGGTCGGCGGCGGTCAGGAACTTGCCCGGGGCGTAGGCGCCGTCGGTCTCCTCCAGCCGGACCAGGAACGGCAGATCGGTGAACTGGCGCACATAGTCGGTGAAATACGGCACCTCCCGTTCCACGAAGAACTCGCGCAGCACCACCTGCCCCATCGCCATGGCCAGCGCGCCGTCGGTACCGGGATGCGGAGCCAGCCATTCGTCGGCGAACTTCACATTGTCGGCGTAGTCCGGGGAGACCGCGACCACCTTCTGCCCGCGATAGCGGGCCTCGGCCATCCAGTGCGCGTCCGGGGTCCGGGTCACCGGCAGATTCGACCCCCACATGATCAGATAGCCCGCGTCCCACCAGTCCCCCGATTCCGGGACATCGGTCTGGTCGCCGAACACCTGCGGGGAGGCCACCGGCAGATCCGCGTACCAGTCGTAGAAGGACAGCATCGTCCCGCCGACCAGCGAGACGAACCGGGCGCCGGAGGCGTGCGACACCATCGACATGGCCGGAATCGGCGAGAACCCCGCGATCCGGTCCGGACCGTACCGGGCGATGGTGTACACATGGGCGGCCGCGATCATCTCGGTCGCCTCGTCCCAGGTGGCCCGCACCAGACCACCCTTGCCGCGCGCGGATTTGTACCGCCGCGCCGAATCCGGGTCCTCGACGATCGTTTCCCAGGCGGTCACCGGATCCCCGGTGGCGGCCTTCGCGGCGCGGTACATCTCCAGCAGCACACCCCGCACATACGGGTAGCGCACCCGGGTCGGCGAGTAGGTGTACCAGGAGAACGCGGCCCCACGCGGACACCCGCGCGGCTCGTATTCGGGTTTGTCGGGCCCCACCGACGGATAGTCGGTCTGCTGGGTCTCCCAGGTGATGATCCCGTCCTTGACATAGACCTTCCACGAACACGAGCCGGTGCAGTTCACGCCATGCGTGGAACGCACCACCTTGTCGTGACTCCAGCGGTCCCGATAGAACTCGTCCGCCTGGCGCCCGCCCACCTCGAACATCGAACGCCGGTCCGACGAGATCTGCGCGCGGGTGAAGAACCGCCGGGTACCCACCAGCGCATCGGTCAGTTCGTCGTCGAGCCCCGCCCGCCCCGAGCCGCGGTGCGTCATAGAACCTCCTTCGAAGTGTGCGCATTCGGTCCGCGAAGGCGGAAGCCTTGCCGGAGGTACCGCTTCATGGAAACTCCTTCACAACCGGTACATCCGTCGGCGGAGGCCGCAGCGAAGTCGGAGGTACCGCCTCATGGAAACTCCTTCACAACCGGTACATCCGTCGGCGGAGGCCGCAGCGAAGGCGGAGGTACCGCCTCATCTGTGATTCCGCTCCACCTGGTGGCGCACCACGATCAGCGTGAACAGCAGCGCGACCAGGGCCACCACCGCGAGCGCCAGCAGACCCGGGCCGTAGTCGGAGGTCGCCTCGTAGATGGAGCCCATCACCAGCGGTGGCACGAAACCGCCCAGCCCACCGGCGGCCCCCACGAAACCGGTGACCGCCCCGACCTTGCCCGCGGGCGCGATCAGGGCGACCAGCGCGAAAGTGGCCCCGCTGCCCGCACCGAGTGCGGCGGCAAGCACCAGGAAGGCGAGGGTGCCCACCGGCGCCAGGCCCGGGGTCGTGGCCTGTACGGAGGCGGCGATCACGACGGCACACAGCGTGGCGGCGAGGACCGTCGGCGCGTCGAACCGATCCGCCAGCCAGCCGCCGACCGGCCGCATGACCACGGCGAGCAGCACGAACCCGGCCATACGGTTGGCCGCGTCGGTCTGGGACAGGTCGTAGGCAGTGCGTAGATAGGAGGGCAGGTAGACGGAGAAGGCCACGAAGCCGCCGAAGGACACGGCGTAGAGCGCCGAAGCCGCCCAGGTGGCGGGCAGTCGCACGGTCTGGTTCAGCCGGGCGGTGACGGATTCGGTGGGCGGGGTGCGACCGGGTGCGTCACGCAGCAGGTACCAGGCGACGCTCGCGTAGATCAGCAGCGCGACCGCGCACAGCAGGAACGGTGTGGCGGTATTGCCCGCGTCCACCAGACGCACCGTGGTCAGGGCGCTGATCGCGGTCCCGCCCATGCCCATCCCGTACACACCGATCGCCAGCCCCTGCTTCTCGGGCGGGAACCAGGCGCTCACGAACGGCACTCCGACCGCGAACACCGTGCCGCCGATACCGAGGAAGAAACCGCCGATCAGCAGGGCTGCCAACGCGGAATGCCCGACCAGGCCCAGGAACAGCACCGGCAGCACCGTGATCAGCGAAACCACCGGGAACATCAGTCGCCCGCCGTAGCGGTCGGCCAGCGCACCGATCGGGATCCGGCCCAGCGAACCCACGATCACCGGCACGGCCACCACCAGCGACTCCTGGAAGGAATTCAGCCCGAGCTCGTCGCGGAACCGCGGCGCCAGCGGGCTCAGCAGCGCCCACGCCCAGAAATTGAGCGCGAAGCCCACCGTGGCCAGGACCAGCATCAGGGTGCGCCCGCCGGTCACGGTACGGTCGCCGGCGGTGACCGGGCCGGGATTCGGCGGGGTCGAAGAGGCCACCATCACTCCTGGGGAGATCGGTCCGGCTAGCTCTCGCGCCCGGTGGACACCTGGTCCAACCGCTCGACGGGCGATTCGGTCATCGAACGCGGCCGGGAAGGCCGGGCCTTCCCGAACCGCCATTATCGCGATATCACTGACTCACGGCCGCGCTGTCGCCATTGTGCCCGCTACGGGACCGACTCCCGGCTCACCCGGGATTCCCGGAGTTTCGTCGTATCACCGGCACCGCCGGAACCTGCCCGTCCACCCCCCGCATCCGGCTCCTAGGCTCGACCGGTGGATATCGACTGGCCCGAGCTGCGCGCCCGCAGCCTGCTCCTCGAGGACGAGGCGGTCCTGGCCCTGAACAAACCGGCCGGGATATCGGTCACCGGAGAGCGCCACGATATCGATATCGTGGATGCCGCCGAGGCGCACGGCGAGCAGCTGTACCCGGTCCACCGAATCGACAAGGTGACCTCGGGCCTCATCCTGTTCGCCCGGGAACTGTCCGCCCACGGCCCGCTGACCCGCCAGTTCAACAAGCAGACCGCCGAAAAGGTCTACTTGGCGATCGTCGACGCCGGTGCCGCCGAACTCCCCGACGCCGGAAGCATCGATCTTCCGCTCGGTGTGGGACGCAAGAACCGCGTCCGGGTCGCCGCCCCGCGCGAAACGATCCGGCGCGACGGCACCCGCTGGTCCGTCGCCGACAGCGATCTGCTGAACACCCGGAACTACCCCTCGACCACCGAGTTCACCGTCCTCGCCCGCCACCACGAGCACACCGTCGTAGCGCTGCGCCCGATCACCGGCCGCCGCCACCAGTTGCGCGTACACCTGGCCTGGATCGGCCACCCCATCCTCGGCGATCCCCTGTTCGACCGCTCCGGCACGATCCCGCGCGCCCATCTGCACTCCTGGCGCCTCGGCCTGGCCGCCCACTGGCGCCCTGACGGCAGACTGGAGCTGGAAGCCCCGCCCGGCGACGATTTCTGGTCACCGCTACCCGGCCCACCGCCTGCCCTGCCGGGGCCTCGGTGAACGACGGACACCATGCGGTCACCGCCGAGGCCCCCGTCAATACCGCGCTCACCCGGCGAACCGATCACCATCGGCGGACCGGTCGGATCGGCTTCGGCCGTGGTCTTCGACACCTCTCTGCGATCGATACCGGCCCAGGTCGCCGGCGAACTGCGCCTTTCAAGCCCTGCTCTCACCGATACCGAGGCGTTCGCGACCGGTTCGAACCGCAGCGGTCCCGGCCACATCCCGCCGCGCCCCGCCCCCGTGGTGTCCTCCCTCATACCCGCACTGTTTGCACTGGCCAACTGCCCTAAGCTGGTTGACGGACCCAGCACCGGACCGGGACCCCACGCGGTGTCGAGTCTTACGAGACCCTGAAAGGTCGAGGCCCGTCCCGCCGTTCAGCGCCCGAAGTGCATGCGCCGCAGGCGCGAGTCTCGGGCGCTGAACGGCGGGACCGAGGGGGCCTCGACCCCGCGGCGCGCCGGAGGCGCCGCAAAAAAGCACAGGAGCGTCCGATGATTTTGGTGGCTCAGATCAGCGATCCACATTTCGATCTCGGCACCCGTAACGCCGAACGCGCGCAGCGGGTCATGGCCTATCTCGCGGATCTGCGGTGGCGGCCCGATGTGATCGTGGTGACCGGCGATATCACCGATTCCGGCAAACCCGAGGAGTATGCCGAGGCCCGGGCGGCGCTGCAGGCCGATCTACCGGTGCTGGCGATTCCGGGAAACCACGACGAACGGGCGGCGTTCCGGGAGGTGCTGCTCGGCGTCCCCCCGCTCGACGACACGATCAACCAGGTGCACCGGGTCGGCAGTGTCACGCTGATCCTGCTCGATTCCAGTGTTCCCGGGCAGTCCGCTGGGCGGCTGACCGACGAGACCTACGACTGGTTGCACGAGACCCTCGCCGATACTCCCGCCGACGATGCCGTTCTGCTGGCGCTGCATCATCCCCCGGTTTTCCTGCACAGCCCGATCGTGGACCCCATCGCGCTGGCCGGGCCGGAGCGGCTGGCCGCGGTCATCACCGGCGACGAGCGGATCATCGGCACGCTGACCGGGCACGCGCACACCGCCGCGGTCGCCACCTTCGCCGGACGTCCGCTGCTCATGGGCCCGAGTACCGCCTCGGTATTGGGCGGTGAGTGGGAACTCGCCCCGCCCGAGCGGGTGATGGATTACGCGCCGGACCCGGCGGTCGCGCTGCACGTCATCGACGACGAGCATCGGCTGATCACCCATTTCCGTAGCGTCCCGATGGGCGGCTGGATCGGTACGCCGTTCTGATCCGGTTCAGTACCGGCCGGCGCGGGCTCGCCGGTAGGCGGCGGGGGTGCCGCCGGTCCAGCGCCGGAACGCGTAGATGAAGGTCGAGGCCTCCGCGTAGCCGAGCCGGATCGCCACATCGCTCACCGACAGCGGGGTGGTGGTCAGCATCTCCTCCGCCAAGGCTTGGCGTACTTCGTCCAGCAGGGCCCGATAGCTGGTACCGGCCGCGTCGAGATGCCGGCGCAGGGTGCGGGTGCTCATGTTCAGATCGGCGGCCACGGTGTCGATACCGGGCGGCGCGGTGAGCCCGTCCATACCGCCGCGGGGCACCAGCCGCGCGCGCACCTCCGCGGCGATGCCGGTTCTCGCCCGCCGCCGGTGCACCAGATCCCGGCACTGTGCCAGGCAGATGGCCAGCGTGTGTTCGTTGGCCTGCGGTAGCGGCTGGTCCAGGATCGCCGGGTCGATGGCCACCAGGTTGTGCGGCTGCCCGAACCGCGGCCGGGCCACGGTCACCTCGGCGATCAGGTCGGCGTAGGACGGTTCGGGGAACCGGAATTCGGCGCGCAGCAGGGCCAGGTGCCTGCCCAGCAGATCGCTCATCACCTGGTGCATCGCCGTCACATCGCGCTCCACCAGGAACTGGCGGACGTCGGCGGGCACCGCCTCGTCGTGGATGCGGCCGATGAATTCCCCGTGCTCCCACTGGGTCACCGGCAGGCAGAAGGTGAAGCTCAGTTCGAGGTAGCGCAGGGCGAAATCGATCGCCTCGGCCAGGGTGGGGCTGCTGACACAGGCGAAGCCGAAGATGCCGAAGGTGGTGATGCGGTAGCGCCGGCCCACCTCGATGCCCATCCCGGGACGGTCGAGTTCGCGGACCAGGTTGCGCACCACCGCGAGTTCGGTGTGCGCGTCGATCTGGGCGTCCGGGTCGTGCAGCCGAGCTTCGGTGAGATCGGTACCGCGCAGCAGTGCGGTGACGGGAACTCCGTGCTCCGCGCCGTATCCGGCCATGAGCGCGACACTGGCGACTCCCCTGGGGAAGTCCCAGTCGCGGATCGACGGACGTTGCACCATGGCGACATTATGGCCGAATATCTCGATTGATCACTATGTGGTCACCAGGAAAGCTCCGCGCACCGGCGGGCGGTATCGGTGGTCTCCACCTGAAGGGTCGCGTGGTGGATGTGGTAGCGGTCGGCGAGCAGGCGCTGGGCCGCGCGCAGTATCTCGTCACCGGAATCGGATCCCGTGGTGGTGATATGGGCCGACGCGACCTCCATACCCGAGGTCAATGTCCAGACGTGCAGGTCGTGGACATCGCAGACCCCGGGGACCGCGGCCAGTTCGGCCGCTACCTTCTCGACGTCGAGCTCTTCGGGACTGTGCTGGAACAGAATGCGCAGCGAGCGCCGGGCCAGCAGATAGGTCCGGGGCAGCACCCACAGGCCGATGGCGACGCCGACGATCATATCGGCGTAGAGCCAGCCGGTGGTCAGCGTGATCGCGGCGGACAGCAGCACGCCGAACGACCCGACCATATCGGCCAGTACCTCGAGATAGGCGCCGCGCACATTGAGGCTCTCCTCGGCCCCGCGCCGCAGCAGCAGGAAGGCCGCGATATTGGCCAGTAGGCCGATGGCACCGGCGGCCAGCACCGGCCCACCGGGCACCTCCGGCGGTTCCCCGAACCGGCGCACCGCCTCGATCAGTACGTACCCGGCGACCGCGAACAGCAGGACGGCGTTGGCGAGCGCGGCGATCACCTCGGCCCGGTAGTAGCCGAAGGTGCGGGTGTAGCTGGGCCGGGTATTGCGGGCGAGCATGATGGCCGACAGCGCCATGGCGATACCCACGACATCGGTGAGCATATGGGCGGCGTCCGACAGCAGCGCCAGCGAACCGGTGGCCAGCGCGACCACCAGCTCGACCAGCATGAATCCCAGGCCGATGGCCAGCGCTGACGCCAGGCGGCCGACATATTTTCCCGAGGCGCTCTCCGGCGATACGTGATGCGTATGATCATGTCCCACGCGACAAACATATGCGTCAATGCGCATGCTTGCAACACCGTCGATTCGCGCCCACCCGCCGGGCTGGCAGACTCGAGTACGTGAGCGACCAGTCCGCAGCCCCCCGCACCGGCGAACCCGGCGCGCCCGTGCCCGGCGCGACCGGGCCCGGCAGCGGGCACGGCGGCGACCACCACGGCGCAGCGCCGAACCGGACCTATCGCGGCAGTGCGCTGCGCCCGATCGAACTCGCCACCGGCGCGGTACTCGGCGGCGTCACCGTCGGACTGGTGACCGTCGGCGCCGTGATCCCGTTCGCGGCCGCCCTGCAGCTGGTTGCGGCCGTGCCCATGGGTCTGCTCGCCCACCGCTACCGATTCCGGACCGTGCTCACCGCCTCGATCTCGGCCGCCCTGGTCACCTTCGTGGCGGCCGGCCTCACCGCCGCCATGGCGATGGTCGCCACGGCCACCATCGGCGGCATCGTCGGCACGGTCAAACGCCGCCACGGCGGTATCGTCGCGGTCACCGGGCTGTCGGTTCTCGCCGGCGTCGCCTGGGGCGCTTTCTCGGTCGGCTTCCTGCTGGCCTTCTCGGCCACCCGCGACCTGCTGTTCGACACCGTCCGCAACACCGCGACCGGCCTGGCCGAACTCACCTCCCGCCAGCAGCATCTGGAACCGCTCGGCCGCGGCGTCCTGCACATCACCGATGTGGTCCTGCAGTGGTGGTGGGTCTACATCGGCGGCACCGTCCTGGCCGGGACCGTGGTCACCGCACTGGTCTCGTGGTTCGTGCTCGGTTCCGTCCTGGACCGCCTCACCTGGCTGCCCGGCACCGACCGCCTCGACGCCCCCGCCGACGACCGCCCGATCGCACCCCTGCCGGTGACGCTGCGCGCGGCCGGATATCGGTACCCCGGCGCCGCCGCCGACGCGTTGACCGGTGTCGACCTGCGGGTCGAGGTCGGCGAGTTCGTCGCGGTGGTCGGCCACAACGGGTCCGGTAAATCGACCCTGACCCGGCTGCTGGCGGGGCTGCCGCCGAGCAGCGGCGCGGTCGAGCGCCCCGGCTCCGCCGGACTCGGCCATCTGGGCGGAACGGCGCTGGTCCTACAGCGGCCGGAAAGCCAGACGCTGGGTGTGCTGGTCGCCGACGATGTGGTCTGGGGGCTACCCACCGCTCTCGCGGCGGAAGTGGATATCGACGCCCTGCTGCACGAGGTCGGACTGGACGGGATGGGCGACCGGGAGACCGCCACCCTGTCCGGTGGCCAGCAACAGCGACTGGCGGTGGCGGCGGCACTGGCCCGGCGCCCGGCCCTGCTCATCGCCGACGAAGCCACCTCCATGATCGACCCGGACGGCCGCCGGGAACTGGTGACGCTGTTGGCCGGTCTGCCGAAACGGCATGCCATGGCCGTCGTCCTGGTGACCCATCACGAAGCCGACGCCGATGCCGCCGACCGGGTGGTGCACCTGGCCGCCGGGCGGATGGTCGACCGGCTGCCCGCCTGGCCGAAACCGGCCAGTGCCCAGCGCCGCCGCCCGATGGGCGAGACGCTGCTCGAACTGCGCGGTGTCCGGCACACCTACAACCGCGGCACACCCTGGGAGGCGCCCGCGCTGCACGGTGTCGACCTGTCGGTACGCCGTGGGGAAGCGCTGCTGGTGGTCGGCGGCAACGGATCCGGGAAATCGACCCTGGCCTGGATCATGGCTGGACTCATCGCGCCCAGCACCGGACGCTGCGAGCTGGCGGGCAAACCGGTCAGCAAACAGATCGGGCGGGTGGAACTGGCCTTCCAGCACTCCCGGCTGCAACTGCAACGGCATACCGTCGGCGAGGAGATCGCCGACTGGGGCGGGGAGGGTACCGGTTCGGGCACCGTGGGCAAAGCCCTCGACGCCGTCGGTCTGGACCGCTCCCTGACCACCCGGTCCATCGAAGAACTCAGCGGCGGTCAGGCCAAACGGGTGGTGCTGGCCGCCATCGTCGCCGCCCACCCGCAGGTGGTGGTTCTGGACGAACCGCTGGCCGGGCTGGATCCCGAGGGCCGCGCCGATATCGTCGAACTACTGGCCAGGCTGCGCGATTCGGGGCTCACGCTGGTCGTCATCTCCCATGATGTCGAGGATGTGGCGGCCATCTGCGATCGCACCGTCCACCTGCGCGCGGGCCGCATTCCGGAAACCGAGACGGCGGCCGCCCCGGTGCCCGGTACCGAAGCCGACACCACGCCCATCCCGGCCGTCCACCCGCCCGGCCCGGCGCACCGCCGGGCACCGGGCGCGGCCTGGCGGCTGCGCGGCGACGCCCACGGAATCGACCACGGAGGCACCCGATGAGCACCGTCCTGCTGCGCCGGGTCCCGGTGGCCAGTCCGGTCCACAACCTGTGGGCCGGAACCAAGATGATCGCCGCGTTCCTGATCAGCCTGCTGCTGATGATCCTGCCGAGCTGGCCGATCCTCGGCATCATGATCGTGTTCCTGATCGCGATCGGCCTCGTGGCCCGGCTGCCGCTGGGGGTCCTGCCCCGCCTGCCGCTGCTGTTCTGGCTGCTGATCGCCTTGGGCGCACTGATCAATGTGCCCGTCGGCGGCGCCGCCGTACTGCGCTACGCGCAGGTGGTGGTGTTCGGGCTGATCCTGGTGGCCGCGTCCATGCTCATCGCCTGGACCACCCCCATGAGCGAAATCGCGCCCGCACTGGCCACTCTCGGCCGACCGTTGCGCCGCCTGCGGGTACCGGTGGACGAACTGGCCGTGGTGGTGGCGCTGACCCTGCGCGGCCTCCCGCTGCTGCTCGAGGAGATCCGTATCCTGCGCGCCGCCCGCCGCCTGCGCCCCAAACCCGATCTACTGCACCGCACCACCGATCCGGTGATCGATATCCTCACCGCCTCCATGGCGGTATCCACCCGGCGGGCCGGCGAACTGGGCGAGGCGATCACCGCCCGCGGCGGGACAGGACAGCTCACCGCCCGCCCGGCCGCACCCGGCCGCAACGACGCCTTCGCGCTGGCGGTCGTGGTAATCGTCTGCGCCGCGGCCCTGCTCGTGGAGATTCTCCTGTAAGAGGTCTTTACTTCTTCTGGTCGCGCACGGCCTTGCGGGCCGCCTCCTGCGCCTTGTCCACCTGCCCCGCGTATTTGCCGCCGGTCTTCTTGTCGACCGCGTCGCCGACCTTCTCGATCAGCGGCTCGACCTTGTCCGCGTTCTTGCGCGCCAAACCCAATGCCTTGTTCGCCAGACCCTTGAAATCCATTGTCGTACTCCTTGCTCGAAATCGCTCGAACATCACAGTACCCAGGGGATTCGACATACGGGCGACATCACCGGTGGCGACGGCGGTCACAGTTCGCCCAGCCACGCCGGATGCCAGAGCCGGCCGGTCTCGGTCCAATCCATGTAGCGCACAGTGCCTTCCACTTTCGGCGTGACCCAGATCGCGTCGCGGCGTTCGTCCGCCGACATCTCGTTGACGAACGGGCTGGTCTTGCGCTCCAGCCGATGCAGCCGTGCGGCCAACTCGCGCATACCCGCATCCCCGAATCCGGTGCCCACCCGTCCCGCGTACACGAGCCCGTCCTCGGCGGGAATGCCCACCAGCAGTGACGCGAACGGTCGGGCGCGGCTGCGCCGCATTCCGCCGACCACAACCTGCCGGGTCCGCCAGTTGCGCTGCTTCACCCAGGTCCGGCCGCGGGTACCGGGCAGGTACACCGAATCGACCTTCTTGGCGACGACCCCCTCCACCCCGTCCTGTTCGCTCTGCCGCACGGCATCCGCGCCGCTGCCCTCGTACGGCGGCGGCACCCGCAGGGCGGGCGCGGTCGCGGCGAGTGCCTCCAGGACCCGGCGGCGGTCGCGGTAGCGTTTGCGCAGCAGTGAGGTGCCGTCCAGGTAGAGCAGATCGAAGGCCACGAATTCCGCCCGTCGCGGATTCGCTTTCAGCAGGGCGACGTTGACCGCGCCGTCCGGGTCGCGGACGATGATCTCCCCGTCCAGCACCACCTGATGCCCGCCCAGATCGGCGGCCAGCTCCGCGAGCTGCGGATACTGCGCGGTCACATCGTGACCGGTCCGGCTGCGCAACCGGAGCTCACCCGCTTCGATCTCCACGATGAGCCGGAAGCCGTCCCATTTGCGCTCGAACACCCACTCCGATTCCGGTAGCGCCGCCACATCACCGCTGGTGGCGAGCATCGGGGCCAGACCGCGCGGGAGGTCGGCCCCGGGCGCCGGCTGATCCTTCATCAGATGCATGAGCCACTGATCGCCCTCGGTGCGGATCAACGCGTACCGGCCGTTCAACCGGGTCCCGCGCAGCACCACGATCACCTCGTCGTCCCGCCACTTCTCGGCCCGGTAGGTGCCGGTGTCCCATACCGACATCTCCCCCGCGCCGTACTCGCCGGATGGGATCGTGCCGTGGAAATCCAGGTACTCCAGCGGATGGTCCTCGGTGTGCACAGCGAGGCGGTTCTGGCGCGGGCTGTCCGGTGGACCCTTGGGCACCGCCCACGAGACCAGGACGCCTTCCCGCTCGAGCCGCACGTCCCAGTGCAGGCGGCGCGCGTGGTGTTCGTGGACGACGAATCGATCTCCCGGGCCGCTCCGGGGCGATTCGGCGGGTACCGGTTCGGGCGTCCGGGCCGGGTCCCGCATGGACCGGTACTTCGTCAGCGCGTCGTCGAGCGGCGGGTCCAGACCGGCGAGCAGGTCACCGTCGGACCGGTAGCGGCGCAGTACCTCGTCGAAACGCAACTGCCGGAGCCCCGCCCCGTCCTCGATCTCGTCCCAGCTGCGCGGCGCCGCGGCGTTCGGCTCCTCCCGGCCGCGCAGCGAATACGGCGCGATCGTGGTCTTCGCCGGATTGTTCTGGCTCCAGTCCAGGAACACCTTGCCCGCGCGGACCTCCTTCGCCATGGTGGCCGTCACCAGATCGGGCAGCAGTTTCTCCAGGTTCTCCGCCACCTGTTTGGCCACCGTCGACGCACCCCCCGGGCCGAGCCTGCGGTCCAGTGGAACGTAGAGGTGGATCCCTTTGCTGCCGCTGGTCAGCGGGTAGGCGCGCATCCCGATCTCGCCGACCATATCCCGGATGCCCAGCGCCACCCGCGCGCATTCGGACAGCCCCGCGCCGGGCCCGGGATCCAGATCGAACACCAGCCGGGTCGCCGGACCGCGCTCGTCACCGTCGAAGCGCCACTGCGGCACATGGATCTCCAGCGCGGCCTGCTGCCCCAGCCAGACCAGCCCGGCCTGCGAGGAGATCACCGGGTAGGTCACTGCGCGGTCGGAATGCCGCTGGGTACGCCGCGGCACCCAGGACGGGGTGCCGGCGGCCAGGTTCTTCTCGAAGAAGGAGGACGCGCCGACACCGTCGGGCCAGCGTTTGCGGGTGACCGGCCGGCCCGCCATATGCGGCAGCATGGCCGGGGCGATCTCGGCGTAGTACTCGAGCACCTCGCCCTTGGTGGTGCCGGTCGCCGGATACAGCACTTTGTCCGGGTTGCTCAGCCGGACCTCGATATCCGGCTGTCCCGGCTCACCTCCGAAACTCCGGCGCACCCCGGATCACATCCGCGGGCGGACAACCCCGTTCGGCGCCGCGCCGTAGGTCACGGACGCGAATCCGGGCCCGGTCCGCCGGGCCGGCCCGGGCCACCGTCCGGATGTTCCGGCGGAACCACCTTGCGGGCGGCTTCCTTACCCTTCTGGATCTTGTCGGAGTACTTCCCCTTGGTCTTCTGGTCGAGGAAATCCCCGGCCTTGTCGACCGCCTGGTTGATCTTGTCCGAGTTCTTGGCAGCTGTCTCCTGCCCCTTGCCGACCAGGTTCTTCAGGTTCTCCATCAAGCTCATAGCCGATTCCTTCCCTGTCACTGTGCGGAAGTGTTCACTCCATATCTTCCCACCACCGGCGCTCCGGCGGGAGGTCGTGCAGATCGAGCCGCTGTCCGGGCACCGGTACCACGATCTCGGTATCCACCGCCGCGGCCGCGTCCACCAGCCGACGGACCGGTTCGGCCCAGGGATGAGGCGCGAGGTTGAACGTCGCCCAATGGATCGGCACCAGGACGCCGTGCTCCGGTTCACCGAGGCACAGATCGGCGTGCGCGCGCACCGCCTCCTCCGGATTCATGTGGATATCGGCCCAGTGCGGGTCGTAGGCGCCGATCGGCAGCAGGGTCAGATCGAACGGACCCCACTGCGCGCCCGTGGCCGCGAACGCCTTGGTGAATCCGGTGTCTCCACCGAAGTAGGCGCGATGTTTCGGGCCCACCAGCGCCCAGCCCGCCCAGAGCGTGGTGTTGCGCACCAGTCCACGACCGGAGAAATGCCGGGCCTCGGCACAGATGATGGTGAGTTCGGGGCGGTCACCGTCGGCCGCGGACAGCGAATACGAACAGTTCCAGTCCAATTCGACGATCCGCGCCTCCGGTACGCCCCAGTGCCGCAGATGCGCGCCGACACCGATCGGCACCACGAAAACCGACTGCTGGGTGCGAACCAGCGTGGCGATGGTGTCGGCGTCCAGGTGGTCGTAGTGGTCGTGTGAGATGACCACCGCGTCCACCCGCGGCAACTCCTCCAGCGCGACCGGGGCGGGATGGATACGGGACGGGCCGACCAGCCGGGAGGGCGAGACGCGCTCGCTCCACACCGGATCGGTGAGCACCCGGTACCCGTCGATCTCGATCAGCGCGCTGGCATGCCCGTACCAGGTGACCGCGAGATCGGCGGCCACACCCGGATGCTCGGGCCGGGCCAGCGGCACCGCGTCCTTCGGCCGGCCCGCGCGCATACCGGCCACCATGGACAACAAACCGGTCGGGTTCTCGCGCACGACGATCGGGGCCGCGGGTTCGGTGTTGTGGAATTGGCGGTCGCGATAACTTCGCGCCCCCGTGGCGGTGGGCGCGATGGCGGAGACGGAGGCGCCGAGCGCGGCCGGCAATCCGTCCAGGGCTCGGGCCACCCAGCCGAAGACGGTCATTCCGGCGAGACCGGCCGCCGCGGCGGCGACAGTGCGGGCCTTCATCATTTGCCCACGAACTTGGCGGGACGCTTCTCCTGCCGGGCCTGCCTGCCCTCTTCCGCATCCGCGCTGGACCATGCTGCCTCCAAAGCGGCCTGCTGTTCGCGGTTGGCCGGATCTCGGGTGCCGTCGTCGTTGAGTTCGAGTTTCAGGTGCCGCAGCGACAGCGGCGCCAGCTCGGCGATGGATTTCGCCCAGCCCTGGGCGTCGGCCACCGTGCCGAGCCGATTCGCGAAACCGAATGTGTAGGCGTCGGAAGCCGAGATCGGCTCGGCGGCGAGGAGCACGGTCCGGGCGGGGCCGCCGCCGATCAGCGAGACCAGCCGGCGCGTGGTCCAGCGGTCCACCGAGATGCCCAGTTTCGCCGCCGGTATGGCGAGGTAGGAGTCCTGGGCCATTACCCGCAGATCCGCCGCCATCGCCAATTGCACGCCCGCGCCCAGCGCCGGACCGTTCAACGCCGCGATCACCGGAACCGGCATGGACTCGACCTCGTGCAGCATGTCCAGCAGGGCGTCGAGAAACTCGGTGGAGTACACACCGTCCAGATCCGCACCCGCGCTGAACACCGAGCCGCTACCGGTGATCACGATCGCCCGGGAATCGAGGCGGGCGTTGGACAGCACCTCCCGCAGCCGGATGACCAGGTCCAGGTTCAGCGCGTTACGCCGTTCCTCGCGTTGTAGTTCGATGGTGACGACGTCGCCGTCACGGCTGACCCCGAGCATGTGTGTCCTTCCCCGCTGAACGAATACCGATACAACCGCCGATAACGAGGCGCTACTGCCACTCTGCCACAGGAGCGTGACCGGCCCGGGGAAGCTTGTTGATGCGCTTCCTCGATGGTCGGGGCCCGCCCCGGTTCTGGAGCGACAGAGCGAAGGAGCGCAGCGACTGAGCGCGTGCGGTCGACCGACCATAGACCGGCGACCGTTGAGCACTTACAGAGTCGTGAACCTGCCCAGGCTGGTCGAGGCGCACGTCCGACGACACCTTCCGTCTACTCCGGATGGTCCACGTCCGCGGTCGGGCCCGCCCCCGGTTCTGGAGCGACAGAGCGAAGGAGCGCAGCGACTGAGCGCCGGAGTGAAGAACCGGGGTCACAGGGCCCCGACCCGCGCGCCGAAGGCGCGCCGAAGGCGCGCCGATATACACAGAGCCCGGTTCAGTTCTCCAGGCCGAAAGCGAACGTTTCCGGGTCGGCGCCGGTGCGGGACCCGGAGTTCAGCGCGGAGATCGCCTGCACCTGATCGGCCGACAGCTCGAACCCGAGAATGTCGAAGTTCTCCACGATCCGGGCCGGGGTCACCGATTTCGGGATCACCACGTTGCCGAGTTGCAGATGCCAGCGGATGATCACCTGCGCCGGCGTGCGGTCGACCTCACCGGCGATCCGGGTGATCACCGGATCGTCGAGTACGGTGCCCTGCCCGAGCGGACTCCACGCCTCCGTGGCGATGGCGTGCTCGGCGTGGTAATCGCGCAGTTCGGGCTGGGTCAGCCGGGGATGCAACTCGATCTGGTTCACCGAGGGGGTCTCCCCGGTTTCGGCGATGACCCGCTCCAGGTCCGGGATCCGGAAATTGGAGACCCCGATGGAACGGACCCGGCCGTCGGCCTTCAGACGCTGGAACGCGCGGAAGGTGTCCACAAAACGATTAGCGGCGGGAACCGGCCAGTGGATGAGATACAGGTCCAGGTAGTCGAGCCCGAGCCGCTGCATACTCGCGTCGAACGCGCGCAGGGTGGAGTCGTAACCCTGGTCGGCGTTCCACAGTTTCGTGGTGACGAAGACCTCGTCGCGGGGTAGGCCGAAATGCCTGATGGCACGGCCTGTGCCCTCTTCGTTCTCGTAGATCGCCGCGGTGTCGATACTGCGGTAACCCGCGTTCAGCGCGGCGGTGACGGTGTCGAACACCTGGTCCGCCGGAACCTGGAACACCCCGAAACCGAGCTGTGGGATCAGACTCCCGTCGTTCAACACGATCGGAGGAACTACACCGCTCTCACGTCTAGTGGTCACCGCCTCGACGGTAGAAGCGCTTCGGCGGCAGGTCAACGAACAGGCGGTACGTGTCCATCGACCGCTCGGCTACGGATCTACTTGACATATCGTTGTGTTTTTACAACACTTCATTGTGTGAGCCCAGTAAGGCGCGGGGAAACACTACCGATCTTCAATCGGATCGCAGTACTGCGGGCCGAACACCGGATGTCGCGAGCGGCCCTGGCCGAAGCGGTGAACGTCAACCCCCAGACGATCGGCGCGCTCGAACGCGGCAACCACTACCCGAGCCTGGACCTCGCCCTGCGGATATGCGAGGTGTTCCGGCTGCCGGTGGAGGCGGTGTTCTCCCGAACCGAATTCACCCCCCTATCGGCCGAGGTGTACTCCCGCGAGAAAGGACAGCAGCCATGACCGCCGCCACCGAACCGACCACCCTGCTCGACCGATACCGAGCCCGCCGTGTCCGGCGCTGGCTGATCCGGGAGAAGCAGATCGCCGGGATGCTGCCGGGCTGGCGCACCGCCCCGCGCCGCCGAGCCCTGGTGGTCGTGGTGATCGTCGCGCTCACCGTGCTCTTCGTCACCGGCCTGCTCTGCGCCTTCGGACTCGTTTGGGCGGCACTGTTCGCCGGCCTCAGCGCACTGGTCTTCCTACCGTCCTGGACGATGCTGCGGATCGTCTCGCAGGTCCAGGACAACGCGCCGGCCGAAACACTGGACGAACTGGAGTTCGCGCAACGGGAGACCGCCCGGTCGTTCGGTCTCACTGTCACCCAATCCCTGACAGTGCTTCCGATGATGTATCTCATCTGGAGCGGCGCGCTGTTCCCGGAGGCCGACGCCTTCCGCACCGCCTACGCGGGCGGCGTGATGGTCCTGGCGACCGTGCTCGCCGGAGGTTGCGCACCGGCGATGATCCTGGCCTGGAATCGCTCGGACGCGGAACCGGAGAACTGAGCGACGGCAGCGGACCCACCGTGGCCCGGCTCCGACCCGCGCCGAAAGCCCGGCCCCGACGGCCCGCACGTCCGGACCCGAGACCTCTGGCGCAACTCTCATCCGGCACGAGACCCGGGACTCACCCGGTGCTCGATTCCGGCGGTCGGCCAGGTCCGTTGTTCCGGTCCGGTACTCCCAACCGGCGGTAACGGCGCTGCCGACTCGCCCGCAGTTCGGCGGGCGACTGCGCGCTCAGCCGGGCGAGTTCGGCGGCGATCGCCGCGACGGTGCGACGAGCGAATTCGACCGGCTCGTCGGCGGCGTCGGGGAACTCCGGCACGATACGGTCCACGATCCCGTCGGCCAGCAACTCGGCCGACCCGATACCTTGTGCCGCGGCAAGTTCCGGTGCGTGCGCGGTATCGCGATGGACGATGGCGCTGGCCCCCTCCGGCGGCAACGGCGCGAGCCAGCCGTGGGTGGCCGCCAGCACTCGGTCCGCGGGCAGCAGCGCGAGCGCACCGCCGCCGGTCCCCTGGCCGAGCAGCATCGAAACCGTCGGCGTATCCAAGGTCACCAGATCGGCCAGGCACCGGGCGATCTCGGGCGCCAGCCCCCGCTCCTCGGCCTCTCGGGAGAGCGCGGCGCCGATCGTATCGATGACCAGCACCAGCGGCAGCCGGAGTTCGGCCGCCAGTTGCATGCTGCGGCGCGCTTCGCGCAGCGCCGCCGGGCCCATGGTGTGCTCGGGGTCCTGATGGGCGCGGTCGTGCCCGAAGACGACACACGGCCTGCCGTGGAACCGCGCGAGGGCCAGCACCACGGTGCGATCGGTTTCCCCTTGGCCGGTGCCGCTGAGCGGAACCCGCTGGGTGGTCCGGCGGAGCAGGTCTCGCAGCCCCGGCCGGTCCACCCGACGGGAGGCGAGTACCGAATCCCATGCTCCGGCAGGGGATTCGGGGCCCGGGATCTGCTGAGCAGCAGCGGGTTCCGTATCGCCGGGTAAACGCACCTGCCCGCTGAAAACGCTCAGCGCGCGATGGGCGATACGCCGGAACACCGGTACCTCGACGACCCCGTCGATCACGCCGTTGCGGTAGAGGTTCTCCGCCGTCTGCACACCGTCGGGAAATGGATGACCGTAGAGCGCCTCGTACACCCGGGGCCCGAGGAACCCGATGAGCGCGCCCGGCTCGGCAAAGGTGATGTGCCCCAGCGACCCCCACGAGGCGAACACGCCACCCATGGTGGGGTTGCGCAGGTACACGATGTACGGATGGCCGGCCGATTTGTGTGCCGCCACCGCCCCGGCGATCTTCACCATCTGCACGAAGGCGAGGGTGCCCTCCTGCATCCTGGTACCGCCGGAGGTCGGCGAGGCGACCAGCGGCAGCCCCAGTTCGGTGGCACGTTCGACCGCGGTGACGATCCGCTCGGCGGCGGCGACCCCCACCGAACCGGCCAGGAACCCGAACTCGCACGCGATGACCGCGATGCGGCGGCCGCGTAACAGTCCCTCCCCGGTGAGCACCGACTCATCGGTTCCCGCCGCCGCGCTCGCCCGAGCGAGCGCGGACCGGTACTCACCGGTCCGCGCCACATCCAACGGCGCGGAATCCCAGCTCACGAAGGAGCCCGGATCCAGCAGCGCCTCCAGTAGTTGCCGGGAGCCGATTCGCGACGACGTCATCCGAGCCGCCCGTTGGCGCCCCACACCGCAACTGTCCACACCGGCACGGCGACCAGTATGACGGCAGCCGGATCAGTAGCCCCGGGTGACCTTCTGCAGCGCGTACTCGGTCAGCCGCACCAGCGCCTCCTTGGCCGGTTCCCGGCGGCGCGCGTCGATCGGCATGATCGGCACATCGGCCGGCACGGCCAGCGCCTGCCGGATGTCCTCGATCGGGTACTGCGGGGCGTCGTCGAACTGGTTGAGCGCCACGAGGAACGGCAGATTGCGCGCCTCGAAGTAGTCGACCGCCGCGAAACTGTCCTCCAGCCGCCGGGTGTCGATCAGCACGACCGCGCCGATCGCACCACGGATGAGGTCGTCCCACATGAACCAGAAACGGTACTGGCCGGGAGTGCCGAACAGGTACAGCACCAAATCCTCGGCCAGGCTGATCCGGCCGAAGTCCATGGCCACCGTGGTGGTGGATTTGCTCTCGATACCCGCGAGACTGTCGATCCCGGCGCTGGCATTGGTCACCAGAGCCTCGGTTCTCAACGGGACGATTTCCGAAACTGCCCCCACCAGCGTCGTTTTGCCCACGCCGAACCCACCTGCGACCACGATCTTCGCCGAAGTCGGCTTGGTCTGGCGGGTATCGACCTGTGCCGTCGAATCATATACGCCGGAGTCCACTGAGAACCCTTTCGATCAGCTCGCGACGTTCATCGTCGCTGGAATCGTCTTTCAATGTCGCCGAAACGCGGACATGCCCGGCTTCGATCAGGTCCGCTACAAGTACACGCGCCACCCCGATCGGTATACCCAGTCGAGCCGCTAGTTCGGCGACCGACGGCGACTCCCTGCACAACTCGACTATCGAGTTTTCGATATTGCTCAGTTCGTACTGGCGTTCGAGCGAAATGGGATGGGACGCGACGAGAGCCTCGAGCGCCAACTCGACCTTCGGTCGGGTACGACCGGCGGTCAGCGAGTACGGGCGCACGAGACTGGGCTCGGAGCCTCCCACGCGGTGATCCTCTATGTCCATCCCACCATCAGGAACCCATCGTGACGCGTGGAGTGGCCTGAACTGTCTGGCCTACGCGTTCGACCAACAAAGCCATCTCGTAGCCGACCTGTCCGATATCACAGGACGTATTGGTCAGGACCGCGAGATAGGACCCGTCGCCCACCGCCATCAGCAGCAGGTAGCCGTGCTCCATTTCGACGACGGACTGCAGAACCGTGCCGCCTTCGAACAGATTGGACACACCCACCGAGAGACTCGCCAGTCCGGCCGTGACCGCCGAAAGCTGCTCGGCCCGGTCGACCGGTAGTTGGGCACTCGCCGCCATCAGCAGGCCGTCGGCCGAGACCAGAACGGCATGGGCTACGCCAGGAACCTCGCCTGCGAAGTTCGAAACCAGCCAATCCAACTGACGGTTCGTACCACCTAGTTCGGGGTTCATCGGTCTCCTTTGTCTCCGGTTAGGTTCATTGCTCTCATTGCACGGCCATCCCGAACACCTTGCTGGTGCCGACTCAAACTAGACCGGATCGTTTCGGGATTGCGACTCGGCGTCCGTTCCTGGGCGCCGCTGACAGCGCCGGGTACCAACCGGACACCCGGATTACGCTGCGGCAGACCGGCCGCGGTGCGGGTCTCGGGCTCGGCTTCGCTGGCCCGCCGGGCCGCCGTCCAGCCCTCGTCACCCGGGGAGTCGAAGGACGCGACGGCCTGGGATCGATCGGAGTCCGAATCCGACAGCCATGCCGACATCATCTCCGCGAAGATGGGCGTCCCGCCCAGCACGCTGTCCGTCTCCTCGGCCGGCTGCAGCCTGGTCTGGAAGAAGGACGCCGTTTTCGCGGGATTGGACTTGTAGCTGTGCCGTCCGGGTTCCCGCGCGGCCGCCGGACCCTCGGCGGGCTCGGCCGCCCGCGGCAGCGCGACACCCGGCGGGTTGTCGAACCGCTCGGCGGTGTACCCACCCGGTTCCCGGCGCGGCAGGCCGCCCGGTGCGGTGGGCTGCGGCGGCCGGCCCGGTGCCCCAGTGTCCCGCTGCGGCAGACCGTTCGAATTGTCGCGGGGCGGCAGGTTGTCCCGGCCCGGCAGGCCGTTGCCCGCCGGAGCCCCGCGCTGCGGCAGACCGCCACCGGAGGCGGGCCGCTGCGGCAATCCGTTGCCCGCGGGCTCACGCCGCGGCGGCAGACCGCCGGGGGCCGGTCGCTGGGTGGGCAGTTCGCCGGAGGTCTCCCGGGCCGGCAGCCCGGCGTCGGCCGCCGGACGACGCTGGCCCGGAAGCTCACCGGAGGTTTCCCGCTGCGGCAGCCCGATGGGGCCGCCGGGCTCGCGCCGGGTGGGCAGGCCACCGGACGCCGGATCGGTCGCGGGGCGTGGTTCCGGTTCCCGCCGGGCCGGTCCGGCCGCGGCCGGACCGCGCTGCGGCAGCGCGGAGCCGTTGTCGCGGGCAGGCGCACCGTTGGTGCCCGGATCCCGTTGCGGCAGACCGTTCGGCCGGTGCTGGCCGGGCTGACGCGTGGGCAGCGAACCGGCGGGACGCGGCGGCAGGCCGGTCTCCGAGGCGCTCTCGGTGGGACGTTCTTCGGCCGGGCGGGCCGGTGCGGCGTCCCGATGGCTACCGGGCGCACCGTTCGCGCCGGGCTGGCGCTGCGGCAACCCACCCGGACCCGGCTGCGGTGCGCCGGCGGTGCCGGGCTGCCGCTGCGGCAGCCCGCCGGGGCCGGTCTTGATCTCCCGCGGCGGCGGACCGCCCGCGCTCGATTCGCCCGGGGTACGCGGCGGCAGGGTCGGGGTGGCGCCGCCACCGCTCGGTCCCAGATTACGTTTCGGCAGGCTGGCCGCGGCGAGTTTGCCGCGCTGGGCGGTGCTGCCCGCGCTGGCCTCCCGGAGACTGGTGGTGCCCTGCTCGCCCTCGCGCGTACCGCCGACCATCGCGCTACCCGGCTGCCGCTGCGGCAGCCCGCCCGCGCCCAGTGGCGCGGGAGCGGCCGGACGCTCCGGCGGCTTGGGCCGTTCGACGGCCGGCAGCGGCCCGCTCATGCCGGGGTCGACGGTCACCATCATGTTCCCGGCGGCCGTACGGCTGATTCCGCGGGTCTGCATCGACGGTCCGCCCGGCGCATTGCGCAGCGCGGCGGCGGCGGCTTCGTCGGGTGACTGTTCCGGCTTCTTCTTCGCGGCGTCGTTCGCGACGACGGCCTGCGGCCCGGAGCCGGTCGCCAGCGGCAGGATCTGGGTCTCCCCCGCGACGATCAGGCTCATCGGGACATGCACGGTGACGGTGACGCCCGGATCGCGCGCGGTGTCGAAGGTCGGCCGCAGCCGCACATTGAGACCGTGCCGTTCCGCGAGCCGCCCCACGACGAACAGACCCATGTGACGGGCGGTGTCCGGACCGGGTTCGGCCGTGCTCTCCAGTCGGCGGTTGATCTCGGCCATCTCGCTCGGCGGCATACCGATACCGCGGTCGGCGACCTCGATCAGCAGGCCCTGATCGTGCGCCTGCGCGAAGGTGAACTTCACATCCGTCTCCGGCGGCGACGCGCGCAGGGCGTTGTCCAGGAGTTCGGCGAACAGATGCGCCATATCGGAGGCCGCCGGCTCGATCAGGGCACCGCGCGGGGTGGCGCCGAGCTTGACCCGCTCGTAGTCCTCGACCTCGGAGATCGCGGCGCGCAGTACGTCGGCGATCTCGACGGGCGCTGATTTGGCGCGGCGCTGTTTGGTACCGGCGAGAATCAGCAGGTTGTCACCGTTACGGCGCATACGCGCGGCGAGATGGTCGAGCCGGAAGAGGTTCTCCAGCAGGCGCGGGTCCTTCTCGTCGTACTCCATCGCCTCGATGAGGCTGAGCTGATGGTCGACGAGCGATTTACTGCGACGGGCCAGGGTTTCGAACATATCGTTGACCTGGGAACGCATCTGGGCCTGATCACTGGCCAGGCGCAGCGCCTGACCGTGGATATCGTCGATCGCGCGCGCGAGCTGACCGATCTCCTCCTCGGACCGGATGGGCATCGGTTCGAGGGGCACTTCCTCCGGCGAGGCACCGGTACGGAGCTGGGCGACCTCGTCGGGCAGATCGCTTTCGGCGACCCGCAGGGCGGCCAGACGCAGCCGGTGCAGCGGCACGATCATCGACCGGGCCACGAACACCGCGAGCAACAGGGCCGCCAGGATCGTCAGCAGCACCACGATGGAGTACACGACCGCGTCGGACAGGGCCTTGTCGGCCATCTTCCGCACACCGTCGTCGATCGAGGAGGTGGCCTCGGCGATCAGTTTGTCGGTGGTCGTGGTGCTGTCCAGCAGCGACTGACGGGCCTCACCCAGCGGTAGCCGACCGGCCTGGGCCTCTGGGGTCTCCAGCATTCCGGCGCGGGTGTCGATGCCCTGGCGCAGGATCGCGATATCGGGATCCTCGGCGTTGTAGCGCTGGCTCAGAATGTTCAGCAGGGCGCGTTCGGTATTGGTCGCGGTGCGGTAGGCCTGCTCACCGGATTCCTGGTTGCGCAGCAGTTCCGCCGCGGCCGTGATCTCACCGACCATGGTGGATCGCAGGTTCAGCGCGTCGACCAACCGGAGTTTCGCCGGATCGATCGATGCGTCACCGATCTCGCCGAGAATGGCCTCCACGGCGCGGACACCCGCGTTACGGGCCTTGTCGAGAACCTGCACGGCCGCCTCCGGCGGCAGGTTCGACGGCGCCGTACCGCCGGCGCGGACTCCCTTGGCCTGATCGATCATTTCCGTGAGCGCCTGGCGCGCGACCGGTAGATCGTCGAGTTCGCCGAGCGCGGATTCGGCCGCCGCGATCGCCTGGTCGAGAGAGGTCAAGTTGTCTTCGGTGACCATCGACCGGCCCGGCGCGATAGCGATCACCTGAGAGCCTGCCGTCGCGGACGTGGCCGTACTGAGATCGAGGACGGAAGGAACGATACTGACGTTCTCGGAGGCCGAACCCAGTCGGTTCGCGTTGCTCCATTCCGCCGAAATCCTGGACACGCCGAGCCCGACCGCGACCGCCAACGGCACAGCCAGCACGGCCGTAACCTTCCAGCGAAGGTCCCAGTTACTCAGCGCCCAGCGCTTCGTGCCGGACCTAGCGGCGTCACGCATTCCCACTCACTTTCCAACCTGGCCCCAGCCATGCTCCATCAGCGGAACTCCACACTCGCATAGTGGCTCGACGGGTGGAGCAGCCCGTGGGTCGCGGCTGGCCGAGAAATTGCGTCTACGACGGACCGAATTAGTGTCATCAGATTCTAACGGATCAATAACTTCTTGGTGTACTCAGCCCGGGTTCACGCACATTGACCAGCCGGTTACAGGCATAAGCCATGGTCGCGACACCCGACGGGGGGTCGCGTGAAGTCTGCCACAATCGTGCTGATCTATCGAGACGAGGATTGCGGCGAGGCTAGGGAGCACGGGTGAACGCGAGGAACGAGTATCGACCGGTCTATCAGACCAGCCTGGTCGATCCCGCCGAGTTCTGGACCCGCGCCGCCTCGGCCGTCGATTGGGACGTACCCCCTGAGCAGGCACTCGACACCGACCGCCGGACTTCGCGGTGGTTTCCCGGCGCTCGGCTCAATACCTGCTACAACGCACTGGACCGGCATATCGACGCCGGCCGGGCCGATCAGGCGGCACTGATCTACGACTCGGCGATGACCGGCAGTACCCGCGTCTACAGCTATGCCGAACTGCGCGACGAGGTCGCGAAATTCGCCGGTGCCATGCGTGATCTCGGGGTGACCGCCGGTGACCGGGTCGTGATCTATCTGCCGATGATTCCCGAGGCCGTGGTCGCGATGCTTGCCTGCGCCCGGATCGGAGCCGTGCATTCGGTGGTGTTCGGTGGCTTCGCCGCCCCCGAACTCGCCGCCCGGCTCGACGACGCCGAGCCCGTCCTGATCGTGACAGCGTCAGGGGGGCTGGAACCGAACCGGACCATCGCCTACCCGCCCATTGTCGACGAGGCCCTCGCATTGGCCGGGACCACCGCGCCGCGGACCGTGCTGGTGAAACAGCGTGCGGACTTCCCACCGCACAACCACGACGGGAATCCGGCCGTCGACGCGGCCGTGCGGTGGCTGGACTGGGACGCCGTGGTCCGCGACGCCGAACCCGCGGCGCCGGTTTCCGTCGCCGCGACCGACCCGCTGTATGTGCTGTACACCTCCGGGACCACCGGTAGGCCGAAGGGCGTGGTCCGTGACAACGGTGGCCACGCCGTCGCTCTGACCTGGTCGATGCGCAATATCTACAACGTCGGCCCGGGGCAGGTCATGTGGGCCGCCTCCGATGTGGGTTGGGTGGTCGGCCACTCCTACATCGTCTATGCACCGCTGCTGGCCGGTGCCACGACGCTGCTCTACGAGGGCAAACCGGTGGGCACACCGGATGCCGGCGCCTTCTGGCGGGTGGTGGCCGAACACCGGGTGCACACGCTGTTCACCGCGCCGACCGCCCTGCGGGCCATCCGCCGCGCCGACCCCGCCGCCGCATGCGCCCGCGACTACGACCTCAGTTCGCTCCGTTCTCTCTTCTGCGCAGGTGAACGGCTCGATCCCGCTACCTACCGGTGGGCCGCGGACACGCTGCTCGCCGACCGCGCGGACTGCCCGGTCGTCGACCACTGGTGGCAGACCGAAACCGGCTGGCCCATCTGCGCCAACCCCCTCGGGCTGCAGCAGCTGCCGATCAAACCTGGCTCGGCCTCGGTACCGGTGCCCGGCTATCGGCTGCGGGTGCTGGACTCCTCCGGCAACCCCGTGGCCGCGGGCGCCGAAGGCAATATCGTCATCGGCCTGCCGCTGCCCCCGGGCGCGCTCACCGGCCTGTGGCACGACGACGAGCGCTACCAGCGGTCATACCTTTCGGCATATCCCGGGCATTTCCTCACCGGCGATTCCGGATATTTCGACGAAGACGGCTACCTGTTCGTCCTCGGCCGCAGCGACGACGTGATCAATATGGCCGGACACCGCCTTTCCGCGGGCAGTATCGAAGCGGCGGTCGCCGGCCACGACGCCGTCGCCGAATGTGCGGTGATCGGGCTACCCGACGAACTCAAAGGGCAACGGCCCATCGCTTATGTGGTCCTCAAAGCCGACGCCGTCGTCGACCCCGAAACATTGCGCGACGAATTGAGCGAACGCGTCCGCAAACAGATAGGACCGGTCGCCGGACTGTACGACGCCGTCGTGGTGCCCGCCCTGCCGAAAACCCGCTCCGGCAAGATACTGCGCAAAACTATCCGCCAGATGACGGCGGGCGAGAACTACGAAATACCCTCCACCATCGAAGATCCCGGCGTCCTGGACGAACTCGCCCGGATCGTGCGACCCGCCCAAAACTCAAACTCCTCTTAAGAAAACCTCAGAGGCCGGCCATGACGGCACAATACGGTCTGAGGCAGTCCACGAGCCCCGGCTCGACACGACACAGTAGGAGGCAGTAACTCCCATGGCACACACGACGACCCGGCTTCGCGGCACACTCCGCCCGCTCACCCTCACCCTGGGCGCCGCCGCCGCGGTTACCGCGTTCCTGAGCCCCGCGGTCGCCTCCGCGGCACCGACGGATTTCGCCGAACCGCTGATCACCAGCGACTGCTCCTTCGCCCAGATCGATGCCGCCCTCCACGACCAGGCTCCGGAACTGGCGTCGATGCTGGACAACAATCCCGGCCTGAAGGCGCAACTGCAGAGCAAGTTCGATCAGCCGGTCGAACAGCGCCGCGCGGAACTGCAGCAGTACATCGACGAGAACCCCGAAGCGGCCCAGCAGGCCGAGAACGACCCCCGGACCGCCCAACTCCGGACAACCCTCCAGGGCGTCGCCGACACCTGCCACAACTACTGATTTCGGTTCGTTGCCGGCGGTGTCGCGATACCGCCGGCAACGGACCGATCCAGCACAATGGACGATGTGACGGAGCGGATCAGCAATCCGGCGGTGCTCGTTGTCGACGACGACGAGGATGTTCTCGCGTCGGTGGAGCGAGGTCTGCGATTGTCCGGGTTCCGGGTGAGTGTCGCCCGGGATGGGGCGGCGGCGCTGCGTGCGGTGTCCGAGGAGGCGCCGGACGCTGTCGTCCTCGATATGAACATGCCCGTGTTGGACGGGGCGGGGGTGGTGACGGCCCTGCGGGCGATGGGGAACGAGGTCCCGATCTGTGTGCTGAGTGCGCGCAGTTCCGTCGGTGACCGGATCGCGGGCCTGGAGTCGGGCGCCGACGACTATCTGGTCAAACCGTTCGTCCTGGCGGAGCTGGTGGCGCGGATCAAGGCACTGCTGCGGCGGCGCACCGATACCGCCACCGCTCCCGGGGCTCCGGATATCGTCTCGGTCGGCCCGCTCCAGGTGGATACGGCAGGTTATCGGGCGATGCTGAACGGCCAGGAGATCGAGCTGACCAAACGTGAATTCGAACTGCTGTCGACCCTGGCGCGTAACGCCGGTGTGGTGCTGAGCAGGGAACGGTTGCTGGAACTGGTCTGGGGCTACGATTTCGCGGCCGATACGAATGTGGTGGACGTATTCGTCGGCTATCTCCGCCGCAAACTGGAGGCCGACGGCACCGCCCGGCTGCTGCACACCATTCGCGGCGTCGGGTTCGTGCTGCGAGAGACGAAGTGATCGGCAACGCTTCCCGGCGAAGACACCGTCGCTCGTATTCGCTGCGCACCCGGGTCGCGGGGGCGGCGGCGGCCGGGGCGGTGCTCATCGTGGCGGTGGTGAGCGCGATCGCCGTCCCCGCCATCGAGCACAACAACCTGCAGCAGACCGATCAGCAGCTGCGGATCGCTTCACGGCTGGTGCTGATCGAGCCGGTGGTGGCCGTCGGGGTGGTGAACCTGCTCGGTCCCGACCGCGATATGGCGCTGACCGTCCGGGACGAGAACCGGGTCCTCGCCTCCAGTTCCGTGGAGCTGCCGGATCTGGAGCCGGGGACGAAGACAGTCCCCGTGGACGACACCCCTTACCGGGTGCTGACCACCACGGAGAATCAGCCCGCCGGCCGCTCGGTTTCGCTGGGTATCCCCGCGGCGGAGGCGGCCGAGATGACCGCCGAACAGCAACGCTGGGTGCTCTTCGGAGGTCTGCTGGCGATCGCGGCCGCGGCCGGTCTCGGCTGGTTGTTCGGCGGGCGCGCGGTCCGGCCGATCGTGGTGCTCACCCGGCAGGTCGGGGCACGCACCGGCTACGGCGACGCCACGCCCGAACCCGTCGACAGTTCCGGGGTGCTGGAGGCCGAACAGCTGGCCGACGCGGTGAACACCATGCTGCGCCGGGTGGACCAGGCACAGACCGAAACGGCTGCCGCGCTGGAGACCGCCCGGGATTTCGCCGCGGTATCGGCGCACGAACTACGTACCCCGCTGACCGCGATGCGCACCGACCTGGAGGTGCTGGCGACTCTCGATCTGGACGAATCCCAGCGCGCCGAGATCCTCGCCGACCTGCAGCGCAGCCAGGGGCGGGTGGAGACCACGCTGGCCGCGCTGGAACGACTCGCCTCCGGCGATCTGACCTCCGAACGCGACCATATCGATACCGATGTCGCGGAGCTGCTGGATCAGGCGGCCCACGATGCCATGCGCCACTACCCCGGGGTGACCGTCCGGATAGACACCGACGCCGAACTCGTCACCCGTGGTCTGCCCGCGGGCCTGCGGCTGGCGGTGGACAACGCCGTCAAGAACTCCGTCAGACACGGCGGCGCCACCGAGGCGCTGCTGTCGGCTCACCGCGCCGCCGACGACACCATCGTCATCTCGATCGACGACAACGGGCGCGGGCTGGCGCCGGAGGAACGCGAAGCCGTTTTCGCCCGCTTCGCCCGCGGCAGCCATGCCAGCAAGGGCGGATCCGGCCTGGGTCTGGCCCTGGTCGCCCAGCAGGCCCAGCTACACGGTGGGCGAGCCTATTTCGACGACGGCACCCTCGGCGGGGTCCGGCTGGTACTGGTCCTGCCGAACCGTGTGGTCACGGGGTCGGCGTGAACGGACTCCGGCCGGAAATGTGACTCGGCCCCGGAGCCGCAGCTCCGGGGCCGAGATGTGTTGCCGAGGGGGCGTTCGCCCCGCACGCGGACCTACCTACTTGGCGTCCAGCAGGTCGATCACGAACACCAGGGTCTTACCGGACAGGTGGTGACCCCCACCTGCCCGGCCGTAGGCCAGTTCCGGCGGGATGGTGAGCTGGCGGCGACCGCCGACCTTCATGCCCGGAATTCCGTCCTGCCAGCCCTGGATCAGACCACGCAGCGGGAAGGTGATCGATTCGCCGCGGTTCCACGACGAATCGAATTCCTCGCCGGTATCGAATTCCACGCCGACGTAGTGCACTTCGACGGTGCCGCCGGGGACGGCTTCCGGGCCTTCGCCGACAGTGATGTCCTTGATGACCAGTTCGGTGGGCGGGGGGCCCGCCTGAAATTCGATCTCCGGTTTGCTCATGCCTTGAATCCCCTTCGATTCAATAGATTCAGCGGTTGGTGATTTCGGAATAGTCCCGTGCACCATAGCCGGTGTAGATCTGCCGCGGACGGCCGATCTTGATGGCTTCGCTGTGCATTTCCCGCCAGTGCGCGATCCAGCCCGGAAGCCGGCCCATGGCGAACAGCACGGTGAACATGCGGGTCGGGAAGCCCATGGCCTTGTAGATGACGCCGGTGTAGAAATCGACGTTCGGGTAGAGCTTGCGCTCGACGAAGTAATCGTCGGTGAGCGCGGCCTCTTCGAGGGACTGGGCGATATCGAACAGCGGATCGCTGCCGAGCTTGCTCAGGATGGTGTCGGCGTGCTTCTTGGCGATCGCGGCGCGCGGGTCGTAGTTGCGGTAGACCCGGTGCCCGAAGCCCATGAGCTTCACACCGTCTTCCTTGTTCTTCACCTTGCGGATGAATTCCTTGACGTCACCGCCGGCGACGAGGATTCCGTCCAGCATTTCCAGCACCGCCTGGTTGGCGCCGCCGTGCAGCGGACCCCACAGCGCGTTGATACCACCGGAAACGGAGGTGAACAGGTTGGCGTCGGAGGAGCCGACCAGCCGGACCGTGGAGGTGGAGCAGTTCTGCTCGTGGTCGGCGTGCAGGATGAGCAGCATGTCCAGGGCGGCGGCGATCTCCGGGTCCACCTGGTAGGGCTCGGCCGGGAAACCGAAGGTCATCCGCAGGAAGTTCTCCACCAGCGACAGCGAGTTGTCGGGGTAGAGGAACGGCTGGCCCACCGACTTCTTGTACGAGTACGCGGCGATGGTGGGCAGTTTGGCCAGCAGCCGGATGGTGGACAGTTCGACCTGTTCGGGATCGCGGGGGTCCAGCGAGTCCTGGTAGTAGGCCGAGAGCGCGTTGACCGCCGAGGAAAGGACGGGCATCGGGTGCGCGTTACGGGGGAAGCCGTCGAAGAAGCGCTTCAGGTCTTCGTGCAGCAGGGTGTGCCGGCGGATCTTATCGGTGAAATCCTCGAGCTGATCCTGGGTGGGTAGTTCGCCGTAGATGAGCAGATAGCTGACCTCGATGAAAGTCGAGTTGTCCGCGAGCTGCTCGATCGGGTAACCGCGGTAACGCAGAATGCCCTGTTCGCCATCGATGTAGGTGATGGCCGATTTGGTCGACGCGGTGTTGACGAATCCCGGGTCGTAGGTCGTATATCCCGTGCTCGCCAGCAGCTTGCCGAGATCGATACCGTCGTTTCCTTCGGCGGCCTGCGCGATCGTCATTGGGTATTCGCCACCGGGGTAGGTGAGAACCGGTTTGGCGTCATTGATGTGATTCTCGGGCACGGAAGGTTCCCTCTCAGGCTTAAGACCGTCGGCATCGCGTGCGGACGACACACGGTGCGTTATCGGTAGACGCTAGTCCTTGGTCCGGTGGGACCGGCGGGGAGGGTACCCGCGCACCGATCTCACAATCGGCTCGAGCGGGTGTGAGATTAAGCGGTTCGCCTACCGGCCGGTATGGCTGTGACCGGGGAAAATACCCACGAGAATCGGTCCCGGCCGGTTGTGGACAACGCTCGTGCCACATCCAGGGAAAGCACCGCTCGCCGCCGCCCACAGAACGTACCCACAAGCCTGTCGGCGAAACCGTGCGAAACATCACCGGCATATATGTAACGGGCCTGGACACGCGCGGGTGACCAGGCCGGTCGCTTCGTCACGGCTGGAGACGCCGCACCGACATGCCGGCGTCGTCGATACGGACCACGATCCGGTTGTGCAGCCGCCCGCGCTGACCTTGCCAGAACTCCACCTCGTCGGGATGCAGCAGATAACCGCCCCAGTGCGGCGGGACGGGCACCTCGTCCACCGCGGCGAAACGCTGGATGGTCCGCGCCAGCTGTTCGTCGAGTTCGGCGCGGGAGCCGATCGGTTCGGACTGCCGCGAGGCCCACGCGCCGAGCTGGGATTCCCGCGGCCGCGACCGCCAGTACCGCTCGGTCACCTCGGCGGGCACCCGGTCCACCCGGCCACGGACATGGGCCTGGCGGGCCAGTTGCGGCCAGAGGAAGGTCGCCGAGGCGTACGGCGCCGCGGCGAGCTGGGCGCCCTTGGCCGAGTCGTAGTTCGTATAGAAGATGACGCCCTCCGGTGAAAGGCCCTTGCAGAGCACCGTGCGTGTCACCGGCCGGGCGCCCGCCCCGGACCCGGCGAGGGTCGCGAGCACCATGGCATTGGGTTCGGCGATCCCGGCGACGGTCGCCTGTTCTATCCACAGCCGCAGCAGCGGCTCCCAGCCCCCGGCCACCGACAGTTCGTCCAGTTCCGTGTCGTGCACACCCAGCAACGGTCCCGAGTTCCGCGAACCCGGATGCGTGACACCGTATTCGGCACGCATCGCGCCGAGATCGGCACCCGTCTCCTCCACATCGGCCATGGGCCAGACGTTACTCCCGAGTAGCTCGGCGCTAGAGTTCTGTTGAGAGGAGAGTCGCGTATGACCACCAATTCCGCGGTATCGGGGTCCGGCGGGGTGCCGGACGATTTCGTCAGCGGCCTGGAGGGGGTGGTCGCGTTCACCACCGAGATCGCCGAACCGGACAAGGACGGGGGCGCGCTGCGCTACCGCGGCGTGGACATCGAGGACCTGGTCGGCAACCGGGTCACCTTCGGTGATGTCTGGGCCCTCCTGGTCGACGGCGAATTCGGGCACGGCCTCCCACCGGCCGAACCGTTCCCGCTGCCGGTACACACCGGCGACGTGCGCGTCGACGTCCAGGCCGGCCTGGCGATGCTCGCCCCCATCTGGGGCTATCGGCCGCTGCTGGATATCGACAACGCCACCGCCCGGGAAAACCTGGCCCGCGCTTCGGTGATGGCACTGTCCTATGTGGCGCAATCGGCCCGCGGTATCTACCAGCCCGCCGTACCGCAGCGCCGCATCGACGAATGCACCACGGTCACCGACCGCTTCATGACCCGCTGGAAGGGCGACCCCGACCCGCGCCATACCGAAGCCATCGACGCCTACTGGGTCTCGGCGGCCGAACACGGTATGAACGCCTCCACCTTCACCGCCCGGGTCATCGCCTCCACCGGCGCCGATGTGGCCGCCTCGCTCTCCGGAGCCATCGGCGCCATGTCCGGGCCGCTGCACGGCGGCGCCCCCGCCCGGGTCCTGCCCATGATCGAAGAGGTGGAACGCACGGGGGATGCCCGCGCGCTGGTCAAAGGGATCCTGGACCGCAAGGAAAAGCTGATGGGCTTCGGCCACCGGGTCTACCGGGCCCAGGACCCGCGCGCCCGGGTCCTGCGCGATACCGCCGCCCGCCTGGCCGCGCCGCGTTACGAAGTGGCCGCCGCCCTCGAACAGGCGGCCCTGGCCGAACTCCGCGAACGCCGGCCCGACCGCGCCATCGAAACGAATGTCGAATTCTGGGCCGCGGTCATCCTCGACTTCGCCGAGGTACCGGCGCATATGATGCCGGCCATGTTCACCTGCGGCCGGACCGCCGGCTGGTGCGCGCACATCATGGAGCAGAAGAAACTGGGCAAGCTGGTCCGGCCGGCGGCGATCTACACCGGCCCGGGTCCGCGGAAACCGCAGGACGTCGCGGGGTGGGGCGAGGTGCACACGGTATAGGCCGCGTAGCGGGACGGGGCCATCACGCTCGTTCGGGTTCGGCTTCCCAGTCGATGGCCACCGATTCCCCGGTGTCCACGGCGAAGAAGGCTGCTTCCAGTTTGGCGCCGAGGTCCAGGAGGCCGATGGCCGCCAAGGGGACCGACTGGACCACCCTGACCCGCCAGGGGCCCGGTTCGTCCCAGGCGCGTAGCTCCAGGTCCAGGCGCAGGACCGGGTCGTCGCAGCCGCAATAGTCGGCATCCACCGCGGTGACCGCCAGGACCGTGGCCTCGGCCCGGCGCCCCTCGGCGAGGATCTTGGTCAGGCCGGCCCGGCCGGGGTCGGTATCACCGGGGAGATACAGCACCATGCGGTCGCGGTCTTCGGGGTCGACCCGGCAGCACACCAGGTCGCCCGGCCGCATGCGGTCCAGTTCGGCGCCGGAGACGCGCTGGCGCACCTGGGCCTCGTAGGGCGGCAACCCGGGCAGCCGGACACGGACCCGGAAGGTGTAGCCGGGTTCGGTCCGGCGGGTGCGGGTCGCCAGCACGGTCGCCGAACCCGCCGTTCCGGTGGCCAGCAGATCCCGGCGATCCGGTCCGGTGGGGGCTTCGCCGCGACGCCGGAAGCGGCGCGGGAGCAGGTCGCGCAACCAGGTGAGCGGCCCGGGCGACCCCGGGAGTTCGCTCCGGCCCCGCGCCCGGCTGTCACCGGATCCACCCCCGGCAGCGCCCCTCGACGACCGCATGCTCATACCCGTTCACGTTAGCCGGAGTGTGGTACGCGGCACAGCAACGGCGCGGCTACGCTGTTCGCCATGACCAGTGCGTTCCCGACCATCCCCGAAGACCTCAAGCCCGCCGACGGTCGTTTCGGCTGCGGTCCGTCCAAGGTTCGCCCGGAGCAGCTGCAGTCCCTGGTGGAGGTGGGTGCCTCGGTATTCGGCACCAGCCACCGGCAGAAACCGGTCAAAGATGTGGTGGCCCGGGTCCGCTCCGGGTTACGGGACCTGTTCTCCCTTCCGGAGGGCTACGAGGTCGTCCTCGGCAACGGCGGCACCACCGCGTTCTGGGACGCTGCCGCGTTCGGCCTGGTCCGCGAGCGTTCCCTGCACCTCACCTACGGTGAGTTCAGCGCCAAATTCGCCAGTGTCACCAAGAAGAACCCGTTCCTCGGCGACCCGATCGTCGTCTCCGCCGATCCGGGTAGCGCGCCGGACCCGGTCGCCGACCCCGCCGCCGATCTGATCGGCTGGGCGCACAACGAGACCTCCACCGGTGTCTCCGTGCCCGTGCAGCGGCCGGCCGGTTCGGAGAACGCGCTCATCGCCATCGACGCCACCTCCGGCGCGGGCGGGCTGCCGGTGAACATCGCGGACGCCGACGTCTACTACTTCGCCCCGCAGAAATGTTTCGCCGCCGACGGCGGACTGTGGATCGCGCTCATGAGCCCCGCCGCGCTGGCGCGGGTGGCGGAGATCAAGGAATCCGGTCGCTGGACTCCGGACTTCCTCTCGCTGCCCATCGCCATCGAGAACAGTCTCAAGGACCAGACCTACAACACCCCGGCGCTGGCGACCCTGCTGCTGTTCGCCGACCAGATCGATTGGCTCAACCGCAACGGCGGTCTGGACTGGGCGGTGAAGCGCACCCTGGATTCCTCGTCGCGGCTGTACGCATGGGCCGAGGCCAGTGAATTCGCCACCCCGTTCGTCACCGATCCGGCGCACCGGTCCCAGGTGGTGGGCACCATCGATTTCGCGGATTCGGTGGACGCCGCCGCAGTGGCCAAGACGCTGCGGGCCAACGGCATCGTCGACACCGAGCCGTACCGCAAATTGGGCCGCAACCAATTGCGTGTCGGGATGTTCCCGGCGATCGACCCCGAGGACGTCGGGCAGCTGACCCGTTGCGTCGACTGGGTCGTGGAAAACCTCGGTTGAGGCGAGATCACCTGCGGGTTCGGGCCCGTCGCGCGTGTCGCGCGGCGGGCCCGCCGACGTCTTACGGAATCGACTTGATACACAAGGGAATAGAGCAGATTAGCGGTAGATGACGGCCACAGGGTACATTTCGGTGCCGCGTGTCTTGCCACACGAATCCCAGAAGTGCACTACTGTTCCAGAACGTGGGCGGTATCGCGAGCGACGCGATAAGGAGGTTACGGTGCGTGAACTTCGAGTGATCGGGGTAACGCCCGACTCCGCCCATATCGTGTGCGTCGACACCGAAAGTGGTCAGAAATTCCGGCTTCCCGCCGACGACAAACTTCGTGCCGCCGCCCGCGGCGACCTTGCCCGATTCGGCCAGATCGAGATCGAAATGGAAGCAACTATGCGTCCTCGCGATATCCAGGCTCGAATCCGTGCCGGCGCGTCGGTTGAGCAGGTGACGCAGGAATCCGGTATGCCGGTGAGCCGCGTGGAGCGGTTCGCCTATCCGGTGCTGCTGGAGCGGGCCCGCGCGGCCGAGCTCGCGCAGAAGGCGCATCCGATCCGTCCCGACGGCCCGGCCGTGGAGATCCTGATCGATGTGGTGACCGCCGCTTTCACCGCGCGCGGGCATACCCTCGACAACGCCGAATGGGATGCCTGGAAGGACGAGAAAGGCTTCTGGGTCGCCCAGTTGCAGTGGCAGAACGGTCGTTCGGAGATCGCCGCGCACTGGCGCTATCAGCCGGACGCGCACGGCGGCAGCGTTTCTCCGCTCGACGATCCGGCCACCGATCTGATCGATCCGGATTTCGGTCGGGCGCTGCGTGGTCTCGCCTCGATCCTGCCGGTCGAATCCGAGCCGGCGGCCGCGGCCGAACCGGTGGCCGAGCCACGGCGGGAACCCGCCCGGGCCGCCGCCGTCGACGATTACTACGAGCAGCGTGCTGTGGCCGCCGGCGGTACGACACCGCTGCCCGCCACCGCGACCCCGCTCGCCCCCGGCGGCACCCGGCCGGGTGGCACGGCGCTGCCCGGGGGCGCCCCGGCGGCGAGCGCCCCCGCCGAAACCTACCGCCCCCCTGCGGATACCTACCGGCCCCCGGCCGAAACCCATCCGGTCCCCGCCGAACCGGCTCGCCCCGCGACGCCGCGGCCCGCGCCGGCCCCGGCAGCCGCCCCGCCTGCGGCGCCCACCCCGGCGGCCGAATTGCCGCCCACCCCGGTCGAAACCGCCGCCCCCGAACTCGTTCCACCGGCGCCCGAACCGGCACCGGCTGCCGTCGCGCCCGAACCGGCTCCCTTGGCGGCCGCGCCTGCCGCGCCCGCCCCGGTGGAGGCGTCGCAGCCCGCGCCGGAGGCCGCCGAACCGGCCCCCACCCCGGAACCCGCGACGGCTACGGAAGAAACCGCCGCACCGGCCGTCGCCGAGACCACCGCCGCTCCGGCGCCCGCGGAAGTCGATACACCGGAGGCTCCCGCCGAGGAGTCCGCCGCCGAAACACCGGATCCCGAACCGACCGAGACCAAGCCGGCGGCCAGGAAACCTCCCGCCAAAGCCACGAAGCCGGCGTCCCGGACCAAGCGCAGCAAGGCACCCATGCCGTCCTGGGAGGACGTACTGCTCGGCGTCCGCAGTTCTGGTCACTGACCGCTGCGGACCGGCGTGTTACCCCGCGCAACCGCCCGGATCATCCGTTTGCGCGAGTAAGTTCGGTGTATACGGCGACGCGGTCCGATGATTCCGGGGCCAGCCCGGACGACGACAGCAGTTGCGCCGAGGAGTTCGCGACCTGGTTTCGTGCGCTATCGGAGGTGGACCGATGCTGTCCAAGGTTTCATCCGTGTGGTACGTCGATACCCCCGACCCGCCGGCGGTGCTACGCGCCGATCCGGCCCCCGATCCGGACGCGGCCTACGCGCTGGCCCGGCAACTGCATCCCGACCTGGACGTAGATCCCACCGAATCGGTCACCCTCGGCGACGTCGACGGCCCGGACGCCGACGAGGTCTATATCGGCAGCTATCCCGGACTCACTCTGCTGTGCAGTTCCTACGCCGCCCGGGTGCAGCCGACCGCCATCCCCGAGTTGCTGGTGCGGCCGCTCGCCGAAGAGCACACCTATCTGGTGTCGTTCGATCTCGAATACGGCTGGGGCGCGTTCGCGCACTGGGAGCGCGGTGAACTGCGCCGGGCGTTCAGTTCCACCCGGCTCAACATCATGCAGGACCACGGTCTGCCACATATCTGGGAGCGGCCGCACTGGGCGGGCGAACATCCCATCGCGTGGCGGCTCGGCGAACTACCCGATCCGCTGGTCCTGCCGTTCGATCCACCCGGTTTCGCCGATACCGCCAACCACGAATGGCTGGGTTTCCGGTACTTCCCCGCGGCCACCGCGAATCGTGGGATCGCGGCCGGCGCCGGTGCTGCCCGCCCGGTGGATCCCAAGGACATCCGGGTCTGTGGTTTCCGATTACGTCCCCGCGGAGATCGCCCGGACGATCCGGAACCCCCGCAGCCGAACAATCGGGTCGTGCACGAACGAAAAGGCCTGCTTTCCTGGCTGCGCGGACACGAAGCCGCCGTGGGCGCCGATCAGTAGATCGGTCCCGGTCACACAGAGAACAGCAGGCCGATCCAGGCCAGCGCCACCCCCGTACTCGCGCCGGCCAGCACCCACCGGGTCACCGGACGCGCCCGCCAGCGCCACACGGTGGGCGCCACCCCGCCGACCGCGACCAGATTCACCGCCAGCGACAGCACGGGGTGCACCTGCGCGAGTGCCGCCCCGAAGGCGAATACGCCGACGGCGGTCAGCGCCGCCACCAGGACAGCGACCGTGATACCCGCCGCCCACGGGGTGGGTTCCACGGGCGGGCCGGGCCGCCGGCCATGACCGGGGCCCCCGAGCGCCGGGGTCACGACGCCCGCACCCGCTCGTAGAACGCCATCGCCGCCGCGGTCGCCACATTCAGCGAATCGGTTCCCGCCGACATCGGTATCCGCGCCCGCACATCCGCTGCCGCCATGGCTTCCTCGGTCAAGCCGGGGCCCTCGGCACCGAGCAGCAGCGCCACCCGGTCGCCGGTGAGCGCGGCGGCCAGCGTCGGGGCCGCCGGGTCCGGAGTCAGGGCCGCCACCCGGAACCCCTGGCGCCGCAGCCGGTCGAGCCCGTCCGGCCACTCCGGTACCCGGGCGAACGGCACCCGCAGCGCATGTCCCATCGAAACCCGCACGGACCGACGGTACAGCGGATCCGCGCAGCGATCGCCGAACAGGATCGCGTCCACTCCCAGACCGGCCGCATTGCGGAACATCGACCCCAGGTTCTCGTGGTCGTTCACGCCTTCGAGCACCGCCACGGTGGTGGCAGCGGCGATGATCTCGTCGAAATCGCGTTCGGGCGGCCGGTGCGCCACCGCCAGCACACCCCGGTTGAGATGGAACCCGACCACCTCGGCCATCACTTCCGCCGAGGCCCGATAGAACGGCACATCCACCGCCGCGAGTTCGGGCGCGAGTTCCTGCCACCGCTTATCCACGCCGAGCAGCGCGTGCGGCCGGAAAGGCGAATCCAGCATTCGCCGCACCACCACGGTTCCCTCCGCGATGACCAGGCCTTTCCCGCCGGGCCGATCGGGTCGGCGGTCGGCGGCCTTCAGGTCGCGGAAATCGTCGACCCGCGGATCGTCCACACTGTCCACTTCGAGAACCACGGCCACGCGCCCATCCTGCCAACCTCCGCCACCGGCGGTCAGTGGCGGGTGCGCGCGGCGCCGCTTTAGGGCATGCTCGAAATATGAAGCCGATCCAGCTCCTGCTCAATATCTTGTGGCTCGTCCTCGCGGGGTTCTGGATGGCGCTGGGCTATTTCTTGGCCGCCCTGATCTGCTTCGTCCTCATCATCACGATTCCGTTCGGGGTCGCCGCGCTGCGCAACGGCGTCTACATGCTGTGGCCGTTCGGCCGCACCACGGTCGAGAAACCGGGGGCCGGCGCGGGCGCGCTGCTGGGCAACATCATCTGGTTCGTGGTCGCCGGCTGGTGGCTGGCCCTGGGCCATCTGGGTACCAGCATCGCCTTGGCCTGCACGATCATCGGAATCCCGTTCGCCTGGGCGAATCTCAAACTGATCCCGCTCGCCCTGTTCCCGCTGGGCCGCGAAATCGTCGACAGCGACCGGCCGTTCGCGGCGCGCTGAGGTTGCGGCGCACGGTGCCGCGGATGATCTCCGGCCCGAAAGGAATCAGCAGCCTGGCAGCACGCCGCTACCGGTCCGGTTCACTCCGAATCGGCGACGATCTGATTCATGATCGCGACCGCTCGTTGCAGATCCGCGAGCTGATCGGGTTCCAGACCCGCGAGCTGGGCGCTCATCCAGGCTTCACGGGCACTGCGTTCATCGGCGAGCAGCGCGTGCCCGGTCGTGGAGAGCGATACGATGATCTGCCGGCCGTCGGTCGGATGCGGATTACGCTCCACCAGACCGAGATCGGTGAGCGAGGCGATCACCCGGGTCATCGAGGGAGGCTGGACGCGTTCCTTGGCCGCCAGCGCACCGGGCGTCATCGCGCCCTCGTTGCCGAGGGTGGCCAGGACCGAGAGCTGGGTCAGCGATATCTGCGATTCCGTCCGCCGCCCCCGTAGATGCCGCGTCAAGCGCACCACCGCCAGCGAGAGGTCGCTGGCCAGCGCCCGCACATCCGAGTGGGTAGTCACAAAGTGAACCATACGTGACACACGTCGGATCGGCGTGCGTACAGCGGTTACGCTGATCGAATGGACCCGCAGCTCCCGCAGTTCCCCACGTGGCTGACCGACCCCCGGCCGGTCCTCGCCCTCGGGTGCGCGCTGTTCGCCGTCGCGACCGCGGTGGTCTGGCTCGGCGGGCCGCGGTGGGAATCGGCTCGCCCGGTATGCCTGATGGGTTTGGCGGTCGGACTGCTCGGGTACCTCATCTTCGCGGTACAACGCCGCGGTGCCCGGCGCGGTCACAAGGGCGCACAGACCGGGTTGTGACCGCCGAAGCCGGACTTTCCGGCACCGGCCGGCGACACCGTCGGAGACAGCAGCCGGGAGTCCAGTGGGCCCCCGGTGGTCGAATGCTGCCCGCCGGGGAATTGACTGTTCGGGCCTCTCGGGTCAAACTCGCTCAGGTGTCCTCCCGATTGAGCGTCGAAGAACGACGGGCCCACCTTATCGAGGCCGCGATCGGCCTTGCCGAGAAAAAGGGGGTCGCGGGGGTGACCACCCGCGATGTCGCTCAGGCGGCGGGTGTCTCGCTAGGCGTGGTGCACTACTGTTTCGAGAACAAGGATGCGCTGATGACCGAGCTGGTCAAGGCGTTGTCGATGGAGCTGCGCGATTCGGTGGACGCAGGCGAATCGGTCTGGCAGGAAGCGGGCAGCGGTAATACGGCGCTACGCGATCTGCTGCGCGCGGGCCTGGAACTCATGTGGCTCAATATCGAAGCCACACCCGAACGTCAGCTGCTCACCTACGAGACCACCACCTACGCGCTGCGCGAGGGCGAGCAGACCCCCGCGAAACTGGCGATCGCCCGGGAACAGTACGCCTTCAACGATTCCACCGTCGCCGATATCCTCGATCACGCCCGCGACGCCACGGGAAGTGCCTGGACGGTTCCGGTGGCCCAGCTCTCGCGGTTCACGCTCAGCGTGATCGACGGCCTCGTCCTGCGCTGGCTGGTCGACAACGACAGCGAAAGCGTACGCACCCAACTCGATCTGCTCGCCGCGGCACTGGCCGGGCACGCGGAATAGCCCACTCAGGCGGGCCGGCCGGGGCGTCGCATATGGGTGGCCGAACCGTCTCGCCACCACGGCACGGTGACCGTCCGAGTGACCGCGCCCGTCAGCCGGAGACACAGTTCGTCGTGCAGGATCAGAGGTCCGTCCTGCGGTGGCAGGTCGAACAGCCGGCGCAGCACCACGCCCAGCGGCTCCCGCGCCCAATCGGTTTCGTGACCCGGGCCGAGGACCTCGGCGTCGACCTGTTCGGAGACCAACGGCAGATCCAGCAGCAGCGCGAGGTCGGCGGCGGTCGCCGGATCGGCGACCACGAGCCGGTCCGCGGGTACCGCGAGGCCGAACCAGGGCCGGTCCAGCACCAGGGCGTCCGCGGCGTCGATCACCGATCCGGACAGGGCCCGGACGCGATCGGGCGGATCGAGTGTGCCGAGATCCAGCCGCGGCACCGCGGCGCCGAGCCGGGCATGGACCAGGGCGATCACCTCGGGTGCGGGAGTCTTCTCGCTGTCGGCCAGCGCCGCCAGCAGCGCTTCGACGAGGTCGCGATCCATGGTCCCGGGGGCGGCGAGGCAGCCGCGCAGTGCGTCGAGGTCGGCCGTGGACAGGCCGGTGATCGGGAGTTCCGGCAGTAGTCCGGTGAATTCGGTATCCGCCGGATGCCGATAGCCGCCCAACGCGATGCCGTCGATCCGGGCGTAGTGGCGCAACCACCACGCCGTGTAACCGTCCGGGTCACCGAGCAGCGGCCGGGTCCGTTCCGTGGTGAGCAACCGCCACAGCGCCTCCGGCCAGGCCGCGTCGTCCACCAGATCCAGATCACGCACTGCGACCAGTTCCGCGGGGTCCTCGGCCAGACCGGACCACCAGGTCTCCTCGTCGTCGAGGTGATGGTCGGGACCGGTCGGGTCGGTTTCGGTGACCACCCCGAAATCCCATCCGACACCGATCGCCCGCAGCGCGTCGGCACCGTATTCGGCGACCACCTCCCGCGCGACGACCCCGAACGGCGAATCCGGGATCAGGAGTTCGATCAAGGGGGCATCGGGGAGCAGCAGTTCGTCGGCCGGGCGCGCACCACCGGTGCTGTCGGGGAGTTCGAGCAGGCCGAGCCAGTCCGGCAGCTCGGCCGGATCGGCCGCCGCGGCCAACCGGAGCACCGCCTCGATCGTCTCCGGATCATCGGGGTGCTCGGTCAGTTCCGCCTGTAAGGCGGGATCCGACAGCAGATCCGCGATCCGCGCCCGCTGCGCGCCGAGGCGTGCCAGCAGCGGATGCGACGCCTCCGGATGCACCAGCCGCGCCCAGTGCACCGGAACGGCCGCGGGCAGCGCCGTGAGTTCGTCGTCCAGCACCACCGTCCGCGGACCCGTCACCGACCTCCCATCGGCGAGCGGCACCGCCAGGGCGCCGAGTTCCTCCACCGTCAGCGGGTCGGTGACGAACGGTTCCAGCGCGGAGTAGAAAGCGAACCACCAGGCAGGCGGCCGTTCCAGCCCGGCGGACAGCTCCGCCAGCCGCGCCGGGCCGAGCCGGTGCACCTCCAGCGCCGCGAGCGCCTCGGCGTAGCGGGCGCCGGACAGTTCCGGGACCACCAGCGGATCCAGCACACCGCCCAGCAGCCCGGCCAGTTCGGGTGTGAGATCGGGGAATACGCTCGCCCGCGCGGGTACGGCCACCCGGTCGGCCGCGTCGTCCCCGCGGGGGGATTCGTCGAGTCCGGCGTCCGCGGGCGCGGCGACCACCGGTAGCCAGGCACCGGTACGCAGTTCGCGCAGGATCGCCTCGCGCAAGAGCCCGTCGGTCTCGCTGCGCGCGAATCCCGGAGTCGGTACCAGCACGAGCCGGGAGTCCCGAGGCAGCGCGCGGGCGAAATCGGCATACCCGGCCGCGAGTTCGCCCGGATGATTACCCGGCAGCACGCGCCGGCGGTCGGGTTGCATCGGAATATCGGCGATGAGTACCGCCGGCAGGGACAGCTCTTCGTCCGAACGGGTCGGTGCCCGCAGTACGTCGGGCGCGGCGGGCACCGGAATCCCGTCACGCAACGGCAGCAGCCAGCGCGCCCGCGCGGTCCGGAACTCCCACCACACCTGTTCGGTGCCGGAACCGCTGATCCGCAACTCACGCACTCCCGCGCACCGCGAATCACGGGTCTCGGCGCGCACCACCTCGTCGCCGATCCGGATCTCGCGCAGCGCCGGCAACTCCAGCAGCAGGTCCACCGCCTCGGCCCGCATGGATTCCAGCAGTGCGGCCGGGTCGATTCCGGCACGCAGCGACAGCACGATCTCGGTATCCGCGCCGGCGGCCGGGGCGGCGGTCACCGGCCAGCCGAGGCGCAGCACGGGCGGCGCCGGGACGTCCCCATCGCCCGAGGGCGGAACGCCGGACGCGCGCAACGCTTCACGGGTCGACTCCCGGGAGAAACGCAGCGACCCACTGGTGGAGCGGAATTCGAGCTCGTCGGAGACCGTCAGCACCGCCGTGAAACCGACACCGAACCGTCCGGTCTCCCCGCCGCTCCCCGATTTCCCCGACGCCCGCAGGGCCGTCAGCGCGTGAACTCCGGCGATATCCAGCGGCGCGCCGGTATTGGCGACCGAGAGCGTCCGGCCCGTGCATCGTACGGTGACCCGGCCCGGCACCCCCGCCTTCACCGCCGCGTCCGCCGCGTTCTGGGCCAGTTCCGTCAGCAGGCGATCGCGGTAACCGGCGCGCACCAGGTCCGCCTCGGTAGCGGCGTCCTCGCGCAGCCGGGTCGGGGAATCCCGCCAGGCGGCCAGCACCGCGGCACGCAGGTCGGCGGTGCCGAAAGGATCCGGGGTGCCGGCATCTGTTCCCACTTGCCCGAACGTATCGCCCACCGCACCGCTCTCATTCACGCGAGTCAGCGTACGTGCCCGGGCGCACCGGGCGGCCGCGCACAGCGGGGCTGCCGACTACCCGGTCAGTTGTCGGCCGGGCCGGGGACCGAGTCGCCGGTCTCCGATGCGCTCTGCTCGCCGCTCGCCGTCCCGGCGGCCGGTGCACCGGTCCGGTTCGTGGCAGCGGTTTCCGTTTCGCGTTCCGCGTCCACGGTGGCCGACTCACGCTCGGCCGCCGGATCGGAGGTTTCCGGTGCAGCGGCAGGGCCGGCCTCCGCGGGGCCCGCGACCGCGGCGGTCACCTCGCCCGGCTCGTTCGCGGAATCGGTGCCAGCCGTCGCGGTATCCATCGACTCGATCGTCTCGCCAGCGGCCGGACTCACCGCCTCGGCAGCAGTCCAGGGTTCGGGTGCCTCCGCTTCCGACCCCACTCCGCTCTCCGATGGGGCGGCCACGACCGCCTGCCCCGGCACCACCGCATCCGGTGCGACGTCGGCCTCGGCGGCCGCCTCGCTTCCGGGCGCGGTCTCCGGCGATTTGGGCGGTACAGCGACCACCTCGATGGCGGCATCGTCGTATGCCTGGTAGATCGGGGACCCGGCGCCCGTCGGCAGCCGGGTATCCGAATGTGCGCCGCACCCGTATCCCATATGGACCACATGGCCGTCGGCGCCCATCGCGTTGGCGCAGACACCGAAGCAGGCGCGCAGCGCCCCGGCCAGCGGCAGAAAGAAACCGCAGCTCTCGCAGGAGCCGGGAGCGGCCTTGGCCATCTCGGTATCGGGGCCGTACTCCGCGTACCAGCGTTCGGCGGCGTCGGCCCGGCCCTCCCGGCTGAGCACCTGTTTGCGGCCCAGGCCGACCTCGGGGGCGGTCTCGTCGACCTCGGGGTCGCCGGTGGCGGTGTAGCCGGGGGCCAGACGTGGGTCGTCGGCGGGTGGGGCCAGCAGGTCACCGGGCGCCAGATCACCAGGCCGGATGCGCTGCTCCCACGGCACGAACTCCGGCGCGATCAACGCGTCGGGACCGGGCAGCAGCGCGGACTCGCTCACGGTCACCCGGTCGGTGCCGGGCGCGGCGGCCACCACCACCGCCCACTGCCAGCCGTGGTAGCCGGGCAGCGTGGCCTCGAAGCGGTGCGTCGCCGAGCATTCGTCCTCGGCCCGGACTCCCAGATGCGCTCCGACCCCGGTCGGTTCCAGGTCCACGAGCGCACTACGAGCCAGGTCGACGGCCCCTGCCAGGATCGTCCGCACCTCGGTGTCCGAAACAGATACTGCGCTCACGGTCTACATTTTGCCGTATGAAGCGCATTCGGCGAACCTGGGTCGGTACCGCGCTGGTCTGCCTGCTCGCCGCGGCCGCCTGCCGGAACACCGACGACGCGGTACCGCGCCTGAACATCGAGGTGCTGGCGACCCATCGGCACGACCTGGGCGCGTTCACCCAGGGGCTGGAGATCGACGGCGGGGTGCTCTACGAGAGCACCGGGATGGTCGGGTTCTCCGGCGTGCGGACGACCGATCGCGCGACGGGCGCCGAACTCGCCCGCGTCCATCTCCCGCCGCCGTTCTTCGGTGAGGGCATCACTCTGGCCGGCGACACGCTGTGGCAGCTCACCTGGAAAGAAGGGGTCGCCTTCGCCCGCGACCCGCGGACGCTGGCCGAGAAACGCCAGGTGCGCTACGAGGGCGAGGGCTGGGGTCTGTGCACCCGCGACGGACAGCTGGTCATGAGCGACGGATCGGCCGGGCTCACGTTCCGCGACCCGGTGACCTTCGCGCCGACCGGGTCGGTCGCGCTGACCGATCACACCGACGCGCGCCTGAACGAACTCGAATGCGCCGAGGACGGCTCGGTCTACGCCAACTCGTGGCCCACCGACGAAATTCTCCGGATCGATCCGGAAACCGGGCGTGTCCTGGCGGTCGTCGATGCCACCGGATTGCTGTCACCCGCCGAACGCGCGCAGACCGACGTGCTCAACGGGATCGCCCAGATCCCGGGCACCGACCACTTCCTGCTCACCGGAAAGTACTGGCCCACGGTGTTCGAGGTCCGTTTCGTCCCGGCCTGACCGGCGCGGCGGTACAGCGACACATCTCACTTTCCGGTCGCTGTGAGCAGGGCGGAGTTTGCCGGGCGCCACCGTGGGCCAGAATTGATGATGTGCCCACTTCCCGCGAGCCCTCCGGTTCCGATCGCGGTCAGTGGCCCGCCGGCGAGTCTCCGCCACCCCAGCGGCATCCAGGTTTCGACCGCTACCCCCCGCCGAACGTGCCACACCGCAATCGTGAACCAGACCCCGGCAACCGCCGTCCGGCCCCGCCGCCGACCCGTCCGCTGCCCGCCGCCGAGTCCGGCGGTGCGCGGCCGGACGACCGTTCGTCCCGGCCGGCGCCCGGTGGTCACCGGATCCCGCCGGTGGAGGCCCGCGATCGCGCGTCGGGGCGGGAGGGTCGTTTCGCTCGCATACTCGGCTCGCTGAGCGGGTCGCGCGGGTCGGCGGACCCGGTCGATCGGCCGGGTCGGCCGGGGACGGCGGAACCGGGCCCCGGCCGACGGGCCGGCGGGCCGAACGGCACTCCGCCCTCCCCCGGGGACAGCCGGCGGCCCGAGTGGGAACGACCGATCCCAGGGGCTCCCACCGCGGGCAGCCCCGACCCGCGGGCCGGTGGCGCCGTACCAGGATCGGCGTCCCGCTTCCGGCCGAACCCGCCCGTCGATCACCGTGCGCCCGGCGGTGCGGCTCTCTCCCCCGGTCCCGGCGCCCGGCGTGATCCGATTGCGTCCGGTCCCGCCGGCCGACGCCCGTCTTCCGCCGAGGGCCGCCCCGTGCCCCGGGACCGGCCGGGTCCCGGGGCCGAGGCGCGGGATCGCACCGAACCGAACGGCGCGAGCGATCGGCGAACCGCCGGGGGCGCCGGAGAACCGGCCGCGACCGAGGAGTACCCGAGCGCGGAAGCCGCCACGGAATACGACGATGCCGAAGGCCGGCGTGCCCCCCGCAAACTCACCGTCACCCGGGTGGCGGCGATGCGCGGCCGGGAGATCACCGAAAAAGGTATCGCCACCTTCCGGCGGGCGGCCGAGGCCGACGGCGCGGACAAATCCGGGTTGACCGCACTCACCTACGCCACCATGGCGAACTTCGCGCTGGACGCCGCGATCGCGGTCGCTCTCGCCAACACCCTGTTCTTTGCCAGTGCGACCGCGGAGAGCAAAACCAAGGTCGCGCTGTATCTGCTGATCACGATCGCCCCGTTCGCGGTCATCGCGCCGCTCATCGGGCCGGCGCTGGACCGGCTCCAGCGCGGCCGGCGGCTGGCCCTGGCCAGCTCGTTCGCCGCGCGCGCCGTCGTGGCGGTGGTGCTGATCTTCAGTTTCGACAGCTGGGTGCTGTACCCGCTGGCGCTGTGCATGATGGTGCTGAGCAAATCGTTCGCGGTACTCAAGAGCGCGGTGACACCCCGGGTACTGCCACCCGATATCGACCTGGTGCGCACGAACTCCCGGCTGACCGTTTTCGGCCTGGTCGGCGGCACCCTGGGCGCCGGCGGCCTCGCCGCGGCCGTCGCGGCGATCGCGGGCTCGACCGGTGCGCTGATCCTGGCCACCGGGATCGCCGTCGGCGGGGCGTATCTGAGCTGGAAGATACCGCGCTGGGTGGAGATCACCGAGGGCGAGGTGCCGACCACCCTCGGTTACCACGCCCGCGCCGGGGACACCGAGGTGTACGACCCCGCCGACGAGGCCGCGGTACCGGCCCGCAAACGCCGTCAACCGCTGGGCCGCGCCGTCGTCACCGGACTGTGGGGTAACGGCAGTATCCGGGTGCTCACCGGCTTCCTGACCTTCTACGTCGCGTTCGTGGCCAAGGCGACCGAACACCGTCCGGTCCAGCAGGCCGCGATGCTCGGGCTGGTCGGCGCGGCCGCCGCCGTCGGCAATTTCGCCGGTAACGCCGCGGGGGCCCGGCTCCGGCTCGGCCGGCCCTCGCTGATCGTGGTGAACTGCACGATCGGCTGCGCGGCCGTCGCCGTCCTCGCCGTGGTGCTGGACAATCTGTTCGGCGCGGCGGTGGTCGCCCTGGTCGCCGCCGGGGCGAGCGCCCTGGCGAAGGTCTCTCTCGATGCCGCCATCCAGGACGATCTACCGCCCGAGTCGATCGCCTCCGGGTTCGGGCGGTCCGAAACCGTCCTGCAGCTCAGCTGGGTGATCGGCGGTGCGGGCGGAGTCCTGCTGCCGACCGACTACTGGAAGGGTTTCGCGGTGGTCAGTGCGGTACTGGTCGGAGGGCTCGTCCAGACTGTGCTGAGCTACCGCGGGTTCAGTCTGCTGCCCGGTCTCGGCGGTCGCCGACCGCTGCACGCCGAGCAGGAATTTCCGCACTACGACCCCCCACGAGGAGAAGCCGCCCGGTGAGTACGAACAAAGTCCGCACGACTCTCGCGCTGGTCCTGGCCGGGATCCTGGTGCTGGTGGCCGCGACCGCCGGCGTGATCTGGCTGCTGGCCCGGGACGCCGAGCCGAAGGACCCCGAACTCACCGCCTACGCGCACGGCACCACCGTGACGGTGCCGCCGTTCCGCTACTGCACGGTGCGGATGGAGGACTGCCGGCAGGGCGAAACCGTCCATCTCGATGTCCCGGCCGGTAGCCCCCTGCAGATCTCGCTGCCGGATACTCTCGTGGACAGCCCGTGGGAATTGCTGCCGCTCTACGCCCGCGAGAACGGGGAAATCGTCGAACGGCCCAGTTCCTACCGGGACCATCCGGCGAACACCCGCGCCCTGACCGTGGCCTCCCGGCCGGAACCGGGACTGGAACTGATCGGCGTGGAGTTGCAGGTGATGATCATCGCGATCGACGAGGCCGGTAACGAATTCCCCCTCCCCCACGCGGTGTGGTCGATCAAGACGGCCTGAGACGACAGTGGGCCGGCCGGATGATCCGGCCGGCCCATGAAGTTCCGCGCGCGACGGGTCAGCGGTCGAGTTCCCGCGCGACCGCGCGCACCACCTCCGAGATCCGCTGGGCGGTCTTGCGATCCGGGTAGCGGCCCTTGCGCAGGTCCGGCTGCACCTTCGCCTCGAGCAGCGTGATCATGTCCTCGACCATGCCGTGTAGTTCGTCGGGGCTGTGCTTACGGGCGACGGGCTCCTTGCGGGCGCTGCGCTCCTGGTTCTGCCGCACCGACGGGGGCGCCTCCACCAGCTTCAGGCTCAGCGCCTGCGGCCCACGCCGCCCGGCCGCCATCCCGAATTCGACCCGCTGACCGGGCTTGAGCGTCTCGACGCCCTGGGGCAGCGCGGACGAGCGGACATAGACGTCCTCACCCTCGTCCTGGGAAAGGAAGCCGAAGCCCTTTTCCACGTCGTACCACTTCACCTTGCCGGTCGGCACTGCGCTCACCCGTTCGTCTGTTCGGCGCCCTGCCCACCGGGCCCGGGCACGCTCGTCTACTGGAACCCGCTGTTGGCAGGTCTTTCCCCTACTCGAAAAACGCGCCCCACAAGCATGCAGGACGCGAGATCGTTCCGAGTCTACCCCGGTGGGCACGGCCCCAGCACATCAGTTTTACGGTCGAACGGTGACGAATCCTGCCGATCCGCGGCCCTCCGGCCCCCCGTCCGGGCGCACCCCCGGCAACTGGTTACTTCAGCTCGCGCTGGGACTTTTCACCCTCGGACTGCTGTCGGTGGTGGCGATCTTCCTCACCCCGATCCTGACCGACGGCGAGCCGGGGCTCTGGTTGTATCTGGGCGCGATGCTGGCTCCCGTCGGCTTCGTCGCGGCGTTGATCTTCGCGCTGCGCTCCGGCCGCAGATCCAGGTGACAACCGTCCAGTACCCGACCCGACCGCCACCCAAGCGTTATGTGATGATAATCACATAACGGCATGATAACGGGGCAGCGTGTCCTACGCCGGATACCCGGTGCAGTCCCACTAGCTGCGCAGAGTCGCTGGGAGGCGCTCGTGACCGCTCCGCAACCCATCCGCACACGCCGGTTACCAAATAGTGATTTTTCGGCGGGAACGTCGTACCGTCTACCCCAGCCGGGCACATCCGGCCCACCGGCCCGCCGCACCGAACCTCGCCCCGCGGGTACCGGACCCCAACGGAAACCAAGAGGGGCGAGGGCGGGACGGGCACCCTCTCAGCCTGGACCCGAGCGAATACCTCGCAGGTGCGTACGAGAGGAAGACGAACCCGAATGAGTGGACGCCATCGCAAGCCCACCAATACCGGTCGCACTGTGGCCAAGGTTGCCGTCACCGGCGCCATGATCAGCGGTGCGGGTGTAGCCCTCGCCGGTACAGCCAGCGCGGCACCCGACTCCGACTGGGATCGACTCGCGCAGTGCGAAGCCGGCGGCAACTGGGCCATCAACACCGGCAACGGCTATCACGGCGGACTGCAGTTCTCGCAGAGCACCTGGCAGGCCAACGGCGGCGGAGAGTACGCGCCGACCGCCAACCAGGCCAGCCGTGAAGAGCAGATCGCTGTCGCCGAAAATGTACTCGCCTCGCAGGGCTGGGGCGCCTGGCCCTCCTGCTCCTCCTCGCTGGGCCTGAGCAGCGGCTCGACCCCGCGCGAAACCCCGGCCGACACTCCGGCCGTGCAGACCGAAACCCCGGGCACCCAGGCCACGCCCGGCACCCAGACCCAGACCCAGGCTCCGGCCCAGGCACCCACCCAGACCCAAGAGGTCTACACCGCCGTGGATCGCGCGCTCGCCGCCGTCCAGGCGCAGGGTGTGCAGGTCCCGCAGCCCGCACTGGATCTGTTCGAAGCCGTCAAGGCCGGCAACCCGCAGCTGGACCCGGGCCTGCTCAATGTCTTCGAGGCCAACAAGGGCCTGCTGCCCTCCTGAACGGGCACCCCGACTACGAAAGAACCCCGCTCCACCATCAGGTGACGCGGGGTTCTTTCGTTCGTCCGCTCAGCGGTTGATCACTGTGTGCGGATGCAGATACGGCAGCTGGTCGGCAGCCACCGGGAACTCGGTGTCCTCGCCGAAGGGCGAGAGATTACCGGAGCGGGACGCCGACAGCTCGGTGACCGCATGCTCACCGTCGGCCACCTCGGGCCAGCCGTTGTCGATATAGGGTTTCTTCGATTTGTTCACCACATCCTCATTCTGGCATGTCCCTGCCGCGGCGCCGCATGTCAACCGCCTCGGTGACACACGCCGCACCCTCGGGCCCACCGTGCCGGACCGAGCCGCGGGGGTCACCGGGCCGCGCCCCACCGAACCCGCGGCGCCCGGCTAGTCTGGACCGGATGACCGGCCAAGATTCGTTCACCGCCTGGCTCGGCGCCCGATCCGACGCACAGCTGGTGGCACTGCTGGAACGTCGGCCCGATCTCGCGGTACCGCTGCCGTCCTCCATGGCAGTGCTCGCCGCCCGCGCCGAACAGCGCGCTTCGGTACTGCGCGCGGCCGACGATCTCGGCACCGTGCCCTTCGCGATCGTGGAAGCGCTGGCCCTGCACACCGCGGGCGGCGGCGAACCGATGACCCGCACCGAACTCAAACGCGCGCTGCGTGCCCGGGCCAAGGCCGCGACGGTGGACGCGGCCGTCACCGAACTGGCCGACCGGGCGCTGCTCTGGTTCGAAGGCGAGCGCATCCGCCTCGTGCCCGCCGTCGCCGAGGCGCTGCCGTGGCCGTTGGGCAGCGGAGCGGAGACCACCCCGGCGCCGTCCGAATCGGAGATAGCCGCCGCGCTCACCGAGCTCCCGGAGGCCGAGCGCGCGCTCCTGGACAAACTCGCCGGGACCGGACCACGCGGACGCACCCGCGATGCCGCCCCGGACGCGCCCGCCGACCGGCCCGTGCCCCGGCTGCTGGCGGCACGACTGCTCCGCCGGATCGACGACGAGACAGTGGAGTTGCCGGCTGCCGTGGGCCAGGTGCTGCGCGGCGAACCGGTCACCGACCCGTACCGGCTCGCCGAACCCGAGCCCCGGACGATCCCGCACCCGTTGGGTGAAGTCGACGGTGTCGGGGCGGGCGAGGTCGGTGAACTGCTCCGGCACTGCGCCGCGATCCTGGAAGTACTGGGTCAGCTGCCCGCTCCGGCTCTGCGCGCGGGTGGTCTCGGCGTGCGGGAACTGCGCCGGATAGCCAAGGCGGCCGGTATCGACGAGACCCGGGCGGGTCTGCTGGTGGAACTGCTGGCGGCGGCGAAACTGATCGAGAAGGGTTTCCCGGACCCGCCGCCGGAGGCCGACGCCGACGATTTCTGGGCGCCGACCCCGGCCGCGGATTCCTGGCTGGAGGCGCCGTCGGCCCGCCGCTGGGTACCGCTGGCACACGCCTGGCTGGAACTGGACCGGTATCCGTGGATAATCGGACTGCGTGATGCCGCGGACAAGCCGCTGGCCGCGCTCGCCCACGAACTCCGGGTGCCGTACGCCGCGCGGGACCGGCGGATCGTGCTCGAGGCCCTCGCCGAGCAACCGCCCGGCATCGAACTCGAACCCGCCGGACTCGCCCGGCTGCTGGCCTGGCGCACCCCGCGGCGGCGGCGGCATTTCCGCCGGCAAGTGGTCGACAACACCCTGTACGAGGCCGCCGCGCTCGGTGTGGTGGGCCGGGGCGCGCTCACCGGCGCGGGCCGGATGCTACTGACCGATACCCTCGCGGCCGCCGAAACCGCGCTGGAGGCCGCCCTCCCCGAGCCGGTGGACCATGTGCTGGTGCAGGCCGACCTGACGGTGGTGGCGCCCGGGCCGCTGACCGCCGATCTGCAGCGCCGGATCGAATTGGTCGCCGATGTGGAGTCTTCCGGTGCGGCCACCGTCTACCGGATCGGGGAGTCCACCCTGCGCCGCGCGCTCGACGCCGGTCTCACCGCCGCCGAGCTGCACAATCTCTTCGGTCGGCACTCCCGGACTCCGGTTCCGCAGACCCTCACCTACCTGATCGACGATGTGGCGCGGCGGCACGGCCGGTTGCGGGCCGGAATGGCGCAGTCGTTCGTGCGCAGCGAGGACCCGGCACTACTGGCACAGGTCCTGGCCGCCCCGGTGGCCGAGACCCTGGCTCTGCGCGGTATCGCCCCGACGGTGGCGATATCGCAGGCGCCGCTGGGCGAACTGTTCGAAGAACTGCGCCGGGCGGGTTTCGCACCCGCGGGCGAGGACTCCTCCGGTGCGATCGTGGATCTGCGTCAACGGGGTGCGCGGATCGGTGTGCGGCCGCTGGCCCGGCAACCGTATCGGCCGACCCCACCCACGACCGATCAGCTGGAGCTGCTGGTCACCGAGCTACGTGCCGGGGAGCGCGCCGCGACCGCCACCTCCGGGCAGGTGGTACGCAGCGACGGCACCCGCACCAGCACGGCCGCCGCCCTGGCACTGCTGCAGCTGGCCGCACGGGTGCGGCGGCAGGTCCACATCGGCTATGTCGACGCCAAGGGCACCGCGATCCAGCGGGTCGTCGAGCCGGTGCGGGTCGGCAACGGGCAGCTCGACGCGCTGGACCCGGTGACCGGCACGGTCCGGCAGTTCACCCTGCATCGGATCTCGTCGGTCGCGCTGCTCGAATAACCGTGCCGTCGCGGCGCTCAGCCGCGTAGTGACCCCGGGTAGAGATACTGCTCGGGCGGCGGGGTGGTACCGCGCAGCCAGGCGTCGAAGAACCCGGTGAGATCGGTCGGCGATTTGGACTGGACGAAGGCGCGGAAGTCCCGCATCGAGGCATTGCCGTAGGCGTGGACGGTCGCGAATTCGCGTAAGGCCGCGAAGAAGATCTCGTCCCCCAGCTGTTTCCGCAGAGCGTGCATGAACAGCGGCCCCCGGTAATACACCGAGGTGAACATTTTCTCCGGGCCGGGATCCTCCAGCGGAACGGCCCAGAATTTCGGCTTCGCCAGCATCTCCCGGACAGTCCTGCGGTATTCGGCGTCCACATCGGCGCCTTCGGTCCGCTCGGGCCACAGATAGTCGGCGGTATAGCTGGCAATGCATTCGTTGAGGCAGATATCGGACCAGCTCTGCACCGAAACCGAATCGCCCCACCACTGGTGGGCGGTCTCGTGCACCACGGTGTTCAGGTCCGCCCAGGCCGCATAGGTGGGCCGGGTCTGGGTTTCCAGGGAGAACGGAATGTCGACGGACAGGAAGATACCGCCGCCGGTGTCGAACGGGTACGGACCGTACAGACTTTCGGTGAAATCGAGCACCTGCGGCAGCTTTTCCTCGTATTGCCGCAAACCCTCGGCACCCGGCGCGAAAGCGCTGAGCAGCGGTGTGCCGTTCGCGCGGCGCTGCTCCAGATATTCGAACCGGTCGATGGCGACAGTGGTGAGATAGCCGATCACCGGATGCCGCTGCTCCCAGCTCACGGTGCGGAATCCGTCGCGCACCTCGTCGCGCACCCGCACACCGCCCGACATCACCTCCCATTCCTCTGGCACGGTCGTGTGCAGTGTGAAGGTCGCCTTGTCCCGCGGGGAATCGTTGAGCGGATACCAGGTGGAGGCCGAATGTGGTTGTCCGGCGGCGAAAACACCACCGGTGGGGGCGTAGGTCCAGCCCTCGCCGCGGGTATCGGGAGCGGTACCCGCGTAGTCGACGGTGACGGTGAAGGGCAGGCCGGGCAGCAGCGGCAGGGCCGGGCGCACGACCAGCTCGTGCGGTTTCTGCCATTCGAAGCCGGCCGGCGCGTTGTTCACCCGCACGGCACGCACCGGAGGTCCGCTGTAATCGAGGTTGAGCGCGGTCAGGGGCTGGGTGGCGGCCGCGTCGATCCGGGTGGATCCGGTGAGCTGATGATCGGCCGGATCGTAGCCGAGGGTCACGTCGTAGTGGGCGACGTCGTAGCCGCCGTTACCGTCCCGCGGAAAGTAGGGGTCGCCCAGGCCGTCCGAACCCGCCAGCGACGCGGCCGGCGCCTGTGCCGCGGCCGGAACCAGCGCCGGGCTCGCCAGCACCACCACCCCGGCGATCAGCCAGCGGCCGAGCCTCATGCGTTTTCCACCTTCCGTGATCGAGTTGTGTTTCCCGGTTTATCTCGCCCGACGACGTTAGTCGCATCCGGTCCCGGTTTGCGGTACCCCGGAAAACGCGGCGCGCGAGGGTTTCCCGGCGCGCGGTCCACCGGATGCCCGGCGGCACCGGCACCGGTTCAGGCGCCGAGTCCCTCCGGCAGCCGGCCCGGATCGAGCAGCAACCGCTTGGCCGCACTGCGATGGACCTCGTCGGCGCGGGCGAGATTGTCGGTGAGCAGCCGCCATTCGTTCTCGGCGATGGCCGCGCGCGCCCGCTCGATCACCGCGGTATCGGCGGTGCCCCAGGCGATCGGCATCGTCTCGACCGGAAGCCAGCGCTCGCCGATCGAGCGGGTGGTCCGGTCACCGCGCACCGCGACAGCCGGAACGCGCTCCCCCGCGGCGACCCGATGCCCCGGCAGATGACGCACCTTCTTGGTGACCAGCGCGTACCGCTGCTCGCCGGAATCGCGGCGCGCCAGATTGACCAGGGCGAGCAGTACCGCGCCGCGTGTCTGGATCCGCGAGACCACCGCCGGCACCAGTTCCCCCTCGGCGTAGAGGCGGTCGATACCGGCCCGGCGCGGTGCCCACAACGCCACCCACAGCGCCGTCGCCGCCCCCAGCGCACAGGCCAGGGCCAGCGGGTAGGACCAGGGGTGCCCCAGCCACACCAGATAGGCGGTGGCGGCCGTGGCGGCGACGGCGGCGAGCACCGCGGACAGCCGCACTCTGCGGCGTCCGGCGACTACTTCATTGACCGCGTGGGCGTGCCGGCGGTCCACCGCGAATTCGAAGCGTCGCACGTCGCCATTCCTAACACAGTCAGTGGAGTTCGGAATGCCCTTATTGTTCGCCGGGTCCGATAGCGGGGCCCAGCAGATCGTCGGCATCTGTTATGCGATAGGCATAACCCTGCTCGGCGAGGAAGCGTTGCCGATGTGCAGCATAATCCGCGTCCAGAGTGTCGCGGGCCACCACCGAATAGAAATGGGCCTGACCGCCGTCCTGTTTGGGCCGCAACAGCCGGCCCAGCCGCTGGGCCTCTTCCTGGCGCGAACCGAAGGTTCCGGAAACCTGCACCGCCACCGAGGCCTCCGGTAGGTCGATGGAGAAGTTCGCGACCTTGCTGACCACGAGAACCGGGATCTCGCCGCGGCGGAAGGCGTCGAACAGCGCCTCGCGCTCCTTGTTCTTCGTCGACCCCTGGATCACCGGTGCGTCCAGGGCGGCGCCCAGTTCGTCGAGCTGGTCCAGATACGCGCCGATGACGAGGGTGGGCGCACCGCGATGCCGGTCCAGGATGGATTTCACCACCGCGATCTTGGTGTGCGCGGTGGAACAGAGCTTGTAGCGCTCTTCGGGCTCGGCGGTCGCGTAGGCCATCCGCTCGGCATCGGTCAGCGTGACCCGGACCTCGATACAGTCGGCCGGAGCGATCCAGCCCTGGGCCTCGATATCCTTCCACGGCGCGTCGTAGCGTTTGGGGCCGATCAACGAGAAGACATCGCCCTCCCGGCCATCCTCCCGGACCAGGGTCGCGGTGAGACCGAGCCGGCGCCGCGACTGCAGATCGGCCGTCATCCGGAAAACGGGGGCGGGCAGCAGATGTACCTCGTCGTAGATCACCAGCCCCCAGTCCCGGCTGTCGAAGAGTTCCAGATGCTTGTACTCACCCTTCGATTTACGGGTGATCACCTGGTAGGTGGCGATGGTGACCGGCCGGATCTCCTTGCGCTCCCCGGAGTACTCACCGATCTCCTCATCGGTGAGCGAGGTACGCGCGAGCAGCTCCCGCCGCCACTGGCGGCCGGCGACGGTATTGGTCACCAGGATGAGGGTGGTGGCCTTGGCGCGCGCCATCGCGGCGGCGCCCACCATCGTCTTGCCCGCCCCGCACGGCAGCACCACCACCCCGGATCCGCCCGCCCAGAAGGAATCGGCGGCCATTTCCTGATAGTCGCGCAACTGCCAGCTCGCGCCGTGGAAGTCCAGGTCGATCTGATGGGCCTCGCCGTCTACGTAGCCGGCCAGGTCCTCGGCGGGCCAGCCGATCTTGAGCAGCTGTTGTTTGATGTGCCCGCGCTCGGACGGGTGCACCACCACCGTGTCCTCGTCGATACGTTCACCGAGCATGGGGGCGATCTTCTTGTGCCGCAGCACCTCGGCGAGTACCGCGCGGTCCAGGCTGACCAGAGTCAATCCGTGTGCCGGGTGTTTCACCAGCTGCAATCGCCCGTAACGGGCCATCGTCTCGACGATATCGACCAGCAGCGGCTGGGGCACCGGGAACCGGGAGTGCCCGACCAGCGCGTCCACCACCTGCTCCGCGTCGTGCCCCGCGGCCCGCGCGTTCCACAGCGCCAGTGGCGTCACCCGGTAGGTGTGCACGTGTTCGGGCGCCCGCTCCAACTCGGCGAACGGAGCGATCGCCTGGCGCGCCACATCCGCGAGTTCGTGATCGACTTCCAGCAACACTGTTTTATCGCTCTGCACGATCAGCGGCCCATCCGCCACAGGACACCTCCTCACCTCGGCTCCGACCATTGTCCCTGAACACACCGACAGCGCACCGATCCGTGACACCGGCCACGTCCCACTCCCTGCTTACCCGCCGGAAAAGGGGAAATCTGCCTCCCTCTCCGCGAAGAGTCCACATACGACCACGTTGTCGGCGAGCGGATCGGCCGTGCGGATGTAGCAGTGCGCGGGTTGCTCCATCGGCCACCGAGACCTCGAATGCCGCCGCAACCCCCGTGCGTCGAGTTTTGCGAGACATCTC
>NZ_BDCU01000003.1 GCF_001618425.1 Nocardia fusca NBRC 14340
CACTGCACCTTCACGAGCAAGCTCACCTCCCCGCTTCCACAAGCAGGTCAGCATCCGAACTGCGCGACGTCCATACCTTCTTCACGGAGCAAGGGCTACCTTCCGACGGCGCAAGCGGGCCTGTATGTGCGGCTTCGCGAGCGAAGCCGTCTTCTCACCCCACGACCGGGTGCACACCTGCCACGCCCGCGGGACCGGGTGACCACAGACTTGACCATCGACTCCCGCTTTTCGAGACCGATGCGGAACCCGACCCGTTACGGCCGGCTGAGGGCGCTGGCGTTGGCGTTTTCGGTGAGGACGCGGGACTGAGACCGCCCGCCGAACTCCAGCAGGTTCTTGCCGATCGCGGCTTCGGTGGGCAGCGGGATCGGGTAGTTCCCGTCGAAACAGGCGCAGCACAGGCGGGTGCGGGGCTGTTCGGTGGCGGCGACCATTCCGTCGATCGAGATATAGCCGAGGGTGTCGGCTCCGATGGAGCGGCGGACGCCCTCGACCATATCGTGCATCGCGTCCTGGTCGGCGGGCATTCCGTCGGGGTCGGTGCCGGCGTTGTTCGCGACCAGCTCGGCGCGGGAAGCGAAATCGATCCCGTAGAAGCACGGCCATTTCACCGGCGGGGAGGCGATCCGGACGTGGATCTCCAGGGCACCGGCTTCGCGCAGCATCCGGATGAGGGCGCGCTGGGTGTTGCCGCGGACGATCGAATCGTCGACGACGATCAGGCGTTTGCCGCGGATCACTTCGCGCAGCGGGTTGAGTTTCAACCGGATGCCGAGCTGGCGGATGGTCTGGCTGGGCTGGATGAAGGTGCGGCCGACGTAGGCGTTCTTCATCAGGCCCTGCCCGTAGGGCACGCCGGATCCCTGCGCGTAGCCGACCGCGGCGGGGGTGCCGGATTCGGGGACCGGGATCACCAGATCGGCGTCGATCGGGTGTTCGGCGGCGAGGCGGCGGCCGATGTCGACGCGGGTGGCGTGTACCGAGCGCCCGGAGATGGTGCTGTCGGGGCGGGCCAGGTACACGTACTCGAAAACGCAGCCCTTGGGTTCGGGATTGGCGAATCGGGAGGAGCGGACGCCGTCGGCGTCGATGGCGAGCAATTCGCCCGGTTCGATCTCGCGGACGAAGGAGGCGCCGACGATATCGAGGGCGGCGGTTTCGCTGGCGACCACCCAGCCACGTTCCAGGCGGCCCAGCACCAGCGGACGGACACCGTGCGGATCGCGGGCGGCGTAGAGAGTGTGCTCGTCCATGAAGGTCAGGCAGAAGGCGCCGCGCACCGTGGGCAGCAACTCCATGGCGGCCTGCTCGATACTCGAATCCGCGGAGGCGTGCGCCAGCAGCGCGGTCATCACATCGGAGTCGGAGGTCGCCGAGACGGCGCCGGGGCGGCCGGGGCCGGCGACGAGGCCGAGTTCACGTGCCCGGTCGGCCAATTCGGCGGTATTGACCAGATTGCCGTTGTGGCCGAGCGCGAGCCCGGAACCGACGGCGGTGGTGCGGAAGATCGGCTGGGCGTTCTCCCAGGTGGTGGCTCCCGTGGTGGAGTAGCGGCAGTGGCCGACGGCGACGTGGCCCGGCATGGCGGCCAGGGTCTGCTCGTCGAACACCTGGCTGACCAGGCCGAGATCCTTGAAGACCAGCACCTGCGAACCGTCGGAGACCGCGATGCCCGCGGCTTCCTGGCCGCGATGCTGCAGGGCATAGAGGCCGTAGTAGGTGAGCTTGGCCACGTCCTCCCCCGGGGCCCAGACCCCGAAGACTCCGCATTCCTCGCGGGGCGGATTCTCGGTCTCGTCGGTTGCGGTGGGATTGCTGACTGCCGGTTGGTCGGCGTGGGTCACCGTGCGCTCCCTGGTCGGGCGGGTGTGGGGGCACTCGATATTCTACGGGTGTGTCGCGCTTGCGCGTCACCGGATCAGCACTCCGGCAGCAAGCGGGCCCGGAACGGCCGTTACCGGGGCCCACAACCCGCGACAGCGTGGCCCAGCAAACCTTCATACCCAGTTAACCCCCCTTTCACCTGCTGAAACGAGGGGCAACCGGACTCGCCGGGCCTTCTCGCGGACGTCGGCAGCGGCCCCGGGTCACCCCCGGCCATAAGCCCCACCCGCTACCCGGCGCAACGTGGGCGATATCACCCGCGCAGCCGCCACGAACGTGACCCGGACGCGCCGCTCAGCGGGCGCGACCGAGCAGGCTGCCACCGGGCGGGAGGTAGCTGTCCACTTCGGCGCCCAGGTCCTTGGCGGCCGTGGCGATATCGGCGGCCGCGAGGCGGGCCGTGACGATGTACGGCGAACCCGCGGTGGCCCGCCGGTCCCAGGGCGGGGAGAACTCCAGATCCAGGCCGATCCGCAATTCGATCTCACCCCCGGTACGGGTGGCCGTGAAACTCAGATTCGGTTCGGTGAAGGCGAGCCGGGCGGGGCCGTCGGCGGGCGCACCGGCCGGTTCCGCCTCGGCCGCGATCCGGCGTAGCCAGTCCGCCAGTTCGACCGTGTCGTCCAGACTCAATGCCTGCCAGCGGAAGGACCAGTTCCCCTCGGGGCAATTCGCGGTACCGGCGATCACCAGCCAGCTGTACCGGATTCTCGGATCGATATGGTCCGGAAACTGGTATCCGGCAATGGTGAATTCCACACCGTATCCGTCACTGTCGATCAATCTCACCGGCGCAGTGTTTCATCATCGCGACAATCGCGCCCGGGGTCGGCCCGATGATCTGGTGCACACCTCGAAACACCGGCGAACTCCCTCGGTTCCGACCATGTTGAGCGAGGCAGTTCGGGCTAGACTTCGGCGCATCCCGAACCGGCGTGCGCCGATCGACACGCGCTCCGCGGGACAGACGAGCCCCACACCTATCAGGATTCGACCGAAGTGGACCTGACCAATCTCATCGCGCTCGGCACCAACGTGCCGGCGTCGCGATTGTTGGAGATGGCACGCACAACGCTCGTCGATACCGCCCACGCCCTCGCCCGCGCAGGAACGGCGCCCCGTTATCACCGCGCGTCCACCAACCTGCGAACCCACATCAACACCACGACAACGGTGGAGAGCATCGCGCTGCGCGTGCCGCTCTACAACCCGCCGTACCCCGCGGCTACAGGTAGCGGGCCCCACAACGCCTTGGTCTGCGATGAGAATCCGGCAGCAGGCCGGTTACTGACCAGGATGCTCGGCGAACGCCGCTGCCTGATCTTCGACGTCGACGGTCCGATCTGCTCGGTGTTCGATCGATTCCGCGACTACGCAGTGGCCGACCAACTGCGCAGATCGCTGAATCTCCCCTTCCCCGAACACATCGCCACAGCGAACGACCCTTTCGCCGTGTACCGGTACGCCGCGAGTTTCGGCGATCGATACGCCCGCTTGGCGGAACGCGAACTCGCCCGATTGGAAGTCGAGGCCATGGGCAGCGCGCGCCCGACGCCCGGCGCCGACGACACCCTCAGAGCAAACCACGCCCGCTCCGGACAGAACATCATGCTCAGTAACAACTGTGTCGCCGCGGTCGACCGATATCACGCCCTCCGCGGTACACAAGACCTTGTCGACGGAAACTACAGCCGCGGCGTGGCACCGGACCGCCGCTACTACACCAGTCTGCTCAAACCCGACCCGTTCCCACTGGAACGCGCCATGGCCGGCGCGAACGTCTCGCCCGGGGACTGCCTCTATATCGGTGATTCCACGACCGATATCCAAGTCGCGCATGCGGCGGGCATGCCGGCGATCGCTTTCGCGGACAAACCCGGCAAGATCGAGGCGTTCGCCCCGTTCGAGCCGGATGTGATCATCACCGAGATGTCTGCTGTTCAGCGCGCACTGACGACGGCGGTCTGACTTCCGCTCGGCGAACGCGGCCGCGACGGGACAGCATCGCGCCGCCGGCGTTCACCGCCCAGTGCAGCAGCGCGGGTGCGACGGCACTTCCCGTATGCCGATACAGGGCCCCGAAGATCAGTCCGGAAATACCGGTGAGCCCGACGGTCCCCCACACGTTGTCGCCCGTGGCCCGGGCCGGGTGAACATGCCAGAGCCCGAAGACCGAAGCACCGGCAACGGAACCCGCTGTCCGCCCGAATTCTCTGTCCAGCAGAGGCTCCAACGTGCCCCGGAAGATCAGCTCCTCGGCGTACACGGTGCCCAGGGGAATATGCACAGCGACCCATTCCGCCGTACCTACATCCGGAGCCCGATCGTTCGTATCGCCGAGCGCCCGGCGCACCGGCGGGATGAGCAGCGCCGCCGCGTAACCCGCGGCCACGACCCCGGCGCATCCGATCCCATAACGCAGGCCCCGCCCGGAGAGCCAATTCGGGCGGCCGTCGAACGCCAGGGCGTAACCGGTGGCAGCGACCGTGTTGGCAACAGTCCGGCCGCGTCGATCGAGCGCGAGATGAGGCAGCAGCCAATTGTTCCAGAGCACCGGCGCGGTCACAGCGGCGAGTGTCCGTGCCTTCATTTCACCTCGCGCTCGTACGCCTCGTACGCCTCGATCTCGAGCCGGATACGTTCGGCGAGTTCGGGATTCCAGTCGGGCGGTTGGGCGACCGCGGCCCAGCCGTCCAGGACCAGACTTCCGTAGCGGTGGCCGTGCCCGTCGCGCACCCCCTGGGCGTTCGTGAGGTCCGCGCTGATCTGCCAGAAGGTGACCAGCGGCGCCCAGCGCACCCGGGGTGAGACATCGGCGCCGCGCGGTTCCGACAGCCAATCCGGCCGGGTCAGCGCGAGATCCGGGGACCACCAGACGATCGGGTCGGAGGCGTGTTGCAGGTAGGTGATCCGTGGTGCCCGCCATTCCGGGCCGGGCCGGCCGAGGTCCTCCCGATCTCCGGCGAACCGGATCACCAGGCCATCGGCGTAGACCGGCTCGGTTTCGGGCGAGCCCGGATCACGCCGGTTCACGAACTGCTGCCACAGCCGGTTGGAGTTCGGCGGTCCGACCCAGAGCGCGCCGTCCACTTTCTCCCGCAGATCGGCCAGCCCGTCGAAAGCGGCCTCCGACCCCTGCGATCCGAGACTTTCGCCGTAGACGAGCAGTTTCGGTCGCTCGGCGGCCGGTCGGGTGAGGGTTTTGCGGTAGACCGCATCGAACAGTTCGCGGCCCGCGGTGGCGGCCTTGCCGCGGTCGGCCAGAAACGACAGCGCGCTGGGCAGATACGAGTACTGGGTGGCCACGATGGCCGAATCACCGCCGTACATGTATTCGATGGCGCCTGCGGCCATCGAGTTGACCCAGCCGGTGCCGGTGGTGGTGACCACGACCAGCGCCTCCCGGTCGAAGGCGCCGGTGCGATCCAGTTCGGCGACCGCCAGATCGGCCTGGCTCAGTCCGGTGTCCTCGACCGATTCCAGCCCGACATAGGCGCGGATGGGTTCCTTCGCGGGCCGGCCGGTGACCCAGGAGATGCGCTGGGCACTCGGCCCGTGCGAGACGAACCAGCGCCCCTCGAACCCGAGGGTTTCCCAGGGCGCGAACGACTCCGGGCTGCCCGAGCGTTCGGCGAGCCGGGGCTGGACGGCGTATTCGGAGGTGTGGTCGTTGCGCACGCTGAACGCCGAGTTCGCGGCGGCGAAGAAGGCGCGGGTGGCGACGCCGTTGAACAGGGTCACCACGAGTAGTACGAGAACCAGGAAACCCGCGGAGGGGGCCAGCTCCCGGGGTATCTTGACCCACCGGTTCAGCTGGCGGGCCAGGTACAGGATGAGTTCGCGCACAGTGCGATAGCAGGCCACCACCAGCACCCCGACCGTGAGGCTCAGACCCCCGGTGCGCAGGTAGGCGGGTGTGGTGGTGCCCTCCATCCCCATCAGCGCGGTGATCTCGCGTTGCCAGTGCGCCGACTGCACCAGCATGTAGCCGGCGCTCAGCGCGGCCGTCATCAGCACCGCGGATTTCAGGGCGTAGCGGGTCCAGGTGGGCGGCGCCGGTATCCGGGTGAGCCGGGGCCGCACCCACAACCGGAACAACCATTCCAGCAGACAGCCCACCCCGTACCCGATGGCCGCGTTGATCCCGCTGATCAGACCCTGGAACATCCAGTCGCGCGGCAGCAGCGACGGCGATACCGACAGCGCGAAGAACACCGTCGCGACCACCAGACCCACATAGTTCAGGTCGATGATGTGCTCGGTCCGCCGGACCACCGCGACGCACCGCCGCCGCAACCTGGTCACGGAGTCAGCGGTTTCCAGCACCCGTCCAGTATGGCGGGCGGGACCGGCGCCGGAGGGTGGCCCGGGTCACCTCCGGCGCGCCAGCCGCGGGTCCGGGTCAGGCGTGGCCGCCGAAGAGCGCGGGTAGCGTGCCCTCGTGCGCGGCGCGCAGCTCGGCCATGCCGATGGAGAACTGGCCCTGCACCTCGACCGAATCCGAACCCTGATCGACCACGCCGATGCGCACCCAGGGCAGTTCCCGGGCCGTGCACATCCGGGTGAAGCGGGTCTCCTCCGACCGCGGCACAGCGACCAGCACCCGGCCCGCCGATTCGGAGAACAGCATCACGAACGGGTCGGCGTCCTCGGGCAGCAGGATCCGGCAACCGGTTTCGCCGGCCAGGGCCGCCTCGACCACGGTCTGCGCCAGGCCGCCCTCGGAGAGGTCGTGGGCGGCACTGATCATGCCGTCGCGCGAGCCCGCGGTGAGGACATCGGCGAGCAGTCTCTCGCGGTCGAAATCGACCTGCGGCGGCAGCCCGCCCAGATGGCCGTGCGCCACCTGCGCCCAGACCGAACCGCCGAATTCGTCGCGGGTGTCGCCCAGCAGGATGAGCGTCTCCCCCGGTTCCAGGCCGAGTCCGGTGGGGATGCGGCGGTGGACGTCGTCGATCACGCCCAGGACGCCGACCACCGGAGTGGGCAGGATGGCGTTCTCGCCGGTCTGGTTGTAGAAGCTGACATTGCCGCCGGTGACCGGGATACCCAATTCCACACAGCCGTCGGCGAGACCGCGTACGGCCTGCTGGAACTGCCACATCACACCGGGATCCTCCGGGGACCCGAAGTTCAGGCAGTTGGTGACCGCCTTCGGCGTGGCGCCGGTGACGGCCACGTTCCGGTAGGCCTCGGCCAGGGCCAGCCGCGCCCCGGTGTACGGGTCGAGCTTGGTGTAGTGACCCGAGGCGTCGGTGGCCAGCGCGATACCGCGGCCGCTCACCTCGTCGATCCGGATCACCCCGGCGTCGGCCTGTTCGGCGAGCACGGTGTTTCCACGCACGTAGCGGTCGTACTGTTCGGTGATCCAGCGGCGGCTACACAGCTGCGGACTGGCCACCATCTTCAACAGGGTGTCGCGCAGTTCCTCGGCGGTCTTGGGCCGGGGCAGGTTGTCCGGGGTGTCGGCGTTGAGCGCGTCCTGGTCGGCGGGACGGCGCACCGGCCGCTCGTATACCGGGCCCTCGTGCGCGACGGTGCGCGGCGGCACGTCCACCACGGTCTCGCCGTGCCAGGTGACCTCCAGCCGCTCGCCGTCGGTCACCTCACCGATCACCGTGGCCAGCACATCCCATTTCGCGCAGACCGCGAGGAAGGCGTCCACGTTCTCCGGGGTCACCACCGCGCACATACGCTCCTGCGATTCGCTGGACAGCACCTCGGCGGGGGTCATATCGGCGGCGCGCAGCGGGACCCGGTCGAGTTCGATGCGCATCCCGCCGTCACCGGCGGCGGCCAGTTCGGAGGTCGCGCAGGACAGCCCGGCGCCGCCGAGGTCCTGGATACCCACCACCAGCCCGGCGTGATACAGCTCCAGACAGCATTCGATCAGGACCTTCTCGGTGAACGGATCGCCCACCTGGACGCTCGGCAGCTTCTTGCGGCCGCTGCCGGAATCGTCACCGGAGAAGGTGTCCGAGGCCAGCACCGAAACGCCGCCGATACCGTCGAGCCCGGTCCGCGCACCGAAGAGAATGATCTTGTTGCCAGCGCCCGAGGCGAAGGCGAGGTGCAGGTCCTCCACCCGCATGACCCCCGCACACAGCGCGTTGACCAGCGGATTTCCCTGGTAGGAGGCATCGAAGACGGTTTCGCCGCCGATATTGGGCAGCCCGAGGGAGTTGCCGTAACCGCCGATCCCGCGGACCACGCCGTCCAGCACCCGGCGGGTATCGGCGGCGTCGGCGGCACCGAAACGCAACTGGTCCATCACCGCGATAGGACGCGCGCCCATGGCCATGATGTCGCGGACGATCCCGCCGACCCCGGTGGCCGCGCCCTGATACGGCTCGACATAGGACGGATGGTTGTGGCTCTCCACCTTGAAGGTGACCGCCCAGCCGTCACCGATATCGACCACGCCCGCGTTCTCGCCGATACCGGCAAGCATGGCCGAACGCATTTCCTCGGTGGTCGTCTCACCGAAGTAGCGCAGATGCACCTTCGAGGATTTGTAGGAACAGTGCTCGCTCCACATCACCGAATACATGGCGAGCTCGGCATCGGTGGGCCGGCGCCCCAGAATTTCCCTGATCCGGGCGTATTCGTCGTCCTTGAGCCCGAGCTCGGCGTACGGCTGCGGCGTATCCGGGGTAGCGGCGGCGGTGGCGACCGTATCGACCTGCGCAGTCACGGGGGTACCAGGATCCTTTCGTAGGTTGGCGCGCCGACGCGCGCGAGCTCCGGCCCTCCGGGCTCCCACCGCGATAAGCGGCAGGTGACATCGGTGCCACGGTTCGGTCGGAACGGGGGCCTCGGCGGCGGGGCCCCGACAGAGTTGATCCAGCACGAATCCTACGTCCACCTGCGCCGGACCGATTACCGACCCCATCGCTGGAAAACCCCTGACCCATGCCTCGACCGGAACCGCCTACGGAGCGAGGAAGGCCGCCAGGGCCGCCGCGTAGGCGGTCACATCCGCCGCGCCCATCATCTCCCGCGCCGAATGCATGGCCAGCTGGGGCGCACCCACGTCCACGGTCGGCATACCGGTGCGCGCGGCGGTCATCGGGCCGATGGTGGAACCGCAGGGCAGATCGGCGCGGTGCACATAACGCTGCATCGGTACTCCGGCCCGATCACAGGCCAGCGCGAACGCTCCCGCGCCGACCGCGTCGGTGGCGTAGCGCAGATTCTGGTTGACCTTCAGCACCGGCCCGCCGTTGATGTCGATGCCGTGCGAGGGCTCATGCCGTTCCGGATAGTTCGGGTGGGTGGCATGCGCCATATCGCCGGACGCACACACCGACCCCGCGACTGCCGCCAGGAATTCGGCGCGGCCACCGCCGCGGGCCAGCACGATCCGCTCCAGCACCGTGGGCAGCAGCTCGGACTGCGCACCCCGGTCGGATTGGCTGCCGACCTCCTCGTGGTCGAACACGGCGAGCACCGGGACGGCGTCGCCGGGATTCTCGACGGCGGCGCGGAAGGCGGCCAGACCCGCGTAACACGTGCCCTGATTGTCCAGGCGGGGTGCGCTGATCAGATCCCGGCCGGCACCGATCACCCGGCTGGGCGCCAGATCGTGGGTCATCAACTCCCAGCCCAGTACCGCCCGCGGATCGACCCCGGCGGCCTCGGCCACGAAATCGAGGAACGCGGCCCGTTCACTGCCGACACCCCAGACCGCGTTGACATGCCGCTGCGGATCCAGCGTCACCCCGCGCCGATCCTCGGACAGATGGATCGCCAGCTGCGGAACCCGCAGAATCGGTTCGTCGATCCGCACCAGCCGCTCCGACAGCCCCGTCCCCTCCCGCACACTGAGCCGTCCGGAGATCCCCAGCTCCCGGTCTAGCCAAGAGTTCAACCAGGCACCGCCGTACGGCTCCAGCCGCACCAGCTGCCAGCCCGCGACCGTCAGATCGGGATGCTGCTTGACCCGCAGATTCGGACTGTCGGTGTGCGCACCCACCACCCGGAACGGACCCGCCTGCTCCGGATCGGCCCACGCCACCAGCGATCCGCCGCGCACGATGTAGTACCGGCCTCCCGTACCGGGCCACGCCCGGGTCTCGTCCAGCCGGACGAACCCGTCGGTTTCCAGCGCCTCGGCGATGGTCCGGCAGACGTGGAACGGCGAAGGCGACGCATCGATGAACTCACACAACCCGGCGGCCGAAGCCGCGACAGCAGAACTCGGCATGCTGTGACCCTAAGCTGTATCTTTTGGCGCCGCCTGCGGCGTCGCGGGTCGAGGCCCCCTGGGTCCCGCTGTTCAGGCCTCGAGACTCGCGGCTTCGCCGCATGCGATGTGCGGTGGGCCGCCCATGGAGTACGACCATTGAGCACTTCCGGCCAAGGGCGGGACGGGCCTCGCCCTTTGCGGGCCTCGCCGAACTCGGCACAAGGCGGCGTAATGCCGTTCGTGAAAGCAATCGGATGCGAGGTCGCCTCTGCCGGGTTACGTCGGCATTCGGCCCGGACATCGAATGCCGACGCAACCCGCAT
>NZ_BDCU01000004.1 GCF_001618425.1 Nocardia fusca NBRC 14340
CACAGCACCTTCACGAGCAAGCCCACATCCCCACCTTCACGAGCAAGCCCCAGCTCGCCCGCGAGGTCGCGCTGTTCCCCGGCCCCGCCACTCAGCACTCCCCGCCGTCACAGGCGGGTCCACGCCGCTCGGCCGTGAGCAGCCCCGAACTCCGCCGTCGAGGCCACGACGCGTGCCTTCAGAGGATCGGCGACGGCGTGTACCGGGCAGCTTCCGGGTAAGCCGAGGTCAGCTTGCCCACCTGTGCCACCACCTCCGCGACTTGCGCGTCGGCCGCCCCGATGAACGCCGACTTCTCCGCCAGCGCGGCGTCCAGGGCCGCCCGGTCCAGGGGCAACCGGTCGTCGGCGGCCAGCCGGTCCAGCAGGTCGGGTTCGCGGCCCTGCTCCCGCATCGCGAGCGCGACCGCCACCGCGTGCTCCTTGATCACTTCGTGCGCGGCTTCCCGACCGACGCCGGCCCGGACCGCGGCCATGAGGATGCGTGTGGTGGCGAGGAACGGGAGATAGCGATCCAGTTCGCGGGCGATCACCGCCGGGTAGGCGCCGAATTCGGCCAGCACGGTCAGGAAGGTCTCCATCATGCCGTCGATCGCGAAGAAGGCGTCCGGCAGCGCGACCCGGCGGACCACCGAGCAGAAGACATCACCCTCGTTCCACTGCGCGCCGGCCAGTTCGGCGGCCATCGAGCCGTATCCGCGCAGCACCACCTGCAGGCCGTTGACCCGTTCACATGAGCGGGTGTTCATCTTGTGCGGCATGGCCGAGCTGCCGACCTGCCCCGGTTGGAAACCCTCGGTGACCAGTTCGTGGCCGGCCATCAGCCGGATGGTGTGGGCCAGCGAGGACTGCGCGGCACCGATCTGCACCAGCGCGGACAGCACATCGTGGTCCAGGGAACGCGGGTAGACCTGCCCGACGCTGGTCAGGACGCTGGTGAAGCCCAGGTGCCGGGAGACCTGCTGTTCGAGCGCGGTCAGTTTCGCGGCGTCACCGCCGAGCAGGTCGAGCATGTCCTGCGCGGTGCCCATCGGGCCCTTGATCCCGCGCAACGGATAGCGGTCGACGAGTTCACGCAGCCGGGCGAGCCCGATGAGCAGTTCGTCGGCGGCCGAGGCGAAACGTTTGCCCAGCGTAGTGGCCTGCGCGGCGACATTGTGCGAGCGCCCGGCCATCACCAGCGTCTGATATTCGGCGGCCCGTTCGGCCAGCCGGGCGGCCACCGCGACACCGTGGGAGTGGATATGTTCCAGCGACAGCCGGATCTGCAACTGCTCCACGTTCTCGGTGAGATCGCGGCTGGTCATCCCCTTGTGCACATGCTCGTGCCCGGCGAGGGCGTTGAACTCCTCGATACGGGCCTTCACGTCGTGGCGGGTCACCCGTTCTCGTTCGGCGATGGAGGCCAGGTCGACCTGTTCGACGACTCGCTCGTAGTCCTCGACCACCCCGGGCGGGACGTCGATACCGAGTTCGGCCTGGGCGCGCAGCACCTCCAGCCACAGCCGCCGCTCGAGCACGATCTTCTGCTCGGGAGACCACAGATGCACCAGCTGCGGACTGGCGTAGCGGGTGGCGAGGACGTTGGGGATCAGGTCTGAGGTCACGTCCGGTCAGTCTAATGACCGGTAGCGATCGATCGGCTGGTGCGTCGCCGGAGCGACGATATCGATGACCTCCAGCAGGGCGCCGCGGGCCGGCCGGCGGGGTTGCGGGTCGGATTCGCTGAGGGCGGCGACCACCGCGCCGTCGACCACCGCGACCAGTCTGCGCAGTTGTTCGGGCCGCACCACCCGATCGGATCGGCGCAGCACATCGGAGAGCAGCTCGTCCAGCTGCCCGCGTAGTCGGAGCTGGACCTCGCGCAGCTCGGGGTGCCGAGCCGAGGCGACGGTGCGTTCGTAGCGGGCGATCAATCGCCCGCGCGCACCCTCGTCCACACCTTCGGGACCGATCAGCAGGTCGAGCACCAGATCGACGGTCGCCTCCGCACCGCGGCGGCGGTGGGTCACCTCGCCGATCCGCCGCCGCATTGCCTCGAGTTCGGCGTTGCCGCTGAACTCGACCGCCCGCGCGATCAGATCCTCGAGCGATTCGAAGTAGTAGGTCGTGGAGGCCAGCGGCAGTTCGGCGCGGGTCGCGACCGAGCGATGCCGCACCGCGTCGAAACCGCCTTCGAGCAGTAACTCGGCCGCAGCAGCCACCAGCGCCTGGCGACGCCGTTCACCCTTCGGAGTCGTCGCGGTTATCACCGTGCCATCGTGCCAGTCTTGACTTCGTCCCTTGCCCGAAAGCGTGGGATTCCCGAGTTCGCACCCGAGACTTCCTGTTTCATAGACGGTTGCCTTCCCACATCAACTGCGGGGCGGTCTCACACCATCTCCGCAGGCCAAGACCGCCAGCCCAGCGGCCCGTAAACGCATGGCGCACCGACCCGGCGCCGGCGGGCCGGGCCTGCACGCTACATTCCTCGGTCATCAGTACATCCGTGCGAAATCAGGGAAAGGGGAAACAATCATCGATGTTTCTACCGCATCGGCGCGGCGAAGTTGTCGTACTGCGAAAAGTCATTGCTCTGCACGGTGTTCGTCTGTGCTCTGCCGCAGGTAGTTCCGGAGCCGGGTGAGCGCCGCTTCGATCTCCACCGTCGCTCCGGCGAAGGAGAGGCGGATGGTGTGATGCCCGTTGACGGTGTCGAAATCCAGGCCCGGCGCCAGCGCCACCCCGGTGTTGGCCAGTACATCCGCGCACCACGCCATGGAATCGTCGGTGAGGTGGCCGATATCGGCGTAGGCGTAGAACGCGCCGTCGGCGGGCGCGAGGTCGGTGATACCGAGCCCGGCCAGCCCTTCCAACAGGATGGCGCGGTTGATCGCGTACCGGTGCACATGGGCGTCGAGTTCGGTCCGCGCTTCGTCGCCGAACGCGTGCAATGCCGCGTACTGCGAGATCGCGGGCGGGCAGACGGTCATATTGGATGCCAGCCGCTGTAGCGCCGGGCGCAGTGCGTGCGGTGCCAGCATCCAGCCCAGCCGCCAGCCGGTCATCGAGAAATACTTCGACACCGATCCGATGACCACTCCCGCGCGGGAGGTCTCCCAGGCCGAGGCGGTCCGCTCACCGCCGTAGGTGATGCCGTGATAGATCTCGTCGGAGATCAGCAGCGTGCCGTGCGTATCGCACCAGCGGGCCAGCGCCGCGAGTTCATCCGGATCGATCATGGTGCCCGTCGGATTGGCGGGACTGGCCACAATCAGGCCCCGCGGCGGTTCCGGAAGTTCTTCGAGCATGGCGACGGTCGGCTGGAACCTGGTCTCGGCGCGACAGTCCAGTTCGATCACCCGGCAGCCGAGCGCGGCCAGCGTATTGCGGTAGGCCGGGTAGCCGGGGCGCGCGACCACCACGGTGTCACCGGGGTCGAACGCCGCCAGGAAGATGAGGGTGAACGCGCCGGAGGAACCGGTGGTGACCACGACGTCGTCGGGATCCACCGGATAACCGTAGGTCCGGTGATGGTGCCCGGCGATCGCCTGGCGTAGCGGCAGGATGCCGAAAGTTTCCGTGTAACCGAGCAATTCGGCATCGATGGCGGTCTTCGTGGCACGTAGCACCGGAGCCGGTGCCGGCGTCGAGGGCTGCCCGGCCGCGAGACTCAGTACGTCGCCGTGCGTTCGGGCGCGTTCGGCGGCGGCTTTCCAGACATCCATCACGTAGAAAGGTGGGATGGTCGAGCGCCGAGATTCAGTGGACACCCGACCGACGGTAGAACACCACTTCGAGCGGTTCGACAGCTATGGTCTGCTCTGATGCTCGACAAGGCCGGCCGGCGGGCCGACGGCCCGCCAACACAGGACCCCGATTCCACCGCGTCCGGTCGCGGGACCGGGGCCCTGCGCCGACGCTGGGACCGGGCCGTGCATCCGCTTTCCGGAGCGGTTCGCCGGTACACGCGCCCGGGCGCGGCGGGTGCGACGACGGCGCCGTCCGAGCCTGCCGACCACGAGCCCACCACCCACTCCGGCCGGAAACCGCAGGCCCGGCACGACTCGGAGCAGGAGTCCACCGAGCACGACCCCGGCGCGCCCGCACTCGGCACCGCCGATGAGACGGCAATCCCGACCGAGAAGCGGTCCATCTCCCTGGACCGCGCGGCCGCGACCGGCGGCGGTCTCGTCATCGCCCCCGGCTGGCGGGAGCGTGCCGCCGCACAGGCCCGGACGCCGGGGTCCCGAGTGGCCGCGGCCCACCGGTGGCTGCGGCGTTCCGCCGTGGATCTCCGGTACCGCCGCCCTACCCGGGCCGAACTCGCCGACCTCCTCGCGCGCCGGCCGTCGGCCGAGGAGATCGCCGCCGCGGCCCGGCGCCACCGCGTACTCATCGGTGTACTGCTGCTCGCCCTGCTGTCGGCGGCGGGTGACGGATCCGCGGGTATCGCGGTCACCGACCGAAGCCCGGTTCCCGGAATCGCCTATCGCGTGGCCCTCGCCCATCCGCTGCAACTGTCGGCACCGGTACCGTCGGTGCGCCGCTATCTCGATGCCATCGACAACGGGGAACGCCTGCGTGAACAGGCGGTGGTGGCCGCGGCCGCCCGGGCCACCCTGGAACGCGCCAAGGCCGAGGCCGCGGCCGCGGTCGCCGGCCAGGAACAGCCCTGGATAAACACCGCGCCCGCGCCCGGCGGCCTCGAGGGCGGGCTGATCCCGCCCGGCGCCGTGCTGCCCGGCGCCGGTGGTTACGTCCTGCCCGCGCCGGGCACCTTCACCTCCGGTTTCGGCAGCCGGTGGGGCACCTTCCATCGCGGTATCGATATCGCCGGCCCGATCGGCACCCCGATCTACGCCGTCGCGACCGGCACCGTGATCGATGCCGGTCCCGCCGCCGGTTTCGGCCTGTGGGTGCGGATCCGGCACGACGACGGCGCGATCTCGGTCTACGGCCATATGTACGACTTCTTCGTCTCGGTCGGGGAACGGGTCCCGGCCGGTATGCAGATCGCGCGAATGGGCAACCGCGGTGATTCCACCGGACCGCATCTGCATTTCGAGATCATCTTGGACGGTCAGCACGTCGATCCACAGCGCTGGCTCGCCCTGCACGGCCTCTCGTACAGCTGACCCTCATTGATCATGGCAAATACTTGGGATTCGAAAGATCAACAGACGTATCACAGACCGACTGCTTGGCTTACATCCGTGTAACTCCAGGTAGATCGGTTTTTCTCAGCAAAATAAAACCTTGGATTATTTTTTTGTTCATCTTTCGTTAATGTTTCGCAATCAATCTGTGATTTGCCAGATAACGAACCGCAAGTTCGTTTGCCGCACGGTTATCAGTTCGTCCGAACAATCCGTTGCGAGGCTCGCCCCGGCGGCGCAGTGCGTCGTCCGGCCGCGGAAAATTGAATCCCCCTTCCACAACACAAATCCTCGAGAAACAGCGCAACGACAGCGCCGACGGCCATGACCCACGGCGGCGGATACCTGCGCGCTGTAGGAGCCGTTCCATGCGTTTACGAAACCTGTTACCGCTCGTCGCCGTTGCTGCTGCCGCCGTGGTCCCCGCCCAGGCACACGCCGACGCACCCATCACCGGTGTACCCGCAGTACTGCAGGCCCCGGCCCAGCAGGCCCAGCAGCAGATCCTCCACTGGCAGCAGCAGCTGCCGCAACCGCTACCGGAAGCGTTCGGCACACCGACCTACTCCAACGACCTGGACGGTTGGATCCGCAACGCACTGTCAGTCCTCGGTCAGCACGGTATCCCGGCCAGCTACGACGGCATCCACCGAAATGCCATGCGCGAGTCCAGCGGTAACCCCCAGGCGATCAACCTGTCGGACTCCAATGCCGCGGCGGGCACCCCGTCGAAGGGGCTCATGCAGGTCATCGATCCCACCTTCGCCGCCTACCACGTGGACGGCACCTCATGGGATATCTACGATCCGGTCGCCAACATCGCCGCGGCCTGCAACTACGCCGCCCACCGCTACGGCTCCATCGACAACGTCTTCGGGGCCTACTGATCGGCCGGCCGGGAGGCCGGCCCCGGTGCGGGCGAGCGCACGCCGCAGCGCCGCCCGCACCGCCGGGTCTCAGAGAGAGATACGGTCCTCGACAGCGGCCAATCCGATATCGGAGCGGTAGTGGCTCCCGGCCAGCTTGATACCGGCCAAACGGTCGTAGGCGGCCTCCCGCGCCGCCGCCAGATCGACTCCGGTGCCGACGATACTGAGCACGCGGCCACCCGCGGAGACCAGCGCACCGTCCGCGCGCTGCGCCGTCCCGGCGTGCAGCACCGTCGCCGCGTCGTCGGTCGCCGCGTCCCCGGCACCGCTGATCACATCGCCGGACCGCGGACGGGCCGGATAGTTCTCCGCGGCCAGCACGACCGTGATCGCGGCGCCGTCGCGCCAGCGCGGCGCGGGCGTCTCGGCGAGAGTGCCGGTCGCGGTGGCGTACAGCAGTTCGCCGAGCGGGCTGTCCAGCAGGGCAAGCACCGCCTGGGTCTCCGGATCACCGAACCGGCAGTTGAACTCCACCACCGCGGGCCCGGCCGCGCCCATCGCCAGCCCCGCGTACAGCAGGCCGCTGAAAGCCGCTCCGCGCCGGACCAATTCGGCGGCCACCGGAGCCACCACCTCGTCGACGATCTGCTCGACCGTCCCGTCGGGCAGCCACGGCAGCGGAGTGTAGGCGCCCATTCCGCCGGTATTGGGCCCGGTATCGCCGTCCCCCACCCGCTTGTGATCCTGCGCGGGCAGCAGCGGCACCACCGTCTCCCCGTCGACCAGGCAGAACAGCGAAACCTCCGGGCCGTCCAGGAACGATTCCAGCAACACCGGATGCCCCTGCTCGAGCAGTTCGGCGGCATGGCCGCGGGCCACCAGGCGGTCGGGTGTGACCACCACACCCTTACCCGCCGCGAGCCCGTCGTCCTTGACCACCCACGTCGGGCCGAAACGATCCAGCGCCGCATCCAATTCGGCGGGCGAGTCCACCACCTCGCTGTGCGCGGTACGCACCCCGGCCGCGGTCATCACATCCTTGGCGAACGCCTTCGATCCCTCGATCCGGGCCGCCGCGGCCGACGGGCCGAAACAGGCGATCCCGGCCGCGCGCACCGCGTCGGCCACGCCCAGGACCAGCGGCACCTCCGGACCGATCACCACCAGATCCGCGGCCACCTCCCGGGCCAGCGCGGCCACCGATTCCGCGGAACTCGGGTCCACCGGACGCACCTGCGCGTGCTGGGCGATACCGGCGTTACCGGGCGCGGCGACGATCGCGCTCACCGCCGGATCACGGCGCAGCGCAAGGACGAGGGCGTGTTCACGGGCTCCGGAACCGATGACGAGTACTCGCACCCGGACAGCTTATAGGTGGCGGATCAATGCCCGGCGGGGCAGGCTCACCACCGGCCCCCGCCCGGTACCAGCGACTTCACCCCGCCGACGGCCATCTGTGGATGATGGAGGAAACACCTTGAACGGGTGGACAACCCGCGTGCCGGGACCCAGCGATCCCGGTGCGCGCATACGGGAGGACGTGCGCAATGGGTCTGATGGACGGAATCATGGGGAACGCCGGACAGGTGGAGCCGGCCCGGGCCCAGCAGGAATACCAACGGCTACTCGGCAACGGCGAACAGGTCTACTCCGCCTACATCCTGGTCCGCGACGCCATGCTGTTCACCAACCGGCGGCTCATCCTCATCGACAAACAGGGACTGTCCGGACGCAAGGTGAGCTACCACAGCATCCCCTACCGCTCGATCACCCATTTCGCGGTGGAAACAGCGGGCACCTTCGACCTCGACGCGGAGCTGGTGCTGTGGATCGCGGGCACCGACACGCCGTTGCAGAAGAAGTTCAACCGCCAGGTCGACATCTACGAGGTGCAGGGCATCCTGTCGCACTTCGTCGGAGCGTGAGAGTGGGGACCTGCCGGCGACCCACCTGCCCCGTAACGCCCCGGGCGGCGCGGCAACACTAGTCTCGCCCCATGGCATCTGTTTTCAGTGCGATCATCGCCGGTGACCTGCCGGGCCGGTTCGTGTGGGAGGACGACGAATTCGTCGGGTTCCTCACCATCGCGCCGGTGACGCCGGGACACACCCTGGTGGTACCCCGCAAAGAGATCGATCAGTGGCAGGACATCGAACCCGAGGTCTTCGCGCGCCTGAACGGAGTCGCGCAGAAGATCGGACAGGCCGTGCGCGCGGCCTGGGACGCGCCGCGGGCGGGTCTGCTGATCGCGGGACTCGAGGTCCCGCATCTGCATGTACACGTGTTCCCGGCGTTCACCATGGGAAATTTCGATATCTCCGGTGCCGATCCGAATCCGGAGCCGGAGTCCCTCGACGACGCGCAGGCACGGATCAAGCAGGCGCTGCGCGATCTCGGCCACGGCGCCAACGTTCCCGCCTGAGTCAGATCCGGTTCCCGCTGTCGTCCGCGGCGGCGGGTTCCGGCCGGTTGCGCGGTAGCCGGACCGTGAAGGTGGTGCCCACCCCGTATTCGCTGTGCACCGCCACGGTGCCGCCGTGCGCGGCGACCAGTGCCTGCACGATCGACAGGCCGAGCCCGGTTCCACCGCTGCCCCGGCTGCGCGAATCGTCGGCCCGATAGAACCTCTCGAAAACCCGCGCGGCCTGGTCCGGTGACATTCCCGGTCCGGTATCGGCCACCTCGAGCCGCACCTCGTCCCGGTCGGGCGTCAGCCGGACGGTCACCACGGCCTCGGGTGGCGTGTGCACGAGCGCGTTGTTCAGCAGGTTCGCCAGTACCTGCCGCAGCCGAGCCGCGTCACCCGGTATCTCCGCGGTACCGGAACCGGGCCGAACATCGACACGGATCGTGCGCTCCGGGTCGTGGCGGCCCTGCGCGGTCGCTACCGCGCGCGCACTGTGCACGGCGTCGCTGGTCAAGGTCAGCAGGTCGACCGGCGCCTGTTCCACCGGACGCTCGGCGTCGAGCCGGGCCAGCATCAGCAGATCCTCGACCAGCAGGCCCATCCGTTTCGATTCGCGTTCGATCCGGTCGAGCAGCATATCGGTATCTCCGGTGGCGCCCTGCCGGTACAGCTCGGCGAAACCTTTGATCGTGGTCAGCGGCGTCCGCAACTCGTGGCTGGCGTCGGCGACGAAACGGCGCATCTTCTCCTCGGACCGCCGCGCGGCCTCCTCCGACGCCTCGGTCGCGGCGAACCCGCGCTGGATCTGGGCGAGCATCGAGTTCAACGATTGCGCCAGCCGATCGACCTCGGTGTTGGTCCCGCGCGTCGGTACCCGCCGGTGCAGATCCCCCGCCGCGATATCGGCGGCGGTCTCCTCCACCTGCACCAGCCGGCGCAGACTGCGCCTGATGACGAAGTACGCGGCCACCGCCAGCAGCGCGAGCACCAGGGCGCCGATCACCAGCTGCAGCACCACCAGCCGTTCGACGATCTCCTCGGTTTCGTCCAGCCGCTGCGCCACCACACTGGTGCCTCGGGCGTTCACCGTGTACCGGACCCGCCACTGCCCGGAATCGCCGTCGGCCGATCCGGTGGTGAAGGTCCCCGGGCGCATGTTCCGCGGCAGTTCCGGCGCGCCGTTGCCCACATCGGCCTGTAGATACAACTTGCCCGAGTCGTCCTCGACCCGCGCGTAGTACAGCACGGGCGGCCGCTCCCGCCCCGGCTCCCCCGGCAGCGGTAACGGTGGCCGGCTACCGGGCCGCGCCCAGGTCTGCGCCTGCTCCTGCAGCTGCTGATCCACCCGATCGATCAACGCGGCGCGCAACGCCGAGGTCACCGCCACTCCGGAGGCCAGCAGCCCCGCGGCGGCCAGCGCGACCAGCGCCAGCACCAACGTCACCCGCAGCGGGACGGCCGCGAGGCGACCGGTCATCCCCCGCCGGGCCGGAGGGGATGCCGAGGCGACCGGCGCGGTCTCGGCTGTCACGACCGGCCGGCGGATTCGCGCATCACATACCCGACTCCGCGCAAGGTGTGGATCAGCCGCTGCGGACCGGTATCGACCTTCTTGCGCAGATACGACACATAGGTCTCCACCACGCCGACCTCCCCGCCGAAGTCGTACCGCCACACATGGTCCAGAATCCGTGGCTTGCTGAGCACTGTCCCCGCGTTCACCATGAAATACCGCAGCAGCGTGAACTCGGTCGGTGACAACGCCACCGGCTCCCCGGCCTTGAACACCTCGTGCGTATCGTCGTCCAGCTCGATATCGGCGAACCGGATCCGCGACTGCTCCCGCGCCGGCGCGGTGGCCCCGGCCCGGCGCAGGATCACCCGTAACCGGGCGACGACCTCCTCCAAACTGAACGGCTTGGTGACATAGTCGTCGGCGCCCAGCGTCAACCCGGTCACCTTGTCCTGGATATCGTCGCGGGCGGTCAGGAACAACACCGGCGCATCGATACCGTCGGCCCGCAACCGCCGCAGCAGCCCGAACCCGTCCATCCCCGGCATCATCACATCGACGATCAACGCGTCGGGCCGGAAGCCGCGCGCCACATCCAGCGCCTGTGCCCCGTCGGCGGCGGACGCCACCTCGAACCCCTGGAACCGCAAACTCACGGTCAGCAGTTCCACGATCATCGCCTCGTCGTCGACGACCAGGACCCGCGCCTCGGGTACTCCGCCCTGCGCCCCACTCATGCCCCCATACTGGCCCACCCCGCTGGCATCCCCCTGCGCACTCGCTGTGAACAAGCTGTGTTGAATTGCGGCGCCTTCGGCACGCGGGGTCGAGGCCCCCTCGGTCCCGCCGTTCAGCCGTCGAGACTCGCGCCTGCGGCGCATGCGACGTGCGGTGGGCCGCCCATAGAGTGCGACCACTGAGCACCTCCGGCCCAGGGCGGGACGGGCCTCGACCCTTTCAGGGCCTCGCTGAACTCGGCACCGGGGATGTGCGGCCATTACGAGCCGGCCTGGGGAAACCTACTCCCGAAAGTCCTCGTCGTCATGATTTCCGTCGGCCATCAGGGCCTTTCCGGCGACCTGGCCCTGGGCCAGGGCGTCCAGGAACGCCCGGGCCCAGCGGTCCACGTCGTGGGCCAGGACCTGACGGCGCAGGGAGCGCATCCGGCGGCGGCGGGTTTCGCGGTCGTCGGTGAGGGCGGCGACGATGGCGTCCTTGACGCTGTCCAGATCGTGCGGATTGCACAGATAGGACTGGCGGAGCTCGGCCGCGGCGCCGGTGAACTCGCTGAGCACCAGGGTGCCGTTGAGGCCGGAGTGGCAGGCGACGTACTCCTTGGCGACCAGGTTCATACCGTCGCGCAGGGGTGTCACCAGCATGACGTCTGCGGCCACGAAGAAGGAGATGAGTTCTTCACGGGCGATCGGCCGGTGCAGATAGTGGACGACCGGGTAGCCGACGCGGGCGAACTCGCCGTTGATGCGGCCGACCTGTCGTTCGATATCGCCGCGCATCTGGATATAGCTCTCGACCCGTTCCCGGCTGGGCGTGGCCAGCTGCACCATCACGGTTTCCGACGGGTCGACCCGGCCTTCGGCCAGCAGTTCCTCGAGGGCGTTGAGCCTGATGTCGATACCTTTGGTGTAGTCGAGGCGGTCGACACCGAGCAGGATGTTCTTGGGACTGCCGAGTTCGGCGCGGATGCGGGCGGCACGTTCGCGCACCGAGCGCCGGCGCGAGTGTTCGTCCAGTCCGGCGGAGTCGATGGAAATGGGGAAGGCCCCGACCCGTACGGTCCGGAACCCGACCTGGACCACGCCCATCTTCGACCGGACTCCGACGGTGCCGCGTGAGGTGGGCTGACCGGCCAGGCGCCTGGCCAGGTAGAGGAAGTTCTGGGCGCCGCCGGGCAGATGGAAGCCGATCAGGTCGGCGCCGAGCAGCCCCTCCACGATCTCGGTACGCCATGGCATCTGCATGAAGAGTTCCACCGGCGGGAACGGGATGTGCAGGAAGAATCCGATGGTCAGATCCGGGCGCAGCATCCGCAGCATCTTGGGCACGAGTTGCAGCTGGTAGTCCTGCACCCACACCGTGGCGCCCTCGGCGGCGACCTTCGCGGTCTCCTCGGCGAAACGCCGGTTCACCTGGACGTAGGCCGACCACCAGGTGCGGTTGTAGACGGGACGGACGATGACGTCGTGGTAGAGCGGCCAGAGGGTGGCGTTGGAGAAGCCTTCGTAGTAGTCGGCGACCTCCTGTGCGGACAGCGGTACCGGATGCAGTTCCAGCCCGTCCTCGACGATGGGGTCGACCTCCACATCGGGGACGCCGGCCCAGCCGACCCAGGCACCCCGATTGCTACGCAGCACCGGCTCCAGCGCGGTCACCAGACCGCCGGGGCTGCGTTTCCAGCGACTGCTGCCGTCCGGCAACTTCTCCAGGTCGACCGGTAGCCGGTTGGCCACCACCACGAAACCGGAACCGGCCCCGCGTTCGCGCAGGGGTTCGGCATCCACCGCCTCGGGGAGCGCCTCCGCCGGGTCGATCGGACTACCCGCCGCCCCGGAGCCGTTACGGTCTCCGGGCCGGTCCGCGGACACGGCGTTTTCATCCTCGGGGGTGGAATCGCTGGACGGCTGATCGGTCATCTGGTCCACTCACGCATCCTTTGCGCGGCGCTGAACGCCATGTAGTTGTGTGTGGGGATCCGCCGACGTCGCCGTTGGCGCCGGCGGCTGTTTACTCGGTGCGGGCTCCGGGGCCGATACCGAGCATCGACAGGAGCATCCGGCATTCGTCGGCATCGGCGGCATAGGCGGCCACGACCCGCTGCGCCTGACGAGCGGTCTCGTCGGCGAGGGGTTCCAGATCGTCGTCGGCGATACCGTTGGCGCTGCTCTTCGCGGCCATCTCAGTCCTCCCGGCAGGTGCGCTTGTATGTGAAATGTCAATGGTATCTGTCCGGGGTCGGGGTCGCTCCCGGCGCGGGTAACGTGGCGGGGCCCCCGGGGCTATACCTTTGGCAGCAGCAACGATGAGGAAGGGGCCCGCAGCATGCCGTTGGCCACGGTGAACGGAATATCGCTCAACTATCAGGTCAAGGGAGACCGCGCCAAGGGCACCGACGTCAAAGGCGGCGGTCCGCTGGTGGTACTCGTCATGGGCACCGGCAGCCCCGGCCGGGTGTGGGAGTTGCACCAGGTGCCGGCCCTGCTCGCCGCCGGATACCGGGTGTGCACGTTCGACAACCGGGGTATCGCTCCCAGCTACGAGGCCGCCGACGGGATGACCATCCACGAGATGGTGGCCGATACGGCGGCCCTGATCGAATTCCTCGACGAGGGTCCCGCGCTCGTGGCCGGTACCTCGATGGGGGCCAGGGTGGCGCAGGAACTCGCGCTCGCGCGGCCCGAACTGGTGCGCAAGGCGGTGTTCCTCGCCGGCCACGGCCGGCTGGACCAGTTCCAGAAGACCCTGTCGCTGGGCGAGCACGAGATGGACGCGAACGAGGTGCGGTTGCCGGCCAAGTACGAGGCCGCGCTGACCGCGGTGATGAATCTCTCGCCGGCCACCATGGCCGATACGAACAAGGCCCGCGACTGGCTGGATCTGTTCGAGTTCACCGGCGGTCCGGTGCCGCCCGGGATCCGGGCGCAGCGCCGGATGGACCACGAGTTCGACCGGCTGCACGCCTACCGCGATATCCGGGTGCCGTGCCTGGCCGTCGGCTTCGCGGACGACCGGATGATCCCGCCGTACCTGGCCAGAGAGGTCGCCGACGCCATCCCGGGCGGCCGCTACCAGGAGGTTCCCGATGCCGGTCATTACGGCTATCTGGAGCGTCCGGACGCGGTGAACAAGATCTTGCTGGAATTCTTCGCGGCGTGAGGGGAGGGCCCAAAGCTAACGCCGAGCTTGCTAGTGTCGACACATCGTTTGGGTTCGCGACGCGGCATCCGGAGATCAGACCCGGGCCGCCGGGGCGGGCCCACACAGATCCGAATCCACAACCCACGAGCACCCCAGTGAGGTGAAATGAGCACCAACCCGTTCGACGACGAGGACGGCCGCTTCTTCGTTCTGGTCAACGACGAAGAACAGCACTCCCTGTGGCCGGCCTTCGCCGAAGTCCCGGCCGGCTGGCGGGTGGTCTTCGGTGAGGACAGCCGTGCCGCCTGTGTGGAGTACGTGGAGCAGAACTGGACCGATATGCGGCCCAAGAGCCTGCGTGACGCCATGGCGGCGGACGAGGCGGCCCGCAAGTAGGCCGCACGCGGGGCCGGTCGAACCGTACAACCGCTGTGCGACATCGCAATCAGGTGTCGCGCGGCGGCCACGTACGGTTATGATGGCTCCGCTTCTCGCCTCCTTAGCTCAGTGGTAGAGCACTCGCCTTGTAAGCGAAAGGTCGTCAGTTCAATCCTGACAGGGGGCTCCGGAGGAAACCGCCGGTCGAACCGCTCTCGCGGTCGACCGGCGGTTTTCTGTTTCCGGGCGGACCCGGGTGAACCGACGAAAGGCCCCCACCGCGACGGTGAGGGCCCTCGTAACTCTGTCGCCGATCGGTGTCCGGTCGGCGCGGACGCGGTCAGATCGGGGTGACCGAGGCGACCAGCCACCGATCGTCGGATTTGTCGAGCGCGACGCGTACCCGACTGCCGGTGGTGGTGCCCTGCGGGCTTTCCTTGCTGGTGGTGACCTGGTTGAGGAACAGCAGCACCACGGCGTGCGCACGGTCGGCGGAGACCACTCCCCCGGCCTGTGTGGTGGCCTTGACGGTCAGTTCCTTCTCCTTGGCCCCGGGCACGATGGCCTTGTCGATCAGCTCGAGGTAGTCGGCCTTGAAATCCGGGGCCAGGTCCTCGGCGGTTTTGGGCAGTTCCGTGTCCACTGTCCGGAATTCGTAGCTGAACATGGCCGATACGGTGCGGGTCGCCGCGGCCACGGCATCCGTGCGGGACTGCTCCGACTGCCGGTAGTCCCAGTACCGGTAGCCGCCGATACCGGCCACCACCGCGGCCGCGACCACCACCACCGCGGTCACGCCGACCAGGATCTTGTTACGCACGCTCATTCTCGGTTCCTCTCGGCATGCAGGGTCGGCCCGGTCATGCTGGTCCGGCTCATGCCACGAACTTGACGTCCGAGGCGGTCAGCGTGCCGTCGTCGGCCCGCTGCACGGTCACCCGGAATCGATAGAACCGCTGCTGCTGTTCCTGCGACCCCGCGTTGGTGAGCGTCTGCTTCGCCGCCACCAGGATCACCGCCGAGTTCTCGTCGTCGCGTTCGACCGCGGCCTCCACCACCTCGCCGGTGGAGACGACCTTGGCCTGTTTCACGATTTCGGTGAACGGGTCCACCCGGCCGTCGAATTCGGTCTTGAATTCCCCGGAGGCCATGGTGAGGATGCGGTCGATATCCTCTTTGGCGGTATCGGCGCGAATGGTGGTCAGGTTGAGCACCGTCTGCCGCGCGGTGGCCACGTATTCGGCGCGGCGTTCGTCGCGCTGCTGGGTGGACTGCACGGCGAACACCGAGACCACGGCGGCGGCGACCAGCCCGATCACCAGCACAGCCGCCGCGGCGAGGGCAGCGATCCGCTTCCACGACCGGCCGGACGCCGCAACCTCGGTGGTTCCGGTCTCGTCTGTCTCGGAGTCGTCGCCGGCCTTCTCCGTTGCGGCGGCGGCTTTCACCAGCTGTACGGTTTCCGCCGAACTCTCCGCTGCCTCGGCGGACCCCGACGCCCCCGCGGCGGACCCACCGAGGGTGACCTTTTCGGTGACGGGCTCGGCAGTGGATTTCCCGCCGGACCCGAGCGTCTCCTTCTCGGTCGCGGCCTCGGGCGTCCCGCTCGCGGGCACCGTTTCCGCAATCTTCGTGGCTGCCCCTGCCTTCGGCGCAACGGTGCCGGTCTGCTCCGTAGAACCCGCTGCTTCCCCGGCGGTGACCGTCTCCGCGGCCGCTGACTCTTCCGCCGCCGCTGCGGCGGTTCCGAGCTTCTCGGTCGCCGCGTCCTCGGCCGGGGGCGGGCCCGCGGTGCGGCTGGCGCGCCGGCGGGTACGGCGGGGGTCCTTGGTTTCGCTCATCGTTGCTGCTCCTCGAACATTGCCTGCCAATCCGCGGGTACGGCGCCCGAACCACCGGGGGCGATATCGCCCTGACGGTAGCTGCGTCCATCGCTGCTGGTGTAGACCCCGGTGGCCGGATCGTAGGAGAGTGCGGCGGCGGGGGTGCTTGCGCCCGAGAAACTAGCAGGTGCCGGGGGTACTCCCGCAACCCCCGGCGCCGTGTCGGGGGCTGCCGCGGGCGCCACCGGGGTCGGCGGTTCGGTCGGGGCGACCGGCTGCGGCGGCCCGAAAGGCGGATTGGTACCGAGCGGAACGTAGCCGGTGCGGCACAATTCGGGACTCGGTGCCCGGCGGCCGGGATATTCCATACACGGCGTATTGCGAATACCGCGGACCGCGGTCTTGTCGTCCTGCGGCACCTTACAGTACAGGCCCTCGGGCGTGTCGATGGTGTCGAGTTCGCTCGGGTCGCGGCGCTGGTCGGGCGGCAGGAAGCCGGTGGTACACGGCGGCGGGTCGTTGAGCACGGTCATGAAGTCGACCAGCGCACCGTATTCCATCGGACCGCGGACCGCGGTGAGCAGCGCCGCGATCAGCGGCGGATACACCACCAGGATCTGTTCCAGGCCGGAGTGGTAGGTGACGCCCACCTGGCCCAGGCTCACCAGATTGTTGAGCAGTAGCGGCAGGGTAGGCCGCAGATCGTCGAACTGCCGGGTCACCCGTTGGAGCGCGGCCGGGCCGCCGGCGAGGATGTTGCGCAGCGCGGGGTCATGGGCGCGCAGGGTGTCGGTGACCGTCGCCAGATCCCGGGTCCAGGAGCGGATCGCGGCATCGGAGTTCACCTGGGTGTCCAGCAGCGGCCCGATCTGCTCGATCAGCTGTTTGGTCGGGCCCACATTGTCGTTGGCCTCCTGTACCAGCAGCGACGCGGAGTCGATGAAGCGCTGCAGATCCGGCCCGGCTCCGTTGAACGCCCGGAACGCCTCGTCGATGACCTGCCGCAGCCGGGTGTCGGCGACGCTGGCCAGCAGGCGGTCGGCCTGGTCCAGCAGCGCCCCCACATCCTGTGGGAGTTCGGTGCGGTCCACCGGGATCACGCTGCCGTCGTAGAGGTTGGCGCTGCCGGGATCCGGCGGCGGAACCAGGTCGACGTACTGTTCGCCGATCGCCGAGACGCTGCGGACCAGCGCCGAGGAGTCGGCGGGGATCTTGTAGTCGCTGTCGACCGACAGCTTCGCCTCGACTCCTTCGCGGGTGAGCCGGACCTCGCGGACCACCCCGACATTCGTGCCGCGGTAGGCGACATTGGCGTTCTGGTAGAGCCCGCCGGTGGCCGCCAGTTCCACCGTGACCTCGTAGCGGCCGATCCCGAGCAGCGCGGGCACGCCGACATAGGTGCCGCCCATGACGGCCAGCCCGACCACGGTGAGGATCGCGAAGATCGTCAGCTGGATGCGAACGAAACGGGTGAGTGTCACGGGCCCTCGCCCCCTTGCGGCTGCGGCCCGGGCATCGGCACCGTGAGCCCGGGGATGGCGGGCAGGCCGGGAATCGGCGGCAGCCCTGGAATTGTCGGTTGCGGCTGCTGCCCACCGGCCGGCGCGGGCGGCGGCGGTGCCAGCGGGGTGGTCAGCGGGTTGCCCTGCTGTCCGGCGGGTCCGGCGACCTGACCGAGCGCGACCTCGACGCCGCCGAACATACCGCCGAGGCCGGTGCCGGTGAGGAAGTTGGAATCCAGTCGCGCGCCGGTGAGGTCGACGGTCATGAACAGGTTCAGATAGTCGCCCTTGATCGCCCGGTCCAGGTTCTTCAGCGGGAACGGGAAGGAGGCGATGATCTTCAGCGATTCGGTGAGATCGGCGCCGGTGTCGGCGAGGGTCTGCAGTACCGGGGCCAGATCGGCCAGGTTCGCTTTCAGGTTGTCGCCGCTGGCGGCGATCAGGCGGTTCACCACATCACTGAGCTCACCGAGTTCGGTGATGGTGGTGGTGATGTTCTGCCGCCGGTCGGCGAGCACGGTGAGCGCCGGGTGGATCTCTTCGATGGCCGCGGCCACCACATCGGTCTGCTGGACGAATTGCCCGCTGACCCGGTCCAGACCCTCCATCGCGGCGATGATGTCGCCCCGCTGGGCGTCGAGATTGCGGATCAGATCGTTCATCTGCGGGATGAGGTCGCGCACCTCGTCCTCGTTGCCGACGAGCGCCTTGTTGAGTTCGGTGGTGATGTTCTCCAGTTGCGAGATACCGCCGCCGTTGAGCACCACCGACAGCGAGGACAGCACCTGCTCGGTGGTCGGATAGACACCGGCCCGGTCCAGCGGTATCACATCGCCGCCGGCCAGGCGCCCCTCCGGCGGCACCCCGGTCGGCGGTGCCAGCTCCACATGGTTGCTGCCGAGCAGACTGGTCTGCCCGATCTTGGCGGTGGCATTGGCCGGCAGCACCACGCCGGGGTTCAGCGATACCGTGACCAGCGCGTGCCAGTCCTCGACCTCGATATCGGTCACCGTGCCGACCGCGACATCGTCCACGCGCACCGGTGAATTCCGGGTCAGCGTCGTCACGTTCGGCATCTGGATCCGGACTTCGTAGGAGCCTTCGCCGGTGCCCTCGGTACCGGGCATCGGCAACGAGTTGAGTCCGTCGTACTGGCAGCCCGTGGCCGACAGCGCCAGTGCCAGCCCGGTCGCCACCGCGGCGATCCGGCGCCGGGCGCCCGGCGCCCGTAATTCGAGCCGGCGCATCATCGTCCTCCTCCGGGCAGACCGGGAATCCCGGGCAGTTGCACACCGGGGATGGCCAGCCCCGCGACCCCCGCCGGCACGGTGATCGGCGCCGGTTCGGGTGCGGCCGGCGGGCCCACCTTCTGCGGATCCACCTTCCCGGCCAGATCCGGTGTCGTGTACTGCAACTGGTTGGGGAACGCCGTGACACCGGTCGCGGGATTGGTCATGATGGGCAGGTAGTTCATGGCCAGCGAACTGAGCACCGGGGCGAGGTACTGGGCGCACAGGTCGGCGCTGGTATCGGATTCGTGCTGTTCGAGCGCACGTACCGAACCGCACAGGAAGCTCAGCGGATCGGCGAAGTTGTTCAGCGAGATGGCGCCGGTCAGCGTGCCCTGGGCGGGTTTGTAGATCTGGTAGAAGTTCACCAGCGCGGTCGGGCCCGAATGCAGTGCCTGTTCCAGTTGCGGCCGTTTGTCGACCAGGATCTGGGTGACATCGGCCAGCCGCTGCACGCCCTCGGTGAGTTCGGTGCCGCTGCCGTCCAGGAACCGGTGCACATCGCCGAGCGCGAGGTCCAGGTTGTCCAGACCGGCGCCGAGATCCTGGGAGACCCCGGCCAGAACCGAGGACACCGAGGCGAGCCGGCCACCGAACTCCACGATCTGATCATTGCTCTTGGACAGCACGTCCACGAACTTCTGCAGGTTCCGGATGGTGCCGAACAGATCGGTGCGGCCGTCGGACAAGGTGGTCAGGGTGGCCGAGAGTTCGTGCAGGGTGGCGCGGAACCGGTCGCCGTTACCGTCCAGGTTGTCGGCCGCGGTGTCCACGAACCGGCCGAAGGAACCCTGCGGGTCGTCCCCGACCGGCCCGAGGGCGGTGGACAGCTTGTTCAGTTCGGTCTTGATGTCGTCCCATTCGACCGGGACCGCGGTGCGGTCGATCGGGATCACCGCGCCGTCACCGAGGGTGTCGCCGCCGGTGTAGGCGGGCGCGATCTGGATGAACCGGGCCGAGACCAGCGACGGCGCGATGATCACCGCCCGCGCGTCGGCGGGCAGGTCGACACCGCCGTCCACCGACATGGTGACCTTCACCTGATCCTTGCCCGGTTCGATGCTGTCGATCCGGCCGATCGGCACGCCCAGCACCCGCACCTCGTCGCCCGCGTACAGGCCGCTGGTGGAGGTGAAGTAGGCCGTGATCTCGTTCTTGGTGATCCGCTGGTAGGCCGTGTACCCGCCGAAGGCGACCAGCGCCACCACCACAACCCCGGCAACGATCGCCACCCACTTCCGTGGAATGGCCCGAACCTTGTCCGTCAGAGTCGTCATGAGGTCCTCCTCGCGGCAGGTCCATGCGGTCGGCGGAGGCCGCAGCGAAGGCGAAGGGATCGCATCACAGAATCCTCCTAGGAGCAGATTCATCCGGTCGGCGGAGGCGAAGGGACCGCCTCATCGGGTCCTCCTCGGAGAAGTTGCATGCGGTCCGCGGAACCCGAAACGAAGATGAAGGCATCACAGCGTCGCTCCTCCTCGGAGCAGATTCATGCGGTCCGCGGAGCCCGGCGCGAAGGCGAAGGGATCGCATCACAGAATCCTCCTCGGAGCAGATTCATCCGGTCGGCGGAGGCCGCAGCGAAGGCGGAGGTATCGCCTCATCGGGGCGGCTCCTGTACGGACGGGCCGATCTTGGGACCGGGTTCGAGCAGATAGGCACGCAGCGATTCGGGCAGATGTTGCGGCCACACCAGCGCGTCCACCAGCGGGTGCAGCGTCTCACTGCTGGCATTGACGACGTAGGCGTTGAAATACGGTCCGCTGCCGACCTGTTCACCGAGCGCCGCGGCGAACGGGCCCAGGCCGTCGAGCGCGCCGTTGATGTTGTCCCGGTTGCGTTCCAGCAGGTCCAGTACCGAGTTGAGTTTGTCCAGCGCCGGCTGCAGCTGGGCCTCGTTGTCGTGCACCAGCCCGGACAGTTGCTGGGCGAGCGCGTTGACGTACACGATCATCTGACTGATCGCGGTACGCCGCCGGTCCAATTCGCCGAGCAGTTGATTACCGTCCACCAGCAGGGCGTTGATGGAGTCGGCCCGGTCGGCCAGGATCTTGGTGACGTCCTGGGCGCGGGTCAGCAGATCCGACAGCGCCTGGTCACGGGCGTTGATACTGCGCGAGAGCGCGGTGACCCCGTCCAGCGCGGACCGCAGCGGCGCCGGCGTATCGGCAAACGCGGCGGACAGCGTGTCCAGGGTCTGATTCACCTGCTGCAGGTCCAGGTCGCCCACCGTGCCGGCCAGATCGCTGAGTGCCTCGTTCAGCGAGTACGGCGATGTGGTGCGGCCGAGCGGAATGGTGTCGGTGACCTTCAGGGCCCCGTCACCGGCCGGGGCGACGGCCAGGGATTTACGGCCCAGCACCGTATTGGTCTTGATGGCGGCCGAGGTCTTGTCGCCGAGCACGATCGATTCGTCGAGGCTGAACCGCACCAGCACCTGCGCGCCGTCCAGGCTCACATCCTCGACCTTGCCCGAACGCACCCCCGCGACCTCCACGTCGTCACCGGTCACCAGGCCGCCGGCGTCGGCGAAGTAGGCGGTGAAGGTGGCGCCACCGCGGATGAAGGGCAGTCGTTCGAATTGCAGGGCCGACAGCGCGACCGCCGCGGCCAGCACCAGTCCGACGACGCCGATGGTCACCGCGCGCGATTGCTCTTTCATTCGCTGGCACACCTTCCGGTCGTCTGCTCACCGGGTAGTTCGAGCAGCAGCGGTTTCCCGTCCGGACCGTCGATCAGGAAGTTCGTCCGGCATACGTACAGCTGCAGGAACGAACCGTAGGAACCGATGCGGATCAGCTTGCGGTAGGTGGCCGGCAGTTTGTCCAGCACCCACTGCACGGTGTCCGAACCGTTGTCGAGATTGGTGGCCAGCCGGCCGGTCTGCGCGATGGTCGCCGCCAGATCGGGGCGGGCCTGCGCCAGCAGATCGGTGGTGGCGGCGGTGGCGTCGGCGATCCGTGGCAGCGCGGCGCCGATCGGGTCGCGGTCCGCGGCCAGCCCGCTCACCAGGCGGCGCAGTTCGTCGATGGTGGTGGCGAACTGGTCGCCGCGGTCGTCGATGGTTTTCAGCACCGAGTTCAAATTGTCGATGACGCTGCCGATGAGCGCGTCCCGGTCGGCGAGGGTTCTGGTGAACGACCCCCCGCTGTTGAGCAACTCGACCAGGGTGCCGCCCTGCCCCTGGAAGATCTGCAGCAGCGCGTTGGTCAGATCGTTGACCTGCGCCGGGTTCAGCCCGCGCAGCAGCGGTTTGAACCCGCCCAGCAGCATGTCCAGGTCGAGTGCGGGTGCGGTCTTGTCCAGTCCGATGGTGCCGCCCTTGTGCAGGGTGGTCGCCTCCCCGGGGCCTTCCAGCAGCTCCAGATAGCGGTCGCCGACGAGGTTCTCGTACCGGATGGTCGCGCGGGTACTGGTCAGCAGCTTGTATTTGGTGTCGACGTCGAACTCCACGTGCGCGTGGTATTCGTCGTCGACCTTCACCGACGACACCGACCCGACCGGCACACCGGCGATCCGGACCTTATCGCCGGGCAGCATCCCCGAGGCGCTGGTGAAGACCGCGTTGTAGCCGGTTTCCCGGGAGAAACGCATCTGGGAGAAGACCACCGCGAGGCCGGCGAAGATGAGGGTCATCACCAGTGTGAAGATGGCGAGTTTGACAGTGGTACCGGTGTTCCTCATGGCTGTCCCACCCCCGGGAGTCCGGCGAACAGTACCTGGAAAACCTTGGGCGCGTTGAGTTGCAGCTTCGTCACGGGCGTGTAGGGGTGCCCTTCCGCCGTGTCGGTGACGACGTAGTCGGAATGGCTGTCCGGCACCCGGTCCAGCAGACCCGCGCACCGCGGCCCGCCGGTGGCGTTCACCTTCGGCAGATCGTTCGGATAGGTGTAGGGCGGAGACCCGTACATGAATCCCGTGTTCAGGGCGACACCTTCCTGTCCGCCGCCGAAGACCGCCTCACCGAGCGGCAGCGCCTTGGCGCTACCGCCGATCAGGCAGAACAACGCTTCCTTGTATCCGTTCAGCAGCTCACCGGTCGGACGCAGCAGATCCAGGGCGGTATTGATCTGCCCCTCGTTGTCGCGCAGCACCGCACCCGTCGTGTCGGCGAGACCGGTGATGTTCGCCAGCAGCGAGTCGACATCGGATTCCGATTCGGCGAGCGTGCGGCTGCTGACCGTAGCGCCGTCCACGGTGCGCAGCAGATCACCGGAAACATCGGCGTACAGGTTGCTCACCGCGGCCGTGGTGTTCAGGTCCCGCTGCAGGGTGGGCAGCATCGGATTGATCTCGCGCAGGTAGGCGTCGCTGTCGGCGAGCAACTGCCCGAGGCTTTCGCCCCGACCCTGTAATGCCGTGCCCAGGGCGGTCAGCGTGGCGCTCAGTTTCTCCGGCTGCACATCGGCGAGGACATCGCTGAGATGCTGGAAGAGCGTGTTGAACTCGACGGTCACCTGCTCGGCCGCCAGGAGCGCACCCGGTTGCAGGGATTTCGCGGCGGGCTCCTGCGGGATCACGAAGTTGATGTACTTGGCCCCGAAGACCGTGGTCGAACGAATATCGACGGTGGAGTTGGCCGGGACCAGGTGCAGCAGGTCCGGGTTCAAGGCCAGTCGCAGATTCGTGCCGTCGGGCGTGCGGTCGATTCCGGCGACCCGCCCGATCTGCACGCCGCGCACCTTCACCTTGGCGTCCGGATCGAGCACCAGGCCGCTGCGCGGTGCGGATACCGTCACCTCGACGCTCGGGGTGAAGCCGCCGAAGAACATGGTCAGGGAGACGGTCACTGCCGCCACCGCGGCCAGCACCATCCCCACCCCGGCCAGTTTCAGCCCGGCCTTCTCGCGGACCGCCGTCCACCGATTCGCCCCGATGGGGGCCCAGGGGTCAACGCCCCCGCGGGACGACCCACCCGCGGTGGCGTTAGACGCCCCTGTCCCTTTGCTGTTCGCTCGCATCAGTCCCGTCATCGCAGCTATCCGGAAAGGTTGAAGTTGCCGGAGGTGCCGTAGACGGCCAGGGAGATCAGCAGCGTCACCGTGACCACTGCGACGAGTGAACTGCGCACCGCGTTACCCACCGCGACGCCCACGCCCACCGGGCCGCCGGCCGCGTGGTAGCCGTAATAGGTATGGATCATCATCACCGCCAGCGCCATGAAAATGGCTTGGGCGAACGACCACAGAATGTCGCTCGGAATAAGGAATGTGGAGAAATAGTGGTCGTACACACCGGCCGACTGACCGTAGATGACGACGGTGGCGAATCGGCTGGCGATGAACGACGCGATCACGGCCAGCGCGTAGAGCGGCACGATCGCGATCATTCCGGCGAGCACCCGGGTGCCCACCAGGTACGGCACCGGCCGGATCGCCATGGATTCCAGGGCGTCGATCTCCTCGGCCACCCGCATGGCCCCCAGCTGAGCGGTGGAACCCGCCCCGATGGTGGCCGCCAGGCCGATACCGGAAATCACCGGGGCGGCGATGCGGACGTTGAGGAACGCCGCGAAGAAGCCGGTCAGCGCCTCGACACCGATATTTCCGAGCGAGCTGTAGCCCTGCACGGCGATGGTGCCCCCGGAGAAGAGGGTGAGGAAGCCGACGATCACCACGGTGCCGCCGATCACCGCGAGCGCACCGCTGCCCATGCTGATCTCGGCGATGAGCCGGATCGTCTCGGTGCGGTAGTGCACCAGCGCGCGCGGCATCGAGCCGATCGCCTTGCCGTAGAACACCGCCTGCTTGCCGAGATTGTCGAGGGAGGTGGACCAGCGACGGACGCGGCGGACGAATTTCGGGAAGCGGGACTGGATTATCACCGAAGCCGACATATCACCGCACCGCGAATTTGAGGCCGACGGCGGTGACCACGACATTCACCACGAACAGCGCCATGAAGGCGAAAACCACTGTCTGGTTCACCGCATCACCGACACTTTTGGGACCACCTTTGACGTTCAAACCCAGATAGCAGGCCACCAGGCCGGCGATCAAGCCGAAAAGGCCGGCCTTGACCGCGGAAATGAGCAATTCGGGAAGATGGGTCAGCAGGGTGATGCCGTTGACGAACGCGCCGGGGTTCACATCCTGCAGATAGACCGAGAAGAGGAATCCGCCCACGATGCCGATGGTGCACACCAGGCTGTTCAGCAGCAGCGCCACGAACATCGACGCCAGTACCCGGGGGACGACCAGGCGGTGGATGGGGTCGATACCGAGCACCTTCATGGCGTCGATCTCTTCACGGATGGTGCGGGCTCCGAGGTCCGCGCAGATGGCGGTGGCGCCGGCCCCCGCCACGATGAGCACGGTGACGATCGGGCCGACCTGGGTGACCGCGCCGAAGGCCGCGCCCGCGCCGCTGAGGTCGGCGGCGCCGATCTCGCGCAGCAGGATGTTCAGGGTGAAGCTCACCAGCACGGTGAAGGGTATGGCCACGAGGAGTGTCGGGATGATGGACACCCGCGCGACGAACCACGACTGGTCGATGAACTCGCGCATCTGGAACGGCCGGCGCAGACTCGCCCGGGCCACAGCCGCGGCGAGTTCGAAGAATCCGCCGACGGCCCGCAATGGCACGGTAAGGACCTCGGTCACTGTAGATCCTCCTTGCCCGACTACTGGTCCCGCTGGCGGCAGCTCGGGAGACACCCCGGCGCACGCCCCGCTAAGTAGAACATGTTCATTTCCTGATTGGGGCCATTTTGAGGCTTCTGAACTGGAAACTTGTCTCAATCCCAGACAGCGGGATTGAAACACGATTCATACGCCTTGAGCATCATTGTGTGAGGCCCGGCACAGTACGACCACTCTGTTTACCAATGACTGGACGGTTGTTCAACTCTCCTCGGGCGCGTTCGGGACCGAAACCCCGCGACCCGCTCCGATGCCGACACTCAGCCCAGTTCGTGCAGAGCCGTTGCAGAGAACGTACGACCTTCTTCGCGCCCGGCGAAGTAACCGGTCAGCGTGGCGGCCAGATCGTCACCTGACCACTGCGCGCCCGCGGCGTCGAACCGCTGCTCGACCTCCGGCGCGGCCATCAACGCGACCATGGGTCCGTACACGACGAACACCTGCCCGTTGACTGCGTCGGCCGCGGGAGAGGCCAGGTAGGCCACCAATCGCGCCACATGCTCGGGCGAGAGCGGATCGACCTCGCCCTCGGGGGCGGCGCTGAAGACCTGTTCGGTCATGGCGGTGCGCGCCCGTGGGCAGATGGCATTGGCCCGGACACCGAACCGGTTCAGCGCACGCGAGGCCGACAGCGTGAGAGCGGTGATACCGGCCTTGGCGGCGGCGTAGTTGGCCTGCCCCTCCGGACCGAGCAGACCGGCTTCGGAAGAGGTGTTGACGATCCGGCCGTAGACCGGCGCACCGGCTTCCTTCGACTTCGTCCGCCAATAGGCACCGGCATTGCGGGTCAGCAGGAAATGCCCGCGCAGATGTACCGCGAGAACCGCGTCCCAGTCCTCGTCGGACATGTTGAACAGCATCTTGTCGCGGGTGATACCCGCGTTGTTGACCACGATGTCCAGGCCACCGAAGGATTCGGTGGCCGCGGTGATCAAGGCGTCGGCGGTGGACCGCTCGGCGACACTGCCGGCCACGAACTCGGCCTTGGCGCCGAGTGCCCGTACCTGCTCCAGCGTCTCGGACACGGCGTCGGACTCGGCCAGATCATTGACCACGACCGAGGCCCCGGCTGCGGCCAGGGCGAGCGCTTCGGCCTTACCGAGGCCCGCACCCGCTCCGGTCACGATCGCAACTCGCCCGGCAAGGCTGGTATCTGTATCGCTCACCGGGCCGACTCTAGAACGTGTTCTTATTCACGGCAAGAGCCGATTCACAGCAAACGCAACGCCGCTTTCGGGCATTGCGCGACCGCTTCGGCCACTTGCGACTCCTGATCGGGCGCAACCTCGCCCTCGGCGACGTGCAGCATGTCCTCGTCATCGAGTTCAAAGACGTCGGGAGCGATTCCCGCACAGATTCCGTTCGCTTCGCACTGATCGAAGTCAACGCTGACCTTCATCGAAACTCCTTTTCCCACCCGATGGCCGAAGCCTAACAAGCGACAGCCGCCGAGACGGGCTACATGGGCTGATTACCCTTCAATACTGGAACATGTTTCAGTGCATATGCAATGATCGGAGCAAGGTATCGGAGATCCATTCCGCGCTTCCAGCGGGTGAGCGCGGCGCGATCCCACATCCCGGCCCATCTCCAATCCCGTAGAACGAAGGCTCGAGGTACCGCCATGCGCATCGCGTATACCCCGGAACATGACCAGCTACGCGCCGAGTTGCGCGAATACTTCGCACGGCTGATCACCCCCGAACGGCGGGCCGCGCTCAGCTCCCAGACCGGGGAGTACGGCCAGGGCAATGTGTACCGCGAGGTCGTCGCGGAGATGGGTCGCGACGGCTGGCTGGCCCTGGGCTGGCCCGAGGAGTTCGGCGGCCAGAACCGGCCCATGCTCGATCAGCTGATCTTCACCGACGAAGCCGCCATCGCGGGCGCCCCGGTGCCGTTCCTGACCATCAACTCGGTCGCGCCGACGATCATGCACTACGGCAGCGACGAGCAGAAGAAGTTCTTCCTGCCCAAGATCGCCGCCGGTGAGTTGCACTTCGCCATCGGCTACTCCGAGCCCGGCGCGGGCACCGACCTCGCGAGTCTGCGCACCACCGCGGTGCGCGACGGCGACGACTACGTGATCAACGGCCAGAAGATGTGGACCAGCCTCATCGCTTACGCCGACTACATCTGGCTGGCCGTGCGTACCGACCCCACCGCCAAGAAACACAAGGGCATCAGCATGCTGATCGTGCCCACCGACGCCGAGGGCTTCTCCTGGACCCCGGTCCACACCATGGCCGGCCCCGACACCAGCGCCACCTACTACCAGGATGTGCGCGTCCCGGTCACCTCGCTGGTCGGTCCGGAGAACGGCGGCTGGCCGCTGGTCACCAATCAGCTCAACCACGAACGGGTCGCCCTGACCTCCGCCGCCGCGCTACAGCTGGCCCTGGCCCAGACGACAGCGTGGGCCAAGGAGACGAAAGCCGCGGACGGCTCCCGCATCTTCGACCGCGAATGGGTGCAGCTCAATCTCGCCCGGGTGCACGCCAAGGTCGAATACCTGAAGTTGATGAACTGGGAGATCGCCAGCCGGGTCGACGCGGGCGGGGACGCCGCACCGCGCCCGTGGGACGCCTCGGCCTGCAAGGTCTACGGCACCGAACTGTCCACCGAGGCCTACCGGCTGCTCATGGAGGTGCTCGGCCCGCAGGCCTCGCTGCGGCAGGACTCCCCCGGTTCGGTCCTGCGCGGCCGGCTCGAGCGGATGCATCGCGCCGCCCTGATCCTCACCTTCGGCGGCGGCACCAACGAAGTGCAGCGCGACATCATCGCCATGACCGCTCTGAAGCAGCCCGCCTCCGGCCGCTGACACCCGATTCAGGAGTTCACCATGGATTTCACCCCCACCGAAGCCCAGTCGGATCTGGCCCGGCTCACCGGCGAGGTCTGCGACAAACTGGTCACCGCCGACCGCCTGCGCGAATTGGACCGCGGGACCGCGAAATTCGACGAGCCGCTGTGGAAATCACTCGCGGAGACCGGTGTGCTCGCCGCCGCCTTGCCCGAGGAAGTGGGCGGCAGCGGCTTCGGTTCGCTCGAACAGACCGCGATCCTGCGCGAACTCGGCAAGGCCGTCGCCGCGGTCCCCTACCTGTGGTCGGTCGTCCTGGGCGCGGGCGCGCTGGCCGAGTTCGGGTCCACCGCGCAGCAGCAGCTCGCCACCGACGCCGGCGCGGGCACCGCGATCCTGACCGTGGCACTGGCCGAGGAACACAACTGGGAACCGGCCCGCCCCACCACGACCGCCACCGAAGCCGACGGCGGATGGCGCGTCACCGGCACCAAGACCACGGTTCCGGTCGCCGACCGCGCGGCCCGGATCCTGGTCCCCGCGACGGCGTCCGGAGTCGCCGCCGTCTTCCTGGTCGACCCCTCGGCCGACTCCGTCACTGTGACCGCCCAGCAGGTAACCGACCGTGGCGCCGAATCGCTGGTGGAGTTCACCGATGCGCCGGCCGAACTGCTCGGCACCGTCGAGGACGGCGCCCGGATCCTGGACTGGCTGCTCGACCGCGCCTGGCTCGGCCTGGCCGCCCAGCAGCTGGGCACCCTCGAACGCTCCCTGGAACTGGTCGCCGACTACGCCCGCGAACGCGAGCAGTTCGGCCGCGCCATCGGCAGCTTCCAGGCCGTGGCCCAGCGCCTGGCCGACAGCTACATCGGCCTCCAGGGCCTGCGCCTGACCGTCACCCAGGCGGCATGGCAGCTCGCGGAGGGCCTGGATGCCACCGGGGCCGTGCACACCGCGAAGTTCTGGGCGGCCGAGGCCGGCCATCAGGTCGCCCACACCCTGGTCCACGTACACGGCGGCGTCGGCATCGACCGCGACCACATCGCGCACAACTATTTCACCGCCGCCACCCGCAACGAGTTCGCCTTGGGCGGGGCCACGAACCACCTGCTCCCCCTGGCACAGTTCGTCCCCGAATCCGCCTGAGTTATCACCTTGTCGAGCAATATCACCGCGCGCAGGATCACGTGGTACACGTCTTACGTACGACGGGAGCGCGCGGTGATACTCGACAGCAAAGGCCAGATCACTATTCCTTCGACCTTACGAGCGAAGTTCAACCTTCGCGAAGGAGACGATGTGGAGGTGATCGAGGTCGATGGCACGCTCCGGATCGTCCGCAGCGGTGAGACCCCCACCCGCGGCCGGCGGCTGGTCGATCGAATGCGCGGCACTGCCGACAGCAAAGAGATCGAGGGCATGAGCACCGACGAGATCATGGAAATGCTCCGTGGCGACCGACTTGCGCCCGACCGATAATCCGGCGAGCCTGCTTTATTCGTCACTTGGAATGGCTCCACCACCTGCACCGACCGAGGGCGGCTACCCTTCGAATCTCGTCAGTCCTTCGGCGATCTTCGCCAGATCGAGCTGGCCCTGTGCCACCGCCAGGACGAACTCCTCGGCCGCATCCACATCGAAATCCGCCGCCAGCGGATGTCCGTTGAGGTGCAGTAACACCCATGTGGCATACCAGGCAAGCCGCTTGTTCCCATCGACCATCGCATGGTTGCGCGCGATCGACTCCATGAATGCCGCGGCTTTCTGCCATATATCCGGATATGCGTCCTGGCCGAAGACGCTGGCCCGGGGACGGGCCAGTGCCGACTCCAACAGCCCGTAATCACGGACCTCCGAGGTACCCAGCCGCTGCGCGAGGTTCATCAGCTCGACGAGCGTCAAGTACTCCATCAGGCGAGCCGCCGATTGAGTTCCTCACTGGCAGCCAGAACATGATCGGCGGCTTCGTTGAACAGCCGTGAATGCTCATTGATCGCGGATACCACGGCATCGTGCGCGAATTGCTGCATGCTCCGCCCCTCCCGTTCGGCACGCTGTCGCAAGGCCTCCAGCTCTTCATCGCTGAATCTGACATTCAAACCGGCCATACCAAACGGTACCACGCGGTACCACCATGAGCCCCGGGTCGGAAATCGTAGGACAGAGTCACGACAGGAGGGTGCCGTTGACTGGGCCTGCCAGGTAGAAGGCCCGCTGCGTGCTCCCGACTACCACGCTCGGCGGACTCGTGGGTGACGAGCACCGGGCTGCCGCAATATGTGCGGCAGCCCTACGTGGTGTCCGGTCCTACGAGGCGTTACCCGCCGACCCGTGCTCGTCGGCGTCACGCTCCTCGGTCTGCGCCTTGGCCCACTTGTAGTCGGGCTTACCCGCCGGTGACCGCTTGATCTCGTCGACGAACCACAGGCTGCGGGGCAGCTTGTAGGAGGAGATCTCCCGGGTCAGCACCGGGCGCAGTTCCTCCAGGGTGGGGCGCTTGTCGCCGCGACACTGCACCACGGCCGCCACCCGCTGCCCCCAGCGCTCGTCCGGGACGCCGACCACCAGCGCGTCGAAGATCTCGGGATGGCATTTCAGCGCACCCTCGACCTCTTCCGGGTAGATCTTCTCGCCGCCACTGTTGATGCTGACCGAACCACGGCCGAGCATGGTGACGGTCCCGTCCTCCTCGACCCGTGCCCAGTCGCCGGGAATGGAGTAGCGGACGCCGTCGTACTCCTTGAACGTCGCCGCGGTTTTCACCGGGTCGTTGTAGTACCCGATCGGGATATGACCCTTGCGCGCCAGCACACCGGTCTGCCCGGATCCCGGGACGACGGGCTTGCCGTTCTCGTCGATCACCGCGGTGGAGGCGTCGATCTTCACCCGCGGACCGCCGGTGTGGGTCGCGCCCTTGGCGGCGATCGAGATACCGCCGAAACCGGTCTCGGAGGAGCCGATCGAATCGGTGATCACGGTATTCGGGAGCAGGTCGATGTACTCGTCCTTGAGGGCGGGCGAGAACAGGGCCGCGCTGCTGGCCATCGCCCACAGGTTCGTGTGCTGGTAGGGCTCACCGGTTTCCGGATGGCCGGCCTTCAGTGCGTCCAGCATCGGGCGGGCCATGGCGTCGCCGGTTATGAAGATCATGTTGATGCCGTGCGTGTCCACGGCCTGCCAGACGACATGCGCGTCGAACTCCGGGATCATGATGGTCTTGCCGCCGTCGAACAGACCGTGGAAGACCGCGGTCTGCGAACCACCGTGGATGAGCGGCGGGATCGGATAGCGCACCAGCTGGCCGCCGGCCGCGCCGGTTTTGGCCTGCTGCCATTCGTCTTGGACGTACTCACCGGTCATGAAGTTGATACCGCCGCCGAGCACCCGCCACCAGTCCTCGTGCCGCCACATCACGCCCTTGGGCATACCGGTGGTACCGCCGGTGTAGATCATGAAGATGTCGTCGTTCGACCGATCGCCGAAATCGCGTTCGCCCGACGATTCCGCCAGTGCCGCTTCGTAGTCCACCGCGTCCGCGGGCGTAGCGGTTTCGGTGCCGTCGTCGACGATCAGCACCGTTTTCAGATGCGGGACCTTCGACCGGACGTTCACCACCTTGTCGGTGTAGCGCCGCTCGTGGATGAGCGCCACCATGTCCGAATTCTCGAAGATGTACTGCAACTCGTTCTCGACGTAGCGGAAGTTGACGTTGACCATCACCGCCCGCGCCTTGAACACCGCCAGCATCGACTCCACGGCCTCGATGGTGTTGCGTGAGTAGATACCGACCTTGTCGCCCGGCCGGACACCGTGTTCCAGCAGGTAGTGCGCCAGCCGGTTCGCACGGTCCTCCAATTGGGCGAAGGTCACCGAGCGGTGGTCGTCAGCCAGCGCAACCCGGTCCGGCACAAGGTCGATGGTGTGTTCGACGAGGTCGGCTATGTTGTACGTCACAACGTCAAAAATAGAACGTGTTACTGTTTCTGGCAAGGGTCCGAGTAACAGGAGAAACAACGATGCCTCAATGCCTCGTCGAGAAGCGCGGCCATGTCCTCATCGTCACCATGAATCGCCCCGAGGCGCGCAACGCGCTCTCGACCGAGATGATGGCGATCATGCGGGACGCCTGGGACCAGGTCGACAGCGATCCGGACATCCGCGTCGCGATCCTGACCGGCGCGGGCGGGGCCTTCTGCGCGGGTGCCGACCTCAAGGGCATGACCCAGCAGCATCCTGGTGATTCGTTCGCGGGCGGGGGCTGGGACCTGTCGAAGATCGAGGCCCTGCTGAAGGGCCGCCGGCTCACCAAACCGCTGATCGCGGCGGTCGAGGGCGCGGCTATCGCCGGCGGCACCGAGATCCTGCAGGGCACTGATATCCGGGTCGCGGGCGAAAGCGCGAAGTTCGGGGTGTCCGAAGCCCGCTGGGGTCTGTTCCCGCTGGGCGGCTCCGCCGTCCGGTTGGTTCGTCAGGTCCCCTACACGGTTGCCGCGGATATTCTGCTCACCGGCCGGCATCTGAGCGCCGCCGAGGCCAAGGACATCGGCCTCATCGGCCATGTGGTGCCGGACGGCCAAGCGCTGGACAAGGCCCTGGAACTGGCGGACCTCATCGCGGCCAACGGCCCGCTCGCGGTGCAGGCGATCCTGCAGACCATCCGCGACAGCGAATGCATCCCCGAGGAAGAGGCCTTCCAGATCGACGCCAAACTCGGTATGGCGGTCTTCCAGTCCGCCGACGCCAAAGAGGGCCCCAAGGCGTTCAAGGAGAAGCGCAAGCCGAACTTCAGCGGCAAGTAGAAGCCGGTGCGGACCGAGCGCACCTCGGTGCGTCCGGTCGACGCCCGGCCCGGTCGGTTCAGCGGCCGGCGTCGCGCCACCGAAACACCGAACGCCCCGTTCGACGGTTGTCGGCGGGGCATTCGCGTGAGCGCACTACGCCTACGCGCCGGGGTAATCCATGTAGAACGGCTCCCACTGGTGACCATCGGGGTCCAGGAAGGTCCGGCCGTGCATCCCGACCTGCGCCTCCTGGGCCTGCTTGTCCGTATTGATCTCCTCGGTACCGCCCGCGGCCACCGCGGCCGCGGTCAGCCGGTCGACCTCCTCGGCGCTGCTCAGCGACAGCGCGTAGGCGGCGCCGGTGGCGGCCCGGGTATCGGCGATCGGCCGCCGGCTGAAGGTGGCGAAATGCCCATGGGTCAGCAGCATCAGGCAGATATTGTCGTCGACCACGATGCAGGCGGCATTGTCGTCGGTGAAATCGTCGTTGACCTTCCACCCGAGCGCCTCGTAGAAGTTCTTGGACCGCCCCAGGTCGGTGACGGGTAGGTTCACGAAAATCATCTTGCTGCTCATGGTTTCGGTCCTTTCGGGAGGGTGGTCTGCGTTTCGCCGGCTGCAAAGGTTCAGACGCGGGCCGCCCCGGAAAGTAATCGGTGCCGGACAATGTGGCCGCTGGGGCCGGGTGATACCCCTGGGGAATCGACCGAAAAAGGCGCGTTTCATCCTCTGTTCACATGTCGGTGCCCTGTGCCACAGTGGCACGCATGAGCGAGCAGACCGGCACTGTCGACGCCGATGTCATGAGATCCTTCGAGGTGCACAGACGGGAACTGTGTGCCTATGCCTACCGCATGCTGGGGTCGTCCTTCGAAGCCGAGGACGCCGTCCAGGACGCATTCACCCGGGCCTGGAAGTCCTACGATTCCTTCGAGGGCCGGGCCAGTCTGCGTTCCTGGCTCTACAAGATCACCACCAATATCTGCCTCGATATGCTCGACGGCCCGCAGCGCCGCGCGCGGCCGATGGATCTGTCGAGCCCGTCGACACCGGACCGGCCCCTGCCGCCCCCGCAGCCGGACTACGTCTGGGTCGAGCCCATCCCCAACTCACTCGCCTTCGGTGCCGACCCCGCCGAGCACGCCACTGCCAAGGACAGCCTGCGCCTTGCTTTCGTCGCCGCCTGCCAGCATCTGCCCGCCACACAGCGCGCCATCCTGATCATGCGCGAGGTCCTGCGCTTCTCCGCCAACGAGACCGCCGAGGCGCTCACCATGAGTACCGCCTCGGTGAACAGTGCCCTGCAGCGGGCACGCGCCACCATGAGCAAGGTCAAGCCGGCCGATACCGACACCTACGACGACACCGACGATGATCAGCGAAAACTCGTCGAGAACTTCGTGACGGCGTTCGAGTCCTACGATATGGACGCGCTCACCAACCTGCTGAAAAGCGATGTGGCGCTGTCCATGCCGCCGTTCGATCTCTGGGTTTCCGGCCCGGAGAACGTGGCCGCCTTCATGCTCGGTACCGGTGCTGCCTGCCGGGGCTCGCGCTTGGTTCCGCTGGCCGGAGCCAACGGCCATCCGGCATTCGGCCACTACAAGCCGAGCGGCGAGCCGGGCCGGTGGACACCGTGGTCGATCACCGTGCTGGAGGTGCGAGAGGGCGTGATCACCGGGCTCAATTTCTTCCTCGATACCGAGCGCTTGTTCCCGCTGTTCGACCTGCCACCGGAATGGACAGAGGAACCGGTGGGCGAATCGGCCTGACGACCGCCCACCCAGTCACCCGACTGCCTCGATACCGTCCAAGTGACCACCAACCTGCCGTCCATATGACCACCGACCTACCGTTCAAGTGACCAGCAGTCCTGCGGCCAGATGACCATCTCAATGCCATAATGACAGGATGAACGAGTTTCGACTCCTTCCCAGGCATGCCGAGGGGCTGGTCGCCGAATCACTCGCGGATACCCGAGTAGTGCTGGTCAATGGGGCCCGCCAAGCCGGCAAGAGCACACTCACTCGCCTGACGGGCAAAAAACAGCCGGACACCATCGTCCGGCTGTTGGACGATCCGGCTACCCTACGGGCCGCCCAGGAGGATCCGGCCGGATTCGTCGATCGCGACAGCGGGTTGACCATCATCGACGAGATCCAGCTCGCGCCCGAATTGCTTCGCCCGATCAAGATGACTGTCGATCTCGACCCCATGCCGGGGCGATTCCTGCTGACCGGATCATCGCGTGTTCTCGCCCTGCGCACACTCCCGGACGCGTTGCCCGGACGGATGGAGATCATCGAACTGTGGCCCTTCGCGCAGGGCGAGATCGATGGGCAGCCGGACGGATTCGTCGATGCGGCGTTCCGCCACGGCCCCGATATAGACCACTCGTCCACGCTCAGACGCCGGGACTATCTCGAACGCGCGGTAGTGGGTGGATTCCCGGAAGCGGTCCGGCGCGGCCCCCGCCGCCGGTCCGCATTCTTCGATTCGTATCTACAGACCCTTGTCGAGCGTGACGTGCTCCAACTCGCCGCCATCGAGCGGCACGGCGAAATGTTGAAGCTGCTGGCACTGCTCGCGGGGCGGGTGGGCAATCTGCTCGTACCGGCAACCTTGGCCGGCCAGTCAGGTCTTTCCCGGACCACGGTGGTGCGCTATATCGAGTTGCTGCAATCGGTTTTCCTGATCAAGAGTATTCCCGCATGGTCTCCCGGGCCGACCTTCCGGGCGATCGGAACCCCCAAGCTGGCGTTCGTCGATTCCGGAATCGCCGGCCACCTCCTCGGACAGGACGCCGCGCATCTGGATGATCCCGGCGGTGCCGCCGGTCCGATGCTGGAGAACTTCGTGGCAATGGAGCTCGCGCGACAACTGACCTGGGCACAGCAGCGAGCACGCATGTATCACTATCGCACCAAGGACAAGGTCGAAGTCGACGTGGTGCTGGAGACCCCCGACGGCCGTGTCGTGGGAGTTGAGGTCAAGGCGGGGGCAACAGTACGGACCGCAGATCTCACCGGTCTGCGCAACCTCGCGCAGAAGCTTGATGACAAGTTCGTCGCGGGCTACGTCCTCTACACCGGCAAACAGACCTTGCCCTTCGGGCCCAAGCTACGGGCGGTCCCGATGGACGCCCTCTGGCGTCTCGCTCCATAGCTGCGTGTCTCCGGCCCCCGGTACAGCCGGGGCCGCAGGGGCGAATCTCCGAGTTGTGAGCTACGGCCGGTCGAGCCGACCGGTGCGGATGTTCGAGGTGAAGGTATCCCAGGCCCCAGAGGTGAAAGACAAGGCCGGGCCGCCGCCGCGATCCTTGGAACCGGGCACACCCACCACACCTCCCTCGAAGAACGCCACCTCGACACAGTCCTGGCTGCCGCCGCTGTAGCTCTTGAGCCAACCGGTCGATATCGCCGGCTGCGCGGTGCGCCTCGAACTCATCGATCGTGGCGAAACGGCTCCGGTAGCGCAGGAGTGTGGGCATACGGTCGTTGCCCTCGTCGAACCAGTGCGCGGCAAAGGTATCCGGTTCCCAGGTCCAGGCCATACGGGTGATATCCGTTCCAATCGAGCAACGCTGATGTCAATTTTATTCGCGAACATTGTTCACGCTACGGAGAGATCGATATGGGCTAGGAGCCAACCACGAGCAACACATTCAACACCAGAAAACCAATGGACACCGCCGAGCGCGACGAACACGATTCCCGCATGAGTTTCGATATGCGCAGCACCGACCTGGATGCGATCAACTCCGCAACCAAATACCCATCGATACCGACCTACCACCAACTCGGGGAACGCGGCGCACTCACCGAAGTCGTCACACAGTTCACCGGCCCGGTCATCGGAACCGAGAAGGTCGACGGCTCGAACGCGCGGATCATCTCCCTGCCCGACGGCAATTGGCTGCTCGGCAGCCGCGAGGAACTGCTGTACGCCAAAGGTGATCTCATCGGCAACCCGGCTCAAGGCATCGTGGCCGGCCTGCGCGAGTTCGCCGAATCGCTGGAGCCGGTGAACGACGTTGTGCGCGTGCACTATCTGGAGCTGTACGGCGGCAAGATCACCGCGGCGAGCAAGCAGTACACGAGCGAACGTGCCGTCGGCTACCGGCTGTTCGACATGGTCGAGCTGCGCGACTACGACGCGATCCTGACCCGCTCGCTCTCGGAGATATCGTCCTGGCGCGAGTCGGGCGGGCAGCCGTTCCTGACCGAAACCGATCTCACCACGGCCGCCGCACGCGACGGAGTCGAACTCACGCCCCGGCTGTTCGAATTCGACGCGACGGAGCTGCCACGCGACGTCGAGTCCACGCACAAGTTTCTCGCCGAACAGCTGCCGTTGACCCGCTGCCGCCTCGACCAGGGCGGGACCGGGAATCCCGAGGGCATCGTGCTGCGAACCCCGAACCGCTCGGTCATCGCGAAAGCACGCGTCGAGGACTACGACCGAACCCTCCGCCGACGGGGCCAAACCGCGCCCGCAGCCCGCAACAACTGACGCAGCGGGCACCAGCGACCGCGATGACCCGCCGGTCCCCGCCACCTCGATGCCTCATTCGGCGACGACAGAACCCGACGACCCCGACCACTCCCGCGATCTGTCGGTGACCGGTCGCCGGATCGAGGCCGTGGCCGACCCGGACCGCGTCCCATAGGCATTCGACGGAAACGAATAGTGCTCGGTAGCAGCAACTCGGGAACAGGCGGGCGCGTACTCGCCCTGACCGGGTCCTGGCCGACAAGGCATATTCCTCCCGGGCGAATCGTGAATATCTGCGCCGGCGTCGCATCCGGGCGACGATCGCGGTCCCGGCCGATCAAGCCGGGCACCGCCGCCGACGCGGTTCCGCCGGTGGCCGGCCTCCGGCGTTCGACACAGTGATCTACCGGGATCGCAACACCGTCGAGCGCGGTATCAACCAGCTCAAACAACATCGGGCCGTGGCGACGCGATTCGACAAACTCGCCGTCCGCTACCTCGCCACGCTCCACATCGCCGCCATCAATCTATGGCTCAGTAACGACTTCGAGACACCGCCTAACTGCATTGCCCGCCGACCGACCGATTTCTGCAACAAGTTCACCCAGCGGAAATCAGTGGCGCCAACCGCTTCAGTTGTTCCACATCCGGCACCGAGACCAACAGCATGGTGACGCCTGCGGCCTCCCATACCGCGATCTGCTCACGCACCTGGGTCTCGTTGCCGATGATCGCGGTCTCCAGTACCAGCTCGTCCGGTACGGCGGCCGCGGCCTCGGCTTTGCGGCCGGCCTGGAACAGCGTGCCGATCTCGTCGACTTCCTTCTCGTAGCCCATCCGGCGATACACCTGGGCATGGAAATTCAGTTCCGGCGCGCCCATCCCGCCGATGTAGAGCGAAGTGATCCAGCGCATCCGTTCGATCTCGGCCGCGGGGTCGTCGGTGATGATCACCTGCGCGGTCGCGGCGATCTCGAAGTCCGCCCGCGAACGCCGGGCACCCGGGCGGGCGAAGCCCTCGTCCAGCCATTCGTTGTACACATCCGCCATACGGGGGGTGTAGTAGATGGCCAGCCAGCCGTCGGCGATCTCCGCGGTCAGCGCCACATTCTTCGGCCCTTCCGCGCCCAGCCAGATCGGCAGATCCGCACGTAGCGGATGGGTTATCGGCTTGAGCGGTTTCCCCAGACCGGTCGCGCCCGCGCCGTTGTAGGGCAGCGGATAGTTCGGCCCGTCGTTGGTCACCGGCCCCTGGCGGGCCAGCACCTTGCGCACGATATCGACGTACTCGCGGGTCCGCTGCAACGGTTTGGCGAACGGCTGCCCGTACCAGCCCTCCACCACCTGCGGGCCGGAGACGCCGAGGCCGAGTATCGCCCGCCCGCCGCTGAGATGGTCGAGGGTCAGCGCGTGCATGGCGGTGGCGGTAGGGGTCCGGGCCGACAGCTGCACCACCGAGGTCCCCAGTCGTACCCGCTCGGTCGCCGAACCCCACCAGGCCAGCGGCGTGAAGGCGTCCGACCCCCAGGACTCGGCGGCGAACACGGCGTCGAAGCCGGCTTCCTCGGCCGCCACGACGACCTCGGCGGCATGTTCCGGCGGGCCCGCGCTCCAGTACCCGAGTTGCAATCCGAACTTCATATCCGACCCCTTCCGGCCTACTGCTTGCCAGCAGAATAAGAACCTGTTCTACTCGATATCGTGAATCAGGGGAATACTGCACCCACGGTAGTTACGCAGGAACGCCCGCCGGGACTGAAACCGAGCGATGTGCTCAGTGCGCCCCTGCGGATGGAGTTCGACTACACGCGCTCCGTGGGACCCATCATCGGCAAGTTCCTTACCGGCCTGCGCGAGCGACGCGTCTTCGGTATCCGGGGTTCGGACGGCCGGGTGCTCGTACCACCGGCCGAATTCGACCCGGTGACCGCCGAACCGCTGTCGGAGTTCGTCGAGGTCGCCGCCACCGGCACGGTGAAGTCCTGGACCTGGGTCCGCGATCCGCTGCCCGGCCAGCCTTTCGACCGGCCGTTCGCCTACGCGCTGATCCAGCTCGACGGCGCCGACACCGCACTGCTGCACGCGGTCGATGTGGAGAGCCCGGAACAAATCGGCACCGGCCTGCGGGTGACCGCCCGCTGGGCCGCCGAACTCACCGGCACCATCCACGACATCGTCTGCTTCGAGCCCGGTGAGACCCCGACGGCGGAGCCGGCCCCGGCCTCGGATGCCGACCCGGTCACCATCATCACCACACCGATCGGGATGGACTACAAGCACACCGCCTCCCCCGAGGAGAGCACCTTCCTGCGCGGTCTGAAAGAAGGCAAACTCATCGGCGCGCGGGCCGATGCGAACAGCAAGGTGTACTTCCCGCCGCGCGGTGTCGATCCGGTGGACGGCCGGTCCACCTCCGATACCGTCGAGCTCGCCGACACCGCCACCGTCACCACCTTCTGCATCGTGAACGTGCCGTTTCTCGGCCAGCGGATCAAACCGCCCTATGTGGCGGCGTATGTGCTGATCGACGGCGCGGATATCCCCTTCCTGCATCTCGTACTCGGTTGCGAGGCCAGTGAGGTGCGGATGGGTATGCGGGTCAAGGCGGTCTGGAAACCGCGCGAGGAGTGGGACTACACCATGGCCAATATCAGCCACTTCGAGCCGACCGGCGAGCCGGATGCCGACTACGACACCTACAAGCATCACCTGTGAGAGGGCTCCCCGCGTGACCATCACCGAGCGTTCCATCGACAACGCCACCGAGATCGCCGTCGTCGGCTTCGCGCACGCACCGCATGTGTCGGAGACCTACGGCACCACCAACGGGGTGGAGATGCTGGTGCCCTGCTTCCAGCAGCTCTACGACCAGCTCGGCATCACCAAGTCCGATATCGACTTCTGGTGCTCCGGATCGTCGGACTACCTGGCCGGGCGGTCCTTCTCGTTCATCTCCGCCATCGATTCGATCGGCGCCGTACCGCCGATCAACGAATCCCATGTGGAGATGGACGCCGCCTGGGCTCTGTACGAGGCGTGGGTGAAACTGCGCACCGGCCAGGCGCAGACCGCCCTGGTCTACGGCTTCGGAAAGTCTTCGGCGAGCACGCTGCGCCAGGTGCTGTCCACCCAGCTCGACCCCTACCTGGTCACGCCCCTGTGGCCGGATGCGCTGGCCATCGCCGGGCTGCAGGCCCGGGCGGGTCTGGACGCCGGCCGCTGGACCGAGCGCGATATGGCCGCGGTCTCGGCCGCGCACACCATCGACGGGAAATCGGTCGACGAGCTGCTCACCAACCCCTATGTCGCCGACCCGCTGCGCGAACACGACTGCGCGCCCGTCACCGACGGTGCCGCGGCCATCGTGCTGGCGGTCGGCGACCGCGCCCGCGAACTGACCGAGCGTCCCGCGTGGATCACCGGGATGGCGCACCGGATCGATTCCAGTGTGCTGGGCGCTCGTGACCTGACCACCTCGCCGTCGGCCGCCGCCGCGGGACAGGCGGTGACCACCGGCGACACCAGCGGTATCGACGTCGCCGAACTACACGCACCGTTCAGCCACCAGCAGCTCATCCTGACCGAGGCGCTCGGTCTGAAACCGGAGACGAAGGTCAACCCGTCCGGCGGCGCGCTGGCCGGCAATCCCATGTTCGCCACCGGGCTGGAGCGCATCGGCTACGCCGCGCTGCCCATCATGGCGGGCACCGCGGGCCGCACCCTGGCACATGCCACCAGCGGCCCGGCCCTGCAGCAGAACCTTGTGACCGTTTTGAATTCGGAGGCCGGCCGATGAGTTTCCCCGCCGCGGTGCTGGGCACCGGACAGACCCATCACGTTGCCAAGCGCAGCGATGTCTCGATGGCCGGGATGTGCCGCGAGGCGATCGACCGGGCACTGGCCGACGCCGACCTGACCATGGCCGATATCGACGCCATCGTCATCGGCAAGGCGCCGGACATGTTCGAAGGCATGATGATGCCCGAGCTGTACCTGGCCGACGCGCTGGGCGCCCCTGGCAAACCGCTGTTGCGCGTGCACACGGCGGGCTCGGTCGGCGGTTCCACCGCCTGTGTGGCCGCCAGCATGGTGCAGGGCGGTGTGCACGAGAAGGTGCTCGCCATCGCCTGGGAGAAGCAGTCGGAATCGAATGCCATGTGGGCGTTGTCGATTCCGGTGCCCTTCACCATGCCGGTCGGCGCGGGCGCCGGCGGTTACTTCGCCCCCCATGTGCGGTCCTATATCCGCCGCTCGAACGCGCCCCTGCACATCGGCGCGACGGTGGCGGCCAAGGACCGGCGCAACGGGGCCAAGAACCCGCACGCCCATCTCAAGCAGGGCGACAAGACCGCCGAAGAGGTACTCGCCTCCCAGATGCTGTGGGACCCCATCCGGTTCGACGAGACCTGCCCCTCCTCCGACGGCGCCTGTGCCGTGGTCATCGGCGGCGAGAAATCGGCGGCCGCGGTGGAGGCGTCCGGGAAGAAGGTCGGCTGGATCCACGCCACCGCAATGCGGACCGAACCGCTGGCCTACGCCGGCCGTGACCAGGTGAACCCGCAGGCCGGCCAGGAAGCCGCGAAGGCCCTGTGGGCGCAGGCCGGGATCACCGACCCGCTGGCCGAGATCGACGCCGCCGAGATCTACGTCCCGTTCTCCTGGTTCGAACCGATGTGGCTGGAGAACCTCGGTTTCGCCGCCCCCGGCGACGGCTGGAAGCTCACCGACAAAGGCGAAACCGAGATCGGTGGCGCGCTGCCGGTGAACCCGTCCGGCGGCGTGCTCTCCTCGAACCCGATCGGCGCTTCCGGCATGATCCGGTTCGCCGAGGCCGCCAAACAGGTCATGGGCCGGGCCGGTGACTACCAGGTCGACAATGCCCGCAAGGCGCTCGGCCACGCCTACGGTGGCGGCTCTCAGTACTTCTCCATGTGGGTCGTCGGATCGGAACGCCGATGACACTGCAGTTCAGTCTCGGTATCGCGCTGAGCCCGCTCGAGCAGCTGCCTGAACTCGCCCGCACCGCGGAAGAGGTCGGGTTCACCTCGATCGCCCTGCCGGATTCGCTGTTCTACATGAAATCGCAGGCGGCGAAGTACCCCTACACTCCGGACGGCAGCCGCTTCTGGGGCCCGGACACACCGTGGGTGGATCCGCTGATCGCCGCGACCGCCATGGCCGCGGTGACCAGCCGGTTGCGCTTCTACACCAATGTGCTCAAACTCGGATCCCGCAATCCGCTGCTGCTCGCCCGCCAGGTCGGGTCGGTGGCGAATCTGTCCGGTAACCGGTTCGGGTTCGGCGTGGGCATCGGCTGGGCGCCCGAGGAATTCGAGTGGTGCGGTGTGCCCTACGCGCGCCGCGGCGCCCGGGTCGACGAGATGATCGAGGTCATCAAAAAGGTTCTCGCCGGCGGCATGGTCGAATTCCACGGCGAGTTCTTCGATTTCGACGAACTGCAGATGAGCCCGGCGCCGAGCGAACCGGTCCCGTTCTACATCGGTGGCCACACCGAGGTGGCCCTGCGCCGCGCCGCGAGGGTCGGGGACGGCTGGACCTCGGCCATGATGAAGTTCGACGATCTGCAGACCACCATCGCCCGCCTGGGTGAGTTGCGGGCCGAATACGGTCGTGCTGAGGTGCCGTTCGAGATCCAGGCCGTCTGCATCGATAAGTTCGGCCGCGACGGTTACCAGGAGCAATACGACGCCGGTGTCACCGATGCGATCGTGATCCCCTGGCTGGCCGCGGGTATCGGCTTCGACGGTGAACTCGAGGCGAAGAAGGACGCGCTGCGCAAGTTCGCCGAAGACTACATCCAGAACCCGATCAACTGATTTCCGCCTGTGCCGCTGCGGAAGTGGTGGCACACCGGCTTGTCGAGAGGAACAAATGAGCAGCGAGGAACATCCCGCCCGCGCGGCCGGGCTCGCCTCCCAAGCCGCAGTCCGTGCCCGGGACAAGGCCGCCTGGCTCGCACTGTTCGCCGCGGACGGCATCGTGGAGGATCCCATCGGCCCGTCCGGTTTCGATCCCGAAGGCAAGGGACACCGTGGGCCCGAGGCCATCGGCGCGTTCTGGGACAAGGCGATCGCGGCGACCGATTCCATCGATTTCCTCTTCGGTGATTCGTTCGCCTGCGGTGCCGAGGTCGCGTTCACCGGCACGATCCGCAGCGTTGTCGGAGGTCACCGCATCGATGCGGAGGGCGTGTTCACCTACAAGGTCGACGAAGCGGGCAAGATCCTCGCTCTGCGCGCGTTCTGGGAGGTCGACCGGGCAATGGCGACGGCCGCACCGGCCACCTGAGCGGCGGCCGGCCGGTTTCCCTCCCGGCGCGGCCGCTTCCGCAGTACGGTCCTGCCCCGCACACCACCAGGTGTGCGGGGCAGAATCTTTCACTGCCCGGCGGCAGTGGTTTTACCCGCCCGAGCAGCGGGACGACGATGACTGCGACGGCGGCCCGGAGGAACCCGTCATCGCCGATGACCGGCCGACGACCTGGCAAGAATTCGCCGAGGACGCCCGCACCGGCGGCAATACCGAGCCGATCGTACTGGGCGGCGCGGCCTTCGAATTCGAGGATGCTCGACCGGGGCAATCCGCGATCCGACGGGATCCCATCCGGTAGTCGTGGCACCGAGCCCTCGGAAAGAGTCCGGCCCCGCGTCGTCACGCGGGGCCGGAACAGCGATCGGTCGCGAGCGTCAGCTTCCGGTCTTACCGGTGACCGGGCAGGTCTTGTAGTCGACCTGGAACTCCTTGATGCCGTTCAGCCACCCCGACCGCAGCCGCTTCGGGTCGCCCAGCTTGGTGATGTCGGGCATATGGTCGGCGATCGCGTTGAAGATCAGGTCGATCTCCAGTTTGGCCAGGTTGGCGCCGATGCAGTAGTGCGCGCCGGTACCGCCGAAGGCCACATGCTGGTTGTCCTCGCGCATGATGTCGAACTTCATCGGGTTCTCGAAGACATCTTCGTCGAAGTTCGCCGACCGGTAGACCATCAGGATCCGCTGGCCCTTCTTGATCTGGACGCCGCTCAGTTCGGTGTCCTCGAGCGCGGTGCGCTGGAAGGTGGTGATGGGGCTGGCCCAGCGGATGATCTCGTCGGCCGCGGTCTTCGGGCGCTCCTTCTTGTAGAGCTCCCACTGATCCGGGTTCTCCAGGAAGGCGATCATGCCGTGGGTGATGGCGTTGCGGGTGGTCTCGTTACCCGCGACGGCCAGCAGCATCACGAAGAAGCCGAATTCCTCGGACTTGAGCGATTCACCGTCGATATCGGCCTCGACCAGGGTGGTGACGATATCGTCGGCCGGACAGGCCTTACGGGCCTCGGCCATCGCGTAGGCGTATCCGAGCAGTTCGGTGGAGGCCTGCACCGGATCCACATCGATTTCCGGATCGTCGTAGCCGGTCATCTCGTTGGACCAGGTGAACACCTTCATCCGGTCTTCCTGCGGGACACCGATCAGTTCGGCGATCGCCTGCAGGGGCAGTTCGCAGGCGATCTGGGTGACGAAATCACCGGACCCGGCCTCGGCAGCGGCCTTGACGATGGCCTCGGTGCGCTTGGACAGCTCTTCGCGTAGCGAGTTGATCGCGCGCGGGGTGAAGCCGCGCGAGATGATCTTGCGCATCCGGGTGTGCTCGGGCGGGTCCATGTTCAGCAGGATGAAACGCTGCAGTTCGATCTGCTCACGCTCGATATCGTCGTTGAAGCGCGGCAGCGCCGTGTTCTCGAAGGTCGAGAACACATCGCTGCGCCGCGACACCTCCTTGATATCGGCGTGCTTGGTGACGACCCAGAAGCCGTCGTCGTGGAATCCGCCCACTTCCGGCGACTTCTCCTGCCACCAGATCGGTGCGGTACGCCGGAGTTCGGCGAACTCCTCGACCGGAATCCGCTGGACGTACATGTCGGGGTCCGTGACGTCGAACCCGTCCGGCAGGTTCGGCCGGGCCATGCGCGTATCCACCACCAGATGTCTCCTTCGACAAACTGAAACACGTTCTACAATCATTGAAGCACAGGCGGGAGAACGAGGAAAGAAAGTGGACTGATCACGCCTCGTGCCGTGCGCGGAACACGTTACAGTTTTATGTCCGAAACGAAAGGTTCATAATGGGCACACCCGTTATCGTCGAGGCAGCTCGCACCCCCATCGGCAAACGCAACGGCTGGCTGTCCGGGCTGCACGCCGCCGAGATCCTCGGCCTCGCCCAGCGCGGGCTGCTCGATCGCGCCCACCTCGACCCCGCCAAGGTCGAACAGATCATCGGCGGCTGCGTCACCCAGGCCGGCGCACAGTCCAACAACATCACCCGCACGGCCTGGCTCGCTGCCGGCCTCCCCTGGCAGGTGGGCGCCACGACCATCGACGCGCAGTGCGGTTCGGCCCAGCAGGCCAACCATCTCGTCGCCGGCCTGATCGCCGCCGGTGCCATCGATATCGGCGTGGCCTGCGGCGTGGAGGCGATGAGCCAGGTTCCGCTGGGCGCCAATGTCGGAGACCAGGCGGGCCCGCGCCGGCCGGCTTCCTGGGATATCGATATGCCCAACCAGTTCGAAGCCGCCGAACGAATCGCCAAGCGGCGCGGGATCACTCGCGAGGACGTGGACGCGCTCGGTGCGCGGTCCCAGCGCCTGGCCGCACAGGCCTGGGCGGAGGGCCGGTTCGACCGCGAGGTACTCACCGTCACCGCGCCGGTAGTCGACAAGGAGGGCAACCCGACCGGGGAGAAGCAGGAGGTGAACCGGGACCAGGGCCTACGGGAGACCTCGGCGGAGAGCCTCGCCAAGCTGAAGCCGGTACTGGAGGGCGGAATCCACACCGCCGGAACGTCTTCGCAGATTTCCGACGGTGCGGCGGCGGTGCTGCTGATGGACGAGAAGGCCGCGGAGCGCGAAGGTCTGCGGCCCCGGGCCCGGGTGGTGACCCAGTGCCTGGTCGGTTCCGAACCCGAGTTCCACCTCGACGGCCCGGTTCAGGCGTGTGAACGGCTGCTCGAGCGATCGGGTATGAGCATCGGCGATATCGACCTGTTCGAGATCAACGAGGCGTTCGCTTCCGTAGCATTGTCCTGGGCTCAGGTGCACAAGCCCGATTTCGACCGGGTGAATGTGAACGGTGGCGCGATCGCTCTCGGCCATCCCGTCGGCTCCACCGGGTCCCGTTTGATCACCACAGCCCTGCACGAACTCGAACGTTCCGACCGGAACGTCGCAATGGTTCTCATGTGCGCCGGTGGCGCACTCGCGACAGGAACGATCATCGAACGCCTGTAGCTCGTCCGCCAATTCCCTATTGCGACAGGACATCGGCCCGTACGGACCACAGTCACACCCGCACGGGCCCAGTATCCTTCACAAATTCGACCCGGTAGGTTGAACGTTCATCTCAGCTTTCGGCAGACGTGTCGTACGCCACACAATGGCTTCGGCACGGTTCCGGAAGGGATACCAGCTATCCAGAGGCTACTGGCTGCCCGCCCGGGAAGACCCCCGCGACGGGCGGCGACCTGGCCGTATCAGAGGTCCACAAGTCCGGTGCGGGCAACCCGCAAACGCGGTACCCCGGTCCACTTCCCCTGATATGCGCCTGGAAGCTTCAAGGAAATCCTGATTCAGGCGTAGGTTTTCAGTTACTGAGCCGCTAATATCAATGATAGGTATCCGAGATAACGACTGTTAGTACAGTGAAGGGAATTGGGCGGCTCACAATGGCTGATTTCGCGGCGCGGCTGAACAAGCTGTTCGAAACCGTGCATCCCCCGGGGCGCAAGCCGCATACCAATGCAGAGGTAGCGGCCGCTCTGACGGCATCCGGTCATCCGATCTCCAAACCGTATCTGTCGCAGTTACGGTCGGGCCAGCGTACGAATCCTTCCGATGAGACGGTTGCGGCGCTGGCGAAGTTCTTCAAGGTGAAGCCCGACTACTTCTTCAACGACATCTACGCCGCGAAGATCGACCACGATCTGGAACTCCTATCGCAGCTACAGGGTTACGGTCTGCGACGGCTGTCCAGCCGGGCCTTCGACCTGTCGGAGGAGTCGCAGAACCTGCTCACCTCCATGGCGGAAAAACTGCGCGCTAGCGAAGGCTTGCCCGAAATTCCGCCGGACGGCACCGAATAGCAGACCCCGTCGGCGCGGTGTGATCCCCATCGGGGTCGCACCGCGCCGACGCCTGTGCCGTGGAAATCGCCGCGCGATGTTCCCATGGCCGGGAAAAATTCCTTCGGCGAAGCTCTCGGTGCGCCCGAAGTTCTGCGGCACGCAAGAATGCAGACCGACCGCTCGGCACGATTACTGAGCCCCACCCGGGGATAATCACAGTGACGTAACGGGCATACCGCATACCTCGGGCAACTACGTAACCGTGACCGCTGGGCGCTCGGTCGGTTCCGGCTGCGCTTCGAAGGCCGCGGCGATCGCCTGCACCCATCCGCGCGGGCTGATCCCCTCCGGCGGTGCGATCCAGCGGGAGTCCACCACGGCCCGGCCCAGGGGATTCCGGGCCCACTGCGCCACCCGTTCCGCGCGGGCGGACACCGCGGCGGGAGGTTCTCCGGCAGCGGCGATCTCGACACCGCCGCCCGACTGCAGATACAGCGCATCCATGATCTGCGCGACCCGATCCGATGCCTTGAGCTGGGTCGATGTCCCGGTCTCCTCTTGGACGACCTCCGGGAAGCGTTCGACCAGGACTTTGTGCAACGTCTGCACCCGGCGCAACAGCAACCGTGCCCGCACCCACATCTCCGCCACAATCCACACCGCGCCGCAGGCGATGAGCAATGCGGCCAGCTGCCAGAACGGCCAGGCCCAGGCCGGCTCGCCCGGCCCGGAACGGGCAGCTCCGGTGATTCCCCGCTGCACCTGCCCGACGGCCAGCGCGACCACCAGTGCGGTCCCCGTCACGTAGACGGCTATACCCCGGCCGAGCGCGGTCCAGCTCAGGTTGCGCAGACCGGTCACCACGACGAAGACACCGGCCGCCGCGGTGACCACCCAACCCGCGGTGAACGATGCACTGAGGGTGCCGGCCACGGCGAAGAGCCCGGTTCCGTATATGCCTGCGGCGATCTGGCGCAGATTACGGCGCGAGACCACAGGCCAGGCCGCCGAGGCAACCACCGAGGTCGCGGCGGCGAAGAGCAGCCACGCGGAGACCACCAGCCCCTCCGACAGCCGACCCGGCGGCAATCCGCGGGGCAGTAGATTGTCGACGGCCAGTGCCACATCGGGCACCGCGGCGGTACAGGCCAGCGCGACCGCTGAAACGGCCACCACTATCGCTACCCGCGCGGTGGTGGCGGGTTTGACGAGTACCCGTCCCACCCGCGCGCCCGCGGCGACCCAGACGATCAGGGCGGTCAACCAGAACGTCATCCCAGAGCCTCATCGAATCGAAGGACCGAGACGCCCGCGCCCCGGCTGTTGAACACGCGCAGCCGCGTCATCAGCATGGCGGCGAAAGTTTCGGCCTCCCATTCGGCCTGATCGTCCTCGCCGTCCTCGAGTGCGGTCTGATGGGCGCGCTGACTCAGCATGTAGGCGATGAGCTCGTCGCTCACCTCCAGTGTCACCTCGGGGGCCGGGGCACCCTCGTGATCGAAGACGATATGGCCCAGCTCGTGGGCCAGCGTATGGTCCCGGCTCGGCAGCGCACTGGCGAGCACGATGATGTCCTTGGACGGGTAGTAGCGACGCTGGCCGCATACGCCGGGACCGAGGTCGGCGTCGGCGATTTCGATCGGGCGGCCCCGCTCGGCGGCCACCGCGTCCACCACTTCCTCGAGAGTGGTGGCGTCGGCATCGGCGGCGACCGCGCACACCGCGTCGACCGCGGCGGCGACCCGCCGATATGCCCGGGCGCTCTGTGTCCGGCTCTGTGTCATCGCGATCACGCACCGGTTCCGAAGAATTCGGCGCGTGCGGCGTCGACCCGCGCCTGTGCCTGGGCGGCGCTGTGATAACTCATCACGGCCGAACCGCCGCCGGCGATGGCCAAGGCGATCAGCCCGCCGATCACCGACAGGACCTTGGGTTCGGGCAGCAGGCTCTCGGCGTTCGTCGGGCGCACCGCGTGATTCGGTGGCGCGGCGACGGACGGCGCGGACCCACCGGGAGCGGGCGCCGCGGCGACGGCGGGGGGCGCGACCGTGGGCAGCGCAACGGCCACACCGATCGCCGGGGCACCGGCACCCGCACCGCCGCCCGGCGCCGGTAATGCCAATGGCGGCCCGACCGGAGGTGCCGGGGGTGGCACCGGCAGCAGCAGGAGCAGCAGCGGGGCCGCGGAACCCACACCGGCCGAACCCAGCGCGGCGGAACCGGTCGCCGCCGAACCGGCGGCAGCGGACCCGGTGGCCGCGGAACCCACGGCGGCCGAACCCACACCGGCCGAACCGGTGCCGAGTATCCCGGCCCCGGCCGAACCCGTGGCGGCCGAACCGCTGCCCAGCACTCCGACTCCCGCCGAACCCAGCGCGGCGGATCCGGTACCCAGTACCCCGACTCCGGCCGAACCCACTGCGGCGGAACCGGTACCGAGAGCTGCCGAACCGGTACCCAGTGCGGCAGAACCGGTCACACCCACCCCGAGACCGGCCGAACCCACTGCGGCGGAACCTGTTCCGAGGACTGCCGATCCGGCACCGAGCGCGGCGGAGCCGGTGACACCCAGCGGCGCCGCGGCGGCCGAGCCGACGGCGGCCGAGCCGGTGGCCAGGATGGTACCGAGAGCGGTGCCCAACCCCACCGGGCCGAGAGGTTCGGCGACCGGCGCCGGATCCGGTCGCGGGGCAGCGACCGGCGCGGGCTCGGAGGTGTCGATCGGTTCCGCCTCCTGGACCCGACCGGGGATGCCCAGCGGCTGCCACTGCGCGATATCGCCGTAATCCACCCCGCTACCACCGGTATCGGAATCCGGCGCACTACTACCCGTTTCGAGACCGGTGGGTGCGCCCGATTCGGCCGGAACTCGCTCTCCGGTCGCCTCACCCGACTCCGGTTCGCCGCCCGGTATGGCGAGCGGACCGCCCTCGGGAGGTTGCGCGCCCGGGAGAGGCGGGACGAGGCCGTCACCTCCACTGCCGGAGGGGCCCTGTTCGGTCACCGGCCCGCGGCCCGGATTCGCTTGAGCGAGCGCCGGCCCCCCGACCAGTCCCAGGCATCCGGCCGCTCCGGCTACTGCAAGCAATCGCTTGATGCGACCCACGGCCATGCGCCAGTCAACCCCTCGATCGATATTGCGGATTCGCCCGGCGATGACGCCTTCCGGGTAGAACGAACAGATGGTTGCCCATGGTAAACCAGCGCCCTGACCGGTGCATGACGAAGTGGCGACACCGAGCGCCCGGTCCCGGCTATCCGCTGCTCGGCCGCCGGTACACAGCGGACAGTGCCCCGGAGAGCATGGAATAGATCACAACCAGGCGGGGCCGGGTCCAGTAGCTGGAGTTCCTACGGAGACGGGTCCGTCCCGCCGTCGGCCGACGGCGGGACGGACCCGTTCGAACAGTGGCGAATCCTTATGCTCCGTACACGGGTTCCGGGGTCGCACCCTTCGCGATCAGCTCCGTGACCACGGTGCCGAGTTCGGCCGGATTCCACCGCGCGCCGCGGTCGACCGGCACCCCGTGGCGCCAGCCCTCGGCCAAGGCGAGGCGACCGCCCTCGACCTCGAACATCCGGCCGGTGACACCGGCCGATTCCGTGCTGCCCAGCCACACCACGATCGGTGAGATGTTCTCCGGCGCCATGGCGTCGAACCCGTCCTCGGGTGCGGCCATCATGTCGGCGAAGACGGTTTCGGTCATCCGGGTGCGTGCCGAGGGGGCGATCGCGTTCACTGTGACGCCGTACCGCGCGAATTCGGCCGCGGCGGTCAGGGTGAGGCCGGCGATACCCGCCTTGGCGGCGCCGTAGTTGCCCTGGCCGACACTGCCCTGCAGGCCGGCGCCGGAACTGGTGTTGATGATCCGGGCGTCCACGGTACGACCCGCCTTGGATTCCGCGCGCCAGTACGCGGCCGCGTGCCGCATGGTGGCGAAATGACCCTTGAGGTGTACGCGGACCACCGAATCCCATTCGTCCTCGGCGAGATTGACCAGCATCCGGTCGCGAACGAAACCGGCATTGTTGACCAGGACGTCCAAGCCGCCGAAGGTGTCCACGGCCTGTTGGACCAGCCGCTGCGCGCCCTCCCAGCTCGCCACGTCGTCGCCGTTGGCCACGGCTTCACCCCCGGCCGCGCGGATCTCCGAGACAACCTGCTCGGCAGGGGTTTCCGCGGTCGACTCACCGCTGAGTGTCGAGCCGAGGTCGTTCACCACGACCTTCGCTCCCTCGGCGGCGAAGGCCAGGGCGTGTGCCCGGCCGATACCCCGGCCGGCGCCGGTGATGATCACGATCCGTCCGGCGCAGATGCCCTCGGTTGCCATGTCCGTTCCTATCGTCGATGGTCGATATCTGTTCGAGCTGAGGTCAGGCCTTCGCCGCGGCAGCGGAGTGGGTGGCGGTCGCCACCGACAGGAAGGCCGGGGGCTCGCCGCCGCCGTGGATCTGCAGGGTCGCCCCGGAGATGTATCCGGCCAGCGGGGAGAGCAGGAAGGCCACGCCGTTGCCGACATCCTCGGGCCGGGCCAGCCGCCCCATCGGGATGGTCTGCCCGACGGCGGCCACTCCGTCGGCGTCACCGTAGTGCAGAGCGCTCAATTCGGTTTCCACCGCGCCGACCACCAGTGAGTTGATCCGGACCTTCGGGGCCCATTCCACGGCGAGGGAGACAGTGAGGGCGTCGACTCCCGCCTTGGCCGCCCCGTAGGCGGCCGTGCCCGGGGACGGCCGGTGACCGCTGAGGCTGGAGATATTGACGATCGAGCCGCCGTCTTCCTGCCTGCTGATCACCGCGTGTGCCGCCTGGGCGACGTGCAGGGCGGAGAGCAGGTTCAGCTCGATGATCTTGGTGTGGAATTTGGGGCTGGCGTCCTGCGCCAGGGCATAGGGGGCGCCACCGGCATTGTTCACCGCGTGATCCAGCCGCCCGTGCCGCCGGACGATCTCGGCGATCATCTCCGCCACGGCTGCCGGGTCGCGGACATCGCACGGCAGGAAGTCGAGTTCCCGCCCGTCCACCTCGACCGGAGTATCGCCGGGCCGGCGGGCACACGCCACCACGGTCGCCCCGGCGGAGAGCAGGACGCGGCTGATCCCGGCGCCGACGCCGCGGACGCCGCCGGTTACCAGAACGACGCGATCGGACAGGTCGATTTCGAGTGCCACCGTGTTAACCTACCAAGCAATTGCTTGCTTAGCCAAGATGCTCGAGATGCGAGATGGGATACGCGATGGGGATCAAGCGCCATTCGGAATCCGCCGGTATCGCCGTGGTCACGGTCGACTATCCGCCGGTCAACGCCATACCCTCGGACGGCTGGTTCGCCCTCGCCGACGAGATCCGCGCCGCCGGGCGCGACCCGCAGACCCGCGTGGTGGTGCTGCGCGCCGAGAACCGCGGCTTCAACGCGGGCGTCGATATCAAGGAGATCCAGCGCAAACCCGGGCATCAAGCGCTCATCGACGCCAACCACGGATGCTTCGAGGCATTCGGCGCGGTCTACGACTGCCCGGTCCCGGTGGTCACCGCGGTCCAGGGCTTCTGCCTGGGCGGCGGTATCGGCCTGGTCGGCAACTCCGACATCATCATCGCCTCCGAGGACGCGACCTTCGGCCTGCCCGAGGTCGATCGCGGTGCGCTCGGCGCCGCGACCCACCTCGCCCGGCTGGTCCCCCAGCACCTCATGCGCGCGCTCTTCTTCACCGCGAGCACCGCCACCGCCCAGCAGCTGCGCCATTACGGCTCCGTACTGAAGGTCGTCCCCCGGGAGGAACTCGACGCCGCCGCGCTCGAGGTCGCCAAGGACATCGCGGCCAAGGACGGCCGGGTCATCCGGGCCGCCAAACGCGCCCTCAACGGCATCGACCTGCAGGACGTGCACCGCAGCTACCGCTTCGAGCAGGGGTTCACCTTCGAACTGAACCTTTCCGGAGCCTCCGACGAGATCCGCGAACGCTTCGACGAAGACCTGGCGGCGCAGAAGGACAAGAACTGATATGGAACGAAAGACCATGCGAGACAAGCGGAAAACGCTGGACGAGATCGTCGGCGAACTGCGCAGCGGGATGACCATCGGCATCGGCGGCTGGGGTTCCCGGCGTAAGCCGATGGCCCTGGTGCGTGCCCTGCTGCGGTCCGATGTCACCGACCTGACGGTGGTCACCTACGGCGGCCCGGATCTGGGGTTGCTGCTCTCGGCCGGGAAGGTCCGGAAGGCCTACTACGGATTCGTCTCCCTGGACTCGGCGCCGTTCTACGACCCCTGGTTCGCAAAGGCCCGCACCTCCGGGCAGATCGTCGCCCGCGAGATGGACGAGGGCATGCTCAAATGCGGGCTCGAGGCGGCCGCGGCGCGACTGCCGTTCCTGCCGATCCGGGCCGGCCTGGGGTCGGATGTGCCGAACTTCTGGGACGGCGAACTGCAGACCGTGACCTCGCCGTATCCGGGCCCGGACGGCCGTCCGGAAACCCTGATCGCCATGCCGGCCCTGAACCTCGACGCCGCGCTGGTGCACCTGAACATCGGTGACGCGCACGGTAACGCCGCCTACCAGGGCGTGGACCCCTATATGGACGACCTGTTCTGCCTGGCCGCCGAGAAGCGCTACCTCTCGGTGGAACGCCTCGTGGAGACCGAGGAACTGGTGAAAACCGTTCCCCAGCAGGCGCTGCTGCTCAACCGCATGATGGTCGACGCGGTGGCCGAGGCACCGAACGGCGCGCATTTCACCCTGGGTGGTGAGAGCTACGGCCGGGACGAGAAATTCCAGCGGCACTATGTCGAAGCCGCTGGGTCGCCGGAGACCTGGCAGACCTTCGTCGACACCTACCTCAGCGGTTCCGAAGCCGACTACCAGGCCGCCGTCGCGCGATTCAAGGAGGAGCGGTGACCAGCACCGAAACCATCACCCGCGCCGAGGTGTGCGCGGTCGCCTGCGCCGAGATCTTCCGCGACGCCGGGGAGATCTTCGCCAGTCCCATGTCGCCGATGGCGCAGCTGGGCGCGCGGCTGGCGAAACTCACCTTCGAACCCGATCTGCTGATCTCCGACGGCGAAGCGTTCTTCCTCGCCGAGACCCCGCCGATCGGCGGTAAGGCGCCGGTGGAGGGTTGGATCCCGTTCCGCAAGGTGTTCGATGTGCTGGCCTCGGGCCGCCGCCATGTGGTCATGGGCGCCAACCAGATCGACCGCTACGGCAACCAGAACCTTTCGGCCTTCGGCCCGCTACAGCAGCCGACCCGGCAGATGTTCGGCGTCCGCGGCGCACCCGGCAACACCATCAACCACCCCACCAGCTACTGGGTCGGACGGCACACCAAGCGGGTGTTCGGCGAGAAGGTCGATATCGTCGCCGGTGTCGGCTACGACAAGGTCGACCCGGACAATCCCGCGTTCCGCTTCCATCACATCCACCGGGTGGTCACCAATCTGGGCGTTTTCGATTTCAACGGCCCGGACCACACGATGCGCGCGCTGAGCCTGCACCCCGGGGTCACCGCCGGTGAGGTCGCGGAGAACACCTCGTTCGAGATCGCCGACCTGGGCACGGCCGACGAGTCCCGGCTGCCCACCACCGAGGAACTGCGGATCATCCGCGAGGTCCTGGATCCGAAGAAGATCCGCGACCGGGAGGTCCCGCAGTGACCCCCCGGCTGCGGACACCGCTGACCGAACTGGTCGGGATCGAACATCCCGTCGTGCAGACCGGTATGGGCTGGGTGGCGGGCCCGAGCCTGGTCTCGGCCACCTCCAATGCCGGCGGGCTGGGCATTCTGGCCTCGGCCACCATGACCTACGACGAGTTGGAAACGGCCATCGCCAAAACCAAGGCGCAGACCGATAAACCGTTCGGTGTGAACATCCGCGCCGACGCCTCGGACGCGTCCGAGCGGATCGATCTGCTCATCCGCGAGAGCGTCAAGGTCGCGTCCTTCGCCCTGGCGCCGAAGAAGGACCTCATCGCCAAGCTCAAAGACGCGGGTGTGGTGGTGGTTCCGTCGATCGGCGCCGCCAAGCACGCGGTGAAGGTCGCCTCCTGGGGCGCGGACGCCGTGGTCGTCCAGGGTGGTGAGGGCGGCGGGCACACCGGCCCGGTGGCCACCACCCTGCTGCTGCCGTCGGTCCTGGACGCGGTCGATATCCCGGTGGTCGCGGCCGGCGGCTTCTTCGACGGACGCGGCCTCGCCGCCGCCCTCGCCTACGGCGCCGCCGGGGTCGCGATGGGGACCCGCTTCCTGCTCACGCAGGAGAGCAGCGTCCCGGATTCGGTCAAGCAGGAATACCTGCGCCGCCAACTGGGCGAGACAGTGGTGTCCACCAAGGTCGACGGTATGCCGCACCGGGTGCTCAACACCGAACTCGTGCAGAAACTGGAGAACTCGGGGCGGATCCGTGGCCTCACCGCCGCCGTGGGTAATGCGGCCCGGTTCAAGAGCATGACCGGGATGAAATGGTCCACGCTGGTCCGCGACGGTCTGGCCATGCGCAAGGCCAAGGACCTCACCTGGTCCCAGGTGATCATGGCGGCCAACACCCCGATGCTGCTGCGCGCCGGGCTGGTCGAGGGCAATACCGAAGCCGGGGTGCTGGCGGCGGGCCAGGTGAGCGGCATCCTGGAGGATCTGCCGACCTGCCAGGAGTTGATCGATCGGATCGTCACGGACGCGGTCGCCCGGATCGGCACTCTCGCCGAACTGCCCCAGAGCACCGAATCGAAGAGCTGAGACATCCGGCACCCGGGCCCGTCCACTGCCGGTAGACGGGCCCTTTTCGTATCGGCGGCGCATTGCCGAACCGGCCGGCAATCGCGGCCGCGCCCCGGCGCCCGCAGCCGCCGGTGGCGTGCACGCGTTCACCTCAGCGATTCGGGTACGCGCTCAACCCCGCGGCCAGGGACGTACCTCACCCCAGCCCCACGTGGGCGTGGGTTCGCTGTCGCTCGCCGGCGCGTCCGGCCCGGAGAACAGCAGCGCCATCCGGGTTCCCCATTCCAGATATCCCACGAACGCCGCCCGGAACTCGGCGTCGGCGGGCAGGCCGACCCGGTCGGCGGTATCGATCAGGAGGCTCACCCAGCGCTGCCGCTGCTCCTCGGTCAAGGCCCGGCCCCGGTGGCGGGAGATCATGTGCTGGTGGCCACCGTGCCGTTCCGAGTAGACGGCGGGCCCGCCGAAAACCTCGCCCAGCCAGGCGGCTACATGCTTCGCGTGGTCGGGGTGCATACCATCGAAAACCGGCCCGAGCACCGGATCCTCGGGAACCCGGTCGTAGAAGGTGTCGAAGAGTTTCTCGAATGCCTCGGCCCCGCCCGCCCATTCGTACAGCGACGGCACCAACGCGACCGGCTCGTAGTGCCGCATCTCCTCGATACCGGTGACGTAATCCTTGATCTCGGCGAAGAACTCCCGGAAGTGGGAACTGTTGCGGAACTTCTCCAGATGATCGCTCGCCGAGGTCCAGGTGAGCCGGAGGATATAGACCTCCGGATCATCGACACACCGGTCCAGATCGTAGGTCCGGCAGTACGGCGAGAACTGCAAAGATACCGCGGCGCGGCGATAGGCATCCTCGAACGCGGCCGGATCGGGAACGCGGTACCGGATGTACTCGGTGATCATGGATGAAGTCGACCACCTTGGGCACGACGGCACAAGAACGTACTTTGTGGTGCGTGAGCGTGCGGCGGACCTTCTACTCGTGCCAGGTCGAGCTGGCGATGGACACCATCGGTGGCAAGTGGGCGGTCGTGATCCTCGGCTATCTGAAGGAGCGGCCGCGGCGCTACGGCGAACTGCGCCGGCTCGTTCCCGAGATCACCGAGAAGATGCTGACCCAGCGGCTGCGCGAGCTCGAGGCCGCCCGCCTGATCGCGCGGACGGTGCACGAGGGTGCGGTCCGCACCGTGACCTATCGGCTGCTCGATCCCGGACTCCGCCCGGTACTGCAGGCGCTCTACGACTGGGGTGGGACCCTGGCGGCTCGGGACGGTATCGAGATCGGCTCCCCACGCGAGGATCCGGCGGAATCGCGGCGCAGCGATCCAGCCGGCTGAACGGCAGCGCCGCGGCGGCCTGTTCGAGGACGGTATCAGCCGAACGGACTCCGCGGCCGCTCCTGCAACTCCCCGTCGATGTAGGTATCGACCTTCTCGTTGTAGAAGCAGGCCAGCCCCGCGATCTTCTGGCTCTCCGGAGCCGGGGTCCGGTAGATCCACACCAGGTCCGGATGCTCGGTCTCGCCGACGCGGATGTTCCAGTAGTCGGCGTTGCCCTTGTACGGGCAGCTCGTGTGGGTGTCCGACGGCCGCAGCAGGTCCATCCTGATATCGGTGAGCGGGAGGTAGAAGCGGGCGGGGAGCCCGGTTTCGAACAGGATCCGCGGGGACCGCGACTCGGCCACCGTCACCCCGTCGAGTTCCACCCGCACATGCCGGGAACTGGCCAGGATGTCCACGCGCGAATACGGGTTGCGCGGGTGGACGTAGATCGGCTCGTCCTCCTCGAACCATTCGTCCATCGCGTCCCAGTCCAACCGCACCAGATCGTGCAACGGCGCATCCGCGTAGCGCAGGGCGGCGCCGGCGGCCGTGGTGCCGTTCACGACGACGTTGTATCCGGTCGCCTCCCCGAGGCGGGGTGAGGTGCGCGTGCTGCCGTCGAACTCGAGTTTCGCGCGCAGATCACCGACCGGAATGTAGTAGGCCGGGTAATACGGGTTCTCCCAGACCAGCGCGGGACGGACGGTATCGGCGACCAGGTGTCCGCCGAGGTAGACGCGCACCCGCTTCTGGATCGTCTCGACCCGGACCTCGTCTCGCTGCGCTTCGGTCATACTTCCCGACCCTACGCCGACCGGTCGGACTCGGCGGGCACGAAAAAGCGGGCCCCGCCTATTGGCGGGACCCGCGGTCGACCTCTTGTGAAGGTCAGTCACCGACCGTGACCGCCTGCGCTTCCTCCACACTGTGCGGGGCGGGGTCGTGGTCGTCGATATGGGCCAATGCCGAGCGGCCGGCCAGCAGCACCACCACACCGGCGGCGGTGCAGACCGCGCCCACCCAGAACGGCAGCGAAACGCTGGTCTCACCGAGTTTGCCCGCCAACCACGGGGCGGCGGCGCCGCCCGCGAAGCGGACGAAGCTGTAGGCCGCCGACGCGGTCGAGCGTTCCACCGGCGCGGAGATCATCACGGCCTCGGTGATCAGCGTGTTGTTCACGCCGAGGAACAGGCCCGCGAGGACGACACCGGCGATCAGCACCGGCTTGTGCTCGGCGAACAACGCCATCACCGCCAGATCCGCGGCGAACAACCCGACCGCCACCGCGATCATCGGCAATGTGCCGAAACGGTGTTGCAGTTTGGGCGCGAAGAACACCGAGGCCACGGCCAGCAGGATGCCCCAGCCGCAGAAGATGAAGCCGATCGCGTAGGTGCCCATGTCCAGCGGGAACGGCGTGTAGGCGAGCAGGGTGAAGAAACCGAAGTTGTACAGCAGGGCCGTAATGCTCACGACCAGCAGGCCGCGGTGGCGCAGCGCCTGGAACGGCGCGGCCAGCGAGGTCGGTTTCGCGGCTTTCGGCCCCTCGGGCAGCAGCACGACGATCGCGATGAAGGCGACGGCCATCAGCACGGACACACCGAAGAACGGGCCGCGCCAGCTGATGCCGCCCAGCACGCCGCCCAGCAGCGGCCCGGTGGCGATACCGATACCCAGCGCCGCCTCGTAGAGGATGATGGCGCGCGCGACCCCGCCGCTGGCGGCACCGACAATGGTGGCCAGCGCGGTCGCGATGAACAGGGCGTTGCCGAGCCCCCAGCCCGCGCGGAAGCCGACGATCTGGCCGACCGTCCCCGACATGCCGGCCAGGGCCGCGAAGACGATGATCAGCGCGAGGCCGGCGAGCAGCGTCTTCTTCGCGCCGAAGCGGCTGGAGACCACACCCGTGACCAGCATGGCGACACCGGTGACGAGCATATAGCTGGTGAACAGCAGCGATACCTGCGACGGCGACGCGTTCAGCTGTTCACCGATGGGTTTGAGAATCGGATCGACCAGACCGATACCCATGAACGCGATAACGCTGGCGAAGGCGACGGCCCAGACCGCCTTCGGCTGCCCGGTCGATGCGCTGTGTCGATCGAGTACGGGCGCGGGCCCTGCGTGGTCACGCTGCGCTACCGCCTCCGGTCCTGACGCGCTCGTACTGTCCGGCTCGGTGGCCGTCCTGGTCGTGGTGCTCATCGGTCTTTCCTCGATTGCGGGTGGTGCCCGGCCGATTCCCGGATCGCCGCCAGTAGGTCCCGTAGCTCGGCGGCGAGTCCGGTCAGGCGTTCGGCGTCGAAGCCGGGTAGCGGGCCGGACAAGGCCTCGCGCATGGAGGCGCGGGTGGCGGCGAGCCGGGCACGCCCGGCCGGTGTGAGTTGGACGACGACCGCGCGCGAATCGTCCGGGTCGCGGTGCCGGGAGGCGTATCCCTCCCCCACCAGGCGGGCGATGAGCGCGGTCGCCGTGGGTTGCGACGTGCGATCGATGCGAGCGAAGTCGCTGACCCGCAGCGAACCGTGCTCGTCGAGCACTGCCAGTGCGCGCACGGTAGCGCGCGGCAGGTCGTCGACGCTGAGCATTCCCGCCGCGCGCGTGAGCCGACCCGCGGTGACCAGTAGATCGACGACGGTGTCGTCCACATCGGTCACCGGGTTCGGCTGCACCGAAATATTATTACATAGGCTAACTATCTACTTCCAGACCGCCCGGTGGGATACCCGCCACATGCCTCAACTGCGCGAGGAAGGTCGCCCGGTCGTCGCCCCGGACCACGTAGTGACAGGCCGCCAGCCGGATGATCGCCGCGGCGACGATATCGGCATCGGCGCCCTCGACCATCGGGCGGATGAGTTCACGCATGATCGGCATGACGCGGGCGAGTTCGGCCAGCACGTGATCCGGTTCCACATCGACCAGCCGGCCCAGCGAATACGACTCCTGATGATCGACCATGTACCGCAGCGCCGCGTCCAGCCGGGCGGCGCCGGCGAGCCCCTCGGTCGCGGCCGCGAAGGCATCCTGCGTGTTCTGCTGTTCGTAGCGTCCGAAGGCGGCGAGCAGTTCGCCCTTCGAGGAGAAGAACCGGTACAGCGTCGGCCGGGAGACCTTGGCCGCCGCCGCGACATCGGACAGGTTCAGCTTGCTGTGGCCGTGGCGGCTCAGCACCTCGAAGGTGGCGCGCAGGATTCGCTCCCGGGTCGGCTCGTTCGAGTTGGCATCCGATGTCGGCATTTACATCCTTTACACTTTTTGTAAGTTGTGTAACACTCTATCGAGTACCGACAGGGCCGGTCCGATAGCCCGTTTCGGCTGGTGAACCCGCAGTTCAGTGGCCACCACCGAATCGTACGGACAGCCCTGCGCGGCACATTCCATCCAGCTCCAGCTGTATCGAGGTGAGTCCGATGACGGACACCCGCGTATCCGGCGACGGGATCGTATTCGACCCGTTCTCCGACGAATTCTTCTCCGACCCGCACGAAATCTACCGCCGCCTGCGCGCGCAGGCCCCGGTCCACTTCAATCCCGAATACGGCCTCTGGTCGCTATCGCGCTACCCCGACGTGGCGGCCGGGATGAAGAACTTCGAAACCTTCTCCTCGGCCGAGGGCATCACCCTGGACATGGTCCTGGACCCCGGCCACCCGAAACCGTCTGTGCCGATGATCATCATGATGGACCCGCCCGAGCACACCAGGATGCGCAACCTGGTGCGCAAGGTGTTCACCCCGCGCGCCATAGCGGCGCTGGAACCCATGGTCCGGGAGATCGTGGCGACATTCGTCGAGCGGCTGCCCGGCGGCGAATTCGATGTGGTGGCGGACTTCTCGAACCATTTCCCGATCGAGGTGATCAGCTCCATGCTCGGTGTCCCGGCACCGGACCGGGCTCGGCTGCGCGAACTACACGCACTCCCGCTGGAACGCCGGCCCGGGGAAACCGGGATGCGGCCCGAAGCGGCGGAGGCGATCCGGGAAGCCGGGCGGTACTACTTCGAACTGATCCTCGAGCGACGGGCCCGTCCGCGCGACGACATGATCAGCCATCTGATCGCGGCCGAGGTCGACCGCGGTGACGGGACGAAAACCGCGCTGACCGATATCGAGATCGCCGGATTCATCTCGCTGCTGGGCGGCGCGGGCGCCGAAACCGTCGCCAAGCTCATCGGCATCGCGGCCGTCCTGTTCGCCGACCACCCGGAACAGTGGCGAGCCCTGCGCGCCGACCGGTCGAAGATCACCGCGGCCTTCGAAGAAATACTGCGTTACGACGGGCCCGTGCAGTACGACCTGCGCTACACCCGCACCGAGGTACAGCTGCACGACCGGACCATTCCGCAGGGCAGCTACGTGCTGATGTTGCTCGCCTCGGCCACGCGCGACGAGCAGGCGTTCCCCGACGCCGGCAGCTTCGATATCGACCGGCCGCATTCCGGGCACAACCTGGGCTTCGGTTACGGCATCCACAGTTGCCTGGGTGCCGCGCTGGCCCGATTGGAAGGCCGGATCGCACTGAACGCACTGCTCGACGTGATGCCCGAGTACACCGTGGACCGGGCAGGTCTGCGCCGGGCGACGGTCACCAATGTCGCCGGCTGGGCCAACGTGCCGGTCCGGGTCCGTTGACGGGTGGCCGGTCGCCGAACCCTACGCGCCCGATCTGCCGACGTGCCGCCCAACCGGCACGCCGCGCCGAGTTTTACGAGGCCCCGAAAGGGTCGAGGCCC
>NZ_BDCU01000005.1 GCF_001618425.1 Nocardia fusca NBRC 14340
CGGGACCTCCAGGGGCCTCGACCCCGCGACGCCGCAGGCGGCGCAATCGAACACGGCGCAATCAAACACAACGTTCGATAATGGTGGCGTTGGCGGTGCCGCCGCCCTCGCAGATGGTGAGCAGGCCGTAGCGGCCGTTGATCCGCTCCAGTTCGTTCAGCAGGGTGGCGAAGAGTTTCGCGCCGGTCGCGCCGAGCGGATGTCCCAGCGCGATCGCGCCGCCGTTCACGTTCACCTTCTCCGGGTCGGCGCCGGTCTCCTTCAACCAGGCCAGCACCACGGGGGCGAAGGCCTCGTTGATCTCGACCACGTCGATATCGTCGATGGTCAGGCCGGTCTTCTCCAGCGCCCACCGGGTGGCGGGAATGGGTGCGGTGAGCATGTACAGCGGGTCGGCGCCGCGGGCGCTGACGTGGACGATGCGGGCGCGCGGGGTGAGACCGTATTCCTGGACCGCCCAGTCCGAGGCGAGCAGGGTGGCGCTGGCGCCGTCGGAGATCTGCGAGGCGACCGCGGCGGTCAGCGGGCTGCCCTCCGCCAGCGCGGGCAGCGAGGCCATCTTCTCCAGGCTGGTCTCGCGCGGACCCTGGTCGATCCAGAAATCCCCCACCGGCACGATCTCGTTGTCGAACCGGCCCGCTTTGATGGCGGCGCGGGCGCGATCGTGGCTGCGCAGCGCCCACTGCTCCATATCCTCGCGGGTGATCCCCCACTTCTCGGCGATCAGCTGCGCGCCGCGGAACTGCGAGACCTCGCCGGTGCCGTAGCGGTGATCCCAGCCGCCTGCGCCGACGAACGGCGAATCGAAGCCGTACTCCTTACCGGCGATCATGGCCGCGGAGATCGGGATGGCGCTCATGTTCTGCACGCCGCCGGCCACGATGACCTCGGCGGTGCCGCTCATGATGGCCTGGGCGCCGAAGTTGATGGCCTGCTGGCTGGACCCGCACTGCCGGTCCACGGTGACGCCGGGGACCTCTTCCGGATATCCGGCGGTCAGCCACATCGTCCGGCCGATATTGCCGGCCTGCGGACCGACATTGTCCACGCAGCCGACAATCACATCGTCGACCCGGGCGGGGTCGATCGAATTGCGGCCGAGCAGGCCCTGCAACGCGGCCGCGCCGAGATCGGCCGGATGGACCTCCGCCAGCGCACCACCGCGCTTCCCGACCGGGGTGCGCACCGCATCGATCACATACGCCTCACGCAACGGTGCGTAGGGGCGGCGGGCAGCTGTTGCCATGGGATTTCTCCTAATCGGTGTGGCCCGGCACGGTGAGCCCGTCGAGCACGATGGTGAGGTACTGCTTGGCGAGCGTGTCGACGGTGAGCGACCCGCCGCCGGGCCGGTACCAGCGGACGGCCACCCAGACCGTGTCGCGCAGGAAGCGGTAGGCCAGGTCGATATCGAGTTCGGGACGGAAGCTGCCGTCGGCGACGCCGCTGGTGAGGACGCGGCGCCAGAGCTCGCGGAATTCGCGGTTGTAGTCGTCGATGTAGGCGAAACGTTCGGCGGCCCGAAGGCGTTTGGCCTCGGACTGGTAGATGGCGACCGCCGCATGGGATCGGTCGAATGCCTCGTAGGAGGCCAGCACCAGGGCTTCCAGCGTGGCACGCGAATTCAGCCCGGCGGCGACGATCTCGCGGTAGCGTCCGAACAGTTCGTCGAGGAATCCGCGCAGGATCTCGTCCACCATCCCCTCTTTCGAGGAGAAGTGGTGGTACAGGCTGCCGGAGAGGATGCCCGCCGCGTCGGCGATATCACGCACCGTGGTGGCGCGCACGCCCCGTTCGGCGAACAGTTCTGCCGCCATATCGAGTAGTTCGGTTCGCCGGGCCGATTTCGAGGGGTCGGGTGCGGTCACCCCGCCATGATACAACCAAGCATTTGCTTGGTCCATGGGCGGTGTGTGACCGGCGGGCCCGAGGTTTCCGGCTCCCCCCTCCCTGTCGGAGCCGGACCCCTCGGGCCCGCGTCGCGGAAGAGGTACGAACTTCGCACTGCTTCCGATCAATTGGACGGCCGATATCCGGAACCGGTTCCGCCGCATACCGAATTCCGGCAACCGAATCGGAGAACCGCCGATCGCCGCGAGACGGGCGGCAGCGGGCCCGGGCCCGGCACATACCGGAGGGCGCGCCGGTTCCGTCGGTATATTCGGCGGATGACGACGCCGTTCCCGCAGCGCCAGTGGGGTTCCCCGGAGAGCCCGCTGGCCCGTGCGGCAGACAGGTTCGCCGGCACGAAGTTCGGCTCCCGGGTGGTCCGGGCACTCACCCCGCTGGACCGGCGGGTACTCGAACGCACCGCCGCCCGCTACACCGTGCTCGGGCCGATCGGGGCACCGGTGATCCTGTTGACCACCACGGGTCGCCGATCGGGACAGCCGCGCACCCAGCCGCTGCTGTGCGTGCACGACGGTGCCACGCTCTACGTCATCGGCAGCAACTTCGGTGGCGCCCGCCACCCGGCCTGGACCGCCAACCTCCTCGCCGAGCCGAGCGCGACCGTGGCCATCGCGGGAGAACGCATTCCGGTCAGCGCCACCCGGGTCGAGGGCATGGCGGCGGAATCTATTTTCCAGCGTTTCGTCGAGATCACCGGCGCCTACGCCGCCTACCGGCACCGCACCGACCGCGAACTGCGTATCTTCGCGCTCACCCGCGCCTGACCCGCTTCTCCCGGACTCCGTCGTGCACGCGAACCCACTGCGGGCACAGCACCGCGTCCGGGAGTACCGAACCCGGCACACGAACCGCCGACCGGCGCGGGCGCGATCAGCAGCCGACACCGCAGTGGCCACCGCGAGGGCCTCCGGCGACGGCGCGCGCATGGGTTCTCCTCAGGCGCGCTGGCTGCTGATCGAGACCACCTCGCCGGTGAGGTAGGTGGTGTAGTCGCTGGCGAGCATCGCGATGGTGGCCGCGACCTCCCACGGTTCGGCCGCCCGGCCGAAGGCCTCGCGCTCGGAGAGCCGGTCGAGCAGTTCGCTGGAGCTGGTCTTGTCGAGGAAGGCGTGCCGGGCGATGCTCGGCGAGACCGCGTTGATCCGGACCCCCAGCTCGGCCGCCTCGACCGCGCTGCACCTGGTCAGCGCCATCACCCCGGCCTTCGCGGCGGCGTAGTGCGCCTGACCGTACTGAGCCCGCCAACCGAGCACGCTCGCGTTGTTGACGATCACGCCGCCGTGTTTCGCGTCACGGAAGTAGTTCAGCGCGGCCCGGGTGCAGCGGAAGGTGCCGTTGAGGGTGATGTCGAGGACGCGGTCCCACTGTTCGTCGGTCATATCGACCACCGGAGTCTCCCCGCCGAGGCCGGCGTTGTTGACGAAGATATCGACGCCGCCCAGCGCCGCGGCCGCCCCACGGACCAGTTCGTCGACCTGTTCGGTGCTGGTGACATCACAGACGATCGCGGCGACCTTGCGGTCGGTGAACTCCGCGGACAGTTCGGCACGCGTGGCCTCCAGCCGCCGTTCGTGCCAATCCGAGACCACCACATCGGCGCCTTCGGCGAGCAGCCGGCGAGCCGTCGCGGACCCGATCCCGGTACCGGCGGCCGCGGTGACCACGGCCCGGCGGCCGGTGAGCAGGTTGTGCGCCGGAGTCTGCGGGGGCGCGACCGACAGCGGCCCGCTCACTGCCGGGCCTCACGGGGAAGACCGAGCACCCGCTCGGAGATGATGTTGCGCTGCACTTCGTTCGAACCTCCGTAGATCGTGTCGGCGCGGGTGAACAGATACAGCCGCTGCCATTCGTCGAGATCGCCGTCCGCGGCGACGAGTCCGGCGGCGCCGCGCACCGCCATGGCGAGTTCGCCGAGCCCGCGATGCCAGTTGGCCCAGAGCAGTTTGCCCACCGAGGCCTGGCCGCCGTCGTCGGCGGTCTCGGCCATGGTGCGCAGGGCGTGGGCGCGCAGCACCCGCAGCCCCACCCAGGCACGATCTATCTTGTCCGCCAGCAGCGGGTCGTCGAGGGCGCCGGACTCGCGGGCCAGGTTCTCGATCGCCGCGAGTTCCCGGGCGAAGCGGATCTGCTGGCCGAGCGTGGAGATACCGCGTTCGACGTTCAGCGTGCCCATCGCGACCCGCCAGCCGTCGCCCGGTTCGCCCACGACCAGATCGGCGTCGGTGCGCGCGTTGTCGAAGAACACCTCGTTGAATTCGGAGGTGCCGGTGAGCTGCACGATCGGCCGGACCTCGATACCGGGCTGATCCATCGGCACCAGCAGATACGAAAGGCCTTTGTGGCGTTTCGAGCCCGGTTCGGTGCGGCAGACCGCGAAGCACCAGTCGGCCACATGCGCCAGCGAGGTCCAGATCTTCTGCCCGTTGATCGACCACTGGTCGCCGTCCAGGCGCGCGGAGGTGGAGACGGCGGCGAGATCGGAGCCGGCGCCCGGTTCCGAGTAGCCCTGGCACCACAGTTCGGTGACGGTGCGGATCCCCGGCAGGAAACGGTCGCGCTGGGCGTCGGTCCCGAAGGCCAGCAGGGTCGGGCCGAGCAGTTCCTCACCCACATGGGAGACCCGCGCGGGCGCGTTCGCCCTCGCGTACTCCTCGTGGAAGATGATCTGCTGCGCGACACTCGCGTCGCGCCCGCCGTACTCCACCGGCCAGCCCAGACAGGTCCAGCCGGCGGCGGCCAGCGCGCGGTCCCATTCCAGGCGTTCGTCGAAGGCCTCGTGTTCGCGGCCGGGTCCGCCCAGCCCGCGCAGTTCCCGGAATTCACCGCTGAGCTGCTCGTCGAGCCAGCTCCGCACCTGCTCGGCGAATTCGCCGTCGCGCAGGGCGGCCACGCTGGTCCGTTCGGCCGTAGGCCGCGCTCCGGCGGCGTGTTCGGCCGATTGCCGTCCGCCGTCGCGACCGGTACCGGATTCTGAGGTCTGGATAGCACCCACGCCGGTAGGATAACCTACCAAGCACTTGCTTTGTAGACCGCAACTCGCAGACCGCGCACCGCCCACGGCCGCACGACATCGAGGACACCCGTGACACCCCCTGCGCACACCCCACCGACGGATCGGACCACTCCCCTGGCCCTGCACGCCGCCGCCCAGAACTACGGCGCCGCGCCCGCGCTGGCCGACGGACCGGTCCGCCTCGACTGGACCCAACTGCTCGAACAGGTCCAGGACGTGGCACGCGCCCTGCTCGCCCGCGGCATCCGGACCGGGGACCGCGTGGGCATCTGGTCGCCCAACACCCACCACTGGGTGATCGCCGCGCTCGGCGCCCACTACGCCGGCGCGACGCTGGTCCCGCTCAACACCCGCTACGTCGCCGACGAGGTGGCCGATGTGCTGCGGCGGGTCGACGCCAAGGGCCTGTTCATCGCGGGCACCTTCCTCAACCGCGACCGGCTCGCCGAGTTGCGCGCGGCCGCGCCGGACCTGCGGATCGGCACCGTGATCGTGCTCCCGGTGGAAGGCACCGAAGAGCCGGTGCGGGACGCGCTGAACTGGTCCGAGCTGGCCGCGGCCGGCGCCGGAGTCAGCCGCGAGCAGGCGCGCGAGCGGGCGGAATCGATCAGCCCCGACGATCTGTCCGACATCCTGTTCACCTCCGGAACCACCGGCCGCAGCAAAGGTGTCCTGATCGCGCACCGGCAGACACTGTCCGCGGTCCGCGGCTGGACCGAATGTTCGACGCTTAACAGCGACGACAACTATCTGATCGTCAACCCTTTCTTCCACAGCTTCGGCTACAAGGCCGGAATCATCGCCTGCCTGCTCACCGGCGCGACCATGGTCACGCAGATCGTTTTCGACGTACCGACCACCATGCGGCTCATCGATCAGGAACAGATCACCGTCCTGCCCGGCCCACCCACCATCTACCAGTCGATCCTGGATTTCCCGGACCGCGGCGAGTACCGGCTGGCGAGCCTGCGCGTGGCCGTCACGGGCGCGGCGCCGGTACCGGTGGTCCTGGTGGAGCGCATGCGCCGGGAACTGGATTTCGATGTGGTGCTCACCGCGTACGGGCTCTCGGAATCCACCGGGTTCGCCACCATGTGCCGGGTCGACGACGACGCCGAGACCATCTCCGCCACCAGCGGCCGGCCCATGGCCGGATTCGAACTGAAACTCAGCGACGCGGGCGAGGTCCTGCTCCGCGGACCCAACGTCATGCTCGGTTATCTGGACGATCCGGAAAGCACCGCCGAAACGATCGACGCGGACGGCTGGTTGCACACCGGCGATATCGGCGTGATCGACGACCGCGGCTATCTGAAGATCACCGACCGGCTCAAGGACATGTACGTCAGCGGTGGATTCAATGTGTATCCCGCCGAGATCGAACAGTCCCTGGCCGGATTGGACGGTGTCGCCGTCGTCGCGGTGATCGGCGTGCCCGATACCCGGATGGGTGAGGTGGGCAAGGCCTATATCGTCCGGAAACCGGGTGCCGCGCTCAGCGAGGACCAGGTGTTCTCCTATGCCACCAGGGTGCTGGCCAATTTCAAGGTCCCGCGATTCGTCGAATTCCGCGACGAATTGCCCTACAACGCCAGCGGCAAGGTGCTCAAACGTCAGCTACGTGAGGAGAATTCGTAATGTCGGACGGCCCTGCCGCGAACCCAGCGAACGGTGACGGGAGCATTCCCTACGAACCCGATGTGGTGACCTACGAACGCCGCGGCGCGATCGCGGTGGTCACCTTGAACCGGCCCGGCTACCGCAACGCCCAGAACTCGGTGATGACCTACGCGATCGACGCCGCGTTCGAGCAGGCGGTGGAGGACCCCGAGGTCAAGGTCATCGTGCTGGCTGGCAACGGGAAGCACTTCAGCGCCGGCCACGACCTGGGCACCCCCGGACGCGACCATCATGTGAAGTACCCGAACAAGGCCGCGCTGTGGTGGGACCATATCGACCGCCCCGGCGGTGATCAGCGCTTCGCCCGCGAGATGGAGGTGTATCTGGGGATGTGCCGCCGCTGGCGGGAGATCCCCAAACCGACCATCGCCATGGTGCAGGGCGCCTGTATCGCGGGCGGCCTGATGCTGGCCTGGGTCTGCGATCTGATCATCGCCTCCGACGACGCGTTCTTCTCCGACCCCGTGGTGCGCATGGGGATTCCGGGTGTCGAATATTTCGCCCATCCGTGGGTGATGGGTCCCCGGGCCGCCAAGGAATTCCTGTACACCGGTGACCGGTTCGATGCCACGCAGGCCAAGGAGTGGGGCATGGTCAACCGGGTCGTGCCGCGCGCCGACCTGGAATCGGAGACCATGGCGCTGGCCGAGAAGATCTCCGCCATGCCGCAGTTCGGGCTGGCGTTGACGAAGAAAGCGGTCAACCAGTCCGAGGACCTCATGGGAATGCGCGCCGGAATGGATTCGGTGTTCGGACTCCACCATTTCGCGCACGCGCACAACGCCGAGGTCGGCACGGATTCCCTGGGCGGCATGAACGCCAGAACGATGAAAGCGCAGGCGAGCACAGCCGACGCGAAGAACACGGACGGGAAAGATTGAATGGATCTCGATCTCGACGAAGGCACCCGGGAATTCCAGCGGGAGGTCCGCGAATTCCTGGCCGCGAACGTGCCCGCGGAACCGCTGCCGTCCATGGACACCGAGGCCGGTTTCGCAGCCCATCGCGCCTGGGAAGGCACCCTGGCCGAGGCCCGGCTGTCGGTGGTGTCGTGGCCGCGCGAGTTCGGTGGGCGGGACGCGTCGCTGCTGGAATGGGTGCTCTTCGAGCAGGAGTACTACGCGGCGGGCGCCCCGGGCCGGGTGAGTCAGAACGGTATCTTCCTGCTGGCCCCCACCCTGTTCGAGCACGGCACCCCCGAGCAGTTGGAGCGGATCATGCCGCGGATGGCCCGCGGCGACGATATCTGGGCCCAGGCCTGGTCGGAGCCGGAGGCCGGTAGCGATCTGGCCGGTATCCGCTCCACCGCCCGGCGCACCGAGGGCGGCTGGGTGCTCAGCGGCCAGAAGACCTGGAGTTCCCGGGCGGCTTTCGCCGACCGGGCATTCGGCCTGTTCCGCAGCGACCCCGCCGCCGAGCGGCACCGCGGCCTCACCTACCTGATGTTCCCGCTCGACGCCGACGGCGTCACCGTCCGCCCGATCCCCCAGCTCGACGGGGAGCCCGGTTTCGCGGAAATCTTCCTCGACGATGTCTTCGTTCCCGACAGCGATGTGATCGGCGCCCCCAACGAGGGCTGGCGGGTCGCCATGAGCACCTCCAGCAACGAGCGCGGTCTCTCGCTGCGCAGCCCCGGCCGGTTCAGCGCGACGGCGCAACGGTTGATCGACCTGTGGACCGAACGCGGCGATACCGGCACCGCGGCCCGCGACGCGGTGGTGGACGCCTGGCTCGGGAGTGAGGCCTACCGGCTGCACACCTTCGGGACGGTCACACGGCTCGACGAGGGCGGCAAGCTCGGCGCCGAATCGTCGATCACCAAGGTCTTCTGGTCCGAACTCGATATCGCCATGCACGAAACCGCACTGGACCTGCTCGGACCCGAAGCCGAGCAGGCGAGCCGCTGGACCGACGGCTACCTGTTCTCGCTGTCGGGCCCGATCTACGCCGGCACCAACGAGATCCAACGCAACATCATCGCCGAGCGGCTCCTCGGCCTACCGAGGGGAAGCAACCGATGAAATTCGCGCTCAGCCCGGAGCATCAGGACTTCGGTGCCAGTATCCGCAAACTGTTCGAGTCCGGTTCCACGGCCGCCGCGGTGCGGGCGTGGAGCGCCGGTGATCCGGCGCCCGGCCGGGCACTGATCGAACAGCTGGCCGCCGCGGGAGCGTTCGGCCTGACCATCACCGAGGAGTTCGGCGGTCTCGACGCCGAACCACTGGACCAGGTGGTGGCCTTCGTCGAGATCGGCCGGGCCGCGGCACCGGGGCCGCTGGTGGAGTCGGCGGCTGCCGTCCCCGCGCTGCTCCAAACGCTCGCCGGCACGGACCCGGAACCGGCCCGGCGCTGGTTGCCGGGAATCTCCGAGGGCACGGTGTCGGCCACCGTCGCCTTCACCGGTACGGGTGGCCGGGCGATCGCCGTGGACGCCGACCGGGTCGATCTCGTACTGGTGGCCGACGGCGACCGGATAAGCACCGGGCGGGTCGGCGCGGCGGTTCGCTCGGTGGACCCCGCACGCCGGCTGTTCGCGGTCGAGGCCGATGAACTCCTCGCCGAGGGACCGCGGGCCGCGGAACCCGTCGCGGCCGCCTTCGACGCCGGCACCCTGGCCAACGCGGCCCAGCTGCTCGGTGCGGGCAAGGCGCTGCTCGACGCGTCGACCGACTACGTGAAGCAACGCAAACAGTTCGGTCGCCCGATCGGTGAATTCCAGGCCGTCAAACAGAAACTGGCCGATGTCCTCATCGGCCTCGACCTCGCCGAACCGCTGCTGCACCGGGCCGCGCTGACCACCGCGACGGCCAACCGGGCCCGCGACACCTCCGCCGCGGCCGTCGCCTGCGCCGACGCCGCCTACCGGGCGGCCCGCGCCGCCCTGCAGGTGCACGGGGCAATCGGCTACACCGCGGAATACGACCTGTCGCTGTGGCTGACCCGGGTCACCGCATTGCGCACCGCCTGGGGCACCCCGGATCTGCACCGCGGCCGGATCGCCGAGGCGCTGCGCACCGGGCCCGCCGCGGATCCGGCCGGCGCGCTCACCTGACCGGAGAACCGGCAGGCAGCGGCGAGAACGCCACGGTTGCACTGCCGGTATCCGTCCGAAACCACGGGAGAATAGATGATCAGCGAGGAACAGCAGGAGTTGGTGGCGGCGGTCCGGGGACTGCTGGCCAAACGTGACGCGCGAGCCGGTGTCCGTAAGGCCATGGACACCGACCTGGGCTACGACCCGCAGCTGTGGGCGCAGCTGTGCGAACAGGTCGGCGTGGCCGCGCTGGCCGTACCCGAGGAGTTCGGCGGGTTCGGCGCGGGCCTGGTCGAATCCCTGCTGGTGATCGGCGAACTCGGCCGGACACTCGCCGATGTGCCGATGCTGGGCTCGGCGGTACTGGGCGTGCAGGCGGTACTGCTCTCCGGTGACGACGAGGCCTGCGCGCGGCTGCTGCCCGAGGTCGCCGAGGGCCGCCGCACCCTCGCCGTCTGCTGGGCCTCGGCCCGTGGCTGGGACGATTTCGGGGTGCAGGCAGCGGGGGAAACCCTCGACGGTACGGCCCACTACGTGCTCGACGGCACCGTCGCCGACACTCTGATCGTGGTCACCGAAACCGGCCTCTTCGAGGTCGACCCGACCGCCGACGGTGTCGAGCGGCACCGGGTCGCCGCCATGGACCCCTCCCGTGCCCTGTCGGAGATCTCGTTCACCGCGACGCCTGCCCGCCGGCTGGGCGACGCGGACCCCGCCCCGATCATCGAACGTCTGCACCGCGTCGCGTGGGCCGCGGTCGCCGCCGAACAGGTCGGTGCGGCCGAATACTGCCTCGAGGCCACGGTCGAGTACACCAGGTCCCGGGTGCAATTCGGCCGGGCCATCGGCAGTTTCCAGGCCCTCAAGCACCGGATGGCCGATATGTACGTACTCGCCGAGTCGGCGAAATCGGCCGCCCTGGCCGCCGCCTTCGCGGTGGCCGAGGACGCGCCGTCGGCCGCCGAGGACGTCTGGGTCGCCCGTCGGCAGTGCTCCGAATCGTTCTCCACGATCGCCGCGGAAACCATCCAGCTGCACGGCGGTATCGCCATCACCTGGGAACACGACGCGCACCTGTACTTCAAGCGCGCCCACGGCGACGCCGAGCTCTTCGGCACCCCCCGCCGGCCGGCGGTCCGGAACTGACGACGGTTACCCCGCGGCTGCCCTTTCGGTTGCTTCCGCTATCCGCCCGAAGGCCTCCCCGGTGGACGTACCAGGAGCGGCGCAGTACCGTGGCCAGGGCGCCGAGCACCTGTGCCGACGGTCGCGGCCCGCGGGCCTGCTCCATCCGCACGTAGTACTCGACCGAGATACCGGCCAGCAGCGCGACTTCCTGCCGGCGCAGTCCCGGCGTACGCCGCCGGGCCGTCTCCGATAGACCGACATCGCGCGGACGGATCTCGCCGCGCCGGGCACGCAGGAACGCGGCGAGATCGGTGGCCTCGGTCATCGTTCCATTCTGATCCGTCCCACCGCGCCCAGCGTGGTACAGCCGATACCACTTTCGTCCGGGCCTCCCCCGCCCTGCGCGCCGATGACAACGTCGGCTCATGACGACGATCGCCTTGATCACCGGAGCCAACAAGGGCATCGGATTCGAAACCGCCCGGCAGCCGGCCGAGCGGGGAGCCACTGTATTGATCGGAGCCCGGGACCCCCACCGGGGCCGGGCCGCCACCGAGAAGCTGGCGGCCGAAGGTGCCGATACGCGGTTCATCCAGCTGGATGTGACCGATGCCGGATCGATCGCCGCGGCGGCGGACCGTATCGATTCGGAGTTCGGGCGTCTCGACATCCTGGTGAACAATGCCGGGATACCCGGCCGGCTCGACGGGGACGGCGCCCCTTCCTCGACTTCCCCGGACACCCTGCGGGAAGTCTTCGAGACCAATGTCTTCGCACCCGTAGCGGTCACCAATGCGGTGCTGCCGCTGCTGCGCCGGGCCGACGCTGCCCGGATCGTGAACACCTCGAGCGAGGTCGGGTCGATGACCATGGCCGCCGACCCGGCCGGGCCGCTGTGGCCGATGGCGGCCGTCACCTACCCCACTTCCAAGACCGCCCTGACCATGATCACCCTGATGTACGCGAAAGAACTGCGCGACACCGCCATCAAGGTGAACGCGGCGAATCCGGGCTATTGCGCCACCGATTTCAACGGCAACACCGGTTTCCGCACTGCCGCCCAGGGCGCCGAGCCGGTCGTGCACTTGGCGACGCTGCCCGCCGACGGTCCTACGGGACAGTTCTGGGGTTACCGCTGGGGTGCCGAGGACGGTGCCGAATACGGACCGCTGCCCTGGTGAGGTCCACGCGAAGGCGATGCCGTCACCACCGCCGCCACGGCGGACGGAAACCGCTCCGGTAGGCGCTCCTACCGGAGGGCGGCATCCATCCGCCTCATCGCGCGGTTCTGCCGCCGGGAAGCGGTAGCGAGTAACCATCGGAAAAAACAATTGCGCGGCGTGGGGAAGCCGTGCCAGAGTGACGGACAACAGCGAGTTGTGAGGGAGGTGGAGAACGTGACGGTCGCCCGGATTGCCGTGGCGCGGCGAACCGCACCGGTTCGTACCGCCCCGTCGTTCTCCCTTTCGAACTCCACTCGCTGAGCCCGGTCGGGCTCGGCGCCCGACGAAGGATCTCTTCCCAAATGGTCGACTTCGACCCACTCGTCCCTTTCGGCTGGACAGAAGCCGTAGCCGCGCAGTACCTCCCGCTCCTCGACCCCGATTGCGTACCCGCGCGCATCGTCCGAATGGATCGTGGCGAATGCGATGTGGTGACCCCGACCGGGCCGGCCCGGGCCACCTGCCCGCGCGCGGACTCACCGGTGAGCGGTCTGTGCACCGGCGACTGGGTGGGCCTGGACGCTCGTTCGCACGTCCGGGCACAGCTGCCCCGCCGTACCGCCATCACCCGTTCCGCCGCGTCCGGGCGCTCGGAGGCCCAGGTGCTGGCCGCCAATGTCGATACCGTGCTGATCTGCGCGCCCGCCGACGGCGACGTGGATCTGGGGCGAATCGAGCGGATGCTCGCCCTGGTCTGGGAGAGCGGCGCCCAGCCCGTGGTCGTGCTCACCAAGGCGGACACCGCCGAAGACATACCACTCGACGAGGTTCGTGCCGTGGCGCCGGGAGCGCCGGTGCTGGCGGTCAGCGCGACCACCGAACTCGGCCTCGATGTGCTGGTCGCGGTACTGAGCGGAACGGTGGCGCTGCTGGGACCGTCCGGCGCGGGTAAATCCACGCTGGCCAACGCACTGCTCGGCGCGGAGGTCTTCGCCACCGACACGGTGCGCGCGGCCGACAAGAAGGGCCGGCACACCACGGTGCACCGCGAGCTGCGGCCGCTGCCCACCGGCGGCACCCTCATCGACACTCCCGGGTTGCGGGGCGTCGGATTGTGGGACGCGGCCGAAGGCATCAGCCGGACCTTCAGCGATATCGAGCAGCTCGCCGCCGACTGCCGGTTCGCCGACTGCGCCCACGACGCCGAACCGGGTTGCGCGGTGCGCGCGGCCGTCGAATCCGGGGAAGTGCCGGAACGGCGGGTGCGCAGCTATCGCAAGCTGGGCAAGGAGAACGCCTGGATGGAAGCGCGATCGGACAAACGGCTCCAGGCCGAGCGCGACAAGGTCTGGCGGGGTCGCGCCAAGGAACAGCGGCGTATGTATCGCGAGCGCGGCTCCCGGCGCTGACCGCGCGGACAGGCGCCGTCCAAAGGACAGCGGCGGCCGCTTCAGTTCTTCTGAGCGGCCGCCGCGTACCGGAGGTCCGAGGACTCCGGCCACTTACTCCGGAACCTCGAGCAAGCCCTCGTCGACGGCCCATTTGATGGTCTTCTGCAAACGCTCACAGGTATCCGGCCGACCGGGCCCGTACCCCTTGGCGTTGAGTTCGGCGAAGACCGGACAGCGGGTGGCCGGGTTCTCGGCCCACTGCACCGAGGTCTGCCGGGAGCTGCTCTTACGGACCCGTACCTCGGCGTCGCAGGCCTGACACCGCAGCGGTGTCAGGCCGTCCTCCAGGTATCGCTGCTGGTCCACGACCGTCTGGGCCCGCACCGCGGCCTGCCGGGCGGGCTGGTCGGCGAAGTCGGGTGCTTTTGCCCAGCGGGTCATATCAGACTCCTGCCTCCGCTTGGTCGGCGTCCGCCGCGGCCGCCTCTTGTTCGCGTTTGCGCCGCAGGTTCTCTTCGACCTCGGCTTCCCATGCCTCGTTCGCCTTGGTGGTGTCGACCTCGAATTCGAACCGCTGGGTCATTTTCTCGGTCACATCGGCGACGTCGACATAGAACTGGTCGTACCAGCGCCGCAGCTGGTAGACCGGGCCGTCTTCTTCACAGAGCAGCGGATTCTCGACCTTGGACTTGTGCTTCCAGATCTCCACGTCCTGCAGGAAGCCGTCGCCGAAGAAATCGGCCATGGTCCGGGCGAGGTTCTGCGCGGTCTCGTCGTCGAGGCCCTTCGGCTTCTCGACGGTCAGCCCCCACTGCAGCATGAACGAATCCTGCGTCACCGGGTAATGGCAGTTGATCAGGTTGACCTTGATCTCGTAACCACCGTAGCTGTTGATCAGGGGGTTGATCATGTAGGAGGGGCCGAAGTACGACGCCTCCGATTTCAACAGCTGCTCGCCGGCGTATTTGGCCGCCATACCGACATCCGGGCGCCCCTTGGTCTCCAGGAACTGAGTGGCCACATGCCCCTCGAAAACGTTCTTGAAGTAGGTGGGGAACGCGAAGTGGATATAGAAGAAGTGGGCCATATCCACCACGTTGTCGATGATCTCGCGGCAATTCGCGCCCTCGATCAGCAACTGGTTCCAGGTCCACTGCGTCCAGCCGCTGTCGAGTTCCTCCACCGGGTTGCCGTCGGCATCGGTGTAGGGGCCCTCGATATGCGGGATGGTGACCTCGGGCGGCGGTTCGTTGCGCTCGTGGTCGTGCCAGACGAAGAGCTGACCGTTGCGCTCGAGGGTGGTCCAGCGACGAGTACGCGCCAGTGGCGGGACCCGCCGCGCGTAGGGGATGGACGTGCATTTGCCGCTCGCGCCCCAGCGCCAATCGTGGAACGGGCAGGCGACGTCGTCGCCCTTGATCTCACCCATGCTGAGATCACCGCCCATATGCCGGCAGTAGGCGTCGAGTACGTGCAATTCGTCGGCGCTGTCGGCCCAGATCACCAGTTTGGTGCCGAACGCTTGCACCGAATGCGGTTTGCCGTCCCGGAAATTCTGCGCCAGCCCCAGGCAATGCCATCCGCGCGCGTACCGGGTGGGAACCGAGCCGACGTCGAGCTCCCGCACCTTCGCACCGCCGCGCTGCGCCGGATCCGCCGCCGTGCGGGTCCCTCCGTGGTTACGCACGCTGCCTCCTCCGGGCCCATCGCTCGGCGACGGGGGGGTTACTGCCATCGCAATTCCTCCTCCTGCTGTACTAGAACACGTTACAAAACTGCCGTCCCGAACGCCAGCGATTCGCGCCACATCCAGCACATGTCGCATATTCGCAGCACACCGACACCGGTTCTCGACACGAACAAGAACCTGTTCTAGTCTCAGAGGTAAATTCTGCGCCGAGCAGATGACTACGGGTTAGCAAACGACCAGGCAGGAGCAGGGGCCGGAGATGACGCGAGAAGTGACGATGCGGGTCGAAGCGCTATTGCCCACGCTGCGCGCCCGCGCGCAAGAGGCGGAAGACCTTCGGCAGATTCCCGAGGAATCGATCAAGGACCTGCAGGAAGCCGGTTTCTTCCGGTTGCTGCAGCCGAAACAGTGGGGCGGGCACGCCGCGGACCCGGTCGTCTTCTACGACACGGTCCGCAAGATCGCCAGCGCCTGCGGCTCCACCGGCTGGGTCGCCGGGATCATCGGCGTGCACAACTGGCATCTGGCGCTGTTCGGCCAGGACGCGCAGGAAGAGGTGTGGGGCGAGAACACCGATGTGCGGATCTCCTCCTCCTACGCGCCCATGGGCGCCGGCACCGTGGTCGACGGCGGCTACCGGGTCAGCGGCTCGTGGGCCTGGTCCTCGGGCTCCGGGCACGCCGACTGGACCTTCGTCGGCGGACCGGTGATCAAGAACGGCAAACCCGTCGATTTCGGCAGCTTCCTGATCCCCCGCTCCGAATACGAGATCGACGACGTCTGGAACGTGGTCGGCCTGCGCGGCACCGGTTCGAACACCCTCGTGGTGAAAGACGTTTTCGTACCCACCCACCGGTTCCTCAGCTACAAGACCATGAACGACCTGAAATCGCCCGGCCTGGAACGCAATACCGACCCGGTGTACAAGATGCCTTGGGGCACCATCCACCCCACCACCATCTCCGCGCCGATCGTCGGTATGGCCTACGGCGCCTACGAGGCCCACGTCGAGCACCAGGGCAAGCGGCTGCGCGCCGCCTACGCCGGCGAGAAGGCCAAGGAAGATCCCTTCACGAAGGTCCGGATCGCCGAGGCCTCCAGCGATATCGATGCCGCCTGGCGACAGCTGTCGGGCAATGTGGCCGAGGAATACGCGCTGCTGCTCGAGGGCAAGGAGATCCCGTTCGACCTGCGCGTACGCGCCCGGCGCGACCAGGTCCGCGCGACCGGCCGGGCCATCGCCTCGATCGACAAACTGTTCGAGAGCTCGGGCGCCACCGCTCTGGTGAACGGCACCCCGCTGCAGCGGTTCTGGCGCGACGCCCACGCCGGGCGCGTGCACGCCTCCAACGATCCCGAGCGCGCCTACGTCATGTACGGCACGCACGAATTCGGGCTGCCGGTTTCCGACGGGATGGTGTGATGACCTCGACCGCCGAACTCACCTACGAATCCACCTCGCGATTCGCCCAGGTTCGTCCGGATCTGAAACTGCACTACCACGAGGCCGGCGTCGGTAACGGCCCCACCATCGTGCTGCTGCACGGCGGTGGGCCGGGCGCGTCCTCGTGGTCGAACTTCTCCCGCAACATCCCGGTGCTGGCCCGCGACTTCCACGTGATAGCGGTCGACCAGCCCGGGTACGGGCGGTCCGACAAGCCGACCGAGCATCCGCAGTACTTCGTACACAGTTCCTCGGCACTGAAGGATCTGCTCGACACCCTGGAGATCACCGGCCGGGTCCATCTGCTGGGCAATTCACTCGGCGGCGGCGCGGCGGTACGTTTCGCCCTGGACCATCCCGATCGCGCCGGCAAACTGGTCCTGATGGGGCCGGGCGGCCTGAGCACCAACCTCTTCGCCCCCGACCCCACCGAGGGCGTGCGACTGCTGTCGAAGTTCACCTACGAGCCGACACGGGAAAACATCGAGGCGTTCCTGCGGATCATGGTGTTCGACCAATCGCTGGTTACCGACGAACTGATCGACGAACGCTTCACGGCAGCCAATACACCCGAATCGATCGCGGCGATGCGGGCGATGGGTAAATCGTTCGCGAGCGCCGATTTCGAGAAGGGCATGCTCTGGCGCGACGCCTACAAACTGCGTCAGCCGGCCCTGCTGATCTGGGGACGGGAGGACCGGGTGAACCCGCTCGACGGCGCGCTGGTGGCGCTCAAGAGCATCCCGCGCGCACAATTGCACGTATTCGGCGGATGCGGGCACTGGGCACAGCTGGAGAAGTTCGCCGAATTCAACCGGCTGGCCACCGATTTCCTGCTCGGCGTCAAGGAGATATGACGATGAGTATCAAGGCACTCGGCTACATGCGCATCGAGGCCACCGATATGGCGGCCTGGCGGGAGTACGGCCTGAAGGTGCTCGGCATGATGGAGGGCGACGGGAACAACCCCGATGCGCTCTATCTCCGGATGGACGATTTCGCCGCCCGCTTGGTGATCGTGCCCGGCGAGCGGGACCGCCTGCTCGTCTCGGGCTGGGAGGTCACCGACGGCCCTGCGCTGCAACGGCTCCGGGAGACGCTGGAGAAGAACGGCGTCGACTTCGAAGAAGGCACCAAGGAGGAACTCGCCGAGCGCCGGGTCGAAGGGATGATCCGCTTCCGGGATCCTTCCGACAACACCCTCGAGGCGTTCTACGGCGCGCAGTACCTCGGCCGGCGGTTCGTCAGCCCGTACGGCCACAAATTCGTCACCGCCGAACAGGGCCTGGGCCATGTCGTTCTGACCTGCCACGATGATGCCGCGGCACAGGCGTTCTATCAGGACGTACTCGGATTCCGGCTGCGCGATTCGATGCGTTTGCCGCCGCAGCTGGTGGGTCGGCCGGAGGACGGGGACCCGGCCTGGCTGCGGTTCTACGGGTGCAATCCGCGACACCACGCGCTCGCCTTCCTGCCGCTGCCCAACCCGACCGGCATCGTCCACCTCATGGTCGAGGTGGAGAACTCCGACGATGTCGGCCTGTGCCTGGACCGGGCCATGCGCAAGAAGGTGAAGATGTCGGCCACCCTGGGCCGGCACATCAACGACAAGATGCTGTCGTTCTATATGAAGACTCCCGGTGGGTTCGACGTCGAATTCGGCTGCGAAGGCCTGGAAGTCGACGACCACAGCTGGATCGCCCGGGAATCCACCGCGGTGAGCCTGTGGGGCCACGATTTCTCCGTGGGTTTCAAGTGATCTCCGGCCGGACCCGGTGCGATACTCGCATCGGGTTCGGCTGAATACCGGCGGCCCGTCCGCCGGCAGCTCCATGAACGAGGCGAGGACGGTATGAACGTGACGGCACCAGCGGATCCGGCCGACGGCGCAGGCGAAGCGGCCACGGAGCAGGCCCCCATCGACCCCCGGCAGTTCCGCAACATCCTCGGGCAGTTCTGCACCGGCATCACGGTCATCACCACGTTCACCGACGACGAAACCCCGATCGGTTTCGCGTGCCAGTCCTTCGCCGCACTCTCCCTGGAACCACCCCTGGTGCTGTTCTGCCCGACCAAGGGTTCGCGGTCCTGGGCAGCCATCGAGGCCAACGGCCGATTCTGCGTGAACGTACTCGCCGAGGAACAGCAACCGGTCTGCGCGAAATTCGGCTCCCGCGAACCGGACAAGTTCGCCGGAACCGACTGGCACACCTCCGACCTCGGACTGCCCCGGCTGGACAACTCGCTGGCCACCATCGAATGCCGGGTGGACAGCGTGGTCGACGGCGGCGACCACTTCATCGTCATCGGCCGTGTCCTGGCCATGTCGGAGACCCCCGCCGCGACCAACGGCCGTCCGCTGCTGTTCTACCGGGGTCAGTACACCGCCATCGAACCGGAGAAGACCACCCCCGCCCCCTGGCGCGCCGACCTGGACCACTTCCTCACCACCACGACCCTGGACACCTGGTTGTAGGGCAGCCGAGCCGCATGATATCAATATCAGGCGAATGCGATATCATCTGAGGTGTCCCGGTACCAGGAGGTGACACGCCCCATGGCACGAACTGTCATCGATGTAGACGACGAGAAGTTGGCCGCCGCGGCCGAGATTTTCGGTACGACGACCAAAGTCGCGACCGTGAATGCTGCCCTCGAGGACGCGATCAAGCGCCGCCGGCGACAGTCTTTCCTCGACTGGATCGGCGCAGGCGGCCTCCCGGACCTGACCGGTCCAGTCGATCCGCCGGCCGGCCAGGGTGCGGCCTGAAGGTGCCCACCCGATACCTCATCGACAAGTCGGCGTTCGCTCGCTACCCGAAGCCTGCCGTCCGCGCGGTTATCGACCCGCTGCACAATGCCGGCCTCTTGTCCATCTGCGGGGCGGTCGAGCTGGAGATATTGCACTCGGCCAGGTCGAAGACCGACGCCCAGCGGATTCGCGAGGAATTGCGCGGTTTCGACTGGTTACCGACCCCCGACGAAGCTTGGGATCGCGCCGTCGAGATTCAGAGCCTGCTGATAGAGGGCGGAAATTGGCGCGCGCTGTCGGTTGCCGACCTTGTCGTTGCCGCCGTCGCCGAACGGCACCACACCACCGTGCTGCACTACGACGGCGACTACGACATGATCGCCGCGGTCACGGGGCAACCCACGCGATGGGTGGTCCGGCCGGGAACAGCAGATTGACACGGTTCGATCGCGCAACCTCTGTACGTGCCTCAGCATAAAAACAAGCTGCAGCAGCTCGGGCCGGCTCGTCATCGCCCGCCATCGCCGGGAGGCACCGCCTTGCGGCGCCCCTCACCGGCCACCCGCGCCCATCAACCCACCGCCGGAGCCCGCGCGAGACCGCACAAGCCGAACTCCTGGGCCCTACTCGCGGTGCCCGGCCAGTTCCTCGGTGAGCCGCTCAAATCCCTCCCCCGCCCGGCCGTCGGCGATCTGCCGGTCGATGAGGTTCTTGATCGGCCCGACGATGTCCAGGGCGACGCCCGCGTCACGGCTGGCGCGGACGATAGCGTCGAAGGCCGGCTTGTGGACCTTCATGGACTGAATCGACTGGGTGTAGTCGCCACTGTCGATCACCCCGGCGTAGGCCGGGAGCGACTGCGCCATGGCAGTGACATACGCGGTCGCCCGGGGAGCGAAGTCGGTGGCGCTGATACCAGCCGTGCGCACCATGGCGGCCCCGTGGAAGAAGCCGGTGAACATCGCGTACATACCGGCCAGCAGGGCGAAATCGTAGAGCGCCGCGGTTCCGGCGTCGGCGCCGAAGTAGTCCGCCGCAGCCAGTTTCTCCAGGTCCGAACGGAACCGCTGGAAAACCGATTCCGAGCCACTGTAGAGGATGGAGGCGCCCGGCCCCCCGATCATCGGCGGTATCGCCATGATGCCGCCGTCGAGGAAGTCGATATCGTGTCCGGCCGCCCAGCGGGCGAGTTCCCGGGAATCCTCTGGAGCGGTGCTGGTCAGGTTGATCAGCGCCTTACCGCGCAACCGATCGGCTACCGGATCGAGCACCTCGTGCACGGACGCGTGATCGCCGAGGACGGCGACGACCACATCGGCGGAATCGATCGCCGACGCGGTATCGGGGCTGCTCACGGCGCCCAGGCCCACCAACTCTGCGTCCTTCCCCGGTGTGCGGTTCCACACGGTGGTGGGATTGCCGCCCTTTACCAGGGTGGCGGCGATGGCCCGGCCCATCGGTCCGAGCCCGAGCACGGCCACGGTTGTCTGTTCGTTTGCGGTCATATCTGCCGACTCCTTGCTGAGGTGAATGGTCATGTGCACGGCGCGCCGTGACCAACGATCGTCAACACCGGACGTCGGGGCAAGTACCTACAATTCGGTGGGGTACCTACTAAAAAGTGTGTGAACAGGTAGCGAGGTCGAAATGGGTGAAAAAAGGTTCGGGCCGTATTTCTGCGGTATCGACGCCGCCATGGATGTGATCAGCGGTAAATGGAAAGGACTGATCCTCTGGGAACTGGACAACTACAGCGTACGGCGGTTCGGTGAGCTACACCGTGGGCTACCCGGGGTGTCCGAGAAGATGCTCATCCAGCAGCTACGTGAGCTCGAGGAAGACGGGCTGATCGACCGGAAGGCATACCCGGAGGTCCCGCCTCGGGTCGAATACCGTCTCACCGACCTGGGCCGCTCCCTCAATACCGCGCTCGAACCGCTCGGTGCGTGGGGACGGGACCGCGTCGAGCGCATCGGCGCCGCGCGCGTCCATCCGCAGCCGACCGCTGCCCCGGCGGTACTCGGTGGCACCACCCTTCGTCAGGACGCCGCCGCGAAATAGGCCGTCCGTACGTCCACGATCGTCGGCGGGGGTAGTTCGGGTGAGCCCGCGCCGAGCTCACCCAGCCGGATATGCCAGGTGGGGGCCGAGGTATCGATGGCACTCCGCGCGTCGGACGGCTGCAGGACGACTTCGGCGCCGTCGGTGCACGAGTAGGCGCCCACCAGGCCGTCGGACCGGCCGCCCCACGCCCCGCCCACCCGGATACGGCATCGGCGGCCGTCGGCCAATTCGAGCGCCCACGGTTCGGAATCGGCGACTTTCCCTATCGGTTCGAGTCGAGGCTCCACGCTGTACCAGCGCAGTTCACGATTCCAGGGATCATCGGCGCACAGCAGTTCGGTTCCGCCGGCCGCGGCCCAGCAGATATCGGCGGCGTCGGCCGAGGCACCGCAGTGGTAGATACCCGGGCTGGTCGCGGAACGACTGGATATGGCTTTGCCGCAGTCGAGTCGGCCGGCGGGGGCAGTACCGGATACGTCGAAACCGTCGGTCGGCCGGCCGGCGGCGTCTACGGCGACCAGGGAAACCACCGTGGTGGGCGGCGGGTCCGGTGGCTGCTCCGCCTCGGTTGCCGCGGCGGTGGACGATTGCGCCGGCCCCACAGGTACGGCCGAGGAGACCACCGAGCCGGGGTCGCCGCCGCTCGGTGCCGCGCAGCCGCTCAGCGCCGCCACCAGCAGCGAAGTGAAAACCGGAACCGACCGTACCCACACCGCGAACGCCATGAGTCACCACCTGGCTTGGGGACAGTGGCCCGAGTGTAGCCGGGACGGACGCGAAGTCGTCAGATTCGGCCACATGCGTTTGCCGCTCCTGGCCTCCGGCCTGGTCGAACACGTACGCACCGGCGCGCCGCTCAACGCGATACGTGACGTGCACCGCAACCCAGTCGTTATGCGCGTACTCCGACTGGCCGAAGAACTCGGTCCTGGGCGGATGCGGCCGACCGGATCACCGGCCTCGGCCAGGTCGCCTTGCTGACCGGCGACTTCGTGCGCGCCCCGAACTCCGCCGGAGGGCGCGGACACCGCCCGCCGAGCACGGCTACTCGGCGGGCGAGATCCACGCCGAGGTCGGCCTCGCCTCAGGCGCTCAGGATTCGGCCCGGCGGCGCGATGACCAGGCCCCCGGCGACTTCGGGTTGGATGGACACGCTCTGGTGCTCCCGGGCGCCGTGGTGGATACCCCTAAGCTGTGGGGCCCGAGTTGTCTGTGGCTCGTTCGTCCCCGGTCCAGTCGGTGTTGAAGCCGTTCAGATGCGGGTGGTACATCTCGTCGCCCGAGTGCTGAGTGAATTCGACCTTCACCCACAGCGCGTCGAGTTCGAACATCTCCACACACGCGTCGATCAATTCCTGTGCCAGGCGGGCCCGGGTATGCACGGGCCGGCCGCGCCGGATATCGCACATGATGAGAGCCGAGGGTGTCGGGGTCCCACCCTCGTGGCATCGCCACACGCTGCCCTCGCCGAGATCGTGCACGGAGACCGTGAGGAGGTCCATGCCGACCTGCATGATGTCGGCGTAGATTTCGCCGACACGCCGCGCGAGCTCTTGTTTGGTTTCCGGACGGCTGGTCAGTGGCAGGTCGATTTGGATGGATGGCATGGGGATCCCCTTTCACGAGCGTCGGTGCTGTGGCGGGCCAGCAGTGGGTTCAGTACGCACCGCGGTCTCTATGCCCTGGGCGGCGGCGAACATGCGGTGCTCGTTGCCCGCCGAGGTGACGAGCTGTATCCCGACCGGCAGCCCGTCACATCGGCCCGCCGGTACGCTGACCGCGGGTAGACCGGCCATATTCCACGGGCTCGTCAGTGACAGCAGCGCCGAGCGCACTTCGAGTTCGGCGCCGTCGAGGTGGACTCGGCGGGCGCCGAGATGTGGTGCCACCATCGGGACGGTGGGAAGCGCGAGCAGGTCGAAGGTTCTCAGCAGATCGCCTACGATCACACAGAGTTTCTTGCGCTCTTCGTGTGCCTGTTCGTAGTCGGCGATCGATATTTTTTCGCCGTTCTCCAGCCGCGCCAGGACCTCGGGATCGATCAGCTCACTGTCTTTGTCCAGGTGATGGCGGTGCACCTCGTATGCCTCTTTGCTCTGCAGGGTGGTGAACACATCGAAGAGGGCACGGTGGTGTTCCCATCCCGGCAATCCGGGCACCGCGTCGATGATGAAACCAGCGCGCATCAGGACATCGAACGCCAGTTCTTCGATGCGCGGGTCGCATACTGCGATATCGCCGGTCTGAATCCAGCCGACCGAAATCGGGCCTGCGTCGCGCGGAAGCGGGTTCGTCGGTTGGCCGGCGAGTGCCTGATAGCTCAACAGTGCGTCTTCGACCGAGTTGGCGAATACGCCGACATGATCGAGTGTGGGTGCCAGCGGATATACACCCGAACTGGGGATGGCGTCGTATGCCGGTTTGAACCCGACGGCTCCGCACAGGGCGGCAGGCACCCGAACCGAGCCGGCGGTGTCGGTGCCCAGCGATATCGGGACCATTCCGGAGGCCACTGCCACGGCGCTGCCGCCGCTGCTGCCGCCCGATATCCGGAGAGGGTCGTGAGGGTTTCGTGACGGACCGTGCAAGGAACGGTCGCCGGTGGCACCGTAGGCGAATTCGTGCAGTGTGGTTTTTCCGACGATGACCGCGCCGTGGTTGCGTAGGCGGGTGACCACTTCGGCGTCGCGGGTGGCATTGCCCCCGAACGATGTGGCCGATCCGCACGTGGTGGGTAGCCCGGCCATGTCGATGAGATCCTTGACAGCGACAGGTATGCCGTGAAGTGGGCCTCGGTCGATGCCCGCCAGAAGATCCAGGTCGGCGCGCTGGGCCGCCCGGTATGCCCCTGCCTCGTCGACGAGGGCGAAGGCGTTCAGCGTGGCGTTGCGGTCGCGAATCCGGCGCAACGCCTGCGCGGTCAACTCGATTGCCGTGATCTCTCGCCGCCGCAGGGCTCGTCCGAGATCGGTGATCGTGGAGTGCGATCCGAGTGTCTGGGTCATGAGGCAATTCCCGGTAGTAGGTCCAAAAACGGCACAATCAAAACGGTGGAGATGCTCATCGAGGCCACATTCCCGACGAAGGGATGAACGTCCACCGGCAGGCGGCGTGAGATCGCCGCAGCCAGCGGGGGACCTACCAGTGCTCCCGCGAGCGCACCCGCGACGATGGACTGAGCAGTGCCGCCGAAGGCCAGCACGGTGGCCGGCGCGACCGACACCACGGGCACGAAGGTCGGATAGAAGCCCAGCGCCTGCCACCTGTGCCGCCAGATCGCGACGCCGGTGAGCGCCGCGGCGGCTTGGCTGATGAGCACGGCCAGGAACAGGCCACTCCCGTAGGCGAGGGCTGACGGGTCTATCAGATAGGCAATGATCGCACCAGAAATCATTGCGGCACTGGCCCATTCGTTTCCGAAGAACTGCGCCTCACTGAAATCGGCCAGCGCCCGGCGCAGCACCCACGGGAGCGAGGTCGTCGTCACTCCTGTGCCGGTCAGGCCCTCGGCTGCACGAGCGTCCCGCCATCCGCCGGGTGTCGGCATCCACGGCAGGAACCGACAGAGCCGGAATGCCGCGAGAGCGCCGATCCCTATACCCGCCGTCGCACCGACCACAGGCGGGAGACCGAGGGGTTCACAGACATGAGCGACCACAAGAATCGACGCGGGAGGTGCCAGCAGGGCTCCCGCAACCGCCGCGGTCAGCCGGACCCGGAGCGCGGGTCCGTACAGGACAACCATCGCCGGGGCGGTGGCGACGAGTGGCACGAAGAGTGGTTGCCAGGTTCCGGGCCGCAGCGTCCACCCCCAGAGCAGGACACCCAATATCAAACTCAGCAGCGCGCTGCCCACCACCGCGGGCCAGATCCCCGTACCACAGGCCTGAACGAATCCGGCCCATTTTCGTGAGGTGCGCTGCGCGAGATGAGCGAACAAACCACCCAGGAGCAAGCCCAGGCCGGCGGCGGACACCGCATAGAACTGTGGCTCGCTCATCGAGGTGATCAGCCAGGAGGCCAGCCCCTGGACGTCGGCGTAAGCGCCGAACCATGCGTGACCCGCGGTGGGGTCGGCACCCGCGAGAACAGTTAGGGCCGCTGCCGCTACGAGAGCGGCGCAGCCGGCTGCCGAGGCGATGCGTGAAACGGGAACGCTCGCACCGTTGCGAAAGGCCGCCACGACGACATCACCGGGGCAGTGGTGCGCGGCCACGATAGCCGAGCATCTGGTCGTACAGATCGGTGCGGCGGTCGCGGTGTAGGTCGTTGAGCTGGTTCCAGATCGGCGCCGTCCGTGCCGCGGTCAGATCGACGTCGGCGTAGATGATGGTGTCCTCGTCCGGACCTGCGATCCGGTCGATCGGCCACCCGTTGGTGCCCGCGATGAGTGAGTTGCCCATGAACCCGGCGCCGCGCTCCTGGCCGATCCGGTCGGCGGTGGCGATGAACACGTTGTTCGCGTGCGCAGCCGTGATTGTCAGATACGCGGCCATACACACCCCGCTCGCATCGTAGAGGGGGGGCGGTGTCCATACCCAGCCGGTGGGAATGCAGATGATGTCTGCACCCATCTGCGCCACGATCCGTGCTGTCTCCGGGAACCAGATATCCCAGCACACCAGCAGACCGATCCGCCCGATGCGAGTGTCGAACACCGAGAAGCCCTCATCTCCCGGGGTGAACCACAGCTTCTCGGTGTTCCACAGATGTGTTTTGCGATAGCGGCCGATATACCCTTCGGGACCGACCAGCACCGCGGTGTCGAACAGCTTCTGCCCATCCCGCTCCACCACACACCCCACGATGTACGTATCGTGTTCAGCCGCCAGGCGGCTGAACATCTGGACGCTGGGGCCCTCCGGGACCGCTTCGGAGTGCGCGAAGGCTTCCTCGCGGGTTTCGAAGACATAGCCGGTGGTGGCGAGCTCGGGCAGGACGATGAGGCCGGCACCGGCCTCGGCGGCGGCCGTCAGCCGTGCTTCCACCGTCTCCGCGTTGGCTTCCAGGTTCTCGACACCCACGCGCGGCTCGAATTGCACCACTGCGACCCGGACCGGGCTGACACCGCTGTTGTGGTCGGTGTCTTGCTGTTCGGTCATGACCTTCTCCCTCTTGCTACATCGGCAATCTGGTTTCTATTTAAAACCATGTGAGGGGAATCATAAGGCGTTTGGTTTAAACTTGCAACCACCTACCGAAACGGTCACAGGACAGGAGAAAAAAATGCGCACACGGGGTGTGAGCCACCTACAGGCCGAGTGCCCGGTCGCCCGGACCGTGGACTTGATCGGGGATCGATGGTCTCTGCTCATCGTTCGTGACGCTTTCGACGGAATCCGCCGGTTCAGTGAGCTACAGCGCAACCTGGGGCTGGCGAAGAACATCCTGGCGGCCCGCCTCCGCGAACTCGTGGCGCAGGGCATCTTGGAGGTCGTCCCGGCAGCCGACGGATCCGCTTACCACGAATACACACTGACACCGAAGGGCCGCGAGCTGTTCAGCGTCATCGTGGCCCTCAGAAAGTGGGGAGAGACCCATCTCTTCGAGGAAGGCGAGCCCCACTCGACGCTTCTGGACACCGAAAACGAGCGCCCCGTCCGGCTCCATGTCACGGATACCACCGGTCGACCGATCAGCGCTGCCGACACCTTCGTGCGCAAAGTGAACGCGCAGTCGGCGTGAACTCGCCGCGCCGAAGCCGGCTCGATCGCGCACCGCACCGGGTGCCGGCCGACCGCCGCCCCCGCGCCGTAGGCCCGAGAAGGCCGACCACCAGAGCACAGGGCCGTATCCGCCCACGTCGGGCTTCCCGGTTCGCGAACCGAGCAGAGATGACCGACCTATCCCGGACCGAATGAGCCGTAGTCATAGGAGGAGCGAATGCGTCGAGGCGTCGCGTAAGGCGTGGGTTCACGCAGCCCCGTCGTCGTGAAACTCGCCCCCGCCCGCTCGATGACCTCGTCGAGCACCTCGCGGGAGCGGAGCAGATCGGCGACCATGCGGTCGATCCGTTCCCGTTCGACCCGCAGCTCGTTCACCAGCGCGGGGGTGGAGAATTCGTTGGCGCCGCCGTCGGTGTCCCGCATGCAGGGCAGGATCTCCACGATCTTCTTACTGCACAGTCCGGCCGCGAACAGCTCCTGGATGTGCACGACCCGGTCGACTGCGTGCTCCGGGTAGTCGCGATGTCCGCCGGGGGTACGGTCGGCGGTGAGCAACCGCTGCTCTTCGTAGTAGCGCAGTGATCGTTCGCTGACCCCGGTCCGCTGCGCCAGTTCCCCGATTCGCATGCTCACCTCGTATTTTCCTGTTCGGGCTTGAACTTCACATCAATGTCAGGTCTTACCGTCCAGGCATGACAACCACAGCGCCCCGTGATCTATTCGCTCCGGCCCGCCTCGCCGGCCTGGACCTACCGCACCGCCTGGTGATGGCCCCCTTGACGCGTAACCGCGCGGACGCGGACGGCACCCCGTCGGATCTGATGGCGACCTACTACGCCCAGCGGGCCGGCGCGGGCCTGATCATCGCCGAGGCCGCCACCCCGAACCAGGTGGGCCAGACCTACGCCAATATCCCCGGTATCCACCGCGCCGAGCACATCGCGGGCTGGCGCCGGGTCACCGGTGCTGTCCGGGCGGCCGGGGGTCATATGTTCCTGCAACTCCAGCACGGCGGCCGGGTCGGCCATCCCGACAACAGCGGCCTGGTCCCGGTCGCGCCCTCGCCGATCCCGCTGCCCGATACCGTGCACACCCCGTCGGGCCATCGGCCGGCCGTGACACCGCGCGAACTCACGATCGACGAGATCCACGGGACCGCCGCAGATTTCGCCACCGCCGCACGCAACGCCGTCGACGCCGGTTTCGCCGGGGTCGAGGTCCATAGCGCCAACGGCTACCTGCTGCACCAGTTCCTGGCCCGTAACACCAACCACCGCACCGACGAGTACGGCGGTCCGGTCGAGAATCGCATCCGGTTCACGGTCGAGGTCGTCGAGGCGGTGGCGGCGGCCATCGGCCCGGAGCGGGTGGGGCTGCGCATCTCACCGGCCAATCCCGTCAACGGCATAGCGGAGGGCGATACCGAGGCCATCTATCCGGCGCTGGTCACCGCGGTAGCCGAGCTGGGCCTGGCCTACCTGCATATCGTCCGAGTCGACGCGGACGATCCACTGCTGCGGCAGCTCCGGGAGCTGTGGCCCGGCAGTCTCGTCGCCAACCCCGCGGGTGACGCCCGCGACTCCGCCACCATCATCGACGGGGCCGGGCGCCTGCTCGCCGCCGGAGCCGACCACATCGCCCTGGGCCGTGCCTTCCTGGCCAACCCCGACCTGGTGGAACGCCTGCGCACCGGCGCGCCGCTCAACCCGATCCGCGACGCGCACCTCATGTACGTGGGCGGGGCCGAGGGCTACACGGACTATCCGACACTCGCGGCGACCGCATGAACCCCGGTTTCCGGCACCGCGCCGGGCAACTCCACAACCGACATCACCGAAAACCGCGTCGGACCCGAGCAGGTCGATACCTTCCGTCAGCATGAATTCTCGACAGATCGTTTCGAAATGGGGCCCGGCAACCTGTGCGGCGAAGCGTTCGGCCGAACGTGCCCATACTTGTTCGGCTTGGCCGCTCTCCAACCGCGGCCAGGCAGCAGCAGCCGGATACCGCTGGGCTCGGTCTTGCCATACGGACCCGGTCCCGTCAGAGATGTGCGACCGCCTCCCGGTACCGCCGCCCCAGGGTGCGGACATGCTCGACCAGTTCCGGGGGGCCGTCGATGCGGAAATCCATCATGAGCATGCTCAAGTAGATGGCGATCGTCTCCATCGCGTCCGCGCCGGTGAGCAGCAGGCACGAGTTCTCGTCGACCGGTACCACGACGCCGACCGCCGGATTGATCCGGGCGATAACGGTTTCCGCGGGTGCCAGCACCGTGACCCGGGCGTGCACGGCGTAGCCGGCGGAGGCCACCTCCCGGAGTACGAAGGCGACCAGGTCGCTCTCGGGTGGAGTCCGGGCGGCGAAGCGGCGGGTCCCCGCCACCACCCGGCGCCGGTTCGCCACCGGAAACGCGCGCCAGACGTGCGCGTCGAGGTCGTATCCGACCAGGTACCAGCGCCGCTGCCAGCTCACCAGCCGGTACGGCTCGACCCGCTGGTCGTCGAGTTCGAGTTCCCGGGCCGCACGGATCGCCGCCGCGATCGTCGCGAGGGTTTCCGCGGGGACCGGCGCGTCCGGTTCCCGGGAGCCGATCGTCGCCGGGCCGACCGCGGTGGTCTCGCGCAGTGCGTTGACGGTGCGCTGTAAACGCTTCGGCAGGATCCGTTCCAATTTGGCGAGGGTGCGTTTGACGCTGTGGTCTATATCGGCGATACCGGTGGACCCGTCCTCGGCGAGGCCCATGGCCAGGGCGACCGCGACCGCTTCGTCGTCGTCGAGCAGCAGCGGCGGCATGGTGGCGCCCTGACCGAGGCGGTAGCCGCCGACCGGGCCCCGGGTGGCGTGCACCGGGTAGCCGAGTTCGCGCAACCGGGCGATGTCCTGGCGCAGGGTGCGGTCGGTGACGCCGAGCCGTTGCGCCAGTTCGGGCCCGGTGTGTCCGCGGTCCTGGAGCAGCGACAGCAACCGGAGTACTCGGGTTGTGGTGGAGGTCACAAATTACTCGCTTCAGCGGCGTTCTTATCAGGAAGGAAATGAGCCTAATAGGGCCATAGTCTGAGTTCAACGCCGAAAACGACCGAGAGGCAGAACAATGGACACCACCACCGCACAGGACATCACCGCTCAGCTCGCCCCGATCTGGCGCCAGGTACTTACCTCCGCCCACGACGCGCTGCGTGAGGTGATCGCGCGAGTCGACTCCGATCAGTGGCAGCTGGCGACCCCGTGCGCGGACTGGAATGTCGCGCAGGTCGCCGAGCACGCCGCCGGGGATCAGCGGGCCTTCGCTGCCGCACTCGGCGTGGGCGCCGGCCCGGCCTACGACCCCTTCGCTCCCACCGGCACGATCGCCGACGGGCCCGTCGCCCTGGTCACCACCGCTCTCGAGGAGACGGCGACCGCCTGGTCCACCGTCACCGACGACACCGAGAACGTCCCCACCCCGCTCCCCTTCGGCCCGCTGCCCACTCCGGTGGCCGCGGTGCTGTGTGCCCTGGACGCGGCGATTCACGCCTGGGATATCGCGGTCGCCACCGGACAGGAATCGCCGCTGACCGACGAACTCTCGGCACCGATCCTCGCCGCGGCCCAGGGCCGGATCGAACCGCTGCGCGACTGGGGCGCCTACGGCCCGATCGTCGAAGGCGAGGGGTCCAGCACGGACCAGTTGCTGCGTTACCTGGGCCGCCGGCCGCGGAGCTGACAGTTGCGGGTTCAACCCGGGATCCGTCGCGCGGATCCCGGGTTACATCGGAATCCGACTGGAACTCCATCCAGGAGACGCACTACGTTCTGGCGGCACCTGGCGGAGCCCGGCTGCTCGAATCCGCGCGTCACAGGAACTGTTGACCTGCCCTGATCGGGATGCTGCTGACGAGTTCAACCAGGCTATGAGGGAAAGTCTGGTGGCTGGCCAAACCTGCGTGTTCGAGTTCGACGGACCGGAATCAAGCGCCGACCCAGCGGTAGCGGCGTTCGGGGCGGCCGGTGCCGCCGTAGCGCAACCGCACCTCCGCGCTGCCGGTTTCGGCGAAATGTTCCAGGTACCGGCGTGCGCTGACCCGGGATAGCGCGGTGGCGTCGGCGCATTCTCGAGCGGATAGATCGGAATCGTTTGCGCGCAGTACGGTTTCGACAAGTAGGGCAGTTTGTGCGGTCAGGCCCTTGGGAAGGGCGGGGGTGGTGCGGGGGCGGCCGGCGAAGGCTTGGTCGACGTCGGATTGGGCGGCGTGGGAGAGCTCACCGAGTTTGGTGTGCAGCGCGGCGAAGTGCTGGAGTTGGTCGTAGAGAGCACCGTAGGTGAAGGGTTTGATGAGGTAGTGGAGGACGCCGCCGCGCATGGCGGTGCGGATGGTGTTCACATCGTCGGCGGCGCTGATGATGATCACGTCGGTGGCTTCGGCGGTTTCCCGGATACCGCGCAAGACGGTGAGCCCGTCCAGATCGGGGAGATAGATGTCGAGCAAGACCAGGTCGGGTTGCAGGTCGCCGATCAGGCGGAGAGCCTCTGCGCCGCTGCGCGCGACGCCGGCGACGGTGAAACCCGGCGTTTTGCTGACGTATCCGCTGTGCACCTTGGCGACCATGAAGTCGTCGTCGACGACCAGGACCCGGATCATATGTGAATCCCCATGGGCAGGGTCGCGGTGAAGACCGCGCCGTCGGCGTTGTATACCGAGACGGTGCCGCCGCGCCGGACACAGGCCTGGCGGGTGATGGCCAGGCCGAGCCCGCGCTGACCGCCCGCCGCGGCTTTGGTGGTGAAGCCGTGGCGGAAGACCTCGCGGGCGAGTTCGGGGGCGACCCCAGGACCGGAATCCCGGACCATCACGTGCACAGCGGAATCCAGCACCCGAAGGTCGACTTCGATCCAGCCGGGACCGGAGAGCGCGTCGAGAGCGTTGTCGACCAGATTCCCGACCACGGTGACGATGTCGCCGGATAGTCCGGCGTCCACCTCCGGTAACGAGCTGGTGGTCGAAAGCCGCAGTCCTACACCCTGTTCGGCAGCCAAGCTGGACTTCGCGATGAGCAAGGCGGCCGCCGCGGGATCGGCGATCCGCGTGGTCACCTCGGCCTGGCATTGATCGCGGCTGGCGCTGACCCGCGTGATGTAGCGAGCGACCTCGTCGTACTCGCCGAGCTCGATCAACCCGGCAATGGTGTGCAGCCGGTTGCTGAACTCGTGTGCCTGCGCGCGCAAGGAATCAGCGGTATTGCGATTTTCGGTGAGCTGATCCTGCAACCGTACCAGCTCGGTCCGATCCCGCAGTGTCACAACGGCTCCCAGCGTGCGTTGATCCCACTGGATCGGAGTCCGGTTCATCACCAGTACTCTGCCGCGGCGCAGGCCGATCAGGTCGGTGCCCTCGGCTCTGCCGGTGAACACATCGACCAGGCGTTCATTGAGCCCCAGCTCGTACACGCTGCGGCCGGCCACATCACCGAGGGCCAGTAGATCTTTGGCTTGATCGTTGACGAGGGTGACCCGGTACTGCTGATCCAAACCGACCACCCCCTCGTGGACACCGTGCAACATGGCCTCGCGATGTTCGACGAGCGCCGCGATCTCGGCGGGCTCCAACCCGAAGGTCTGCCGCTTCAGCCACCAGGACAGCGACAGCGACCCGGCGATCCCGACCCCGGTGGCGATCCCGAGCAGGCCGAGCAGCCCGGGAAAGGATCCGGTGAGGACCTGCCAGATCGCGGGCTGCTTCTTTTTCGCCGCGACATAGCCGACGAACTGGTGATCGCCCTGACCGATCACCGGCACATGCGCGATCACCGCACCGTCGATCTCGCCCACCCAGGCCCCGCCCTCGCCGACTGTGGAGCCGGCCAGCCGCAGCGGCTTGTTGATCTCCGACGGGTCCTGCGATGTGAGGACCTTGCCGTCGGCCCGCGCAATGACGACCTCATCGGCGCCGGAGGCGACCTGCGCGGAGGCCGCGAACGGTGCCAGCCGCAGATGCTGCTTCGGGTCGGCCAGCAGCACCCGCAGGCTCGGGTTTGCGGCGACGTCCTCGGCGATGCCGAGCATCCGCCGCGACTCGGTATTGCGGAACGTCTCGCTCACTTGCACGACCACCACCGCGGCGATCGCGGCGAGCAGCACGAACACGATCAGCAACTGCAGGGCAAGCAACTGCCGTGCCAGTGAGCCTCTCTTGCCCACGCCTACCTCCTGTGAAACTCGCCCGCCGCCAGTGTCGCCGCAAACCAGCCAAAATAGGTCGTGTTCGGCGTGAACACTATGACCACAACATACGTTGTGGACGCAAAGCAGACAGAACGACGTGGGCCAGCTCACAATTCCTTCCGATTCAATGATGATAGATGAGGAGCTCCCGTGAAAACTCGGAAGTTGCTGACGGCCTTCGTCGGTGTCTTCGCGGCCGTCGCCCTGACCGCCTGCAATGGCGCGGGCGGTTCGGTCGACAAGCTGTCCGGAGTCCGGATCATGGTCCCGAACTCGCCCGGCGGCGGCTACGACATCACTGCCCGCACCTCGGCGAAAGCCATGGAAGACGCCGGTATCGCCCGCTCGGTCGAGGTCTTCAACCTGCCCGGCGCCGGCGGCACCGTAGGCCTGGGCCGGCTGGTCGGGGAGAAGGGCAACGGCAAACTGGTCATGCAGATGGGCCTGGGCGTCGTGGGCAGCGTGTACACGAACAAGTCGCCCTCCAAGCTGACCGACACCACGCCGATCGCGCGGCTCATCGACGAGCCCGACATCATCGTGGTCTCCAAGAACTCCAAGTACACCTCCATCGACGAGCTGGTCGCGGAGTGGAAGGCGAACCCGGGCGCGGTCCCGGTCGGCGGCGGTTCCTCGCCCGGCGGTCCGGATCACCTGGCGCCCATGCTGGTCGCCAAGGCCATCGGCATCGAACCGAAGGCGGTCAACTACGTCCCGTTCGACGGCGGCGGTGAGCTGCTCGCCTCGGTACTCGGCAACAAGATCGCCTTCGGCGTCTCGGGCGTGGGCGAATACCTGGACCAGATCCAGGCCGGTGAACTACGCGTCCTCGCGGTGACCGGCCCCGAACGCATCGACGGCGTAACCGCGCCGACCTTGAAAGAGTCCGGCATCGATGTGGAGTTCACCAACTGGCGTGGCGTGGTAGCACCGCCCGGCATCAGCGACGAACAGCGCCAGGCCCTGATCGACGCGTACACCGAGATGCACGATTCCGCGGAATGGAAGGAAGCGGTCCGCGCCAACGGCTGGGGCGACGCGTTCCTGTCCGGCGCGGAGTTCGGCACCTTCATCCAGCAGCAGACCGACCAGTGCGGCGCCGTGCTGAAGGATCTGGGGCTGGCATGAGTTCGGCAGCCCCGGAGCCGGGCAATTCGGATGCGCGCGTCGGCGGGCCGCAGCGCAGCGTCCCGGAACCGCGCCCCGGTGTAGCCGGCTGGTTCCAAGACCGCTCCGAACTGGTCGTCTCTGTACTGCTCGCCGGTGCGGGCGCCGTGGTGATCATCGACGCCATGCGGATGTCGACCGGCTTCACCCAGCGCGGCCCGGTCGGGCCGACGGCGATGCCGCTGGTGGTCGGCGCATTGCTGGTGCTCGTCGCGGTCGCGCTGGCCGTCGATGTGCTGCGGGGTGGCCGCGGTGACGCCGAAGGCGGCGAGGACGTGGACCTGTCCACCCCGCCCGAATGGCGGACCGTCGCCCTGCTGGTCGGGGTGTTCGTCGCCAACATCGTGCTGATCGACATCGTCGGGTTCCCGATCGCGGGCACTCTCCTGTTCTGGGGTGCAGCGTTCGCGCTGGGCAGCAGGCACTGGGTGCGCGACCCGCTCATCGCGGTGGCGCTGGCTCTGGTGACCTACGTGGTGTTCGGCGAATTGCTGGGCGTCACGTTGCCGGGCGGACCTTTGGAAGGAGTCCTCTGAAGTGGACGCGTTGACCAATTTGCTGGCGGGCTTCGGCACTGCTCTCACCCCTACGCACCTGTTGCTCGCCGCGGTGGGTGTGCTGCTGGGCACCGCGATCGGTGTGCTGCCCGGTATCGGGCCGGCGATGGCGGTGGCGTTGCTGCTTCCCCTCACCTACAGCGTGGAGCCGACCGGTGCGTTCATCATGTTCGCCGGTATCTACTACGGCGGCATGTTCGGCGGGTCTACCACCTCCATCCTGCTGAACACCCCGGGCGAAACCGCCGCGGTGGTCACCGCCATCGAAGGTCATCCGATGGCCAAACGGGGCCGGGGCGCGCAAGCGCTGGCGACCGCGGCGATCGGCCACTTCGTGGGAGGTATCGCCGGCACAGCACTGTTGGTGCTGACCGCGCCCCTGGTGGCGAAGTTCGCGGTGGATATCGGCGCACCCGACTACTTCGCGATCATGTTGCTGGCGTTCATCGCTGTCACCTCGGTGCTCGGCAGCTCGCGGGTACGCGGATTCGCGTCGCTCGGAATCGGTTTGACGCTCGGGCTGATCGGGCTGGACCCGATCACCGGCCAGCAGCGGCTGACCTTCGGGTCACTGCAACTGGCCGACGGCATCGATGTGATCATAGTCGCAGTAGGCCTTTTCGCGGTCGGCGAGGCCCTGTGGGTGGCCGCGAATCTGCGCCGCCGCCCGGGCACGGCGATTCCGGTGGGCCGAGCCTGGTTGAGCCGCACGGACTTCGACCGGTCCTGGAAGTCTTGGTTGCGCGGGCCTCTCATCGGATTCCCGTTCGGCGCGGTGCCGGCCGGTGGTGCGGAGATCCCGACCTTCCTGTCGTATGCGACCGAGAAGCGGCTCTCCAAGCACAAGGACGAGTGGGGCAAGGGGGCGATCGAAGGCGTTGCCGGCCCGGAGTCGACCGCGAGCGCATCGGCGGCGGGCACGCTGACCACCATGCTGACCCTCGGCCTGCCGACCACGGCGACCGCGGCGGTCATGCTGGCAGCGTTCCAGCAGTACGGAATCCAGCCAGGACCCCTTTTGTTCCAACGCGAGTCGGAGCTGGTGTGGACGCTCATCGCGAGCCTGTTCATCGGCACCGTCCTGCTGCTGGTGCTGAATCTGCCGCTGGCTCCGGTGTGGGCGAAGCTGTTGCGCATCCCGCGGCCGTACCTGTACGCGGGGATTCTGTTCTTCGCCAGCGTCGGCGCGTACGCGGTGTCCGGCGATGTAGTGGACCTCGTACTGCTCTTGGTGATCGGCGTAGTCGGTGTCATCATGCGCAGATTCGGGTTGCCGCTGCTGCCCGCGATCATCGGCGTCATCCTGGGGCCGAACGCGGAGATGCAGATGCGGCGGGCACTGCAGATCAGTGACGGTTCGCTGAGCGGACTGGTCGATACCTGGCTCGCCAGAATTGTTTACTCGATCATCGCGGTGATTCTGCTGTGGCCGATCATCGCGATGGTGGTCCGGAGGCTGCGTGGCGGTGGGGATTCCGCCGGCCCGGATGAGCCCGCGGAGGTCGAAGTGTCAGTGCAGGTATAACCATCGACCCGGCACGCTTCGGCCGGGACCCAGCGTGATGAGGGTCTGGGTCCCGGCCGAAGCGTGCCGGGATCACGAGACGTGGTCGAACGGGACAGGCGTTCGGGTGGTCCTGGAGGGGACTCAACGCAAACTTGTTAGAAGGCTGATGGTGCCGAGGATCTACGCTCCTCGTTCTGTCTGCGCTCCTCGCGCTCCTTCAGCGACAACGGTGTCTCCCGCCGCGCTCCGCCCCGCCCGCCGGCCGGAGAAAATGCAGTCCGACAGCGACAGCCCGCTGACGTAAGAGTTCACACAGATGCCCGCGGCCGTCCGGCCCGCCGCGTACAGGCCCCGGATCTCCGCGCCGTGGGTATCGCGCACGGCCCCGGTCTTCTCGTCGACCACCAGCCCTCCGACGGTGAACATCGGGCACGGATTGGTCAGGCTCGGTTCGATGGAGACGTTCAGCATCCAGTACGGGCCGGCCCCCACCGGGCGTACGTATTCGGCCGGTTTGCCCACCGGGTCGGGTGCGCCCGTCGCGTAGGCGCTGTTGTGCGCGGCGACGGTCTCCCGCAATCCTGCCGGATCGACACCCGCCGCGGCGGCGACCTCGTCGAGGGTTTTCCCGCGCTTCGCCTTCCGGCGCATCACCTCGAACTGCATCCGCTGGAACCAGGCGGCCTGTGGCCCGATCTGGGAGATGGCGGTACGCATGAGCGCGTCGTCGGCGAGCAGCCAGCCGATGCCCTCGTGCCGGTTGATCAGGGCGTCGCCGACCGCCGCGCCGTAGCGGGTCTCGTCGATGACCCGCTGCCCTTTTCCGTCGACCAGCAGTGCGCCGGCGAACGAACTCGGCGGCAGCAGGAATCGCCACGCCGAGACATTGCCCATCCGGTCGGTCGCGGCACCCACGCTGCGGCCCAGTTCGATCCCGCTGCCGTCGTCGCCGGAGCTGCCCAGGGCCAGCCCGTTCTTGTAGGCGGGCGCATGGGCGTGCAGCATCTCGCGGTTGGCGATGAAACCGCCCGCGGTCAGCACCACGCCGCGCCGGGCCAGGATCCGGAGCGTGGTCGCATACCTGCGGTCCAGCCGGGCCAGCCGCTGTTCCAGCGCACGGCGCAAGGGCGGGTAGTAGATACCGGGTTTGGCGGCGATCGCCGCCAGCCGCGCGTAACGCGCCTTGATCCGCGCGGGGGCGTCGCGCAGGCTCCGGCATTCGACTCCGACGACCGCGCCGGTGTCGTCGGTGACCAGGGCGGTGGCGGTGGTGAGCGTTTCCACCCGCACTCCGCTTTGCTCCGCCGACCGGGCCAGCGGCGCGAACAACTTCTTCCCGGAGGTCCCCCATCCCTTCACCCGGTGGCCGCGCTGGGCGGGGGTGATATCGGCGAACGCCCCGGAGATCTCGCTGCCGGAGTAATAGAGGTAGTAGTCGTTGTTCGGATAGGAGGTCTTGTACGGGCACAGCGACGCCTCGAACGGCACCCCGTACCCGGTGAGCCAGTCGATCATGGCGGGACTGTCGTCGACGAAACGCCGCAGCGTCGCCGGTGAAACCGCGTCACCGACCTCGCGTTCGAGATAGGCGAGCATCAGTTCCGGGGTGTCCTCGACGCCACCCGCGCGCTGTACCCAGGTGCCGCCACCGGCGTAGATGATGCCACCGGACAGCGCGGTCGCACCCCCGCCGGTGAAACGGTCCAGCACGAGTACCTGCGCACCCTCCTCGGTGGCCTGCAGTGCCGTGGCGGCGCCGGCCGCGCCGTAACCGACGACCACCACGTCCGCGGTCAGGTCCCATTCGTGCGTCATCTATCAACTCCACCACAAACTGAAACGAGTTTCCCTGCTGTTTACGCCGCAGAACAAGTCTTCTGCCAGACAACATAGACCAACAGCGCCATCATTCTATAACGTGTTCTACATGAACGATCGGGAATACGATGTGGTGGTGGTCGGCAGCGGCGCCGCCGGGATGACCGCCGCCCTCACCGCCGCGCACAACGGGCTGAGTGTGGTGATCCTGGAGAAGGCGCCGTACTACGGCGGATCTACCGCGCGCTCGGGCGGCGGGGTGTGGATCCCCGGTAACAAGGCCCTGCGCGAGGCGGGTGGTCCCGACGACCGCGAGGAGGCGCGCAGGTACCTGCACAGCATCATCGGCGACGTGGTGCCCGCCGAGCGGATCGATACCTATATCGACCGCGGCGCCGAAGCCATGGATTTCGTCCTCGCGCACTCGCCGCTGAAGATGACCTGGGTCAAGGGCTACTCCGACTACTACCCCGAAGCCCCCGGCGGCCGGGCGGGCGGGCGGTCCTGTGAGCCGAAGCCGTTCAACGCCAAGATTCTCGGCGAGGAGCGGTTCAATATCCATCCGCCCTATTCCAAGGCTCCGCTGAACGTGGCGGTCACCCAGGCCGACTTCGTCCGGCTGAACCTGATCCGCCGCCATCCGAAGGGCATGCTGCGGGCCCTGCGCGTCGGGGCGCGCACCTACTGGGCGAAGTTCACCAACAAACATCTGATGGTGATGGGTCAGGCGGTCATCGCAGGTATGCGCAAGGGCCTGATGGACGCGAACGTGCCCCTGCTGCTCGACACCCCCATGACCAAACTGGTCGTCGAGAACGGCAGGGTCACCGGTGTGGAGGCCACCCACAAGGGTGAGACGGTCACCTTCACCGCGCGCCACGGCGTGGTGCTCGGCAGCGGCGGGTTCGAGCACAACGCCGAGATGCGGGCCAAGTACCAGCGCGAGCCGATCACCACTGAGTGGACAACCGGTGCCGCCACCAATACCGGCGATGGCATCGTGGCCGGTATGGACGCGGGCGCCGCTATCGGCTTCATGGAGGACGCCTGGTGGGGGCCCACCATCTTCAAGGGTGGCAAGCCCTGGTTCGCGCTGTCCGAGCGCAACCTGCCCGGTTCGATCATGATCAACCCGCGGGGTGAGCGGTTCGGCAACGAGTCCGCGCCCTACGTCGAGGCCGTGCACACCATGTACGGCGGTGAATACGGGCAGGGCGAGGGCCCGGGCGAGAACATCCCGACCTGGCTCGTGTTCGACCAGCGCTACCGCAACCGGTACATGTTCGCCAGCCTGCAGCCGGGCCTCAAGTTCCCCGCGCGCTGGATGGAGAACGACCTCATCGTCAAGGCCGCGACGCTGCCGGAACTGGCCGAGAAGATCGGCGTGCCCGCCGACAAACTGGCGGCCACGGTGGAGCGGTTCAACAAGTTCGCCGAAACCGGTAAGGATGAGGACTACGGGCGCGGCGACAGCCAGTACGACCGGTATTACGGCGACCCGACCGTGAAACCGAACCCGTGCCTCGCGGCCCTGGTCCAGGGCCCGTTCTACGCGGCCAAGATGGTGCCCGGCGATCTCGGCACCAAGGGCGGCCTGGTCGCCGATACCGCGGCGCGGGTCCTGCGTGAGGACGGCACCCCGATCGAAGGCCTGTACGCCTCCGGAAACGTATCGACCCCGGTCATGGGCCACACCTACGCGGGCCCCGGCGCCACCATCGGACCGGCGATCGCCTTCGGCTACCTCGCGGTCCACGACATCATCGCCCGCAAGAAGACCGCGGCCTGAGCCGATCCGAGGAGAATCTGTATGCCCATCGATCCGAAAGTCGCGCTCGGAGCGGAACTCCCGAGCAAGGAATTCTCCTGGACCGCCTCCGATGTCCAGCTCTACCACCTGGGCATCGGCGCCGGTCACCGGTGGACAGAGCCGGCCGAACTGCGCTACCTCGACGACCGGGAACCGCAGGTGCTGCCCACTTTCGCCACCGTCGCCCACACCCTGCGCGATACCGATCCCCCGAAGGTGAAGTTCCCCGGCGTCGATATCGACCTGGCCAAAGTGGTGCACGGCTCGCAGGAAGTGCAGGTGCACCGACCGCTGCCCGCCTCGGGTAAGGCGACCCGCACGGGCCGGATCAGCGAACTGTGGGACAAGGGCACCAACGCGGTGATCGTGCAGGAGTTCACCGTGACCGGTTCCGACGGCGAAGCGCTGTGGACCGAACGGTCCTCCATCTTCGCCCGCGGCGAAGGCGGATTCGGCGGTGAGCGCGGCCCGAGCAGCAAGGCCGGACTCCCCGACCGTGATCCGGATTTCGACGTCACCACCGCGACCCTGCCGCAGCAGGCCCTGCTCTACCGCCTCTGCGGCGACCGCAACCCGCTGCACTCCGATCCCGAATTCGCGAAGGGCGCGGGTTTCCCGGCGCCGATCCTGCACGGCCTGTGCACCTACGGGATCATCTGCAAAACGGCCACCGATACGGTGCTGGACTCCGTCGCCGGCCGGGTGACCGGGTTCAAGGCGCGGTTCGCCGGAGTGCTGTTCCCCGGGGAGACGCTGCGGTCGCGGATCTGGCGGGAGCCGGGGCAGCTGATCATCAGCGCCACCGCTGTCGAACGTGACGGCGCACCGGTGCTGGGAGACGTGGTGCTCGACTACGCCCGGTAAACCGTGTTCCGGGGAGCCGACCGGACGCGTGCAGCGGTGCGAGCACTCGTTCTCGTCCGGCAGTGGAACGGCTCGCCTGGACAAGCCGGCTTGCTCACCCACACAGGGTGTGGGTGAGCAAGCCGCGGACGCCACCGGCGTGGCCGATGAATCCCGCGCCGCACGGCAGCCAGGTGTACGCGATGCCGAGCCCGTAGTACATGCCGTCACTGGGCCGGCCTTCGACGACACCGCTCAGGTGCCGCCGCTCCTGCCGCCCATATCGACGCCGTCGAGCATTTGCCGCGGTTCGGATGGCGCGCGCACCACCCGGCCGGTCGGCTGCGCGATATAGAAGCGTTCAGGTCGGCGCCGGTGGCCGGCCGGCGCGCCCGCCGTCCACGGCAGTGACGGCTCGATATGCGTTGCGCCGGTAACGGCGCCGTCGATACGGAAGCCTTTATCAACCAGATGGTTGAATAATCTCGCCCATCACGCTATGGTCTTATTCAACCAAGAAGTTGAGGAGCCATTGTGGACGAGGACACCGAACAGCTCAACCGAGTGTTCGCGGCACTGGCCGACCCGACCCGGCGCAACCTCGTCGCCCGGCTCGCCGATGCCGACGCCTCCGTGGGCGAGCTGGCCGAACCGTACGACATGAGCCTTCAGGCAATCTCCAAGCACGTCAGAGTCCTGGAGGAAGCCGGTCTGGTCACCCGGAGCAGGGAGGCCCAGCGCCGACCCGTTCACCTGAACGCGGAGGTGTTCAGCCTGATGACGAAGTGGATCGAACGCTACCGATCGAAGGCCGAGGAGCGCTATCAACGCCTCGACGCCCTCCTGAACCGCATGACCGACACCAACGACTCCCGGAAGAAGGACGCATCATGACCACCACCGAGATCATCGCGGACGAGAAGGTCCCGACCATAGAGATCGTCCGGGAGTTCGACGCCACCCCGGAGCAGGTCTTCCGCACCCACGTCGACCCCGAGCTCTACGCGCAATGGGTCGGGCCGCGCGGCCTCACGACCCGGATCACCGCCTGGGACGCCCGCACCGGCGGCGCCTGGGCCTTCGCCAACGATCAGGACGGCGTCGAAGTCGCTGCTTTCTTCGGCAGCTTCCACGAGATCCGGCCCGACGAGCGCATCGTATGGACCTTCACCTACGCGGGTGAACCCGACGGCGTCGCATTGGAAAAGATCACCTTCGAACGCCTCCCGGGTGGACGCACCCGGCTGCGGGTCCTGAGCGTGGTCGAGAGTTTCGAGATTCGTGACGGCATGCTGGCCAGTGGAATGAATGTCGGGGTGGAAGAGGGCTACGCCAAGCTCGACGAACTGCTCGCGGAGCGTTCCTGATGGCAGCGGCGCCCACCGGCCCGGCCGATCGGCACGCATCCGACGCGGCGCGGTTCACCGAACTCGTCGAATCCGCCGGCCCCGGCGACTGGTCGCGCCCGACCCCGGTCGCGGAGTGGACGGCTCTGGATATCGTCGCGCACCTGGTCGAGTGGCCCCGGGGGCTGCTCGGCGGCGCCGATATCGACCTCTCGCCCTTGGACGTCGCCTCGGATCCGGTGGCCGCGTGGAAACGACACGTCACCGATATACAGGCAATACTCGACAATCCCGCGGGCCGGGTGCTGCACAACCCGCACTTCGGGCAACGCCCCGTGGACGAGGCCATCGACGAGTTCTACACCCCGGATATCTGGATGCATTCCTGGGATCTGGCCAAAGCCCTCGGCCGCGAACCGGACCTGGGCCAGGACCGTTGCGCGGCCGCCCTGGCCGATATGGAGTCCGTGGAGCAGATGCTGCGTGACAGCGGCCAGTTCGGGACCGCCGTCCCCGTCGCCCCGGACGCTTCTCCACAGGACCGGTTGATGGCATTCATCGGCCGGAACCCTGCCTGGACCGGGGCGTGATCCGGCGTTCCGGCCGAGCTATCCACCACCGCAACGGTCTACCGCGAACTGAGGAAGAACTGTCGCGGGCAGTCCGTGGCGAGTGGCCCACCGCGCAGCGCGGAATCGATCAGATCCTGGAAGGCCGCGTCCTGCGGTTCGTTGCGATGCGTGACATGACGGCCGGAACAGAACTGCTGGACACTCGCGTTCACCGCCCCCGGCAGGTGCAGGCGTTCGGGTCCCTCGTTCTCCGAGTAGAGGTGATAGGCCGGGAGACCGGGCGGCAGCGCCGGCGGAGTGTTCAGTTGCTGTAGGAACTCCGAGGCCGGGGCGATATCACGGCATCCGGGAAAGAGCGGTGCACAGAGAAACCCGAGCGGCTCACCGTAGTTCGGGGTGCCGAAGTCGAGATAGGTTCCCACCGAATCGCTTCCGCCGAGGAACTTCACATAGTGCCGCTGCGCCAGCCCGCCCATGGAGTGCCCGACCAGATCCACCCGCCGGGCACCCGTGGTCCGCCGGATCTCGGCGACCTTGCCGGCGACCACTGCCGCCGAATCCGCGATCCCCTCGGTCCCCGAGGAGCCGGCCGGCGCCGCCGGCAGCACCATGGAGTAGGCCCGGTAACCGCGGTCGGCCAGTTCCGCGCGCAGATCCTCCAGAATGCGCCGGTCGGCATCGAAACCACCGATGACCAGGACAGGATTCGCCGGCGCGGGCTCGGCACGGGCGAAGCCGAACGGCAGCGCCGCGGCTACGCAGCCCAGCGAGACGACAACGAATCGGGCGAGCACCGCGAGCACAGTTTTCATGAACCTGCTTTCCGGAGGCTGAGTGGCCGCTGCGCCGTCATCCCGGACCGCGAACGGCGTCGACCGACGGCCAGGATGCTAATGCGGTAGTCGCGCAGGTTTCGGGAGGCGCGACGGGGCTGTCTGTTCCGCCATCGCACCGAGCGCGCTCAGGCGGTGCCCGGCGATTCCGGCGTCCGGTGCCGAGTCAGGGATTCGCGCAGCGCTCGAGCGAACCAGGCGAACACCGGTCCCGGCTCCGGCGGTGCAGGCCGGCCGTTGACCGTGGATACCAACTTGCCCCGATCGTGTAGAGCGTCTCGTCGTCCATGGCATCAGCCTGCTGTCTCCCCCCCGGGGGAGAGACACAAGCCAATTCCCGGAGGCGGACGGCGAAGATATCGCGCGCATCAAATTCTGTCAGTAGACTGTCAAAAGGCAGCATACTGACATTTCAGGAGAAATCATGCGGACGATCGCCCTCGAGGAACATTTCGCGACCCCGGCGTTCTTGGCGGGTCCCGGACGCGCGATGGCCGAACAGGCGCGCGCAGCAGGAGTCGGACAACTCCCGGACATGCTGGCCGACCTCGGCGACGAGCGGATCGCGGCCATGGATCACGCCGGGATCGATGTGCAGGTGTTGTCGTTGACCGCCCCGGGTGTCGAACAATCCGACCCAGCCGAAGCTGTGGCACTCGCCCGAGACGCGAATGATCGGGTGGCCGAAGCCGTCCGACGGCACCCGGACCGATTCGCCGCGTTCGCGGCGCTGCCCACGTCGGCACCGGAACGCGCCGCCGACGAACTGTACCGGGTCGTGCACGAATACGGTTTCGTCGGCGCGATGATCAACGGGCACACCCAGGGCCGCTATCTGGACGACGAATTCTTCCGGCCGATCCTGGCGCGCGCCACCGAACTGGGGGTGCCGATCTACCTGCATCCGACGCCACCACCGCAGGCTGTGATCGAGGCGTCCTATCTCGGCAACTACCCGCCCGAGGTAGCGCAGGCCTTCGCGACCAGCGCCTGGGGATGGCATATCGAAACCGCGACCCACGTTCTGCGTATCGTGCTGAGCGGGGCGTTCGACCGCTTCCCCGAACTGCAAATGGTGGTCGGTCATATGGGAGAGGGACTGTCGTTCATGCTGCCCCGGTTCCAACAGGTCATGTCCCAGGTGGTGCGGCTGGAACGCCCGATCAGCGAATACTTCCGCACCAATCTCCACTACACGTTCGCGGCCTTCAACTGGACTCCCACCTTCTTGAATCTGCTGCTCGAGGTTGGTGTGGAACGGATCCTGTTCGCCACCGATCACCCGTACGGCTCCATGGACACGGCTCGCGCCTTCCTGGACCGGCTCCCGGTCGCCCCCGCCGATCGGGAACGTATCGCGCAGCACAATGCCGAACGCCTGCTGGGGCTGGTTCCGTGACCGGGTTGCGCGAGCGGAAAAAAGAGCGCACCCGGCTGGCGATCCAGGAGGAGGCGCTGCGGCTGTTCGCCCGCGACGGCTACGAGAACACAACGGTCAAACAGATCGCGGTGGCCGCGCAGGTTTCCGAGCGGACTTTCTTTCGGTACTTTCCCACCAAGGAAGACGTCGTGGCCTGGGACGCGCTCGATCTGTCGTTCGCCGAACGGTTCCGTGCGCAGCCGGCCACCCTCGGCGCGTTCGAAGCCGTACAGACGACGCTGAAGGACACCTTTACCGACCTCTCCCCCGCCGAACAACGTCGACTGCGGGAACGGCTGACACTGATGACGTCGGTGCCACCGCTGCGCGCCATGCTGCTCGACCAGTTGATCGGCACCGGGCAGGCGATCGCCCGCCTGGTCGCCGACCGCACCGGTACGGACCCCGGCGATCCCGCGGTCCGCGCCCTGGTCGGCGCGGTGGTCGGTGCGGCGTTCGCGGCGGTTCTCGCCGTATCGGAGCATCCGGACACCGATTTCGCCACGCTGCTCGGCGAAACTCTCGATCGGCTGCCGGCGATCGACACCGTCGGATAGCGAGCCGGGTCGTCCCGGCTCGGTAGTGTGCGGGGGTGACCGAGCCGAGCGCAGAAGAGGATTCGATATCACTCACTATGGCCCGCCCGTTCCTCGGCCGGACCGTCGACCTCACCTTCGATCGCCCGTACGGAAGCCGGCACCCGCGCTGTGGGTTCCTCTATACGGTGAACTACGGCTACGTCCCCGGCACCCTCGCGCCGGACGGGCAGGAATTGGACGCCTACTATCTCGGTCCGGACGAGCCGCTGGTCACCGCCCGGGGCAGGTGTATCGCGATTGTCCACCGGCTGTATGACGATGACGACAAACTGGTGGTCGTCCCGCCGGAAGGCCCGGATCTCGATGATGCGGCCATCGCGGTCGCGGTCGAGTTCCAGGAGACCCCCGGTGAGTACGTCGTCGTGCGACAGTGAACACGGGCCCGGTGGCCGGCGAGCCGGCACCGAGCACCCGCCGCTGCTCAGAGCAGAGAAAGCGGCGGGCACGGGGGCGGCGCCGGTAGCTTCGCGTTCGTGGAGATCGTGCCCGTATCACCCCGGCTGACGACACTGCGGTTCCCCGAGGTCAACGACCTCAATGTCTATGTGTGGGACGACCACGGGGAGATCACCTTGATCGATACCGGCCTACCCGGTTCTTTCACCGAGATCGTCGAAGGCCTCGGCGCACTCGGATTCGCGCCGGCGGCGGTGCGGCGGGTTGTCCTCACCCACGCACACGACGATCACATCGGCTCCGCGGCCGAGCTCGCCGCCCACGGTGCCGAGATCTGGGCCCACCACGCCGATGCCGACATCGTGCGCGGCAGGCGTCCGCAACCGGCGCCCGTACTGCGCGATTGGGAACGCCCCATCGCCGAAGCTCTCGAACCGGGCCCACCGCCCCGCCCGGCCCCGGTCCACCGCGAACTGCACGACGGCGACATTCTCGAATTCGGCGGCGGCGCGGAAGTAGTCGAGGTTCCGGGCCATACGGCGGGCAGCATCGCGCTGCACCTGCCACGCCATCGAGTGCTCTTCACCGGTGACACACTGGCGAACGTGCGGGGTGTCACCATGCCCGGAGTGTTCAACCTCGACAGCGCTGCCGTCGAGGCGGCGGCGTACCGGCTGGCCCGGTTCGACGCCGATACCGTCTGCGTGGGCCACGGCGAGGTGCTGACCGCCGGGCCGCTGCTCACCTGGCGGGCCGAACAGTCGGCTCACGGATCGCGACCGAACCCGTCGGAGCGACACTCACGGTGAGCCCGTGCGGCGTCCTCAGCGCAGCCGCTGGAAACCCGGCGAGGCCACGGCCAGACGTAGGACCTCGTCGTCTCGATGGGAAAGCGTGAGTTCGTACCAGTCCGAGGTGCGGGCCTCGCCGAAGATACCGTCGGCTCCAGTGGACGTGGTGACCTTCCAGCCCTGATGCTCCCAGATCCGCAGGATCAAAGGCAGATAGGCCTGCGGCCGGTCCGGTGGCGGTGGCTCGAGGAAATAGCGGGCTTCGAGCCGATCGACCTGGTAGACGTTTCCGGCGTCGTCGTCGCAGGGCAGGATCGTCTCCCCGTCCGGGCCGTCCTGGGGCCGGGCGGCGAGCTGGCCGCCGAGCGCGTCGAGCAGTTCGGTGACGATTTCGCGGATGCGGGCGCGAGCGGCGTCCTCGGTGAGTTCGCGGTTCCACACGACCGCTCGTGCCGCTCGCACGGTCGGCAGGGCGGCGACCCGCTGCCGCAGTTCGTCCGGCGTGACCGACGCGACAGGTTCGGGTGGGAGGTCGCGTTCCAGCTGGAAACCGTAGCCCATCAGGTCGTCGAGGGTCCGGCCGAAATCCATGGGCCGCTCCATATCGCCGCCGTACTCCCAGCCGACCGTGTCACCGGGCAGATCCGGTGAGGCGAAGTAGTTGGTATCGCCCAGGCCCTTGGCGATCAACATCGCTCGGTCGCCCGGGATCCGTTCGTCGGTGTCCCAGTTCCGCACCGATTCGGCCAGGCCGAGCTCGTCATAGGTTTGCATATCGCGAGGACGGGTGAGGCCGAAGGAGATGCCGTCGAGGTCGGTGAATCCGGCATGGACCATGCCGAGGAAAACCCGTAGTGGCTCCGGCAGCGCATCCCAGTGGCGCGGCACATCGGCGCCGAATGTCGCCGGATCCCAGCCGATACGGAACTCGTGCGGCTGGAACGGTTTCCGCAGCGCATACAGCAATACCCAGTCGCCACGCAGCAGACAGACCCGCACATCGTCGAGACATTCGGCAAGCACCGCACCGAACCGGGGCACCAGCTCGAACATGTCGAGATTCCACAGAGCCACTGCGGCCGCACTCCGGACGCGGGGGTCGCGGGCACCGGCGATCGGGGCCCAGTGGGCGGGGACGTGCGCGGCAGCCGCGGTCCCCGGTTCGACGAGCAGCGCGGAGCCGGAGCCGAATTCCGCTACGACCCGCGCGAAGTCCACAGTGTCCACAGCACGCATTGAACCGCAGGAGTCCGACAGGTGCCGGTCGAACCTCGGTATTCACCGCCGGCCGTGCCACCATGTGGTGACCAGACCCGAAACAGGGAGGTGACGGCATTGCCCGGACGACAGGGAGACCGCACCGACGATCCGTTCGGCGGCAGGCGACCCACCAGCCACGAGCGCAGTGCCGGGCGGCCGTGGGACGCCTCCTACCAGGATGGTCCCGCCCCGTGGGATACCGGCCGCCCGCAACCGGCCGTGGTGCGCGTGGCCGCCGAGGGCGGTTTCACCGGATCGGTACTCGACGCGGGCTGCGGAACGGGGGAGAACGCGCTGCACATCGCCGAGCTGGGTCTGCCGGTACTCGGTGTCGACGTGGCGGAGACAGCCCTGGAAACTGCCCGGGAAAAGGCAGCCGGCCGGGGCCTCGAAGCCGACTTCCTCGCCGCCGACGCGCTCGAACTGGGCAAGATCGACCGCAGCTTCGACACTGTGCTGGACTGCGGGCTGTTCCACACCTTCGACGCGGAGGAGCGCCACCCGTACATCGCGAGCCTGGCATCGGTGACCGACCCCGGCGCGACGCTGTACGTGTTGTGTTTCAGTGACGAAGGTCCGGACCTCGGCCCGCATCCGCTGGGCCTCGAGGAACTGAACGCGGCTTTCACCCCCACCAGCGGCTGGAGCATCGCGGCCGTCGTACGGGACCGGATCGAAACCCGATTCCACGACCACGGCGCACCGGCCTGGTTGGCAACGATAGACCGCGTCTGAACGGAGGGCGGAGAAAGTATCGCGTTCCGCTCAGCGCCAGCAGGACGCAGGACCTCCCGAGCGGAATTCGCGCGATCAGGTCCCACGAGTACGCGGTCCCTCCACGGTGGAGCAAAACCATCGAGACTTCCGAGACTCTCAATCGCGCATTCGGCGAACTGCGATTGAGCATCGCCATCGCCTCGTCTACTTCAGGCGGCGCGATCACATCCGAATTGGCGTAGGCAATGGTCACATGTAGAACAGGCGGTTCAGCTGCGCACACGACTCGGAACCCGCGTCGCCGGTGCTCGCTCGCAACCTCGCCCGTATTTCAATGACCTTCGCCGCCCCGGCTTTCCGCTACCGCGTCGGTGTACAGCTCTGTGGTGAGGTGGTCGTCGGATACCCCGAGTGCGGAGAGGCTTTTCCGGAGATCGGACAGCGCGCTGTCCAGATCCTCATCGGCGTCGACGAGAGTTTCCAACTCCAAGAACGTACCGTCTATCTCCGGCACAGTTACCACTGTCGCGAGGACATTGCGGCCGTTCGTCATGAACCGATAGTTCTCACATTCTTTGGTGAAAGAGATCGACGGCCGGTAACCGAGACGGTAGAGGATCTGCTCAAGAACTTCGCGCCCTCCGATGTCTGTTTCGTACTCCGGTTTCGAGCCGGTCTCCAGATCTACCGCCGCTTCCTTGAAAGTAAGCAAATGACGGACCGATCCGCTGCCCCGCACGGTTCGCAGCCGTAATTCGCGGTCGCCAGCGTGCAGACTTCGGGCTCCATCGTCGAAGTAGGCATCATGGTAGGTAACCACCTCGGCCGCTGCCAGACCTGCCAGCTTCGCCCGCACCGAGTCCGGATCGGTCAGCCGAGCCTTGTATTCGGCCTCTATCACTCGTGATGCCATCTCAAACTATCCGTTCTCCGGAGGCGAACGCCTGTTCCATCGTCTGCACGAACGCCTGGTGCAGGACGCCGGGACCCTGGGGTTCGAGTCGATGTATCGGAGAGTTGTGCCCTTCGTGGTCAGTCGTGAACGCGGTGACGAACAGGACGTCGTCGACCCTGATGATTCGCCACACTGGGATTGGTCGTAGGTATAGACCTGGACGAATCGATCCTCCGATGACAGTTCGCTGATCCGCTTGATGGCAAGACGGATTCCGGCTGCAAAGGACTCAGGTGATTCGCCGATCTGTGCAGCGCGATGAGCAACTGCCATCGAATCCGGGTGCAACAGCATCACTCGCAACCGGGTTCCGGAGGGAATGACTTTACGCAGCAGCGAGTCGTTGAGACCGATTATCCCGAGGCCGCGCACAGCGAGAACATCGATATTGCCGGCCTGTTTCGCCAGTGCACGGACTTCCCCGGCCACATCACTCTGCTGCGCGTAGGTCTCGGCAACTGCATGCGGACTGTGGATCGCCTCGATACCGCTGTCCGACCGGCCCGGAGTTGCGAGTACAGGCAGCAATTCGCCGACCAGATCACTTCGGGTCTCCAGTGGTAGACGGGCCGCAGGATGAACCGGGTGCGAAGGAGCGGATGCCACCTGCCACTGCCCCGCTCGGTGAAGGTCCTGCGCCTGGTCACGAAGCCGGATCAATCCACCGTTCGCCCCGAGCGCGCCGTCTAGCGCAGAGATCAGCTCCCGCGACGGCAAGTTCGCGTCCTCCCACTCCGCCATCGAGACGTATTGCCTGGAGTAGCCGATTCTGCCGGCGAGTACTCGCTGGCTCATACCCGCTTCTGTTCTGAGTCTTTTGATCTCCCGAGCCAATTCATCGGCGAGAGCCGCCCGGCCCACAGCCGGTGCCACGCTGCGGGCGGTCATCGAATTCCCCTCCTGCTCAGGGGTTCATTCTGACCCAGGGCCCGGTATGGCAACCCGCCTTTCGGCGACTTGCTACCTTCCGTCCCGCCCGGGCTGCGAGTTCCCTCGAAACAGGCAAGACGCGAGACGAATCGAGTCCGAGGGGAGCCCCCATGAAAAAGCATCCGAACGCATCGAGTTCGGCCCTACCGATCAGAGGCCCGATCGGCAATCAGGCCATCGCGATCGCTCGGTCGCTCCGGCACGCTGAGCACGGCACCGATCGAGCACTGCTGGAACGGGTCGCTGCCGGGCTGCGCGCACTCGAGTACTCGGACGAGTTCCACCCGCAGCGCGATATCGATCGGATAATCGCCCGGTATCGGGCAGCCCACGGCCGTGCTCGCTGACGGCGGCCCGGTGTGGCCGCAATGTGCCGACCATGCGGTCCCGTGGATCACGGGCGGGCTGCTGGACTGGACGCACAGCACACGGCGCCATCGCCGGGTGCGATGCCCGGAATATCTCTTCTGCCTCAAAGGGGCACCGGTCGTGGACGGGCACATCGGTGAACACGAACGCAACGTCTCGGGTATCTGCCCGTGGATCGGCGTGCGGGTAGTGGATTCCCTGCCCGGTTGCGGGTGCGGGCCCACCATCACAACCAGGCAGTTGCGGATCGTCCTGCGCGTGGACTACCGGCCGAACGGAGTGATCCGCTCGGTCGGTTGCCCGGGCAGCGACTGCCGGGAAATCGTCCGCCTGGTGCAGGGCCGGATCGGCCCGCATGCCGGGCCGTGCCCGTGGGTGGGGGTCGAGGTGATCGATCGCGGCCTGCACCCGCCGATCCTGTGAATACTGTCCCGCCTACCAGGCATGGCATAATTTCGCTACTATTATGGCATGACGATGTTCCAGGTCAGCGATCTAGCGGGGGCCCGGCGCCGCGAGTTCCTCGACGAGGCGAAACGGTCGTCGGCGTCGTTACGCGACACCGACGGGTCGGTGCTCGTAATGTTCGAAGCCCAGCGCATCGCCGCGCTCAGGGAAGCCGCTGCCACCATTACTCAGCTGTTCTCCGCCGAGGCGGTGCTGGCGCGAACCGATGTCCCCACCCCGGTGGAACTGGGCGGACTGGCCTGGCTGGCGGAATTCGATTCCGACGATCGAGCCGAAGCGCTCGCCGAGATCCGAAACGCCGTAGTGCTCACTGTGACTTCCGAGGATCCCAATCCACTCCGAGAAGTCCTCCACGCGTGGGCGACCACCGCCGCGGTGATGCGGGATCCACTGCGCCGAGCCGTGCACAGCGGGCCGGTCGGAGAGTTCGATTACGTCGAGGTCGACGCTCCGCAGCCGAGCGATGACGTCTGAACGCGACCCGCAGCCCGGGGCGTATCGGCCATTCGTAGCCGCCCGCGCGCCCGGCGGACGACCATCCACTGAACCCACCTACCGCGTCCTGGTGCACCGGCAGTACCTGGACGCCTGGAACAGCTTGGCCGACCGTGTGGGGATCACTTCGGCCCGGCAGTTCTGGGAACATGTCTCATCCACTCCAGGAACTCCACCGCCGGTCGGCACCTCGACCGTGCTTCGCGGTAAACACCACGGTCCGAAGTGGGAGGGCTACTCGCGCACCATCCACTACGAGATCAGTGGTGCGGGCCGTATCGACTACCAGTACTGCAACGCGACCACGGAAGGCAGCGAGGGCGATCCGCACCCCGTCGTGAAGATCATCACCATCGACCTCGGAAGCCATTGAGCCGACGTCGACGTTCTCCCGGGACGAAACCGCGCTCGGTGGGGCGATATCGAGTGGTGAGTCGCGGCTCCCACCCGCCGATACTGCGACCGGTGGGTGGGGACCGCTACCTGTCAGGCGCCTGGCTCAGCGGCGAACGCCGGCGACTCACTCGGCGCACCGAACCAGCCGGTCAGCGCCGCACGAAGCCCGTCCGCCGCGATATCGGCCGGCTCGCCGACCGCGGCGGCCCAGGCGATATGGGCGTCCGGACGGATCAGCAGCGCGGCGGCCGGAAGGTCGTCGGTGGTGACTGTCCGGATATCGACGCGGTCTCGCCACTCCCGGGCGACCTCACGTACTTCTGCTCGGTCGGCGAGATCGAGCAGGACCGGCCGTGCGGAGTGCAGCAGGTCGGCGACGGTGGTCGCGTCGCGGTCGGTGCGCAGGGCGAGGTCCGGGGCGAACGTACCGGTCAACGGGTGGTGGTTCGGGTTGGGTAGGTCGTAGCGTACATCGGTGCCCGCGATGAAACCGGCTACCCGGCGGGCGGACTGCTCGTCGGCGAGCAGCTCGGAGACCACTTCCCGCAGCGCGTCCGCGGCCGGGTCGAGTCCGCGCCGCAACGCCACCTGGGCACGGGTCTGCCGCAGGGCACGAGCTCCCGCGTAATGGCGTTCCTCGTGGTAGCTGTCGATCAGTCCGGGTGGGGCCCAGCCGTGGATGTCGGCGGCGAGTTTCCAGCCGAGGTTCACCGCGTCGAGCAGACCGGTGTTGAGCCCCGACCCGGTTGCGGGCAGCAGGTGGGCGGCGTCGCCCGCCACCAGGATCCGGCCGGCCCGATAGGTCTCGGCGTGGCGGTCCTTGAAGGTGAAACGCGCCAGCCGCAGCGGTTCGCCCCACGGGATCTCCGTGCCGAGCACGCGGCGCACGCTGTCCCGGAATTCGGCCAGGGACATCGGTTCGTCGTCGGCGATATCGGTGGACTCGTCCTCGGTGGTCGAGAACATCAGCATTTCCGGGGTCGGTGACCCGTATCCGAAGACACCGTGTGCGGTGCGGGTGAAACCGGTGGTGATCCGGCCCATTCCCGGAACTTCGAGATCGCCGTTGCCAAGGCGGGTCACCGAATCCGGCACGGTGACCTGACATATCCGGTTCACCTCGGGATAGGTGGTACCGGTGAACGCGATACCGGCCATCTCCCGGATGCGGCTGCGCCCGCCGTCACAGCCGACGAGATAGCGCGCGGTGATCCGGTACGGACCGTCCGGCCCGGACACCTCCGCCGTCACCGAGGTGTCGTCCTGACGCACGCCGACCACCTCGTGGCCGCGGCGGATATCCGCACCGAGCTCACCCACCCGCTCGGCGAGCAGCTCCTCCAGCCGCGTCTGCGGCAGTGGCAGCCCGCGCAACGGAGGGTCCACCATGCCGGTGAGGTCCACCTGCACACCGCCGAAGGGGTAGCGGGGCGGCGGGGCGGGGGCGGTCACGGCCGCTTCGACCCGCTCCAGCAGCCCGCGGTAGTGCAGCAGTTGCAGGATCTGCCCGCCCAGGCCCTGGGCCTTCTGGGTGGCCCGGGGCTGTGGGTACTTCTCCAGGAGCAGCGGGCGCACTCCCGCCAGGCTCAGTTCGGCGGCCAGCATCAGGCCGGTCGGGCCCGCGCCCACGATGACGACCTCGGCCTCCACCGCCCGCCGCTGCCCTGTGGCTCCGCTCTCGTATCCGTTCGCCGACGACCGCTCTCGCACCTCGTAACCTCTCTGTCCCACGCTTGTGGGCTCGGCCAGCGAGTATGCGGCACCACCCGGGCCTTGCCGCAAGCCCCCCGGTCGGCTATATCTTGAAAGGGGCGGGGGTCGCGATCACTTCATGAATCCGCGCGCGCTGTCGGCGTATCTTGCGTGCCCGCCCCGGGCTGCGCTGCTGTTGGAGGCCGCCGACGGGCTGTGGTGATGCTGTAGGTGAGGATCGACGACAACAGGATCACCAGCACCGGGGCGACCACCGGCGCCCATTCCAGTTCGACCGGCAGCAGGGCCGCCCCACCCGCCGCCGCGGTCCACAGGACCGCACCTACTACCGAGGGCAGGGTGGTCGGGACCACTCCGCGTGGCGCGGTCACGGTCGCGATGTTCAGCAGATAGGCGGTGGCCACCAGCCCTGCCGCGGCCGCCGCGACCAGGCCGGTGTCGGAGAGCGCGAGGACCCCGATCACCAGCAGAACCGCGCCGACCGCTCCCCAGCGCCACCACCAGCCGACCACCACCAGCACGATCGCGGCCGGAGCCGCCCACGGCTGGACCAGGGCGACCAGCAGCACCAGTAGCGTGCCGGACAGATGCGCGAGGAATTTGATCATCGGCGCACCCGGATCATCCGGCGGTGCCGGGGCAGCAGGCGCATGGTCTGGTCGAGGCGGGTATCAGCGGCCCACGGGACGACATCCACCCCGATCGTGCTCATATCGCGGTACATCGACATCCGCTCCAGCTGCCACATCTTCTCCATGGTGGGGTCCAGAGCGCCCGCGAAGGGGCTCCCGCGCAGCACATCCACCGCCACCACCACGTGGCCGCGCTTGCGCAGATCGATCAGTGCCAGCGCGAACTGGGTGTCCAGCAGGGTGGTGAACGCGACGATGACCGCCCCCAGCGGCACCGCCGCGTAGGGCGCGAGAGTACCGGTGGTGGGGATGAATTCGTCGCCGACATCGAGCACGGTGTCGACGATCCGGTAGAACTGCCGGCGCCCGATATCGGGGCGCAGCCAGCGTGGGGACTGTCCCAAACAGACGACCGCGGTGCGGTCCCCCGCCTGCAGCGTGGACTGGACGACCTGCGCGGCCCCCCGCACCGAGAGTTCCAGCGCGTCGCTGGCAGGGCCGGGCGCCTGCTGGGATGTGTCCACCAGGACGACCACGTCCGCCGAACGGTTGGTCAGGCGTTCGGTCACGTACAACCGGCCGCGACGGGCGCTGACCGGCCAGTTCACGGTGCGTAACTGATCGCCGGGGGCGTACGGGCGGATATCTGCGTACTCCACGCCGGGGCCGTGCCTGCGGGTGAGGTGCACACCGAGGCGTTCGGGAAGTTCGGTGCGCGGCATCCGCATCCGCTGCGGGTCGGTGATCGGGTAGACGTAGATCTCCCCGGCGGGCAGGGTCGCGGTGGCCAGTGCCATTCCGGCCGGACTCAATGCCTTGACCCGCACCTTTATCGGATAGCGACCCCAGCGCGCCGCCGAGACCGTCAACCGCAGCCCGGCCGGGGCCACCCCGGAATCCGCGGATTCCTCCACCGTCACAGTCATCCCGTCGACCGCGACCGGTTTACAGCGCAGCAGCGCCTGCCCCTGATCGACGAAGACGGCGATGGTGACCGTGACCTCCTCGTTCTCGAAACACCGCTGGGTACCGCCACCGTCCACCTGGATCCGGGTGCGCGACACCTGCCAGGGCGCGCCGGCCAGCACACCGAGCATGGGCGAGGCGAACACGACCAACTGCCAGCTGCCCGCCACCACCGCAACCAGCAGCGCGACAGCCGAGGCGATGGCGAGCAGGTAGGTCAGCGGGGCGGGACGCCAGCGCAGCCGGGCCTCCACCGTGGCACTGGCGTCGCGATGTCTCATGGCGTGGCGGCGCGGGGAACCGGCAGGCGGCGCAGCAATTCGCTGATCACATCCTCGCCGCGGATGCGCCGCACCCACATCTCCGGCCGCAGGGTGATCCGGTGCGCCATGGCCGGGATCGCCAGGGCCTTCACATCTTCGGGGACCACGAAGTCACGGCCGTTCAGCAGGGCCCGGGCGCGGGCCATCTGCACGAGATCCAGTTCCGAGCGCGGACTCGCGCCGACCTCGACCTGCGCGTGGGCCCGGGTAGCGCTCGCCAGCGCCACCACATAACTCACCACGTCCGGGTGCACCGAGACGAACTCCACCGCGTGCCGCATCTCCAGCAGGCCTTTGGCGTCGACCACCTGGTTCACCCGTGGCGGCACCGCGCCGCGTTCGAGACGACGGCGGATCATCTGGGTCTCGTCCTGCTCGGACAGGTAGCCCAGGCGCAACTGGATCGCGAACCGGTCCAGCTGCGCTTCGGGCAGCGGATAGGTGCCCTCGTATTCGATGGGGTTGTCGGTGGCGAGTACGACGAACGGCTGAGGCAGCGGGAAGGTCTCACCGTCGATGCTGACCTGTCCCTCGGCCATCGCCTCCAGCAGCGCCGCCTGCGTTTTCGGCGGAGTGCGGTTCACCTCGTCGGCGAGCAGCATATGCGTGAACACCGGGCCGCGGCGGAACGTGAAACGTCCGGTGGACATATCGTAGATCGTGGAGCCGAGCAGGTCCGCGGGCAGCAGGTCGGGGGTGAACTGCACCCGGGTGAAGTCCAGGCCGAGGGCGGCCGCAAAGGACCGCGCGATCAATGTTTTGCCCAGTCCGGGCAGATCCTCGATGAGCACATGCCCGCCGGACAGGATCGCGATCATGATGAGCTGTAGCTCGTCGCGTTTACCGACCACCACCCGGGAAACCTCCCGGAGCACGGCTTCGGTGCGTTGGACGGTCGCGTCCAAGGGCATCGTCATGTGTTTTCTCGCAATGGGTCGACCCGTTTCACATTCTCTGAAGGCGGCTCAGGATCTCGTCCAGAGCCGCGCGGCCCGGCGCGGGCGTGTTCTGGTCACGCAGCGCCGAATCGGCCGGGTCCACCCAGCGCCACAGTTCGGCGCCGAACAGATGGATCCCGGCACTTTCCAGTGCCCGCCGGTTCTTGCTGACCCGCAGGCCGGCGGACAGTTGGAACTCCTTGGCCAGCAGCGGCCGCAGATGCCGATCCCAGTCGGCGCGGCTACCGTCGGCGCGGTCGACGAGCATTTCGGCCCGGGCATGCCAGTGGCGCAGCATTTCGGCGGGCCCGTTCTCCATCTCGTCGGCGAGTTCCTTTTCTCTCTTCTCCGGACGCAGCAGCACCCAGACGAAGCAGCACAGCGCGATCGCGACCGGAACCCCGGCCGCGATCAGTACGAATTCGCGGGCCCGCAGGCAGGCGGCCACCTCGAGGCCCGCGACCGCGAGGATCGCGGCCACGACGATCCAGGGTCTGCTCATCTCGGCCCCACCCCGCTCGGCGCACCGGCATGCGGCGGTAGAGCGGGCGGGTAGCCACCGGGATCCGGGGCGGCCGATACGGCCGGATCCGGGGTGCTCTGCAGGTCGGAGAGCGCTACGCGCAACAGCTGTTCGGCCCGCATGCGCTGCCAGGACAGCATGGAATGCGGGCTGAACCGTGCCTCTTCGAACAGCGCGACCAGCTCCCGGGCCGAGGCCTCGTGCAGGGCCCCGTGCTCGAATGCGCGCGCCAGCACTTCCATGGGTGTGTCCGAGGCCAGCGGGGCCAGACCACGCGCGTAGACCAGGCCGCGTTCCATCGCCAGATAGCAGGCGATGATCGCGGCGCGCGGATCCTGTCCGGCCGCGTTCATGGCGGCCAACCCCATCTCGGCGGCTTTGACCAGGGTGTCGGTATCGGTGGCGGGCATGTCCCCGGCGGCCGGCAACGCGTCGTCGGGTTCCTCGGTTCGTTCGCGCCGCTGGGTGTTGACGGTGACGACGACCAGACCGGTCACGGCCACCGCCACCAGTGTGCCCGCGGCCGCGGTGGCCAGGAACAACCCGGTTCCGGTCAGGACGGGTTGATCCTCCTCCATCCCGGGCGGCACCGCGGGGTGCTGTGGGGCGGGAGAACCGGGCGGCGCGGCCGGAACCGGTTCGGCGACGCGCTGGAACCCGATGAAGTAGACGGCGAACACGATCGCCGCGAGGACACCGACGAGGGCCAGCAGGAACAGCACGGCCAAGCCGAGGCGGCCCAGCCGCCAATGCGACTCGGTAGCGGAGTCGAGGTCGGGCAGTGCCAGCGGGAGCCGATGCTGGGAGGCGATCACGCCGGCCAGCAGCACCACGATCGAGACGGTGAGCAGCACCGGCATCAGCGCCACGGTGAGGGCCGAGGGCGCGTTGCCCGCCGAACCGCTGCTGTCCGGCATGCCCGGAATATGTCCGCGCAGCGCGATGACAGCGCAGAACAACAGCGCGAACACCGCCACAATGCGCGCGATCAGCGCCCGCGACCCGGCCAACCCGATACCTCGAACCTGCTCACTGCCAAGAACAGCCACATGTTTACATGCCGGACGGCCGGTCCGGGAGCGAATCGGCAATATGAAATGACGAGTTTTTCACGTTTATCAGCTCCTTGCCGGCAAACGTACTGCCCATTGCGGGGTCGACAGTTATATCTTGTTCCCCACTGTGAATACTCACAACCTCGCCGAAGACACGGTGACCGATTCCCGATGTCCGCATCCACCCGCTCAGCTCGGACGTCGAATGGACGCCGCGCCGCGACCGGCACACCGGACGCGGCCCGGCAGGTGTCTATCACGGTTGACAGCGCAACCGGCTCCGGCCCGGTTACGCGGCCCGGTCCGCGCTCAGCACCAGCCCCGAGGTAGGCACCCCGGTCCCCGCGGTGACCAGGACGTTCTCCACCTCGTCGACCTGATTCACCGATGTTCCGCGCAACTGGCGGACGGCTTCGGCGATACCGTTCATTCCGTGGATATACGCCTCCCCCAACTGCCCGCCGTGGGTATTGATCGGGAGTTTTCCGCCGATTTCGATAGCCCCGTCGGCAATGAAATCCTTGGCTTCACCACGCGGGCAGAAACCGAGTTCCTCCAGCTGCATGAGGACGAACGGGGTGAAGTGGTCGTACAGAATTGCGGCCTGCATATCGGCGGGCCGCAAACCGCTCTGCTCCCACAGCTGGTCGCCGACCAGGCCCATTTCCGGCAACCCGGTCAAGGCGTCGCGGTAGTAGCTCGTCATCACGTACTGGTCGGCACCGCTGCCCTGCGCCGCGGCGGTGATCACGGCCGCCGGGTTCGGCAGGTCCCGCGCCCGTTCCACACTGGTCACCACGATCGCCACGCCGCCGTCGGATTCCTGACAGCAGTCCAGCAGATGCAGCGGTTCGGCGATCCAGCGCGAATTCTGGTGATCCTCCAGGGTTATCGGCTTGTTGTAGAAGAACGCGTTCGGGTTCACCGCCGCGTGCCTGCGGTCGGCCACCGCGACCCGGCCGAAATCGGCGGAGGTCGCGCCGTAGACATGCATGTACCGCCGGGCGACCATCGCCACCTGCGCGGCGGGCGTACCCAGCCCGTGCGGATACGACCAGCCGGCGTCGATACCCGAGGATGTGGGCGCGGCCGCCAGCGAGGTGGAGAACTGCCCGAACCGGGAAACCGACCGCTCGTTGAACGCCCGGTACGCCACGACCACATCGGCGACCCCGGTCGCCACGGCCATCGCCGCCTGCTGCACGGTCGCGCATGCCGCACCACCGCCATACCCGATATGGCTGAAGAACTTCAACTGCGGGATGCCGACCGCGCGGGCGACCGCGACCTGCAGGTTGGTATCCATCGTGAAGGTGGTCAGGCCGTCGACATCGGCCGGGGTGAGCCCGGCGTCGGCCAGGGCCGCGGTCACGGCCTCGGCGGCCAGACGCAGTTCGCTGCGACCGGATTCCTTGGAGAAATCGGTGGCGCCGATCCCCGCGATGGCGGCCCGGCCGGACAGGGGATGTTGCGAAGTAGTCATGCGTTCCTCATTCCGCGGGCTGGACACCGACTGTGCGTCGTGGCTGCGCTCACGCCCCGCCTCCGGCACCCGGTACGGTCACGACCACCGTCGCGACGATGTGATCGCCCAGACTGTCCTTGCCGACGACCTCCAGCCGGACATCCTCGCCGTCGAGTTCGACGACCTTGCCGGTGAGAGTCAGGGTGTCGTACGCGTACAGCGGCACCCCGAGACGCAGCGCGATGGATTTCACGACCGTGCTCGGACCCGACCAGTCGGTCACGAACCGCTGCACCAGACCGGTATCGGTGAGGATGTTGACGAAGATGTCCTTCGAACCGCGTTCGATCGCCTTGTCCCGGTCATGGTGCACATCCTGGAAATCCCGGGTGGCCAGTGCGGTGCTGATGACGAACGTCGGATCGGCGTGGATCGACAGTTCGGGCAGTTCGGTCCCGACACCGACCGTGGCCGGATCGAATGTGGCGGTCATGGGTTCACCTTCCAGAAGGGCAGCACCGTATCGTCGTCGAGCTTCTCGAAACCGGCCACGACCTCCAGCCCGACCTCGACCTGCTCGGGTTCGACACCGCGCAGTTCACCCAGCATCCGCACCCCCTCGTCGAGTTCCACCAGCGCGACCACGAACGGCAGATCGCGGCCCGGCACCTTGGGCGCGTGGTGCACGACGTAGCTGAACACCGTGCCCTTCCCGGAGGACACCACATAGGCGACCGGTTCGGTCTTGTCCTGCCAGATCGCCGGGATCGGCGGATGACGCAGGGACCCGTCGGGAAGCTGCTGGATCCGCAGTTCGCCGGCCTTCGTACCCTCCCAGAAGAATTCGGTGTCGTGGGAGACCAGCGGCCGCACCCGTTCGGCGGGAGCCGGTTCCGGGGCGGCGACCGCACCCGGGGCGAACTTCAGGATGCGGAACAGCATCTCGGTGACGAGTTCGTCGCCGACATACCAGCTGGTGCGGTAGGTCAGGAAGAAACCCTCGCCCAGCCCGGTACGTTTCGGGCCGTTGATGCTGTCCAGCGCGCTGGTGATGCTCACCTCTTCGCCGGGCCGCACATAGCGGTGGTAGATCTGCTCGCAGTTGGTGCCGACCACCGAGGTGTACCCGGCGGAGTCGAGCAGCGCGTTGGTGGCCTCCATCGGATCGTCGGACGGGCGGCGGCCGCCCAGACCCAGCATGGTCCACACCTGGGCCATGGCGGGCGGGGCCACGATCCCGTCGAAACCGGCGGCCTTCGCGGCCGCCTCGTCGATATAGACGGGGTTGCTGTCGCCCAACGCCTCCACCCAGTTGTTGATCATCGGCTGGTTCACCGGGTCGCGGCCGGGCCGCGGCGCGCTGGCCCCGGCCGCCTTGATCTGTTCCGCGGCGGCGATGATCGCTTCCGGAGTACTTGTGTCCGGCACGCTGCTCCTTAGGGTCGGGTGGTTCGAGAGTGTGCGCCCGCCGACCGGCGGCGGGGGCGGCGGGCCGCCGGACTCACCGGGTCAGCGGGGTACGCGTGGCAGTTTCAGGCCCGCGGAGGCGACGAGTTCGCGCATCACCTCGTTGACGCCACCACCGAAGGTCACCACCAGGTTCTGCTTCGTCCGCCGGTCGAGCCAGGTCATCAGCTCGGCGGTCGCGGGTTCGGCCGGGTCGCCGAACCGGCCGATGATCTCCTCGGCCAGCCGGCCCGCCTCCTGCAGCGATTCGGTGGAGAAGATCTTGGTCGCCGAAGCATCCGCGATGACCTGTGACGGATCGATGTCCGGATCGTCGGCCGTGGCCGCCACCTGCCAGTTCAGCAGTTCGTTGAGCCGGGTCATGGCATGGATGCGCCCGAGTGACGCGCGCGCGTCGGGATCGTCGAGTACGCCGCGCGGCCGCGCCCACTCGCGGACCCGGTCGTAGAGCTGTTCGATCTTGCCGGACGGCCCCAGGCTCACCCGCTCGTGATTGAGCTGGGTGGTGATCAGGCGCCAGCCCTTGTTCTCCTCCCCGACCAGCATGTTCGCCGGAACCCTGACGCTGTCGAAGTAGGTGGCGTTGGTGTGATGGGCGCCGTCGGCGGTGATGATCGGGGTCCAGGAATAGCCCGGATCCAACGTATCCGCGATCAGGATGGTGATCGCGCGGTGCCGGTCGGCCGCCGGACCGGTGCGGCAGGCCAGCCAGATGTAGTCGGCCTCGTGTGCGCCGGTGGTGAAGATCTTCTGGCCGTTGACGATCCAGTCACCCGAATCGTCGCGGGACGCGCTGGTGCGCAATGCCGCGAGATCGGTACCGGCCTCCGGCTCGGAATATCCGATGGCGAAATGGATATCCCCGGCGAGGATCCCGGGCAGGAACTTCTCCTTCTGCTCCTGCGTGCCGAACTGCTGCAGCGTCGGGCCGACGGTCAGCAGGGTGACCAGTGGCAGCGGGACATCGGCTCGGGAGGCCTCGTTGTAGAAGATCTGCTGTTCGACCGGGCCGAAACCCTGGCCACCGTACTCCTTGGGCCAGCCGACACCCAGCCAGCCGTCGCGGCCCATCCGGCGCACCACCTCGCGGTAGGCGTCGCCGTGCCGGTTGACCGCCATGGCGGCGGACTCCTCCGGCGTGACGAGATCGGCGAAGTAGGCGCGCAGGTCGTCGCGTAGTTTGCGCTGTTCGCTGGTCAGATCTATGAACACCCTGCCCCCAATCGTTCGAGCCGCAACGCGGCGCCGCCCAGCCAGCGGGCGAGGTCCTTGGACTGTGAGTAGTAGCGATGCATCGAGTGGGTGACATCCACGCCGATACCGCCGTGCAGGTGGTGACATTTCTGCATGGCACGCGGAAGTTCCGCGGCCACAGTGTAGGCGAGCACATTCAGATCGTCGTCGATCCGCTGCTGCCGCTCCGAACTCGAATCGTCCTGTCCGAGAGCCCAATTGGCCGAGACCGCGGCCACATGCAGCGTCCGGGACACCACATAGAGGTCGGCGATCTGCTGGGCCACCGCCTGGAATTCGGCGAGTGGCCGGTTGAACTGCCGCCGCGTGCCCACATGGGCGGCGGTCAATTTCACCGCACCCGAGAGCAAACCGTCGGCCGCCGCGCCGATGGCGGCGAGCACGAACCGGTGCAGCCGCGGGCCCGCGTCCGGCAGCAGCCGGTCCGCGGCCACCTCGACCCCCTCCAGTTTCACCGAGAATTCGGCGAGTTCGCCGGATACGGCCGACGGGGTCAGGGACAGACCCGCGGCATCCGAATCGACCACCGCGACCCCGGAATCCGTGGTCACGAGCAGCCAGCGGGCCTGATCGGCGCACGGCACCGCCACCTTGTACCCGGTGATCCGCACCTTGTCGCCGGTCACTTCGGCCTTGGTGGTGGGTTCGGTGGTCAGGGGCGCGCCGGGTTCGCTGATCGCCGCGGTCAGCACCGCGCCCTCCGCGACCGCCGGGAACACCTCCGCGGCCACCGCCTCGGGCGCCGTCCCCAGCAGCGGCAGCACGCCGAAGCCCAGGGTGGGCAGCGCCGGGGCGGCCACGGCATCGGTGGCCAGCTCGGTCAGCAGCACCGATACGGCGTCGATGCCCATATCGTCGCCACCGAACTGTTCCGGTAGCGCTACCGACAGCAGCCCCGTAGCCGCTATCTTGGGCCAGAGTTCGGCGTCGCGCGCCGCCTCCCGCTCCAGTAGTCCGACGACGACCTCGGCCACCGCCTCTTGAGCCTCGTCTCGAGTGAAGTCCACGTTCTGCTCTCCAGTCGTCGCACGAACTAACCGGCCGCGTCGCGGGGTAGTCCCAGAATCCGCTCGGCTGCCACGGTCAACAGGATCTGCTCGGTTCCGCCCGCGATCGACAGACAGCGGGTGAGCAGGAATTCCGAGGTGTCCTCGGTGGTCCGCGCGCCGGCCGGGCCGGCCACCTCGACGGCGAACTCGGCGACCGCCTGCCGGTGCCGCACGCCCACGAGCTTGCGCACACTGCTCTGCGCGCCGGGGTCGGCGCCGGCCAGGATCCGGACCGCCGCGCGCTGTTCCAGCAGCAGCCCGGCGATGGCGTCGGCGACGAAACCGCCCAGCCGATCGTTCAGCAGCTCCGACCCGCGTCCGGTCGCCGGGAGTTTGGCGATCAGCTCCTCGAGCGCCGGCCCGATCCCGTTACCACTCATGGCGACCCGTTCGGCCGACAGCGTGGAGCGGGCGATCTTCCAGCCGTTGCCCAGCGCGCCGACCACGCAGTCGTCGGGAACGAAGACCCCGTCCAGGAAGACCTCGCTGAACCGGGCCTCACCGGTGATCTGCACCAGCGGCCGGATATCGATCCCGGCACTGCGCATATCGACCAGGAAATAGCTGATGCCCTTGTGCTTGGGCGCACTCGCGTCGGTGCGCGCCAGGCAGATGGCCCAGTTCGCCTCCTTGGCCAGTGAGGTCCACACCTTCTGCCCGTTGAGCACCCACCCACCCTCGGTGCGTTCGGCGGTGGTGCGCAGGGCGGCCAGATCCGAACCGGCCCCCGGTTCGCTGAACAGCTGGCACCACACCACCTCGCCGTGCAGGGTCGGCCAGGCGAACCGCTCGATCTGCTCGGGGGTACCGTGCTGCAGCAGGGTTGGGATCGCCCAGCCGCCGATGGTGAGGTCGGGAACGGTCAGCCCGGCCCGGCGCAACTCCTCCGAGATCACCAATCCGGTCATCGGATCGGCGCCGCGACCGTAGGGCTGCGGCCAGTGCGGCATGATCAGCCCCGCGTCGGCCAGCGCACCGCGCTGCCGCGCGGCCGGCAGCGCGGCGATACGCGCGACCTCGGCGGCGAGTTCGTCGGTGGCCACCTCGGTATCGGTCTCACCGCCGGCCAGCGCCGCGTCGGCGAAGACCCGGTCCGCGCCGGTGGTGCGGCGTTTACCGGCCCGGGTCAGCTCGGTGACGCGGGCCCGCCAGTACGACGCGCCGCCCAGCAGCTGGCGCAGCGCGGTCGCCCGGCGCAGGTACAGGTGGGCGTCGTGTTCCCAGGTGAAGCCGATCCCGCCGAGTACCTGGATGCAGTCCTTCGCGGTGTCCACCGCGGCATCCAGGCTGATGGCGGCGGCGATCGCGGCCGCGATCGGCAGTTCGGCCCCGCCGGAGTCCACCGCGGCGGCCGCGTCGGCGGCCACCGACCGGATGAGTTCGGTGCGGCACAGCATCCACGCGCAGATGTGTTTGACCGCCTGGAACGACCCGATCTGCCGGCCGAACTGCTCGCGAACCTTCGCGTAGTCGACCGCGGTCGTCAGGCACCAGCCGGTCACACCGGCCAGTTCGGCCACGACCAGCGCGACCAGCAGGTCTTCCACCGCGTAGTCGGGGGTGAACACCGCGTCCGGGTCGATCCGGACCTCGGTGCAGCGGACCCGGGCCAGCGGGGTGGTCAGGTCGAGGGGCTCCAGGGCTTCGAGCTGCAGTCCGGGCGTATCCGGGCCGAGCAGGCACCAGCGCCGGCCGTCCGCGGTGTCCACCGGCAGCAGCACCGCGGTTCCGGGCGCGCCGCCGAGTACCGATTCCCAGCTACCGCTGAGCGTTCCGGCACCGTCGAGGGCCGGCACCGCCGGTCCGCCGGCGGGCGCGGCCTCGTCCCCGGCGACCGTGTCCAGCGCGATCCCGCAGGGCTGCTCCTCCGGCAACCGCCCGGCGGTCACCAGGCCGGCGATCGCCGTGGTCAGCAGCGGGCCGCCGACCATATCGTGTGCTGCCTGTTCGATGAATACGGCCAGGTCGGAGACCGACCCGCCCGCGCCGCCCGCCTCCTCGGCCACCGCCACCCGGAAGATTCCGAGATCGGTCAGCGTTGCCCAATACGTACGCCAGAAGTCGGTCGCGTCGGCCCGCATTGTTGCAATCGGTTGCGCCGCTGCTGCCCACCCGCTCATCGACTGTTGAACGGCTTTATGCTCGTCAGTGGTGGCGATGGTCACAGTCCATACCGCCTTTCCGGCGTGACTCCCACACCTAGAACATGTTCTAATATCCACGGCGGGCGGAAGTCAAGAGAAGCGCCTACCGCATCGCCGCACGCGCTAACGTCCGCGATACGTCACGGAAAGGAAGTCCCCTCCATGGCCAGCCCCTCCCGTTCCCAGCCCGGCGATCCGGGTGCGGCGACAGCCGCCCCCGTCACCACGCTGCGGGAGGACGAACTGAGCTCCGCCGCCCAGCGGGAACGCCGCAAGAGGATCTTGGACGCCACCCTCGCGCTGGCCTCCAAAGGTGGCTACGACGCGGTGCAGATGCGCGCGGTCGCCGAACGCGCCGATGTCGCGGTCGGCACCCTGTACCGGTATTTCCCGTCCAAGGTGCACCTGCTGGTCTCGGCGCTGGCCCGGGAGTTCGAGCAGTTCGAGGGCAAACGCAAACCGCTGGCGGGTCAGTCACCGGAGGAGCGGATGCACGCGCTGCTCTCGCAGATCACCCGGATGATGCAGCGCGACCCGCTGCTCACCGAGGCCATGACCCGTGCGTTCATGTTCGCCGACGCCTCGGCCGCCGCCGAGGTGGACCGGGTCGGCAAGGTGATGGACCGGGTGTTCGCCCGAGCCATGAACGACGGTGAACCCACCGATCGCCAGCTCGCCATCGCCCGGGTCATCAGCGATGTGTGGCTGTCGAATCTGGTCGCCTGGCTCACCCGGCGTGCCTCCGCGACCGATGTGTCCGAACGGCTCGAACTGACCGTCGATCTCCTACTCGGTCAGCGTTCCTGATACCTGGCCGCCGCGCCCGGTGGCCTGGCCGCCGATACCGGTGGAGCACGGCGATACCCAGACGTTCGCTGCGGTGTCGCGCGAGCCGGAAAAATCTCACAGTCCGCCCCCGGCGCCGGTGAACTCTGCCTGCGGATTCCGCGCCGGGCGACGCCGGGCGCACCTTCACCCGCACGTCGAGCCGGGGGCACCCGCCCACACTTCCCGCCGAATCGGATCAGCGGCCGTGACACAGTATTGTCATGCGCGCCCCCTCTTAACGAAAACTCCGATCAATAGGTTGGATGTGTGAGCGCACAGGATCTGCCACTGGAACTCCGCCGAGCGCTGTCGACGGTCGCGCGCGTCCCTCGGCTGCTCGTCGCATCGGACTACGACGGGACACTCGCTCCCATCGTCTCCGATCCGGCCAAGGCGTACCCGCACGGGGAATCCGTGCGGGCATTACGCGCGCTGGCCGGTCTGTCCGGCACCACGGCCGCGGTGATATCCGGCAGAGCGCTGCGTGACCTCGCCGCACTCTCCCGGCTACCGGTCGAGGTGCAGCTGATCGGCAGCCACGGCTCGGAATTCGACGTGGGTTTCGTACACGCCATCGACAGTGACGCCAGGCAGTTGCTACGGGAAGTGGTGACCGCCCTCAACAAGATCGCCGCGGACCATCCGGGCGTCACGGTGGAGTCCAAACCCGCCAGCGTCGCGCTACATGTGCGCAACGCCACCCCCGAGATCGGTCGCCGCGCCCTCGTCCAGGCCCGCCAGGGACCGGCCTGCTGGGTCGGCGTGCAGGTCACCGAGGGTAAAGCCGTGATCGAACTGGCCGTGGTACCGACCGACAAGGGTTCGGCCCTCAGCACGGTCCGTCATCAGGAGAGCGCGTCGGCGGCGGTGTTCTTCGGCGACGACGTCACCGACGAGAAAGCGTTCCGCGCGCTGAGCGGGCCCGATATCGGCATCAAGGTCGGCGAGGGCGAATCGCTGGCCAAATACCGGGTCGACAGCACCGAAGCGGTCTCGCACGCGCTGGCCTTCCTGCTCGAGGAACGCCGCACCTGGCTGGCCGGCGCCAGCGCGCCCCGGATCGAACGGCTGACCATGATGGCCAGTCCGCGTTCGGTCGCGCTGGTCACCCCCGATGCCACCGTCACCTGGTTCTGCCACCCGGAACCGGACTCGGCCGCCGTCTTCGCCCACCTGCTGGGCGGCATGGACGCCGGGCACTTCTCCATCACGCCGCAGCGGCCGGGCCTGCCCCTGTCCCAGCGATACGTCGACGGCACCATGACCGTCGAGACCCGCTGGGCGAAACTACAGGTCACCGACTATCTCCCGCACGACGTGGACCCCGACCGCACCGATCTCACCCGGGTGATCACCGGTACGGCTCCCGCCGAGATCACCTTCGCCCCGCGCCCGGAATTCGGCCAGGTTCCGGTATCCATCCAGGTGGAAACCGACGGCCTGCGGGTCTGGGGCACCAACGATCCGGTCGTGCTGCGTGCCCCCGGGGTGCAATGGCAGATCCACAGCGACGGCGCACACGATTCGGCCACCGCGGTCGTGGACCCGTCCGGCGGCCCCATCGTCCTGGAACTGCGTTGCGGCACACACGATCTGACGCCCGCCGCCACCGGTGAGGACGAACGGCGGCGGATCGCCGAACTGTACTGGAAAGAATGGGCGGCGACCCTCGACCTGCCCGCCCTCAAACCCGACCTGATGAAACGGTCCGCGCTCACCCTGCGCGGGCTGGTACACGCGCCGTCCGGATCGATCCTGGCCGCGGCCACCACCTCGCTGCCGGAGGATATCGGCGGCGTCCGCAACTGGGACTACCGCTACTGCTGGCTGCGCGATGCCGCGCTCACCGCCAGCGCCCTGGTCTCGCTGGGTTCCCTGGGTGAGGCCGAACAGTATCTGGAATGGGTGCACCGGGTGCTGGAAACCCTGCCCGGCCCCGAACGCCTGCACCCGCTGTACACCATCTACGGCGAAACCCTGCCGCCGGAGGCCGTGATCGACGAGCTGCCCGGCTACGCCGGATCGCGGCCGGTGCGGGTCGGCAACGCGGCAAATATGCAGGTCCAGCTGGACGTCTTCGGCCCGATCGTGGACCTCATCACCAGCCTGGCCCACGCCCGGGAGAAGCAGGGCACCACCGATCCGCGCAAGGTGCTGCCCGACGCCGACTGGGAACTCGTGCACGCCATGGTCTCGGCGGTACAGCGCCGCTGGACCGAACCCGACCACGGCATCTGGGAGATCCGCGGCAACCCCCGCCACCACGTCTACTCGAAGGTGATGGGCTGGCTCACGATCGACCGGGCGCTGACCCTGGCGGAGAAGTTCGACCGCTCCGTCGACAGCGACTGGGCGCCGCTGCGCGAAACCATCGCGGCGGAGGTCAAGGCCAAGGGCTGGAACGACGAAGTCCAGTCCTACACCGCCGCCTACGACGGCACCGACCTCGACGCGGCGACCCTGCACATCGGACTCAGCGGCCTGATCGATCCCAGCGACCCGCGGTTCGCCGCGACGGTGGTGGCCACCGAAGCCGAACTGCGCAGCGGATCCACGGTGTACCGCTACCACCACGACGACGGCCTGCCCGGCGGCGAGGGTGGGTTCCATCTGTGCGCCGCGTGGTTGGTGGAGGCATACCTGCTGATCGGCAAACGGTCCGACGCCGAAGCGCTGTTCGCGCAGCTGGTGGATGTGGCCGGACCTACCGGGCTGCTCAGTGAGGAATACGACCCGGTCGCCGAACGGTCCCTGGGCAACCATCCCCAGGCCTACAGCCACCTGGGCCTGCTGCGCTGCGCGCAGTTGCTCGGGAAGTAGGGTCGATTGTTTTTGGCGCCGCCTGCGGCGTCGCGGGGTTGAGGCCCTTTTGGTCTCGCCGTTTCGGCCTCGAGACTCGAGCCTTCGGCTCATGCGACGTGCGGTCGGCCTTCCATGGAAGGCCGACCGTTGAGCACCTCCGGCCAAGGGCGAGACGGGCCTCAACCTTGGAGGTGTCTCGCAACACTCGACGCATGGGGGTTGCGTCGGCGTTCAGTGTCCAGCTGGGCATGTTCAGCCGCTTGGCATGGCCGCGCGGCAGGCGGTGTTAGAACTGGGCGGTCGGTTCAGACTCTCCCGCCAGGGCTGCTAAAGTAAAACGGAAACGATTTCCATTAACCCTGGTAGGTATTTGCCGTGTCACCTCACTATGTCCGTAGCCCTCTGATCATCGCCGTGGGGGTGGCGGCGGCCGCAGCGCTCACCGCCTGCGGCGGGGCCGGCTCCGATTCCGGCAAACCGTCGGTGGTCGCCTCGACCAATGTCTGGGCCGATATCGCGAGCACTGTCGCGGGGCCCGATGCCGACGTCTCCGCGATCATCTCCGACCCCTCCGCCGACCCGCATTCGCACGAGACCTCGGCATCGGAATCCGCGCAGCTCAGCGATGCCGACCTGGTCGTGTACAACGGTGGCCACTACGACGAGTTCGTCGCGAAGGCGATCGAGGGCCGCGGTAAGCGCACCGTCGAAGCGGTCGCGGCCCGGGACGAGGCCATCCGGGACGATTCGAACGAACACGTCTGGTACGACATGGAAACCGTCGCCCTGGTCGCCGGACAGATCGGCGATCGGCTCGCCGAGATCGATCCCGCGCACGCCCAGGACTACACCGATCGGGCGGCGCAGTTCGCCGACCGGCTGGCACAGGTCGGCGCGAGTACCGACGCGATCGCGGCCGACCACCCCGGCGTCCCGGTCATCCAGACCGAACCGCTGGCGTACTACCTGCTGCAGGATGCCGGTACCGTCGACCGGACGCCCCGGGACTACCAGGAGGCGATCGAGCAGGAAACCGATCCGTCGCCCGCCGCGGTCGCCGCCACCCGCGATCTGATCACCGGCAAGCAGGTCGCGGTCCTGGTCTACAACGTGCAGACCGAGGACAAGGTGGGCCGGGATCTGCGCGATGCCGCCGTCGCCGCCGGTATTCCGGTGGTAGAGGTGACCGAAACCCTGCCGTCCGGAACGGATTTCGTCACGTGGCAGACGCAGAACGCCCAGGCGCTGGCGGACGCCATCGGCTGACGGAACCCGAGGAACGGATGGATCGATATGAGCAGCGATACCGCCTCGACGACGCACCACGCCACGACGGCCGGTGACGGCAGCGTCGCGGCCGAGCGCTTCGACGACTCCACTCGGCCCGCGCCGGAACCCGCCGTACGGCTCGAATCGGCCACGCTGGCCTTCGGCGACCGCGTCCTGTGGCGGGAACTGGACCTCAGTGTCGCCCGGGGTGAGTTCATCGCGGTGCTCGGACCCAACGGCTCCGGCAAGACGTCCCTGCTCCGGGTCCTGCTCGGCCAGCTCGCCCTGAGTTCGGGCAGCGCCCGGATCGCCGGTGCCGCGCCGCGCGCGGGCCACCCGGATATCGGCTACATACCGCAGCAGCGCACCATCGACGCGGGCGTGCAGTTACGCGGTGTGGATCTGGTCGGTCTCGGCGTGGACGGGCACCGTTGGGGGCTGGGCCTGCGAGCCCGCGCCGAGCGTCGGCGCAAGGTCGCCGCCGCGATCGCCGATGTCGGAGCGGAGAGGTTCGCCAAGGCCCCGCTGGAGAGCATGTCCGGCGGCGAACAGCAGCGGTTGCGGGTGGCACAGGCGCTGGTCGGCGACCCCGCGGTACTGCTCTGCGACGAACCCCTGCTGAGCCTCGACCTGGCCAGCCAGCAGCTGGTCTCCGGGCTGATCGACGCCCGGCGGCGCCGCCACGGCACATCGGTACTGTTCGTCACCCACGAGATCAACCCGATCCTGCCGCTGGTGGACCGCGTCCTCTACCTGGTCGGCGGAAAGTTCCGGATCGGCACCCCGGACGAGGTCATGACCTCAGCGGTGCTCTCGGAGCTGTACCAGACCGAGGTCGACGTGCTGCGTGTCCGCGGCAGGCTGGTCGTGGTCGGCACCGGTGACACCATGGACGCCCTCGGCACCGCCGGCGCCCACTGCCACGGCGAGCCGGGGACCCCGCGCGCCGGTGCCCCCCGGGCCGAACTCACCCCGCGAGCGGGACAGGCGAACGGGTAGATGGACAAGCTTTCCGAGGTACTGGGCAAGATCTTCGAGTTCCAGACCACCGCACACCTGCTCGGCTACGACTTCGTACAGCAGGCCGTTGTCGCGGCGGCACTGCTCGGGCTGCTCGCCGGGATGATCGGCCCGCTGATCATCAGCCGGCAGATGTCGTTCGCGGTGCACGGCACCAGCGAGCTCTCGCTGACCGGTGCGGCCGCCGCGCTGCTGGTCGGCGCGGGCGTCGGGCTCGGGGCGATCGCCGGTTCGGTGGTCGCGGCCGTGCTGTTCGGGGTGCTCGGCACCCGGGCCAGAGAGCGCGATTCGGTGATCGCGGTGGTGTTGTCGTTCGGCCTCGGCCTGTCGGTGCTGTTCCTGTGGCTCGGTCCCGAGCGCGCGGGGTCGAAATTCTCGCTGCTGACCGGACAGGTGGTGAGCGTGGGTTTCGGTGGGCTGACACTGCTGGCCACCTGCACCGCCGCGGTGCTCGCCGTGCTGGCCGTGGTGTACCGGCCGCTACTGTTCGCCAGCACCGATCCGGAAGTCGCGGTGGCCCGGGGGGTGCCGGTGCGGGCGCTGTCCATCCTGTTCGCGGTGATGCTCGGGATCACGGCGGCATTCGGTGTCCAAATCGTCGGCGCCCTGCTGGTGCTCGCACTGCTGATCACCCCGGCGGCCGCGGCCGCGCAGCTGACCGCCGACCCGCTGCGGGCCACCGTGCTGGCGGTGGTCTTCGCCGAGATCTCCGCGGTGGGCGGCATCCTGCTGTCGCTGGCGCCGGGGGCGCCGGTCTCCACCTTCGTCACCACCATCTCGTTCGTGATCTACCTGGTCTGCCGGGTGATCGGGGCGCGGCAGCGTCAGGTCGCCCGGGTCCGCTGAGTACCTGCGGGCAGGTGCCTTCAGTCCGGGCGGCAAGGTTTCGTATGCTCGTCCGCAACGCCCCCGGACGAAGGTGACCACATGATCGACTTCACGATTCCCGCCGAGCTCGCCGCCGAACGTGACCGGGTCCGGGCATTCGTCGCGGACAAGATCGTGCCCTACGAGCGCGACCCACGACTCACCTCCCACGGCCCCACCGACGAACTTCGCCAGGAACTCGTGGAACTCGCCCGCGCCGAGAAACTGCTGACCATCCAGGCCCCCACCGCACTCGGTGGCCGCGGCCTCACCCACGTGGAGCAGGCCGTGCTCTACGAAGCCGCCGGCTGGTCGACGCTGGGCCCGGTCGCCATGAACTGTGCGGCTCCGGACGAGGGCAATATGTTCCTGCTCTCCAAGATCGCGAACCCGGAGCAGACCGAGCGCTACCTCCAGCCGGTCATCGACGGGCACCAGCGCTCGGTATTCGCCATGACCGAACCCGACGGCGCCGGCTCCGATCCCGGCCAACTCGCCACCACCGCCACCTTCGACGGCGAGAACTTCGTCATCGAAGGCCGCAAATGGCTGATCACCGGCGCCAACGGCGCCAAGACCTGGATCATCATGGCGCTGCTCGGCGACAACCCCCACCTCCCCGCCGGCCCCACCCTCTTCCTCACCGACGGCGACCGGCCGGGCATCGTCATCGAACGCACCATGAACACCATGGACCGCAACTACGTGGCCGGGCACTGTGTGGTCCGCTTCGACAACCTCACCCTCCCGAAGTCGGCGCTGCTCGGCGAAGCCGGCCAGGCCCTGCGCTACGCCCAGCTGCGCCTGGCCCCCGCCCGCCTCACCCACTGCATGCGCTGGCTCGGCGCCGCCGAACGCGCCCAGAGCATCGCCATCGACCACGCCAAAACCCGCACCGCCTTCGGCAAGACCCTCGGCGAACACCAGGGCGTCTCGTTCATGATCGCCGACAACGAGATCGCGCTGCACCAGTGCCGCCTGACCATCTGGCACACCTGCTGGCTCATGGACCAGGGCGAGAAGGCCCGCCACGAGAGCTCGATGGCGAAATCGTTCGTCTCCGAGGAACTGTTCAAGGTCGCCGACCGCTGCGTCCAGATCCTGGGCGGCATCGGCGTCAGCGATGAGACGGTGGTCGAGATGATCTTCCGCGATATGCGCCCCTTCCGCCTCTACGACGGCCCCACCGAGGTCCACAAATACGCGATCAGCCGCAAAGTGCTGCGGTAATCTCGGCGCGCCTTGCTCGTGGGGGCGCTGGGTTTTCCGGCGCTGCCGCCCGCGGGATCGGGCTTGTGGGCTGGTCCGCAAAGGTGGGAGCGTGGGCTTGCTCGTGCAGGTGCTGTGTTTATTGG
>NZ_BDCU01000006.1 GCF_001618425.1 Nocardia fusca NBRC 14340
CACAGCACCTCCACCCCGTCAACCCATATCCACCTCTGCGAACCAGCCCGCATGCTCAACCCCGCGCGCGCCGCCGCGCCATGAACACGGCTACCATCCGAGCCATGAGTTCGGAATTGCTCGTCGATGTCTCAGCGGGCATCGCCGTCCTCACATTGAATCGGCCGGCGAAACAGAACGCCTTCAATCCCGCGATGACCGAGGCGCTGGGGGCGGCGCTGAAACGGTGTGACACCGAGGACGCCATCCGGGTCGTGGTGATCACCGGTACCCCGCCCGCTTTCTGTGCAGGCGCCGATCTGTCGGACCGGGTGGGCGAGGTGAGCGCGAGTATCGATCCGCCGCCGTTCCGGGTGCGCAAACCGGTGATCGCGGCGGTCAACGGGCACGCGGTGGGTGCGGGGCTGGCGCTGGCACTGCAGTGCGATCTGCGGTATGTGGCCGACGACGCGGTCTACGCGCTGAGCCAGGTCCGGCGCGGGGTCCTCGCCGACGGCTATGTGCACTGGACGCTGCCGCGGCTGGCCGGGCTGGCCAATGCCGCCGATATCCTGCTCACCGGCCGTACCTTCGACGGGGCGGAGGCCCGGGCCATGGGCTTGGCCAATGCCTGTCTGCCCGCGGCGGAGGTGGTGCCGACCGCGATGGCGGTGGCCCACGATATCGCGGGCGGTTCGGCCCCGTTGAGCGCCGCGCTGTCCAAACGGCTGCTGTGGGAGGGTGTCGGGCTGGAACCCGACGTGGTCTCGCGGCTCGAAGCCGACCTGAACGAGCACATCGCCGACGGCCGGGATGCCGGGGAGGCGATGGCCGCCTTCCGGGAGCGCCGCCAGCCCTCGTGGTCCGGCTCGATCAATGACGAATGGCCGAGCTGGGCGCGAACGAAATGGACCGGGCAGCAGAGCCTGGACTGACGCCGCTCAGCCCCCGCCGAGCAGCACCACCAGGAACAGCAGCGCCATCACGACCATGAGGATGGTGCCGATCACACCAAGGATGAATCCGACGACAACCTGCGTGTGGCCCCCGTACGCGCCGCCGGACTCCTCGATCTGATCGAGTGCGCGTTTACCCAGCGCCCAGGCCACCGGCCCGGTCAGCCCGCAACACAGCACGCTGAGCGCACCGAGGAACAGCACCGCTGTCGCATGCGGGTGCTCTACCGGCTTACCGATGGGCGCGTTGGGTATCACCACATGACGAATTCTACGGTGCGGTGCCGGATTTGCGGTCCGGGCGCGGCGGATTCACTCCCGAACCGGTCGCTGACCGCTACCCGACACGCCCGATCACCGCGCCGCGGCAGCGGCTTCCGACCCGGCGACCGGGGCCGGACGGGAGCCCGTGACCGGACGTTCAGGCGCGGCGCTGCCGGGCGGTTTCGGCCAGCACCACGCCCGCGGCGACGGAGGCGTTCAGCGATTCCACCGGGCCCGCCATCGGAATGCTCAGGACCGAATCGCAGGTCTCCCGGACCAGCCGCGACAGCCCCTTACCTTCCGAGCCGACGACGATCACCGTCGGGGCGGTGGCGTCGAAATCGTCCAGGGACAGATCGCCGCCGGCGTCCAGGCCCACGATCTGGACACCGGTGGCGGCCCAATCCTTCAGAGTGCGGGTGAGATTGGTGGCCCGGGCCACCGGCAGCCGGGCCGCGGCGCCGGCGCTGGTCCGCCACGCGACCGCGGTCACGCTGGCGCTGCGGCGCTGCGGAATCACCACGCCGTGACCGCCGAAGGCCGCGACCGAGCGCACGACGGCGCCGAGGTTGCGCGGATCGGAGATATTGTCCAGCGCTACCAGCAGTGCCGGCTCGGCGGATTCCCTGGCCCGGGCCAGCAGGTCGTCGGGGTGGGCGTACCGGTAGGGCGGCACCTGCAGTGCCAGGCCCTGGTGCAGGCCGTTGGAGCTCATCCGGTCCAGATCGGTGCGCGGCACCTCGAGAATGGAGATCCCGGTATCGGCGGCGAGGCGGACACTCTCGGTGAGCCGCTCGTCGTTCTCGGTACCCACCGCCACGAACAGTGCGCTGGCCGGAACCCCGGCCCGCAGACACTCCACCACGGGGTTGCGGCCCAGCACCAGTTCGGGACCGTCCTCGCTGCGCCTACCGGCCGGACGCCCGCGACCGGGCGGATTGTTCTGCGCGGCTTTGGCTTTCGCCGCGGAGCGACGCGCCGCCGGATGTTTCGTGCGCTGTTCGGCCGGTGGCGTCGGCCCGCGGCCTTCCAGCCCGCGACGGCGCTGGCCGCCGGACCCGACCACGGCGCCCTTCTTGGTGCCGCCTTTACGAATCGCACCGCGACGTTGCGAATTGCCGGCCATCAGCCCGCCTTTCCAGGGATAGGTGCGCCCAGCGACCATTCGGCACCGTTGGGTGTATCGGTTACTTCGATTCCGGCCGCCTGCAGCCGATCACGGACCGCGTCGGCGGTCGCCCAGTCCTTGGCGGCCCGGGCCTGCTGGCGCCGTTCGAGTTCGGCGCCCACCAGCACGTCCAGGGCCGCATCGGCGGCCGAATGGTCGGCGGCGCTGTGCCAGTGCGGGTCGAGGGGGTCCACGCCCAGGACATCGAGCATGGCCCGGATCTGCCCGGCGTGTTCCCGGGCGGTGTCGAGCACGCCGGCGTCGAGGGCGCGGTTGCCTTCGTGCACGCCGTGATGGATCTCGGCGAGCGCTTTCGGCACGCCGAGATCGTCGTCGAGTGCGGCGGCGAATCCGTCGGTCCATTTGCCCATCGGAATATCCCCGCCGCGTTCGGCCACTCGCTGTACGAACGCTTCGATCCGCTGATAGGACTGGGCGGCATCGTGCAGCGCCTTGTCCGAATATTCCAGCATCGACCGGTAGTGCGCACTACCCAGGTAGAAACGCAATTCCACCGCGCGCACCGATTTCAGCACATTCGGGATGGACAGCACATTGCCGAGCGATTTCGACATCTTCTCGCCGCCCATGGTGACCCAGCCGTTGTGCAACCAGTACCGGGCGAAACCGTGCCCGGCCGCCTTGGACTGCGCGATTTCGTTCTCGTGGTGCGGGAAGACCAGGTCCATTCCACCGCAATGGATATCGAATTCCGGCCCCAGATAGAACTCGGCCATGGCCGAGCACTCCAGGTGCCAGCCGGGCCGCCCGGGGCCCCAGGGCGAGGGCCAGGTCGGTTCGCCCGGTTTGGCGGCTTTCCACAACGTGAAATCACGGGGATCGCGTTTGCCGAGGCCGGCGCTCTCGCCCTGGTGCACATCTTCGAGCCGGTGCCCGGACAGATGCCCGTAATCCGGGTAGCTCCGGACATCGAAATACACATTGCCCTCGGAGGCGTAGGCGTGCCCCCGGTCGATCAGACGCTGCATCAATTCGACCATCTGGGTGATATGGCCGGTCGCGCGCGGTTCGGCGGACGGCGGCAGTACACCGAGTTGCCGATAGGCCTGGTCGAAGGCGCGTTCGTGCGTCGCCGCCCATTCCCACCAGGGCCGGCCGGCCGCGGCCGCCTTGCTGAGAATCTTGTCCTCGACATCGGTGACATTGCGGATGAACGCCACATCCGAACCGTTGGCCGTCAGCCACCGGCGCAGAATGTCGAAGGCGACCCCGCTGCGTACATGACCGATATGGGGTAGCCCCTGCACGGTCGCCCCACACAGGTACACCGAGGCGTGGCCGGGTACCAGCGGCGTGAAATCACGCAGGATCCGTTTCTCGGTGTCGAACAGGCGCAGCGTCACGGCAGTCGATCCTAGTTTCGTGTATGGATTGCACTCGGATTTGGTGCAGCGGGGATATGGGCAGGGTAGCGGTGCGGCCGGGTGCACCGGCAGTCGGCTCGGCCGCGCGGGGGAACTTCGGTATTCCACTGCCGCGGGTTCACGGCCTGCCGCGGGTTCACGGTCGGCAGTTGTCGCGGTGAGCGGCTCACCGGCTCGAACCGATCACCGACCGGTGTGGCCCGGCGCCGGGCCACAGAACTGAGCGGGCGGCCTCGCGGGCCCTATGCCGGTCGCACCTCGCCACCGTCTCCGGGCTGTCCACTCGGCCGCCCGGGACAGTGCAGCAGCGCGGTGGCGACCGCGGCGATCCCCTCACCACGCCCGGTGAGGCCCAGGCCGTCACTGGTCGTGCCGGAAACCGATACGGGCGCGTCCAGCAGATCGCCCAGCACCTGCTGGGCCTCGGCGCGACGCGGACCGATCCGCGGCCGGTTACCGATCACCTGAACGGCGGCGTTGACGACCTCGTATCCGGCGTCGTCGAGCAGTCGCCGCACTTCTTTCAGCATGGCGGCCCCGGAGACCCCGGCCCATTCCGGCCGGCCGGTGCCGAAGACCGAGCCCACATCCCCCAGGCCCGCCGCGGACAGCAGCGCGTCGCAGAGAGCGTGCGCGGCGACATCACCGTCGGAGTGTCCCGCGCAACCGTCCTCGCCGTCGAACAGCAAACCGGCCATCCAGCAGGGACGACCCGGTTCGATCGGATGCACATCGGTGCCGATTCCCACTCGCATGTTCAGCACGGCGTCACCGCCGGGCGCGCGATGAGCAGAGATTCGGCCAGGCGCAGATCGAGCGGGGTGGTGATCTTGAAGGCCAGCGGGTCGCCGGCGACGGTACGCACCTCCACGCCCAGCCGCTCCACCAGGCCGGCGTCATCGGTCGCCGAGCCCGCGTCGGCGTACGCAGCACGCAAGGCGCCCGCGGCGAACCCCTGCGGAGTCTGGATGGCCCGTAACGCCCCACGATCCGGCGTACCGGTGACATTCCCGCCGGAATCGACGGTTTTCACGGTGTCCACCACCGGCAGCGCGGGCACGACCGCGGGATGACCGGCGCGCAACTCGTCCACCACCCGGGCGATCAGCGCGGGCGGCGTGAGCGCCCGGGCCGCGTCGTGCACCAGGAAGAACGCCGCATCACCGGCAGCGGAGAGACCGGCACGTACCGAATCGGTGCGCTCGGCGCCGCCGACCACGATCCGTACCGGGGCATCGGGGGGTAGGAGAGCTGCCGTCCGGTCGACGTGTTCGGCGGGCACCATCACAATGATCTCGTCGACGACCGCGGCAGCCACCAGCCCGTTCACAGCCAGTGTGAGCATGGGTGTGCCGCCGATCGGGACGAACGCTTTGGGTTCATCTGCACCCAAGCGCACGCCACGACCGGCGGCAGGAACCAGTGCGGTGACGGGACCGGCGCCACGGCCGGGACCGTCCTTTTTGTGCACGATCAGGAAGCCGCGGCGAGGACCTCGTCGAGAAGCGTCTCGGCCTTGCCGTCATCGGTGCCCTCGGCGAGCGCGAGCTCCCCGACGAGGATCTGCCGAGCCTTGGCCAGCATCCGCTTCTCGCCCGCGGACAGGCCACGATCCTGTTCCCGGCGCCACAGGTCGCGAACGACCTCGGCCACCTTGTTCACATCGCCGGAGGCGAGCTTCTCGAGGTTGGCCTTGTAACGGCGGGACCAGTTGGTGGGCTCTTCCGTATGTGGCGCACGCAGCACCTGAAAGACTCTGTCGAGACCTTCCTGGCCCACTACATCGCGAACGCCGACATATTCCGCGTTTTCCGCGGGAACCCGAACAGTGAGGTCACCCTGTGCGACCTTCAGGACCAGATACTCTTTCTGCTCACCCTTGATGGTGCGGGTCTCGATAGCTTCGATCAAAGCCGCCCCATGATGGGGATAAACGACGGTATCTCCGACCTTAAAAATCATGTGTCCCGTGCCCCTTTCGATGTTCACAGTTTAACACGCGACTCAATAACGGCGCGATCAACTGCGCAGGTCAGGGCCACAACGACCGGGTACTGGGGCTTGACAGGACGAGTTTGGTGTGCATCACGTTGTGCCCGAACGGGTGTCGGGCACGGGCCCTCCGAGGGCATATGAAAACCCACTCGGCGCGGTCGCGCAAGCGGGTCGCGGAGGCCCGATCGTTACCGGTCAGCGCGACGCGCCGGGATATACGCGACACCTGGCCGATGAGCCGTTCCAGGACGCACACCGGGGCGGTGCGAGACTACGATCCGCGACCCACCGGACACACCATGACGTGCGACAAATCACACACCGCGCGCCATGTAATCCCCCCTGACACCGCCCGGTGCTCCCCAGGCCCGAACCCAACTACTACAGTGCCTAGTTGGAGTGCGCCCACTCGGACATGGAGGACAACCCGTGACTGCCCTGACTGCTGTGACTGCCGCTGGCCCGGTCCCGACCCGGCGGCGCCGCATGGTGGCGGCCGCCGCGCTCGCCGCCGGTGCGGCGCTCATCCTGTCCGGCTGCGGCGCCGGCCAGATCTCCCAGACCGCCGTACAGGTCGCCGCCATCAACGGCAACACGGCCAACGCCGGCGATATCGCCCTGCGCAACGTGCACATCGTGTTCCCCGGCAACGGCAATGCCACCCACACCGCCGGCGGCAAGGCAGCGCTCGCGCTGTCTATCGTGAACACCGGCGCGGTGGGCACCGACGAACTCACCGGCGTCACCACCGACCTCGGGACCGTCGAGATCACCCCGGGCAAGGGCGACAGACTCGAGATCGCCCCCTCCGAGACGGTCGTGGTCTCCACCCCACAGGCCGGCGCGGAAACCCACACCAGCGGCGAAACGATCAAGACCGAAGGCGGCGAGACCACCCCGGCCCGCATCGAGATCACCGGCCTCACCCAGAACATCACCCCCGGCCTCACCTACGACGTCACCTTCAACTTCAAGAACAACGGGAATGTCCTGGTCCAGGTCCCGGTAGACGCCGGTGTAGACGCCCCCCGCCACGAATCGGAGCTCTCCAAGAGCACCACGGGTTCCGCCGGCGGGCACTGAGTCCTTCGGCGCCGATACCGGCTTCCGGGGGTCGGGCTCGGCCTCGGGTCCCGACCGCTTGGAGACAGTTCGAGAATCCGCGCGCCACGGGCAGACTTGATCGCGAAGGTGTGAACGTCGGCCTGCTTGTGAAGGTGCTGTGTTTTTGGCGCCGCCTGCGGCGGCGCGGGGTTGAGGCCCCCTGGGTCTCGCCGTTTCGGCCTCGAGACTCGAGCTTCGCGCATGCGCTTCGAGGCCGAAACGGCGAGACGGGCCTCAACCCTTGGAGGTGTCTCGTAAAACTCGACGCATGCGGGTTGCGTCGGCATTCGATGTTCGGGTCGGATGTCGACTCGACCGCCTGGTCGGCCTGGCGTCTGATCGTTTTCACGAACAGGAGCGCCTTCTCGGTGCCGAGTCTTACGAGGCCCTGAAAGGGTCGAGGCCCGTCCCGCCCTTGGCCGGAGGTGCTCAATGGTCGCATTCCATGGACGGGGCCCACCGCACATCGCATGCGGCGAAGCCGCGAGTCTCGAGGCCCGAACGGCGGGACCTTCGGGGGCCTCGACCCCGCGGCGCCGCAGGCGCCGCAAATAAACACTGTCGGCGGGCGTGCGTAGGGTGCGGCTGTGGCAGTGACCAAGAACAAAGCCGTCTATCGGTGTTCGGAGTGCGCGCACGAAGTCGCCAAATGGGTCGGTAAGTGTCCTGGCTGCGGGTCCTGGGGGACCGTGGACGAGGCGATGCCCGTGGCGGCCGCGACGGCGGGACCGGGGCGTAGGGCGATGCTCCCGAGTACCGCCGCGGCGCCGATCTCCCGGATCGATTCACAGACGACCACGGCGCGGCCCACGGGGGTTTCCGAGCTGGACCGGGTGCTGGGCGGCGGGATCGTCGCGGGGTCGGTGGTGTTGCTGTCCGGTGAGCCGGGGGTGGGCAAATCGACGTTGCTGCTCGAGGTGGCGCATCGCTGGGCGCGGCAGCGCGACGAGCGGGCTCTCTACGTCACCGCGGAGGAGTCGGCGGGACAGGTGCGGTTGCGCGCCGACCGGACGGGTGCGGTGCACGACCGGGTGTATCTGGCCGCGGAATCCGATCTCTCGGTGGTGCTCGGACATGTCGATCAGGTGAAACCCACACTGCTGGTGGTCGATTCGGTACAGACGATGCTGGCCGCCGATACCGACGGCGTGATCGGGGGTGTCACCCAGGTACGAGCGGTGACCGCGGCGCTGACGTCGCTGGCGAAGGCGAGCGGTATCGCCGTCCTGCTGGTGGGACATGTCACCAAGGACGGCGCGGTCGCCGGTCCACGCACGCTGGAACATCTGGTCGATGTGGTGTTGCAGTTCGAGGGCGACAAGAACACCGCGTTGCGGATGGTGCGCGGGATCAAGAACCGGTTCGGCAGCGCGGACGAGGTGGGCTGTTTCGAACTCCACGACGACGGAATCGCCTGTGTGACAGACCCTTCCGGCCTGTTCCTGCACCATCGTGCGGATTCGGTGCCGGGTACGGCGGTCACCGTCGCGATGGACGGAAAGCGACCGCTGGTCGGCGAGGTACAGGGGCTCACGGTGGAAACGCAGGCGCCGGCGCCCCGCCGGGCCGTCAGCGGACTGGACTACAACCGGGTGGCCATGGTGCTGGCGGTGCTGCAGAGCCGGTGCGGTCTCTATGTCGGCAAACAGGACATCTACGCCGCCACCGTGGGCGGTATGCGGCTCACCGAACCCGCCGCAGACCTCGCCGTCGCGCTCGCCATCGCCAGCGCGGCCCGCGATACGGCGCTGCCGCCCGGTTGGGTGATCCTCGGCGAAGTGGGGCTGGCCGGGGAGGTCCGGCGGATCACCTCGGTGACCCGCCGGCTCGCCGAGGCCGAACGACTCGGCTTCACCACCGCGGTGGTCCCGCCGGGTACCGACGGCAAGGCCACGCCGATGACCCTGCACGAGGCGTCCAGTCTGCGCGGCGCGCTGCGGTTGGCAGGCCTGACGAAGAAGTGACTCCGCTCAGGCGATGTTGAAGGGTTCGGGCGCGCTGCGCACCGAACCCATCTGCGCCACCACGTTGTAGGCGCCCGCGGGTACCTGCACCCGCTCCCCCGCGCATTCCGGCTGCGAGGTCGCGCCGGTCCAGGTCACCGTGAACGCGGCCTGCTCACCGCGGTCGAGGGTGCGCACATCCGGATCGCCGTCGGGAAAACAATCCGTGCTCGCCCACAGTTGCCGCCCACCGTCGAGTGAGTGCACGGATACGCGCTGCAGCCCGGATCCCATGTCCCGGGTGCACGGCGCACCGGAGATATTGGTGATCACGATCCCGAATACCGGTTCCTCACCCATCTGGTAGGTGGGCTGCCCCACCGACACCTTGATGGCCAGTGACTGGTCGGCACATTGACCGGAGGCCGCCGGGGTGGGTTCGGTACTGCGCGTACCGGATGCCGTGCCGGACGTCCGCGTGGTGGTGGATGACGCGGCCGGCTCCGGGCCGGGCTCGGTGGTCTCGGAGGTCGATGCCGCCGCGGCGGCATCGGGCGCGTCACCGCCCCGGGAGACGGTGACGGCCAGCCAGATAACCACCGCGAGCGCGACCACGAGCGCGCCGATGGCGAACACACGACGCCGCCAGTAGATCTCCGGCGGTAACGGTCCTGTCGGTTCCAACACGTGTCAACGGTAAGCGCAGCGGGCGGCAGCGGTCGTCAACGGCACACCCGAAGGTGGCGCCGACAGCCGGCCACGGGTCAGACCGTCTCCCCGATATTGCCGACCACGCGATGCAGCTTCGCCCGGCCGTCGACCAATTTGTAGGTGACGCAGGCGATCGCGCATTTACCGGCCTCCACCCGCTCGGACACGATCATCGACCGCTCCATCAGCAGGCGGCTGGTCTCCACCACGTGGCGGGCTTCGAGTTCGTCCACCGATTCGAGCCCCTCGCGGCGCCCGATCAGCATCGACGGTGTGACCTTCTCGACGATGCTGCGGATGAATCCGCCGGGCACCTCGCCGCCGTCCAGCGCCTCCAGGGTCGCTTTGACCGCACCGCAGCTGTCGTGCCCGAGCACCACGATCAGCGGTACATCGAGCACACCGACGCCGTATTCGATCGACCCCAGCACCGCCGCGTCGATCACGTGGCCCGCGGTGCGCACCACGAACATATCGCCAAGCCCCTGATCGAAGATCAGTTCCGCGGCGACTCGGGAATCTCCGCATCCGAACAGCACGGCGGTCGGATGCTGGCCGGCGACGAGCTTGGCTCGATCGGCGGCTCCCTGACTAGGATGCAGCAGCGTGCCGTTCACGAAGCGCTCGTTTCCTTCGCGCAGCGACTTCCAGGCACTTACCGGGTTGGACTGAGGCATGGTGTCCATTCTGCACGATTTGATGTGCTCGCTTGCTTCCGTCCCGTTACAGCGCGGCGTCCCTTCACGCCGAACCGGTGAAACTGCACGGTGAGGTGAACGGAGCGGGTCGGGTGAGCAGCGCAGGTATCGGGAAGCCGGGTTCGGGCGGGCGCGGTGTCGTGTCGATCGAACCCGGCGCGATCGACTCCGACACCCTGATCGACTGGTACGCCCGCACGGCCCGGGACCTGCCGTGGCGGCGGCCCGGGGTGAGCGCCTGGCAGATCCTGATGAGCGAGATCATGCTGCAGCAGACGCCGGTATCGCGGGTGGAACCGATCTGGCGGGAATGGGTGCGGCGCTGGCCGGTGCCCTCGGCCATGGCGGCGGCGAGCGCGGGCGAGGTGCTGCGGGCATGGGGCAAACTCGGCTATCCGCGCCGCGCCCTGCGCTTGCACGAATGCGCGCAGGTCCTGGCCGCCGAGCACGGTGACCAGGTGCCCGACGATGTCGAGGTGCTGCTCGGACTGCCCGGGATCGGCGCCTACACCGCGCGGGCGGTCGCCTGTTTCGCCTATGGGGCGCGAGTTCCGGTGGTCGACACCAATGTGCGCCGGGTGGTGGCACGGGCCGTGCACGGCCGGGAGGCCGGCAACCCGGCCGCGCGCGATCTACGGGAGACCGAGGCGTTGCTACCCGGCCGGACCGACCGGGCCGCCGTGTTCTCGGCGGCCCTGATGGAACTCGGCGCGACGGTGTGCACCGCGCGGACCCCGGATTGCACCCGCTGCCCGCTGCCGCGTTGCGCGTGGGTCACGGCGGGGCGGCCGGTGGCCGAATCGACACGCCGGACGCAGAAGTACGAGGGCACCGACCGGCAGGCGCGAGGACGACTGCTCGACGTGTTGCGGGCCGCGCACGCACCGGTGGAACGCGTCCGGCTGGACCTCGCCTGGACCCGTGACCCCGGCCAGCGCGACCGCGCACTGGATTCGCTGCTGGTGGACGGGTTGATCGAACAGACCGACGACGGACGGTTCGCCCTGGCTGGAGAGGGCTGAAGCGCGCCCACGGCCGGGGGTTGCTCAGATCTCGGCGGCGGTGCCGGGTACTCCGCGCAGGACGCGGGCGAGGAAACTCTCCACCTCGGCCCGGTAGCGCTCCGGCTGATCATCGTGCACCAGGTGACCGGCGTCGGGAACCAGGACGTGCTCGGCGGCGGGGTGTAGTTCGGCCATCCGGCGCATCTGCCCCGGCGGGGTGATGGTGTGTTCACCCTCGATCAGCAGCGTGGGCACGGTGAGCCTGCCCCACTCCCCCCAGAACGACCGGACCCCCCACTCCTCCGAGATGTCCCGGAAGGTGGCCACCTCGCCGTGCAACCGGTAGCCGTCCGGGCCCCGCTGGAACGAATCGCGGAAGTAGCGACCGGCAACCGGGCCGAAATGCGCCACCAGGGCGGCCTCGTCCGCGAAAGGCTGCGGCCAGGCCTCGACCATCGCGGCCCAGTGGGCGGCGGTACGGCCGGTGAAATCGGCTGCCATATCCTCCACCACCAGCCCGCGCACCCGGCTCGGATACGTGGCCGCGAACACCCAGCCGTGCAGGCCGCCCATCGAATGCCCGATCACGATCATCGGCTCGGCGATTCGCGCGGTGGCGTCGGCCAGGTCGGCGACGAGGGCCTCGGTGGTGAGTTCGGGCGGGGCGGGGCGGCCGTGCCCGGCGGCGTCGAAGGTGTACACCCGGCCGTGGTGGCGCAACCACTGGACCTGGTCCTGCCAGGTGCGGGCGCTGCCCATCAATCCGTGCAGCAGCAGTATCGGAACCCCGGTCCCACCTTCGTCGTGCAACACCGGGCCGAGTTTATTCACAACCCTCCACAGGGCGCGGCGGCGCTCCCGGGGCGCGCGCAGTGGCCCTGTTGTGTCGTGCGGCACTGTCCCACCCGGAGCCGCGATACCTAAGCTCAGGGGTATGGCTGTTGTGAAGATCAATGCGATCGAGGTCCCCGAGGGCGCGGGCCCCGAGCTGGAGAAGCGGTTCGCCCACCGCGCGCACGCGGTCGAGAACTCCCCCGGGTTCCTCGGCTTCCAATTGTTGCGGCCCACGGCCGGCGAGAATCGGTACTTCGTGGTCACCCAGTGGGATTCCGAGGAGTCGTTCGCGGCGTGGCGCGACGGTCCCGCCAAGGAGGCCCATGCCGGACAGCAGAACAAGCCTGTCGCCACCGGCGCCTCGCTGCTGGAGTTCGAGGTCGTCCTCGACGTGGCGGGTAAGCCCGCCTCCTGATCCGTTCCGCACACACCGGCCACGCCGCCGATCGCCGGCGGCGTGGCCGGTGCCTCGCCGCGCTCACCGAGTCGAGCACCCGCGGCAGTACCCCGGTACCGGAGGCCGCTGCTACCGCGGGTTGATCCGGGGAGCGGCCGGCACCGGGCAGGTTCGGTGTATGAACGACACCGCACTCGCCCACCCGGACAGCCCACTCGTGCGGCGGCCCGCGGCTGTCACCATCGCCTTCGTCGCGCTCGTGGCGGCCGTGGGCTGCGGAATCGTGGAAACCGCGGTTCGCGGCGCGCGCATACCGGACGACATTGCTGATATGGGCGCGCTCACCGCCGGTTGGTTGCTGCGCACCGCAATCTATCTGGGGGTTCTCGGTATCGCGTGGCGAATGCTGCGGGGCGAGCGCTGGGCCAGGAACCTGCTCACCGTGGGCATCGGCGTACTGGGCACGGCGTCACTGGTGGTGGAGCCCGTTCGGATGCTCGCGGCAGCGGGCACCGGTGTGTTCACCGATATGAGCGCCGCGACCGCGATTCTGGCGCTCACTCGTGCCGGCCATATCTGCGCCGTATTCGTCGCGATCCCGGCCATGTACACACCGAGTGCCCGGGCGTGGTTCCAGCCCGGGCACGGCGCCGGTAGGGCCGGATAGGGGCACTTCGCGATCCCGGGCCCCGGCTCGGGGCCCGGGACAGGCACGTCAGGATTCCAGAGCAGCGTCCAGGGTGATGTCGTCCACTCCGCCGAGAGCCTTGCTGACCGGGCATCCGACCTTGGCCGCGGCGGCCGCCGCCGCGAAACCCGCCTCGTCGAGCCCGGATACCCGGCCGCGCACCGTCAAGGCGATCCGGCTGATCCGGAAACCGCCCGCCGGGTCGGGACCCAGGGTCACCGCGGCCGAGACGTCGAGGCTCTGGGGGGTACCGCCGGCCTGGGCGATCTCGTTCGACAGCGCCATCGCGTAGCAGGACGAATGGGCCCCGGCGATCAGCTCCTCCGGGCTGGTCGTGCCGTCGGCGTCATCGGCCGACCGCTTCGGGAACGACACGTCGTACTTGCCGACCCCTGAGCTGACCAGCTCGACCTGGCCGGAGCCGTCCTGCAGACCCCCGGTCCATGCGGTGCGCGCGGTACGTGTGGGCATCACGATCCTTTCGAAGACGATTCGTTGCGAGCAGGACTCGAACCTACTCGTACCCTCACTTCGTCGCAGTTCGTTCGTCGAGGCGGGCCAGCAGCGCGGGCCACGCCTCCCGATGCCGGTCGCGGGCCGCCTCGTCGGCGAAACCGCTGTGCCGCAACCTCAATCGGATGCCGCGGGGTTGTTTGACGAACTCGACTCGCACCACCGTTTCCGCACCCTCGGTGCCGCCGGCGCCGGTCACCCAGGTCAATTCGATGAGCCGGCCCGGTTCCAGACGGAGAAAGCGGCCGTAATGCGGCCGGGAGTTCCCCTGCTCCAGGGTCTCGAAATAGAACGGCTCGTTCACCTCGGGCCGCATCCGCACCGAGGACGGTTCCGCGAGCCAGATATCGAGGCCCTGGGTCCACGCCAGGTAGAGGAGTTCGGGTGAAGCGGTCATCACCCGCTCCACGGTGAGTTCGTACGGCCGTGTGGACAGGTCCGGTACACGCACTTGCTGGTCGACCATCACTGGACCATACCCGCGCCGGGGCGGGTACTGCCGCAGATGCGATGATCACGCGCCGCTGCCGACCGGCCCACCCGGAACCGGCACATTCGTCATCGGAATACCATTGCGGCACCGGAAATCCGGGTGTGCGCCGACGCCCGAGCACAACAGGCGAATAGGGTGGTGCAGGTGGAGAGTTCGCGATGACGAGCTGGCAGATGGTCGGGCTACTGGGCTGGGTTGCGCTGGCCGCTGCGCTGTTCGAAGTGCTGCGGCACCGGCGCCTGCTCGCACAGACCCGGCAGGCCCTGGACACCGCCGAACGCACGGCAGCGCGGCAGCAGCGGGAACTCGAGGTCGGCACGGAGCGCTTGCTGATCGCCCGCGAACTGCACGACGTGGTGGGGCACAATCTCTCGCTCATCAACGTGCAGGCCGGGATGGCTCTCCAGCAGGTTGAGAACAAGTCCGCGAAAGCGGCGGGGACGGTCGCCGAGATCAAAACCACCAGCCGCAACGCGCTCGAGGATGTGCAGGCACTGCGCCACGCGATCCAGGCGGTGGAGCCCGCGTCCGGCACACCGGCACCGCCGCCGCGCGACCACGACCCGACCGGCGCCGGGGATAACGGCGCACGCGAGCATGCGAAGCGTTCCCGACGAGGTGGTTTCGGCCGCCGCGACCGGCCCGGCGGCGATCGGACGCAAGGAAACGGAGCAGGCGCGGGTCGCCCACCGGCCGCCTCGCATGCGCCGCCCCCACCACCTCGCGAGCCCGATCCCACCATGTCCGACCTGGACGAACTCCTACGCAAACCCCGGCTGGCGGGGTTGACGGTGCACACCCGGGTCCTCGGAACTCCCGATTCCCTGCCCGCGGCCATCGACGACGCGGCTACCCAGATCGTCCAGGAATCCCTGGCCAATGTCGTACGCCATGCCCCGGGCTCCGAGGCCACCGTGACGGTGCGTTACGCCGCCGATTCCGTGGATCTCACCGTCGACAACACCCGCCCCACCGGTAAGCCCGAACACGCCGGCCCCACCCGCGGGATGGGGATCATCGCCATGCGGGAGCGCACCCACGCGCTCGGAGGCGCGTTGACCGCCGGCCCCAAACCCAGCGGCGGCTACCGGGTCGCGGCGCGGCTACCGAGCCGCCCACTGCGGATCGCGATCGACCCGGATGCGCGGCCGCGGGCCCGTAAAGAGGTCGGCGACAACAGTTCTCGGGAACCGGCGGCACCGGTAGCGGTGACCTCCGAACCACGCGGAGCTGCCGGGGCCCCGGCCGATCCGGGGCCCGCCGGATCCGAGTGAACCCGCGGTTCAGCCCGGGTTCGCGTCGCGGCGCTCCTGCTCGGTGAACCCGGCCGCACGCGCCCCCGGTGCGCCCGCCGGAGCCTGTAGACGCCGTGAATACGCCCCTGCCGCCCGGAAGACGCCGGCGACACCGGCCGGAGCCGCCCCGTAGGTGATGGACTGCTGCGGGGCGAAGCCGAGACCGCTCCCGATTGCGACCGCGTCCATATTGGCGCCGAGGAACAGGAAATCCCAGCTGTAGACGTTCTGCTGTTGTTCGATCAGTGACCGCACGGCGGCATGGGTCCATTCGCGGCTCGAATTCTCGTGCCCGTCGGTGAGAACGACCACGATCACGGTGCCGGGCCGCTCGTCCTCCGGCCTGGCCGCCAGTTCGGTACCGAGATCGGTGACCAGTTTGCCGATGGCGTCGTAGAGCGCGGTGCCGCCGCGCGGCTGCAGCACCGGCGGTGGCACCTGATCGATCGGGACGTTGGAATACACGCATTCGTACTCGGTATCGAATTGCGCCAGGGTGACCCGCACTGCTTTCCCGGCCTGCCGCTGTTCCTCGAAATAGGCGGCCAGCCCGCCCTCGGTATCGGATTTGATGGTCTGCATGGAGCCGGAACGGTCGAGCAGAACCGCGATCGTGGTCAGATCCGGATTCGTCATGGTGATACCCCCGATTCGTATCGAATGAACTGCCCCCACCGTACGCGCGCGCACCGGCCGGAATGTCTCACCGACGGGTGACGGCCTCTCACCCACGCAAAAAGGGCCTGCCCACCGGTGTGGTACCGGTGGGCAGGCCCTGTGTTGCGCTGTCGGCTACTCGCCCGAAGCGGCTTCGGTCGAACCCTCGCCCGCGCCGGTGAGCACGACCTCGGGCTTCTTCTCGCCTTCTTCCTTGGTGAGCTTGGCCTTCGGGGTGAAGGTGAAGCGGGCGTCCTCGCCGGAGCCTTCGCCATCCCAGCCCTCGACATCGACCTGAACGGTCTGGCCGGGGCCGATCTCGCCGAAGAGGATCTTCTCCGAGAGCTGGTCCTCGATCTCGCGCTGGATGGTGCGGCGCAGCGGCCGGGCACCGAGCACGGGGTCGAAGCCACGCTTGGCCAGCAGGCCCTTGGCGTTCTCGGTGAGCGTGATCGCCATATCCTTGTTCTTCAGCTGCCGCTCGACGCGGGCGATCATCAGATCCACCATCTCCACGATCTGCTCGGTGGTGAGCTGGTGGAAGACGATCACATCGTCGATACGGTTGAGGAACTCCGGCCGGAAGTGCTTCTTCAGCTCGTCGTTGACCTTGAGCTTCATCCGCTCGTAGTTCGACCCCTCCGCGTTGCTCTGCGAGAAGCCCAGCCCCACGGCCTTCGAGATATCGGAGGTACCGAGGTTCGAGGTGAAGATCAGCACCGTGTTCTTGAAGTCCACGGTCCGGCCCTGGCCGTCGGTGAGGCGACCGTCCTCCAGGACCTGCAACAGGGTGTTGTAGATCTCCTGGTGGGCCTTCTCGATCTCGTCGAACAGCACGACCGAGAACGGCTTGCGGCGCACCTTCTCGGTGAGCTGGCCGCCCTCTTCGTAGCCGACGTACCCGGGAGGGGCACCGAACAGCCGCGAGGCGGTGAAGCGGTCGTGGAACTCGCCCATATCGATCTGGATGAGCGCGTCGTCGTCGCCGAACAGGAAGTTCGCCAGCGCCTTGGACAGCTCGGTCTTACCGACACCGGACGGACCGGCGAAGATGAACGAGCCGGACGGACGCTTCGGATCCTTCAGGCCGGCGCGGGTACGGCGGATGGCCTTGGAGACGGCCTTGACCGCGTCCTCCTGACCGATGATCCGCTTGTGCAGCTCGTCCTCCATGCGGAGCAGACGTGTGGTCTCCTCCTCGGTGAGCTTGAAGACGGGGATACCGGTCCAGTTGGCCAGCACCTCGGCGATCTGCTCGTCGTCGACCTCGGCCACGACATCCAGGTCACCGGAGCGCCACTGCTTCTCGCGCTCGGCCCGTTTGGCGACGAGCTGCTTCTCCTTGTCGCGCAGCCGCGCGGCCTTCTCGAAGTCCTGCGCGTCGATCGCCGATTCCTTCTCCCGACGCGCGTCGGCGATCTTGTCGTCGAATTCGCGCAGGTCCGGCGGCGCGGTCATCCGGCGAATGCGCATCCGGGCCCCCGCCTCGTCGATCAGGTCGATCGCCTTGTCCGGCAGGAACCGGTCGTTGATGTAGCGGTCGGCCAGGGTGGCCGCGGCCACCAGGGCCCCGTCGGTGATGGAGACCCGGTGGTGCGCCTCGTAGCGGTCGCGCAGACCCTTGAGGATGTTGATGGTGTGCTCGACGGTCGGCTCGCCCACCTGCACCGGCTGGAACCGGCGCTCCAGGGCGGCATCCTTCTCGATGTACTTGCGGTACTCGTCGAGGGTGGTGGCGCCGATGGTCTGCAGCTCACCGCGGGCCAGTTTCGGCTTCAGGATCGAGGCCGCGTCGATCGCGCCCTCGGCGGCACCCGCACCGACCAGCGTGTGCAGCTCGTCGATGAACAGGATGATGTCGCCACGGGTGTTGATCTCCTTGAGCACCTTCTTCAGGCGCTCTTCGAAATCACCGCGGTAGCGGCTGCCCGCGACCAGGGAACCCAGGTCGAGGGTGTAGAGCTGCTTGTCCTTCAGCGTCTCCGGGACCTCGCCGTTGACGATGGCCTGGGCCAGGCCCTCGACGACGGCGGTCTTACCGACACCGGGCTCGCCGATCAGGACCGGGTTGTTCTTGGTACGGCGGCTCAGCACCTGCATGACCCGCTCGATCTCCTTCGAGCGGCCGATGACGGGGTCGAGTTTGCCCTCCAGGGCCGCCTGGGTGAGATTGCGGCCGAACTGGTCGAGCACCAGCGAGGTGGACGGAGTACCCGTCTCGCCCCGGGCGCCGGATTCCACGGGCTCCTTGCCCTGGTACCCGGACAGCAGCTGGATGACCTGTTGGCGGACCCGGTTGAGGTCGGCGCCGAGCTTGACCAGCACCTGGGCCGCGACACCCTCACCCTCGCGGATCAGGCCGAGCAGAATGTGCTCGGTACCGATGTAGTTGTGACCGAGCTGCAGCGCTTCGCGCAGGCTCAGCTCCAGCACCTTCTTGGCGCGGGGGGTGAACGGAATATGACCGGACGGGGCCTGCTGGCCCTGGCCGATGATCTCTTCGACCTGGCTGCGCACGCCCTCCAACGAGATACCGAGCGACTCCAGGGACTTGGCCGCGACACCCTCACCCTCATGGATCAGACCCAGCAGGATGTGCTCGGTGCCGATGTAGTTGTGGTTGAGCATCCGGGCCTCTTCTTGGGCCAGGACGACGACACGCCTCGCGCGGTCGGTGAACCTCTCGAACATCGCTCCCTCACTCTCCTGCTCCGGACTCTATGGCCGGCTGACGCCGTGGTGTGTCGTGGACAACCGTCGGCTTCAGCCTGCCATGAAGGCCAGGGGTTGCGGCCCCCGCCTCCCACTCTAGTTGGCAGGGGATTACGCCGCCGCCGCTCCACCCTAATGATGTGGGCCCGACGGCAGACCTATTCACTCATAACGCCCTTACCCACCGATTGGTTTCCCACTCCGGTTTTGCCCAGAGCGAACAGAACGACTCCCAGAGCTGGGGAGATCCGCGCCGACGGACCGACGACGGCGGTACGACGCGCCCGGAGCAGGCAGTTCCCCGGCACCGGAGATCAACAGGTGAACGCCGCGGCGAAAGAGAAGCCGGCGGATCCTCAGAGATCGCGATCGGTGATGAGCCCGCTGCGCATGGCCAGCGCGGCCAGCCGGACCCGCTTCTGGTTCTGGGGCAGGTCCTCGACGCCGAACTTCGCGAACAGGGCGCGCAGATGGGTCTTGACGGCGTCAACACTCAAAAACAGCTCGTCGGCGATCTGCTGGTTCGTGGCGGGGGCGGCGAAACCGGCATCCCCTTTGAACGGGCGACACAGCGCGACGAGTACTCCCCGCTGCGCCTCGGTCAGCGAACGCACGGTGGGCATGCTCGCGCCGGAGGCGCGGGTGGCGTCGTCGGCGACGCCGTTGAAGTCGTGGAAGGACACCAGCGAGGTGCCCACCCGGATACGGTCACCGGGCATCAGGCGACGGCGGCCGTTGATGCGTTCGCCGTTGACGAACGTGCCGTTACGGGAAAGGCCGTCGTCCACGATGGTCCAGTGCGCGGCGAGGTATTCGACCGCGGCGTGCAGTCGCGACACCTCCGCGTCCCAGCGCAGCGACAGATCGGCACCCGCGGAGCGGCCGATGGTGATCCGCTGCCGATCGGGGCTCAACATCACCTCGCGCCTACGGCCTTCGTCATCGGTGAATCGAAGGAACGAACCGACGGATCCGGACACTGCGCCGATACCTCACCTCTCCATATCGGCAGCAACTGCCGAACACTGCGGACCTCTTGCACCGCGGCGCCCCGGGCCCGGCCGATCGCATCTATCGTGCCGGGCAGTCGGCCGCTCGGGCAAGATGGAACGCCGCCGGGCGCAGCGGCCCCGGCGATCGACGCCGGGGCCAGCGGTAATTCCAAATAGCTATCGAGAAGACCAGCCGTCGGCGTGCTCTGCGAATATCCCGCACGCGCGACGGTTGAAAGAAGAACTATCCCTTCGCGGCCTTGTTGTACGCGTCGGTGATATCGGCGGAGATACGGCCACGCGCGGAAACCTTGTGACCATTCCGGCGCGCCCACTCGCGAATAGCCGCGCTTTGTTCTCGATCCATGGTGGCGCGTGCCTTGGTGTTCCCGGAGGCCGCGACAGCGGCCTTCACCCGACGCCGCCCGCTCACCCGCCGGGCACTGGTCACCCACTGCTCCAACTCGTCCCGAAGCTTGGCTGCATTCGTCGACGACAGGTCGATCTCGTACGACACCCCATCGATTGCGAACTCGATGGTCTCGTCCGCGATGGACTCACCGTCGACATCGTCGATCAGGCTAACGGTGACCTTCTTTGCCATGAGATGAACGTCCTCTCGAAATCGTGCGGCCCGCAAAATCAGGCCGATTACCCGAGGCAAGAATACCTCGAATTCGGAAAATTCCAAGACGAGCGGCCTGCTATGCAAACCGATCGCTCAACGGCCGACCGGCCGCACTATTGGGAACAGTATCGTTTCCCGGATTCCCAATCCGGTGAGCGCCATCAACAACCTATCGATTCCCATACCGGTTCCGGTCGTCGGCGGCATCCCGTGTTCCATCGCGGCCAGGAAGTCTTCGTCGAGCACCATTGCCTCGTCGTCACCGGCCGCGGCCAGGCGCGCCTGATCGACGAACCGCTCGCGCTGGATCACCGGATCCACCAACTCCGAATAGCCGGTGGCCAACTCGAAGCCGCGGACATACAGATCCCACTTCTCGGTTACCCCGGCCCGCGACCGGTGCTGCCTGGTCAGCGGGGACGTCTCGACCGGGAAATCACGGACGAAAGTCGGCACGTACAGCTTGTCGCCGTAGCAGTGCTCCCACAGTTCCTCCACCAGTTTGCCATGGCCGTAGCCCTTACCTTCGGGAATTTCCAGACCGACTCGATCGGCGAGCTCGAGCAATTCCGGAACAGTTGTTTCCGGAGTGACGTCCACCCCCGTAGACTCGGACAACGACGGATACATCTCGACCGTTGTCCACTCACCGCTCAGGTCGTATTCCGAACCGTCGGCGAGGGTGACGACCTGCGTTCCCAGCGCTTCTTGGGCGACTTCCTGGATCAATTCCCGGATCATGCGTGCGGAGTCGTCGTAGGTACCGTACGCCTGATAAGTTTCGAGCATCGCGAACTCGGGCGAATGGGTGGAATCGGCACCTTCGTTACGGAAGTTGCGATTGATCTCGAAGACCCGCTCGATCCCGCCGACCACGCAGCGCTTCAGAAACAATTCCGGAGCAATGCGCAGGTAGAGATCCATATCGAGCGCGTTGGAGTGGGTGCGGAAGGGCCGTGCGGCCGCGCCTCCGTGCAGCGTTTGCAGCATCGGCGTCTCGACCTCGAGGAAATCACGGCGTTCCAGAGCGTTGCGCAGCGCACGCACCACCGCCACCCGGGTACGGGCCGTCCGGCGGGCCTCCGGGCGCACGATCAGATCGACATAGCGCTGCCGGACCCGTGCTTCCTCGCCCATCTCCTTGTGCGCTACCGGGAGCGGACGCAGTGCCTTCGCGGCCATGGACCAGGAATCGGCCATGACACTCAATTCACCCGTACGCGACGAGATGACCTCACCGTGCACGAAAACCATATCGCCGAGATCCACATCGGCCTTCCACGCCGCCAGCGCGTCCGCACCGACACCGTTCAGGCTCACCATGGCCTGCAAAGTGGTGCCGTCGCCCTCCTGTAGCTGAGCGAAGCACAATTTGCCGGTATTTCGCATGAAGATGACCCGGCCGGCCACACCGACGAGCCGACCGGTCGCGGTATCGGCCGCGAGATCCGGATAGGCGGCGCGGATTTCGGCCAGGCTATGGGTGCGCGGCACCGAAACGGGATAGGCCTCCCCGCCCGACTCGAGCAGCCGCTCCCGCTTCTCCCGGCGGATCCGCATCTGCTCGGGGACGTCGTCGACCTCCACAGAGCGGCTGGATCGCCCCGCGGGAACAACGCCCGCGGAGCCGCCGGATGACGAGATGTTCGGGTTGCTCACAGCGAACCACCCTAGCGTGCACCGCAAATCGATTCGTCATCCGCCCGCCCCAACCGCGCGATAAGGAATCACTTGCGGAAGGCGCGGCAGGGCAGCCCGGGAGAAATAGACCATTTGGTTGCTTAGAATTTCCCGCGGCGCCGACGCACTGCGGAAATGTATTGTCGTCCGGCCGCATTCGGCCGAGGACAACAATTCAGAGAACGGCGAGCGAACGAACTTCCCTGGTGAAGTGCGCGGCACCGGTGGCCACCGATCGCATACCGGCGGCTTCCAGCGCCTTGTATCCGCCGACCAGATCGGTCGCGCGATGCAGCCCCAATTGGCGCAACGACGCCGCGGCGAGGCTGGAGGTGTACCCCTCCGAGCAGACCACCACCCACTCGACATCGTGATCGGTGGCCAGCGCCAGGCGCGCCGAGCTGCTGGGATCGAGCCGCCACTCGAGCACATTCCGTTCGATGACCAGGGCTCCGGGCAGCGCCCCTTCCCTGGCCCGCTGCGCCGCGGGGCGGATATCCACCAGAATCGCCCCGCGGGCGAGCGCGGCAGGCAGTTCTACCGGATGGATCCGCCGCAACTGCGCGCGGGCCTGGTCGAGCATCTGATCAATGGTCAGTCGCGACATCAGAGGTCACCTTCGGGCTGGTCGGTGAGAACGGTGTGGGTACGCCGCAGGCTGCCGTGTCCGGTCACTTCGTAATAGGACATGGCAGTGAGCGGCGGCGAGTAGGCGTGCACGCTCAAGGTGGGGTCCAGCGGTCCGGTACCGGACGAGCCCGAGACCGCGATCCGGTCGGGGGCACGCACGACATCGTGCACCCAGCCGATGGGGAACGCGGCCTGATCGCCGGCGGACAGCACCCGGTGACGCAGTTCGGTACCGTTCCATCGGTATTCGGCCAGCGCCCCGCTGAGCACGGTCAGCGCGCCGAGCGAACCGGCGTGATCGTGCAGTTTCGTGGATTTGTCCGGAGTCCAGCTGATCAGCCAGATATCGACCTCGTCGTCGGCGACCAGACGCGTGGCCCAGCGGTCGACCGCCGGCCACAGACCGTCCGAGGGAAGCAGATGGTCGTACCGTCCGGCGAGCACGTCCTCACCGGTCTCGTCGGTCAGGCGGAGCAGATCCGCCGGGCGCAGCCGCGTCGGCAGGGCCGGGGCGATCGGACGATCGGGAATCGGATTCGCGGCCGCCGCGGAAGTATCACGGACCGGTCGACGCACTACGGACGAGAGAGCAGGCGAATGCATGAACGCATCTCCAGGAAGTAAAGAAACGGTCGAGGACTGCAGAATGCCTCGAACGGTCGAGGCGAATCAGCCTCGACAACACTCCTGGGTACGCATGCGGTTCAGCACACGTTGAGCTTAGCAAGCCGGCGTCGCCTCGGCCACATTCGGATCAGCGGAATATGTCACAGGCTCGGACCGCGGTATCAGCCACGAGCGCGGCGCTGATTGCGTTCGAAGACCAGCCGCAGGCCGGTGATCGTCAGATGGGGCTCGTGGTGCTCGATGGTCTCGGATTCATCGATGATCAGCGGAGCCGCCGCACCGGTGGCCACCACCGCGACCCCCGCATCGGCGAAACCGTCGATATCGTCCCGGATACGGTCGACCAGACCGTCCACCAGACCGGCGAAACCGAAGATCGCACCGGACTGGATGCATTCGACACTGTTCTTACCCACCACCGACCGGGGCCTGCTCAACTCCACTCGGCGCAACGCGGTCCGCTCGGTCAGCGCCTCGGTCGCGGTCTCCACCCCCGGTGCGATGACACCGCCGAGGAACTCCCCCTTCGCCGATACGAGATCGACACAGATCGACACACCGAAATCCACCACGATCGCGGCCCCGCCGAACTGATGATGGGCGGCGAGACTGTTCACGATCCGGTCCGCGCCGACCTCTTTCGGATTGTCCACCAGCAACGGAATACCGGTCCGGACGCCGGGCTCCACCAGCACATGCGGCACATGCTGCCAGTATCGATCGAGCATGAACCGCAGTTCCCGCAATACCGGCGGCACCGTCGACAAACCGGCCACACCGGTCACCGCGTCGAGATCCGGGCCCACCAGACCCCGCAGGCTCATCGCGAACTCGTCGGCGGTGTGCAGCGGATTCGTATGTATCCGCCAATGCCGGACCAACTCGGCCTGCGATCCGGAACCCGCGGTCAGCCCGACCACCGTGCTGGTCGTACGGACATCGATGGTCAGGAGCATGCGGTCACCGCGCCGCTCAGACGAAGGTCAGGTTGCGCGGGCTGATCAGATCCGAGCCCTCCGGCGCATGCGCCGGATCCGAGCCCAGCTCGACCGGACGATTACGGTCATCGACGAACACGACCTTCGGGTCGTACTCGCGCAACTCGGCCTCGTCCATCATGCCGTAGGCAATGAGAATGACCAGGTCACCGGGGTTGACCAAATGAGCCGCGGCACCATTGATACCGATCACTCCGGACCCCCGCTCGCCCGCGATCACATAGGTTTCGAGACGGGCTCCGTTATCGATGTCGACAATGCAGACCTGCTCACCCTCGAGCAGGTCGGCCGCATCGAGAAGATCCTGGTCAATGGTCACCGACCCCACATAGTGCAGATCGGCATGGGTCACGGTGGCCCGGTGGATCTTCGACTTCATCATGGTGCGCAACATCATCGTCGCCTCTCTGTGTTCATGGCGCCGCCTCCGGCGGCGCGTGGTCGGGGCCC
>NZ_BDCU01000007.1 GCF_001618425.1 Nocardia fusca NBRC 14340
ACCACGGATGCCGACCACTCGGAGGAGACGAAAGGTGTGAACGGACGTGCGCGTCGACCGGATCGGGCGGACAGCGGGTTCACTGTGGTCTCGTCCCGTTCGGGCTGCTCGGCAGCGGCTGCCGAGGTTCCGGGGTCACGAGGTCGGCGTCCGGGTGGCCGTCGAGCCGGGCTCCCAATCGGACGGGGGCGTTGTCGATCAGCCGGGTGGTGCCGACGCGGGCCGCGACGAGCAGCCGGGCGTTGCCGGATTCCGGGGCGGGGCCCAGGTCGGCGGCGCGCAGTTCGAGGTAGTCGAGTTCGATCTCCGGAGCGGCGGCCAGAACCGCGTGCGCGGCCTCCAGTACCGCGTCCGCGCCGGCCGCCCCGGACCGCGCGCCGGCCAGTAGCGCGGCGGACAGCGTGGTCGCGAGTTCGCGCCGGCCGGGATCGAGGTAGCGGTTGCGTGAGGAGAGCGCCAGGCCGTCGGATTCGCGCACGGTCGGCACCGCCACGATCTTCACGTCGAAGTTCAGGTCGCGGACCATCTGGCGGATCAGCGTGAGTTGCTGGTAGTCCTTCTCACCGAAGAATGCCTCGTGTGGGCGCACGATCTGCAGCAGTTTGGCCACCACGGTGAGCATCCCGGCGAAATGGGTCGGCCGGGAGGCGCCCTCGAGGTCGGCGCCGGCCGGTCCGGGCTGCACGGTCGTCCGTGGGCCCTCCGGATACATATCCGCCACGCTCGGCGCGAAGACCAGGGCCACTCCCTCGCCGCGCAGCAACTCCACGTCGGCGTCGAGGGTGCGGGGGTAGCTGTCCAGGTCCTCGCCGGCGCCGAACTGCAGCGGGTTGACGAAGATGGACACCACCACGATCTGGTTGGTCCGCTTGGCGCGGCGCACCAGTTCGAGATGGCCTTCGTGCAGGGCGCCCATGGTGGGCACCAGGCCGACGGTGCGCCCGCTGCCGCGCAGCGCGCGAACGACTTTGCCGAGCACGGCCGGATCGTGCTGCACGGTGAGTTCGCCGGCGCGGTACGCACCGCGCAGGGCCGGGTCCGTCATAGAGCCTCCTTCGAAGCCGGTACCTGGGATCCATGGAGACCGCAGCGAGGGCGGAGATCGACTTCCCCCGACAGCAGCACCCGGGGTCGGCGGAGACCGCAGCGAAGGCGGAGGTGCCGTCTCATTCGACCTCTCCCGACAGCAGCACCCGGGGTCGGCGGAGACCGCAGCGAAGGCGGAGGTATCGCCTCATTGATGGTCCTCCAACAGCTCGCGTAGTTCGGCGGGGGCCTGCGCCCGTTCGGCGGTACGCCGCGACAGGGCCCGGTACCCGGCGGCGATCTCGGGATCCGCCGCCGTGAGAGCCTCGAGGTGCGCGACGACGGCCGCGGTGTCGCCGCGGGCCACCGGACCGGTGAGCGCCGCCTGGCCACGGCGCAGCGCATTGTCCAGGGCGGCGGAGGCCAGCGGGGCGAGCAGGCGTTCCGGCAGGCCGCCGGGCTGATCGTCGACCGTCTGCTGGCCCAGCAGACCGGGTCCGGCCAGCGCCTGGCGCAGCGCCTCCACCGCGTCCAATACCAGCGTGACGAGATGATTGCTGCCGTGCGCGAGCGCGGCGTGATAGAGCGTGCGGTGTTCCTCGGCCACCCGGACCGGTTCGCCGCCCATTTCGATCACCAGCGACTGCGCGATGGCATAGCCGATCTCGTCGGCGGCGGTGATCCCGAAGCAGGCGTTGGCCAGGCGGGACAGGTCTTCGTCGTGGCCGGTGAAGGTCATCGCGGGATGCACGGCCAGCGGAAGCGCACCGGCTTCCCGCAGCGGGGCCAGCACACCGATGCCGTTGGCTCCGGAGGTGTGGGCCACGATCGTGCCGGGACGTACCGTGCCCGAACTCGCCAGGCCGCGGACCAGACCGGCCAGTTCGGCGTCCGGGACGGCCAGGATCAGCAGTTCGCTGCGGGCTGCGACCTCCTCGACCGGGAGGATCTGCGATTCGGGCAGCCGGGACCGCGCGCGGCGCACCGAAGCGTCGGAGATCGCGGCGACGCCGAACACCACATGTCCGGCGCGCTCGAGCGCGGCGCCGAGGGCTGATCCCACACGTCCCGCCGAGACGATGCCTACCGTCAGTCGTGCGGGCGCTGGATCACCACTCGCGGCCGGATTGCCAGGAGTCACGCGTGGCGAGGTCAACAGTGTCCTCTCGAAGTCGTTCCAGTCCCGCGCTGCGGGTACCGGACGTTACGAGTCGAGGATAGGGCCGGCTCCGGCCGATGCGCTATGGGCGCCCCGGGTGATATATGCCGCACTTCAGGAGCTGCGCTGCTCCTCTTCCTGACGCAGGTTGGCCATGATCTCGGCGACCGACAGCCGCCGGTTCCCGGCGGCGTCGGACTGGGTGCGGCGGCGCCGGGAGTTCGCCGAACGGGGGAACAATTTGCCCGCCGCGGACGCGGCCGGTTCTCGGGCATCTCCGTCGAGCGCCGTGCCGTCGACGACGGGCTCGGCCGATTCGGCGGCTACGGCGGGTGCGGGCACGGCGGCCACCGGCGGGCGGGAGTCCGGGGCCTCCCTGTCCGGCGCGGGCGGACCGTAGCAGGGTTCGTCGCGCAGCAGCGGGCTGTAGCGGTCGTCGCCGGTGTCCGGTTCGTCGTACACCTCGGTGAAGGCGTCGGCCCAGCTCGGCCCGGAGATTTCGGAATTGGGCGGCCCGTAGGGCGGATCGTCGTCGAGGCGGACGATCGCCGTTTCCGCGGTGACCGGCGCGTCGTCGGGGCTCGCGAACCGCGGCCGGCCCGGGTGGTCGGTTTCGTACACCGGGGTCACTGCCTTGCGTTCACCGGTGTCGCTCGCCGATTCGGCGGCCCCGGCTTCGGTATCGACCCAGCCGTCCGCGGCATACGACCAGCTCGCGGCGGCGTTCGCCCAGGCGTCCACGGCCCGCCGCTCACCTTCGTCGGGCCCTTGCCAGCCGGGTGCCAGCCCCGGCCGGTCCGCGGCGCCGGGCAACTCCTGGAGACGGAAGGCGGACGCGCGCAGCGCGGGCCGCTCCTCCGGCAGGTCTCCGTCGAAGAGTCGCTCCAGCTGCCGCCGCAGCACCGTCAGTTCGGCACGCAGCGCCGCCATTTCCGTCGCGTCGGCACCCAGTTCGGAACGCACCCGCGATTCGACGCCGAGTTCGTGTTCGCGGCGGGCACTGATCTCACGCTCGAGTTCCAGTTCGTAGATACGGCGCAGATCACGCATTTTCGCCTGGTACCGGCCGGCCGCCCAGGCGCCCAGTACCGCCGCCCACAGCGCCACCACCAACCCGACCCGAATGAATTGCAGACTGTCGCTCAGAACGAGAAATACGCTGGCCACCAGACCCAGTAGAACGAGTGCGCCGAGGAAGAGCTTGCCCACATCTTCCCGGCCGCGCGCGGAAGTACTACTGCGGGACGGTGAAACCATGACCGCAAGGGTAGCCGCGATATTCGTCGTCGCCCAGGTCGGAAAGGGCGGGATCGATCACGGCGATCCGGCCTACGACGGCGCCGGATCGTCGGTCGGATCGTCGGGGGCCCGGCAGCAGTATTCGAGCCACAGAGCGGCCACGGCAAGGGCGATACCGGCACCGCATCCGATGAGCGCGCCCGGATAGTCCGCGTCGGCCGCCCGCAGATCCCCGCGCTGCGGGAAGATCCACAGCAGGAATCCGAGCCACACTCCGGCCACCAGCGATCCCACCTGGGCCGAGGCCTTCGCCAGCGCGAGAGCCCGGGCGACGGTGATCGGGTGCAGCTGGCGTGAATCGGCGCCGATCTGACTGTTGCTCACCCGGGTCCGGATATAGAAGCCCAGGGCGGCCTCCAGAATCGCGACCGGGTACAGCGAGGCGCCGGCGACGGTTGAGATCGGCGGGAAACTCGCGTAGGTCAGCCGTGTCGCCACCCATGCGATCACCGCCGCGATCAGGACGTTGGCCAGCAATTCCCGGATGCGGGTGGGTTTGAGCTTCATCTCCCCGCCATCGCCGTCCCCGCCGCGACCGCCGCCGGTATCCCTACGACCACCCCCAAGACTCATCGAACGCCCCTCGAAGCAGGCACATGCGGTCCGCGGAGGCCGCAGCGAAGGCGGAGGTATCGCATCATTGGACGCCCCTCGAAGCAGGCACACGCGATCCGCGGAGGCCGCAGCGAAGGCGGAGGTATCGCATCATTGGACGCCCCTCGAAGCGGGTAGGAGTGTCAATTCCGTGCGCCGCACACCGTCGCGTTCGGCGGGGTCCAGCTCCGCCAGTAGTTCGCGCACACTGCGTTCGGTCCCGTCGACGGCCAAGGACGCGTCGGGCTCCACATCGAGCCAGGGAATCAGGACGAATGCGCGATGGTGCGCCTGCGGGTGCGGCAGGGTGAGTTCGGGGTCGGTGCTGCGCAGGGCACCGAGTCCGGAGCCGGCCCGCTCGGCGCAGGAGACGATGTCCACGTCGAGGGTCCGGGCACCCCAGCGCACCGCCCGCTCGCGCCCGGCGGCCTGTTCCAACTGCTGTCCGTGCCGGAGCCACGCACGACAGTCGTAGTCCGGGTCCTCGGCCACCAGCACAGCATTGAGGAAATCATCCTGCTCCACCCCGCCCCACGGTGCGGTGGTGTACACGGGTGATACGGCACGCACCCGCGCACCGAGCCCGGTGACGACACTGCGCAGCAGTTCGAGCCGATCCCCCATATTCGAACCGATCGAGAGCACGGCACGCGTCACGGCGACCACTGCTCCCGGCGGCCCGCGGTGACGACCCGCACATCGGCGAAGTTGTGCGGGATGGGCGCGGCCGGTTTGTGCAGCACCACCTCGACATCGGCGACACCGGGCACTTCGCGTACCCGGTCGGCGATTTCGGTGGCGACGGTTTCGATGAGATTCCGCGGCGGACCCGCCACGATCCGCACGGCCAGCTCCGCGAGCGCGCCGTAGTCGACGGTATGCGTGAGATCGTCGGTGGCCGCCGCGGCGCCGAAATCCGACCAGACGGTGAGGTCCACCACGAATTCCTGCCCGTCGCGGCGTTCGTGCTCGAAAACTCCGTGCCGGCCGAAAACCCGCAACCCCCGCAGCTCGATCCGGTCCGGGCCGGGTGCCGGTGCGCTCACCGCGGTGCTCCCGGCTTTTGCGCGCGACGCCAGGCCTCGGTCACGGCGAGGGCGTCCTGCGACCCACGCACATCGTGGACCCGGACGCCCCAGGCGCCGTGCCAGGCCGCGAGCGCGGAAACGGTGGCGGTGGCGGTCTCCCGGCCGGCGGGCGGGCGCGGGCCGTCACCGTCGGCCAGCAGCGACCCCAGGAACCGTTTGCGCGAGGCGCCGATCAGCACCGGGAATCCGTCGGCGACGAACCGGTCCAGGGCTGCCAGCAGCGCCCAGTTGTGCTCCGCGGTCTTCGCGAATCCGAGACCGGGATCCAGGATGATCCGGGCGGGATCGACACCCGCGTCGATCGCGTGCCGCACCTGTACCCCCAGCTCGGAACGTACCTCGGCCACCACATCGTCATAGTGGTCGGCCGGCCCGGTGTGCCGGTAGTCCGACGCGGCCCGCCAGTGCATGAGGATCCACGGGATACCGGCGGCGGCGACGACCGCGGCCATCGCCGGGTCGGCGCGGCCGCCGGAGACATCATTGATCACCGTCACCCCGGCCGCGACGGCTGCTTCGGCAACCCGGGCCCGCATGGTGTCGACGCTGGTCGGTATCCCGGCCGCGACCAGCCCACGCAGCACCGGCACCACCCGGTCGACCTCGGTCTCCACCTCGACGCGCACGGCGCCGGGCCGGGTCGACTCACCGCCGACGTCGATGATGTCAGCGCCCATCTCGTAGAGCCGGATACCGTGCTCGATCGCCCGCTGCGGATCGAGATAGCGGCCGCCATCGGAGAAGGAATCGCTGGTCACGTTGACCACGCCCATCACGACACAGGAGCGGCCCGGACGTGGCTCCACGCCGGGACGCGGCCGCACCCCGGTGAGGGTCGGTACCGCCACGGCCGTGCGCTGGTCGCTCACTTGCGCAGGATCAGGTCGAGGGCCTCGGCGCGCGAGGCCGAGCTGGTCTGCAGGATCCCGCGGACGGCCGAGGTGGTGGTGCTGGCGCCGGGTTTCCGGATACCGCGCATGGCCATGCACAGATGTTCGGCCTCGACCACCACGATCGCGCCGCGCGGATCCAGTTTCCGCATGACCGCGTCGGCGATCTGGCTGGTGAGCCGCTCCTGCACCTGAGGGCGTTTGGCGTAGAGGTCGACCAGCCGCGCCAGTTTGGACAGCCCGGTCACCCGGCCGTGCGGGCCCGGGATATATCCGACATGGGCGACGCCGTGAAACGACACGAGGTGATGCTCACAGGTCGAGTACATCGGGATATCGCGCACCAGGACGAGTTCCTGATGCTCCTCGTCGAAGGTGGTGTTGAGGACCGCGTCCGGTTCCACGTACAGCCCCGCGAACATTTCCCGATAAGCGCGGGCCACGCGGGCGGGGGTATCGAGCAACCCCGGCCGGTCCGGGTTCTCGCCGACCGCGAGGAGCAACTCGCGCACCGCCGCCTCGGCTCGCGGCTGATCGAAGCGTCTACCGGTGTGCAGCGCGACCAGCTCCGCGGCGGGATCGCCGCTCTCGCCCAGCTCGGCGGGGATATCGGCCGTGTAGCCGTTGGTCTGCTGATCGGTCGACATTCGAGGACACCTCCACATCTCGGGCCCGGCAGTACACACCGGGCGCCGAACCCCTCCGAGCGTAATCGGCGCCGGTTTACTGCCGACCGTTCGGGCTGTCCCAGGAGTGCGGGCCACCATGTCCGGAATCCTCACCGGAGCCGTAACCGGATTCGTCGGGCCCGCGGTCGTGCCCGGGCTTGTGATCGGGATGCGAGTACCGGGGCTGTTCCTGCCCACCGCCGTAGCCGCGGTCGGCAGGCGGGACCTGCGGTTCCTCGCGCGGCGGCCACCCGGGCGCCGACCAGCCGGCGGGGGCGCCGTAGTCCGGCCGGGAGCCGTGTGTGGCACCGCGGGGATAACTGGGCGCGGGCTGCGCCGGTGCCGGGTAGCCGCTGGGCGGCTGGCCGTAACCGGGCTGCTGGACCGCGCCACCGGGGAATCCCGCGGGCTGCGGCACGCTTCCGGCGGGCGCCGGGTCGCGCGGGTCGATACCGGCGGGGACGGCGGGTTGCGGAGGCCACGGTTCGCCGCGTTCGGCGGCGAGCTCACCCGGGGTCTTGACCGGCGGTTTGTCCGAGGGCACACGATCGCCGAAATCGTTGAACGCGGTGATCCGGGGCCGCTTCTGCACCGCGCCGAGAAGGGTTTCCAGATCCTTGCGGTGCAGGGTTTCGCGTTCGAGCAGCGCCATCGCCAGATCGTCGAGCACATCACGGTACTCGCTGAGGATCGCCCACGCTTCGGTGTGCGCGGCCTCGATGAGGTTGCGGACCTCGATGTCGATGGCGCCGGCGACCTCGTGCGAGTAGTCCGAGGAGGTACCCATGGAGCGACCTAGGAAGGGATCACCCTGTTCCTGGCCGTACCGCACGGCGCCGAGCCGGGCGCTCATGCCGTATTCGGTGACCATCGCGCGGGAGATCTTGGTCGCCTGGTCGATATCGGAGGAGGCCCCGGTGGTCGGCTCGTGGAAGACCAGTTCCTCCGCGGCGCGCCCGCCCATGGCCATGACCAGGCGGGCGATCATCTCGGAACGGGTCATCAGGCCCTTGTCGTCCTCGGGCACCGTCATCGCGTGCCCGCCGGTACGGCCGCGGGCCAGGATCGTCACCTTGTAGACCGGTTCGATATCGGGCATCGCCCAGGCGGCCAGCGCGTGGCCGCCCTCGTGGTAGGCGGTGATCTTCTTCTCGTGTTCGCTGATGATCCGGCTCTTGCGGCGCGGACCGCCGATCACCCGGTCGACCGACTCCTCGAGCGCGTCACCGGTGATGGTGGAGCCGTTCTCCCGCGCGGTGAGCAGGGCGGCCTCGTTGATGACATTGGCCAGGTCGGCGCCCGACATACCGACGGTGCGCTTGGCCAGACCGTCGAGATCGGCTTCCGAGGAGATCGGTTTGCCCTGCGAGTGGACCCGCAGGATGGCGCGACGGCCGGCCAGGTCGGGATTACTGACCGGGATCTGCCGGTCGAACCGGCCGGGCCGCAGCAGGGCGGGGTCGAGGATATCGGGGCGGTTGGTCGCGGCGATCAGGATGATGCCGGTGCGATCGCCGAAGCCGTCCATCTCGACCAGCAACTGGTTGAGGGTCTGTTCGCGTTCGTCGTGACCGCCGCCGAGTCCGGCGCCGCGCTGACGGCCGACCGCGTCGATCTCGTCGACGAAGATGATGCAGGGGCTGTTCTGCTTGGCCTGCTCGAAGAGGTCGCGGACGCGGGAGGCACCGACACCGACGAACATCTCCACGAAATCGGAGCCGGAGATCGTGAAGAACGGTACGCCCGCCTCACCGGCCACGGCACGCGCGAGCAGCGTTTTCCCGGTGCCGGGCGGGCCGTAGAGCAGGACGCCCTTCGGGATCTTGGCGCCCAGGGCCTGGTAGCGCACCGGATTCTGCAGGAAGTCCTTGATCTCGTAGAGCTCTTCGACCGCTTCGTCCGCGCCGGCGACATCGGCGAACGTGGTCTTGGGCATATCCTTCGACAGCTGTTTGGCCTTGGATTTCCCGAAGCCCATCATGCCGCCGCGGCCGCCCCCCTGCATACGCGACATCACGAAGATGAACAGGCCGAGCAGGATCACCATGGGCAGCACGAACAGCAGGATCTGGGTGAGCCAGCTCTCCTGTTTGACCACCGTGTTGTAAGGGGCGCCCGAATCTTGAACGGCCTTGAAGATCTGGGCCGAGGTATCGCTGCCGCCGGGATACTTTGCGATGATCTTGTCGTGGCCCTGGGTGGCGTCGTTCCCATTTTTCAGTTCGATCCGCAATTGCTGTTCGCGGTCATCGATCTGAACGTGGGCGACGTTCTCCTTGTCGGTGAGCTGGCTGATGGCCACCGACGTGTCGACGCTCTGCCAGCCGCGGGTGTCGTTGCCGAAGTAACTGAACAGATAGATCACGAGCAGAATGCCCGCGATTATCGCCAGGGTACGAAACACTGTCTTGCGGTTCATAGAGCGTCGGCCGGGCGGCCAGTCCTTTCAGGCGTCTCCGCGTTTTGCCTAGCGATGCGTCGCTCTCGGGCGGCGCAACCCGCATCCGTTTCCGCCCGGTGGGCGGATTCGGGTGCGGACATGCCACGTTACCGCGTACGGTCTAGTCGATACATCGCGCTTCCTGACTCGTCGCAAGCCAGTAGTTCGGCTGGTGATGCAGTTCAAGAGGTAAACGGCCGGAAAACCACGGTGGTTCCCGGGGTCGTGTTCTGTGATATCTCGTAGTGATCACAATCATGGCACGCATGTTGGACCGATGATGATCGCGTACGACCCGAGCAGGGGGTATGGACATAGTCGAGTTACGAACACCCACAGCGATCGTGCGGCACGGCGAAGGGCGATTGGTCGTCCTGCGTCCCGGTGCCGACGGCGAATCCGAGAGCGACGGCGAGCGAGTCCTCGACGTCGCGGTGACCGACCTACTGGAGGTGCGACTCAGCCGGCGAGCCGACGACGCGGTGGTCATCGAGATATATCTGCGCTATCCGACCCCCGTGCTGGTCGGCGTTCCGGCCGATCGGACACCGCTGCCCGTGCTGATCGCCGAACACGATGTACCGGCGGCCGCCGGCATCGTCGCCCGCATCAACGACCAGATCCTGGCCGCGCAGCGGATCGATATCGCCGCTCCCGAGCTGATCGCGCCGCCCACCGAACAGACCGAGCACGGGCCGGTACGCGCCGATGTGGAGCGGGCGGTACGCCGGATGTCGGCGACCGGGCGGGGCGAGGCCGCGGTGGCCGATCTGGCCGGTTACGTCACCCCCGACGAATACGTGCTGGAAACCGCGAGTGTCGTCGCGCACCCGCCGGTGGGCGACGACGACCCCTGCCTGCTCACCGTGACCACGACGCGGCTGCTGCTGGTCTCGCTCGGCACCGGCGACGCATATGCTCGCGAACTGCCGATCCCCGTCATCATGCGGGCCCGCGCCACCGAGGAGGCGGTCTCGGTGGTGCAGGACGTCCGGGTGCGGGACCGCCGTCCCCTGGTGGAAGTACACGACGGCAATACGACGATGTACTTCACCGCGATGGATCGCGCCGATTCCGAACGGCTGGCCACCGCGATCAACTTCGCCGTGCGGCTGGTCGCCGTGGACGGCGCGGCCGGTCCCGCCGATCCCAGCGTCGCGCATCTGTACTCGGAATGGGAACTTTTGGTGGAGCGGCATTCCCTGGGAATGGTCGACGACACCCAGTTCCAGCGCTACGGCCGCGGGATTCTCCGCTCCCTTCCGGGTATCTGAACCAAGCCCGGCCGGGCCCATCGACCGGGCGGATCCATCGACCGCGCGAACGCCTCAGGGGTATCGGATGGCCCGCCGCCACGCGGCCGTACGATATCCGTGGCTTGCGCCGGCGGCCGATCCAGGCGGACTACCCGCCACCGCTCGGGGCATCACCGGCCGAGTCGGCACGGCCGTACCCGACGAGCCGGGTCGAACCGGCACCGGTTCACCCCACCAGGCGCCGGCGGGTCCGCTCCGGAGCCCACTCCGGTAATTCGGCGACGAGACCGGCCAGTGAGGTGGCGGCCAGACTCGCCCGCCAGGCCTCGTGCGCCTCGGCCATCTTCACGGCGAGGATGCACGGCTCGCGGCATTCCTCCGCAGGTAGTCCGCCGCGACCCTGTTGACGTATTTCGCGACATTCGTAGGGCGAGGCGCCGCCGTCCACCGCCTCGACGATCTGCAGCAGCGTGATCTCTCGGGCGGGCCGGGCCAGCCGGAACCCACCTCGGGGACCGGTGGTGGCGCTCAGCAGGCCGGCCCGGACCAGAGCCTGGAGCTGTTTGGCGAGGTAGGGCGCCGGCAGATCGAAGTACTGGGCCAGCTGCGCCGCCGACGCGGTAGTTCCCGGTTCGAGCTGTGCCAGCGAGGTGGCGCAGTGCAACAGCCATTCGGTACTCACCGGCAACTTCATGCCCATGATTCTATCCAAGACATTGCGGATCTATTTAGTCCGAGATATTGTTTCGGCAGCATTGGACCACCGCTGGAGGAGACTGCCCATGACCATGCGAATCGCCGTCGCCGGCGCCACCGGCAATATCGGCACTCTCACCGTCGAGGCGTTGCGAGCCGCCGGTCACGAGGTCGTCCGCATCAGCCGCTCACTCGGCGTCGACCTGCGCACCGGCGCGGGATTGGACGCCGCCCTCACCGGCGTCGATGCCGTGGTGGACGCCACCAGCGTCGAAAGCACCGACCGCGACGAGGTCGTCGACTATCTCGGTAGCACCACCGGCAACCTGCTGGCGGCCGAGCAACACGCCGGAGTGGGACACCACGTGCTGCTGTCCATCGTCGGCATCGACCGAGTGGAGGGCAACGCGCACTACGCCGGGAAGCGCGAGCAGGAACGTCTGGTGGAGCAGGGAAAAGTGCCGTGGACGATCGTCGCGGCGACCCAATTCCACGATTTCGCCGCGACCGTCACCGGCTGGACCGAACAGGACGGCGTCGCCACCCTCGCGCCGCTGCTCGTTCAGCCGATCGCCCCGGCCGATGTCGCCGATATCCTCGCCGAGGTCGCGACCGGCGCGCCGCAGGGCCGCTATCGAGATATCGCGGGACCGGAACCGCAGGACCTGGTCGATATGGCCCGCCGCACCAACGACGCGCGGGGACGCTCGGTCCGGCTGGTGCCGACCTGGTCGTCATTGTTCGGGCCGGAAATGGCCGGGAACACGCTGCTGCCCGCCGAGAACGCACGAATCGCCCCGACGACCTTCGACGAGTGGCTGGCCACCCAGAGCTAGCTCTCGGGGGCCGGCCGCAGCGGCGGCAGTAGCCGGAGCGGCCGACGCATTCCGGGCTACACCAAACCGATGCGGCGCCACGGGCTGGTCGGGCGGAGCCACAGGCGCATCAGTTCCAGGCGGCGGTCGACGCCACCGTCTTTCAGTTCCGCCAGGTCCTCACAGGCCTGCCAATAGGTCCAGCCGGTGAGGTAGGCGTCGCCGAACTGCCGCCAGTTGCGGTACTTGCGCTGGGCCAGCGGAAGCGCCCGGCCCAGGTAATCCCACGCGACATCGGCTTCGATGTAACCGGCGGTGTAGGACATCCGCGCCACGGCGACCACCCGCGCCAGATCCCAGGCGTGGATATCGGCCGGCAGGGGACGCGACAGATGGTCGGTGAAACCGATTTTGATCGCCTGGGACCAGATGTCGTAGTCGCGGACCAGTGCCTCGGAATTGTCGATACCGCGGAACGAGGCGACCTGCCGTAGGAAGGCGCGGTGCCGATCGGCGCGTTCGCCGAACCGGTCGCGTTCGCTGGCATTCAGCGAGGCGGTCACCAAGGGATGCACCAGCGCGTAGAGCGGGGCGTGCATACCCTCGAGCAGTTGTTCCATGGACGCGCGCGCCTCGGTGCCGTCGGTGATACCCCAGGCCCCGGTGAGGGTGTCGATGGCCAGCTCACGCCGGTCGCCGAGCGGGTGGTCGCGTTCGGGCCCCAGCAGCAGCGCGTCGTGGAATGCGTCCCACCGCGCCGAGTAGAAGGCGCCCAGTGACAACGCGCGCAGGCGATCGTCGTCGATCTGCGCGCCGGACCAGTGGTCCTCCTCGCGCTTGTCGAGCTCCGGATAGGGAAAGGGGGTCGGCGTGGGCAATCCGGCAGCAGCCATACTGTGAGTCTAGGACGCGCGGGCCCCGGCCGGTCCGGGCAAACGTATTTTCACATTTGTTCCTTGGCCTGTCACGGGCTGTGTTCCAGCGCTAATGTGCATTCATGTGTAGAAACATCACCGTCTTGCGAGGTCTGGAGCCCGCCGCTACCGAGCAGGAGATCTATGCCGCCGCACTGCAGTACGTGCGCAAGGTCGGTGGCCTGTCCGGGTTGAGTTCGGCCACCAAACCCGCCGTGGACAAAGCCGTCGCCGCCGTCGCCGCGGCCACCACCGAACTGCTCGCCGAATTACCCGACCGCCGGGTGCCCCCGGCAACCGAGCCGCCACTGCGCCGGTTGGCTCGCGAATCCCAATAGATCCCGGCATCGGACACCGCGACCGGGCGCGGTGTCTCGCACAGTGTGTCACGATCGATCCGGTGAGCTGATTCACAATGATCGGCCCCAGCGGTTCCGAGCACGACGCAGTGGGAGAACGCAGTGACCAAAACCGAATCGGGACAACCCGACGCCACGGTGAAAACCGTGGACCCGCCTCCGGACTCGGAGATCCGAGTCCTTAATCCCGCCACCGGCGAGGTGGTCGGCTCGGTACCGGATATGTCGGCCGAGCAGGTCGTCGCGGCCATCGCCGAGTTGCGCGAACACCAGCGCGCATGGCAGGCCATCGGCGCCGACGAACGCAAGGAATGGCTGCTCAAACTCCAGGACTGGATCATCGACAACACCGAGGTGCTGGCCGACGTCCTACAGTCCGAGACAGGTAAACCGCGGGTCGATTCGCTCATCGACCCGATCTTCGGCAGTGACCTCATCGGCTATTACGCGCGCCGCGCCGCCAAATTCCTCGCCGACGAACATCCCGCCCCGCACAGTCCGCTGGCCCGGGTGAAACGGCTGACCACGGTATTCGAGCCGTATCCGGTGGTCGGTGTGATCACACCGTGGAACTTCCCGCTGGCCATGCCGCTGCTCGATGTGATCCCGGCGCTCGCCGCCGGCGCCGCGGTGATCTTGAAACCCTCCGAGGTGACTCCCCTTTCCGCGCTCGAACTCGCCCGCGGCTGGGCCGAGATCGGCGCTCCCCCGGTGCTCTCCGTCGTCACCGGCGCGGGCGCCACCGGCGCGGCGGTGGTCGAGCACGCCGACTACATCCAGTTCACCGGCTCCACCGCGACCGGGCGCCGGATCGCGGCGGCCTGCGCCGCCCGGATGGTCCCCTACAGCCTGGAACTGGGCGGCAAGGACCCGGCCATCGTGCTGGCCGACGCCGATCTCGACCGCGCCGCCCACGGCATCGCCTTCGGCGGCATGTTCAATTCCGGACAGGTCTGCATCTCGGTCGAGCGGGTCTATGTGGAGGAGCCCGTCTACGACGAGTTCGTCGCCAAACTGACCGCCAACGTCAAGTCCCTGCGACAGGGCCGCGACGATCGCACGCCCCGCAACGATGTCGGCGCCATGGCCAACGAGAGTCAGGTCGGCATCGTCGCGCGGCATATCGACGAAGCGGTAGCGGCCGGCGCGAAGGTTTTGACCGGTGGCAAACGGACGGGTGTGGGCACCTTCTTCGAACCCACCGTGCTGGTGGACGTCGACCACACCATGTCGTGTATCACCGAGGAAACCTTCGGGCCCACGTTGCCCGTCATGAAGGTGGCCGACGAGGCCGAGGCCATCCGGTTGGCGAACGACTCCGCGTACGGGTTGTCCGCGACGGTGTGGACGGGAGACAAGGCACGCGGCGAACGAGTCGCCCGGGCGCTGCAGGCGGGCGCGGTCAATATCAACGACGTTTTCGCCAACCTGTTCAATTTCGCGCTGCCGATGGGCGGCTGGGGCGATTCCGGTGTCGGCGCCCGATGGGGTGGTCCGAACGGGGTGCGCAAGTACTGCCGGGCCAAGGCGATCACCACGCCGATACTGCCCACCCAGGAACGCGAACTCACCTGGATGCCGTATGACCTCAACAAGATCCTGATCGGGCTCGGCGCCATGCGCGCGGCCGGAGCGCGCGGTATGCGCCGGATCGATATTCCCGCGCTGCTGCGACTCAAGGGGGAGAACCGTGGCGAGTAGGACCGAATCCATCCGCGGCAAAGTCGTCGTCATCACCGGAGGCGCCCGCGGTATCGGCCTGGCCACCGCTATCGCCCTGGAGAAGCTGGGCGCCAAGATCGCGATCGGCGACATCGACGAGAAGACCGTCAAGGAATCGGGCACCGACCACGATTTCGACTACTACGGCCGGCTCGACGTGACCGATATCCAGTCCTTCACCACATTCCTCGACGATGTGGAACGCGAGATCGGGCCGATCGATGTCCTGATCAACAATGCGGGCATCATGCCGACCGGGCGGCTGGTCGAGGAAACCGATCAGATCACCCGGCGGATCCTGGATATCAATGTCTACGGCGTGATCCTGGGGTCCAAGATCGCGCTGGCCCGCATGCTCGCCCGCGGCAGCGGCCACATCATCAATATCGCGTCGCTGGCCGGCGAAACGCATATTCCGGGTCTGGCAACCTACAACGCCTCCAAACACGCGGTGCTCGGTTTCACCGACACCCTGCGCGAGGAGTACCGCGGCACCGGTGTGGCCTTCTCGTCGGTGCTGCCGACGCTCACCCGGACCGAACTCGGTTCCGGGGTGGCGGCGCCGAAGGGCCTGCCCGCGGCGGAACCGGAGGATATCGCGGCGGCAGTGGTCCGGCTGATCGCCAAACCCCGGTCCAAGGCTCGGGTCACCCGGGCGGCGGGCGCCATGTCGGTGTTCGTGAACCTGCTGCCGCAGTCGGTGGGTGACGCTCTGGGGCGGTCGCTGGGGTCGGCCCAGACCTTCCTCGACGATGTGAACGCCGAGGAGCGCAAGGCCTACGAGGAGCGGGTCCGGGGCAGCTGAACCGGAGGCCGCTGTCACCGCGCCGCGGTCCGTCACCGGACGGGCCGCGGCGCACCGCTATGGACCCATCGAGACCCCACCGAAACCCTATTGTGATCAATGTCACTTGACGTTCATAGTCGATCATACGGTGGCGCGAAATCGTTTCGCCCGACCGCCTCCGGGCCGCACCGGAGCTCCATAGGCCGAGGTGACAGCACGCACTGGACGAACAGCCCTACCACGGCAAACGCGCCGGATTTTACGTCGTATCGCCCGGCGATACCCCGCCGTCGGCGATACGAGAAACTCATGATGCACATCACCGCGCCACCCCATAAGCTGTCACTAACAAACCTGCTGACTGTTTCGGGCCCGATATGCGGACTCACTGAACAAATTAGGGCTGGAAATTCAGCAACGATTCTGATAGCAAGGTGCTATGGACCCGCATTTGCGCGATCTGCGGTATTTCGTCGCCGTCGCCGAGGAACTGCACTTCACCAACGCCGCTCAGCGGCTGCACATCGCCCAACCGACCCTGTCGCGTCAGATCCGGCAGCTGGAACGTCAGCTCGATGTGGTCCTGTTCGATCGCAACCAGCGCAGTGTCGCGCTCACGGTTGCCGGTAAGGAACTGCTCAGCGGCGCCCGCAAGATCCTGGAGCTCTGGGAAACCACCAACAGCTCCCTGCAGGAGGCGGGCGAAGTCCTGCGCGTCGGCCTGCAGTCGACACTGGGTCGTGGGCTGCTGCACGATCTCGAGAGCGCCAGTGGCCACCGATTGGCCCTGCATCCCGCCGCCTGGACCGACCCGTCCAGCGGTCTCGCCGGCCGCCAGGCCGACCTGGCGCTGGTCTGGCTCCCGTTACCCGATCAGAACCGCTACCGCTGGCAGGTACTGCGTACCGAGCGCCGCTGGGTGCTCCTACCGGAGAACCATCCCCGCGCCAATCAGGAAATGATCGATTTCGCGGACCTGCTCGACGAACGGTTCATCGCGCTGCCCGCCGAAGCCGGCGCCGTCCGCGATTTCTGGCTCGGTAACGACGCCCGCAACGGCCGCCCTGCCACCATCGGCGCGGAAGCGGCCACCCCCGAGGACCGGCTCGAGGCCGTCGGGCTCGGGCTGGGCCTGTGCCTGCTCGCCGAGAACAATGTGCCGATGTACCGCTGGCCCGGACTCACCGCACGTCCGGTCACCGGCCTGCCGCCGTGCGAGCTCGCGGTCGCCTGGCGTGCCGACGACACCCGGCCGACGATTCTCGAATTCGGCCAGCGGGCCGTGTCCGGCGGCTTCGCGGCACCCCCTGCCATCCCGGCCTGAGCCGGCGAAACCTCGTGGGTAGGTGGGCTCGCCCACCTACCCACGGTTGCGTTCAGGCCTGTTCGCCGCCGTAGACCCGTGGGTGCAGCGTGCCGATATAGGGCAGATCCCGGTAACGCTCGGCGTAGTCGAGGCCGTAACCGACGACGAATTCGTTCGGGATGTCGAAACCCACATTGGCGACCTCGACCTGGGTGCGCAGCGCGTCGGGTTTACGTAGCAGCGTCACCACCTCGAGCGAGGCCGGGTTACGCGTGGAGAGATTGCGCATCAGCCACGACAGGGTCAGGCCCGAGTCGATGATGTCCTCGACGATGAGCACATTGCGGCCGGCGATGTCCTTGTCCAGGTCCTTCATGATGCGCACCACGCCGGACGACGACGTGGAGGATCCGTAGGACGATACGGCCATGAACTCCATCTGAGTCGGCATCGGCAGAGCTTTGGCCAGATCCGTCATGAAGAAAATCGCGCCCTTGAGCACACCGATCAGCAGGAGATCGCCCTCCGGTGCGTCGGCCGGGTACCGCTTGGCGATCAGTTCGGCCAGTTCGCTGACCTTCGCCGCGATTTCTTCCTCGGTGATCAGGACCGAATCGATATCGTCCCCGTACACGTCAACTGGTTTCCCTTCGGTCTCGGCGTTCCCGATCGGTGCGGGCAAGTGTCAGCCTGCCATGCTCACGAACGACGACCAACCGGGTCCCCCGCTCACCGCCCCCCACCGCGACCCCGCCCTGCCCCCGCCAGGCCACCACCAGGTCGTCGATACCGCGGATATGTGTTCCGGTCACCCCCGCAACCCCCTGGGAGAGCAGCCACGCCCGCACCGCCCGGCGGCGCACCGCGGCGGCGGCCTCCGCCAGCACAGCGCAGACCGGCGATCCGGCGCCGGCCCGCGACAGCAGTTCGCCGGCGAACGCGTCCAGGGCGGCATTGTCCTCGCGCAACTGTTCGGCGGTCCGGGCCAACGCCGGTGCCACCGCACCGCCGAGCACCTCCTCGAGCAGCGGCAGCACCTCGGTGCGCAGTCGTACCCGGGTGAACTCGGGGGCGCTGTTGTGCGGATCCTCGTAGGGCGTCAGCGCGAGGTCGGCGCAGAACTGCCGAGTCGTCTCCCGCCGGACCCCCAGCAGCGGCCGGCCCCACGGACCGTCGCTCGGGGCCATCCCCTGGATCGAACGCGCGCCCGAACCCCGCCCGAGTCCCAGCAGTACGGTTTCGGCCTGATCGTCGAGGGTGTGGCCCAGGAGCACCGGCAGGCCCGATCTCGCGCCCTCCAGCGCCGCGTAGCGCGCGTGCCGTGCCGCCGCCTCCATCCCGCCGGGCCCCCTCACCTCCACCGGCAGCACCCGCGCCGACCGGCAGCCGAGTGAACGCGCCGTCGTGGCGGCCGTCGCCGCGACCACATCCGATCCGTCCTGCAACCGGTGATCCACGATCAAGGCGTGCACTTCCGCGGATTCGGCGAGCGCGGCCGCGGTGAGCGCCAGGGAATCCGCACCGCCCGACAGTGCGACGGCCACACGCCGGCTCTCCGGGCCGAACCCTGTCAGCCACGCCCGCACCGCATGCCGTACACCGAGCACCGCGGGCGTTTCCGGTAACCGGATCGGCCGCTGTTCGGCGGAGGGCACCGTTCAGTCCAGGACGCGGGCGATCCAGCGCCGCGGTTCGTCGATCTCGTCGGTGCGCGGCAGCGTATCGGCATCGGTCCACACCACGTTGAACCGTTCCATTCCCACCGTGCCCACCACCTCGTCGACGAAGGCCTTCCCGCGCACGTACTGCGCCACCTTCGCGTCGATACCGAGCAGCGCGCGCAGCAGGCGCTGCACCGGGTTCGCGGGCCGGGTCCGGCGTTTGTCGAACGCCATCCGGATCTGCTCGACCGAGGGCACCACCCTCGGGCCGACCGCGTCCATCACATGGTCGGCGTGCCCCTCCAGCAGAGTGCCGAGCAGCAGCAACCGATCCAGTGCCGCCCGCTGTTCCGGCGGCTGAGTGGCCCGCAGCAGTCCCACCACGCCACGCGAGGCCGGGTCGTCGGAAACCTGGCCACTGCGCCGCAGTTTCACCTCGGTGAGCAGCCGGGACAGCATCTCCGAGGTCGCCTCGTCACCGATCTCGCCGAGCACCTCGACGTTCTCACGCATATACCCGGCCAGCCACGGCGACGCCGAGAACTGCACCCGGTGGCACACCTCGTGCAGGCAGACCCACAATCGGAAATCGGCCGACGGTACCGCGAGCGCACGCTCGACCCCCACGATATTCGGGGCCACCAGCAGCAGCGTGCCGTCCGGACCGGTGAACGGGTCGTACTGGCCCAGGATCGCGGTGGACAGGAAAGCCAGCATGGCGCCCACCTGCACCCCGGCCGGTTTACCGGTGAACAGGCCGGACCGGTCCGTGGTTCCGGTACCGGTCAGCTGGGCCATGGAATCGGCGGCCGCCCCGATCCAGCCGGGCCGGTCCACGATCCGGGCCGCGGGTACGGGCTGGTCGTCGAGCAGGCCGGTCACCGCCCGCACGGGCGCCTCGGCGCGCACCGAGGCGTAGCTCAGCTCGGCTACCGCCTGCTCCGCGGCGGGCCGGGAGGTGCGGGGCCCGGCCGGTACCAGCGCGGCGCCGGTACGGGCCGCCCAGCGCCAGTCCACCGAAGCCGAAAAAGTGCGTCGCTTGTGCTCGCCGGCGGAACCGCCGTTCTCGGCCACTGTCCGGGCGCCGGGCCCATCGGGACCTTGTCGAATCGTCATGCGCCCTCCAGCCGTCAGGAACATCCACAGTTGCGCAATGTGGTCGCGACGGCGTCCAAAGCGGGCCGACTGACCTCCGGGGGCCGATCGCTCGACATCAGTGTGAAGGTCAGGACCCGGCCGTCACGATCCAGCACGTAACCAGCCAACGTACTGGCCACCGACAATGTTCCGGTCTTGGCGCGCACCCAGCCGGCACCGCCCTGGTTCTGCGTGACATATCGGCTGCTCAGCGAGCCGGTACCGCCCGCGACCGGCAGATAGTCCAGCATCGGCACCAGACGACTCGTGAGCGTGGCGGCGGCCGGTTCCGGCTGCGCCTGCCGGCCCGCGCCCGCACCCAGCGGCGGCGCGAGCGGGGCGGGCGCGGTGGTGGTGGTCTCGGGATCCGGTTCGGAGCCGGCCGCGGTGGTGATTATCTGGTTCAGCAGCCGGGCCGGTATCCGGTCGTCCACCGAGAGCCCGCTGCAGTCGAACATCGTCACACCGGTCATATCGAAAGCGTGCTCGGCCAGCACCGCCGCCACCGCGGCCGCCGCCCCCTCGAACGACATCGGCCGCCCGGTGGCCTGGGCGACCTCCCGGCCGATGGTCTCGGCCAGCACATTGTCCGAATACACCATCATGTCGCGCAGCCGGTCGCGCAGCGGCGCCGAAGCGACCTCACCCAGCCGTTTGGTGCCCTGCGGTGCCGTACCGATCCGCACCTTGGCCGGGTCCAGACCGAGTTCGGTGGCCAGCCGCCGGCCCACATCCAGCGCCGGCGTCCCCGATCGCGGCGAATACTCGCCCGCGGGATCGAGCCGGCCGCCGTCGAGCATCACCGATTCCAGCGGTGCGATGGACCCGCCGGGAATATCGATCGGATCCCAGCCCCGGGCCATGGTCTGGCCCGAATAGACGGAGGTGTCCACCACGACCGTGTCGGCCCGGATATCCGCGTTGCGCACCTGAGCGGCCAAATCCAGCAGACTTCCCGCACCCGGGTAGTAACCCTGCCCGCCCGGCTGGGCGGTGAGCGTGGGATCACCCGCGGCCACCAGCACGATCTCATTGGGCGCCGAACCCGCGACGACCTTGGTGTGCACTCGCTGATCAGCGGGCAGGGTGAGCAACGCCGCCGCGGTGGTCATGATCTTGGCCGTCGACGAGGGCACACGCGGCTCGTCGGCGCGCTCACTCCACAACACGGTGCCGCTGGCGGCATCGGTGACCGATCCGGCGAAACCACCCAGATCGGGACTGGCGACCACCGGACCGAGCGCCGTCGCGACACCCGCCGCACTCGGCGCGGGCGCGGTATCCGGGGCCGGCTCCACCTCCGGGGAAACGATGGCCGGTGCGGGCGGCGCGGCGATGGTGAGCCCGCCGTGCCGGAACTCCGGCGTCCACGGCTTCAGGATCACCGCGGCCACCGCCGCCGCCCCGGCCAGCACCACCAGCACGATGATCGACCAAGTCCGTACGCCGCGGCGCCGGCGCGTGGCCGAACCATACCTACCGCTGCCACCCTGCACCACCACGTTGCCCGTCTTCTCCCTTGTCCCCGACTATCACACCCGAGCCCCCACTGAACCCATGTGCCCGCCGACAACAATATCGGTGTTCGGCTACCGTTCTCGGCGAACAACCGGGTGCGTCGGCGAGGCCGGCCACCACGGCGAATCGTGAGAGCAGCGGAAGGAGCTGGCGTGGAGTTCGACGTCACCATCGAGATCCCCAAGGGTTCGCGCAACAAATACGAGGTCGATCACGAAACCGGGCGCGTGCGCCTCGACCGGTTCCTGTTCACCTCCATGGCCTACCCGGCCGACTACGGCTACATCGAGAACACACTCGGAGAGGACGGCGACCCGCTGGACGCGCTCGTCCTGCTGCCCGATTCGGTGTTCCCGGGCGTTATCGTCGAAGCGCGTCCCGTCGCCATGTACAAGATGACCGACGAGGCCGGCGGCGACGACAAGATCCTCTGTGTCCCGGCCGGCGACCCCCGCTGGGACCACATCCAGGACCTCGGCGACGTCCCGGAGTTCGAACTGGCCGCCATCAAGCACTTCTTCGAGCGGTACAAGGACCTCGAGCCCGGCAAGTTCGTCAAGGGTTCGGAATGGGTGGGCCGGGCGGAAGCGGAGGCCGAGATCCAGGCTTCGTTCAAGCGTTTGGAGGAGCAGGGCCACTGAGTGCCGGTGGGCGGAACTCCTGAGAGCCGGATGGACCATGAGGTCGGTGATGCCTGTTGGGCACAGGGGTTCTGCTCACGGGTGAGCGGGCGCTCCCAGTAGAGGCGAGGTGGCACGCTCACTCGGGAAGGCGCGGCAGCTACGTCCGTCGCGAGGGTCGGTGTGCGGCTTGCCAGTGAAGGCGGGAAGCAGGCTTGCCCGAGCCCAGGTAGCACCTCCGCCCGCGAGCGCGGCGCCTGGCCGACCGAGTAGGCGGAGAAGCGGGCTACACCGACGAAGGCGGGGTGTGGACTCGCTCGGGAAAGCTGGGACGTGGGCTCGCTCGCAAGGTGCTGTGTTTTTTGGCGCCGCCTGCGGCGTCGCGGGGTTGAGGCCCCCTGGGTCTCGCCGTTTCGGCCTCGAGACTCGAGCCTTCGGCTCATGCGCTTTCGAGGCCGAAACGGCGAGACGGGCCTCAACCCTTTCAGGTGTCTCGCAAAACTCGACGCACAGGGTGGCGTCGGCATTCGATGTTCGGGTTCACATGCCGACTCGACCGCCCTGGCTGACCTCGCATCCGAACACGCGTGCGGCGTACTCGGCGAGGCCCGCAGGCCGAGGCCCACAGGGGGCACAGCGTTCAGCGGCCCTCGTATTCCGGGGCCCGCTTCTCGAAGACGGCTTGGATGGCTTCTGTCAGGTCCTCGGACGGCAGGAAGGCCGCGTTCCAGGCCGAGACGTAGCGCAGGCCTTCGGCCACCGCTGCGGAATTCCGCTGTCCCAATACGTCCTTCACGCCCTGTACCACCAGCGGCGGGTTCGCGGCGATTTCGCGCGCGGTGGCGTGGGCTGCTTCCAGGACCGCTTCCTGGTCGGCGAAGACATCGTTGACCAGGCCGATCTTCTCCGCCCGGGCCGCGTCGATGTCCTTGGCCGTGAAGGCCAGTTCACGCAGGTGGCCCTCCGAGATGATCCCGGGCAGCCGCTGTAGTGAACCCACGTCGGCCACGATGGCGACCTTCGCCTCGCGCAGGCTGAACTTCGCCTCCGCGCTGGCGTAGCGGATATCGGCGGCGGCGATCAGGTCCAGGCCGCCGCCGATGCACCAGCCGGACACCGCGGCGATCACCGGTTTGCGGCATTCGGCGACAGCGGTGATGGAGGCCTGCAGACGCCGGATATCGGCGAGGAAATCGGTCCGCGGGGCGGCCAGCGCGCGGTCGGCCATCAGCGGGCCGAAGGTACCGCTCATCGCGGGCAGATCCAGGCCGTAGGAGAAGTGCTTCCCGGAGCCGGTGAGCACGATCGCCCGGACCTGCGGGTCGGCATCGAGACCGTGGAATATCTCCGGCAGCTCCCGCCAGAAATCCGGGCCCATCGCATTACCTTTACCCGGCCCGGTGAGGGTCACCCGGGCGACGTGATCGTCGGTTTCGACGGTGAAAGCCTGCCAATCTGTCATCTGCCCAGCCTAAGGGGGCACGGCGGGCGGCGGGCACCGGACCGGCCGCGGTCCACGACCCGGGCCGGGGCGGGAGAAGACCTCGTCCGGTGAGTGGGGAAAGCCGCGCGGGACACTCTGTATCGCTCTACCCTGTGCCCATGCGCAGGTCGCTTCCACAGATAACCTGCCGGGTCTCGGATACTTTGATCGCCCGCGGTCACCACGGGCTGATCGTCACCGCGCCGGAATCGGCGACCGGTCCCGCGGAGACCGCCGAGGCGATGGAGGTGGAACTCGGGGCACTCGTGCATTCGGAGGTCTTCCTCCTCGGCGACGAACCGATCCTGCTGCTGGTCTCGGCGGCGCACCGGGTGGATCCGGAACGTACCGGCGCGCGCCTCGAGGGCACGCTGATTCCCGCACCTCCCCATCTGGTGATGCGCTACACCGGCCAGCTGCCGGGCAGTGTGGCGCCCATCGGTCATCCGGCGAACCTGCCCACCTGGGTGGATTCGCGACTGTCCGGTCACCGCGAACTGTGGGCCGCCGGCGGCAGCCCGGGGACCGTCTTCCGCACCTCCTACACCGAGCTGCTGCGGATCACCGCGGGGCTGTCCCTCGACCTGGATTGACCTCGCTCACCACCCTCCCGGACAGTGGACCAGCTCGCCGCGGGGCGCTGTTCCGGGCGTAGCGTCGGCGAGGTGACCGAAGTACCACGGCCCGACACCGGAATCCGGATCCCCGACGACCTCAGCGGTATCACCGCCGAGCAGTACCGCGCCTCTATGCGCCACTACCCGTCCGGCGTCACCATCGTGACGCTCGGCTCGGCCGCCGGTCCGGTCGGTTTCACGGCGACCTCGTTCGCCTCGCTGTCCCTGGACCCGCCGCTCGTCTCGTTCAACATCAGCCACACGTCCTCCAGCCTGGGGGCATTGACCGCCGCCGAGTCCGTGGTGATCCATTTCCTCGGCGAGCACCAGCGTCACCTGGCCCAGCGCTTCGCCCGGACCGCCGCACACCGGTTCAACGATCCCGCCCTCTGGAGTGCTCTGGACACCGGCGAACCGGTGCTGCACGGCACCCCGCTGTGGCTGCGAACCACCGTGGAGCAGCTCATCCCGATCGGTGATCACACCTTCGTGGTCGGCCGGGTGGTGCGGGTGCACGACGACACCGGCGACGAAGCGTCCGCGGCGCCCCTGCTCTATTACAACGGCCGGTACTACCGGCCCACCCTGCTCGCCGACGACGTGGACTAGCGGCCCCGCCTCCCCCGCTGACATCGGGTGTTACCCGTGGCCGAGTAATCTGTTCACCCGGTCGACCGCTGTTTGCCGTGCGGTAACCCTCGTATGAGAGAACCAGTCCGTCGGCTGGGCGATGGAAGGTGGACCGGACAGATGCGGACGCAGGTGGATGCGGAGAGCGCGCTACGGCGGGCCGAGGCCGCGCCACCGGCGCGCACCCTGGTCGATATCGTCGCCGAGACGGCAGCCGAATATCCCGACGCCCCCGCGATCGCCACGGCGGATCGCACCCTGACCTACACGGAACTGCGCGCCGAGATCGAGAAGTCGGTCCGGGGCCTGGCCGCCGCCGGGGTGGGCCGCGGCGACCGGGTGGGCGTGCGTATGCCCTCGGGTACCTGGGAGCTCTACCTCACCATCCTGGCGGTCTTGCACGCCGGTGCGGCCTACGTCCCGGTGGACGCCGACGATCCCGAGGAGCGGGCCGACCTGGTGTTCACCGAGGCGCGGGTGACGGCCGTGGTGACGGCCGACGGCATCCGGCCGGTGGCCGGACGCCCGGATCCGGCGGAAGCCGGCGAAGGTGTCGACCGGGCGCCCACGGTGGACGACGATGCCTGGATCATCTTCACCTCGGGTTCCACCGGCACTCCCAAGGGTGTCGCGGTGACCCATCGCAACGCGGCCGCTTTCGTCGATGCCGAGGCCCGCATGTTCCTCCGGGATGCCCCACTCGGGCCCGGCGACCGTGTCCTGGCCGGCCTCTCGGTCGCTTTCGACGCCTCCTGTGAGGAGATGTGGCTGGCCTGGCGGCACGGCGCCTGTCTGGTGCCCGCGCCGCGCGCGCTGGTCCGCACCGGCGCCGATCTCGGTCCGTGGCTGGTCCGGCAGGGCATCACCGTGGTGTCCACCGTCCCGACCCTGGCCGCGACCTGGCCCGCCGAGGCCCTGGAATCGGTCCGGTTGTTCATCTTCGGCGGTGAGGCGGTGCCGCCGGAACTGGCCGAACGTCTCGCCGACCCCGACCGCGAGGTGTGGAACACCTACGGCCCCACCGAGGCCACCGTGGTCGCCTGCGCCGCGCTGCTGGACGGCACCGGTCCGGTGCGGATCGGTCTCCCACTGGACGGCTGGGATCTGGTGGTGGTCGACGCCGACGGTGTACCGGTCGGCGAAGGCGAGACCGGGGAACTGGTGATCGGCGGCGTCGGGCTGGCCCGCTATCTCGATCCGGCGAAGGATGCCGAGAAGTACGCGCCTCTGCACACGCTGGGCTGGGACCGCGCCTACCGCAGCGGCGACCTGGTCCGCAACGAGGAGGCCGGGCTGATCTTCCTCGGCCGGGCCGATGATCAGGTGAAGATCGGCGGCCGCCGGATCGAACTCGGCGAGATCGACAACGCGCTACAACATCTGCCGGGAGTCGGCGGAGCGGCCGCCGCGGTGCGGGCCACGGCGACCGGAGCGCCGGTCCTGATCGGCTATCTCACCGGTGTCGCCGAGGACTACGACCTGGCCGCTGCCCGCGCCCGGCTCGCCGGCCGGCTCCCGGCCCCGCTGATACCCCGGCTGGTGGTCGTCCCGGAGTTGCCGACCCGCACCTCGGGCAAGGTCGACCGCAACGCGCTGCCCTGGCCCCTCGCCGACGCCGATAGCGGAATCGACCACGGGCTCACCGGCACCGCCGCCTGGGTCGCACAGCTGTGGACCGATGTCCTCGGTGCCGAGATCACCGGCGCCGATGCCGATTTCTTCGCACTCGGCGGCGGTTCGCTGTCGGCGGCGCAACTGGTCACCGGCCTGCGGTCGCGGTACCCGCGGGTCACGGTGGCCGATGTGTACGACCATCCCCGCCTCGGCGCGCTCACCGAACTGCTCGACCAGAGCGCCCCGGCCGCTGCCGTGCAAGTGCGCCCGGTCCGCCCCACCCCACCGTCGGCCCAGTGGATCCAAGTGGTGGCCACCGCTGCCCTGGCGACGCTCACCGGCCTGCAATGGGTCACCTGGCTGGCCGTCGCCTCCGGGGTGGCCGCATGGTTCGAGCTGCTGCCCTGGCTGCCGCGCCTGTCCTGGTGGTGGACCGCGCTGCTGTTCGTTGTCTTCATCACCCCGCTCGGCCGGATGGCGATCTGTGTGGTGGGCGCCCGGACCCTGCTCGCGGGTGTGCGGCCGGGCAGTTATCCCCGCGGCGGTTCGGTACACCTGCGGTTGTGGGCAGCGGTCCGGCTGTCGGAGGCCAGCGGGGCGGAGAACCTCTCCGGAGCGCCGTGGATGGTGCCGTTCGCCCGCGCCCTCGGCGCGAAGGTGGGCAAGGGCGTCGACCTGCACACGCTGCCTCCGGTGACCGGCATGCTCGAACTGGGTGACGGCTGCAGTGTCGAACCCGAGGTCGACCTGTCCGGCTACTGGATCGACGGCGATACCGTGCACATCGGTTCGATCGCGGTGGGCCGGGGCGCGGTGGTGGGCGCCCGGTCGGTGCTGCTGCCCGGGACCCGGATCGGCCGTGACGCCGAGATAGCGGCGGGTTCGGCGGTGACCGGCAAGGTGAAGGCCGGTCAGGAATGGGCGGGTTCACCGGCGGTGAAGGTCGGGAAGGCCCGGCACCGCTGGCCCGCGGAGACGCCGGAGCGGGCCGTGCACTGGGTCCTGGCCTTCGGGATCGGTTCGCTGGCGCTGGGGGCGCTGCCACTGTTCGGGCTCGCGGCGGGTCTGGCCGTGATCGCCTGGGGTATCCGGCACACTGCGGATTTCACGGACGCCCTGCTGCCCGCCTTCCTCTGGCTACCGGTCGCCGCCATGTTCAGCCTGGTGGTCTACGCCGTGTCGACCGTCGTCGCGGTGCGGCTGCTCGGTATCGGGCTCACCGAGGGCTACCACCCGGTACGCAGCCGGGTGGGCTGGCAGGTCTGGGCCACCGAACGCCTGCTGGACTCCGCCCGCACTTTCCTGTTCCCCCTCTACGCCTCGCTGCTCACCCCGGTCTGGCTGCGCCTGCTGGGCGCGAAGGTCGGCAAGCGGGTGGAGGCCTCCACCGTGCTGCTGCTGCCCAAGTTCACCACCGTCGCCGACGGCGCTTTCCTGGCCGACGACACCATGGTCGCCAGTTACGAGCTCGGCGGGGGCTGGTTGCACATCGGGGAGGCCAAGGTCGGCAAACGCGCGTTCCTCGGCAATTCCGGAATGGCCGCGCCCGGCCGGCGGGTCCCGAAGAACGGACTGGTCGCGGTGCTGTCGGCGGCGCCGACCAAGGCGAAGGCCGGCTCGTCCTGGCTGGGCAGCCCACCGGTCCGGTTGCGCCGGGCCGCGGGTACCGCCGATACCGACCGCACCTTCGATCCGCCGTTGCGGCTGCGCGTCTTCCGCGGCGCGTTCGAAACCTGCCGCCTCGCCGCGGTCGTGGTGACCTTCGCCATCGGCCTCGGCGTCCTGCTGGCGCTGGCCCGGCTGGCCGACCGTTTCGGCTATCCGGCGGCGGCGCTGCTGTCCGGGGTGGTGCTGATGGTCGCGGGCGCGGTGGCCTGTGCGAGCGCGGTCACCGCGAAATGGGTGCTGATCGGGCGGATCCGGGCCGGTGAGCATCCGTTGTGGAGTTCGTTCGTCTGGCGTAACGAGGTGTCGGACGCGTTCGTGGAAACCGTCGCGGCGCCCTGGTTCGCCCGCGCGGCGACCGGTACGCCCGTACTGAACCTCTGGTTGCGCGCGCTCGGCGCGAAGATCGGCCGCGGGGTATGGTGCGAATCCTATTGGCTTCCGGAGGCAGACCTGGTGACACTCGGTGACGGCGCGACCGTGGAGCGCGGCTGCGTGGTGCAGACCCACCTGTTCCACGACCGCATCATGGCCATGGACACCGTAACCCTGGAGCCCGGCGCCACCCTCGGGCCGCATTGCGTCGCCCTGCCCGCCGCCACTCTCGGCGCGGCCGCCACCGTGGGTCCGGCCTCGCTGGTGATGCGTGGCGATACCGTACCGGCCTCCACCAGATGGTGGGGCAACCCCATCGCTGCCTGGACCGGGCCGGCGGCCGACCCCGAATCCGACGAGGACACGGACAGCTGATGGGGAGCAGGTTCTACGACGCCCCCATCGACGACTATCTACCGCAGAACGGAAACAGGGGCTATCGGGTATCGCGGTACGAACTGGACCTGAACTACAAGGTGGCCAGTAACCGGCTCGCCGGGCGGGCGGTGATCACCGCCGTCACCACCGCCGAACGCCCACGCTTCTCCCTCGACCTGTCCCAGGCCCTGGCGGTGTCGAAGGTGCTGGTCAACGGCGGCAAAGCCGGTAAGTACACCCATCAGCGCGGCAAACTCACCGTCACCCCGCGCGAGCGGATACCCGCGGGCGGAATCCTGCAACTGGTCGTGCAGTACGCCGGTGCCCCGAGACCGGTCCGCGGGCCCTGGGGCGAGGTCGGCTGGGAAGAACTCACCGAGGGGTCGCTGGTGGCCAGCCAGCCCAACGGCGCCGCGTCCTGGTTCCCCTGCGACGACCATCCCAGCTCCAAGGCGAGTTATCGGATCTCGATCACCACCGATACCCCGTACTTCACCCTCGCCAACGGGGAACTGGTCGGAAAGCAGACCAAAGCCGGCCAGACCACCTGGGTCTACGAACAGACCGAGCCGATGGCGAGCTACCTGGCCACTGTGCAGATCGGGCGCTACCGCAGACACCAGCTCACCGACCGGCGCACGCCCGTCCCGATCCACGCGGTGATACCGACATCGCTGCGCGCGGCCTTCGACCACGATTTCGCCCGACAACCCGAGATGATGTCGGTGTTCAGCGAACTGTTCGGCCCCTATCCGTTCCAGAGCTATTCGGTCGTGGTCACCGAGGACGAACTCGAGATACCGATCGAGGCACAGGGTATCTCCGTATTCGGCGCCAACCACTGCGACGGCCGCCGCGGCGCCGAACGCCTGGTCGCGCACGAACTCGCCCACCAGTGGTTCGGCAACAGCCTCACCATCCAGCACTGGTGCGATATCTGGTTACACGAGGGTTTCGCCTGCTACGCGGAGTGGATCTGGTCGGAGGCCGCGCACGGGCCCAGCGCCGATCAGCTGGCCCGCGCGGCCTGGCACACCCTGCGCCGGGAACCGCAGAACATCGTGGTCGGTGATCCCGGGCCCGAGCTGATGTTCGACGACCGGGTCTACAAACGCGGCGCTCTCACGCTCCACGCCCTGCGGCTGGAGCTGGGTGATACCGCGTTCTTCCGGCTCATCCGCGATTGGACCGCCCGCCACCGGCACGCCTCCGTCTCCACCGAGGAGTTCACCGATCTGGTCGGTCACTACAGCGTGGTGCCCATGCAGCCGCTGTGGCAGGAATGGCTCTATGCCGAACCGCTGCCGCAGCTGCCGCCGGTCGGCGGGAGTGCGGTTCAGAACACCAGGTAGCGACCCGCGAGCTGTTCGACGAGGGGATCGTCCTCGGCGACGCTGTTCAGCGCAGCGAGGTCGGCGACCACCGAGATGAGCCGCGGATCCTCGGGTTCGGCACCCATCGGGCCGTCCTCGGTCAGTTGCCGCAGCAATTTGTCGCGTATCCGGTCCTTGAGTGAATCGCGCATTCGAACCTCGTCTGTCAGACCGGCGTCAGCCAGGTGCCCCAGGGGGTATTGCGCACCACCGTGTAGACGGCGATCGAGCCGAGCAGCGTCCACATCGTGAGGCTGCTGATTCCGGGCACACGTGGTCCTTCGCCCCGCCATGCGCGGATCGCCCAATCGCCCACCCACAACACGTAGAGCGTCAGCACCGGCAGCGCCAGCAGGTTGCTGTGCAGGGAATCGACGATATGTCCCTCGGTCAGGTTGTGTACTGCGCGCATACCCCCGCAACCCGGGCAGTACACACCGAACAGGGCATAGACCGGGCACAGCCCGTACGCGCCCTCGACATGCGGGTCGCGGACGTGCAGCAAGAGCACCGCCGCGGCACCCGCGGCCGCCGCCGCTCCGGGCAGCAACAGTCCACGCCACCCGGCCAACCAGGCACCGCTGTCCGGCCCGGCCGCTTCCGGAACCCCTGGGTCCACGAGCTTGCGCGGGTCGGCTGCGTCCGAGTCGTTCACGACCTTCACGGTAGTCGCGGCCCGCGGGTTGACGCCACAACCACCGGAGGTGCTTGCTCCGGTTGCCTCGAAACAGGCCGTGGTTACATCGAACAGGCATAAAAGATCCGCCGAATGGGCAATATGTAGCTAACAGTGCTCCGCGCCGCACCGATATTCGGGACAACAACACCATCCCGGATGAGGAGGACCGGAACGGCGCTTGCTCTTGTAAGCACCCAGCTTGCAGAGTTACCGTGTCAGCAGGCACAAAGGAGTGTTCTGATGCTGGTGAAATCCATAACCGCGCTGTCGCAGGCGCATCAAGGCGCGCTGACCGCCCCGTACCGGGCCACCTTGCGCGCGCGGCGATTCCGGACGGCCCACTACAACGCGCCGGCCGCCCATCCCGAGGTCGTTACCGTCACCACCGTCGACGGCGCCCGCCTGCGGGTACACTCCTACGGTCCCGCCGATGCCGAGCCGATCGTGCTCATCCACGGCTGGAGCTGTTGTATCGAGTACTGGCACCCCCAGATCAACGCCTTCGCCGACCGCTACCGCGTGATCTCCTACGACCAGCGCGGCCACGGCGACAGCACCCTCGGTCGCGCCCCACTGGGCGACCGCACCCTCGCCGATGATCTCGCCGCCGTCCTCGACGCGACCCTGCGGCCGGATCAGCAGGCCCTGCTGGTCGGGCACAGCATGGGTGGTATCACCCTGCAGGCCTGGGCCGCCCGTCATCCCGAGCAGGTGGCCAGGCGGGCCCGCGCGGTCATGCTGGCCAACACCACCTCGGGCAATATCCGCTACGACACCGATCTGCTGCCGCTGCTGAACAAGCCGCTCAGCCTGGGAAACCAGCCGCTGAGCCTGCTGGGAGCGCCGATCCGGCTGCCGATGATCGTCGCGGAGTCACTCCTCACCACACCCCTGCCCCTACCCGGCGGCTGGGCGGCCCGCGAGATCCTCAAAGAACGCATCATGGCCCGCGGCGCCACCAACGAGCAGGCCGAGTTCGCCCTGAACATCGTGCGTTCGTGCCGTCCGCTGGCCCGCAGCCGGCACGCCGCCGTCCTGGCGGATCTGCAGCTGGGGGCGGCCGCGGCGAATCTGACCGTGCCCACCACGATCGTCGCCGGCCGCTACGACCGCCTGCTGCCCGAACGGATGTCGCGCCTCATCGCCGACACCATGATCGAGGCCGGGCACCGGCCCGATTATCAGGTCTGGCCCACCGGCCACCTGGGCAATATCGAGCGGATCGACCTTTTCAACAACGAGCTGACCGCCGTTCTGAACCGCACCAGCCCCCGGTCCGCGGCCGCGGGCTGAGCGGGAAGTCCCCGAGTCCGGTCAGTGTCGCCCGGCTCGGTGGACCCTCCGCACCCACCGGCCGCCGATGCGCGGAGCCCGGAATATCGCTTGCGGCGCGTCGTTGCACGCAATGACGACCGCAACCGATAGGACTGGACTATGCGCGCAGCGACCTACGACCGGTACACCACCGACAACAGCGATATCCGGGTGCGTGACCTGCCGAAACCGAAGGTCTTTCCCGGTTCGGTACTGATCGAGGTGCGTGCGGCCGGGGTGAACCCGGTCGACTGGAAACTGATGTCGGGTGCGCTGGACGGTCTGATCGATGCGATCTTCCCGGTGATCCCGGGCTGGGACGTCGCCGGGGTCGTGGTCGGCAAGGGCACGGATACACCGGAGTTCGAAGTCGGTGACGAAGTACTGGCCTATGCCCGCAAAGACGTCCTACACGATGGGACCTTCGCCGAGCTGGTCGCCGTCCCGGCGGCGCGGGTGGCCCGCAAACCGGCGGATCTGCCCTGGGAGCAGGCCGGCGCGCTGCCCCTGGCCGGCGGTACCGCCCTGCGCACCCTGGATCTTCTCCAGGTCACCGGCGAGGACACCGTGCTCATCCACGCCGCCGCCGGCGGGGTGGGCAGCCTGGGCGTCCAGATCGCCCGGGCGCGCGGTGCCCGCGTCCTGGGCACCGCCTCCGAAGGCAACCATGATTTCCTGCGCGAACTCGGCGCCGAACCGGTGGCCTACGGGGAGGGCGTGATCGAACGCATCCGCGAACTCGCCCCGGACGGGGTGCAGGCGGTAGCCGATTTCGTCGGCGGCCAGCTCGACACCACCCTGGCCGTCCTGGCCGAGAACGGCCGGCACGCCTCGATCGCCGATGGCTCGGTGGCCGAACACGGCGGCCATGTGGTCTGGGTCCGCCCTGACCGCACCCAGACCCAGCGCCTGGCCGACCTCGCCGCCAAAGGCGATCTCGTGGTCCCGGTCGCGGCGACCTTCTCCCTGGAGGAAGTCGCCGATGCCTTCGCCGCGGGCCAGTCGGGCCATACCCGGGGCAAGAACGTCATCGTGCTCTGACACTGTCGCCACGAGCTCGGTACGGCAGGCCGGCGAGAAAGCGGTTCGGCTGCCGATAGACGCGGGCGGCCGGGGGACTTTCGTCCCGCCCGGCCGCCCGGAAGCGTCGTGTTCAAGCAATGACCAAGGTGACGATCAACGCCACCAGAGCGAGGGTCTGCAGGACCACCCGGGGGTAGAGAATGCTGTCCCACCGGTCCTGCAGCGCACGGGCGTTCGGCGGAATCACACCGGATCGAGCGGCGGCCTTCTGTGCGGCATTGATCGGTTTGGCGATCCGCGCATAGAGGGTGAGCCACACAGCGAGCGCGAGGACCGCGAGCCCCGCCGAAACAGCGGCACCGGCAGCGCCGGTCAGAGCGGCGACCACCGCGGCACCCAACGCCGCCACCACTCCGGTGATGCCGACCGGCGGCATACGCAGATCTGCGTAGTAGTGCCCCCAGCCCGCACTGAGGGTCATGGTGGTGTCGTCGAGCCGACGGTAGACCGACCGCATGACCAGTGCGGCCAGTACATCGGTGCCGTAGACGACGGCATTGGCGAGAACCGCGACGGCGGCGAGGATCTGAACGAACAGGGACATGGCGGGCTCCTGAGTATTACGGGTTTCAGCTGGTAGTAGTCGGTTCGGCAACTACGCCGGAGTGGGGGCGGACGCAACGGACTCGCGGATGAGCAGCAGCCCGGTGATGCCCACGAGCAGTGCTGTGAAGCCGTGGATTCCGAAGGCGGCTGCCGTGGAGCCGTCGTAGGCCAGGACGGTGGTCATATCGCCGATCGGGATCAGCGCCACGACGACCATGACGACCCCCAGTGCGAAACGCTGCCCGAGCGCCAACAGCGCGAGGAGGAGGATCCCGCAGACCGTGTCGCGTACGCCCTTCAGATTCATGAATGCGGCGGCGTCACCGGTCGGCCACTCGGGCAGGCCGAATCCGGTGGCGATCGACTCGGGAGCGATCAGGTAGTTGATCCCGATGTAGAGGATGAACGCCGCCCCGATCAGCGACAGTGCGGTGGCGATACGCCGAGTGGTGATCATGATTGCTCCAATATCTAGCATCGCTATGTTATAGAGCGACACTAACCTACCCCGGCTCCCTTGTCTAGCGATGCTAGAGTTTCGAGCATGAGTGTTCAGAAAAGACGGGAACGGGAACGGGCGGAACGCCACCGGCTGATCATCGATACCGCGCGCGAACTGGCGGAGACCGAGGGCTGGGAGGCGGTGACCGTCCGCAAACTCGCCGACCGGATCGAGTACAGCCAACCCGTCCTCTACAGCCATTTCGCCGGTAAACGCGCCATCGTCACGGCCGTCGCCGAAGACGGGATCGCCGAACTCGCCACAGCCCTGCACCGCGCCCGGACCACCGCCGAGTCGGAGTCCGAGGCGCTGGCGGCACTCGCCCGCGCCTATATCGAATTCGCCACCGAGCATCCCGCCGTATACGACGCCATGTTCGCCATGTCCACCGATCTGAAGTTCGGCCCCGAGGCCACCCAAGTCCTACGCGACGCGTTCGCCGAACTGGTCGCCGCCCTGGCCCCCTTCGCCGGCGATCACGACGTGGAGACCTTCACCGAAACCGGCTGGAGCGCGCTGCACGGCCTGGCCACTCTCGAACGCGGCCAACGGTTGCGCCCGGGCCTGCGCGAAAACCGGCTGGCAATCCTCAGCCGGCTACTGGAGCAGGCCGGCTCTGCGCAGCACTCGTGACCGACGGTCGCCGGGACCGTCCGCTCAACCGATAAGCGCCCAGACCACCCCGAGCGCAACGGTCACCAGCGGCGCCGCCCCCTGTTTCACCGCCGACGTGCGCTTGTCCGGCGACGAGAGCAGCAGCACCAGCGCGGCACTCAGCATCGCGCCGGTGCCGGCGAAGATCAACGCCACCCCGATACCTCGATCCCCGGCTGCCGCGACCACGATTCCCGCCCCCGCGATGATCGCCAGGAACAGGTTGTAGAAGCCCTGATTGAAGGCCAGCTCCCGAGTCGCCGCCGCTTCCTCGGCACTGGTGCCGAAAACACCCCGCGCCGCACCCGTCCACGCGAACGACTCCAGATACCAGATGTAGACATGGAGCAACGCCGAGACCGCCGCGAACACTGCGATAGCGATGAGCACGAGCACCGACACTAGTCCACAACCCACCCCGACCTGTGGTTGTTGCCGCGGCACCACCCGGCGGGTTCGCTGACCTCGGGCACGGTCACCCGGGTAGCGTCCGTTGCTCGCACTCCGAGCGGACCAAGCCGCACCGACGCAGTGGCGGGCACCCGGGATTCGGGTGCCCGCCGGATGACGCGGTTCGGTGGGATGTTCAGGCCGCGACGGTTTCGACCGACCGCCGTCCTTCTGTCGGCCAGCGTGGGTGTTCGGCATCGATGACGTAAGCGTGGGTGTGCCGGTAGTAGCGGTCGCCCACGCGTACGGCGTCGGCGAGGGGCGCCGGGTCGATGGTGCCGACCTCGTGCAGATGGGTCAGCACCTCCGGGTCGTGGCGTGGCCACATCCGCAGTGCCACAACCATCCCCATCACCCCCAGCACGGCGAGAACCATCCAGGTCGTGGTGAAGCCGGCAGCGGTGGTCAGCCATCCGGCGATCGGATAGGTGAGCAGCCACGCCACGTGCGAGAGCGAGAACTGGGCCGCGAACAGCGCGGGGCGGTCGGCCGACCGGGACGAGCGGCGCAGCACCTGTCCGGTGGGTGTCAGTATCGCCGCGGTGCCCGCGCCGATGCCGGCCCATACCGCGATGGCGGCGGCCCTGCGCCAGTCACCGGAGTCGGCGAACGACAGGGCGATGGCCGATCCGAGTGCGGCGAGCAGGCCGACCGCGCCGGTGAGCATGACCGGCCGAGCGCCGAGGCGATCGAGGATCCGGGGAAGGGACAGAGCGACGAGCATGGTCCCGAACCCGTTGGCGGCCAGCAACAGCGCGACGCCGGACTGGGTGCCACCGAGGACGTCGCGGACGTAGTTGACCGTGTTGACCATCACCACGGATCCGGCGGCCGCGACGACGAGATTCAACCCGAGCAGGCCGCGCAGTCGCGGTGTGCCCCCGAAGATGCGCAGCCCGACCGTGATCCGTTCACGGAAGGAACCCTCGGCCGCCGCGGTCACGTTCGGGATACGTGTGGTGATCACCAAGGCGGCCGAGACGGCGAAGCCCGTCGCGGTACCGACGAACAACCAGTGGAAGCTCATCACGGTCAGCGCGACGGCGGCCAGCATCGGACTCAGCAGGGTTTCCATGGTCGCGGCCAGCTGGGCCGCCGACAGGGCGCGAGTGTATTCGCGCTCATCGGGCAGGATGTCGGGAATGACCGCCTGATAGGTCGGGGTGTAGGCGGCGGAAGCGGTTTGCAGTACGGCGATCAGCACATAGATCTGCCAGATCTGATCGATGAACGGCAATGCGAGCACGACGGCGGCGCGGATCAGATGCAGTGACACCAGGAACAGCCGGCGCGGGAAGCGGTCGGCATAGGCGCCCACGATCGGAGCGACCGTCACGTAGACCACCATCTTGATGGTCAGGGCGGCGGCGAGGACGGCGGCAGCGGCCGCCCCGGCGAGTTCGTAGGCGAGCAATCCCAGTGCGACGGTGGTCAATCCGGTGCCGAACAGGCCGGTCACCTGGGCGGTGAACAGGCGCAGATAGTCGTGGTCGCGGAACGGTGAGCGGGTCATGGGCGCGGAGCGCATCGCGAATACTTCCTCGGTCGAGTTGGGTTGGGGGGCCGCGGGTGGTTCGACAACAGCACTCGCACATATCGGACTCCTTCGACGTCGGTGGGCGGGCGCGCCGTGCGCCCACCGACGTGATCAGTGGGTGACGGTGGGCAGGGTGAAGGCGGCGGTACGCACCACATCGCCGTGCCGGAAATCCAGGAACAGGCGGTAGGTGCCGGGTCCGGGTACGGCGGTGTGGAAGGTGACGTCCGGGCCGGGCGCGGTCACCCCGTCGCCGGGTTCGCCGTTCGGATGCACGTGGATATAGGCCAGATCACCGGCCCGCAGGATCACCAGATGACCGTAGGCGGCCAGGTAGGGCTGCAGATCGGTGACCGGCTCGCCGTCCTTGCGCACGGTCAGCGTGAGCAGGCGACCTTCGCCGGGCACGAGATCGCCGTCGAGGCTCACCTCGTATCCGTCCACGACCGCGGTGCGTGCGGCCGCCGGCACCGGCCGCGGGGCGTACTGCCCCGCCACCGCCAGATCCGCACCGAGGGTGAGGGTCTTGCCGAGCGCGCGCGGAGCGATATCGGCGAACACGCGGTAGGAACCCGCCTCCGGAAGGTTCAGCCGCACCGACCAGGTCCCGTCGGCGCCCAGCTCGGGGTGAACGTGCCAGAACCCGGTCAGTTCGCGCCGCACCACGATGAGATGCAGGTCGCGGTCGTGCAGGGCGGAGTACTCGGTGACCGGTTTCCCGTCCGGGCCCAGGACGCGGAACCGGAAGTCGATCTCACCCGCGCCGGTGATCGGCTCCGCCAACTCCAAGGTGTACCCGTCCTGGGTGATCTGGAGGCCGCCCGGCGCCGCACCGCCGTGTGCGGCGTGGTCTTGGTGCCCGGCGTGGGCGGCCGACGCCGTGTGCCCGGCGTGGTGGCCGTGTTCGGCGTGACCGGCATGAGCGGCGTGCTCGCCATGGTGATGGGCGTGAGTCCGAGTGGTCATTGTCGCGGCCTTCCGATCGTGTGTTGTGGTGACACCGAAGAACATAGTACCCCCCGGGGGTATATGCAACCCATAGTCGGGGAACCGCATCGAGAGCGGGTCGGATCCATGCACCTATCAGGTCACCTATTGACCGATACATACCCTAGGGGGGTATGGTAGCGACCCTGAACGGTTCCGGAAGGACGGAAATGTCATGAGTACGCAGACGCGGACCACCACACGAAAGTGGTGGGCGCTGGCCGTAATCGCCGCCGCCCAATTCATGGTCATCATGGACACATCGATCATCGGGATCGCCCTGCCGAAGATGCAGACCGATCTCGGGTTTTCCCAGGAGAATCTCACCTGGGTGTTCAACGCCTACGTCATCGCCTTCGGCGGGTTGCTGCTGCTCGGCGGGCGACTATCGGATCTGCTCGGTGCGCGGCGGGTGTTCGCCGCCGGATGGACGGTCCTGCTCGTAGGGTCCGTCATCGCGGGTGCGGCGGGCAATGTCGCGATCGAACTGGCCGGACGCGCGATCCAGGGTGGCGGCGCCGCCCTGATCGCCCCCTCGGCGCTGACCTTGCTGATGATGCTGTTCGGCTCGACACCCGGAGAATTGACCAAGGCACTGGCCGTATACGGCGCGGCAGCCCCGGCCGGTGGCACCGCCGGAGTCTTCCTCGGCGGCGTCATCACCGAATACATCAGCTGGCCCTGGGTTTTCTACATCAACATTCCGATCGCACTGCTGGCCCTGCTCGCGGTCCCCGCGCTCATGCCCGACGCACCGGCCCGTTCCGGTTCCGTCGATCTGCTCGGCTCGGTGACGGTCACGGCCGGTCTCGCCGCGGCCGTCTACGGCATCGTCCGAGCGCCGGAGGTCGGCTGGACGTCGGGACAGACGTGGAGTGTCCTGGGCGCGGCCGCCGCACTGCTCGCCGCCTTCGTACTGATCCAGGCGCGGCGCCGGGAACCGCTGATGCGCCTCGGCATCTTCGCCGCACCGAATCTCGCCGCCGCAAATATCGCCCAGCTGTTGCTCGGCGCGGCCTGGGTGCCGATGTGGTTCTTCCTGAACCTGTACCTGCAGCAGGTACTCGGCTACAGCGCCTTCCCCGCCGGCTCGGCCCTGCTGCCGATGACCACCCTGATCATGCTCGGCATGATCGTGCTGGCGCCCCGCGCCATGCAGCGGTTCGGCGTCAAGCCGATGATCGTGGCCGGGCTGACCGTGCTCGGGCTGGGTCTGGGGATCATGTCGCTGGTGCGTCCGACCGGGAACTTCTGGGTGGACGTCCTGCCGGCCTCACTGGTCGCGGCCGCCGGGATGTCACTGGCCTTCGTGCCGTCACTGGGCACCGCCATCTCCGCCGCCCGCCCCGAGGAGGGCGGCCTGGCCTCGGGCATCGTCAATGTGAGCTACCAGGTCGGCTCCGCACTGGGCCTGGCGGCCATGACCGCGGTCGCCGCCTCCTTCGGTGCCGACCGCATCGACAGCCTGCCGGACCTCACCAACGGGTTCTCGGCGGCATTCATCGGCGCGGCCGTCATCGCCCTCACCGGCGCCGCCGTCACGGCGGCGACCATGCGCCGCACCGAACCGGCGTCGTAGCCGGTCGGTACAACGATCGAATTCCATTGACCAAGAAGGAAAACAGCGAGATGAACACGACAACGCTCAACGTCACCGGGATGACCTGCGGCTGCTGCGCCGGCAAAGTACGCGACAAGGTCGGCCGGATCGCGGGCGTCCGGACAGTCGACGTGGATGTGGCCGGAGGTCTGGTCACCATCACCGCCACGGAGCCGATCCGCCGAGAGGCGGTCGCCACCGCGGTTGAGGAGGCAGGTTTCCACCTCGCCGAGTGAACACGAGCGACGACCCGGTGCCATCCGCCCGAACGCCGACGGGAGGCACCGGGTTGTTCGATGCCACGGGCACACCGGCGAAGCATCCGCATCCGCCGGCCATCGCCAAGTGGGCACGTATCGTTGTGCGTCGCCGCTGCCACCGCACCGACGACGAGCGGTCCCAAGTTGTCGAAGCGAGGAGGCCGAGGATGTCGACGGTGACATGTCGGCTCCGTCCCAGGGGCAGATGCGGGCATCGTCGCCGCACCACACCAAAGGAGGCCTGACATGGCGATTCAACGTATGGACAACGTCCTGATCGTGGTCGAGGACCTGGACGCGGTCATCGCGTTCTTCGTCGAACTCGGTATGGAACTGGAGGGCAAAGGCCCACTCGACTGGCGTGGCGCGGAACGCGTCATCGGGCTCGACGACGTCCTACAGGACGTCGCCATGCTGCGAATCCCGGACGGCCCCGGCCGAATCGAGCTGGCGAAGTTCCACAGGCCGAAGGCCATCACCCCCGAGCCGAAAGACGCACCGGCGAACACGCTGGGTATCCGGCGCATCATGTTCGCCGTCGACGACATCGACGAAGTCATCGACCGCCTGCGCAACCACGGCGCCGAACTCGTCGGCGAGGTGGTGCAATACGAGAACATCTATCGGCTCTGTTATGTCCGTGGCCCCGAGAACATCATCGTAGGGTTGGCCGAACAGCTCACCTGAAAATTGCCGCGGGGCGCCATCACAGGGTTCGGCCCGTCGAGCGCCTCCGAAGCCTTCGTAGAAGGTCCGCCGCCGGCAGGTAACCCCGCCCGCGCGGACCGGAGACCAAGAAGGCCCTTCCCTACAACCGGGAAAGGGCCTCTGACCTGGAGCCGCCTAGGAGAATCGAACTCCTGACCTTTTCATTACGAGTGAAGCGCTCTACCGACTGAGCTAAGGCGGCGTGCCTTTCGGCGTGGCGAGTCTATCGTCTCCGACCTGGTAACGCGAAAACGGCTGGTCAGGAGGTTTGTGCGATGAGGGTGGCGGCCATGGCGGCCACCGCGAAACGGGGCTTGACGTTCCGGTCGAGGGCTGCGCGGCAGGCGAGGACGGCGTCGATCGAGCGGAGGAGGCCCTCGGGACGGACTCGTTTGGCCAGATCGCGGGCGCGGTCGGCCATATCGGGGTGGGTCATGGTGATACCGGCGGGGTCGCCGAAGGCGATGGCGAGGGCGTCGCGGTAGAGGCCGGCGATATCGAGGAGGGCGCGGTCGAGGGCGTCGCGGCCGGTGCGGGTGGCGCGGGATTTCTGGCGGCGTTCGAGGTCCTTGAGGACACCGGCCGAGCCGCGGGTGGCACCGGCGGCGCCTTTACCGGTGCCGCCGGCACCGAGGGCGGTGGCGAGTTCGTCGCGTTCGCGTTCGTCGCGTTCGGCGCTGAGCTGTTTCGCCTCGTCTTCGGCGGCCTTCACCAGTTCGTCGGCGGCGAGGTAGGCGGTGCCGCGGGTTACCGCGGTCACGACGTCCAGGGCGCGACGGCGGCGGGCGCGGGCCTCGTCGTCGGTGGCGAGGCGGCGGGCGCGGCCGATATGCCCGCCGCTCACCGCGGCCGCCCAGTCGGCCGTCTCCGGATCGAGGCCGTCGTGTTCGCGCAAGACCTGGGCAATCGCCGGAGCAGCGGGGGTGATCAGGTGAACATGCCGGCAACGGGAGCGCAGGGTGACGGAGATGTCCTCCGGATCCACCGAAGGGGCGCACAGCAGGAACACGGTCCGCTCGGGCGGCTCTTCCACCACCTTGAGCAGTACGTTGCCCGCGGCTTCGGTGAGCCGGTCGGCGTCCTCGATCACCACCACCTGCCAGCGGCCGGTGCTGGGGCGCCGGGCCGCGATCTGGACGATCCCGCGCATCTCCTTGGTGGAGATGCTCAGGCCCTCGGGGACCACCCGGCGGACATCGCCGTGCGTGCCGGCCATGGTGGTGGTGCAGGCGTGACATCGGCCGCACCCGGGCTGTTCGGGATCGGTGCACTGCAGCGCGGCCGCGAAGCACAGCGCGGCGACCTCGCGACCGGACCCGGGTGGGCCCGTGAACAGCCACGAATGCGTCATGACGCCCTCGGCCACACCGGATCGGCCGGCGACCGCGGCGGCGGTCAGATCGGCGGTCACCGAATCCTGACCCACGAGACGCTCGAAGACACCCACCACGCTCACACCCTAATACGCTCGACCGGCCACGACCGGCCACCGGGGCACACCGGTACGAGTGCTCCCCACGGTTCTGCTCTCGGCTGCCGGAATTCCCCGGCCGGACTACCCGGCGCGCTGCGCGGTGGTGTTCGCCCCGTCCAATTGTTCGCGGATGATATCGGCGTGTCCGCTGTGGTGGGCGATCTCACGGAGGATGTGCAGGACCAGGAACCGCGCGGACCACCACACACGGCCGGGTACCCACGGGTTGGTGGGCGTGGGAATCGACGCGTCCAGATCGTCCACGGCGCGGACGAGCTCGGTGGTGTTCGCGGCGACGCGCTCCCATTCGGCGAGCAGACCGGCGACCGTCTCGTCGTCGCCGATGACGTATTCGCCCGCGTAGTCCTCGAGTTTCGTTTCGGCGTTCTCGTCCCGCTCGACCAGCACCTTCGTCCAATCCCGCTCACAGCGGATGATGTGGTGCAACAGGCCACCGAGGGTCAGTTCGCTGGCGGTGGTCCGCTGTCGCGCCTGCTCATCGTCGATACCTCGCAGCGTTATCCGGAACATCTCACGCTGTTCGTCGAGCAGTTGGACGAGATCTTCGCGTTCCCGGCTACCGGGCATCGGCGCTCCTTGTCATCGGACGGTACTCGCGCGCGACGTTACTGCGACGGTCCGACAGACAACCGCTGTCTAGTCTTCGCTCTGGGAAGACGACCGGCTCGCGGACTGCTTCGCCGGGGCCTTTTTGGCGGGAGTCTTCTTGGCCGCGGTCTTCTTCGCGGCCGCTTTCGCGGTGGTCGTCTTCTTCGCCGCGGTGGTGGTCTTCTTGGCGGCGGCCTTCTTGGCCGGGGCCTTCTTCGCGGTCTTCTTGGCCGCCTTCTTCACCGGACCGCGCGCCCGCCGGTCGGCCAGCAGTTCGGAAGCGCGTTCGTCGGTGATGGACTCCACTTCGTCGCCCTTGCGGAGGCTGGCGTTGGTCTCACCGTCGGTCACATAGGGCCCGAAGCGCCCGTCCTTGATGACCATCGGCTTCCCGGTGGCGGAATCGTTGCCGAGTTCCCGGAGCGGCGCGGCTGCCGCGGCCTGTCTACCTCTGCGTTTGGGTTCGGCATAGAGCTTGAGGGCCTCGTCGAGAGTCACATTGAAGATCTGGTCCTCGGTGGCCAGCGACCGCGAATCGGTGCCCTTCTTCAGATACGGCCCGTACCGGCCGTTCTGCGCGGTGATCTCCTCGCCGGAGGCCGGGTCGTTGCCGACCACGCGCGGCAGCGACAGCAGTTTCAACGCGTCCTCGAGCGTGACCGTGGCCGGGTCCATCGATTTGAACAGCGACCCGGTGCGCGGTTTCGGCGCGTTCTTCTTCGCGGTCTTCTTGGCCGCCTGGTCCTCTTCGGGCTCCGGCAGGATCTCGGTGACGTAGGGGCCGAAACGTCCTTCCTTGACCACGATTTCGTGACCGTTGCCCGGGTCGTTGCCCAGAGTGCGGCCCTCCTGCGGAGTGGAGAAGAGTTTTTCCGCCACCTCCGGGGTGAGTTCGTCGGGCGGCAGGTCATCGGGGAGATTCGCGCGCTGGGAGGTCGGCTCGGCATCCGGCTTGTCGGGGTCGGCGACCATACGTTCCAGGTACGGCCCGTACCGGCCGACCCGCACCATCACATCGCGACCCGCGTCGTCGCTGAAGAGTTTGATGGAGTTGATCAGGCGGGCATCGATATCGTCGAGCCGCTCCCCGACCATCCGCTTCAGACCGCCGGACCGCGCGACCGAGCCCTCGGCACCGTCGTCACCACCGAAGTAAAAGCTGGACAACCAGTTTCCGCGCTGCGCCCGGCCGCCGGCGATGGCGTCCAGATCGTCTTCCATGGCGGCGGTGAAATCGAAATCGACCAGACGGCCGAAGTACTGTTCCAGCAGCCCGGTCACCGAGAAGGCCACCCAGGACGGCACCAGCGCGCTACCGCGTTTGTAGACGTACCCGCGGTCCAGGATGGTCTTGATGATCGACGAATAGGTGGACGGCCGCCCGATGCCGAGTTCCTCCAGCGATTTGATCAGCGAGGCCTCGGTGTAGCGGGCGGGCGGGTTGGTGCTGTGCCCGTCGGGATTCAACTCGACGGCGGTGACGCCCTCGCCCTCGGCGAGCTGCGGCAACCGGGTCTCGGCGTCGTCGGACTGGCCGCCGGCCTCCTCGTCGACACTTTCCACATAGGCCTTCAGGAAGCCTGGGAAGGTGATGGTGCGACCCGAGGCGGAGAACACGCATTCCTCGCCGGTGCCGGCGGTGCCGGTGATCCGCAGGGTGAGGGTGGTGCCCCTGGCGTCGGCCATCTGCGAGGCGACGGTGCGCTGCCAGATCAGCTCGTAGAGCCGGAACTCGTCGTTGTCCAGCCGCGCGTGCAGCTGGCCCGGGGTGGCGAAGGTGTCACCCGCGGGACGGATGGCCTCGTGCGCTTCCTGCGCGTTCTTCACCTTCCGGGTGTACTGCCGAGCAGTGGGATGCACGAATTCGGCACCGTAGAGCTGGGTGGCCTGGGTGCGCGCGGCATTGATCGCCGACTCCGACAGCGTGGTCGAGTCGGTACGCATATAGGTGATGTAGCCGTTCTCATACAACCGCTGCGCGGTGCGCATTGTGCGTTCCGAGGTGAACCGCAGCTTGCGACCGGCCTCCTGCTGCAGCGTGGAGGTCATGAACGGCGCATACGGTTTGCGGGTGTAGGGCTTGGACTCGGCGGAGGTCACCACCAGATCGGCGCCGTGCAGGGCCTCGGCGAGGCGGCGGGCCCGGGCCTCGTCCAGGACCAGCGCCCGGGAATCGGCCTTGAGCCGGCCGTCGGACCCGAAATCGCGGCCGGTGGCGACCCGCGAGCCGTCCACGTCGACGAGGCGAGCGGAGAAGACCCGAGGATTGGCGGAGTCGGCTTCGCCGCCGGCATCCAGTCTCGCGGCGATATCCCAGTACTCCGCCGACCGGAACGCCATCCGTTCCCGCTCGCGCTGCACGATCACCCGGGTCGCCACGGACTGCACCCGGCCCGCCGACAACCGCGGCATGACCTTCTTCCACAGCACCGGACTGACCTCGTAGCCGTACAGCCGGTCCAGGATGCGCCGGGTTTCCTGCGCGTCGACCAGGTCGTTGTCCAGGTCGCGGGTGTCGGCGGCGGCCGCGCGGATCGCCGGCTCGGTGATCTCGTGGAAGACCATCCGCCGGACCGGCACCTTCGGCTTCAGTGTCTCCAGCAGATGCCAGGCGATGGCCTCGCCCTCGCGGTCGGGGTCGGTGGCCAGATACAGCTCGTCGGCGTCGGCCAGCAGACCCTTGAGTTCGGTGACCTTGCCCTTCTTCTCCGGGCTGACGACATAGATGGGTTCGAAGTCGTTGTTGACGTCCACCCCGAGCCGCGCCCAGTCCTGGCCCTTGTACTTGGCCGGGACATCGGCCGCACCGCGCGGCAGATCACGGATATGGCCGACAGATGCCTCGACCGTATAGTCCCGCCCCAGGTAGGGCGCGATTTTGCGGGCCTTCGTCGGGGATTCGACGATGACGAGACGACGCACGGGACGACCCGCCTCGGCTGCGTTTCGGTCTCGTGTTGCCACCGGTGAATCCCTTTCCTTCTCGACCCGCTGAACACTGCTCGGTACGCAGGACGCGGCTGATTGAGCAGATGGTGACGCCTTACATCACCACCAGTCACGTTTATACCTCGACGCCGCGCGTGGTCGAACGGTTGCGACCATCGGGCGATGGCGCGTCGATGCCGTTCAGTATGCAGGGCCGCGCCGACAGTCGGCACGCACGGTGCGTCACGAATCCACGCAGTATCGACTTGACCGGTGTGCGCGAGGGCCGATCCGCCTCCGGCCCGCGCGTGGCGCGGAGCACGTTCGAGGGGTACGAGTGGCGAGCGATGGGAGTGCCCCGGCCCAGGGCGGCACGCCACCCTCCGGTCCCGGTCGTCGCCACACTACCCGCCGAGCATGCGGCGGGTGCCGGCTCCGGAAACGCGCATTCGCAATAGATACGGAGCCTTCCGGAAAACACACCGCATGGGCAGCACCGCGCGCGGAGACCACAGGTTCGGCGGCCGCACCGTCGCATGGACGTCTCCCCGGCTCGGCTGCGCTGATATGCCGAACCCGTATGGTGGGCGGGCCGCCGGGCGATAGACGTCCCGGCGAGGCGTCCACCCGGGGGCCTGGGCTCACGAATGAAGCGTCCACCCGGGGGCCTGGGCTCACGAATGAAGCGTCCACCCGGGGGCCGTTCGAGCGCCCGCCGGGAGTCGATGCCCACGAACGCACGGCCGGGGCGGACGCTGCGATGCGCCGTGACCACAGGCTCCGAGCCGACGCCCGAGTATGCCCGATACGCGCGGCCGGAGCGGAGGCCCGAGTGCGCAAGAAGCGCGTGGCGGGGCCGGGCGCCGGGGTACGCGAAGAGCGCACGACCGGAGCAGACGCCGCGGTACGCAGAAAGCGCACGGCCGGAGCGAACGCGGAGGAACGCAAAGAGCGCACGGCCGGAGCGAACGCGGAGGAACGCAAAGAGCGCACGGCCGGAGCGAACGCGGA
>NZ_BDCU01000008.1 GCF_001618425.1 Nocardia fusca NBRC 14340
CGAACGCGGAGGAACGCAAAGAGCGCACGGCCGGAGCGAACGCGGAGGAACGCAAAGAGCGCACGGCCGGAGCGAACGCGGAGGAACGCATACTCCACATATAGTTCGTCCCTCGCTCCCGTTACGGGAGGCGAGGGACGAACTGGGAGGTGGACTCGCTCAGCTGAGCGCGCGAACTCCGGTGGCCTGGGGGCCCTTGGTGCCCTGGCCAACCTCGAACTCGACCTTCTGATTTTCTTCGAGGGTACGGAAGCCCGAACCCTGGATCTCGGAATAGTGGACGAAGACGTCCGCAGAGCCGTCTTCGGGCGCGATGAAGCCGAAGCCCTTCTCCGCGTTGAACCACTTCACAGTTCCCTGTGCCATTCTGTTCCTTCTCTTTTCTTACTGGGAACGGCGGACAACTGGGTTTCGTCCACCGGGCCTGTTGCGGTCGGCGTTACTCTGGACTCCTATGGGGGGCCAACGTATGCCGTTCGCAACATCGATCCTGCCAGGGTTAGGACTTTGCATCCGTCCCTCGAACACAGAAGCTTGCGACCGAGAACCAGTGAACCATGTCTTTGGGAAATTCAACAGCGGAGTTACCGACAATTTGCAAAAAAAATGATCTCGCGAATGCGGGGGTAAGGGTTAGTCCGTCCGAATCTGAACCTCCGGTATGTTTGCCTTCCGATAACCAGCGCCCGGACCGCGTACCCGGTTGTGACCCAGATCGCTATTGGGTATCGAACTCGCAGGTGACACGAGGCGGACGGCGGTGTTTCACATTGTTCGAAGACCCGGAAGGCGCCCAGGCATGACCCGAGAGATCCGGCGCGATCCGTCCTATGGGCGATCGTTGCTGAATCGTGTCCTCGACGGCGTTCCGGCCACTGATTCGCGTCTGACCCATATCGCCGAGATACCCGGCCGGGCCGCCACACCGGCCGATTGGCCGGCCTGGTCGGCACCGGAAGTTGTGAACGCGCTGCGTGCGGAAGGTATCGAAGCACCGTGGAGCCACCAGGCGACCACCGCCGACCAGGCCGCCGGTGGACAGCACGTAGTGGTGGCGACCGGGACGGCGTCCGGAAAATCGCTCGGATACCAGCTCCCCGTTCTCACCGCACTGCACGAGGACCAGCGGGCGACCGCGCTGTATCTGGCCCCGACCAAGGCGCTGGGCGCCGATCAGCTCCGAATGGTCGGCGAACTCACCCGGCACGGATCCCTGCGCCGGATCCCCGTCGCCGCCTACGACGGCGACACCCCCACCGAGATCCGGCAGTGGGTGCGCGCCGAGGCCCGCTGGCTCTTCACCAACCCGGACATGCTGCACCTGAGCCTGCTGCGCTCGCATCGCAGCTGGTCACGCTTTTTCCGCCGGCTGCGCTACGTAGTGGTCGACGAGTGCCACGCCTACCGGGGACTGTTCGGTTCCCATGTGGCGCTGGTCCTGCGCCGCCTGCGCCGGCTGGCGGCCCACTACGGCGCCGATCCGGTATTCGTCCTCTGCTCCGCGACGGCGGCCGATCCGGCCGCGGCAGCGTCCAGGCTGGTCGGCGCCGACTGCGTGGCGGTGACCGAGGACGGGTCGCCGCGCGGGCCGCGCACCGTCGCGTTCTGGGAACCGCCGCTGCTCACCGCGGTGACCGGGGAGAACGGTGCGCCCGTGCGGCTCGGCGCCACCACGGAGGCGGCACGTATCACCGCCGACCTGGTCCTGGAGGGAGCGCGGACGCTGACCTTCGCGCGGTCGCGCCGGGCGGCCGAGCTGATCGCCGTCCACACCCGGCAGCGCCTCACCGAAATCGACCCCGAACTGGCAGAACGTGTCGCCGCCTACCGCGGTGGATATCTGCCCGAGGACCGGCGCGCCCTGGAGGCCGGGCTTTCGAACGGGTCCCTGCTGGCCGCGGCGACCACGAATGCCCTGGAACTCGGGGTGGACATCGCCGGCCTGGACGCCGTGGTCCTGGCCGGATTTCCCGGCACGGTCGCCTCGTTCCGCCAGCAGATCGGCCGGGCCGGGCGCCGGACGCAGGGCGCACTGGCCCTGCTGGTGGCCCGCGACGACCCCCTGGACACCTATCTCGTGCACCATCCCGAAGCCCTGCTGGACCGCCCGGTCGAAGCGAGCATCATCGATCCCTCGAACCCGTATGTACTCGGTCCGCAACTGCTCTGCGCGGCCATGGAACTGCCCATCGCCGACGAGGAGGCCCGAGCGTTCGGCGCCCCTGGAGTACTTACAGAATTAGCAGGTCAGGGGCTTGTCCGGCGACGAGAAGCCGCAGGCGGCAGCCGGTGGTTCTATACGGGCGCCGAACCGCCGCACGCTGAGGTCGACGTCCGCGGTGGCATCGGTACCCAGGTCGCGATCGTGGTGGCCGAGACGGGACGCCTCCTCGGCACGGCGGACGCCGGAAGGGCCCCGGCCACCCTGCACGAAGGTGCCGTCCACCTGCACCAGGGCGAAAGTTATGTGGTCGAGGAACTGGACCTCGAAGGCGGTGTCGCCCTGGTCCGCGCCGATACCCCGGGCTGGACCACCAGTGCCCGCCGGATCACCTCGCTCACGCTGGACGCGATGCGCGAGAGCACGACCTTCGGCGAGGTCACCGCGGCTTTCGCGGACGTGACGGTACGCAGCCAGGTGGTGGGCTACCTGCGCACCCTGGTCACCGGGGAGGTCCTCGACCTGGTGGAACTCGACCTGCCCGAGCAGACACTGCCCACCACCGCCGTGCTATACACCGTGACGCCGGAACTGCTGGGCCGAGCCGGGATCGATGCCGCGGCGGTACCGGGCGCCCTGCATGCCGCCGAACACGCGGCGATCGGCTTGTTGCCGCTGGTGGCGACCTGTGACCGATGGGATATCGGCGGGGTTTCCACAGCTCAGCACGCCGATACCGGTCTGCCCACAGTTTTCGTGTACGACGGGCAGCCCGGCGGGGCGGGGTTCGCCGAGCGCGGCTACACGATGCTGCGGCACTGGCTCTCCGCCACCCTGGCGGCGGTCGAGGCGTGCTCCTGCCGTAGCGGGTGCCCATCCTGCGTACAGTCGCCCAAATGCGGGAACGGCAATGATCCCCTCGAAAAAGCGGGGGCGATCCGGTTGTTGACCGCGATTCTCGCTGAGCTGACGGGCGGAGAGCGTCGATGCACCGCGACTATGGGGCAACCTGGTGGTCAGGGCGTTGCCGGGTGAGCCGGAGCGTGCACAGTACGCCCGCCGGGCCATCGAATTAAGAGGATAAGCATCATATTAACTGCATTGTTGCTAAAGAACCGGTCGGTAGCTACACAGGCCCCTTTCGTATCAATTCCGGAACAAATGATGAATGCGGATAACGGGCCATTAATTGCCGTCGCTAAGTGAATAGAGTATTCGCCGTTAACAAAATTCGGCATAGCGCGATCACGTCGCTTCTCCGACCGGCCCGGCTCTCGCAACCGCTCGTATACTCCGCGTCCCGAACGGACCCAACGGTACTTTTTCTTCGACCGTGATCACAGCATCCCAGCCGTCTATCTCGCACCGTGCGAGATGAGCCGCCATACGCCGGCCGAGTGATTCCGCCGCCGCACATCCGGCTTCCGCGCCGTTCCACAGTTCCGCCGCGGCGGCCAAGGCGGCGAGATCCGCCGCGGCCTGCGCCCGGTGCCGCGCCACGACCACCCCGCCGAACTGGACGACGAGCACGGTCACCACGATCAAGCCCGCGAGCGCCAGACATGCCGTGACCGTCGCCGAGCCTTCCTCTCCTTCCGGATGCCGTGTCCGATACCCGATCGGACCGGGGGGCCGAGCCGCCCGGACCGCACGCACGCAGCGCGCACCCCGATCCGGCGGCATTCGGCTTCGTTGGCTCACGGGCCCGGATCCGGCTCGGTCGCGGCCACCGACTCGGCGCGCAGCCGGAGAACCGGTAACAGCGGAGTATCGGACGCTACGACAGCGATCACCCGACCGCCCTCGTAGCGCACCGAGATATCCGCCCCCTCCGGTGCCACCCCGCGCGCGGCGACCTCCGCGGCACCGCGATCGCCACGGGCGGCCAGCCGGGCCGCCTCACGCGCGGCATCCACGCACCGCACCTGGGTCACCGCCGCGAGCACCGCTCCCACACACAACGTGGCGGTAGCGGCGATCGCGGCGAGTGCGATCGCCGCTTCGACGGTCACCGACCCGGTCTCGCCGGTGACCGGGCGCCGGAACGCACCGCCGGCCCCTTTGCCGTCGACGGCGCCGGCGTCCGGTGGGCCGACCGGATACCTCAGACGCTGGTGTTCAGCGCCTTCTCGATAATTCCGGTCAGCGCGTCGGGGATGCTCTCGCCGGTCACCACGGTGTACAACACCGCGCCGAAAGCGGCCGCGGCGATGGTCCCGATCGCGTACTCGACGGTGCTCATCCCCTCCTCCTCCGACAGCACGCGCAGCAGCCGAGCGTTCGCCCTTCGCCATGCTCCCCGCATCACATCCCGTGCGTTCCACATCGTCGTTCGGCTCATCAGCACCCCGACCCCCTCTCTCCTCGGCTCGCACAGCCGTTCCGTACGAGCACATCTCGATATCCGCCGTCGGCCGCGGAGTCACAGCAGGCCCCCGCCGAGCACCCCACCCGCCAGGCCGATGATCACCGGCACGATGCCGAGGCAGATGAACGCCGGTAGGAAGCACAGGCCCAAGGGTCCGCCGATCAGGACGCCGGCCCGTTCGGCCCGCGCGGTCGCCGCTTCCTCCACCTGGGTGCGGCGCTCCTCGGCGAGTTCGCCGATGGCCGCGGCCAGTGACGAGCCCGAGCGGGCCGAACGTCGCGCCAGCCGGGCGAGCGCGTCGAATTCGGGAGCGCTGGGGCCGCCGGTCTCGGTGGGAGCCCACGCCACGGCCGGGTCGGCACCGAGGGCGAGCAGATCGGCCACCCGCTGCAGCCGATCCGCCAGCGAATCGGCTGCGGCCGGCGCGACCGCGCGCAGCGCGGCGGCGGTCGGCAAACCGGCCCGTAGACAGGCGGCCAGCAGATCGAACAGCGTCGCGATCGCGACCGGGTCGGCGGCCGCGACGGGTTTCCGGGACCGCACCCACCGGGGAGCCGTGCCGGGGCTCAACCGGGCGACCGCGGGCGCCGGGGCCGGTATCAACAGTATTGCTGCCGACAGCAGGATGAACGGCCAGCCGTGAATCGGCATCGCATTCCTTTCGGTGTCGTTCGATGAGGCCGACCGGGCGGACATCGATCCGGCGCAGTCCGCATCCGCCGAATCGGATTCGGTGGATCTGCCCGAGGCGCCGCTTCGCATACCGGGTGTCCCCCGCCGGAAGAAGGTCCACGTGGCGGCGCGTCGGATGGAGTCGGCATGTCCGGGTTCACCGCGGGGCCACCCTCCAGGTGATTTCGTCCGCCCAGAGCACCCCGGCACAGGCCAGGCCGACGCCGAGCGGCAGGAGGAAGCGGCCCGCCGGAGAGATGAACAGCACCTGGAGCGGATGGGCCCCCATCAACTGCCCCAGACCGACACCCAGCACCGGTAGCGCCGCCAGAATCGCCGCGGTGGCGCGAGCCCCGGCCAGCGAAGCGTCGGTCCGGCTCCGGAATCCGATCCGGGCGGCGAGGTCGGCGCGGGCCGACGCCAGGAGTTCGGCCAGAGCCAGACCGTGCCGCTCGGCGACCTGCCAGGCATCGGCCACACGTCCCAGCTCGGCGGCGATCACCGAGTCGGGACGGAGCAATCCCTCCGCACCGGACCCGCCCAGCCTGCTGCGCGCCGAACCGACCGCGAAGGCCGCCGCCGCGATACCGCCGCTCTCCCGGGCGGCGACCGCGGCCGCGGCACTCGGGTGCGCGCCCACGCGAAGTTCGGAGACCACGGCCTCGAGCCCGTCGAGAAGGTGTCCGCACTCGATGCGGTGCAGACGAACTCGGCGGGAGCGGCGCAGCCGCACCGCGACAGTGCCCGCGACGAGCAGCGCGGCCATCAGGCTGCCGCTCCCCAGTGCGAACGCCAGCGCACATCCGATACCGCTCGCTCCGCGTATCACCCACCGCGTCGGAAAAGCGTGTGCTGTGCGGACTCCGAACACGCTGCCGAATCGCCGCCTGCCCACGGGACCCGGTGCGAGCAACAGCGCCAGAGCGGTACATCCCAAAGCCGCCGCGACCGGGCCGACCGCTATCACGACCGGGAACATCACCCGGTCCGTTCCGCGAGCACAGCCTGCAGCACCCCGGCGGCAGGTGCCGGGCCGGCCGCGCGCCATGCCGGGCGGATCTCCACCCAGCCGGCGTTGTCCCGCTGCACCACACCGATTTCCGCGAGATACCGGAACCCGTCGGCGCGCCGCCGGACATGCAGCACCACGTGCACGGCGGCGGCCAATTGACTGTGGAGCGCCGGCCGGTCCATTCCGCCCAGCCCGGCCAGCGCCTCGAGCCGCGCGGTCACCTCCCGGATCGAATTGGCGTGAACCGTCCCCGCGCCGCCGTCGTGCCCGGTGTTCAACGCGGTGAGCAGGTCGACAACCTCCGCACCGCGCACTTCGCCGACCACTATGCGATCGGGACGCATACGCAACGCCTGCCGAACCAGATCACGCAAAGTGATCTCCCCCGCCCCTTCGATATTGGGCGGCCGGGCCACCAGCCGGACCACATGCGGGTGCGGCGGTGCGAGTTCGGCCGCGTCCTCGACGCAGATGATGCGCTCCCCCCGGTCCACCTCGGCGAGCAGCGCGGAGAGCAAGGTGGTCTTCCCCGCACCGGTGCCCCCGACCACGAGGAAGGCCAGGCGAGCGCGCACAATCTGTTGCAGCAGAACTTTCGCGCCGGACGGCACTGCGCCGGATCGGAAAAGTGCGTCCAGACCCTGGGTCGCCGGACGCAGGATCCGGAGCGACAGGCAGGTGCCACCGCGCGCGATGGGGGCGAGCACGGCGTGCAGCCGTACACCGAAGCTCTGCCCCAGTACCAGTTCCCGGCCGGACAACTGCCCGTCGACCCATGGCTGGGCATCGTCGAGGCGACGGCCCGCCGAGAGGGCCAGGCGCTGTGCCAGCCGGCGCACGGCGGCTTCGTCGGGGAAGGTCGTCGAGGTCCGCTCGACCCCGCGGCCTCGATCGATCCACACCGCGTCCGGAGCGGTGACCAGCACATCGGCGACCGCGGGATCGTGCAGCAGCGGTTCGAGCACACCTGCTCCGGTGAGTTCGGTCTGCAGCAGCCGGAGGGCGCGCAGCAGGTCGGTATCCCCGAGCATGCCCCCGGCTTCGGCGCGGATGGCCGCCGCGACCCGTGCGGGTTCGGGTTCCGCGCGGTCTCCGGCCAGTCGTTCCCGAACCCGTTCCAGCAGTTCGGTCGTCACCACCCCGGGGTGTTCGGCGCCGGCGCTCATCCGGCCCGCCGCGTATCGGGTGGGCTCAGCACCGCCAGTACCGCATCGCAGGCGTCCCGCAGGGGCCCGCGGCGTAGCCGCAGACCCCGGCGTTCGAGCCGGGCGGCCAGGCCCGGTTGCGCCCGGACCGCCGCCAGCAGCGGCAGTTCCAGGACGGCGGCGATATCGTGGCCGCGCAGGTTGCCGGGCGCCGGACCGCGCACCACGAGGCCGCGGTTGGGGTTGCGCTGCGCGATCCATTCCGCCGCGGCACCGGCTGCCGCCACCGCGCGCAGCTGCGCGGGCACGACGAGCACCACGAGATCGGCGGCATCGAGTATCCGGTCCGTATGCGGACCGCGCTCGCTGGAGATATCGCACACCACGAGATCGCCCGCGCCCCGCGCGGCTTCGACCACCGCGTGCACGGCGGCCGCGCCGATGGGGCCGGTCCGGCCCCGGCCCCGGCCGCTGGACAGCACCGACAGCCCGCCGCCCGCGGCCGGGAGCGCATTGTGCAGTTCCGCCGCGGCAACCCGGCCGTCGTCCACGACCAGATCCGGCCAGCGCAGGCCCGGCGCGCCTTCGATGCCGAGCAGCAGATCGAGGCCTCCGCCGCGGGGCGCGCCGTCGACCAGCACCGTATGCGGCCGGAACCCGGCGGTGGCCGAGCGCAGCGCGGTCGCGGCGGCGAGGACTGATGCCCCGGCGCCGCCGCCCGCACCGGCCAGGGCGATCACGACTCCGCCGTCGGTGCGCTGTTCTCCGTATTCGGCGAATTTCTCGATGAGCCCGACCGCGGCGGCCGGGAGAGCGAGCACCTGTTCTGCTCCGATCACCGCGGCCGCCTGCCAATCGGCCAGCCCGGGTTCACCGTCGGTGACGGTCACCACGCCACTGCGCCGTGGGGGCGCCGTACCCGCGGACACCACGGCGGCCTCGGTGTCGAGCACCACGAGTGGTGCCGCCGACCAGGGATGCCTGCCGACCGGCGCCTCGGCTTCGTCGATTCGCCGGCCGGCCGCGGCGGCGACCCGGCGAACTTCCTCGCGTAACCGGTCGTCCCGGATGAGCACCAGCACAGCGGGTGGCTCCCCGGTGGTGGGCGTCGCGTCGTGATCCATGGGCCCAGCTTCGCCCGTTCGGACCTGCTGGAACCGGTGGCCGCGGCGATTGTGGACAACTCGCGGGCTGTGGAGAACTTTTCGGAACCGGCGCCCGTCCCCTGAATAGAGGACGGCCCCAGCCGGGGGGGGAGGAGGCTGGGGCCGTCGGGGTTCAGCCCCGGGGGGTCGGGCTGAACACGCCTGGAACATGTCCAGGTGCCAGCAATACTACACCCAAGAACGGGCGGGAACGCAAGCCCGACAACAAAGAAGTTCCACAGGTCACCCTCACTCCCCTATGGATGGGAAAACCACTGGTCAGCACACGTGTGGGCGCATAGCGGGCACGACACGCGACACGCTGATGCCTATCCTGGAGCGGTGACGGGCTCCGGTAAAACGACACCATCTCCCGGCGATCGGCACCACCAGAACGGCCGCATCGCCGCCTTCTTCGATCTGGACAAGACGGTGATAGCCAGATCGAGTACCTACGTGTTCAGCAAACCGTTCTTCGATCAGGGTCTGATCAATCGACGGGCCGTCCTGGAGAGCAGTTACGCCCACTTCATGTTCCTGCTCTCCGGCGCCGACCACGATCAGATGGAGCGGATGCGGGCACACCTCACCGATATGGTCGCCGGCTGGGATGTCGCCCAGATCCGGTCGATCGTGGCGGAGACCCTGCACGAGCTGGTGGACCCGCTGATCTACGCGGAGGCCGTCGACCTCATCGCCGACCACCGCATTCGCGGACACGATGTGGTGATCGTCTCCGCCTCGGGCGAGGAAGTGGTGGCCCCGATCGCCGAAGCACTGGGCGCCACCCATACCGCCGCGACCCGGATGGAGGTCGTGGACGGCAAGTACACCGGCGCGGTCGACTTCTATTGCTACGGCGAAGGAAAGGTCACCGCGATCGAGAAGCTCGCCGCGGCAGAGGGTTACGACCTCGCGCGCTGCTATGCGTATTCCGATTCGATCACCGATCTGCCGATGCTGACCGCGGTCGGCCACCCCACCGCGGTCAACCCCGACCGCGGTCTGCGCCGCGAGGCAACGAACCGGGGTTGGCCCGTGCTCGGCTTCTCCAACCCGGTCTCACTGTGGTCACGCTTTCAGGCGCCGTCGAAGACAGTGACCACGGGACTCGCCGTCGCGGTCAGTGCGCTTGTCGCGGGAGCAGTGACCTACCGACTGCTGCGACGGCGATGAACACCCATGCGACCTGGACTTATAGCATAATGCTCCGACCGATGTGTCCGATTTCCATTTGTTCCACGAAGTTGCGTCAGCCCTTGATGTGAGTGCAATCACAGTGTAGAAATGGAGGTACGGAAGGAAGGAAGGCCAAGGCGGAGCCGGAAGAGAAGGCTCAGTCTCCCGACCTCTCCTTCCCAGCACGGACACCGGCACCCACGCGGAGCTCGCCGCGACAAGGGCAGAAGCGTTGTGGGCCTGCGAAATCTGGTCCGTTGCCGGCGATGGCCTCGCATAGCTGCGGGGATGAGCTGCTGCGGAGCCCGGAGGAACGCCGAGGCCGGAGAACACAACCCATACCAGCACGCATGGTAACCAGGTAGTCCGTGCTCGCGGGCGGTGAGGTCTGACGACCACACCGCCCGCTTTGACGTTCCGGGGGAGATCTGCCCGCGGGTACGCGCCCTGATCAGCCGGCAGCGGCGTCCGCTATCGATGTCGCTTCCCGCGCGCCGTCCTCGAGCGCACCGCAGCAGAACAGCACCCAGCCGCCGACACCCTCGGCGGTCCCCGACCCGAAGCCGGCCGCCGCGTCCAGGTAGGCCTGCCGCCGACGCAGCCAGAAAACCTCGGGCACGCCGAGCGAGCGAGGGTCGAGCCCGCTGGCCACTGTCACCAGCCGGGAGGCGGCCCGCGCGACCAGTCCGTCGGCGGAACCGAACGGTTTCAGGGTCAGCAGCTCACCGTGTACCACGGCCGCGGTGACCGGTGCGGGCGCAGAGGTGGTGAGCAGCGTCTGCGCCAGCACATCCAGGCGTTCCGCGACGCCGCCGTCGGCGCGCGGACGACCCAATTCGTTCTCCTCGGCGACCAGATCGGCGGCCGCCAGCAGGTGTAACCGGGCCAGTGCCTGCAGCGGCGCGCGCTCCCAGATGCCGACCAGGTTGCGCAGCGCGTCGCCGTCGAGTGCCTGCCCCACCCGCAACGCACCGGCCAGGATCGGGTCGCTGATCGCGCCGTCGGCCGGCAACTCCGTACTACCGCCCGCCAGCGCCGCCGACGAGCGGGCGGCGCGCACGGAGGCTTCGGCGGCGGTGGTGGCCCAGCCGCGGCGGTTCGCGCGGTGCCGGTGGACCTCGGCCAGCGCATCGCGGGCCTTGTCGGCGGCGGCCCGGACCCCGGGCAGTTCGATGAGCGGCGCGAGCGGATCGGTCACGGATGAGCACGCTACCGCCGCCGGATCCCGGCCCGAGCGCCAGCCCCGCAGGCGAGAACCGCCTCGCCGCCGGCGACGGTAGCGGCCGGGTTCAGCCGGTGAGCAGTTCGCGGCCGGGGATGGCCTCGAGCAGGCGGCGGGTGTACTCCTCGCGTGGGGATTCGAAGATTTCCCCGACCGGCGCCGCTTCGACGATCCGGCCCTGGTGCATCACCAGGACCTCGTCGGCGAGCTGACGGACCACCGCCAGATCGTGGGTGATGAACAGATAGGTCAGGCCCAGTTCGTCCTGGAGCCGGGTGAGCAGATCCAGGATGTTCTGCTGGACCAGGACGTCGAGCGCCGAGACCGCTTCGTCGCAGACCAGCAGTTCGGGTTCCAGGGCCAGGGCGCGCGCGATGGCGACGCGCTGCCGCTGGCCGCCGGAGAGCTCGTCGGGATAGCGGTCCAGCACGCTACTGGGCAGCGCGACGTGTTCCAGCAGTTCGCGGACCCGGCTCTCCCGTTCGGCGCGGGTGCCGATCCCATGGGTTCGCAACGGTTCGTCGATACAACGATGGATCGAGTACAGGGGGTCCAGCGAGGCGTACGGGTTCTGGAAGATCGGTTGCACCCGGCGGCGGAACCGGGTCTGCTCGCGCCCCTTCAGGCGACCGATATCCCCGCCGTCGAAGACGACCGATCCGGAACTGGGTTCCAGCAGACCGAGCACCAGTTGCGCGACCGTGGACTTGCCGGACCCCGACTCCCCGACCAGCGCGGTGGTACGCCCACGGTGCAGGGTGAACGAAACATCCTCCACGGCAACGGATTCTCCGGATCGCCACGGCACCGAACCGCGGGTCCGATATCTCTTGGTGAGCCGGTCGGCCACCAGGACGGCATCCCGGGTGGTGAGTTCGCGAAATCGCTCCGACCGCCGGGCGGCCGCCAGGGACGGCGCCGATTCGACCAGTTTGCGGGTGTACTCGTGCCGCGGATCGCGCAACAGTTCCAGCGCGGGCCCCGATTCCACCACCCGGCCGCGATACATCACCACCAGGTGTTCGGCGCGTTCGGCGGCCAGGCCGAGATCATGGGTGATGAGCAGCATCGCCGTCCCGAATTGACCGGTGAGGCTGTCGATATGGTCGAGGATCCGGCGCTGCACGGTGACATCGAGAGCGGAGGTCGGTTCGTCGGCGATCAGGAGCCCGGGACGTCCCGACAACGCCATCGCGATCAACGCGCGCTGCCGTAGGCCGCCGGACAACTCGTGCGGGTGCTGGTCGACCCGCTGCTCCGGATCCGGTATCCCCGCGGAGCGCAGCAGCTCCACCGCCCGATCCCGAGCGGCGCGGCCGTGGGCGATACCGTTGGCCGCGAGGGTTTCCCGGATCTGGAATCCGATCTTGTGCACCGGATCGAGGTTCGACATCGGGTCCTGCGGAACGAAACCGATTCTCGTGCCCCGCAGCTCCACCAGGCGTGATTCGGCCGCGCCGGTCAGTTCCGTGCCGTCGAATTCGATACTGCCCCCGAGGATCCGACCGGCGCGCGGGAGCAGGCCGATGATCGCGTGCGCGGTGGTCGATTTTCCGGAACCGCTCTCGCCGACGATGGCCACCGTCTCCCCGGGGTACACCGTGAGGTCGACACCGCGTACCGCGTCCACCCGGTTGTCCCCGGCTCCGAACGCGATCCGCAGATCCCGGATCCGCAGCAGCGGACGCTCTGCCCGGGCATCGTCGGTCATATCTGCTCCCCGCCTCGAATCCGCTCGCCCACAGTGATCACCTCGACGCCCGGCCCTTCGGATCCAGGGCGTCGCCGAGTGCGTCACCGAGCATGATGAAACCGAGAACCGTCAGCGCCAGCGCGGTGGCCGGATAGAACAGGATCAGCGAACCGCCGCGCAACTGCTGCTGACCGGTGGCGATATCGGCGCCCCAGGAGACCTCGGTGGGCGGCAGGCCGACACCCAGAAACGACAGTGTGGCCTCGGTGACGATGAAGACCCCGAGCCAGATCGCGGTCACCACGATCACCGGGCCCAGCGAGTTCGGCAGCACGTGCCGGACCAGGATGCCGAAGCGGGAGACGCCGAGCGCCCGGGCCGCCAGTACGTATTCACTGTTCTTCGCGGCGATCACCGCACCGCGGGCGATCCGGGCCGCCTGCGGCCAGGTGAAACCGGCGAGGGTGACGATCACCAGCCCGACCGTGCGCGTGGTCGACAGCTGCATCAGCACGATGGCGGCGAGCATCAGCGGGACGGCGTACACGATCTCGGAGACCCGGGATATCACCGAATCGAGCAGGCCACCGTAATAACCGGCCAGCGCGCCGAGCGTCGCGCCGATCAACACGAACAGCAGCGCCGCGCCGACCCCGACGAGGACCGAGGCCCGCGCCCCGTAGACGGTACGGGCATAGATATCGCAGCCCTGCAGGTCGAATCCGAACCAGTGCGCCGAACTGGGCGGCAGCAGACTGTTGTCGACCACGCAGTAGCGCGGGTCCTGATCGGTGAACAGCCCCGGAAAGGCCGCGACCACCAGGACCAGGGCGATGAGCGCCATCGAGATCAGGAACAGCGGATTGCGACGCAGACCGCGCCAGGCCTGCCCCCAGAATCCCCGCGGGGCGCCCGCCACCCGCACCCGATCGGTGGTTTCGACGGTGACGGCGTCCGCCGCGGCGACCCAGCGTTGCCGGTCGGGCCTGATCGGACGGGCCGGCTTCTCATCGGACATGACCGCACTCCTGTTCAGGCATAGCGAATCCGCGGATCGAGCACGGCGTACAGCAGGTCCACCAGCAGGTTGGCGAGCAGGAACACCACGATCAGGACCGTGACGAACGAGACCACCGTCGGGGCTTCCCCCCGGACAACCGCCTGATAGAGGGTGCCGCCGACGCCCGGGATGTTGAAGATGCCCTCGGTCACGATCGCACCGCCCATCAGCGCGCCCAGATCGGCGCCCAGGAAGGTGACCACCGGGATGAGCGAATTGCGCAGGATGTGCACCCGGACCACCCGGCGTCGCGGCAGGCCCTTGGCGGTGGCGGTACGCACATAGTCGGCGTCCCGGTTCTCGGCCACGGCGTTGCGGGTCAGCCGCAGGACATAGGCGAAGGACAACGAGCCGAGCACCAGCGCCGGCACGATCAAGCGACCCCAGCTCGCATCGGCACCGACGGTGACCGGCGCGATCCCCCATTCGACGCCCAGCAGGTACTGCGCGAGGAAACCGAGGACGAACACCGGCACCGCGATCACCACCAGGCTCAGCACCAGCATGGTGGAGTCGAACAGCTTGCCCTTGCGCAGCCCGGCCAGCGTCCCGAACAGCACGCCGAACACCGCCTCGAACAACAGCGCCAGCAGCGTGAGCCGGATGGTGATCGGAAAGGCGCGGGCCAGTTCGTCTTTCACCGAACGCCCGGAGAACGTGGTGCCGAGATCGAAGGTGAAGATGCCCTTCAGATAGTAGAAGTACTGCACCAGGAAGGAGCGGTCGAGGTGGTAGCGCGCCTTCAGTTGTGCCTCCAGCGCGGGCGTGAGGGTGCGGTCACCGGCCAGCGCGGCGACCGAGCCGCCGGAGATCTTATAGATCAGGAAGTAGATGAGCAGGGTCGCGCCGAAGAACACCGGGATCATCTGCAGCAGACGCCGCACTACATACCACGCCATGGGCACTCCTGCGGTCGGGGCGAGGATTCGCCGGCGGCGGTCATATCAGCTCGATGTTCTCGAAATCGGCCAGGCCGTTCCAGCCGAAGACGACACCGCGCACCCGCTCGGAGTAGCCGGCCGAGTTGACGTAGTCGAAGATCGGGATCGTCGGCATATCCCGCAACAGCAGCGTCTGCGCGCGGCCCACCAGCGCCCACGATTCGGCCTCGGTGGACGCCGCCTCGGCGGCCGCTACGAGCGCGTCGAATTCCGGGTTGTGGTAGTCGAAATCGTTGGTCTCGGAGTTGCTCAGGAAACCCGGCTCCAGGAACTGGAGCATGGTCGGATAGTCGCCCTGCCAGCCCGACCGGAACGCTTTTCCGACGGTCCGGGTGGTGATCTGATCGCGCAGTTGTTTGAACGTCGGCAGGGCCGCGCCCACGGCCTCGATACCCAGGGTGTTCTTGATGCTGTTGGCGACCGCGTCCACCCACGCCTGATGGTCGCCGTCGGCGTTGTAGGCGATTTCGAAACGCCCGGACCACGGCGAGATCTCGTCGGCCTTCGCCCACAGCCGGCGTGCCTCGTCGGGGTTGTAGTCCAGCAGCTGCGCGCCCGGCAGATCGGCGTCGTAGCCCGGGAGCACCCGGGAGGTGTAGTCGCGGGCGGGGGCGCGGGTGCCCCGGAAGATCTTGTCGCCGATGGCCTGCCGCTGGATGGCCATGGAGATCGCGTGCCGGCGCAGCCGGCCCTCCTCACCGCCGAAATGCGGCAGGCCCGGCTGGGTGCCGATCCATTGGTTCTGCGCGGTCGGGGCCGAGACCGCCCGCTCCCCCAGATCGTCGTCCACCACGGTCAGCGCGCTGGAGGGGACCGTATCCAGCACGTCCAGGTTGCCGGCCAGCAGATCGGCGTAGGCGGCGTCGAAGTCCGAATAGAACACAAAGGTCAGGCCCTTGTTACGGGCCGGACGCCCGCCCCGGTAGCTCTCGTTGGGCACCAAGTCCAGTTTCACATCGTGCTGCCAGGCGTCGGCGGCCGCGAAGCGGTACGGCCCGTTACCGATCGGTCGCTGCCCGAACGCCTCCATATCCGTGTACGCGGCTGCGGGCAGCGGATAGAACGGGGCATAGGCCAGCCGGGTCCGGAAGTCGATGGTGGGCTCTTTCAGGGCGACGGTGAAGGTGAGATCGTCGAGCACCCGCAGCCCCGACATGGTTCGCGCCCGGGGCGGGTCGGCCTGTACATCCTCGAACCCGGCGATCGGCGCATAGGTGTAGCTCTGCAGCTGCGCGTTGGTGATCAGGGCGCCGTAGTTCCAGGCGTCGACGAACGAATGCGCGGTCACCGGAGAACCGTCGGAGAACGTCCAGCCGGGTTTCAGCCGGATCCGGTAGAACTGCTGATCGGTGGTCTCGATGGATTCGGCGACCTCGTCGTGCAGACTGCCGTCCGCCGCGATGCGGCGCAGTCCGGCGAACAATCGGTCCACGATGCGCCCGCCACCGTTCTCGTTGGTATTCGACGGGACCAGCGGGTTCTGTGGTTCGGAACCGTTGACCGCAATCGATTCACCCAGGGCCGGTGTCACCGTGCAGGCGGGCAGTACCGTCGCGCCGACCAGAACGAGTACCAGGGCGGCCGCCCGCAGCACCCACGACGATCCCCTCACACACCCTCCCGGCTCGTCACGACCACGGCCTCGGCACCCCGCAGAGTTGTCAGCAGACTATAGGGTCCGCTGCGCGATCCTGCCGGGTTCGTCAACTCTCGTATCGACGGCGCGACCGCCGCGACCGCGCGGCGAGGTGGCCGTTCGTCGGCTGCCGACTGCCGCTCACCGGTCACCGGCGACCATTCGTCCCGGGATCACCTCGGCGGGCCGGAGCGAGAGTCTAGGGTCACATATGGCCCTTATGGTGCAGGTAACGCGAAGGAAGTGACTCAGATGACCGAAACCGCCGATCACCCGGACGCCTACCCGCCGAGTGCGGAGTTCGCTGCCGCGGCGAATGTCGATGCCGGTATCTACGAGCGTGCCGCGCAGGACCGCGAAGCGTTCTGGGCCGAGCAGGCCGACTGCCTGCACTGGCACGAGCGGTGGAACCAGGTACTCGACTGGACCGACGCACCGGTCGCGAAATGGTTCGTCGGCGGCCGGCTCAATGTCGCCTACAACTGCGTGGACCGCCATGTACTGGAGGGGCGCGGCGACAAGGTCGCGCTGCACTGGGAGGGCGAGCCGGGCGATTCCCGCACCATCACCTATTCCGATCTGCTCGCCGAGGTGAGCCGGGCCGCCAACTACCTGACCGAACTCGGGCTGACGGCGGGCGACCGGGTCGCGATCTATATGCCGATGATCCCCGAGACCATTGTGGCGATGCTGGCCTGCGCCCGGCTCGGGCTGCCGCATTCGCTGGTCTTCGCCGGTTTCTCGCCGACCGCGCTGCGCCAGCGGATCGACGACGCCGAAGCGCGGCTGGTCATCACCGTCGACGGTCAGTGGCGACGCGGTACTCCCGCACCGCTGAAAGAAGCCGTCGACGAGGCGCTGCTCGCCAAGGGCGATGTGCCCTCCAGCGTCGAGCACGTCCTGGTGGTCCGCCGGGTCGGCACCGAGGTCGAGTGGACCGAAGGCCGCGACCTGTGGTGGCACGAGACGGTCGCGCAGGCCGATCCGGTCCACGAGGCGCAGGCCTTCGATGCCGAGCATCCCCTGTTCATCCTGTACACGTCGGGGACCACCGGTAAGCCCAAGGGGATCCTGCACACCAGCGGCGGCTACCTCACCCAGACCAGCTACACCCACCGGGTGGTCTTCGACCACAAACCCGAAACCGACGTGTACTGGTGCACCGCCGATGTGGGCTGGGTGACCGGGCACAGCTATATCGTCTACGGACCGCTGGCCAACGGCGCCACCCAGGTCCTCTACGAGGGCACGCCGAATTTCCCCGACGAGCACCGGCACTGGCAGACCATCGAGAAGTACGGCGTCACGATCTACTACACGGCGCCGACGCTGGTCCGTACCTTCATGAAATGGGGCCGCCAGATCCCCGACGCGCACGATCTGTCCAGTATCCGCGTGCTCGGTTCGGTCGGCGAACCCATCAACCCGGAGGCCTGGCGCTGGTACCGGGACGTAATCGGCTCCGGCACCGCCCCGATCGTGGACACCTGGTGGCAGACCGAGACCGGCGCCATCATGATCTCGCCGCTGCCCGGTATCACCGCGACCAAACCGGGCGCCGCCATGACCCCCGTGCCCGGCGTCTCGGCCGCGGTGGTCGACGAAGAGGGCAAGACCGTGCGGCGCGGCGAGACCGAGGCCAATGGCTATCTGGTACTGGACCAGCCGTGGCCGTCGATGCTGCGGGGTATCTGGGGCGATATGGAGCGGTACCGGGCCACCTACTGGGATCGTTTCGCCGACCAGGGCTGGTACTTCGCCGGCGACGGCGCCAAACTCGATGTCAACGGCGACCTCTGGGTGCTGGGCCGGGTCGACGATGTGATGAATGTTTCCGGTCACCGCATCTCCACCGCCGAAGTGGAATCGGCGCTGGTCGGGCACTCCGGCGTGGCGGAGGCGGCGGTGGTCGGCGCCAGCGACGAGACGACCGGTCAGGGCATCGTGGCCTTCGTGATCCTCACCGCCGAGGCCACCGATACCGGGGCCACGATGGTCGACGAACTCAAGGCCGAGGTGGCCCGCGAGATCAGTCCGATCGCCCGCCCGCGGGAGATCCATGTGGTGCCCGAACTGCCGAAGACCCGCAGCGGCAAGATCATGCGCCGGCTGCTGCGCGATGTGGCCGAGGGCCGGGAACTCGGTGATACCTCGACCCTGGTCGATCCGCAGGTCTTCGAATCCATCCGGGCCGGCCGGACCGACTGACCGAAACCGATCCGGGCGCCGCCCACGCGAACCTACGGCCTTCTCCGGCCGGTCGGCTTCCGTGGCCGGCGCCCGCTTCGGTTTCCGAACGCGTGCCGTCGACCGTTCACAGAACGGCGACCATCGAGCACCGGCAGGCCGCGAACCTCCTCGGGTTGATCGAAGTGCACATCCACATGCACCTCCCGTCTTCACCGGATGGTCGGCGTCCGTAACAGGGGTCCCGAGGGCCCCGATCCGTAGCGCCGGAGGCGACGCCAATACAATTGCCGAAGGTGTGCCGGGAAGTCTGGTCGGCGAGATGGGCGCGCGTCTACGGAAGAAACTTCCACGGCGGGCGCGGTAGACGTCCGTTCGACCGAGAGGTTTTCCTGTGCTCACCAACCCCCGGGCGGAACTCAACCGATATCTGCGGACCGAAACCGTTGGCGGCGCACTACTGCTCGTGGCGGCCGCCGTGGCGTTGCTGTGGGTGAACTCGCCGTGGGGTCAGAGCTACCTCACGTTGAGCGAAACGCACCTGACCATCCCGCCACTGCATCTCGATCTCACCCTGGCCGACTGGGTGAAAGACGGACTGCTCGCGGTCTTCTTCTTCGTGGCCGGTCTCGAACTCAAACGCGAACTCGTCGTGGGCGAACTCGCCGACCCCAAACGCGCCGCGCTCCCGATCATCGCGGCCGCCGGCGGGGTGGTGACTCCGGCGATCATCGCCTACACGGTGGGCTTCGGGGTCGACGGGATGGACCGCGGCTGGGCGATTCCGGTCGCCACGGATATCGCCTTCGCCCTCGCGGTGCTGGCCATGACCGGTTCCCGGATCCCGGCCAGCGCACGAGTCTTCCTACTGAGCCTGGCTGTTGTCGACGATCTGATGGCGATCGTGCTCATCGCGGTGCTGTTCACCACCGGCTTGGCTTTCACCTGGCTGGCGGCCGCGCTGGCCTGTTGCGCGGGCTGGTGGTTCGCGCAACACAAACGGTGGACCTCCCCGCTGATCTACATTCCGTTGGCCCTGGTCTGCTGGTATGCGCTGCACGAAGCGCATATCCATCCGACGCTGGCGGGCGTGGCCTGTGGGCTGCTCACCCGGGTCCGCCCGGACGAGGGCGAAGCCGAAGCCCCGGCCGCCCGCTGGGAGCACCGGTTCCAACCCATTTCGGCCGGGCTGTGCGTACCACTGTTCGCGCTCTTCGCGGCCGGGGTGCCGATCAACGCGGAAGTTTTCGGCGATCTGTTCACCGACCGGCTGTCGCTGGCGATCATTCTCGGTCTGCTCATCGGCAAGACCACCGGCATCTTCGGGATCAGTTGGTTGGCCGTCCGCACCGGAATCGCCGAACGGCCTGCACATCTGGGTTATCGGGACATGTTCGCCCTGTCGGTGCTGGGTGCGATCGGGTTCACCGTTAGCCTGCTGGTGGCGGAACTGGCACTGGAGGACCATCCCGATTCCGCCGAACTCGCCAAGGCCGCGGTCCTGGTGACGTCCATGGCCGCATCGCTGGCCGGTTCGGCGCTACTGTTGCGGCGTGGGCGTGTCCACCGAGCACGGCGCGACGCGGATGCGCTAGAACCAGAACAGTAAGACCGAGCAGGATCGGGACAGGGAGAGGGTCGACCACGTGAGTGTCACACAGGGCGGTAACGGAGACGGTGTACGAGGCGGCACGGTCACCTCGATTCCGCTGTCCCAGATCGACCCGCACGCATCGGCCAGTTTCGGCAGTCTGGTCCGCGACGCCTCCGAGCAGGTCTCGACCCTGGTCCGCGCCGAGGTGGCCCTGGCCAAGGCCGAGGTCACCGGTGAGATCAAGAAGGGCATGCAGGGCAGCGTCTTCTTCATCGGCGCACTGACCGTGCTGCTGTTCAGCAGTTTCTTCCTCTTCTTCGCCGTGGCCGAGACCCTGGACATCTGGCTCACCCGGTGGGCCGCGTTCTGGATCGTCTTCGCGCTCATGATCCTGGTGACCGCGCTGCTGGCGTTCCTCGGCTACCGCAAGGTGAAGAAGCTGCGCGCGCCGGAGAAGACCATCGATTCGCTCAAGCAGACCCGTACCGTCCTGCCCTCCGGGTTCGGCAGCCACGACGAGCCCAGCGCGCTGGAGAAGACCACGCAGCGGTAGTCGGGACCGGCACACCGCGGCGCCCCGGCGTTCACTACGCTCGGACGACGTGGCGTCGAACTTTCCACCGGACCCGTCCAGCGTGCGCTTCGGCGGCCCCTGGACGCACCGCGATGTGCACGCCAACGGGATACGCCTGCACATCGCGAGTGCCGGACCGGAGCATCCGGACGCGCCGCTGGTCGTCCTGCTGCACGGGTTCGCGGACTTCTGGTGGTCGTGGCGCCATCAGCTCACCGCACTCGCCGAACTCGGCAACCATGTGGTCGCGGTCGACCTGCGCGGCTACGGCGACAGCGACAAGCCGCCGCGCGGCTACGACGGCTGGACGCTGGCCGGTGATATCGCCGGGCTGATCCGCGCGCTCGGGCACACCGGCGCGACTCTGGTCGGGCATGCGGACGGTGGACTGGTCTGCTGGGCGACCGCGGTCCTGCACCCACGGCTGGTTCGGTCGATCGCGGTGGTGTCCTCGCCGCATCCGGCGGCCCTGAAGAGTTCGGTACTGCGGGACAACACCCAGCGGCGAGCGTGGTTACCGGAGTTCCTGCGCGACCAGCTTCCCCGCTACCCCGAACACCGGCTCACCCGCGACGACGGTGCGGGTGCGGTGCGAATCCTGGCCGACCGCGGCGCGCGGTCCTGGACGCGCACCGCGGAATTCGCCGACAGCGCGAACCGGATGCGTTCGGCCATCCAGATTCCCGGGGCCGCCCACTGCGGGCTGGAATACCGGCGCTGGGCATTCCGCAGCCAGTGGCGGGCCGACGGTCGCCGGTTCATGGCCGTGATGCGTCAGCCGATCGATATCCCGGTGGTCTCCATGCGCGGCGAATTCGACCGCTACATTCTGCCCGCCACCGTGCACCGCGGCCCGCAGCTGTCACCGCATCGCCGGGTGGTCACCATCCGGGACGCCGCGCATTTCGCGCATCTGGAAAACCCGGACGCGGTCACCGCGGAGATCGCGAAACTGCTCGCCGGGACGGACCGGCGAAGGCCGGGTCGTTACGCCTGACGGCTTTGCGGGACCGCCGCGCCTCCGGCGGGAGCCGGCCGACCCGGCCGGCTCCCGCCGTCAGCTCAGTACGCAGGGACCGGTGTCCACCGGCGAACTGGCCGAGGGTGCGATATCGATACGCTCCCGGACCTCGTCGAGAGTGAGCACGTAACCGGTGTCGTCGTCGGTGACGGCGGCGCCGAACACCACGCCCAGCACCTTGCCCTCGGTATCGACCAGTGGTCCACCCGAATTCCCGGCCCGCACCGAGCCGCGCACGGTGTACACCTCACGTTCCACCGTGCCGTCCCGGTAGATGGTGGGACCGGTCAGGTCCAGCGTCTCGCGCACCCGGGCCGCGCTCGCCGTGTACCGGCCACCGCCGGGGTAGCCGAGCACGATCGCGCTCTCACCCGATCCGGCCGGCTCCGGCGCCTGCGGAATGACCGGCGCGACCAACCCGGGCACCGACAGCACCGCGATATCCATGGACGGGTCGAATTCGACCACCGTGGCGTCCAGCGGTCCGGCCGCGGAATCCACCGTCACGCTGGTGGTTCCGGCCACCACGTGCGCATTGGTCATCACCCGCTCCGGCGCCACCACGAACCCGGAACCTTCCAGCGCCCGCTGGCAACTCGGTGCCACACCGCGGATACGCAGCACGCTCTGCTGCAGGGAACCGGCGACCGGGCTGGCCAGCACGCTCGGATCCGGCGGTTCCACCGCGGCGATGGGCGCGCGGCCGAACGGGCCGATCACATCCGGCAGGCCCGAGGTGTTGAGCAGTTTGGAGAACTCGTTGGGCAAGTGGCGCAACCAGTCCGGGGCGACCCGGTTGACGTCGGCGAGTACGCGGGAACTGTTGATGGCCGAGGCGATGGCGGGCTGCGAGGAGGTCGCCAGCGGGAGGGCCAGCAGCCAGGCCGTCACCAGCACAGCGCCGGTCTGCAGCACCGCGCCGACCGCGCTGTCCGCACCGCGCGCGAACGGATGGGTCATCCCGCTGCGCGCCGCCCGGCCCAGCACCATGCCGGCGACCTCGCCGACGATCACCAGCAGCACGATGAGCAGGACCCCGGCCAGTACCCGGCTGCGGCCCTCGTCGATATGCACGAGAATGTGCGGGGCGATCAGGATGCCGGCGACCGCGCCGAGCACCACCCCGAGAAAAGCCAGTGCGGACGCCACCGCGCCCTGCCGCCACCCGGAGGAGGCGGCCAGGAGAGCCAATATGACAACCGCTATATCGAGCCACGCCGACGAGCTCACAACACCATCCCCACCGCGGCCAACGCCTCTTCCAGATCACGCACGTCGGTTCGGTCCCATTCCGATTCCCAGCCCAGTGAAGTCATGAGTCCGGCCAGTATGCCGCCGGTGAGCCCCCAGACCAACATTCCGTCCACCTGGAAGGCCGGACTCCGGTACCCGAGCGCGCTGCGCACCATGAAGCGGTTGGCCGGGTCGAGGAGCTCCGCCATCGGAACCCGCACCACACGGTCGGTTTCCGCCCGGTCCACCACCCGCACCTCGCTCGGGGTGCGCCAGTAGGAGACGACCGGGGTGACGTCGAAGCGCGACGGCGGGACGAACAGTTTCGGCAGCGTGGTGATCGGCTGCACGCCGGTCCGCTCCAGACCGGTTTCCTCCCATGCCTCCCGCAGCGCGGTATCGACCGGGCCGTCGTCGCCGGGGTCCACGGCGCCACCGGGGAACGCCACCTGCCCGCGGTGCTGGCGCATGGTGGACGCGCGCTGGGTGAGCAGGACCTCGGCATCGGCGGGCAGCCCGCCGGGTGCGGCCGGGTCGCCGGCCGGATCACCCGCGAAGAGCACCAGGACCGCAGCCTCACGGGCCTTGCCCGCCATTGTGCGCCGCAGGACCCGCGTCCGGCCCAGAGTGTCGGAGAAATCGGGCCGGCCCGGCCCCGCCGCCCCACTCAGCCAGGGCGGCACTCGATCTTCGCTCACGGAGCCTCTCTCGCGGGGGTTACATGCGGTCCACGGAGGCCGAAGCGTTGGCGGAGGTATCGCCTCACTGTGCCTCCCACGGCAGGATTACATCCGGTCGGCGGAGCCCGAAGCGAAGGCGGAGGTATTGCCTCACGCGGTGACTCCCAGTGCGCCCGCCACACTGGCGGCGATATCGTCGGCGTCGCGGAACGGGCGGGCGACATAGTCCGCGATCGAACCGTCCGGGCGGACCAGAACGGTGATCGGCAGAGCCGTCGGGGCCTGCGCGGCGGCGCGGACCCGGGCATCGGAGTCCTGCACGCCCGGCAGGCGCAGCTCGGCGCGTCCCTGCGCCCGCAGGTCGTCGTTGAGGGCGGCGAGCAGCGCGAGCGCTTTCGCCTCGTCCGGGTCACTGTGCACCGTGACCACCTGCACCGCGGAACCCGCCCGGTCGGCGTACTCCTGGAAGTGCGGCAGTTCGGTCCGGCACGGCTGGCACCAGTACGCCCACAGGTTGAGCACGACGGGCCGGCCGGTGAGGCGGCCGGGGTACGCCGGCGAGGCATCGGCGAGGCAGCTCAGCACCACATCCGTCAGCGGACCCGGCCGCTCCGCCGGTGCCGAGGCGGTGGGGCATTGCGCGGCCCCGGAGACCGCCCGCAGCGCGGGATCGATGGTCCGGGTGGGCTGCGCGACGGGCCCGGCGTTTTCCGAACCACCGCGCGGCCAGAAAGCGATCGCGGCCGCCAATGCCACGATTACCGCCGTCAATGCCCATTTCCAGAAAACCGGTACGCGACTCAACGGCCCACCAGTTCGAGCAGATGCGGTGCCTCGGGTCCCTTCACGAGTTTGGCCGCCGCTTCCGGATCGGTGGGCCCGGCCCCGAACGACGGGCAGTCCTTGGCCAGCAGGCAGACCCCGCACGCCGGCTTCCGGGCATGGCAGACACGGCGCCCGTGGAAGATCACCCGGTGCGACAGCATCGTCCACTCCTTGCGCTCGATCAGCGCACCGATCGCGTGTTCGACTTTTACCGGGTCTTCCTCGGCAGTCCAACCCCAGCGACGCACCAACCGGCCGAAATGGGTATCGACGGTGATACCCGGAATTCCGAATGCGTTACCGAGAATCACATTGGCGGTTTTTCGGCCGATGCCCGGTAAACCGACCAGCTCCGCCATCGTGTGAGGTAATTCACCGTCGTAGTGTTCGAGGAGTGCCTGTCCGAGACCGATGAGTGAATTCGCCTTGTTGCGATAGAAACCGGTGGGACGGATGAGTTCTTCCAGCTCCGCACGGTTGGCCTCGGCATAGGCCCGCGCGTCGGGATAGGCGGCGAACAGAGCCGGAGTGGTCATATTCACTCGCACATCCGTGCATTGCGCCGACAGGATCGTGGCCACCGCGAGTTCCAGCGGAGTACCGAAATCCAACTCGCAATGAGCGTCGGGAAATGCCCGCGCCAGAAGCCGGTTCATCCGGCGGGCGCGACGCACCAGACCCAAACGTGTTTCCGCCGGTCGAGTACTGGATTTACGGGTGCGCGCCCCGCCGACGGCCGGGCGCACGACAGCCGCCTCGGCAGTGCCGGAAATGTCGCTTCCGACGGTTTCTGAGGGGGAGGTACGCACCCGTCCACCATACGGAACCGTCCGACAACGTTGTCTTCTCAGTTCTACTCCCGTATTCCATCTGAGACCTCGACCGTGTTAACTACCCGGCATGCAAGGACTCGCTGTGGTGCTCTTCCCAGTGGTGTTGATGCTGTTCGCACTCGGCATGGAACGAGTGGAGAACCGTCTGCGCAAACTTCTCGAGCCCGACGAGGAAGTCCAGGCCTACCTGGACAAGGCCAGCAACGCCGAGGTCAACGAGCTGACGAAGCTCGGACTACCGGCGGCGGTCGCGCGTATGCGCCGCCGCCGTAATCGCAGCGAGGAGGCGCGCGAGACCGTCGACATCGCCCGTGCGAGCTGATCGACCCGCCCGTGCGGGGCCGCTCGCGCGGGCGGCCGTACCGCCCGGACTCGCCCACGGTTAACCTTCCTTACGTGGTGTCTGTCACTGCGCGTCGATAAGGCCGCGTAGACTGCACTGTCGGCCGAACCGCATCGGTCCGCCCGACGACTACAGCCATTTCCCTAAGGAGCACATTCGTGGACGAGGCCCTCGCCAGAGCAGGCATCTTCCAAGGCGTTGAGCCCACCGCGGTGGCTGCGCTCGCCAAACAGCTGCAGCCCGTGGATTTCCCTCGCGGCCACGTCATCTTCAACGAGGGCGAACCGGGTGATCGGCTGTACATCATCACGTCCGGCAAGGTGAAGCTGGGCCGCCGGTCCCCGGACGGCCGGGAGAACCTGCTGACCATCATGGGTCCGTCGGATATGTTCGGCGAGCTGTCCATCTTCGATCCCGGGCCACGTACCTCCACGGCCACCACGGTGACCGAGGTCCGCGCCGTGACCATGGACCGGGACGCGCTCAAGGCATGGATCGATCAGCGTCCCGAGATCGCCGAACAGCTGCTGCGGGTGCTCGCCCGCCGGCTGCGCCGGACCAACAACAACCTCGCGGACCTGATCTTCACCGACGTCCCCGGCCGGGTCGCCAAGGCGCTGCTGCAGCTCGCACAGCGGTTCGGCACTCAGGAGGCCGGCGCGCTGCGGGTGACCCACGACCTGACCCAGGAGGAGATCGCCCAGCTCGTCGGCGCCTCCCGTGAGACGGTCAACAAGGCGCTCGCCGATTTCGCGCACCGCGGCTGGCTGCGCCTCGAGGGCAAGAGTGTGCTGATCTCCGATTCCGAGCGACTGGCCCGCCGGGCTCGCTGACGCCGCGGCACGAACTGCCCGGGGGTCCGCCCGATCGCGGCGGGTGGACCCGGCTCCGCCGTCACCGGCCGGTACCGGCGCGCTCAGTACTTCCGGCGCCACTACGTGGAACGGGCGGCGCTCCGAGGGTTTATCGTCCCCTCGGAGCGTCGCCCGCTGCCGAATACGCTCGACTCAGTTCTGCGTGTCCCGCTCCGACCGCAGATACGTGAGCTGCGATTCCACCGAACTGCGGGCGGCCGGCCACAGGCTCTCGTCGACATCGGAGTACACCGTGCGCACCACATCCATGGCGTCCGCGTCGGCACCGAGCTCTTCCAGCGCTGTACGGACCTGTGCGAGCCGCTCGTGCCGATGCGCGATGTAGTACCGCGCCACCGGCTCCACATCCGGATGATCCGGGCCGTGGGCGGGCAGCAGGGCCCGCCCGGCACCGGCTTCGAGCAACCGGTCCATCGACCCCAGATAATCCCGTAGCGTGCCGTCGCGGTCGAGCACCGTGGTGCCGCGGCCGAGAATGGTGTCGCCGCTCAGGACCGCGTCCGCCAGCAGGAAACTCATCGAATCGGCGGTATGCCCGGGAGTGTGCAGCACCGTGATCCGCAGACCCGCGGCCTCGACCACTTCGCCGTCGGTCAGCACCGCCACTTCGCCGCGCAGGAACTCCGGGTCCATGGCCCGTACCGGTGTCCCGGTCAGACGCACCAACTCGTCGATACCACCCGTGTGGTCGGGATGCCGATGGGTGATCAGCGTGAGCGCCACCGCACCGCCGGTCGCCTCGGCGATCGCCGCGATGTGCTCCGGGTCGTCGGGGCCCGGGTCCACCACCACACAGTCCGCGCGATCGGGGGATCGCAGGATCCAGGTGTTCGTACCGTCCAGAGTCATCGGTCCCGGATTGTTCGCGAGCAGTACCGACGCCGACGGCGTCACCACACGCAGTTGCCCGTAGGCCGGATGGGTGAGTGTCACCACAACACCTCCAATTCGAAAGTCGCCCGTTCGAATCTATGGGCAACCCGGCGGGCCTGCCGAACCAGGAGTGTCCGTCCTGCTCAGCGCACCTCGGCGATGAGTTCGACCTCCACCGGGGTGTTCTTCGGCAGTTCGAAGACCCCGACGGCCGAGCGCGCGTGGGCGCCCGCAGGGCCGAACACCTCACCGAGGAACTCCGAGGCACCGTTGATCACCAGCGGCTGATCGGTGAATCCCGGTGCCGAGGCGACGAACCCGACCAACTTCACGATCCGCACGACCTCGTCGAGGCCGACCAGGTCGTGGACGGCGGCCAGCGCGTTCACCGCGCACCAGCGGGCCGCGGTCACCGCCTCGTCGAGCGAGACCTCGGCCCCGACCTTCCCGATCGCCGACAGCTCACCCGCCACGAACGGCAACTGACCGGAGGTGTAGACGTGGTTGCCGGTGCGTATGGCGGGCACATACGCGGCCACCGGAGCCACCACGGGAGGCACCGTCAGGCCGAGCCGGTCGAGGTTGGCCCGCCACTCGGTCACGGGCCGATTCGCTTCGGATTCCGCCATGGCGCTTACTGCTTCGGCCGCTTGAGGTAGGCCACATGCTGCTCACCGGTCGGCCCGGGCAGCACGGTCACCAACTCCCAGCCGTCGGCGCCCCACTGATCCAGGATCTGTTTGGTCGCATGCGTCAGCAGCGGTACGGTCGCGTATTCCCACTGGGTCACATCGCTCATGCGCAGGGAGCCTACTGGGTGCCGTCCGCGAGCCCCACGGCGCGACCGTGGGTCCGGTGATAGAGGGGCGGTCCCGGTGTCTGGTACACCACATCCGCACAAACCACGGTATGCGGGCATCCGTCCAGTGCGAGTTATAGGCTCGCGACCGTGGCAGAACCAACGACGATGTCGGAATCGGCCGAACCGGGCCTGAAGACGGGGTGGCCCGACAGCGCGACGAACGCCCGCCTGCACTACGTATCCGGTAAGGGCGGCACCGGTAAGTCGACGGTGTCCGCGTCCCTGGCGCTGGCGTTGGCCGCCGGGGGGCGCCGGGTGCTGCTGGTCGAGGTGGAGAACCGCCAGTCGATCGCCCAGCTGTTCGATCTGCCCCCGTTGCCCCCCACCGAGACGAAGATCGCCACCGCCGACGGCGGCGGTGAAGTGGTGGCCCTGGCGCTCGATATCGAGCACGCGTTCCTCGAATACCTCGATATGTTCTACAACCTCGGTTTCGCCGGCCGGGCGATGCGCCGGATGGGCGCCATAGATTTCGTCACCACCATCGCGCCGGGCCTGCGCGATGTCATCCTGACCGGCAAGATCAAGGAATGCGTGGTCCGGTCCGACAAGACCGGGCGTCCCGTCTACGACGAGGTGGTCGTCGACGCGCCGCCGACCGGCCGGATCGCCAGTTTCCTCGACGTCACCCAGGCCATGGCCGAACTCGCCAAGGGCGGCCCGATCGCCGCCCAGGCCGACGGGGTGTCCAAACTGCTGCATTCGGACCAGACGGTGATCCACCTGGTGACGCTGCTCGAGGCGCTGCCGGTCCAGGAGACTTTGGACGCCATCGCCGAGCTGCGCGGAAACGATCTGCGTATCGGCAGCGTGATCGTCAACCGCGCCGCGCACAGTCCGCTCAGCGCACAGACGCGGGCGGCCGCGGCAGCCGGTGAACTCGACGCCGCCGCCGTGCGTGCCGGACTGGAATCCGCCGGGATCACCCTGTCCGCCGCCGACTTCGCGGGTCTGCTCACCGAGACAGTGGAGCATTCGGCCGTCCTCGGCGCCCAGGACACCAGCGCGGCCGAACTCCTCGATCTGGAGGTCGCCCGGCTGCTGCTGCCCGCCCTCCCCAACGGTATGGACCTGGGCGGTCTCTACGAACTGGCCGCCCATCTGAGCGAGCAGGGAGTCCGATGAGCACCCGACCGGCCGGTCCGGCCCCCCTCGACATCTCGACCATCCTCGGCGACCCGACGGCCCGCGTCGTGGTGTGCTGCGGTTCCGGCGGCGTCGGGAAGACCACCGCGGCGGCGGCGATCGCGTTGCGCGCGGCCGAGCAGGGGCGCAAGGTCGTCGTCCTCACCATCGACCCGGCTCGCCGACTGGCCCAGTCGCTGGGCGTCGCGGACCTGGACAACAGTCCGCAGCGGGTCGAACTGGGGCCGGAGGCCAAGGGCGAGTTGCACGCCATGATGTTGAACATGCGGCGCACCTTCGACGAGATGGTGCTGGAGCACACCACCGCCGACAAGGCCGAGCAGATCTTCGCCAACCCCTTCTATCAGGCGGTGGCCTCCTCGTTCGGCGGCACCCAGGAATACATGGCGATGGAGAAACTCGGCCAGCTCGCCGGGCGCCGTGAGTGGGATCTGATCGTCGTGGACACCCCGCCTTCGCGCAACGCCCTGGACTTCCTCGACGCCCCCAAACGGCTGGGCAACTTCCTGAACGGCCGGATGATCCGGGTGATCATGGCGCCGGGGCGGGGCGTCGGACGGTTCGTCACGGGTGCGATGAGCCTGGCCGTACGCGGGGTGTCGACCATCGTGGGCGGCCAGATGCTCAAGGACGCCTCGAATTTCCTGCAATCGCTGGAATCGCTGTTCGGCGGCTTCCAGGAGCGGGCCAATCGCACGTTCGCCATGCTGGCCAAGCCAGGTACCCATTTCCTGGTGGTCGCCGCGCCGGAACCCGATGCGCTGCGCGAGGCGTCGTTCTTCGTGGACCGGCTGTCCACCGAACAGATGCCGCTGGCCGGGCTGGTACTCAACCGGACCCATCCGGTGCTGTGCTCGCTGCCCTCGGATCACGCTCTCACGGCCGCCGACGGGCTCGATGATTCGGATCCGCTATCGGCGGGGGTGCTGCGCGTCCACGCGCAGCGGGTCGCGACCGCACGGCGCGAACAGCATCTACTGCACCGGTTCACAGGCGCGCATCCGCGGGTGCCGATCGTCTCGGTGACCGCGCTGCCGTTCGATGTGACCGATCTGGACGCACTGCGCGCGGTCGGGGCGCAATTGGCCGGTACGCAGACTGCCGGGGAAAGCTGAACCGTCCCGGTCGGCTCGCCCCGACCGGGCAAACCGCCGGGCACTCGAAATCTCGAGTGCCCGGCGGTCGGTAGTCCAATAGGGATTTGGTTTACATAGCCACCTGGTGCTGGCGCTGGGCGTGGAAGAAGTCCGACCAGGAGGTCACCTCGGGATGCTGTTTGAGCAGCGCCCGACGCTGTCGCTCGGTCATACCACCCCACACCCCGAACTCGACCCTGTTGTCCAGAGCGTCCGCCCCGCACTCCATCAGGACCGGGCAGTGCCGGCAGATCGTCGCCGCCTTGCGCTGGGCCGCGCCGCGTACGAACAGTTGATCGGGATCCACTTCCTTGCATCGGGCCTGGGCCACCCAGGCGATCCTTGCTTCGGCCTGCTCTACGTCCAATCGAGCGACGGGGGTTGTCATGTGCATTTGGTGTGCCCCTTTGCCAGTCCGAACACCGGGTCACGGCGCTCCGGAATCGCGTCCACTTCGCAGCAACCCGAACCCCGCTGCGAAGTGCACCACATTCCACATTGAGTGTTAGCTCTATCACACTGAGCTCTCAATCTAGGTAAAGGTATGCCGATTGCGCAAGACCGAGTGATGACTTTTTGGTACGTCCGTGCCTGCGACCGGGCGGGCGCCACCCGCCCTCCGGCCCGTAAACGCACGTCAAGCGCCCTGCGCGATACTGCCCGCTCAATACACTGATCAGCGAGGACAACACCCGGCGTCCACACTTCACGAACCCCGAACGGTGACCCTCTACGCTGGTGCTGTGCCGATCACACGTGCGCTCCTCAAGCTGGCGGGCAGCTGTGTACTCGCCTCCGTGCTCGTAGCCGGATTGTTGTTCCCGGTCGCCGGAGGTTTCGGATTCGTCTCGAACCGCGCCGCCGACGCCGTCGACAACGTGTCCGCGGAACTGGTCGAGGGAACCGTCCCCGCCGTGTCCACCATGGTGGACGCGGCCGGTAATCCGATCGCCTGGCTCTACGAGCAGCGCCGATTCGAAGTGCCCAGCGACCAGATCTCCAACGATATGAAGCTGGCCATCGTCTCCATCGAGGACAAGCGCTTCGCCGACCACCACGGCGTCGACTGGCAGGGCACCATCCGCGCCTTCCTGACCAACACCAGCAGCGGCGAGGTCCAGCAGGGCGCCTCGACCATCGACCAGCAGTACGTCAAGAACTTCAACCTGCTCGTGGTCGCCAAGACCGACGCCGAACGCCGCGCCGCCATCGAGACCACACCCGCGCGCAAGATCCGCGAGATCCGCATGGCGCTGACCCTGGACAAGGAACTCACCAAGGACGAGGTCCTCACCCGCTACCTGAATCTGGTCCCGTTCGGCAATTCCTCCTACGGGATCCAGGACGCCGCCCAGACCTACTTCGGTATCGACGCCAAGGACCTGAACATCGCCCAGTCGGCGATGCTGGCCGGAATGGTGCAGTCCAGCTCCAAGCTGAACCCATACACCAATCCCGAGGGGGTCACCGCCCGCCGCAATACCGTGCTGGACACCCTGATGCAGAACATCCCCAGCCGCGCCGCGGAGTTCCACGCGGCGAAATCGCAGCCGCTGGGTGTGCTGCCCGAACCGAAGGGCCTGCCCCGGGGTTGTATCGCCGCGGGCGACCGCGGGTTCTTCTGCGACTACGCCCTGCAGTACCTGGCCGAGGCCGGGCTCAGCAAGGAACAGATCGAAAAGGGCGGCTATCTGATCCGTACCACCCTGGACCCCGCCGTCCAGGATTCGGTGAAACGTTCGGTCAACGCGAACGCCGACCCCCATCTGGAGAACATCGCCTCGCTCATGTCGCTGATCGGGCCGGGCAAGGACAAACACCCGCTGCTGGCGATGGCGAGCAGCCGCACCTACGGCCTGAACCGGGATGCGCACGAAACCCTGCTCGGCCAGCCGTACACGATGGTCGGCGACGGCGCGGGTTCGGTGTTCAAGCTCTTCACCACCGCCGCGGCGATGGAGAAGGGTATGGGCACCAACGCCCAGCTCGATGTGCCGTCCCGGTTCGATGCCCGCGGCATGGGTAACGGCGGCGCCCCCGGTTGCCCGCCCGAGACGTACTGCGTCGAGAACGCGGGCAACTACCGGTCACCGATGTCGGTGACCGAGGCGCTGGCCACCTCGCCGAACACGGCCTTCGTGAAACTCATCCAGGCCGTCGGCGTGACCCCGACCGTGGATATGGCCGTCCGGCTGGGCCTGCGCTCCTACACCGATCCCGGCACATCCGGACACGACGACAACCAGAGCCTCGCCGACATGATCAAGGGCCAGAATCTCGGCTCGTTCACCCTCGGCCCACTCGCGATCAATCCTCTGGAACTGTCGAATGTGGCCGCGACCATCGCTTCCGGCGGAACCTGGTGCCCGCCCTCGCCCATCGCGGAAGTGATCGACCGCTACGGCAAGCCCGTTCCGCTCACCGAACAGGCTTGTGAACAGGTCGTCGAACCGGGTCTGGCGAACACCCTGGCCAATGCCATGGGCAAGGACTCCTCCGGCGGCGGCACCGCCTCGGCGGCGGCCGGGTCGACCGGATGGAACCTGCCGGTAGCGGCCAAGACGGGTACCACCGAAAGCCACCGGTCCTCGGCCTTCCTGGGCTTCACCAATTCGCTCGCGGGCGCGGTCTACGTCTACGGCGACAGCCCGACCCCCGGTGAGATCTGCTCCTTCCCGCTGCGCAACTGCCCGGCCAGCGACGCCAACGGCTTGTTCGGCGGCAACGAGCCCGCCCGGACCTGGTTCGGCGCAGTCAAGCCGGTGGTGGGCAACTTCCCGCCCCCGGCCCTGCCGCCGGTCGACGAGAAATACGTCCGTGGCGCGGAGAACGCACAGGTGCCCGATGTCGTCGGCATGACCGCCGGCGAGGCGACCGCAGCGCTCACCGGCGCCGGTTTCAAGGTCACGTCGGTGACCTCGCCCGGTTCGGCACCGAAGGGGACGGTTACCGGGTCGACACCGAACGGGTCGGCCATTCCCGGATCGCAGGTGACGATCTACCTCAGCGACGGCACCGTCCGCGAACCACCGCCGCCGGGACGGCCGGCCGCGACCACCCCGAACGCCCCCGGGTTGCCGCTGCCGCCGTTCCTGCCGCCGATCCCCATTCCGGTACCCATCCCTCGCTGATCCCGGCGGTGCGGGCTCGGTCTACAACCGCGCCTTCACCGCCGCCGAGATCCGGGAGCCGTCGGCCTTGCCGGCGGCCAGCCCGGAGGCCACCTTCATGACCTGGCCCATCTGCCGCATCCCGGGTCGTTCGCCGAGTTCCTCGGCGACCTGGGCGATCGCGGTATCGGCCAGGTCGGCGACCTCGGCGTCGGTCAATTGGGTGGGCAGATATTCATCGATGATCCGGGCCTCGGCGTGTTCGTTGGCCGCCAGCTCACCACGGCCCGCCTGGGTGTAGATCTCGGCCGATTCGTTGCGTTTCTTCGACTCCTTGGTGAGGACCGCCACCACCTCGGCGTCGGACAGTTCGCGGGCTTCCTTCCCCGCGACTTCACTCGTCTGGATGGCGGCCAGCAGCATCCGCAGGGTGTTCAGCCGCAGCGAATCCTTCGCCTTCATCGCAGCGGTCATATCGGCGCGCAGCCTCGATTTCAGTTCCGACATGGGCAGAACGGTAGCCGCTGCACCCCGCCACGCCCACCGGATAACCCGCTGGGCCGGGCGTGTTCGCTCCCGCGCCGATCGGTCGTTTCCCGAGGCCACAGGCCTGTCCTCGGCCGCGGTGGCATGTCATCTGCCCGCCATGTGGCCGAAACTGTGGCTCAACACGCTGCGCGCCCAGCGACCTGGTCACCTATGCTGGGCAAATGCCCGTGATCTCGACGTCGGTCCTTCGCCGAACCGTATTCGGCGCCGCCGGAGCCGCGGCGGCCGGAGTCGGCTATGCCTCATTGATCGAACGCAATGCCTTTGTTCTGCGCGAAGCCACGATGCCGGTACTGCGGCCGGGCTCGGCGCCACTGCGGGTATTGCACATCAGCGATCTGCACATGACGCCCGGGCAGAAGCTCAAACAGCAGTGGTTGCGCGAGCTCGACCGGCTCGAACCCGACCTGGTGATCAACACCGGCGACAATCTGTCGCATCAGAAGGCCGTGCCCGCGGTGGTCCAGTCGCTGGGTGGGTTGCTGTCCCGGCCGGGCCTGTTCGTGTTCGGCAGCAACGACTACTTCGCGCCGGTCCCCAAGAACCCGCTGAAGTACTTCGACAAGAACCACAAACGTGTGCACGGCGCCCCGCTGCCCTGGAAGGATCTGCGCGCGGCGTTCACCGAGCGTGGCTGGCTGGATTTGACGCACACCCGCCGCGATATCGAGGTCGGCGGTATCCGCATCGCCAGCGCGGGCGTGGACGATCCGCATCTGCAGCGTGATCGCTACGACACCATCGCCGGCGCCCCGAACCCGCTCGCCGATCTCCGCATCGGTCTGACGCACTCCCCGGAGCCCCGGGTCCTGGACCGCTTCGCCGATGACGGCTACGACCTCATCCTGGCCGGGCACACCCATGGTGGCCAGCTCTGTCTACCCGGGTACGGCGCCCTGGTCACCAACTGCGATATCGACCGGTCGCGGGTCAAGGGCCCGTCCAAATGGGGTGCGCACACCCGGCTGCACGTCTCGGCCGGAATCGGCACCTCCCCTTGGGCGCCGTACCGATTCTGCTGCCGGCCCGAGGCCACCTTGCTCACCCTCGTCGCCGTTCCGCCCAAACAGCCCGCCGCCGATTCCGGCCACGGGGTGTCGACATCGCAGGCAGTCGCCCGGTAGTGCGCGCCACTACCGGAAAATAGGCCCTGAACAGTCGGTTTCTTTTCCGGACCGGACCTGATGTAAGCTATCGCAGGTCCGCTTCACGGGGTGTGGCGCAGCTTGGTAGCGCGCTTCGTTCGGGACGAAGAGGTCGTGGGTTCAAATCCCGCCACCCCGACTCGTGTTGGTCGAGACACGACTAGGCCCCTGACCGATGGTCAGGGGCCTTTTTCGTATTCCGGGCCGAGCTACATGCCGACGAGTTCATACGAATCGATCCGGCCGGAAAACCGGATATCCGGATTCAGAATTCGAGGACGATCCGTCCGCGCACCCCGCCTCCCTCGAGCCTCCGATGGGCTTCGCTCGCCTGCTCGGCCGGTAGCAGATCCGCCACCCGCAGTGTCAGCACGCCCGAGGCGACCAGGTCCGAGAGGCGATCGAGCCGGTCCTTCTCCCGGATATCGGTCCCGACCATGATCTCGTGCACGGTGAGGCCGGGGCGGGGTGCGACTCCGCCGTTCAGCCGCTCGGGCCGCAAGGCGGCGTAGGCCCCGCCCGAGCGGACCACGGGGGTGATGTGGTCGCGCAGGAGGGCGCCGTCGACCACGCCGTCCACCCCCTCGGGGAAATGGGCCCGGATCTGCGCGACGGTCTCGGCGCCGCGGTCGACGACGATATCCGCGCCGAGGGCCCGGACGAGATCGCGGTCGGCGGGGGCGGCATCGGCGATCACCTGTAGCCCCGCGTGCTTCGCCAACTCGACCGCGTAGCCGCCGACGGCACCGGCCGCTCCGGTCACCACCAGCGACGCTCCCGGCTCCAGGGCCAGGCGGTCGAGAGCCTGCCAGGCCGTCAGCCCGTTCATCGGCAGGGTGGCGGCGGACGCGAAATCCCGGCCCGCCGGGAGCACGGCCACCGATTCCGCCGGGACGACGATCTTCTCGGCGTACGCACCACCGCCATCGAGCACCGGCAGCGTGATCGCGATCACCTCGTCACCGGTACGCCATCCCGTGTCCGGGTCGGCCTCGTCCACGGTTCCCGCCGCGTCCCAGCCGGGAATGTAGGGCGGTGTCACGCCGGCGTATCGGTCGTGCACCAGCCCGCTACGGGTCACGACGTCCGAGGGGTTCACCGCCGCGGCCCGCACCCGGATCCGCACCTGTCCGGGGCCGACGGCCGGCTCGGGGACTTCGAATGCGCGTAACACCTCGGGCCCTCCGGGCTCGTCGAAACCGATGACCCGCATAGTTCGCCCACCTTCCGGTTCGATAGCTATCGAACCGGGCCAACGTGGGAATCAGCGGTGATATTCCGCATCGGGTGCTCGCAGCCGGTGAACGCCAGAGGTTTCCGCCATCGCGGCCCCTCGCCCGGCCGCAGGATCGATACGAAGGCCGAAGTCATCGGCGCCCGTGCGTGGCGGCGCCGGCCGGAACTCAGCGTTCCCACGCCCTATCCCGGACGTTCGGTCGAGGTCAGAGCGCTTATCGCCTCCCCCAACCGAGCTCCGGTGGGTACTTCCGCGCCCGGACTGCTCATCCACTGCATCACCAAGCCGTTGAGGATGACGAAGTACAGCTCGGCGACGGCACGCGCCCGGGAACCGTCGAGACCGGGGTAGGACTCGGCGACCAGATCCGCGATCTCGGAGACCGCGATCTGGTGCATCTCCCCCATCCGCGACTGTTCGCTGGGGGTCCGGTAGATGCGGACCACGTTCTCCATACTCGCCACCAGCACGTCCCGGTTGCGGTCGAACAGCTCGGCGATGCCCTCCCAGACCTGAGGAAACGCCGCACCCGCCGATTGACCGGCGGTTGCTTTGATGCGTCTTTCGAGGTCGTCGCCGATCACCCGGCCCGTCTCGTCGGTGAAGGCCTCGGTGAGCAGGCGGTCCTTCGAACCGAAGTGGTAGCCGATGGCGGCCAGGCTGACTCCCGCGGTGGTGGCGATATCGCGGGCCGTGGTGGCGGCGAACCCACGTTCGTAGATGCAGGTACGCGCGGCCGCGAGGAGGTCCTCCTTGTTTCCCATGCTTCCACTCTAACCACCGTATTAGACATCCGTTCTAGACACTCGTTCTACATCTGTGTTAGACATACGTCTAAGACATTCGAGCAATTCTCTGAGCGAGGGACACCGATGACCACACGGACCACACCGGCCACACCGCGCGTACTCATCTCCGGCGGCGGTATCGCCGGTAACGCGGTCGCCCTGCAACTGCTGCGCGCCGGAATCCGGCCCACGGTGATCGAACGCGCGGCTGGGCCGCGGCCGGGTGGTCAGGCCGTCGACCTGCGAGGACCCAGTCGGATCGTGGCGGAGCGGATGGGTCTCATGCCGGGTATCCGCCGGTACCAGCTCGACGAACGGGGCATGGTGTACGTGGACTCCACCGGTCGCGAAGCAGCCCGGATGCCGGCCGAACTCTTCGAAGGCAAGGGGGCGGTGGCCGAGATCGAGATCACCCGCGGCGATCTGAACCAGGTGTTGCTGGACGCCCTCGCCGAGGAGACCGCGCGCCCCGGCGCGCCCGGTGTCGACTACCGGTACGGCGAACGGATCCACGCACTGCGCGAGCACGCTCATGGCGTCTCGGTGGAATTCGCTTCCGGAGCCACCGAGGAATTCGACGTGCTGGTCGGTGCCGATGGTCTGCACTCCACCACCCGGCGGCTGGCCTTCGGGCCCGAAGAGCAGTTCAGCACCTATCTCGGCGGATACACCTCGTACTTCACCATGCCGACCCCGGCTGAGGTCCGCCCGCACTGGATGACCGTGCAACTGCTCCCCGGCGGCGCCTTTCTCGCATTCCGGCCGGACGCCGACCCGGCGACCACCAAGGCGATGATCAGCGTCCGGCGCCCCGCCGATCCCGCGCTGCGGCGCGACACGGCGGCCCAGAAACGGTTGCTGCGCGAAGGGCTCGCGGTCGGTGGCTGGCTGGTCCCCGAAGTCGACGCCGCCATGGACCGGGCGGAGGACTTCTACTTCGACGAACTCGCGCGGATCACCATGCCGCGCTGGACGACCGAGCGGATCGCGCTGGTCGGGGATGCCGGGTACTGCGGGTCACCACTGAGCGGACAGGGCACGGCCATGGCTCTGGTCGGCGCCTACGTACTGGTCGGCGAGATCGTGCGCACACCGGACCGGCCCGCCGCCGCACTGGCCCGGTACGGTGAGATCCTGCGCCCGTTCGTGGAATCCGCGCAGCAGCTCCCGCCCGGTGGTGTGAAGGCCATGACCCCGCGCACCCGGGCGGGTATCCGGGCTTCGCTGGCCCTGGTCCGGCTCACCACCTCCACAATCATGCAGCCACTGATGACCCGCATGCTGTCCGGCACCGACGATTACACGCTGCCCGAATACTCCACCGACCTCCCCACGGCGGAACAGGGAACTCTGCCGCGGTAACCAGTGGAGAAGGATCGCCGCCGGCGGCCGGACCGACGCGGACTCCACCGTGAGCCCTCGGTCCGGAGAACCCGGAGCGGCCGGGCGGCCACCCGACGGCAGACCTACCTACTGCCGTCTCCACTTTCCGCACCACAACCACCATCGCCGATTCCTCGAACGGTTACCTTCCGCTGGCAGCGGACCGGATCGACCACACTCGTTGCCGTTTCCGATTCCGTTGCCGAGCATCCGGAAGAGCCGAACCATCGCTCGATGGCCGTCCGGGCCGGTCACCCCGCGAGACCAGCCCGGACGGACGTTGCCGCCGGCCGATGGGCCGGTCTGCCACCCCGCGGGACAGACCGACCCACCCACCGCGGTCCCCGGCTCCCCACCGGTTCCCGCGACCCCACCCTCCGAGGGGGTTCCGGTTCCTCCCGGGCCCGTAACCACCTCATCCCTCCCGGCGGACCCCTCCCCCGGATCCGCCCCATCCCCCACCGGGCACTTTCCGGTTCCTCCCCAGGCACCGGTCCGTACCCCGCCCCCATCGGCGGCGTATCCGGCCACCGGGGCGGCCGGCTACGCCGAGTTCGGTACGACCACCTGGGTCAGGCAGCCGGTCGCTTGCAAGCCGGCGCCCATCTCGCCCGATTCGGTGCCGCGCGCGCCACCGATCTCCAGCTCGTCGGCGCCGAACAGACCGGCTCGCGCGGCACAGACGGTCGCGGTGCGGCACCGGATCCGCCCGCCTTGTCGACGGCGACCTCGCGCCGCGGCGCGATCGTCGAATCGGCCGATGCCGACGACCTCGTCGCCACTGTGGCCCGGACGGCCGCAGGGGTGCCCAGCGCACTCTCGGTGGGCTCGGCAGCCGGCGCCACCGCGGCGGTGGCACCGCCCGGAGCGGGCGTGGCGGTCAGCTTCCTGATCATTGCGGATTCCTCTTCGCGGTGTCCTCGTTACCGGCTGGCCCGGCCTCGACACCAACAATGGGGCCCCGCGCTTGGCAGGCACTTAACGTGAACTTATAACGCTGCGACCACCATTCGTCACAGTGCAGACAAGGTCGGGGCACAGCCGGGGGACCTGCTCCGGGATCGGTGTATCTCGGGCATCATGGAGTTATCCGCTACGACGACAAGTGGGAGTGTGGATGGATACGTTGGTGTTATGGGCCCTGGCCTGTGCGGTCTACTGGTTCGGTCTGCTCTGATCGGGCCCCGCGCCGACAACCCGCCGGCACCGCGAGAACTGTGCCGGTAACTCGCCCCTGAACCGGTCTTCCGATCGGGCAGGGGCGTCGTGCTGTCCGGGCCCGAGATAACCGGCCCCGCGGTCGCCTGCCCATTAGGGTGATCCGCATGGTGCGTTTCGGTGGGCTCCTGGCGGGGGTCACAGCGGTAACACTGATGGCGGGACAGCTCTTCGCGGCGCAGGCACAGGCGATACCGGAAACCGATGGCACGACCGCCCGATGCGAGGTGTCCTCCGGCCGGGAACCGGCCCGCGCCACTCCGGAACAGGTGGGGCTGGACGCGGCCCGGCTGACCGACGCACTGGCCTTCGCCGCGGGCCGCAATCGGCTCAACATCCAGGTCTTCCGGCACAACTGCCTGGTCGGCGAGGGTCCGGGCAACGCGCGCACCGGAAATACCCCGTGGAATGTATGGAGCGTGACCAAGAGCGTGGTCTCGCTGCTCACCGGGATCGCGGCCGGAGAGGGACGTATCGATATCGAGGCGCCCATCGGCCGGTACCTGCCGCCGGGTCTCGGCGACGCGCAGCGCCGGGCGATCACGGTCGAGAATCTGCTCACCGAGACCTCGGGTATGCGCACCGGCGTGGTCACCGAGGGTCTCACCGGGGCGGTACCACTCGACCCCAACAGCGCGGTCCAGGCACTGGGCGTCCCGCTGGACCACGAACCGGGCACCGTCTTCACCTACAGCCAGCGGACCGTCGATCTGCTGTCGTATGTGCTGGAACTCGCGGTCGGTGAACCGCTACAGGACTTCGCGCAGCGGGAACTGTTCGGGCCGCTCGGCATCGAACGCGGCGACTGGTACTGGGCGCGGGACCGGTCCGGCCACACCTACGGGTACGCGCATCTGCTGATCCCGCCGAACGATCTGGCCAAACTCGGACTGCTGGTCGCGGGCAACGGCAACTGGAACGGCCACCAGATCGTGCCCGCCGCGTATCTGTCCCGCGCGACCGCCCCGTCGCCGACCAACCCCTGCTACGGATATCTGTTCTGGAGCGGTCCCGGCTGCGCGGAGAACGCGTCGTTCCTGCCGCCGGACACCTATGCGATGGCCGGAGTGGGCCTGCAGAACGTCTTCGTCGTGCCGAGCCTGGACCTGGTGGTGGTGTGGACCGGCGTGTTCGGGAACATGAGCGCCTACGGCCCGGCCGGCGTCGTCGCGCACACCGGCGAACTGCCGCACGAGTTCTTCCGGCGGCTCCTGTCCGCCTTCTACGAACCCCCGATCCCCGACCCCGGCCCGTACGTCGAACCGCCACTACGCACCGACCCGAACTCCTATATCGATACCGATATCCTGCTCGCGGTCTTCGGCATCGGTCGGTCCGCGTACCCGGGTTGCGATGTGTTCGCCTGCCTCGGGGAACCGCTCGCGGCGCCGTTCAGCGACGCGCCGCCCGGCTGTGTCCTCCTGGCGTGTCTCGGAAACGACCCGCGCACCCCGGGGATCCACTGAGCCGGGCGGCGTACCCGCCGTCAGCGATCGGCGAGCAGCACCTCGGCGATCTGGATGGTGTTGAGCGCCGCGCCCTTGCGCAGGTTGTCGCCGGAGATGAACAGCGCCAGCCCACGCCCGTCCGGGACACCCGGATCCTGGCGGATACGGCCGACCAGCGATTCGTCCTTACCTGCGGCGGCCAGCGGCGTCGGGACGTCGACCAGCTCCACCCCGGGCGCCTTGGCCAGGATCTCCTGGGCGCGCTGTACCGAGAGTGGATCGGCGAATTCGGCGTTCACCGACAGCGAGTGCCCGGTGAACACCGGCACCCGGACGCAGGTCCCGCTCACCAGCAGCTCCGGCAGGCCCAGGATCTTGCGGCTCTCGTTGCGCAGTTTCTGGTCCTCGTCGGTCTCCCCGGAACCGTCGTCCACCAGCGAACCCGCCAGGGCCAGCACATTGAACGCGATCGGGGCGACGTACTTGTTCGGCGCCGGGAAATCCACCGCACTGCCGTCGTGGGTCAGCTTCTCCGCGTCGTCGATGACCGCGCGGGTCTGCGAGGCGAGCTCTTCGACACCGGCCAGACCACTACCCGATACCGCCTGGTAGCTGGACACGATGAGGCGCTGCAACCCGGCCGCGTCGTGCAGCGGTTTGAGCACCGGCATCGCCGCCATGGTGGTGCAGTTGGGGTTGGCGATGATGCCCTTGACCAGATTGCGGGTCTGCTCCGGGTTGACCTCGCTGACCACCAGCGGGACCTCGGGATCCTTGCGCCAGGCCGAGGAGTTGTCGATCACGGTGACCCCCGCGGCGGCGAACCGCGGCGCCTGCACCCGTGACATGGTGGCGCCGGCGGAGAACAGCGCGATATCCAGGCCCGACGGGTCGGCGGTCTCGGTGTCCTCCACCACGATCTCCCCGCCGCGCCACGGCAACTTCTTACCGGCCGAACGCGCCGAGGCGAAGTAACGCACCTCGTCGGCGGGGAAATCGCGTTCCTCGAGCAGTTTGCGCATCACGGCGCCGACCTGACCGGTCGCGCCGACCACACCTACACGCACACCCATCGCTCTATCCTCTCGACTCGATCGGGAGCGCTACGTGATTACGCTGCGCTACCGCCTTCGCGCCTGACCCGATCAAGTCAGCGCCCCGTTCCGGCGTGCACGACGGCGACCTCGTCGCCGCCGAGATCGAACGCCCGATGCAACACCTGCACGGCATCGTCGAGTTCGGTGTCCTTGACCAGTACCGAGATCCGGATCTCGGAGGTGGAGATGAGGTCGATATTGATACCGGCCTCGGCCAGCGCCTCGCAGAAGGTGGCGGTGACGCCAGGATGACTCTTCATACCGGCTCCGACCAGCGACACCTTGCCGATGTGGTCGTCGTAGAGCACCTGGGAGAAGCCGATATCGCTCTGGTATTTGCTCAGCATCTCCACCGCCCGGACACCGTCGGCCTTGGGGAGGGTGAAGGTGATGTCGGTCTTGCCGGTCTCCACCTTGGAGATGTTCTGCAGGACCATATCGATGTTGAGCTCGGCTTCGGCCACATAACGGAACACCTTGGCGGCGTATCCGGGTTCGTCCGGCAGCCCGACCACGGTCACCTTGGCCTCGCTGCGGTCGTGCGCGACGCCCGTCAGGATTGCTTGTTCCAAGGGAATGTCCTCCATCGATCCGTATACATAGGTGCCCTGCTTGTCGGTATAGGACGAACGCACATGCACGGGCACGTTGTAGCGGCGCGCGTACTCCACGCAGCGCAGCATGAGTACCTTCGACCCGCAGGCCGCCATCTCGAGCATTTCCTCGTAGGAGACCTGCTCGAGCTTCTGCGCGTCACTCACGATGCGCGGATCGGCCGTGAAGACTCCGTCCACATCGGTGTAGATCTCACAGACGTCGGCCTCCAGCGCGGCGGCCAGCGCGACCGCGGTGGTGTCGGAACCACCCCGACCCAGCGTGGTGACGTCCTTGCTGTCCTGGCTGACGCCTTGGAAACCCGCGACCAGGACGATGGTGCCCTCGTCCAGGGCTTCGCGCAGACGGCCCGGCGTCACGTCGATGATCTTGGCCTTACCGTGCACCGACGTGGTGATGACACCGGCCTGGGAGCCGGTGAACGACCGCGCCTCGGCGCCGAGACTGTGAATGGCCATGGCCACCAGGGCGTTGGAAATGCGTTCACCGGAGGTGAGCAGCATGTCCATCTCCCGGGCCGGGGGCGCGGGAGAAACCTGCTCGGCCAGGTCGAGCAGTTCATCGGTGGTGTCGCCCATAGCTGAGCACACCACGACCACGTCGTGGCCCTGCTTCTTCGTCTCGACGATCCGTTCGGCGACGCGACGGATCCGGTCGGCAGAGGCTACCGAGGATCCTCCGTACTTCTGGACAACGAGTGCCACGCGGGGTCCTCCAATGTCAGCGAACAGGCGATCAGTGCAATAGCGTACCGATGCCGGCCACGCTGTTCCGGGAGTATCCGGCCTGGCTGTGGAATAACACACAGCCGCGTGACGTCACGTTTACCTGCTCGCGGACCCGCCGCACGCGCGGGCGGGCCCGGCGGGCAACCCAACAGCTCTCATACCCGATCGAACCAGGTCACCTGGGCTCCGTTGCCGAACTCCTGCCGCCGCACGGGAGTGAACCGCGTGGGCCGGAAAACTCCGCCCAGCACGGGGACGCCGGTTCCGGCCAGCACCGGGTAGCTCTTGAAGACGAGCTGGTCGATCTCCTCGATCAGCGCGCCGGCGAGGGTGCCACCGCCGCAGAGCCAGATGTCCTTGCCCTGTGGTCCCTCCTCCTTCTTGAGCCGCCGCACCAGTTCGACCGGATCGGTGCGCACCAGTTCGATCTCCGGGTCCCCGACGCTGTCCAAGGTGGTGGAGACGACGTACTGCTTCAAGTGGGGATAGGGGCTGGCGATGCCCGCCGACAGGGCGGGCTCGTAGGTGCCGCGGCCCATGATCAGCGTGTCCCAGTGCCGGTTCGGGACGTCGGGTGCGATACCCGCCTGTTCCCGGATATGCGTGGGGACGGATTCGGGATAGCGCTCGTTGATCCACTCGGCCATATCGGCGCCGAGGGGATAGAAGTCGACCTCTCCGCCGGGGCCGGCGATATAGCCGTCGAGGGAAACGGCCACGTAGTAGACGAGCTTTCGCATGAGGTACCGCCCTGTTCGTAGTACTCCAACTGAAGTGGTTAGAATGTAGTACTACAGATGGAGTGGTGTCAAGGCGAGCGGACGCTCGCGGACGTCGGGCGCATATCGAACCGGCCGTCGATCGAGCGAATGAACACGGACACCACTCGATAACCGGCGCCCGAATTGATTACGAGCCGCCACCAAAAGACCGATAGCAATCCGATCGGGGTTGTGATGCCTGCCATAGGCCTCGAATAATGGGCTGCATGATGGCAAACGTCGGAGACCGGTTGCACGTGCACGGGCACACCGTCGGCGAGGTCGACCACGAGGGAGAGATCGTAGAGGTTCACGGCCGCGACGGAACGCCGCCGTATCTGGTGCGTTTCGACGACGGACACGAGTCCCTGGTCTTCCCCGGCCCGGACGCGACAGTCGAACGAACACCCTGACCTGCCCACGCGGCAGGACAGCGGACCCCGGTTCAGGACCGGCCCCGCAAACCTCTGCGGCCGGTATGCCCGTCGGCGGAATAACCGCCGCGGCGAACGAGCGTGTTGACGATCACGCGACCCCCGAGGAAGAATCGTGGCCGATTCGTAATAACCGGGGGTGCGAGGGACAGCATGCGTACGAAGACCGATATCAGATTCGCCGTCGAGGCCGACCCGGGCCAGGTGATGGACGCGTTGATGGCGGTCGAGATGCTGTCCGAATGGTCACCCGATTTCGAGGACGCGCGCGTGGCGGGGCGCGACGAAGAGGGCCGGCCGCGCCGGGTCTTCATCCAGGTCTCGGTCTCCAATACCCCGGATATGCAGGTGTGGGAGTTCGACTGGTCGGAGAACCGGATGTCGTGGGAGGTCTCCGACAGCACCCGCGGTATCAGAGGCGGCGGGTCCTTCGAGGTCACCCCCGGTGAAACGGGTAGCGAAGTGCTGCTGCACGTCGAGCAGTACACGCCGCTGCCGGTGCCCGGATTCCTGGGCAAGCGGGCGGTCCGCAAATCCTACGAGGCCCTGGTGGAGAATTTCGTCGCCTACACCGAGCAGTTCCCCGAATCCGAGACCTACGACCTGGTCTGAGCCCGCCCGACGCGCCCGCGCCGTACGCGCGATCTCCGTTCGAACGGTCCCGGAGCTGCCACGATAGGGCCCATGCCAGGTCTCACGCGGCGCGGCCGGATCCAGCCGATGGGCGAGAACGCCTCGGTCACCCAGCTGGAACTGTTCTTCGACCTGGTCCTGGTCTTCGCCTTCACGATGGTCACCGATCTGGCGGCCGCGGAGCCCACAGCAGTCAATATGTTGCGCTCGCTGCTGGTGCTGGCGGTGCTGTGGTGGGTGTGGATCGACTACGCCTGGCTCGGCAATGTGGTGCGGGCCGACGAAGGGGTGACCCGGGTCGCCATGTTCGTCGCCATGGGCGGCGGTTTCCTGGCCGCCATCGCGATTCCCGAAGCGTTCGACGACCTGCCCGGCGGCTGGTACGGCCCGCTGGTCTTCGCCATGGCATACCTGCTGGTCCGGCTGGTCCATCTCGCGATGTTCTGGCTGGCCAGCGCCGCGGACGCCCAATTGCGGGGACAGGTGCTGCGCTGGGCGCTCGGGTCCATCACCGTGGGCACCACACTCCTGGTGATCGCCGCCGAGACCCGCGGCACCGTCCAGATCTGCCTGTGGATCGCGGCGATCGGCGGCGACTATTTGTGGACACATTTCGCGGGCAACAACTGGCGGCTGAATTCCCCCGCGCATTTCGCCGAACGGCACGGCTTGATCATCATCGTGGCGCTGGGCGAATCCATCGTCGCCATCGGTATCGGCGTCGCCGGGCTGCCCGTCTCCTGGCCGATCGTGGTCGCGGCCATGCTCGGGCTCATGGTGTCGGGTCTGCTGTGGTGGGCCTATTTCGACACCGACGCCCTCCGGGTCGAACACGCGCTGCGGGCGGCCACCGGCGCCCGGCAGATCGAGATCGCCCGGACCTGCTACACGTTCTGGCATTTCCCGATGATCGTCGGGATCATCGCCCTCTCGCTCGGCCTCAAGAAGGTGCTGTCCTACGTCGGTGACGAGAGCGAGCACACGCTCACCGACGCGCTGACCGGCATACCGCTGGTCGCACTGTACGGCGGAGTGGCGCTCTACCTGGTGGGACTGATCGGGTTCGGCCGGTTCGGTACGGGCCGGACCGGATGGCTCCGGCCGGCCACCGCGGTGGTGCTGTGCGCGCTCACCCCGCTCGCCGCGAAACTACCGGCCCTCGCGGCATTGGCGGTGCTGTGCGCCGTCCTGACCGCGCTCATCGGCTGGGAGACCCTGCGGTTCGCGGAGACCCGCGACCACATCAGACATCCCGCCGAGTGAGGTGCCGGACAGTGAGGTGATGCGCGGTCGGACCGTAGGCCGAGGGTGACACCTTGACCCCGTTGCGTACCGATTCGCGGATCTGGTCCACGTTCTCCCGGATCATGTCCGATACCAGTTCATCGGTGCGCGGGTCGGCCAGTACCTGGAACAGGATCCGGAACACGGTGTCGGCGACCAGGCGGATGATCTCGTCGTGGAAGGGGATGTAGCGGACGCGGCCGGTCTGCGGATCGTTCTTGATCATCTCGACGATCATCTCGTCGAGTTCGCTGCGGTTCTCCTCCAGCGCCGCCGCGATATTGCGGGTGTAGTGCCCGGTCCGCAGGACGGCGGTGACCTCCTCCATGATCGCGATGGTCATCGGGCGCTTGATGACCTCCACGATCGTGCCCACCGAATGGTTGATCACCGCGGCGGTGACGCGGTCACCGAACACCCGGTCGGCGACGCGGGCCAGCCGGACCAGGATCACCACGATCCGCAGCAACCGGAAAGCCCGGAAGAACGGACTGGCCACCGGGATCATGCCGAGGACTTCGTACCAGTAGACGAACGGGAAGGTCCACGGCCAGCCGGCCCGGCGCCAGCGCCAGAGGAACTCGATCGCGAACACGGCGCAGATGGCGTAGTCGACACCGACGATCACCCGGTAGGTCTCGGATGAGACCTCGAAGAACGTGATCCAGCACACCAGTACGACCGAGATCGCGGCCAGCGCCAGCATGACGAAATCGGTCCACAGGGCAGGCGGTTTCCGGGGAAAACTTTCGGGCTCGGGGGTTTCGGGTACGTACCCGGGACCGGACTCCGTGGACGACGGTATTGACACCTGCATTCCCTTCGACGCCGAAAGATCGCCGCCCAGTATTACCCGCCGCCCCGTCACGTCGCCCGCGTACGGCGCCGGTCAGCGGCGGGTGCACCACTGAGCAGGACTCGTCTCCGGCGAGCGGCCGGGTATTCCGGTAGCGCGGTCACCGCCGCCGTTTCCCCGGGGTCAGCGGCCCGCGCGGATGATCGCCTCGATATTGCGTTCGGCCAGCGCGGTAATGGTCAGCGACGGGTTCACGGTGCCGGTGCTGCCCGGGATCGCCGCGCCGTCCATGACGTACAGGCCCGGATGCCCGTGCACCCGGCCATAGGAGTCGGTCGCCCTGCCCAGCACCGCGCCGCCGAGTGGATGCGCCGTGAACTGGGCGTTGGCGTCGTATCCCAGGGCGCTGTACTCGGCCAGCGCACCGGCCCGCTCGGCGATACGCCGGTCCACCGCACGCGCCGCCGCCGTCACCTCGTCCTGTGCCCGCCGCGGCCAGCTCAACCCGACACCGCCGGAAACGGGGTCGTAGCCGAACCGCGCCCGGGTCGGATCGAGGACCATCGCCAGGGAGGCCAGCGCACCCGTCTCGAACGGGATCCCGGGGATGTACCAGTTCTCCAGGGACAGTGCCATACCGGTGTCGTCGAAGATCCGGCTGGCGCTGGGCACACCCTGCCCGTTGCCCGCGACCGAACTCGCCCCGCGAGCGAGCACCACATCGCCGTTGGTGCCCCAGCCGTCGCCGATATGCTCGTTGAGTCGCGGCAGCGCACCTGTCTCCCGGGCCCGGACCAGCAGTTCGGAGGTACCCACCGAACCCGCGCCCAGGAATAGTTTGTCGCAGGTGAGAGTCCGTTTTCCGCGGATCACGCCGGTCGGGGCGAGGTGGGTCACCGTGACCACGAACCGGCCGCCGGCTTCCTGGGCGATCGTATCGACGCGGTGGCCCGGGTAGATCTTCGCTTTCCCAGTGGCCTCGGCGTCTTTCAGATAATTCTGGTTGAGGTCGAATTTGGCGCCGTTGGAGTTTCCGAGATTGCTGCGCCCGGCGGTCGCCGAGGCCCGCACGGTCCCCGCCAGTTCGCCGCGCAGCACATCCCAGGTGAAGATCGAGTCGTTGGGCACCGGCCGGTAACCGGCCTTGCGCACCTGGTCGTCCCACGCCCGGGAATGGGTGAACGGCGCAGACCGGTAGATGTCCTCGGGCATCGGGTCCAGCCGCAGTTTCGCGCGCACTCGCGGGTAGTACACGGAGTCCAGTTCGCCGTAGTCGACCACACCGCCGAATACATGGTCGAAGAACCGGCGTTCGGGCGCGATCATCGCGCCGGTGAAAATCACCGAGCCGCCGCCCACCGCGGCGCCGCGCCAGACATCGATCCCCTGGAAACGCGTGCAGTCCAGCACGCCCCCGAAATCGGCGAAATGCATCGGTACCTTGGTCACGCCGGTGAAGCTGGTGGTATGCCAGAAACCGCGGCCGTCGGGCAGATCGTCGCCGGTGAAGATTTCCCGCCACGGATCGTTGGGCCAGCGGGAGCCGCGTTCCAGCACCGTGGTGGGGACACCGGCCTCGGCCAGCCGCAAGGCGCTGACCGCCGCGCCGAATCCGGAACCGATCACTATGGCCTCGGTGTGCTCGGGTGGCGCCGGCACCGGACCGAAGATCTCCGGAACCCACTGCGCGAACAGTTCGTGCCAGATCGGCTCCGCCGCGGCCCGCGGCAGACCCACCTCCGCTCTCGGGATCGCCGATCCCACCGCACCGATAAGAGCAGCCGCCCCCGCGGCCTTGAAAAGGGCACGCCTATCCACCCCAGGACACCTCTCTGGTAACGCAACAGCGGACGGATGGTACCGAGAATCGACCGGTGTGAACAGTCGTGGCGGGGAAGCCGATTCGGCTCGGGGGCCGCTAGCCGAAGATCAACCGGACAACCGCGAGGGTGCCCACGACCACGATCACCGCACGCAGCACATTCGGCGGCAGCCGCCGCCCGACCTTGGCTCCGAGCTGTCCCCCGATGATCGCGCCGGCCGCGATCAGTGCCACGACCGGCCAATCCACCTCGGCGACCACGATGAAAATGACAGCCGCGAGCCCATTGGTGAGCAGGGCCAGCACATTCTTCACCGCGTTGAGACGCTGAATGTCCTCGTGCACGAACACCCCGAGCAGCGCGAGCAGCAGCACACCCTGGGCCGCGCCGAAGTAACCCCCGTAGATACCGGTGCCGAAGATGGCGGCGAGCAGAATCGGTCCGCCGTGCGGGGGCACGTTCTCGGCCTCGCCCTGCCGCGCCCGCACCCACGCCGACAGCCGCGGCTGCACCACCACCAGCACCAGCGCCACGATGATCAGCACCGGCACGATGGCGGCGAACGCGCCGGCGGGCAGCGTCAGCAGCAGGACCGCGCCGACCGCGGCACCCAGCAGCGACGCCGAGCTGTAGCGCAGCACCCGGCCCCACTGCCCGGCCAGTTCCCGCCGGTAGCCGATCGCCCCGCTCAGCGAGCCGGGAACGAGTCCGACCGTATTGGACACATTCGCGGTCACCGGCGGCAGGCCGATGGCCAGTAGTACCGGGAAAGTGATCAGTGTCCCGGACCCGACGACAGTGTTGATGCCGCCCGCGGCGATACCCGCGCCGAATACGGCCAGCATCTCCAGCCAAGTCATGCTCGAACCCTCGACCTTTCCGGACCGGCGTCCGGTCACTCGCAACCCTGAGGGACGCTAGCGGTTGTCCGTCCCGGAGATCGCGACGGGTCCGGGCGACGCTGCCGTGCGGAAGTCGCGCCGGTCGCGCTCCGCACGGCGCGCCGATCGGGGCAGTGGGAGGTCGCGCGGCGTGCCCGCGCCCGGCGGACGAAACAGCCGCGACCCGCCCGGCGAACAACTTCACGAAGATCGCGATACCGCGCCGCGGGCACCCCACCACGGCACAACGACCGTCTCCGGCGGCAGCGTCGCGCCGCTCTGTGCAGTGCCGGGCCTGCGGACCGCCTCCGCAGGCCCGGCACCAGAGGAGGTAGACTCGCACGGGTCATGCAGCGGGCACTTCTTCTCAGCCGCCGCGACGGGGTCTGATCGGACCGGCTTCCCGTCGCGGGGTTCAGCCACGCCGGTCGACCCAATTCGGGAAACAATCTCACCCACGGAGAAATCGCATGTCACCCGCTGACGCCTTCGTATCCGGCACGCGCACCATCACCGCGCCCGCCAAGCCCGCGCCCGGCGACCAGCCCGCGTGGAACAAGCAGAAGAACTCGTCCCTGCCCGTCTTCCGCTATCGTCCGTTCGCCGAGGAAGTCGAGCCGGTCACGCTGCCGGACCGCACCTGGCCGGACAAGGTGATCGACCGAGCGCCCGCCTGGTGCGCCGTCGATCTGCGCGACGGCAATCAGGCGCTGATCGACCCGATGAGCCCCGCCCGCAAGCGCCGGATGTTCGATCTGCTGGTGCGGATGGGTTACAAGGAGATCGAGGTCGGATTCCCGTCTGCCAGCCAGACCGATTTCGATTTCGTCCGCGAGATCATCGAGGACGGCGCCATCCCCGACGACGTCACCATCCAGGTGCTCACCCAGTGCCGTCCCGAGCTGATCGAGCGCACCTTCGAGGCGTGCGCCGGCGCGGCGAACGTGATCGTGCACTTCTACAACTCCACCTCCGTCCTGCAGCGGCGGGTGGTGTTCCGTGCCGACCGCGACGCCGTGCAGAAGATCGCCACCGACGCCGCGCGGCTGTGCCTGGAGACCGAGCAGCGCTACCCGGACACCAACTGGCGTTACGAGTACAGCCCCGAGTCCTACACCGGCACCGAACTGGAGTACGCCAAGCAGGTCTGCGACGCGGTCTCGGAGATCATCGCCCCGACCCCGGACAAGCCGCTGATCATCAACCTGCCGGCCACCGTCGAGATGGCGACGCCCAATGTGTACGCCGATTCCATCGAATGGATGCACCGCAACCTGGCCCGGCGCGATTCGATCGTGCTGTCGCTGCACCCGCACAACGACCGGGGCACCGCGGTCGCGGCCGCGGAGCTGGGCTACCAGGCCGGTGCGGACCGTATCGAGGGCTGCCTGTTCGGCAACGGTGAGCGCACCGGCAATGTCTGCCTGGTGACCCTGGGCATGAACATGTTCTCCCAGGGTGTGGACCCGCAGATCAACTTCTCCGATATCGACGAGATCCGGCGCACGGTGGAGTACTGCAACCAGCTGCCGGTCCACGAGCGCCATCCCTACGGCGGCGACCTGGTCTACACCGCCTTCTCCGGTAGCCACCAGGACGCGATCAACAAGGGCCTGGACGCCATGAAGGCGTCCGCCGACGCGGCCGGCGCCGATGTGGACGATATCTCCTGGGAGGTGCCCTATCTGCCGATCGACCCGAAGGATGTGGGCCGCACCTACGAGGCGGTCATCCGGGTCAATTCGCAGTCCGGCAAGGGCGGCGTGGCCTACATCATGAAGACCGATCACGGGCTGGTCCTGCCGCGTCGGCTGCAGATCGAGTTCTCGCAGGCCATCCAGCAGATCACCGACGGCGAAGGCGGTGAGATCACCCCCAAGGAGATGTGGGATGCCTTCGCCGACGAGTACCTGACCCCGATCCGGCCGCTGGAGCGGATGCGCCAGAAGGTCACCGCCGCCGAGACCGACGGCGGAACCGACCGCATCACCGCGGTGGTCAAGGTGGACGGCGTCGAGCAGGAGGTCACCGGCAGCGGCAACGGACCGCTCGCGGCCTTCGTCGACGCCATCGCCGCGGTCGGCTATCAGGTGGAGGTGCTCGACTACTCCGAGCACGCACTGTCCGCCGGAGACGACGCCCAGGCCGCAGCCTATGTGGAATGCGCGATCGGTGACCGGATCGTCTGGGGCGTGGGTATCGCCACCTCCATCACGACGGCTTCGCTGCGTGCCGTGGTTTCGGCCGTGAACCGGGCCGCCCAGAAGCAGTAACCCGCGATCGCTGTTCAGGCCGCCGTCACCTGTACCGGTGACGGCGGCCTCATCGGTGGTAAACCGTCCGACATGCGAACCTTCGCGCACCTGCTAGCGTTGGTCCGGACTCCACGCCGCCGAGCTCTCTGCTCGAAAATCCCGAGCAGATGGGGGAACTGTGACTACTGACGAACACGATCCGACTTCCCAGCCCTGGCCCTCGAGTCAACCGGTGGATACCGCCGGCCGCGGCGGCGACTCGGAGGCCGTGCCGCCCGAGGCTCCGGCGCGAAACGAACCGGAGCCGCTCACCGAGCCGGGCGAGCCCGCCGAGCAAGTGCCTGCCGAGCAGGTGACTGCCGAAGCGCCGCCCACGGAAACCGGCCCCGGCGAAACCGATTCGGTCACGGAAACCGAGACCCCGGACAAGTCCCCGGAACCAGAAGTTTCCGGCGACCCGGAAGCTGCCCGCGCCACCGATTCCGCGAGCCCGGCGCCGGCCGACAGCGGCGACGAAGACAGCCACCCGACGGCGGGCCCGGCCGAACCGGACACCCCGCCCTGGCCGGACGGCAACGGGTTCGCGCCCCCACCGCAGGTACCCGCCGACGGCGGCGCCCTCTACGGAAACGCCCCGTTCGACCAGTTCGCCCCGCCGGTACCCGGCGCGGCGTTCAGTGCGCCTGTCCCGGAGCAGTTCCCGGCGCCGGGGAGCGCACAGTTCCCGCAACCGGATCCGAACCAGTTCCAGCCGGCGAACTTCGGGCCCGGCGCGGACGCCGCACAGGCCGGCCCCGGCCAGTTCCAGGCCCCGAACACCGAACACGGCAGCGGACAGTTCCCGCAACCCGACGCCGGCCAGTTCCAGGCCCCGAACACCGAATACAGCAGCGGACAGTTCCCGCAACCCGACGCCGGCCAGTTCCAGGCCCCGAACACCGAATACAGCAGCGGACAGTTCCCGCAACCCGACGCCGGCCAGTTCCAGGCCCCGAACACCGAATACAGCAGCGGACAGTTCCCGCAACCGGCCCCGGGCCAGTTCCAGCCCGGTGGACCCGGACAGAATCCGCCCGACCCTTTCGCGGTTTCCGGTCCGCCGACCGGGCAGTATCCGCAACAGGACCCGAACCTTTTTCCGGGCCACGCGGTTCCCGGACAACCACCGTACGCACCACCGGCCCCTCAACCGACCGGTGGCTACGCACCGCCGCCCACGCCCGCGCCGGACAGCGAACCGGGCGGCCCGATCTACAGCTGGGCCCCGCCGCCGATGCCGGCAGCGCCGCCTCCGGTACCGCAGCCGCAGTACCAGTCGGCACCGCCTCCGGCCGCGCACAATCCGCCGACCGGGCAGTTCCAGCCTCCCGCCTGGGGCGATTCCGGTCGGCCGGCCCAGCAGCAGCAGTACCAGCAGCCCGGCCAACCGGGTCAGCCCGGGCAGCAGCAGTTTTCACCTCGTCCGATGCCCGAACCGGGCCAGCTCGGTAATTCGGTCAACGACCTGAATCTGCTGAAACGAGCTCGTAAGGCGCCGCGCAGCGGTTGGCGGCGGGCGGTGCACAAGGTCTCGCGCGGGGCGATCAACCCGGGCGAATCGGCCTCCGATGTCGTCCACCGGGATCTGGTTGGCCGGGTGAACGCACCGGTCTACGGGGATTTCCGGATCGCGATCCTCTCACTCAAGGGCGGGGTCGGCAAGACCACCACGACCGTCGGCCTCGGCGCCACTTTCGCGTCGTTGCGAGGTGACCGGGTGATCGCGATCGACGCCAACCCCGACCTGGGCACCCTCGCCCACCGGGTCCCGCGCCAGACCCGCTCCACCGTGCGCAACCTGCTGGAAGACCAGAACATCACCCGCTACTCGGATGTGCGCGCGCATACCTCGCAGTCGCCGAGCCGGCTGGAGGTGCTGGCCAGCGAGCAGGATCCGGCGGTATCGGAGGCGTTCAGCGAGGCCGACTACCGGCGTGCCATCGGAATCCTGCAGTCGTTCTACAACATCATCCTCACCGACTGCGGTACCGGACTGATGCATTCGGCGATGTCCGGGGTGCTGGACATGGCGAGTTCGCTGGTCCTGGTGACCTCCCCCGCCATCGACGGTGCCCGCAGCGCCTCGGCCACCCTGGACTGGCTGGATTACCACGGCTATTCGCATCTGGTGCAGCAGACCGTGGTGGTGGTCAACGCCTCCCGGCGCGGGTCCACCTCGGTGAATCTGGACCATCTGCGCCGGCTTTTCCTGGACCGCACGCGGGCCGTCCAGGTGGTGCCCTTCGACGATCATCTCGCCGAGGGCGCCGAAATCGATCTGGAACTGGTGAGCAAACCGACCCGGCAGGCCCTGCTGGAGCTCGCCGCGATGGTCGCCGACGATTTCGCCAATGTGGACGGTTATCCGTACGGCAACCGCTACTGATCGGTCTCGGGCGGCGGTTCGGCGGTGACCCGCCGGGCCGCCGCCGTGAACGAGTCCAGTACCGCGGCGATCGCGGGACGGTTCTCGGCGCGCGGCCTGGTGACCAGGTCGTAGAGGCGGGCCGCACGCACACCGGACAGTCGCAGCTGGGACAGCCCGGGGTGGGTGACGACGTAGCGGGGCATGAGCGCGACGCCGTACCCGGCGCCGACCAGCGTTTCGATCATCCGGAAATCGTTCAGTCGCTGCACGATCCGCGGTTCCACACCGGTTATCGTGGCGATCGATCGCAGCACATCGTCGACCGGAAAGCCGCCGCGCACGCTCAGCCAGGCCTCCTCGGCCAGTTCCTCGGCCGTGACCGCGTCCTGTCCGGCCAGCGGATGGTCGGGTGCCACCAGGACGTCGATGGGTTCGCGCATGAGTACCCGGGAGCTCACCCGGGGCCCCGCGACCGGTGCGGCGCGTTCGTCGCGATGGGTCAGCACGATGTCGTAGTCGGCGAGCAGACCGGGTGTCTCGTGCGGCGGCACGTCCTCGTCACCGGCCACGATGTCCACCCCGCTACCGGCCATCGCGGGCAGTACATGAGGCAGGAGCAGCGCACCGCCGGAAGGGAACACTCCCACCCGGACCTGTCCGTGCGGGGACCCGCGATAGTGCGCCATCTCCGCGACGGCGCGCTCGAGTGCGGCCAGGACCTCGTCGGCCCGCACCACGAGGGCGTGCCCGGCGTCGGTGAGGCGGACCCGGCGGCCGCTCGGTTCGAGCAGGGTGACGCCCGCCTCCCTGGTCAGCACTTTGAGTTGTTGTGACACCGCCGACGGTGTCATGGAGAGGGCGGCGGCGACCGCGCCGATCGTGCCGCGGTCGGCGAATTCGCGCAGGATGCGGAGCCGTTCCACCGACAGCGAGGAATGCGCGCCAACCATTAAGCGATACTAAATCATCAATCCATAACAATTCGATTGTGCTGATGAATTTATACATCCCATGATTAATCGGTGACGTCCCGTGACCGCATGATCGCCCTGACCGTCGTTCTCCTGTGGGGTCTCAACTTCCTCGCCATCCGCGTGGGACTGGACCATCTGCCACCGTTCTTCTTCGCCGCACTGCGGTTCGCGGTGATCGCGATACCGGCGCTGCTGTTCATCCCGCGCCCCGCCGTCCGGGCGCGCTGGCTCCTGCTGTACGGCACGGGCTTCGGAATGCTGCAGTTCGCGTTCCTGTTCACCGCCATGCGGGTGGGGATGCCCACCGGTTTGGCCTCACTGGTCCTGCAATCCTCGGCGCCGTTCACGGTATTGCTCGGGGCGGTGCTGCTGGGCGAGCGGTTGCGGCCGGTGCAGATCGCCGGACTCGCCGTCGCGGTCGCGGGAATGGCCGTCATCGGCTGGAACCAGTTCGCGCATGCCGCTCTGCTGCCGGTGCTCCTCACGCTGGCGGCCGGGTTCGGCTGGGCACTGGGCAATCTCGGCGCACGTCGGGCCGGTGTGGAAGCGCCGGGCACCAATCCACTGCACCTCACGCTGTGGATCACCGCGGTGCCGGTGCTGCCCCTGTTCGCGCTTTCACTGCTCTGGGAAGGCCCGACCACCGGCGTCCGGGCACTGGCCGGCACATTCTCGGCCGACGGCTGGCCCGCGCTCGCCGGCCTGGTCTACATCGTGGTGCTGGGCACGATCGTCGGTTCCGGCCTGTGGACATATCTGATGAGCCGGTACCCGGCGGGCAGTGTCGCGCCGCTGTCGCTGCTCGTCCCGGTGGTCGGATTCGCCGCCGCCTGGCTCTTCCTGGACGAGACACCTGCGCCCGCGAGTCTGATCGGCGGGGTGATCGTGATCGCCGGAGCGTTCGCCGCGACGGCCGGCGCCCGGAAGGCGACTCCCCCGGAGCCATCCGGAAAGGCAGACGGCCGATCCGCGACGGCGGATGTCGGCGCGAAGCGGACGCTGGAACCCGCCGTCAGATGAGGCGTAGCCGCATCGATCGCGCGGTCGGTGCACCGGCGCGGCCGGAACCCGTTTAAAGTTGGCGCGATCGAGACAGCTACCCCGGGTTAGGCAGCGGCAGACAAATGGCAGAGCATCGGTGGCCCGCGTCGGGTGCCACGAAGGTTCCAGGTCGATCTGCCCGGGTGGGCGCGTACACCCGGCGAACCGTGCTCCGCGCCACCGCGGCCGCGGGCATCGGAGCGGCGGCCGTAGCAGCGCTACCCGGCACGACCGCCCGCGCCCGGACCACCGCACGGGTCGCCGTACTCGGTGGCGGCGTCGCCGGGCTCACCGCGGCCCACGAACTCGCCGAACGCGGCTTCGAGGTGACCGTGTACGAACGCCGGGCACTCGGCGGCAAGGCACGCAGTATGCCGGTGCCGGGCACCGGGACCGAGGGCCGGCCGGATCTGCCCGGCGAACACGGATTCCGCTTCTTTCCCGGCTTCTACCAGCACATTCCCGATACCATGCGGCGAATCCCGTTCGAGGGGAACGCGAACGGAGTATGGGACAATCTGATCGGCGTCCCCGACGCCCGGTTCGCCCGGGCCGACGCCGACGATATCCGCGCGCCGCTCGGCTTCGGCCGCGTGGACGCCGCGTCGCCCGAGGGGATGCGGGAAAGCGTGGCCTCGGTCATCTCCACCACGCTGAAGATGCCGCCCGCCGAGGGCCTCTTCTTCGCCAACCGGCTGCTGGTCTTCAACACCAGTTGCGACGCACGCCGCTTCGGCCAGTGGGAGCACACATCCTGGTCCGAATTCGTGGGCGCCCACGCACGGTCGCACGAGTTCCGTACGCTCGTCTCGCGCACCCTCACCAGCCTGCTGGTCGCGGCCAAGGACGAACTGGCCAGCGTGCGCACGATCGGGTCGATGGGTGAACAGTTCCTGGGCAACCCGATGCAGATCGGCCACGACGGCGACCTGGACCGGGTGCTCGACGGCCCCACCAATATCGCGTGGATCGACCCCTGGGTGGCGCGGCTGCGCGAACTGGGCGTCCGCTTCGAGATCGGCGCCGAAGTGCGGGGCCTGGAGGTCCGGGACCGGCGCATCACCGGCGCCCGGATCGTCACCGGAACCGGGGCGGCCGAAACCGTGACGGCGGACCACTTCATCGTGGCGCTACCCGCCGAACGCGCCCGGGATCTGTGGAACGCCGACATCTTGTCCGCCTGGCCGCAGCTGGCGTCGATGAGCCGGCTGTTCACCGACTGGATGAGCGGTATCCAGTTCTACCTGCGGCGCCGGCCCGGACTGGGCAGCGGTCACGCCGCCTATATAGACTCGCCCTGGTCGCTCACCTCCATCGCGCAGAACGCGCTGTGGTCGCGCAAACTGGACCAGTACGGCGACGGGACAGTACTCGACTGCCTGTCGGTGGACATCTCCGACTGGAACACCCCCGGCATCCTGTTCGGCAAGACCGCCAAGGAATGCACCCACGAGGAGATCGCCAAGGAGACGTGGGCACAGATTCTCGCGCACCTCAATGACCGCGATCAGGTTCTGGGTGACGCCGACCTGCACTCCTGGTTCCTCGACCCCGGTATCAGCTGGAACGCCGACCGCGGCGAGAACACCAACGCCGACCCGCTCCTGATCAACACCGCGGGATCGTGGGAGCTGCGGCCCGAACCGCACGGGGGCGTCGAAAACCTCTACCTGGCCGGCGATTACGTGCGCACCAATATCGACCTGGCGACCATGGAGGGCGCCAACGAATCCGCCCGGGCGGCAGTGAACGCGTTGCTCGACGTGGCCGGATCGGCTGCGCCCCGCTGCCCGACCTACACCCTGTGGCGCGCTCCGGAACTCGAGCCGCTGCGCCGCGCCGACGCCGACGCGTACGCGGCCGGGCGACCGAACGCCTTCGATATCCAGTTCTGACCCGGCCCGGCCGCCGAGCCGGACATCGGCGTGGACATGTCACTGTGGTGTGAACTCCCCCGCGCCGCGCAAGGCCGAGCGCGACGGGTCATTAGACTGCGCCACGTGGCAGAGATATCGGTGCGGGGGCGGCTGGCCCTCGGGGTGGCCGGCGCGGCGGCATGGGCCTCCCGCAAGGCGGGCCGTGGCAACGGGTCGATGATCGGCGGGCTGCTCGCGCTGAAGATCGACCCGCGGATCATGAAGCAGCTGGGCCGCGGGCGGCGCACCGTGCTGATCACCGGCACCAACGGCAAATCGACCACCACCCGGATGACAACCGCGGCGCTGAGCACGCTGGGCGAGGTCGCCACCCAGGCCGACGGCGCCAATATGGACGCCGGGATCGTCTCGGCGCTCAATGTCCACCGGGACGCGCAGCTGGCCGCGATCGAAGTGGACGAACTGCATCTCCCGCATGTCACCGACGCCCTCGAACCGGAGGCGGTCGTACTGCTGAACCTCAGCCGCGATCAGCTGGACCGGGTCGGCGAGATCAATATGATCGAACGTCGGCTGCGTTCGGGTCTGGCGCGGCATCCGGACACCGTCGTCATCGCCAACTGCGATGACGTACTGGTCACCTCCATCGCCTACGACCATCCGAATGTGGTGTGGGTCGCCGCCGGCAGCGGCTGGGCCATGGATGCCACCAGCTGTCCGCGCAGTGGGGAGCCGATCCTCTGGGAGGGCACCCACTGGTACAGCACCGGCACCGATTTCGCTCGGCCCCAGCCGGATTGGTGGCTCGACGGCGACAAACTCTGCGGCCCCGACGGCGTCCGGCTGCCGCTGCGGCTGGCGCTGCCCGGCCGGGCGAACCGGGGCAACGCGGCCCAGGCGGTGGCCGCGGCGGTGGCGCTGGGCGCCGATACGGAACAGGCCTGCGCCGCCACCGGGACCGTGCGCGAGATCGCGGGCCGCTACCGCACCGTCCAGGTCGGCGAACACGCCGCCCGGCTGCTGCTGGCCAAGAACCCGGCCGGCTGGCAGGAAGCGCTGTCCATGATCGACCACAGCGCCTCCGGGCTGGTGATCGCGGTGAACGGCCAGGTACCCGACGGGGAGGACCTGTCCTGGCTGTGGGATGTGCGATTCGAGCATTTCGAGGACGTACACGTCGTCGCCGCCGGGGAGCGCGCCACCGACCTCGCGGTGCGCCTCACCTACGCCGGGGTCGCGCACACCACCGTTGCCGACCCCGTACGCGCCATCGCGTCCTGCCCGGCGGGCCCGGTCGAAGTTCTCGCCAACTACACCGCGTTCCGCGACCTCAACCGTGACCTCCAGGAGCGGAACCGATGAGTGATTCGACAGTCCGCATCGGCCTGGTGCTGCCCGATGTGATGGGCACCTACGGTGACGGCGGCAACGCGCTGGTCCTGCGGCAGCGGCTGCGGCTGCGCGATATCGACGCCGAGATCGTGGAGATCACCCTGCCCGACCCCGTACCGGACTCACTGGACATCTACACCCTCGGGGGCGCCGAGGACTCCGCTCAGCGGCTGGCCACCCGCCATCTGCTGCGTTACCCCGGCCTGCAGAACGCGGCCGGGCGCGGCGCCCCGGTGCTGGCGATCTGCGCGGCGATCCAGGTCCTCGGCCGGTGGTACGAGACCTCGAGCGGTGAACGGGTGGAAGGCGTCGGCCTGCTGGACGCCACCACCTCCCCGCAACAGACCCGCGCGATCGGCGAGGTGACGACGAACCCGCTGCTCACCGGTCTGTCCGCACCGCTCACCGGGTTCGAGAACCATCGCGGCGGCACCACCCTGGGCCCGGACGCCACCGGACTCGCCCGAGTGACCCGCGGTATCGGCAACGGTGTCGGCGACGGCCTCGAAGGTGTGGTGCAGGGCTCGGTCCTGGGCACCTACATGCACGGCCCCGCCCTGGCCCGTAACCCCGAACTCGCCGACCACCTGCTGTGCCGTGCCCTCGGCGTGGACTCCCTGCCCCCACTGGACCTCCCCGAAGTCGACCAACTCCGGCGCGAACGCTTGCGCGCCTGAGCCGGCCTGAGCCGGCCTGAGCCCGAGGTTTCCACGTCCTCGGGCAGGGCAATAAACTTCCCTGGTGAGTTACGACCATGTGCTGTTGCCGTCCGGTGTCGCCGCTACTCCCGCGGAGGTGGACGCGTACCTCACCTCTCAGCAGGGGATGCCCGCCACAGCGGAGATCGCGGCCATCGCGGCCGAACTCGGCGCGCGCAACGCGGAGTTACCCGAGGAGGACAGTTTCCTGAGCGTCACGCCGTTGGAGGGAACACCGACCGGGGCCATGCTTCCCGTGCCCAGCCCCTACGACGCGATCGGTTTCGTCCGGGACCTGCTGTTCCAGTTGGCGACACCGCGGAACTACGCGATCTACGATCCGCAGCTGACCTGGTTGATCGACCCGGCCGGGCATATCCCGGTGACGGTGACCCACGGCGGGGCGGGGGAGTTCCCGTACCTGACCGAAACTCTGGCCACCATGTGGATGCGCGAGCTCCTCGATCCCAACCCGTACCTCATCGTGGAACGCGCTCCCGAGATCTACATCCAGACGTACCGGGAATCCGCCGACGAGTACACCCTCGAATACCGGGACGGTGGAGCCGATCGGCATTTCACCACCGTTGTCACCGGCTCGGATACGGTGGCCGGTCTCATCTGGGACTGGGCGCGGGAGGACCGCACCCGGCTCGACCGGCTCCCCTGGGAACCGCTGAGGCCGTGACCGCCGCGACACCGGTCGCGGCGGTGCTCACAGTGCGCGGCGGCCGGAGAACGCCCGGCCCAGGGTCAGTTCGTCGGCGAACTCCAGATCGCCGCCCATGGGCAGGCCGGATGCGAGCCGGGTGACGGTGAGTCCGGGAAAGTCGCGCAGCATCCGGACGAGATAGGTCGCGGTCGCCTCGCCCTCGGTGTTCGGATCGGTGGCGATGATCACCTCGGTGACATCCACCCCGTCGTCCTGGCTGCCGATGCGGGTCAGCAGTTCCCGGATCCGCAACTGTTCGGGGCCCACCCCGCTCAACGGGTCGAGCGCGCCACCCAGCACGTGATAGCGGCCCCGGAATTCCCGGGTCCGCTCGATCGCCGGTACATCCTTGGGTTCCTCGACCACGCAGATCATGCTGCGGTCGCGGCGCGGGTCGGCGCAGATCCGGCACAGCTCACCGTCGGCGACCGTGCCGCACTGCGCGCAGAAGCGCACTCCGTCGCGGATCTTCTGCAGTACCGCCTGCAACCGGTCGAGTTCGGGTGGTTCCACCTGCAGCAGATGGAACGCGATCCGCTGCGCGCTCTTGGGGCCGACACCGGGGAGCTTCCCCAGCTCGTCGATGAGATCCTGAACCGGACCCTCGTACACCGCGATTCCCCGGCGCGATCAGAAGCCGGGCAGACCCGGTGCGCCGCCGCCGGCCAGCGGTCCGAGTCGTTCGGCCGCCAACTGCTGGGCATTGGCCATGGCGTCGTTGACGGCGCCGATCACCAGATCCTGCAGGGTTTCCACATCTTCGGGGTCGACCGCCTTGGGGTCGATCGTCAGCGACTGCACCTCGCCGGTCGCCTTGATCGTCACCCGGACCAGACCGTTGCCGGCCTGGCCGTCCACTTCGGCCGCGGCGATCTCGGCCTGCGCGGCCATCACCTGCTCCTGCATCTGCTGGGCCTGCTGGAGCAACTGCTGCATATCGAACTGACCATCGGGCTGCACGGGATTCCTCTCTACGGACGGGTCACAATTCAGCCTAGACCGCCTCGGTCGCCGATTCCGCCGCCACCCGACTCCGCCCTAAGATCGACTTCGCCGGTGCGACAGCACCGCGCCGAAATCCCGATTGTTACTGGAGTAATCGTGTTCAAGGGATATTTGCTGGGTGCGCTCATCATGGTATCCGGCGTGTTCCGCGCGGCGACCGCCGATGCCGATCCCCACGAGGTAACCGACCACGGCAACGGCTGCGTCATCGATCCGGCCGCACCGGCGGTCACCATCGAATCCTTACGTTCGCACTGCACCGCCCGGCAGCACGCCGAGATCTTTCTGGCCGCCCAGGCGGGCGCGGTGCCGTCCGGGGTGAAGAACGGCTGGGTGACCTCCAGCTCGGTCGCCGAACCCATCGCGCCCACGTTCTGGCTCGGCAAAAACTTCGACACCGGACCCGAGGGCGGCCGGTTGACCAACCGGGTCACCGGTGCCGATATCGAGGGCTGGCCGGCCGAGGTCTATCTGGGTCCATCCCGGGCGGACGGCGAACCCGCCTGGGTGCTCGACTACACACCCGCGATCACGCCGCAGGTCTACGACGAGATCCGGGAGGTCGTGCCCGGGGTGTGGCTCGGCTACTCCTGGTGGCGTGGCGAACGCCGGACCCCGGTGATGCTGTCGTTCGTCCTCGCCTGAGGAGGGCCTGCCGGTGGACCGGCCGGCCGATACCGCCGTACCGACCCGTCCGGCCGCGGGCACCGGCCGGACGGTCACCGGCACGGAGCGGATCTCCGCTGCCGGCGACCGCCCGGCCGGACGCGACCCGTCAGTCGAGTTCGCGCTTCAGGTTCGCCAGCACCTCGGCCTGGATCTTGCGCAGGCCGAGGGGGGCGAAGATGCCCTCGAAGATGCCCTTGACACCGCCGGCGCCCTGCCAGGTGGTCTCCAGGGTGACCGTCGAACCGGAACCGGACGGGGCCACCGTCCAGGTGTTGACGAGCGAGGAATTGGCGTCCTTCTCGGTGACGACATTGTCGGCGACCGAGACCTGGGCGCGGATATTGCGCACTCGTTTCTCGGTGGCCTGCAATGTCCATTCGGCGACGGTGCCGTCGCCCTGCCCACCCTCGACCACCTTGTAGTCGCGGTAGTGCGCCGACAGGATCTTCGGGCGCACCTCCGTGTAATCGGTGACCGCCGCCAGCGCGCGCTGCGGGTCTGCGGCGACCTCGATCGAACTGCCGGCTTTGACCTGTCCCACGGTGAACTCCTTATCGGGATGTGTTGTGACAGCTCCATCCTGCTGTGTTTTCGGCGCGCCGGCGCGCGCGGGGGTCGAGGCACCCTTGGTCTCGCCGTTTCGGCCTCGAGACTCGCGGCTTCGGCGCATGCAACCCCACCACTGCCCGGGCAAGCGAGCCCACCACTTTCCCTCCGCCAGCGAGCATGCTTCCTCACCAACGTGGTCGTGTTCAATCCTCATCTTTCACAAGCAACCCCCCTGAACGTCTCCACACCCGACACCCTTTTTCCTCTCCACCCCGTAGTGGCACAAATACCGACAATTCAGGAATAGCGGTCAACCCGGGTGAACAGTTCTTCGAACACGGTGCAACGGATATGTGACATTTCGCCACCGACAATCCCCCCGCTGTGGCCGCCCGAGACCGAGTAGGGCTAGCGTCTAGACGTGGCAATGAGTCTGTTGGGGAAGGCCGGCCACAGTCCGGCCGCATATGAATCCGGGTTCGCTGCATATCGGGCAGGTGTCGATCGCCTGCTCGCGAGCTATCGTGCCATCCCGGACGACGCCGATGTGCGACTGGCCAAGAAGACTTCCAATCTCTTCCGAGCCCGGGCGAAGAACACGGCCCCGGGGCTGGACGTCTCGGGCCTCACCCGGGTGATCGAGGTCGATCCGGATGCGAAAACGGCCGAGGTCGCGGGGATGACGACCTATGAAGAGCTGGTGGCCGCCACACTGCCCTACGGCCTGGCGCCGCTGGTGGTGCCGCAGCTCAAGACCATCACCCTGGGTGGCGCGGTGACCGGGCTCGGGATCGAATCGACCTCCTTCCGCAACGGTCTGCCCCACGAATCGGTGCTGGAGATGGAGGTGCTGACCGGGGCCGGCGAGATCGTCACCATCCGCCCGGACGGGGCCGACGCCGAACTCTTCCGCGGTTTCCCGAACTCCTACGGCACGCTCGGCTACACCACCCGCTTGAAGATCGAGCTGGAATCGGTGCTGCCCTATGTGGAGTTGCGCCATCTGCGGTTCCACGATCTGCGGGAACTCGAGTCGGTTCTCGAGCAGGTCGTATCGGAACGCAGCCACGACGGTGAGCGGGTCGACTACCTGGACGGGGTCGTGTTCGGCGCCGGCGAGAGCTACCTGACACTGGGCCGGCAGACCGATGAAGCGGGCCCGGTCAGCGACTACACCGGAATGGATATCTACTACCGCTCCATCCAGCACGACGGCCCAGCGCCCAAGCGCGACCGGCTGACCGTCCACGACTATCTCTGGCGGTGGGACACCGACTGGTTCTGGTGCTCGCGCGCCTTCGGGGCGCAGAACCCGAAGATCCGCCGCTTCTGGCCGAAACGCTACCGGCGCAGCAGCTTCTACTGGAAGCTGGTCGCGCTGGATCACCGCTACAACATCGGTGACAAGCTGGCCGCGCGGAAGGGCCGGCCGCCGCAGGAGCGCGTAGTGCAGGACATCGAGGTCCCGGTGGAGCGCACCGCCGATTTCGTGGAGTGGTTCCTGCGCGAGATCCCCATCGAACCCATCTGGTTGTGCCCGCTGCGGCTGCGCGATTCCGGCAGCCCGGACAGCGATCGCCCCTGGCCGCTGTACCCGCTGCGACCCGGTCGCACCTATGTGAATATCGGCTTCTGGTCGGCGGTTCCGAAATCGCCCGGGCAGTTGGATGGCGCGGCGAACCGGGCCATCGAGAAAACCGTCACCGAATTCGACGGACACAAATCCCTGTACTCGGACTCCTTTTACGAGCCCGAGGAATTTGCCGCCCTCTACGGCGGTGAAAGTTACAAAGCATTGAAGAAACGCTACGATCCCGGCCAGCGCCTGCTGGATCTGTACTCGAAGGCGGTGCAACGCAGATGACGACATTCAAGGATAGATCCGATGCTTTCGCGGACCTGGGCACCCGGCTCAGCATCGCCGAGGTTGTCGAGACCTTGGTCGACGGCGATGTTCCCATCAAGCTGACCGCCTACGACGGCAGCACCACCGGCCCGGTGGATTCCGAATTCGCACTCGATATCCGCAACCCGCGCGGAATCAACTATCTCGCCAACGCGCCCGGCGACCTCGGGCTGGCCCGCGCCTACATATCCGGCGATATGGACGCGGCCGGGGTGCACCCCGGCGACCCGTACGCCATCCTCGCCGCCATGACGGATCTGAAGTTCAAACGTCCGTCGGCATTGTCGCTGGTGGCGATCGCCCGCTCGCTGGGCTGGGAGCGGCTGCGCCCGGTCCCGCCGCCCCCGCAGGAGACGCTGCCGCGCTGGCGCCGGATCGCCCTGGAGGGGCTTCGTCATTCCAAAGCCCGCGACGCCGAGGTCATCCACCACCACTACGACGTCTCGAACACGTTCTACGAGTACGTCCTCGGCCCGTCGATGACCTACACCTGTGCGTGCTACGGCGAGCGGGACTGGACGCTGGAGCAGGCACAGGAGAACAAGTACCGGCTGGTCTTCGAAAAACTGCGGTTGAAGGAGGGCGATCGCCTGCTCGACATCGGCTGCGGATGGGGCGGCATGGTCCGGTACGCCGCCGCGCGCGGAGTCCGGGTCATCGGTGCCACGCTCTCGGCCGAGCAGGCCTCCTGGGCGCAGCGCAAGATCGCCGAGGAGGGTCTCGGTGAACTGGCCGAAGTACGCCACTCCGATTACCGCGACATCACCGAAACCGAGTTCGACGCGGTGTCCTCGATCGGACTGACCGAGCACATCGGTGTCCAGAACTACCCGTACTATTTCGGGTTCATCCAGAGCAAGCTGCGTGAGGGTGGTCTGTTCCTCAACCACTGCATCACCCGGCCGGACAACACCCGCACCACCAAGGCCGGCGATTTCATCGACCGGTACGTGTTTCCCGACGGGGAGCTCATCGGCTCCGGCCGCATCATCAGCGATATCCAGAATGTCGGCCTGGAAGTACTGCACGAGGAGAACCTGCGCGAGCACTACGCGCTGACCCTCACCGAATGGTGCAAGAACCTGGTCGCCAACTGGGATGCCTGTGTGGCCGAGGCCGGCGAGGGCACCGCCAAGGTGTGGGGCCTGTACATGGCGGGCAGCCGGCTCGGTTTCGAACGCAATGTGGTCCAGCTGCACCAGGTCCTGGGCGTGAAACTCGGCCCCTCCGGGCGGCCCGAGGTGCCACTGCGACCCTGGTGGCAGCCGTAGCCGGCTGCTCAGCTGAGCAGTTCGTCGAGGAAACGGATCGGGACACGGATCTCACCGAGGGTGCGGACCGTGTCCGTTCCGTCCGGCGTGGTGACCGGCAGGTCGTCGCGCACCACACGCAGGATCTCGCGGACCGCGGGCCCGGCATCCAGGAGCGGCCGGGTCCAGCCGAGGTCGGCGCAGGTGGAGACCGCCGGCGCCAGCAGGGCCGCCGACTCGCCGACCCAGCCCGCGGTGGCCAGGCATTCGGCGAGCAGCAGTGACATATCGAGCTGGGCTCGCGGTCGCTGTTGTTCGCCGGTACGCCCGTAGAGTGCACGGGCATGGCGGGCCGCGCGCTCATGCTCCTGCCGGTCGTCGGATTCGAGCAGGGCGCGGATCACGGTGACCTCGCCGGCTTCGATGTTCAGCACGGTCGGCGCACCGTCGGGGCCGGGGCCACGGTCACGCCCGGACAATCTCGCCAGGCCGCGCGCGGTGCTGTCCGCGGCCTCCGGCCGATCGCCCGGACCCGGCTGCACTATGCCCAGCCGGATCTGCTCGGCCCGGATATGGGCGGCCAGCCGGGACAGCTGATGATCGGCGGCGATCCGCGATCCCTCGGCCAGGCGCACCGCCGCCGCTGTGAGATCGCCGTGCAGCGCCTTCACCCGGGCGCCCGTCACAATGGTGGCGATCAGCGATTCGATCGGACCGATCCGCGCGACCAGCTGGTAGCTCTCGTCGAACAGTTCCTCGGCGGCGCTCAGGTCACCGCGCCGGTATACCAGTTCACCGAGGAGCCCGGCGACCGCCCGCACGCCGTGTGAGCGTGGCCCGGACCGGGTCTGCGCGATTTCATAGGCGTGCCGGTAAGCGCTCAGCGCGGCCGGGATATCGAGTTGTTCGTAGGCGAGGAGTCCGCGGCCGCACCAAGCGAAGATCTCACCGAGCGGTTCGCGGGACCGCTCCTGATACGGCCGCGCCCACTCCAGCGTGGCCGCCGCGGCCGGGTAGTCGAATTCACAGAGCCGGACGTAGGCGCTGATATTCGCCGCGGTCGCCACCGTCCACGCCGGAAGCTCGTCGGGATGCTTCAGTGATTCGGCGACCTGCTCGAGCACACCGGCGGTGCGGTCGTGGGAGATCTCGTCGGAGGCGGCGAGCACCGCGGCCTGGCAACGCTGGGTGCGTACCTCGCTGTCGTCCTCCGGACTCCGGGACAGCACATTGGACAGCCGGTTGAGGGCCGAGCGCGCCGCGGTGGATTGCTGCAGATTCACATTCGCGCGGGCCACTGCCATCAGCAGTTTCGACCGCGAAGCGACCTGCTGCACGGGCAGTTTCGAGACCGACCCGAGCAGCGTCGCCACCCGCGAACCGTCGATCAGGTCCATCCCGCCGTTCTCCAGCAGGTCGAGCGCGGTTTTGAAGTCGGTGCCGGCCAGCGAATGATCCACCGCCCGGCGCAGCAGCTGGTGTTCGGCGAACCAGCGCGCGGCCCGCCGGTGCAGCGTCTTCATCCGGCCCGGCCGGGTCCGCTCCAGGCGCGCCCGCAGGTATTCGGCGAACAGCGGCTGCATCCGGTACCACTCGGGATCCTCGTCGGTGCGGCGCACGAACAGTTCCCGTCGCTCGGCCTGCTCGAGCAGGCGCGGGGCCTCGTCGCTATCGGTGACAGCGGTGGCCAGGGATCCGTTCGCATGCTCGATCACCGAGAGATCGGACAGGAAGTCCAGCATCTCCGGTTCCAAGGAGTCCAGCACGTTCTCGGCGAGGTACTCGCGGATACCGTGCCCGCCTTCGGACATACGATTCAGCAGATCCCCGGGGTCCGGGTCGTCGCGCAGCGCGAGGCCGATCAGCTGGATCGCGGCGGGCCAGCCGTCGGTGGCGGCGTACACACGGTCGAGCTGGCCGCTATCGAGCGGGAAACCGTTGCGCCGCACCAGGATCTCGCCGATCTCGGCGCGGGTCAGGCGCAGTTGCTCGGAATCCACCTGCACCAGCTCGTCGTTCATCCGCATCCGGCCCATCGGCAGGTCGGAGGGGTCACGGGTGGTCACCACGAACCGCAGATGATGGCAGCCGCTGTCGAGGAGTGACGACAACACCCGTAAGGCGCCCGGATCGGTGAGCCGGTGCCAGTCGTCGATGATCACGACCACCGGCTTCCCGCTGGTGTGCAGTTCGTCGATCAGGCTCGATATCGCGAACGCGACGGTATCGGCGGGTCGCTCCTCGAGCATCTGGCACAGCCCGGTACCGATCTCGGGCCGGATCCGGTTGACGGCCTCGATCAGATGGGCCAGGAACCAGACCTCGTTGTCGTCACGGCTGTCGATGCCTATCCAGGCGACCGGGATATCGAGTCCGGCGAGTTCGTCGCGCCACTGCGCGGCCAGCACGCTCTTACCGAAACCGGTGGGCGCGTGGATCACGGTGAGCCGGCGGCCGACACCTTCGCGCAGAATGTTCAGCAAACGCGGCCGGCGCACCGGTTCCCGGGGCGGGGTGGCCGGGCGGAACTTGGTGGCCGGACTGGGCGGCAGCGTGGCCGGTGAATGTTCCAGCGCATGGCCGGAGCCGCCGAGACGACCCGATGCGCTGCTGTGCGGGCCCGACCCCGGCCCGGACTTGCGCGTTCCGGGGACACCGAACGCGCCGGGCCCGGCGGCGTCGGCGCTCTTGCGGCCCGCGAGTGTCGGCGGCAGTAGTGGCCAGCTGCGTCGCGCGGTCACCGCCGGCACCCGGTCGTGGGCGGGCGGCGCGGCATCGACCGCCGTGACCTCGGGATCCAGCAGCGCCATCTCGTCGGGGACCTGGTCGTGTGCGACCTGTACCGCGCGCAGCATCTCACCGAACTCGTAGGCCGACGCCGGCCGTTCCTCCGGTTCCTGGGCCATGGCCTGTTCGATCACCGCGGCCACATCGGCGGGAATGTCCTGCTCCCGCAGATCCGGCACCGGTTGGGTGGTGATGCGGAGGAATTGCGCGACCACCCGCTCCCCCGCCTGCCTCTCGAACGCGGCATGGCCGGTGAGCAGGGCGAAAAGGGTCGCGCCGAGCCCGTACACATCGGAGCGGACGGTGGGGTCGGCGCCCTTGAGGACTTCGGGGGCGGTGAAGGCAGGCGAACCGGTGATCTGGCTGCTCGACGTGCGGAAGCCCCCCGGCATCCGGGCGATCCCGAAATCGGTGAGCTGCGGCTCACCGTAGGAGCTGAGCAGCACATTGGCCGGCTTCACATCCCGGTGCAGGATCCGCGTCCGATGCGCGCTCTCGATGGCACCGGCCAGTTTCACCCCGACCCGCAGGGTATCGGCCCAGCTCAGCGGGCCCGTCTCGTGGAGGAGCCGTTCCAGCGACCCGTGCGTGGCGAACGGCATCACGATGAACGGCAGTCCGCCGGCGGTCACATCGACCTGCAGGATGTCGACGATATTCGGATGCCCGGACAGTCGGCCCATGGCGTGTTCCTCACGCAGGAACCGCTCCCGGCTCTCGGGATCGAGATCGGAGGAGAGCACCTTCACCGCGACCACGCGGTCCAGGGCCCGCTGTACACACCGGTACACGATCCCGAAGCCACCGCGCCCGACCTCGTGGGCTTCGGTGAATCCGAGGTCCGCGAGTTCCTCGGCTATTCTTTCCGTCTCATCCGGGTCGGCGTCCGCGAGGTCGGCGACCCCCATGGTGGGTTCGGGCGAAACACTCCGCGCCGCGCCGGGGTCTTCCGATGCCGGATCGGATCGGGCGGCTTCGGCCTCCTGCGGAGCAGCGAGATCCTCGGGGGCACCGGTGTCCGCCGGCCCACCGGCGTCGGGAGCGGCGTAGGAGGTATCCGATTCGCGGCCCCCGGGGCCCGAACGCGTTCGTGGAGTCATCTCACCACCTCGCACTCGTAACGAATCGGCTGCGGTGGCGCATCCCGCCGCGACAACCGTTCCGGTCCTCACTTCCAACGTAGCGCGCCCGATACCCCGATGGGTGGTTCACGCGACTCGCGTGTCCTGTTCCGGGGAGCCGGTGCGCCTCCGCCGGGCCGTCGACCGGGTTCGGCGCCCGGCCGCGAACAGCGCCCTCGCGGGCCGACCCGCCGTGGCCACCTGCGCGGGAGGGGTGCAATTATCCCCAGGCATCCACAGTATTCCGATATTGCGCGCGGGCGCGGACAGCTGGTCCGACCCGATATTCCGGATCTGTTCCGATGCGGTAACGGACGCAGCCCGACGCCGCGGCCGCCCGGCTCCGGGTGGAAACAACACAACCCGCCGCACCTGCGGTGCGACGGGTTGTGCCGAACGGTTCAGCGCGACCGGCCACCCGGGCCGGCCGCCCCGGAGCCTACTTGCGCAGCGAAGCCGGAACCTCGAAGCGCCTGCCGTACTTCTTCGCCAGCTCGTCGGCCCGGGCCACGAAGGCCTCCTGGCCGCCGGGGTAGCCGACGATGTACTGGTGCACACCACCGGTCCAGGCCGGGAACCCGATACCGAAGATGGAGCCGATATTGGCGTCCGCGGTGGACTCGAGAACACCTTCGTCGAAACACTTCTGGGTTTCGATGGCCTCGGCGAACAGCATGCGGTCGATCAGGTCCTGCAGCGGCACGTCGAAACCGGCGGTGGTCTTGAAGTGCTCACGCAGCTGCGGCCAGATGTTGAGCCGCTTGCCGTTCTCGTCGTACTCGTAGAAACCGGCCTTCTCCAGGCGACCCGGACGGCCCTGCTCGACCATGTAGTCCACCACGTCGATGGCCGGGTGCCGTTCGGTGCCCATGGCGGCGTCGCCGGCCTTGGCTGCCGCTTCGGTTTCCCGCGCGATCTTCTGCATGAGCTTCATGTTCAGCTCGTCGGTCAGCTGCAGCGGCGGCGCCGGGTAGCCCGCCTGCGAACCGGCCTGCTCGATGGTCGCGGGCTCGATGCCCTCGCCCAGCATGGCGATCGCCTCGTTGACGAAGGTGCCGATCACGCGGGAGGTGAAGAAGCCGCGGCTGTCGTTGACCACGATCGGGGTCTTCTTGATGGCGAGGGTGTAGTCGAACACCCGGGCCAGGGCCTCGTCGGAGGTCCGCTCACCCTTGATGATCTCCACCAGCGGCATTTTGTCGACCGGCGAGAAGAAGTGGATGCCGATGAAGTCTTCCTGGCGCTTCACGCCCTCGGCCAGGCCGGTGATCGGCAGGGTCGAGGTGTTGGAGCCGAGGAGCGCGTCGGGAGTGACGATGTCCTCGATCTCCTGGAAGACCTTGTGCTTGAGCTCGGTGCTCTCGAAGACGGCTTCGATCACGAAGTCGACCCCGGCGAAGTCGGCCACATCGGCGGTCGGCTTGATCCGGTCGAGCAGCGCCTTGGACTTCTCCTCGGTGGTCTTGCCCCGGGACAGCGCCTTGGCCTCGATCTTCTCCGAGTAGTTCTTGCCGCGCTCGGCCGCCTCGATGGTGACGTCCTTGAGCACGACCTCGTAGCCGGCCTTCGCCGACACGTAGGCGATTCCGGCGCCCATCATGCCCGCGCCGAGCACGCCGACCTTCTTGATCTCCTTCTTCGGCACGTCCTTGGGACGCGAACCACCGTTGTTGATGGTCTGCAGGTCGAAGAAGAACGCCTGGATCATGTTCTTGGCGACCGGCCCGGTGAGCAGGTGCACGAAGTAACGCGATTCGATCAGCGACGCGTTGTCGATATCGACCTGCGAGCCCTCGACCGCCGCGGCCATGATGGCGCGCGGGGCGGGCATATTGGCGCCCTTGAGCTGCTTGCGCAGGTTGGCCGGGAACGCCGGCAGGGTCGCGGCGAACGAGGGGCTGGCGGGCGTGCCGCCGGGGATCTTGAAGCCCTTCTTGTCCCACGGCTGGACGCCGCCCTCGGGATTGGCCTTGATCCACGCCTTGGCGGCGGGTACCAGTTCCTCGATCGAACCGACCAGCTCGTCGACCAGGCCGATCTCCTTGGCCTTGGCCGGCTTGTTGCGCTGGCCCTGCAGCAGCACGCCCATGAGCGCGTTCTGCAGGCCGAGCATGCGCACGGTGCGGATGATGCCGCCACCGGCGGGCAGCAGACCCAGAGTGGCCTCGGGCAGGCCGATCTGGGAGCCGGGGACATCGGCCGCGATCCGGTGGTGGGTCGCAAGCGCGATCTCGAGGCCACCGCCGAGCGCGGCACCGTTGATGGCGGCCACGACCGGCTTGCCGAGGGTCTCCAGGCGGCGCAGCGCCGACTTGATCTCGGTCAGTTCGGCCATCAGTTCGGGCCCGTTGTCCGGTCCGACCTTCATCATGTTCTTCAGGTCGCCGCCCGCGAAGAAGGTCTTCTTCGCGGAGGTCAGCACGACACCGGTGATGTCGTCCTTCTCGGCCTCGAGCCGCTCGACCGTCGCGGTCATCGACTTCTTGTAGAGGTCGTTCATGGTGTTGGCGCCCTGGTTCGGGTCGTCCATCGTCAACACGACGATGCCGTCCGAATCCTTCTCCCAACCGATCATGTTGGCTTCGCTCACGGTTTTTCTGTCTCCTCGGGAAATATCAGACTCGGTTGGGTCGCGTCAGACGCGCTCGATGATGGTGGCCACACCCATGCCGCCGCCGATGCACAGCGTGATCAGGGCGTAGCGGGCGTTGCGACGCTCCAGCTCGTCGACCATGGTGCCGGTGATCATGGCGCCGGTGGCACCGAGCGGGTGGCCCATGGCGATGGCGCCACCGTTGACGTTGAGCTTCTCGTCCGGGATCTGCAGATCCTTCTGGAACTTCAGCACCACCGAGGCGAAGGCTTCGTTGATCTCGAACAGGTCGATGTCGTCGACGGTCAGACCGGCCTTGGCCAGTACCTTCTGCGACGCCGGGGTGGGGCCGGTGAGCATGATGGTGCTGTCCGCACCGCTGGTGGCGGTGGCGACGATACGGGCACGCGGGGTCAGGCCCGAGGCCTTACCGGCCTCTTCGGTGCCGACCAGGACCAGCGCGGCACCGTCGACGATGCCGGAGCTGTTGCCGCCGTGGTGGACGTGGTCGATCTTCTCCACGAAGTGGTACTTCTGCAGCGCCACCGCGTCGAAGCCGCCCATCTCACCGATACCGGCGAAGGACGGGTTCAGCTTGGCCAGGTCCTCCAGGGTGGTGCCGGGCCGCATGTGCTCGTCGTTGTCCAGGACGGTCAGGCCGTTGATGTCCTTGACCGGGACGATCGACTTGGCGAAGTAGCCGCCGGTGGTCGCCTTGGCGGCCAGATCCTGCGAGCGCACGGCGTAGGCGTCGACATCCTCGCGGGAGAAACCCTCGATGGTGGCGATGAGGTCGGCGCTGATGCCCTGCGGTACGACGTAGGTGTCGTAGTTGGTGGCCGGATCGAGCATCCAGGCGCCACCGTCGGAGCCCATGGGCACGCGGGACATGGACTCGACACCGCCGGCCAGGACCAGGTCCTCGAAGCCGGAGCGCACCTTCTGGGCGGCCATGTTCACGGCTTCCAGGCCGGAGGCACAGAAGCGGTTGATCTGCACACCGCCGACGGTCTGCGGCAGTCCGGCGGTCAGCACGGTGGTGCGGGCGATATCGGAACCCTGGTCACCGACCGGGGAGACGACACCGAGGATGAGGTCGGAGATCCGGTCCTCGTCGAGGTTCGGGAAGCGGTTGCGCAGCTCCTGCACCAGCCCGGTGGTCAGATCGATCGGCTTGACCGAGTGCAGCGACCCCTTCTTGTTGCGGCCGCGCGGGGTGCGGATGGCCTCGTAAATGTAGGCCTCTGTGGTCATATCGGAATGTCCCTTCGTAGGAATACGCCCACCCGCACCAGGCGGAGCGGACGCGAGTTACCTCGCCGACCGGCCGTTCGACCGACCGTCCGTATTCAGTTGAGCAGCGCTGACGGGCCGGTCACCCGCCCGGGCATACGCTGTACAAACCACGGCACGGGTCGCCGAGGCGGTACCGAGCAGCCCGTACCTCACGGCCCACCATAGAACCTCGTCTCGCCGAAGTCCGCAGCTACCCGCCCATAGTACCGCCGGATGCGAACTCCGGTTAACTTAACGTGGTCGAGACGGTGCTTGTCAACCGTTCAACGGGGTGGCGCCCAGCTCACTGGCCAGTAGCCGCAGCGCGACCTCGTCCGGGTCGCGCCGATCACCCGGCGCGACCGGCTGTGCCGACTCCGCCAGCATCTCCTGCTCCTCCTCCGGAGTGGACGCGGGCACGCTGCGCGGTGCGTAACCGTGATCACCCGGATCGTCGGGCAGGTCCGGGTAGTCGGGTGGCGGGATGTCGTCGTAGGGACTCGCCGCCGCAGCCCCGGCCTTGGCCTGGCTCGGCCGCGAGAACCGCGGCCGGCGAGCCGGTTCGGCGCCGGCCCGCGCCCCATTCGCCGATCCACTACCGGCGGGAGCGGCTTGCGGCCCCCCGTCGCTGTCGGCCCGGCGGGGTTCATCCGGCGCCTCCGCGCCGGCCCGGCTCGGCGCCGGGCGCTGCGGACCCCCTCGGCGACCACCGTCGGAATCACCCGACTCCGAGTCACCGGTCCGGCGTCCGCCCCGCTCACGGCCACCGGGGCCCCGCGAGACCTGCTGACCGGTGACGACCCAGCGCACCGGATGTTCCCGGCCGAGTACGGCGCTCACCGCCGACCGGACCGCCGACAGCGGCTGCGACTGCGAAAGCCGCTGGACCAGCGCGGCATGGTGGGCCAGCACGATCTCACCGTCCTGGACCCCGGCCACCGACGCCCCCGAGGTGAGCATCGCGCCGATGGTCGGCCCGAACTCCTTGACCTTGAGCTTGATCTCCGGCCAGGCGGCCTCCACAGCGGCCAGCAACTCCGGATCGGCCGGGGTCGCGGCGGTCTCGGGTCCGGCCGGCCCGATCGGATCGGCGCCGGATCCGGCCGCCGGGTCCGGTTCGGCAGCAGGTCCGGCCGCCGCGGGCGCGATATCGGAGCCCGTCCCGCGGTCGGCGGGTTGCCCACCCACCGGCGGACGGGCAGCGGTCTCCGCGCTCGCCGAGCTCTCGGCCTGCGTCGAACGCGTACCGCGCGAAGTGTGCGCGCCGGGAACGGTCGAGGCCGACCCGGGAACCGGGTCCGGTTTCAACGGCGCCGCGGCCGGTGCGGGACCGGACGGCGCCGTCTCGGCCGCACGGACGCCGGATTCGGGACGCCCCGGCTCCACCGAGCCCCCGTCGACCGCATCCACCGGCGCCGCGGGGGCAGGTGATATCTCCTGGTCCGGACCGTCCCGGTCCGGCGCGGGGCGCGTCGCATCCGCCGCTCCGGCCGCCGCTGGCTCGGCGGTAGCCGCGTGTTCCGGCGACCGCCCGGTCCTGGACTCCCGCAGGGCGGCCAGGGCTTCGGCCCCCCGGCGGCGGGACGGGTCGGACGCGGCGGCCGGCCGGGCGGGTGCCGGGGCGGCCTCGGTGGGACCGGGCGCCGGCGCCCCGCCCGCGGGCGGGGCGCCCGGGGCCGCGACCACACCGGCGGCGACCCGCCGTTCCAGCTGTTCCAGCCGCTGCAGGGTCGCGGACTCGGATTGGTCCGCGGCGGGCAGCAGCATCCGTGAGCAGACGACCTCGAGCAGCAGCCGCGGCGCCGTGGCCCCTCGCATCTCGCCCAGCCCGGCGTGCAGGAGTTCGGCGTAGCGCGTGAGGGCCGCGGGCCCGAGCCGGGCAGCCTGCTCGCGCATCCGGTCCAGCAGGTCGGCGGGCGCGGCGACGAGTCCACGTTCGGTGGCGTCGGGTACGGCCTGCAGCAGGATCAGGTCGCGCAGCCGCTCGAGCAGGTCCACCGCGAACCGGCGCGGATCGTGCCCGGCCTCCATCACCCGGTCGACGGTGCCGAACAGGGCGGCGCCGTCCCCGGCTGCCAGCGCGTCGACCGCGTCGTCGATCAGCGCCACATCGGTCACCCCCAGCAGTGCGACGGCGCGCGAATAGGTGACGCCCTCGGACCCGGCGCCGGCGAGCAACTGGTCGAGCACGCTCAAGCTGTCGCGCGGGGAGCCGCCGCCCGCGCGGATCACCAACGGGTACACCGCTTCTTCCACGGCTACCTGTTCCTGCTCGCAGATGCCGCCGAGCAGGCCGCGCATGGTGGCGGGGGGCAGCAGCCGGAAGGGGTAGTGGTGGGTGCGCGAGCGGATGGTCGGTAGCACCTTGTCCGGCTCGGTGGTGGCGAAGACGAAGATCAGATGGGCCGGCGGTTCCTCGACGATCTTCAGCAGCGCGTTGAACCCGGCCGTGGTGACCATATGTGCCTCATCGATGATGAACACCCGGTAGCGGGATTCGGCGGGCGCGTAGAAGGCCCGGTCGCGTAGTTCGCGGGTGTCGTCGACACCACCGTGGCTGGCGGCGTCCAGTTCGATCACGTCGAGATTGCCCCCACCACCCGGGGCCAGCGATACACAGGAGGCGCAGGTGCCGCACGGCGTGGAGGTGGGGCCCTGCACGCAGTTCAGCGAGCGGGCAAGGATCCGGGCCGACGAGGTCTTACCGCAGCCGCGCGGCCCCGAGAAGAGATAGGCATGACTGATCCGGCCGGTGTCGAGCGCGATACACAGCGGGTCGGTGACATGCTCCTGGCCCACCACGTCAGCGAACGTTGCCGGTCGGTACTTCCGGTACAGAGCCACGGCCAGAGGTTACCGGCGGAGACCGACAACGCGCACCCGGCGTGGGTACCCGCCCACCACGCAGTCCGGCTCGCCTGTTCCCTCCTCGAGTTAACAGCGTTACGCTAACGCCACTAACTTACTGATTCGGGGGCCACCACATGTTGATCCGCGTTGCGCAGTTCACCACCCGATTCCCGCGCACGATACTGCTCGGCGCACTCGCCGTCGCACTGCTGTGCGGAATCTTCGGGGCCACCGCGGCCGCCGGGCTGAAATCCGGCGGATTCGTCTCCGCCGACGCCGAATCCGTCCGCGCCGCCCAGCAGCTCACCGACAACTTCGACGGCGCCGCGCCCAACTACATCCTTCTCGTCGAATCGCCGGACGGGGTCGACGCGGAGCCGGTGCGGGCCCGCGCCCTGCAGGTGATCGATATCGTGCGGGCCCACCCGGACACCGACAGTGTCCAGTCGTACTGGACCGCGCCGTCACCGGCGGTCGCGAGTGTGCTGCGCAGCACCGACGGCGAATCCGGGCTCATCGCGGTCAATTTCGCGGGCGACGAGACCCAGATCCAGAAATCCGCCGGTGAACTCGGCGAGCAGATCACCGGAACGGCCGACGGGGTGACCGTCCGGGCCGGCGGTACCGCGGCGACATTCCACGAGGTAAACGACCAGATCACGCACGATCTGGCCGTCGCCGAGACCGCGGCGATCCCGCTCACCCTGGTGGTGCTCGTCCTCGTCTTCGGCAGCCTGATCGCCGCCTCGCTGCCGCTGCTGGTCGGGCTGTTCGCGATCGCCGCCACGCTGGCGATCCTCAAGCTGTTCACCCTGTTCACCGACGTCTCCATCTACGCGATGAACCTCACCACCGCGCTGGGTCTGGCCCTGGCCATCGACTACAGCCTGTTCATCGTCAGCCGGTTCCGGGAGGAACTCGCGGCCGGTCGCGACCCGCGCGCGGCCACCGTCCGGGCCTTGCAGACCGCCGGTCGCACCGTGCTCTTCTCCGCGATCACCGTGGCGTTGTCGCTGTCGGCGATGCTCGTGTTCGACCTGTACTTCCTGCGCTCGTTCGCCTACTCCGGCGTCGCGGTGGTGATCGCGGCCGCCGTCGCGTCGATCGTGGTGCTGCCCGCTGCGCTTGTATTGCTCGGGCACCGGGTCAACGCGCTCGACCTACGGGCGCCCATCCTGCGCCTGTTCGGCCGCGAACCGAAGCCGCTGGGTGCCATGGTGCCGGAGCAGACCGGCTGGTACCGCCTGGTCAAGCGGGTCATGCGGGCCGCGGTCCCGGTCTCCGTGGTGATCGTGGCGCTCATGCTGGCGCTCGGCTCGCCGTTCCTCTCGGTGAAATTCGGCTACCCCGACGAGCGAGTGCTGCCCGCTTCGGCGGCCAGCCGGCAGGTGGGCGACGAGATCCGGGCGGAGTTCCCGCGCGCCGATCCCGGCGGCAACACCACGATCGTGCTGGACGGCTATCGCGACGAACGCGGGGTCGGTGCATACGCCGCCCGGTTGTCCGAGGTCGACAACATCACCGGAGTGCTGTCCAGCGCCGGCGTGTACGTCTCCGGGAACCGGCTCGCCGCCACGCCGCCGGGTATGACGAACGACACCGGCACGTACTTGACCGTCAACAGCACAGTCGACCCGTTCTCCCCGGCCGGCGCGGAACAGTTGGACGCGTTGCGGGCGATCGACCCACCCACCCCGGCCCTGTTCGGCGGCTCCGCCGCGGTGAACGAGGACTCACTCGACGCACTGGCCGATCGGCTGCCGCTGGCCGGTCTGCTCATCGTGCTGTCCACCTTCGTGGTGCTGTTCCTGTTCACCGGCAGCCTGATCCTGCCGCTCAAGGCGCTGCTGCTGAACACCCTCTCGCTGACCGCCGCGTTCGGCGCCATGGTGTGGATCTTCCAGGACGGCCATCTGCAGGGGCTGCTCGGCTTCACCGCCGTCGGCTACCTGGTGCCGACCATGCCGATCCTCATGTTCTGCCTGGCATTCGGGCTGTCCATGGACTACGAGGTGTTCCTGCTCTCGCGGATCCGGGAGGAATGGCTGCGCCGGCGAGCCGGGCACGGCGGCACGGAGTCGGCAGCGGAGGCCAACACCGAAGCCGTCGCGGTCGGAGTGGCCCGCACCGGGCGTATCTTCACCGCCGCGGCCGTGCTGATGGCCATCGTGATCGGCGCCCTCACCACCTCCAAGGTGTCGTTCATCCAGCTGATGGGCCTCGGTCTGACCCTGACCGTGCTCGCCGACGCCACGCTCATCCGGGCCCTGCTCGTTCCGGCGCTGATGAAACTGATGGGCCCGCTCAACTGGTGGGCGCCGAAACCGCTGGCCCGGCTGCACGACCGGATCGGGTTCAGCGAGGAGCCCGTGGACGCGCCGGGAGCCACCGCCGAACCACCGGTGCGCGTATGACCGGACGGCCACGCTCCCCGCGCGGGCACGGAAGCCGGCTACGCGAGGAGATCATCACCGCCACCCGGGAGCTGCTCGAGCGCACCGGCGACGTCGGCGCGGTATCGATCCGCGCGGTCGCGGGTGTGGTGGGGGTGAGCGCGCCCTCCATCTATCGCCACTTCGCCGACAAGGACGCGCTGATCGACGCGGCGGTGGCCGAGGTCTTCGAAGCGCTGAACACCGCGATGCGGGCGGCGGTGGATCCGGCGGACCCGCCGGCGCTGCGCCTGCACCGGCTCGGCCTCGCCTACGTACGGTTCGCCCTGGACCATCCCGAGCAGTACCGGCTGGCGACCATCCCGACCACCCATCAGGGCGCGGTGGACATGGTGCTGACCAGTGGCGCGTTCCGGTACTTCGCCGCAACGGTCGAAGCGGCCATGTCCGACGGCCTCATCGACCGCGCGGATCCCACCCCGCTGGTGCTCGAACTGTGGGCGGCGGCGCACGGCATCGCCTCCCTGCTGCTCGCGAAACCCTATCTACCCTGGGGCGATCCGATGGCCGTCGCCGAAAGAGTGCTCGACGCGGCATGTTTCGGACATGTGCTCACCGAACTGATGGGCCCGGGCAAGTCTCCCGCCGAAATGACCCGGTGGGTGATGGACCTCCGCGCACGGATACGCGAACCGGATTCCTCCGACTGATTCAGCTCACCGCGTCGGCCGGCGCGGTGAAGGTGTTGCACTCGGCGGTCAGATTGTGTTCGACCCCCAGCCCGAACCAGAGCCCGCCGTTCTCCGGAGTACCGTGATCCCGCATATCGCCGTGCTGATCACCACGATGATCGGCGTCTGTCCGCGCGTCGGTCATCTGGTCATCGGTGAGCGACCCGCCGTCGGCCGCGGAGACCAGATACATCCCGTCGAAACAGTTGGCCTGTAGCTCCACCCGCCGCGACAGTTCGAGCCCCTCCGGACTGCGCGCGCCCGCGTCGACCCGGGCACTGTTGGCGGCGAGCAGGATTCCGGACATGTTCTGGATGTGATGCCCGTATTCGTGGGCGAACACCGACAGGTAGACCACCCAGTTGTCGTGGTAGTAGTCGGTCTGCAACTGGCTGACCGGCATATAGATGGTCCGGTTGGCCGGACAGTAGAACGCGGCGAAGTTGTCGGTCGAACCGGTGCACGGTGTGGTGATGCCCTCGGTATCCGCCGACACCAGCACCGTCGGTGGCTCGAACGGCAGGCCCGCGTCCGCCAGTACCGGCTGCCAGGCCGCCTCCAGGCATTTCTCGGCGCTGTCGAAGAACGCCCGGGCCGTGTCCTCATCCGTCGACCACGGCGCGTACTCGCAGTTCGCGGGGAGCAGCGTCGCGTCCGGGTCGGTGAGCAGCGGATTGGTCCCGGTTTCGGCGGGACCGGTTTCGCCGGTGTCGTAGCTGTGCTCGGGCTGCGGGCCCAGCACTTTCAGACCGTCGGAATTCAACGCGCCCCGCACCAGTGCGCCGACCAGCACCAGGATCAGCGCGAGCACCACCAGCAACGTACTGCCACTGCTGCGGCGGCTACGCGGCCGCGGCGCGTTGGGCACCCGATAGGGCACCGGCGGCGGCATGGGCGGGGCGACGATCGGACGATAACCGGAGATCGGGCCTTGCCGGGGATAGCCCGGCGGCGGCCGGTGCGGATATCCCTGCGCGGGAGGGTAACCCGGGCGCGGCCCCGGATAGGGCGGCCGCCGCGGTCCACCGGGCGGGGGACCGTACGGGGGCCGGCCACCGGGTGGTATCGGCGGCCTGCCGGGCGGTACCGGTCCGCGCCCGTAAGGTGGTTGTGTCACTCCCCCGGACCCCCTCGCCTTCTCCGAACACCAACAGCCGCTGACGCAGGATAGCAAGCTGTCTAAGGTAACGAGTCATGCTCACATTTCGGGGGGGCGCGCTCGCGCTGCTGCTCGCACTGACCGGGTTACTCGCCGTTTTCGGGACGAGCGCACCGGCGGCCCGGGCCCAGGAGCCGGTCGGTTCGATCCTGTACCTGGATATGACGCTGAACCGCGAGGGCATCCTCGAAGTGACCGAGCGCGTGACCGTGCCGCCCGGCGAACGGTTCACCATGACGCTACCGCTGCGGGTGCAGATCAGCGAGGACTCCGAACGCCGGTTCGCGGTCACCGACATCGAGACCAGCGGCCCGGGCAGCGCGACGATCGCCGACGATCTGTTCACCGTGGACGCGGGCCCCGGGGAGACCACGGTCCGCTATTCGGTGCGCAATACGGTCAGCGATGCCGAGGGCAGTCAGGTCTTCCGCTGGTTCGGGGTGCTCAATGTCGATCTCGCCGAAATCCATGCCTCGCTCATCAGCCCCAGTTTCGAGATGGGCATCGTGGAATGCCTGCTGGGCCCGATCGGTAACACCCGGCCCTGCGCTCAGGTCCGGATCGAGCCGGACGGCGTCATGTACCTGGACCAGACGAATCTGCGCAGGGGCGAATCGGTCGACCTGACCCTGCAGATTCCGCCGGGAACCGTACCGCCGAACGCCGATATCACCGGCCCCGGCGATTCACCGTTCGCCGTGACCGGGCCCGTGCTCGTGGCGTTCGGCCTGCTGCTGGCCGCACTCGTGGCGCTGGCCGCCTACATCTTCTGGGTGCGCCGGCAGTCCGTCCCCGCCGAGCCGATGGAACCGCTGGTACGCAACGGCGGGCGCACCCACTTCAGTTCCCCGGCCGGCATCCTGCCGGGTGAGGCCGGAGTCCTGCTCGACGGTCACTCCGACCCGACCGATATCGCCGCCACGGTGGTGGATCTCGCGGTCCGCAACTATCTGTGGATCTCGCGCATCGGCGAGACCCAGTGGCGGCTGGTCCGGGTGAATCCGGCCGACGACCAGCTGCGTGCCTACGAGCGGACGGTCTACGACGCGCTGCTGCCGCCCGGCACCGACGCGGTCACGATGGCCGAACTGGCCGCACCCGGGCGACTGCCCACCGAGCCGCTGCGCCGGGCCATGGTCACCGACGCCGTCGACCGCGGCGCCTTCATAGACCCCGTGCGCCGGCGGATCCCGCTGTGGCTGGGCGGCGGCCTGATCGTCCTCGGCGCCGCGGTGACCGTCCTCGCCGCCCTACTGGCCGGGCACGCCCTGGTGGGTGTGGCGATCGCGCTGGCCGGCGGCGCACTGCTCGCCGCCCAGCGGTTCCTGCCGGTGCGCACCGCCTTCGGCCGGACGCTCACCGCACAGGTCCGCGGATTGCAACGAGGTCTGGAACAGGTCACCAGCCGGCAGATCCCGCCCGGCGACCGCGAACTCGTGTTCTCCCGCGGTCTGCCCTACATGGTGGTCTGGAGCCGAGCCGACAACTGGGTCCGCACCTTCCGCGATATCGACCCCTCCGCCGACGACGATCCCGGGCTGTACTGGTTCGGCGGTTTCGAAGGCGACCGCGACCTGCATCGGTTCGCCGTGCACTTCCCGTATTTCATCACCGCGATCGAATCGCTGTTCCCCGCCGAATAACGTGAAAGCCCCGTGCGGCGATCGCCGCACGGGGCACGTCCGGGTGCTAGCGCCTCATGCCGTGACCCGCCGCAGCGCGGCGAGCGGATCGGCGTACAGCGCGCTCAGCGAGGTGACGACGGCCGCGAATTCCTGGACCTTCGAGGCATACCCGGTGACCCGGATATCCGTGGGCGGCAGCATCGTGGATTCGTTGAAGGCGCGTGCCACATGCGCGAGCCCGGGGCGGTAGGTCGTGAACGCCTGCCCGCCGAGCACCACCCGATCGGGGTTGAGCATGTCCCGGACCAGCGCCACTGTCCGGCCGAGCACGGTGGCCCGCTCCGCCAGCAGTTCGCGGGCCGGGTCGGAACCGCGGGCCGCGGCCCGGTAGAGGTCGGCGATGCTGGAACTGGCTTTGCCGTTGTGCGCGGGGATGATTCCCCGTCCGACGGCACGCGCGTGGAGCCCACGGTCACCGACGGTCGCCTCCAAGCAGCCGCGCCGGCCGCACGAGCATTCCACATCGGAGCCGGTGGGCAGATGCGCGATCGAACCCGGACCGTTGCTCGGCGTGTGCACCCGGCCGTCCAGGGTCACCGAGATCCCGGCCGTCTCCCGGACATAGAAGTAGAGGCTGCTGCCGTGCGCGGCCCGGCCGGAGTCCTCCGCCGCGTCCTGGCTCACGCCCGGTAGCAGCAATTCCGAAGCGGCCATGGCCTCGACGTGCGGGGCGATCGTCACCGGGAGACCGAGCACCTCACTGAACACCGCACCCACCGGCGCGGCCTGCCAGCCCAGTTTCGGGTGGTCGACGATACCGGTGCCGGGATCCACCCGGCCGCCGATCGCGACGCCGACCCATAACGGGGTACGCCGATACCAGCGCTGCAAAAAGGATTTCGCGCTGTGCGCGACGGTTTTGACCGCGAACTCCTGGCCGGTCTGCGGGGTGGCGATGGTGAGGCCGCCGAGGATCCGGCCGCGCAGATCCGAGACCACGATCCGGGTGGACGCCGCGCCGATGTGCACACCGAGGGTTCCGAAGGTGTCGTGATCGACCTCGAACGGCACCCGGGGCCGGCCCACCGCGCCGGAGGCGGTCAGATCGGCGCGCTCACGCAGCAGACCGGCGGTGAGCAGCGAGGACACCTGACGATTGACGGTCGCGATGCTCAGTCCGGTGGCCCGTGCGGTCTTGTCCCGGAATACCGGTCCGGTGGTGGCCGCCCGGAGCACGGCCGCGGCGGGATTGTCCGATAACCTCAGGTCAGGTGCGACGACCGGACGAGGAACGCGGGTACGAACAGTGGAAGCCTGCGACGCGGTGCGTTCGGCGGTGCGGACAGCCATATGAATTTCCTCGATGAATATTTCCCGCGAAACGGGATATGCCTACAACTGGACCGAGGCGGCTGGGAGATCCAAATCGCTCAACCGCGGCAACGGCGGCAACACAACTCGCGGGTGAGGGGCAGGCGCAGACCGAGAGCGGCGGTCACATAGGTGACCTTCCGTGAGTCGGCGCTGCTGGTAGACATAACAAATAAATTAACATCTCCCCGGGCGCAACACCAAGGTTTCGGCGATCTTCGTCTCGGTGGCCGGGACGTTCGCCCTGCTCGACCCCATATTTTCACTGCCACATCGCCCGCCTTCCGGCAGTGCACGGTCATTCTCGACGGCCCGGAGTGTGGTATCGGCCTCGTACCCGGACCGTGGTGAATTCGAAACGTAGCCCGATCGAATTCTCCGTTATCGTCCGGGAAATAAGGCCGCAGTCGGAACCCGTTATTTCCCGTCGACATCCGGGGAATATTCTCCGCCGTTCTCCGGAGAATATTCCCCGCACAACGGCGGACAATATTCCCGCAGACCGGCGGATGCTCGGAGCCCGTCGGCGCGGCCGGGTGCGTGATCCGGTCCGCCGCGCTGCCCGCGCTCGCGAAGGCACGCCCGACGAACCGCGAAGACCCTGGTACACGGCATTTTCCGCTGCTATGCTCCGGACGCACGGTGGGGAGTCCGAAGGGGGAAGACGATGCCCGTACCAGATCTGGGTCAATCGGCAGCCGTCCGCCTGTACGAGGCGGCGCGGGCCGGAGAGTTCCATATGACCGAAGCGGCCGCGCGCGGCCTGGCCGAATCGTGCGACCGGCTCGCGGAGCGAATACGGCAGGCACGGGTGGACGCGGTCGGCCTCACCGAGGTGCGGGGATTCCCGGAGCTGCCGTCGGGCCATGCGCTGACGCGGGGTTTCGCCGCGAAGGGCCAGGAGTACCTGGACACCCTCAGCGCCTTCGAACAGACGGCGCTGCGGCACAAGGCCGCGTATCTGGCGGCCGCCGCTCTATTTCTCGAGGCCGACGCGGCCAACAGCGCGGCCTTCGCCCGCACGGTGGCGGATACCGCATGAGATGCGGCAGTATGTCCAATTACGCAGGGGTGCAGAAAAATTGAAACCATGCGGTCCGATGCGCCGGAGCGGTGCGCCGGATCGCGCAACCAAGGGGGCCGACAGTGGCGCAGCAGGGGCAGCCGGGTACCGCGGGGGCGGGCACAGACCCGGCCTATGTACCCGACCGTGAAGTATTCGGCGCGTACACCCATCAGCAGATCTGGGACCTGGTACACGAAAAACTGGCGCCGGCCGAACTGAGCCGTCTCGCCGATACCTGGGGCCACACCGCGACCACGGTGGAAACGGCCTTCGACGAATTCGCCCGCGACCTCACCCGGTTCTCCGGTGACTGGTCGGGTCTCGCGGCCGTGGCCGCCGCACGGGCCGCGGCCGCGTTCGTACTGGCCGGCGACGACGCCGTCGCGGTCTGCCGCGTCGTCGAACAGAAGCTTTCGGCCGATTCCACCGCCGCCGAATCCGTTCGCGCGGCGATCCCGCCACCACCGGGCCCCTATCTGCCGGATCCGGACCCGGCTGTCGAGGCGGCTGCCGGAGCGCAGCGGCGCACGGCCTACAACACCGCCGCGGCGACTCTGACGGCCGAGGCCCAGGACGCCATGACCTTCGGTTACAACCCGACGATCCCGGCCAGCGGCGACGCCGTCCCCCGTTTCACCGCGCCGGTGGCCGGGGCTCCGGACGACGAGCCACCCCCCGCCGGGGCACCGGCACGGCCGAACACACCCGCGGCACCGCCGTCGCCGGAGTCCCAGCGCAGCCGCACCCCGTCCGAGGAGGCGGTCGCCCCTCCGCAGTCGGCGAGCCCGGCGTCCGCGCCGGACGACAACCCGAAAGCCCCGGCCGACGATCCCGACCCGGGCCGCACCGAGCCGGATCCCGACGATCCCATCGCCGTACGCGGCGGAGAAAGCGACGGTTCACCGGCAGCAATACCGCGGCCGGACACCGAGACCGCGGCACCCGAGTCTTCTCCCATGGCACCGGCGCCCTCTGCCGATACATCCGAGTCCTCCCCCGATGCGCCGGCGCCGCTTTCCCGTACACCGGCGCCGCCTCCCGATACACCGGCGCCACTTCTCGATACGGCAATGCCGCCTTCCGATACAGCGGTGCGGCCTACCGGCGCAGCGGGGAATCCGTCCGACTTCCCGCCGGGAAGCAACACCGCCGGTTCGGCGGGCACCGCGACGGCCGCCACCGCCCCGGCCGCGCTGCCCGCTGCGCCCACCGCGGACCGCGGCGCCGCGGACAGCGCCGGCTCCCCGGGTCCGCTCCGGGCGCCGGCCCCGGTACCGCAGGCGGCCGGGTTTCCAGACCGAGGCGATACGAGCCCCGCTCCCGCGGCCCTACCGCCCCGATCCCCCGCGGCGGCCGGATGGGGTCCGGCAGAAACAGCCGGCCGTGCCGATACCGCCCCCGCCGCACCGCACGGCGGTCACCGGCCGGGCCAGGTCGGCTCGACGACACCGGCCGCGCCCCAGCCCGGTCCCGCCGCAACCGGTTCCGACGCAGGCGCCGCGGCCGCCCAGCGACCCGGCCAGAGCGAACAGATAGCCCGCTCGGTCCCCTCCCGTCCGACCACCGAAGCGGCGCGGGAATCACTCGCTCCCCCGGGCGCCGGGACGGACCCGGCGATGAACCAGAGATCCGAACACCCCTGGACCCGGACGGTGCGACCGAGCGGATTCCCGCTGCCGCCCGCCCCCGGACCGGTGCCGTCACGCGCACCCGATGGCGAACGCAGCAGTCCGGACTATCTGCACAGACCGAACGAGCAGTTGACCGCCACCCCGCCCGCCGTCCCGCCGGTCTTCGGTGAGTACACCGGGACCGAGGACCCGGACAGAACCCGACCGGGTGACGGGAACCGCTGATGGATTGGGTGTTCACGCCGGACGAGTTCGGTCATATCTGGCAGACCGAGACCGGGCTCGACCGGCGGCCCCACCCCATAGACCTGGCTCCCCGAGCCACCGTCGGCACCGAGAGCGCGCGGGCCGCGCTGGGGCTGGACTCCCGGTTTCCACCCAACAGCGATGCCGATCTCACCGGTACGCTGCGTTTCCTCGCCCGCACCGATGTCACCCGGGTCACTGTCTTCGGCGACGAGTTCGACGGCGACCGGCGCCGCCCCGATCCGATCCTCGCGCTCGCCGTCGCCTTCGGAAACTGGGGCGCGGTGATCCGCGCGCATTCGGGACAGGTGAGCGTCACGGCCTGCCACGCCCGGAATATCGGTAAGCACCTCGCCACCGTGCTCGGGCCGGCCACAGCCGGCACCCTTCCGGCCATGCGGGAACCACGGGAGGCCGTCCTCTGCCCGGATTCGGGCCGGCAGCAGCCCGGCCGGGCCGAACGGCTGCGCGAGATCCTGCACCGGCCCATCGACGCACGAGGGTTCTTCACGGTCGCCGTGACCCCGGAGGATCCCATGTCACCGCCGCCGATACACCGCACCTGGCTGGATTTCACCGGCGACGGACGCTACCTACTCGCCGCGGGCAGCCACCTGGCACTGACCCCGGTCGGCGAATCCGATCTGGCCGCCGAACTCACCCGGCTGGCGCGGATACACTGACCCGCTCGCAGGCCGGGGGGCGGGTTATTTCTGCTTGGCGGCAGCCTTCATCTGCTTTTTGAAGGCACGCACTTCGAGCAAGGTCTCGCCGTCGACGATATCGGCCGCCGAGCGCCGCGAACCCGGTTCGGCGTAGTCCCCGGCAGCCGCTTCCCACCCGGCCGGCCGCACCCCCAATTGCTTACCGAGCAGTGCCAGGAATATCCGGGCCTTCTGGTCGCCGTAACCGGGCAGCGCCTTCAACCGCTTCAGTACTTCCCGGCCGTCGGGGTCGCCGACGGTCCAGATCGCGGCCACCTCCCCGTCGTAGTGTTCGATCACGTAGCGGGCGAGGTCCTGGATCCGCCGGGCCATGGACCGGCCGTAGCGGTGGATGGCGGGCGGTGTCGCGGCCAGCTCCTCGAATTCGGCCTGGTCCGCGGCGGCGATCGCCTGGATATCGAGTCCGCCCATCCGGTCGGCGAGCTTCTTGGGGCCCCGGAAAGCGTGCTCGAGCGGGTACTGCTGGTCCAGGAGCATCCCGATCAGCAGTGCCAGTGAGCTCTCCGAGAGCAGCTCGTCGGCCTCGGGTTCCTGCGCCAGACACAACTTCGCCATGCCCTGCTCCTCACTCTGGACTACCAGCGATGATCCCACGGACACCGCGCCGCTCCCCGCCGTGCGTACCTCCGCGTCCGCTCCGGCCATGATGGATGGGCTTCCCCAGCTGCACCTATTAGGCTCGCCCCCATGCCAGACACGGCGACAAAGCCACCCACCACACTGGATGGACACGGACCCATGGACAGTTTCGGGTTACGCCCCGACCGTTTCGATGCCGCAGGCCACGACCAGCTGGTCGATATCCGCGATCTACAGGCCACCCTTCCGGGACTCACCCGGCTACGCGACTGGGCACACGAGGCCCTGGCGTTGCAGCCGGGTGAGCACGCGGTCGATATCGGCTCCGGTACCGGATCGGAGGTGATCACCTTTGCCGACGCGGTCGGGCCCACCGGTTCGGCGGCGGGTGTCGAACCCGATCCGAACCTGCTCGCCGCGGCCGTCGCGCGCGCCGCCGAGGCGCGTTCATCGGCCACGTTCCATTCCGGTGACGCCTACGGCATCCCGTTCGGGTCCGCCGCCTTCGACGCAGTGCTGTGCGAACGCGTGTTCCAGCATCTGACCGCACCCGCCCGAGCCGCGCGCGAGATCGCCCGGGTACTGCGCCCCGGTGGCCGGGCCGTGGTGATGGATGCCGACTGGGGATCGGCCATCGTGCACCCCGGAGAGCATCGCGTGGTCCGCGAGGTCGTGGACACTCTCATCTCGGCGACGACCAACCCCTACTCGGGCCGCAGGCTGGCAGGTCTGCTGACCGCGGCCGGGCTGGAGGTGGAGAGCACCGGCTCGCAGGCGCTGATCCAGGACCGTTCGGTCGGGGCCGGAGCGCTGGTCAGCCGGGTCTCCGCCATGGCGGTGGCCCGGCGAGTGATCACCGAGGCCGAACGCGACAAACTACTCGCCGATCTGGCCCGGGGTGCGGCGGCCGGTGATATCCACCTCTCGGTGACCATGTTCGCCGTACACGTCCGCAAACCCGCCTGACCCCGGGCCTTCCGGCTCCTACTTCAGTAGTTTCTCGGTCGCTGCCAGCAGCACGCAGGTCGCCAGGCCGTCCATGGCCTGCTCGAGCTCTGGCAGCGCCGGGAAACTGGGGGCGATCCGGATGTTCTTGTCCTCGACGTCCTTCTTGTACGGGAAGGCCGAACCCGCCGCGGTCAGCGCGATTCCGGCGTTCTTCGCCAGTTCGATCACCCGCGCCGCGGTGCCTTCGAGGACATCGAGGCTGATGAAGTAGCCGCCCTTCGGTTCGGTCCAGGACGCGACCTTCGACGCGCCCAGCCGCTCCTCGAGAATCCGCAGGACAAGCGCGAACTTCGGCTCCAGGATCGCGCGATGCTTCTGCATATGTGCCCGCACCCCGGCGGCGTCGGTGAAGAACCGCAGGTGGCGCAGCTGATTGACCTTGTCCGGGCCGATGCTCTTCTTCCCGGCATGGCTCAGGTACCAGTTCAGGTTCTCGGTCGAGGCGCCGAAGAAGCTGACCCCGGAGCCGGCGAAGGTGATCTTGGAGGTCGAGGCGAAAACCAGTGGCCGATGCGGGTTTCCGGCGGCCGCGGCCAGCGACAGGACATCCAGCACCGGCGCCGCGGTATCGGTGAGCGGGTGCACCGCGTAGGCGTTGTCCCAGAACAGCCGGAAATCGGGGGCCGCGGCGGGCATCGAAACCAGTTCGCGCACCACGTCTTCGGAGAAGACGACACCGGTCGGGTTCGAATAGTTCGGCACCGCCCACAAGCCCTTGATCTGCGGATCGTCGGCCAGCAGCTCGGCGACGACCCGGGTGTCGGGCCCGTTGTGCCGCATCGGCACGGTGATCATCTCGAAGCCCAGCGATTCGGTGATCGCGAAATGCCGGTCGTAACCGGGGCTGGGGCACAGGAATTTCACGGTGGGCTCGTCGGCCCACCGCCGCGGCGAATCGGGTAGCCCGAACAGGGTCGCGAAGACGATGGAGTCGTGCATCAACTCCAGGCTGGCGTTGTTGCCCGCGATCAGATTGTCGACGCCGATACCGAGCAGTTCGCCGAAGATGGCCCGCAGTTCCGGAAGTCCGTGCAGCCCACCGTAGTTGCGGCAGTCGGTACCGGTGCCGTCGCGGAAGTCACCGTCGCCGGGCAGCGACAGCAGCGCCGAGGACAGGGCGAGTTGTTCCGGCGAGGGCTTTCCCCGGGTCAGATCGAGGGTGAGCTGAGCAGCCTGCAGCGTCGCGTAGTTCGCGGACTGGAGTTCGTGCTCGGCGGTGAGTTCCTCGGGACTCATCAAACCGATCTGCGTTTGCCGGGGCATCGTGGACAGCCTTTCCACCTGGTGAGTGCTCGCTTACGGACGACCGCTGGGTCCGGCCGCCCCGAGCCACGTTACCCGGGCACCCGTCACCACCGGGCGGGGTTGGGAGTCTGCGCGCTGTGTTCGATTGCCCCGCCTTCGGCAGGGCGGGTCGCAGCCCTACCGGCCTCGGCCACAGAGATGGACCATCCGGAGCAGGAGAAGGCAGAGGGCAAGCGCTGAGGTAAGTCTCGAGTGAAGGGCCCCGCTGAATAAGGGGACCCCGCGCACCCGGCAGAGCCCGTTGACCCTTGCTGCCTTCCGGCCCTGGGGGAGTTCACAGGATGCGCGCCGCGCGGGATCCGTTGGCCAGTGTAGCGGCTACCCACCCTGCGCGCTGCAGGGGGCCGATACCGCGCCCACCGGGCCGGGTACGAGCAGGCCCCGTGATCGCTACCATTCTTCTGAGTCGGAGGGGGATATTCCCTCACCACACGAGGGGATGGCGAGGATGACCGAGGAGAATCCGCCGGAGCGCGAGCGCGCGGAGCAGACGAAGTGGTGGGAAACACCCGGCGGTGGGGCGGGCGAGCCCGGGCCGGGCAGCACCCCGGGCGCGGATCCGACGATGGTGAACCCGAACGCCGCCCCGCAGTTCCCCGGCGATCAGAACCCGCACGCGGCGGCGCCGCCGTACTCGAGCGATCAGCAGCAGTATCCGAGCGGGCAGCAGCAGTACTCGAGCGGTCAGCAGCAGTACTCGAGTGGACAGCAGCAGTACTCGAGTGGACAGCAGCAGTACTCGAGTGGACAGCAACATCAGTACCCCGGCGAGCAGCAGCCTCCGAGCAGTCAGCAGCAGTTCCCGAGCGGGCAACCGCAGTATGCGAGCGGGCAGCAGTACACCGGCGGGCAGCCGCAGTATCCGGCCCCCGGCCCCGCGTGGCAGTCCGGGCCGTCCGGTTTCGGAAGCCCCACCGGATACGGAGCCGCCGCGGCCGCTCGGTCGCGGTCGAAGAACAAGACGGCCCTGATCGTGGTCGGAGTGGTGCTGTTCGTGATCCTGTTGATCTGCGGGATCGGGGGAATCGCGCTGGTGAACTCCGACTCGGGGTCCGAGGGGGCGGACGGCGACTACGGCATGGAGAACGTCACCAACGCCTGTGACCTCGTCGACGCCTCCGTCCTGGACCAGTGGGCGGCCAACCGCGACGAGACCACCCATCAGGAGGACGCTCCGGCCAGTTATGGGGGCGGATCGCTGAACTGCCGGGTCAGCAATGAGGGCACCGACTCCAACAGTGCCCGCCTCGGCCTCGACGTCACCTTCGACAGCGAATACGGCTCGTACGGCTACGACGACTGGAAGAAATCCGATACCGCCACCACCGGCACGGATTACTCCTCCGGCGCGGTGACCGGACTGGGCGAGGACGCCTACTACTCGTCCCAGATCAACGACTACTCGTCGTTCCAGACCCTGGACTACACGGTCGCGGCCAAGGACAGCAATGTCTCGGTCAAGGTGAACATGTACATCACCTACGACGGTGTGGTGGATCGGTCGACGGTGGACCGGATATGCCGGGACCAAGTCCGCAAAGTGCTCGACGAACTGCGCAAATGAAAACAAATCCGCCGGTAGCAGGACTGCTACCGGCGGATTCGGTGGCGGAGGATGCGGGATTCGAACCCGCGAGGGCTGTTAACCCAACCCGCGTTCCAGGCGAGCGCCATAGGCCACTAGGCGAATCCTCCGCCGAGCAGCATACCTGGCACCCCGGCGCATCGTGAAAACGCCCGCTCATACCCGGTCCGGACCCCGGCACACCGACCGGTCTCATAGCACGAATCCCGTTATCCAGCAAGATATCCAGCAGTTTGCCGCGCTGATCACCTAATTGTGACGGCCGTCGCGCCTGCTCGCGCCGACGGTGCCATGATGGGCGCCGTGGATCCCCAGGTGATCGAAGTCGTTCAGAGTTCCCCGGCTTGGTGGCAGTCGTGGCTGCCACTGCTCGGTTCGCTGGTCCTCGGCGGCGTGGCGGTGATCGCGGTACTGGTCAACAACCGGACGAACCGGGATGCGATCGCCGCCGCCGACGAGCGTGCTCAGCGCACCCTGGCCGCGGCCGCCCAGCAACAGAACGACAGCGCCAAACGCCAGGTCGACACGACCCGGCTGCAACTCGACGCCGCCCATCACCAGGTCGAGTCCGCGCACGCGGTGGCGCTCGGGCAGGCGGGTGAGAACTGGCGCCGCGGCACCGTGGTCGCCGCGATCGCCGATACGCTGAGCATGTCCGGCCGGCTCTGCCAGGCGCTGCGGCGGGACGAGGAGTGGACCGATGAGCTCATCGGCGATCTGATCCACGATCTGGAGGACGGCTCGGAGCGAGCGAATGTGTTGCGCCTGGTCGGCTCGGATCAGCACTACAAACAGTGGCGCCGGCTGGCCGATACCCTCTCCGACGCGCTGCTGGCCGCGCTCACGCTACAGCGCAAGAAACTGCAGGATGCCCCGGCCGAGGAGATCCGCGCCGCACGCGACCACAAGAACCAGTTGCTCGGCGAGGTCCGGGTGGCCGAACGCGAACTCATCGGCGCCACCCGCGAGGAGCTGGACATCGAACCGAACTGAGCGATCGGCGCGCGGTCGCCCCCGCTCAACCGGCGCCACGCACATCCCACAATGCCGCACGCAGGTGTTCGGCATAGTCGTCGAGGTCCGGGACGACCGCCGGGTCGGCGTGCAGGGAGAGGGTGACGGTGTCCCCCATCCCGTGGATACCGTGCGTGAGATGCATCACGGTACCGAGCGCGGGAAAGCCGCCGGTGAACCGGACCGGGGCCGCACCGAAACGGAGATCGGCCGGGCCGCGGTCGACGCTGGAGACGACGGTGTGACCGGTGATCCGCTCCGGCACGAGATCGATCGGGTAATTACGTACGTCGCGCCGCAGTAGCAGCGGCGGGAGAACCGCGGTCACCGCGTCCTGCGCACCGAGCAGCGGATGGACGGCCCGTTCCCGCCGGGCGGCCAGATCCGCGGCGATCGCCGCGGCACGCCGCGCCGGGTCGTCCTCGCCGATCGCCAGATCGACGCCGAGGCTGCGGTAGTTGTTGCGGACCCCGGGCCGGGGCGGTATCGCCATCGGCACCTGAGCGCCCAGGGCAGCAGCGTCCGCACCGCGCTCGCGCAGATACCGCTGGAGCGCGAACGAGATGGCCGTCAGGCCCGCCACTGTGACGCTGCGGCCGGGCATCCGGAAGTCCTCCGCCCGCCAGACCAGCATCCGCACCGAATGACCGGTGACCTCGCCCGGCACATTGAGGGCGCCCGGTGGGTATCCCGGCGCGGCCGGGGGCACCCGCCCGGCCGCGGTGAGTTCCGCGAGTTCGGTCCGGGCCCGGCCGGCGGCGAGTCCGCGCCGGAAGGTCCGCGCGATACCCGGTGGCAGGGCCAGCGCCCCGCGACCCGCGCGCACCGCCATCCGGGCACGCGACAGCGGGCGCGTGCCCGGCGTCGTTGCGGTGCCGGGGTCGGCGGCGAACAGGGCCCGGGCAATTCGGGACGCGCCACGGCCGTCGACCAGTGCGTGCGATATCTGCAGCACCACCACGGTCACCTCCGGATCGGGCGCCGGACTCTCCCGGATACCGCGGAAGATGTGCAGCCGCCATGGATGCCGGGCGGCATCGACTCCGGTGCCCAGCAGCCGTCCCAGAACCGCGAGCAGGTCGGGCCAGTGCGGCCGGTCGAGCCGGTGCGTCACGTACTGGTCCGGTTCGGGGTCGGCGGGAACCCATACCGGGTAGGACAGTCCGGTGGGGTCCGGGCACAACCTGACCCGCAGCTCGGGTATCGCGGCGCACCGCTGGACCACCGCATCGCGCAGTCGGCTGTTCTCCCAGGTGGATTCGGCGAAACAGTAGAGGAGGAACTGGTCGTTGCGAGTGCGCCGGGAAAGCCAGTACATGGTCGCGTCCGGGGGTGCCAGCGGTATCACCGGCCGACCCTAATGGATGCCGCCGGGCGTGACCCGTCCGTGGTGCGCGCACGCAAAGACCCCGGACCCAACGGGTCCGGGGCCGCCTTGCCTGATATCGCGAAAACCGTCAGGCGCCGTGGAAGTCCGCTGCCGATACTCCGGACAGGAATTCGGCCCACTCGCCCGGCGCGAAGGCCAGCACCGGCCCACTGCCGTGATCCTTCGTATCACGGACCGCCACGTTGCCGTCTACGAGAAATGCCACCTCCACGCAGTTCCCGTCCGGGCCGCTGTATGAACTCTTCCGCCACACAGCACCCGTCATATCCACCTTCACGGCACTGCACTCCTTCGCTGCGTCGATAATGATATTCGATCCTGCATAGTTCCTGACTAGCTGGTATCCGGTGGATACCACCGAATACGCGGATGCACGCGCAGATAGCGAGCAAATATCCGGTTTGCCAGTATTGGACTCACACTTCCGCGAACACATCTGACGCGGTGACCAAAACCCCATGTGAGGGGGCCCCGCTCCCCGAACACTAGCAGGTTCACACCGGATTTGCCGCCGTCTTTCCAACTGGGCCAATATATTTGGCAACACCGCTAAGATGCCGTATTGCTGTGTAATTGCAGACTTATAAGGATGACTTTGCTCCAAAAAACCGGGCGGGTGCACTAATAGCCCAGTGATTCTTATGCGATAACCCGATTACCATTTGTCAATACCCCTACCGCATCGGCGATCGTGCCCCGGCGGGATGATGGCGGCATGCCCGAACGCGATCGAGACGAACAGGGGCGCGCCACCAACGCCAGGCCCCGGGACCGACTGGGGCGCCCGCTGCCGCCGGGAAGCCCCGGCGTACCGCGGATACCCGACGACCTGAGCCTCGCGCCCGCCGCAGCCCTCGACTACGCCCAGCAGCTGCTGGATCAGGGGCTGGCCTTCAACGCGCACGAAGTACTGGAGTCGGTCTGGAAAAACGGCCCAGAGGCCGAACGCATGCTGTGGCAGGGTCTCGCGCAGTACGCGGTCGGCCTCACCCATATCCAGCGCGGGAACCCGAAAGGCGCACGTACGCTGCTGGAACGCGCTGTCGGGCGGATCCGGGCCTTCGATCCGGCCGCCGCCGGGTACCCACCGGGAGAACTCCCCTACGACCTCGACGGACCGGGCCTCATCGCCCACGCCGAGGCCCTGCTGACCGACCTGGCGGCCGACCCGGGAAACAACGACGTCGCCGCCGGACACCAACGCCCCGCGCCACCGGATATCGATCCGTCCGGGCTGATGCCCCGGCTGCGCCGAGACATGGCATGACCCCGATGCCGTCCACCACGTCCACCACGTCCGCCGCGCCCGCGGGGCGGTACGCGCCCAGCCCGTCGGGGGATCTGCACCTGGGCAACCTGCGCACCGCCCTCCTGGCCTGGCTCTTCGCCCGCGGCACCGGCCGCCGGTTCGTGCTGCGGGTGGACGATCTGGACCGGGTGCGGCCCGGTGCCGAGGAACGCCAGCTCGCCGACCTGCGGGCCGTCGGCCTCGATTGGGACGGACCGGTGACCCACCAGTCCGACCGCCTCGACCACTACGCCGCGGCCGTGGACCGGCTCACCTCCGCCGGACTGACCTACGAATGCTTCTGCACCCGAAAGGAAATCCAGCAGGCCGTCACCGCGCCACACGGACCGCTGGGCGCCTACCCCGGCACCTGCCGTGACCTCTCCCCTGCCGAACGCGCGCAGCGCCGCGCGGCCGGCCGGCCCGCCGCGTTGCGGCTGCGTTCGGCCCGTACGGAATTCGAGATCATCGATCGCCTGCACGGCCGGTACCGGGGCCCGGTCGACGATCTGGTGCTGCGCCGCGGCGACGGAATACCCGCCTACAACCTGACAGTCGTGGTCGACGATGCCGAACAGGGGGTGGATCAGGTGGTACGCGGCGACGATCTGCTTCCGTCCACACCCCGGCAGGCCTACCTCGCCACCCTGCTCGGACTGCCGGTACCCGAGTACGCGCATGTTCCGCTGGTGCTCAACACCGAGGGCACGCGGCTGGCCAAACGCGACGGTGCGGTCACACTGGCCGATCGGCTCGCGCGCGGGGAAACCGTCGACCGGGTGGTGGGCAGGCTCGCCGCCTCGCTCGGCCTGGCGGGCCACAGCGCGGCCGAACTGCTCCCCGGATTCGACCCGGCCCGGCTCCCCCGCGACCCCTGGGTGCTCGACCCCGACAGCTTGGTGGTCGCGGGCCGCTGTCCGTAACCTGGCCTGCGACCAGATCTTCGGATTTCGAGTTCAGGCAGGCGAGATGACCAGTGGCGGGTACGACCCCAGCAACCACCCCCAGGCCGGGCAGCCGTACGGGCAGCCCCCGCAGTACCCGCCGCCCGGGCAGTACGCTCCTCAGCCGGGCCGATATGCGCCACAGCCGGACCCGTACGCTCCCCAGCCGCCGCACTACAACCCGCCGGCCGGACAGCCACAGCCCTACGGTCAGCAGCCCCCGGCCGCCCCTCCGGCCCAGCCCGCTCCCCGCTACCAGCAGACGGTGTTTCCGGAAGCACAGTACGGCGGACAGCAGTACGGGCACCATCAGCCCGCGTTCGGCGTCCCCGGCAACCTGTGGCCACGATTCGCGGCCCGCCTGATCGACAACCTCATCATCGCGCTCCCGCTGGCCCTGCTGCTGAACTTCGTCCTCATGCCGAACCTGACCGGTCTCACCGGACCGGCGGTCAGCTACGCGATCATCTTCGCGGTCACGCTGGTGTACTACGTGCTCATGGAGTGGAAGACCGGCGCCACTCTGGGCAAGAAGATCCTGGGCCTCAAGGTCGTGGCACCGGACGGGGCACCCACCGTCCCGCCGCTGCTCTCGCTGAAACGCAATATCTTCCTGGCGGTGCTGATCGTGCCCTGTGTCGGCTGGGTGGCCGGAGCCGCGCTCATGCTCTACACGGCCGCCACTCTCGACAAGAACCCGAACCGGCAGGGCTGGAACGACAAACTCGCGGGCGGTACCCAGGTCATCGCGGCCTGAGTACCCGGCGGGTCAGGCCCCCGCGGCGCTCGCGACGATCATCACCACGAACCAGATGAGTCCCAGGGCGATCAGGCCCACCCCGATCCAGATACCGGCGAGCGCCATCCCGCGGCCCTCCTGGCCGCTGTCGCGGATCTGGTTGAGCGAGATGACGCCGAGGATGATCCCGACGATCGAGGTGGCGCCGCAGGTCGCGAAACCGGCCAGCGAGGTGACCAGCGACGCGATGGCCAGGCCGTTCGTACCGCGGTTGGCCGGATAACCGTAGGGCTGGTAGCCCGCCGGATATCCGGCCCCCGGCGCACCGTAGGGCGAGTAGGACGGCGTCCCGGGGTAGGGGGCCGCGGGCGGCGGGGTCGCGTACGACGGTTGTCCGGGCGGCGGTGTGGAGGCCGCGGCCGGGGTGGAAGGGTACTGCGGTGCCGACGGATAACTGGAAGGTTCGGACGGATGCTGCCCGGCAGCGGGGTCCGACGAAACGCCCGACCCCCCGTACTGCTTCCACCACTCGTCGGATTCACCGGGGTTCGTCATGACTACAGCCTATTCGAGAGTTTGATTGGATAGTCGGGTGGAAGATTCGAACAAAACCCCCTTACCCGGCAAGTCTGGACACCCCGCGCCCGCGCATGCGGCCCACGCACAGGTGGCGCGGGGGTACTACACACCGATCGTCGTCCTGTTCACCGCAACACTCATCGTCTCCAATATCTGCGCGACCAAGGGGGTGCAGTTCTTCGCCGACAGTTCGCTGACCCTCGGACCGCTGGAGATCCTGCCGATCACCACCGATGCCGCGTTCTTCCTGTTCCCCCTCGCCTACATCGTCGGTGACGTGCTCAGCGAGGTCTACGGATTCCGCGCCACCCGGCACGCTGTCTTCTATGGTTTCGCCGCACTGCTGCTGACTGTTATCTGCTTCGCCATCGCGATCCGGCTGCCCGCCGCGGTGTTCTACGAGAATCAGGAGGCCTTCCGCAGCGTCATCGGCACCACACCGCAATTGGTGGCGGCCGGTCTGGCCGGTTATATGGTCGGTCAGCTGCTCAACTCCGCGACGCTGGTACTGATCAAAGAACGGACCCGGGAGAAATATCTGTGGGCGCGGCTGATCGGCTCGACGGTGGTCGGCGAACTCGCCGATACGCTGATCTTCTGTTCGATCGCCGCCACGGCCATCGGTATCGACAGCTGGGGACAGTTCGTCAACTATGTGATCATCGGGTTCCTGTGGAAAACGCTCTGCGAGGTGCTGGTCCTGCCGGTGACCTACCAGGTGATCGCGCTGCTGAAGAAACACGAACCGACCTACGCCCCGAGCGACGCCGCCCCGCTGCGCTCCTGACCCGGACCTGTTGTGCCCGGCCACCGCGCCGGGCACAACACACTCCGGTCCACACTCGGCAGCCGCCATTCGGCACGCCCGCACCCACCTCTTGTCTACTCCCGATGGTCGGCATTCATGGTCGGAGCCCGCCCCGACTCTGGACCGACGGAGCGAAGGAGCGCGTGCAGTCGGCCGTCCAGAGATCGGCGACCTTTGAGCACTGACAGAGTCGTGAACCTCCCCAGGCCGGTCCAGGCGCACGACAACATCCACCTTCCGCCTACTCCGGAAAGTCTGCGTTCGTGGTCGGGGCCCGCCCCCGATTCTGGACTGACGGAGCGAGGGAGCGCAGCGACTGAGTGGAGGAGGGAAGAATCGGGGTCACAGGGCCCCGACCCCGCGGCGCCGGAGGCGACGCCAAGATCACGGTGCGGTGATCCGGCCCTGCCAGCGGCCGAGCGCTTCGGCCCGGTACTCGTCGAAGTAACCTCCGTCGATACTGGCCCGGATACGGTCCACGAGGCGGATGGTGAAACGCTCGTTGTGGATCGTGCACAGCGTGGAGGCCAGCATCTCCTTGGCTTTGAACAGGTGGTGGATATAGGCGCGGGTGTAGTTCGCGCAGGTGTAGCAGTCGCAGGTCTCGTCGATGGGCGTGAAATCCCGTTTGAAGCGGAGAGTGTCGATATTGAACCGGCCGGCCTCCACATAGATTCCGCCGTTGCGGCCCACCCGGGACGGATTCACGCAGTCGAAGGTGTCCGCGCCGGCTTCGATCGCGGCGAACATATCCTCGGGTTCGCTGATGCCCAGCATATGGCGGGGCTTGTCCTCGGGTAGTTCGTCGCAGCACCAGCCGACGATGGTCCCGAGATTGTGCTTCTCCAGTGCCCCGCCGATCCCGTATCCGTCGAAACCGCTTCCCGCGGCACCACGGATCTCGGCCAGTTCCCGGGAAGCCTTGCGCCGCAGGTCCTCGTACTGCGCACCCTGCACCACCGCGAAAAGCGCCTGATAGGGCCGGTGTGTTCGCTCGGCGGTGAGCCGCTCGTGCTCGTCGATGCACCGCTGCGCCCAGTCGTGCGTGCGCCGCACCGATTTCTCCTGGTACCCGCGGGTGTTCATCAACGTGGTGAGCTCGTCGAAGGCGAACATGATGTCCGCGCCCAGCTGATGCTGGATCCCCATCGACACCTCGGGGGTGAAGCGATGCTTCGACCCGTTCAGATGCGACCGGAAGGTCACCCCCTCGTCGTCCACGGTCGCCAGGCGTTCCTTGCCCTTGGCGATGACGTCGTCGCTGCGCACATCGACGGTCTCCATGGCCAGGACCTTCTTGAACCCCACCCCCAGCGACATCACCTGGAACCCGCCGCTGTCGGTGAAGGTGGGGCCCGGCCAGTTCATGAAGGCCGCCAGGCCCCCGGCCTCGTCGACGATATCCGGGCCGGGCTGCAGGTACAGGTGGTAGGCGTTGGCCAGCAGCGCCTGCGCCCCGAGTTCCTTCATCGCCTCCGGCAGGACCGCCTTCACGGTCGCCTTGGTGCCCACCGGGACGAAGGCGGGGGTCGCGACGGTTCCGTGCGGGGTCCGCAGCACCCCGGTGCGGCCGTGCCGCCCCTCGAGGCGGGTACCGACACTGAACGAGAATCCGACGCCATCCGACACGGCGGTCATCCTCTCAGGCAGCGCCCATCGGGCATGAGCGAGGGCCCTGTGTGGTCACGCTCCGCTACCTCCTGCGGGCCCGACCCGGCTCATGGCGGGGTCAGGCCTCGACCGCGGCCGCCGCGAACTGGGCGTTGTAGAGCCGGTAGTACGCTCCCTCGCGCGCCAGGAGATCATCGTGCGCCCCGGTCTCCACGATCCGGCCCGCCTCCATCACCACGATCAGGTCCGCGTCGCGGATGGTGGACAGGCGGTGCGCGATCACGAAGCTGGTCCGGTCGCGCCGCAGTTCCGCGGTGGCCTGCTGCACCAGCAGTTCGGTCCGCGTATCGACCGAACTCGTGGCCTCGTCCAGCACCAGGATGGCCGGTTTGGACAGGAAGGCCCGCGCGATGGTGATGAGCTGTTTCTCACCCGCGCTGACCCCGGTACCCTCCTCGTCGATCACCGTGTCGTATCCGTCCGGCAGGGCGTGCACGAAACGGTCGACGTAGGCCGCGCGGGCGGCGGCGAGGATATCGTCGTCGCTCGCGGTGGGATCGCCGTAGGCGATGTTCTCCCGGATGGTGCCCTTGAACAGCCAGGTGTCCTGCAGCACCATCCCGATCCGCGAGCGCAACTGTTCCCGGCTCAACGCGGTGATATCGACCCCGTCGACGGTGATCACACCGGAGTCGAGCTCGTAGAACCGCAGCAGCAGGTTGACCAGCGTGGTCTTTCCCGCACCGGTGGGCCCGACGATCGCCACCACATGTCCCGGTTCGGCGACCAGTGAGAGGTGCTCGATGATCGGCGTCTCCGGTTCGTAGCGGAAGGAGACGTCGTCGAATTCCACCCGGCCGCGTTCGGGCGGACGGGTGACCTTTTCGGCCGGGTCGGGGCTCTGTTCCGGGGCGTCGAGTATCTCGAAGATCCGCTCCGCCGAGGCCACCCCCGATTGCAGCAGGTTGGCCATGGCACCGATCTGGGTGAGCGGCTGGCTGAACTGGCGCGAGTACTGGATGAACGCCTGCACCTCGCCCAGCGACAGCTGACCCGAGGCGACCCGCAGCCCGCCGATCAGCGCGATCAGCACGTAGTTGATGTTCCCGAGGAACATCGAGGACGGCATGATCAGGCCGGAGATGAACTGCGCTCGGAAACTGGACTTGAAGAGACGGTCGTTGCGCTCGTCGAACTCGGCACCGACCTGCTTGCTGCGGCCGAACGCGGTGACCACCTCATGCCCGGTATAGGCCTCTTCCACCTGGGCGTTGACGAGCCCGGTGTATTTCCACTGGTCCACGAAATGCGGTTTCGACCGTTTGGCGATCTGGGCGGTCACCACCACCACCGCGGGCACCGTCAGCAGGGCGACCAATGCCAGTAGCCACGAAATCCAGAACATCATGCCGAGGATGCCGATCACCGAGAGCACCGAGATGAGCAGCTGGCTCATGGTCTGCTGCAGGCTTTGCGAGACATTGTCCACATCGTTGGTGACCCGGCTGAGCACATCGCCGCGGGGCGCGGAGTCGAAGTAGCTCAGCGGCAGCCGGTGGATCTTGTCCTCGACATCGGAGCGCAGCCGTTTGATGACGCGGTTGATCGCATCGTTGAGCAGGAAGGCCTGCAACCAGCCGAACACCGCGGCGCCCAGGTAGAGGGCGAGCACCAGCGTCAGCACCCGTCCGACCGCGTCGAAGTCGATGCCGACACCGGGTACGACATCCATCCCCGACAGCATGTCGGCCATGGTGTCCTGCCCCTGGGCCCGCAGTCCGGCGAGCGCCTCCTCTTTGCTCACCCCCGCGGGCAGCTGCCGGCCGACGACTCCGTCGAAGATCAGGTTGGTGGCCTTGCCCAGCAGGTACGGCCCGGCGATGTTGAGCACCACCGAGACGATGCCCAGCCCGATGATCACACCCACCCGCATCCGCTCCGGCGTGAGCCGCCGTACCAACCGTTTCAGCGAAGGCTTGAAGGATTTCGGTTTGGCGTCCGGAGCCCCCGGCGTTCCCGGCCTCATAGCGCCTCCTCAGAAGCGAGTACATGCGATCCGGCGGAGGCCGCAGCGAAGGCGGAGGTATCGCCCCTCATAGCGCCTCCTCCACACTCAGCTGGGATTCGACGATCTCGCGGTACTCCGCGCACTCACGCAGCAGTTCCTCGTGGGTACCGACCCCCGCCATCTCACCGTCCTCCAGTACGACGATCCGGTCGGCGTCGCGGATGGTGGCGATCCGCTGGGCCACGATGATCACCGCGGCGTCCGCGGTCGCCGGGCGCAGGGCCGCGCGCAGCCGCGCGTCGGTGGCCACATCGAGCGCGGAGAACGAATCGTCGAACAGATACACCCGGGGCCGGCGCACCAGGGCCCGGGCGATGGCCAGCCGCTGCCGCTGCCCGCCCGATACCGTGGTCCCGCCCTGCGCGACCGGGGTCTCCAGGCCCTGGGGCATGGCCCGCACGAAGTCGGCGGCCTGGGCGATCTCCAGGCAGCGCCACAGTTCCTCGTCGGTGGCGTCCGGATCGCCGTAGCGCAGGTTGCTCGCGACCGTGCCCGAGAACAGGTACGCCTTCTGCGGAACCAGTCCGATGCGCGACCGCAACTCGGCCAGGTCGAGGTCGCGCACATCGGTGCCACCGATCTCCACCGTGCCCTCGGTGACGTCGATGAGGCGGGGGATCAGATTCAGCAGGGTGGTCTTACCCGACCCGGTGGAACCGACAATCGCCGCGGTCTCCCCGGGGTGCACCGCGAAATCGATCCCGCACAGCACGGGCTTCTCGGCACCGGGGAAGCTGAACGCGGCATCACGCACCCGTACCTCGGCGGGATCACCCAGGAAGGGCTTCGGCAGGTCCGGTGAGCGCACCGACGACGGGGTATCGAGGACCTCGGAGATACGGTCGGCCGAGACCGCCGCGCGCGGGGCCATCATGGCCAGGAACGATGCCATCATGACGGCCATCAGGATCTGCATGATGTAGGAGAGCAGCGCGGTCAGCGAGCCGATCTGCATCTCGCCCGTATCGATGGCCTTACCACCGAACCAGATCACCGCCACCGACGTGACATTGCTGATCAGCATGACCGTCGGGAACATGAGCGCCATCAACCGGCCCACCCGCACCGAGATATCGGTGAGGTCGGTATTGGCCACCCCGAACCGCCACGTCTCGAGCGGCTCCCGGACGAAGGCGCGGACCACGCGGATACCGGTGATCTGCTCGCGCAGCACCCGGTTGACCTGGTCGAGCCGGGTCTGCATCTGCCGGAACGCCGGCACCATGCGGGCGATGATGAAACCCATGCTCAGCGCCAGGGCGGGCACCGCGATCAACAGCAGCCAGGACAACCCGAAATCTTCGCGCAGCGCCATGACGATGCCGCCGACGCACATGATGGGCGCCATCACCGCCACGGTCGCGGCCATGACGATGAGCAGCTGGACCTGCTGGACATCGTTGGTATTGCGGGTGATCAGCGACGGCGCGCCGTACATCCCGACCTCGCGCGCCGAGAACGCGCCCACCCGGTGCAGCAGGGCGCCGCGCAGGTCGCGGCCCGCGCTCATCGCCGCCTGCGCGGCCAGGAACACCGAGGACGCGGAGGCGATGATCTGCACACCGGAGACCAGCAGCATCCGCAGTCCGGCCGTCCAGATGTAGCCGATATCGCCCTTGGTGACGCCCTCGTCGATGAGGTCGGCGTTCAGACTCGGCAGGTACAGCATCGCGATCACCGAGATCAGCTGCAGTACCACGATCCCGGTCAACTGTTTCCGGTACGGGCCCAGGAAACCACGGAGCAGTCGGATCAACATGATGACCGCACGCTACCGTCTGCCCCGGTGGGGCGGCCTGTGATTTTCGGCGGGTCGGTGCGGTGCGGTTCGCGGCGCACCCAGGCGCCCGGGTCGGCGGTGAGTGTCCCGATGAATTCCGGCAGACCGTTCGCGGCGATATCGGCCAAGCTCACGTTCTCCAGCACCGCGCGCAGATTCACCCGCAGCGCGATCCACACCTGCTGCAACGCTTCGGCCACGCCCGTGTACTGCACTTCTTCGGGCCGCAGACCGCGTACCGAGGCGAGCGGGCCCTCGAGGGCACGGATGACATCGGCGATGGAGATATCGGCGGGCGGGCGGGCCAGCCGGTAACCGCCGTCGGGGCCGCGCCGGCTGGTCACCAGCCCGGCCCGGCGCAGCTCGGCCAGGACACTCTCGAGCACTTTGGGTGGTATGCGCTGAGCTGCCGCGATGGACTCCGCCTTCACCGCGGCAGCCTGATCGGATGCCGTGATCTCGAGCAGGGTCCGCACGGCATGATCCACCTTGGCGGTGATGTGCACGACTGACCTGACCTTTCGCTGTGCCGGGGCACGGTGACGCGACAAACCTAGTCGGCGCCGAGTTGCAGAACCGCGAGCGCCGCGTCCAGCAGCGTCGCCTCCACCACATCATCTCCCGCGTCCTGGGCGATCTCGTTCGAAATGAGCGCAACGGCCAGGATTTCCATGGCGGCGCTTGCCCGCAGCAGCCGGACCGCGGTGGGCTCGGGCCCGGCCAGCCAGTTCCGTAGCGCTTTGTTGGCGTCGACGATCACCGGGTACTGGTCGGCCAGCGCGTTGACGATGGGGACGGCATTACGCAGCATCATCTCGCCTGCGTCGCGGTGCCGGATCATGGTCCGGATATAGGACTGCAGAGCGGTCCGGCGGGCAGCGGCGTCCGGAGGCAGCTGCTCGACTTCCTCGGCGAGTGCGCGCAGATCGTCGAGGAGGGGGTTGACGATCGACACGAGCAGTTCCAGTTTCGAGGCATAGTGATAGTAGAGCGACGGCTTTGTGATTCCGACCGCATCCGCGACTTCGCGCAGGCTCGTCTCTTCGTAACCTTTGGCCACGAACAGCCGCACGGCGGCGTCCAGGATGGCCCGCTTGGTATCTCGACCTGCGGTAACGTGGTCGCCAGTTCTGCGATTCGCCATGCTCGGCCCCTTCTCGTTCTCCCCGTGACAAGTCCGGTCGGCACCGGAAGTCGAGCTTGTTCCTCCGCTTAACCTGCCGGTAGCCTACCTACCGTACGGTAGATACATCTGGCGTCCACCGTGTAGGCGGATCCACCGGCTCCGGGCACGCGAAAGCGTCCGGCCCGCGCAGCCCGGTCCGCGATAGCGACGTCGGCCGTCAGTTCGTCACGCGCATATGACCAAACCGTCCCGGCCTCGCTAGGAGAAATCCCTCGTGTCCGTATTCCTGTACAGATGGGGAAAGTTCGCTTTCCGCCGGAAATGGATAGTGCTGCCCGTCTGGGCGCTGATCCTGGTACTACTCGGTGGGGCGGCGGCCTCCCTGTCCAAACCGTTCCAGGACAGCTTCGAGATGCCGGGACTACCGTCGGAGAAGGCCACCGGCATCCTCGAGGAACATATGCCGCAGATGGCGACGATGTTCAGCATCGATGCGATCAACGGCACCTATGTGATCGCGGCCCAGAACGGCAAACTCACCGACGAGCCGAATATGGCCGCGCTCGACGCACTGGTCCAGCGGCTGAACGAACTCGATATCGTCGACCACACCGAGCAGGCCGTCAACCCGGTCCTCGCCACCTCGATGATGCCCGCCAGCCAGGAAGCCGCCAAGGCCCAGGCTCAGGCCGCGGCCGAACTCGCGCCCGGTGAGGCCCCGCCGCTGCCGGAGCCCAACTGCCTCGACGGCCAGGGCTCACCGGAGTTCAAGGGCATGTGCGGCGGCGCTCCGCTGAACGTGCTCAACGAGAGCAACCCGGATACCGTCGCCGTGCTCGACGTGAAATTCACGATGCCGACCTTCTCCGATATCACCGAGGAGAACCGGCAGGCCGCCGAGGCCATCGCCCAGGAAGGCCGCAACGCCGGCCTGACCGTGGAACTCACCGGCGCCATCGCCCAGACCCAGGCCGAATCCGGCCAGGCCGAGATGATCGGTATCGGGGTCGCGCTGATCGTCATGATCATCGCCTTCGGCGCCATCGTGGCAGCGTTCGTCCCGATCGTCACCGGTATCGTCGGTGTCGCCTGCGCGGGCGCGCTCATCCTGACCGGCACCTCGCTGACCGAAGTCCCGACGTTCACCCCGATCCTGGCCTCGATGATCGGCCTGGCGCTGTCCATCGACTACGCGCTGTTCATCGTCTCCCGGTACAAACACGAGCTGGTGGTCCAGGATTCGCCCGAGGAAGCCGCGGGTGTCGCGGTCGGCACCGCCGGTTCGGCCGTGGTGTTCGCCGGACTCACCGTGGTGATCGCCCTGCTCGGGCTCTCGGTGGTCGGGATCGGCTTCCTCACGATGATGGGTATCGGCGGGGCCATCGCCGCCGGGTTCGCGGTATTCGCCGCCATCACCCTGATGCCCGCGCTGCTCGGCGCACTCGGACGGTTCCTGTTCAAGCCGAAACTGCCACTGGTCGCCCAGCACGATCCCGAGGACGACGATTCGATCACCAACGGGATGCGCTTCGCCCGCCTGATCGCCCGGGTACCGGTGCTGACCCTGGTGGTGAGCGCGGTCGTACTGGGTGTGCTCGCCGCCCCCGCCACCCAGCTGAACCTGGGTCTGCCCGGCGGCGACAGCATGCCCGAGGACTCCTCGGTACGTAAGGCCTACGAATTGCAGACCGAAGGCTTCGGCGAGGGCAAGAACGGCGCGCTCGTGGTGGCAGTCGATCTCTCCGAGACCCCGCAGGATCAGCGCGACGCCGCGCTGACCGCACTGCGGGACGAGCTGGCGAGCTTTGAGGGCGTGGACTACCTGAGCGTCGCGCAGCCCAGCCAGGACGGGCAGGCCGCGCTGTTCCAGGTGGTGCCCGATTCCGGCCCGAACAGTGCCGAGACCCAGGACCTGGTGGCGCACGCTCGCGACGCCGAGGCCGCGCTGCAGGACCGGTATGGCATGGAGTACGGCGTCACCGGCCAGACCGCCATCTACGCCGACGTCAACAGTGTGCTGCTGACCAGCATCATCCCGTACCTGGCCATCGTCGCGGCGGCCGCGTTCGTGCTGCTGCTGCTGGTGTTCCGATCCATCCTGGTACCGCTCACCGCCGCGCTGGGCTTCCTGCTGTCGATGGCGGCGACCTTCGGTGTCACGGTGCTGATCTTCCAGGAGGGGGCCTTCGGCATCGTCAAGGACACCCATCCGATCATCAGCTTCCTGCCCATCGTGCTGATCGGCCTGGTGTTCGGGCTGGCGATGGACTACCAGGTCTTCCTGGTGACCCGGATGCGCGAGGAGTACGTGCACGGCAAGGACCCGAAGGAGGCGATGGTCAGCGGCTACCACCACGGGGCCCGCGTGGTCACCGCGGCCGCGATCATCATGATCTCGGTGTTCGGCGGCTTCATGCTCTCGCCGGACATCACCTCCAAGTCCATGGGCTTCGCCCTGGCGGCGGGTGTGTTCTTCGACGCCTTCCTGGTGCGGATGGTGCTGATCCCGTCGCTGCTGGCACTGCTGGGCAAATGGGCCTGGTGGATGCCGGCCTGGCTGGACCGGATCCTGCCGGATATCGACGTCGAGGGGACGAAGCTGCGCGAGCTCCAGCAGCGCGCCAAGACCCCCGCGGTCGAGTCGGAACCCGCCGGAGTCTGATCCACCGGTATCTCATCGGAACGGCCGGCGTCCGCAGCGGACGCCGGCCGTTCCGTTTCCGGATCACTCGTCGATCGGCTCCAGGCGGGCAACTCCGCTCGGCGCGGGTGCACAGTTCCCGCGCGCCGGGCGACTCGGCTCAGCGCCAGGCGGGCAGCTCCGGCAGTGGCTGCGGCAGCGTACGGTCCGCGCCGCGTCCCAGCAGCCAGGCCAGCAGCGCCGACGCCGGGCCCGCCACCACCTGCTCGGGCTCCCCCGCCCCGACGATCGCGGTGAAACCCGTATCGCTCGCCTCGAGCGTAAAAGGCCGCACCCCCGCACGCCCGCCCAAATCGACGGCGGCCTCGGCGAGCAGTTCGGCCACGAAATCGGCCGGCCAGTGCGCATGGGTGTAGCCGGCGTCCAGATCCAGGTGGTGGATCAGCACCTCCTGCAACCGCATCCACGGGATCCGGGTGGCCTCGATCGGGGTGCCCTGTCTGGTCCGGACCTCCGCCCGCCACTGTTCGGTGGAGAGGACCCCGGCCATCCCGGTCAGCCGATCGGCCGACTCCACCAGATCGGCCCGTTGTTCGGCGAGCGGCCGCGACGCCCCCGCCTCGATATCGGAGTCCCGCAGCGCCGCACTGGCGTACTGCGGCGTCTCCACCCCCGTGTGCGCCCAGAGCAACAGATTGACCAGGCTGTCGGCATTGCGGGACAGATGGGTCAGGACATGGCCGCGGGTCCAGCCCGGGAGCGCGGAGGGGGCGGCGACCGCCGCGTCGTCCAGAGTGTCGACGGTGGCTAGCAGCGCACGGGTGGCGTCGGTGACCGCCTGCGTCCGCGCGGTGAGCAGTTCGATGAAATCGCTGGGCACGGCTTCGACACTACTTCCGGGATACGTCTACGTCCCAGCGGTTTCCGGTCCCGGCGGATCGGCCCCCAAGGCGGCCTGCACCCGGTCGGCGGCCCGCACCGGATCCTCGTGTTCCCAGATCCGGACGACCTGCCAGCCCGCCTCGCGCAATGCCGCGTCGGTGGCGCGATCCCGCGCGACATTGCCGGCCAGTTTCTCCGCCCACCAGGCGGCATTGTTCTTCGGGTCGGTGGCGTGGTCGGGGCAGCGGTGCCAGAAACAGCCGTCCACATAGACCGCGATCCGCCGGCGCGGGAACACCACGTCCGCGCGGCGCCGCTGCCCCCGGATCGGCGCGCGGTCCACGAAATAGCGCAGGCCCCGCCGGTGCAGCTCGCGGCGCAGAGCCAGTTCGGGGGCGGTGTGCGCGCGCCGCTGCCGCGACATCCGCGCGCTGGTCGCCGCGTCGGTCGGCGGCCGCCACGAGCCGGCATCGGAAGGGTCGGCGGTCATGCCGCCCAGCCTCCCATCCGATCCAGATGGGCCTGCACATCGTCGAGGAATCCGGCCGGGAAACGCAGCGACCCCATCCCGGTGCGGCGCAGGAAACCGGCGGTGGCCCGCGCCGACAGCAACTGCGTATCGGTGAGGAAGAAGCGCAGGTCCTCGTAGGGATCGTGCACGGGCCACGGTGAGATCGGCACCTCGAACGCCGCCCCGGCCCGCCCCCACGCCGCGCCCGGCCACGGACTTCCCGGCGGCAGCGGAATATGTCCCGGTATCGGTTCGGCCGGAGTCCGCAACCGGGAGCCGACCCACGCCGCCATCCGCACACTCACCGCATTGCCCACCAGTTTCCAGCGCTGCCCCGGCCGGAATCCCGGCGCGTCCAGCGCCGGTTCGGTCCAGCCGGGAGCGAAGCCCTGCAACCGCTCCCCGTCGGTGATCCCCGGCGTGACGATCTCCCCGGACGGCAGCCGCACCGCCGGCGGGCTGGCGATACCCAGACCCGACCCGCCCTTCAAGGTCGGGACGGCGTTGACCACCCAGCCCAGGCCGCGCACACCCTCGGTCCAGTAGAAACCGCACGGGTCGTGTTCCGGGGAACCGAGCAGCTGCGGGCCCGCGTCGTCGGCGAACAGCACCGTGCGCGGGTCCTCGGTACGCGAGGCGAGCATGATCACCCGGTTGCGCCGCTGCGGCAGACCGAACGCGCGCGCGTCCACCACCCGGTAGGCCCAGGTGTAGCCGAGTTCGTCCAGAGCCGCGGTGATGTGGCGCATGGCCGCACCGCGACCGAGTTGCAGCATGAACGGCACGTTCTCGATGAGCAGCCAGCGCGGCCCGCGTTTACGCCGGACCAGCCGGAACACATGATCCACCAGACTCGATCGGGTTCCGGTGATACCCGCGGTGCGGCCCGCCTGCGACAGGTCCTGGCACGGGAAACCCGCGGCCACCAGTTCGGTATCCGGCGGCAGCGCGCGCAACCGGGTGATATCGGTGTGCAGTTCGGCTCCGGGAAAGCGGCTCGCCAGCACCGCCCGTGCGCCCGGGTCGATTTCACAGAGCAACGTCGAATGCCATCCGTGCGCCGACAGGCCGAGTTCGAGTCCTCCGATCCCGGCGAAAAGCCCCACCATCCGCGCGCCCGTCACGAAGTCCTCTCTCCATCCGGTCCGGCTCCGGAAAGGAGGTTACTCCGCGGATTCCGGCGGTTTCACCGGTCACGGGCGACCGGCCGGGCGACCGTGAGATACGCCACCGTCACATATGCGCCCGCCCCGCGAGTCGATCATGGCCGATCGAGAGTTACTCAGCGACAACACCATATAAATCCCTGGTCAGGGGTTTATCACTGGTGGTTCCAGGTTCGCGGTCCGGGCCCGGAGGTCTGGCAGGATGGGCGCCATGAAATTGCGTGTCGGCCTGGCCACCGTGGTGTCGGGCGCTTTCGCCCTGGCCGGTGCGATCCTGCCCGGCGCCGCGGCAGCCGTCCCCGAACCGCTGCACACCGCGCCCACGCGGCCCGATACCGGTTCCGCCGAGGACCCCGGCCCGGTGGAGAAAGCCGAGCCGGTCGCGGCGCCGCATGCCGCGATCGTGGGCACCGAACCGGTGGACGACCGGCTGATGCGGGTGTTCGTCGATTCACCGGCCATGCACCGCACGGTGCAGGTGCTGGTGCTGCTGCCCACCGACCGGAGCACACCACGTCCCACCGTCTACATGCTCGACGGCCGCAGCACCCAGCCCGACAGCAACAACTGGCTCGACCGCGGCAACGCCGCCCGGTTCTTCGCCGACAAACCGGTCAATGTGGTGTTCACCGTCGGCGGGCCCGCCAGTTTCTACACCGACTGGCAGCGCCCCGACCCGGTGCTCGGCGTGAACAAATGGGAGACCTTCCTCACCGAGGAACTGCCCCCGCTGCTGGACGCCCAATTCTCGGGGAACGGCCGCAACGCCGTGATCGGCACCTCCATGGGCGCCGAGGCCGCGATGATGCTCGCCATCCGTAAGCCCGACCTGTACAAGGCGGTCGGCGCGCACAGCGGATGCTTCTCGACCGGCACCGACCTCGGCCAGGCCCAGGCCCGCGTCGTCGTCTCCACCTACAAGGGCGATCCGGAGAACATGTTCGGCGCCCCCGAGGACCCGGCCTGGCTCGCCCACGACGTGACCCTGCACGCCGCCGCGCTGCGCGGCAAAGCCCTCTACCTGTCGGTGGGCAGCGGACGTCCCGGTGTCCACGACACCCTGGCCAACCCGGAAACCCCCACCAGTGTGGTGATGGGCGGCCCGCTGGAGGCCGCCACCGATTTCTGCACCCGGCGCCTGGCCCAGCGCCTCGACACCCTGGGCATCACCTACACGGCCAATTTCCGCCCGACCGGCACCCACTCGTGGCCGTACTGGGCCGACGAACTGGTCACCTCCTGGCCCACCATCGCCGGCGGGCTCGGACTCGACTGAACCGCCGGTTACGCACCGGCGCGGGCGAAGCGGGCCGCGGTCGCCGGGTCGGTCGCGAAACGCAGGAACAGATCGTTCTCGTGCGGATCACCCGCGGTCACCCGGACACCCTCACCGGCGAAGGGCCGGATCAGCACACCCGCCGCCGCGCTCGCCTCCGCGAATTCGGTGGTCGCGGCGTCCAGCGTGATCCACAGGAAATTGGATTCGCTCACCGGCACCCGGTAACCCGCACCCAGTAGCGCGGTACGCATCCGGTCGCGTTCGGCGATCACCGCCTCGGTGCGGTCCAGCAGTTCGTGGCGGGCCTCCAGCGAGGCGAAGGCCGCGGCCTGCGCGACCCGGCTCACGCTGAACGGGATGTGCACTTTCAGCAGCGCCGCGATGACCTCCGGCGCGCCCACCGCGTACCCGACCCGCAGCCCCGCCAGCCCGTAGGCCTTCGAGAAGGTGCGCAACACAACCACATTCGGCCGGTTCCGGGCCAGCTCGACCCCGTCTGGATGATCACCGGGCGTCATCCGCAGGTACTCGTAGTACGCCTCGTCCAGCGCGATCAGGACATTGCCGGGCACCCGGTCCAGGAACCGCTCCAGTTCCGCCCGGCCGACGGCGGTGCCGGTCGGATTGTTCGGGTTGCACACGAACACCAGCCGGGTCCGCTCGGTGACGGCGGCGGCCAGCGCGTCCAGATCGTGCACATGATCACGCAGCGGCACGGTCACCGCGGTCGCGTTGCCGACCTGGGTGATGATCGGATACGCCTCGAACGAACGCCACGCGTAGAGCACCTCGTCGGCAGGGTCGGCGCAGGTGATCTGGACCAGCTCCTGGCACAGCGCCACACTCCCGCAGCCGACCGCGATATTCGCCGGCTCGACGCCGAGGAACTCCGCCAGCGCCGCTCGCAGTTCGCCGGACTGGTTGTCCGGGTAACGGTTGGCCAGTTCCACCGCCTCGGCGATGGCCTTGCTCGCGGCGGGCAGCGGACCGATGGTGGTCTCGTTGCTCGCCAGTTTGACCGCGCCAGGATGGCTGCGGCCGGGAACGTATGCCGGAATGGAATCGAGGTCCGGCCGGATGTGCGCGGTCACGTAACGAGCTTAGTTCCGGTCTCGATCGAGCCACGTTCGGGCTGCTCAACCGCTAATTCTCCCCGGTCCCGGGATATCGCCCTACGCTGGGAACATGTCGGGCACTTATGACGATATCGCGCTGCTGCGGCGCGGCGAACCGGAAGCGAACGGACACGACCGAGAGCCGACAGGGGCTGCCACCAGCCCGAAACCCGACGAACATGTGCCCATCACAGTCATCGAACCGGACGGTTTCGCCCGCGGCGGAATAGTCCTGTTGCACGAGGCCCGGGAGTTCACCGGATCGTTGCTGGAGTTCATGCACGCCCTCGCGGGCGAAGGGTGGCTGGTCGTCGCACCGAACCTGTTCCACCGCGCCACCGCGCCGTCGTCCGGGGTGTACGGCGACGAACTCTTCGAGGATTTCGATGCCTGCTTCGACTGGCTCACCCATCGCGGTGTCTTCCCGGACTGCATCGGCGTGCTCGGTTTCGACAGCGCCGGCACCGCGACCTTCCTCGTGGCCACCAACCGTCCCGTCGGCGCCGCGGTGAGCGTCGGCGCCACCGGCATCTCCACCCCCATCGCCGAACAAGCCGAAGCACTGGTGGTGGCCGCACCGCGCCTCCAGGCCCCCTGGCTGGGCCTGTTCGGCGCCGAAGCGGATACGTCCGCCGACGACGTGGACGCCCTCCGCGACGCCGCCGCCACCGCCGCCGTCGCCAGCCTCGTGGTCGCCTATCCCGGCCAACTCCACCGCGCCGACCATCCGGGCGGTGAGGACGGGGACGACCTGGTCGACCCCCGAACCCGCATTTTCGACTGGTTCGACAGCCACTTACGCTGATCGACCAGCCGTTTTGCAGTTTTCATACAAGCTCGGGTAGCCTTTCTGCTCGGCGGTTCGAAAGGACCGGTGCCCTCGAAGAGAAGGCTCCAGGAGGCGTGCCAGAGCGGCCGAATGGGACTCACTGCTAATGAGTTGTCCCTTCACGGGGACCGGAGGTTCAAATCCTCTCGCCTCCGCCACGCCCGGGAAACCGGGCGACAACTGAATACGCGTACGCGCCCGTAGCTCAACGGATAGAGCATCTGACTACGGATCAGAAGGTTAGGGGTTCGAATCCCTTCGGGCGCACAGAGATCGGCCCCCGACCCGCGAAGGCGGATCGGGGGCCGACGGCGTTTCGAGTGCATGCACCGGAATCGGACACTGCCCCGGCAGCGGTGACCGGCGCCGCGCCGCCGACGCCGAGCAGGTCCGCGCCGACCTGCGCCGCGCGCTGGAGGCCGGCGAGCCGGTCACCGACGAAATCGTCGACCGGCTCGTCCTCCCGCTGGCCGCAAAAGCGGTACCGGAATTGCGAACCGCGCTGGACGCCCCCTATCGCTGCCCGGGATCGGCGGCCCGGTCGGGTGCTCGGGAGAGGTGATCGCCATCGGCGTCCGACTGGCGGTGGTCGAGCCGCGCATCTCGGCCGCGCTGCTGTTCGCCGGGAGTTTCGTGCCTCGCAGCATGTTCGAAGAGGCCCGGCAGATCACCGTTCCCGGGAACATTCGAGCCCATCTGGAACGGAACGGAATATTCCGCTATCTTTAATCGGAAGAGATCATTCCGTTCCAAAGGAGATGCCATGTCCACCATTCACCCCTTCGTTGTCGACGTTCCGCAGTCGGAAGTGGAAGACCTGCGCGAGCGGTTGACCCGGGCGCGCTGGACGCCCGCCCTGCCGGGCGCGAGCTGGAGCCGCGGCGTACCGGTGGATTATCTCCGCGAGCTGGCCGACTACTGGAGGGACGAATTCGACTGGCGCGAGGCCGAAGCGGAACTGAACCGGTGGCCGCAGTTCACCACCGAGATCGACGGTCAGCGGATCCATTTCAAGCACATCCGCAATGAGCGTCCGGACGCGAAGGCGTTGGTGTTGTTGCACGACAATCCCGGTGGCGCGGTGGGCTTACTCGATGTGATCGAGCCGCTCTCGCGAGACTTCCACCTGGTGATCCCGTTCATGCCCGGTTTCGGGTTCTCGACCCCGCTGGCCGATACCGGCTGGACCGTGCCGCGGACCGCGTCGGCATTCGCCGAGTTGATGACACGACTGGGCTACGAGCGGTTCGGCGCCCACGGCGGTGGCGGCGGCGCGAACCTATCGCTCGAGATGGGCCGCCAAGTGCCGGACCGGCTGATCGGCCTGCACGTCAACGCCTACGTCGCGATGGCGGACGAGAACGTCGACGGGCTCAGCGAGGACGAACAACGGCGGATGGCGGCGATCGACACGTTCATGCGGGACGGCATCGGGTTCAACATCATCATGTCGACCCGGCCGCAGACCATCGCGCACGGCCTCAACGACTCGCCGATCGGGTTGCTGGCCTGGGTGGTGGAGAAGTTCAAAGAATGGAGCGATCCGCAGGCCGAACTGCCCGAACAGGCGATCTGCAGGGACCGGATACTCACTGATGTCAGCGTCCAGTGGTTCACCGCCACATCGGGTTCGATCGCGCAGATCTACAACGACCTGGCCCACGACCCTGCGGCCTGGGCGCCCAAGCCGCAGGTGGCCGTGCCGACCGCCTTCGTCGTCGCGGCGGGCGATGTCACCGTTCGCCGTTTCGCCGACCGCGACACCACGGTCACCCGTTGGACCGAGATCGACGCGGCCGGCGCATACCTGGCCCTCGAGCAGCCCGCTCTGCTGGTCGACGATATCCGCGACTTCTTCGGCGACCGGTAGCGAACCGAAGAGCCGATCGTTCGTCCACCGCATCGAGTGCCCACCAGATAGCGGAGCGAGAAAGTGGTTATACCGGCGGCGAGGACCGAACCCACGACGACCCGGAGCCGGGAGGATGCAGATATGAGCGGCGGCGACAACTATTTGTCCGAACTGGGACCCGAGGAACTGCTCGGCCGGAGCGGCGACCTGACCGCTGTGCGCGACCGGCTGGTCGAGCTGGGCGCGGCCGATGTGGCGACGGAACTCGACGAAGTCCTCTCCGCTATCGCCGGCTACCACGAGCCCGATCTCGAGAACTACCGCGAAAAGGTCGAGCGACGTATGGCCAAGATCGCGGACGTGGTCCGGGCCGTCGAGCGGGAGGGCTCCGAGGATGGCCGGCAGGTCGAGGAAGCGGTCACCCGGTATCGCGCCGGCATCGACTGAGCGCGGCCTGCGGTCCGGTCGGGTAGCGAAGGCGTCGATCAGGGCATAAGTTGCGAATCGGCCTGTCGGTTGTCCGAGCTGCCGGCTCGGTGTTCTGCTAGGAGAAGCTGTGGCCGAGCAATCATCTACGCCGGACCACCCGCCGGAGGGGGTTCCCGGCGGGCTGCGCAGGCGGCTCGGACTGTCCGATGCGGTGGTGATCGGTCTGGGCTCGATGATCGGTGCGGGCATCTTCGCCGCGCTCGGGCCGGCCGCGCGCGCGGCCGGGGCCGGGCTACTGGCCGGGCTGGTGGTGGCGGCGGTGATCGCCTACTGCAACGCCACCTCGTCGGCTCGGCTGGCGGCACGGTATCCGGTTTCCGGCGGCACCTATCTGTACGGCCGGAAGCGGCTCGGGGAGTTCTGGGGGTTTCTCGCGGGCTGGAGTTTCGTGGTCGGCAAAACCGCCTCGTGCGCGGCGATGGCGCTGACCGTGGGCGCCTATGTATGGCCGGAGCGGGCACATGCCGTCGCCGTCGCCGCCGTGGTGACGATGACCGCGGTCAACTACCGCGGCGTGGAGAAATCGGCCGGGCTGACCCGCCTCGTGGTAGCCGTCGTGCTGGGCGTGCTGGCCGCCGTGGTGGTGGCCGCCTTCACCAGCGGGCTCGCCGAAACGGGGCGGCTCGTGTTCGACGACGAGGTGACCGTCGGCGGGATCCTCCAGTCCGCGGGACTGCTGTTCTTCGCGTTCGCGGGGTACGCGCGAATCGCCACTCTGGCAGAGGAAGTACGCGATCCGGCGCGCACGATCTCGCGGGCGATTCCACTCGCGCTGGCCATCACCCTGGCCGTCTACACAGTGGTCGCGGTGGCCGCGCTGGCCGTACTCGGCCCCCGGCAGCTGGCGGAGGCGACCGCTCCCCTCTCACAGACCGTGCATGCCACCGGCGTGACCTGGCTCGAACCCGTGGTCCGCGCCGGGGCCGCCGCGGCGGCACTCGGCTCGCTTCTCGCCTTGGCCCTGGGGGTTTCGCGCACCACGCTGGCCATGGCGCGCGATCGTTATCTGCCACACGCGCTCGCGGCGGTGCATCCCCGGTTCGGGGTGCCGCACCGAGCGGAGATCGGCGTCGGAGTGGTCGTCGCGGTGGTCGCGGCGACCGCCGATGTACGTTCGGCCATCGGGTTCTCCTCCTTCGGTGTGCTCCTGTACTACGCCGTCGCCAACGCCTCGGCCCGGACGCTGACCGCGGCCGAGAACCGGCCACCGCGCGTGATCCCGGTCCTCGGCCTGTTCGGATGCCTGGTACTGGCCGTCACCCTGCCTTGGACGGCAGTGGCTTCCGGTGTGGCGGCTACCGCTGTGGGAGTGGCGATCTACGTGGTTCGCGCCCGGGCGCGACAACGGTCGTCCGGCACCGGCGCTGCCTCCTGACGGCGATCCGGCACGAGGCCCGCCGACTCCGCTCCGGCAACAAGGTGGGGGCCGCCGATCACGGCCCACTACCGTCCATCGGGAACTATGGCGCCGAGCCCGCCGGCGCGGACAATTCCCGCATGGCCCGGCAGATGGTCGCGTGGATCTCGGACTCTTCCGTCGCCGCGTCCGGGTCCCAGGTCGGTTCCGGGGCGTTCTCGATCGCGGGCCCGAACAGCCACCACACATTGCGCCACGGATCGATGAAGCGGGCGAGGGAGGAAGCGCCGTAGAAAGGTGTGGTCTCGGTGATGATCCGCGCGCCCCGCGCCGCCGCCCGCCGCAGTATCTCGTCGCAGTCGGCCACATTGACCTGGAGCAGGGCGGGAGTGAACACCCAGTCCGGTTTGGAGTCCACCACCATCAGGCACGAATCGCCGATCCGCACCTCCGCGTGGATCAGCAGGCCATCGGTGTCGACGGCGTGCGCCTCCGGGGTCTCTACTCCGTCGAACACCGCGCCCAGGAATTCGATGAAGGCCCGGGCGCCACCGGGGCCTTTGACCGCGGCGAATGCGTTGAGGCTGCCGTAACCGTTGCCGAGCTCGGATACTGGACTGATCAGGGGTGGAGTGGTCATGGCGCGAGCATGACATCCGATGCGGTCAGTTGCTGTCCTCTGCACCGCCGCCCGGCGGGTCTGTCCTCATCGACCGGAGGCCACGATGGGAACCACGTAGGCGCGGGCGAATTCGTCGAGCTGCTCGTCGGATTCCAACGGCACCAGGCCCGACGGGCAGAGGATGAACGAGTGCACGAGCCGGCACGCCACTTCCGCGCGGGTCAGCAGATCGGCGGGTTCGGTGAACAGCCCGGCGTCCGCGGCGCGGCACAGGGCGGTATGGGCGGCCGCCACCGACATGGCGAAGACCGGACCGCCCTCCACGGTCAGTTTTTCCAGAATGCGTTCGGGCTCGACGGTCAGCATGCGCTTGACCAGCGGATGATCCCGCCACCGTGTGACGACTGTCACGAATATATCGGCAACCAGGTCGGCCAGGGTGGAGTGCCGGGTGGAGATGGCGTCGACCTCGATGAGGACCGCGGCTACCTCTCGGCTCACGACCGCCTGCACTACATCGTCGCGGGAACCGACGCGGCGATAAATGGTGACGCGGTCGACACCGGCCTGCCTGGCGATGTCTTCGATGGTCGTCTTCTTGACGCCGAACTCGCTGAATCTGATCAACGCCGCGTCCAGAATGCGAGCCTCGATACCGTCCTGCAGTCCGGGTGACGATGTATACGCGGCGGACATGCAGTTAACGCTAGCAAGTACCGCGTGAGCGCAAACACCTATCGGGCACTCGCAATATTGCAACATTGCTATTAATTATGTTGCGATGTAGATTCGCCGAATGGTGCAGACCAGCCGAGCAGCCGCTTGTTCCACCCTGGTGCGTCGTACATCCCGACTATCGGGAGACAACTGATGGGCACCCAGGTACCGGCTCGCGGTTTCCAGATGATCGGCACGGCCGTGGACGTCTGCCGATCGATATTCGTCGCCCACCGGCCCGCCTCGTTGCTACCGCACTCGAAGGTGCTCTGGCACAGCGGATTCAACCGCAGGCTCGTGGTCGCCGCGATCCGGCGCAAGGCCGTCGACGTGGTGACCGTGATCCTGGTGGATCCCGACGGCGATCCGTTACCCGCCTGGTTACCGGGCGCCCACCTGGAACTGTCCCTACCGTCCGGGCGCCGCCGCCAGTACTCGCTGTGCGGCGACCCCCGCGACCGATCCGCCTACCGCATCGCCGTCCGGCTCATGCCACACGGCAACGGCGGCTCGATCGAAATCCACGAAAGCCTCCGCAGCGGTGACGCACTGCGGGTCCACGGCCCCCGGCACACCTTCCCGTTCATCGACGCGGAGGAGTACCTGTTCGTCGCCGGCGGCATGGGAATCACCCCCCTCCTCCCCATGGCCCAGGCGGCCGGCCGGCGCGGCAACCTCGTCTACATCGGGCGCAGCCGGGAGTCGATGCCCTTCCTCGACCGGGTCCCCGGCGCGGTCATCCGGCCGGACGACGAGTTCGGGACGCCGGATATGGAGGAGATCCTCGCCCGCGCGAACCCGCATGCGGCCGTGTATGTCTGCGGGCCCACCCCCATGCAGGAAGCTGCCGCGCGCGCCCTGCCGCGGGTGAACCCCACCTGCACACTGCATCTCGAACGCTACTCGGCGACGCGGGCCACCCCGCCGTCCGAAGCGGTGCCCTCCCGGCCGTTCCATTGAAAAGCCCCTCACCACAGGTAAGGGGCTGAAGCGGTGGCGGAGGGATTTGAACCCTCGGAGGGGGGTTACCCCTCACACGCTTTCGAGGCGTGCTCCTTAGGCCGCTCGGACACGCCACCGCCCGCAACAATACCGGAACAGCCCCGTATCCCTAAATCGGGGTTCCGACCTGCGAACTTTCCCGGCGCCCACACGCGCGGGACCCTCTCCGGAGAAGCCTCAGCGCTGGGTCCGGAAGAACTCGTCGAGAATCGCCGCGCATTCGGTCTCCAGGATCCCGCCGCGCACCTGGGGACGATGGTTGAGACGCCGGTCGCGGACCACATCCCACAGCGAACCGACCGCCCCCGTCTTCGGCTCCCACGCCCCGAACAGCAGCCGCTCCACCCGGGCCGCCACCAGCGCGCCGGCGCACATGGTGCACGGCTCCAGAGTCACCGCGAGAGTGGTGCCGGTGAGCCGCCAGCCGTCGCCGTGCACCGCCGCCGCGCGGCGCAGGGCCAGCACCTCGGCATGCGCGGTGGGGTCACCGGAGGCCTCACGCGCATTGGTGGCGCGGGCCAGCTCCCGACCCTGGTCGTCGAACACCACCGCGCCCACGGGAACATCCCGCGGATCGGCGGTGGCGGCGACGGCGAGGGCCGTACGCACCATCTCGATATCGGCGAGCGGAACGCTCACCTCAGCGGGGCAGTTTGTCGAGCACCGCGGAGAACTCCGACGCGAAGCCCAGCCGCTGGGCGATCATCGCCAACTGTTCGTCGGGATAGAGATCGGTCTCGGCGAGGATCACACTGAGCACCGGTTCGGGCAGGCCCAGATCGGCCAGAACGGCGAGGTCGCCCTCCTCCCACGGTTCGACATCGTCGAGTTCGTCGGGATCGATATCGGGGATCTCGATATGGAGTTCCTCGAGGACATCGGCGGCGATGTCGTAGTCGATCGCCGCGGTCGCGTCCGACACCAGCAGCCGGGTACCGCTGGGAGCGGGCCGGACCACGATGAAGAACTCGTCGTCGACGTCCAGGAGTCCGAAGACCGCGCCGGAGGAACGCAGAGCTTTCAGCTCGTTCTCCGCGGCCGACAGGGTGGTGAGCGCGGCCGAGGTCAACGGAGTGCACCGCCAGGTACCGTCTTCCCGGACAACGGCCACCGCGAACCCTTCCACGTCGTCGTAATCATCCGACGCCGCCCTGTTCGTCCCCGAGCGCTGTGCTGCCATGGGCGCAACGGTAGTCGGCCCGGGGCCGTTAGATGAAGTCGTATGCGAATCTGTTCCGGTGACTGCTGACGACCATACGGCGCTCTGTGTTCTCGGAACGGGTTTGATCGGCGGCTCGCTGCTGCGTGCGGCGACCGCCGCCGGTCGGACGTGCTGGGGATACAACCGCTCGGCGCCGGGCGTGGCGGCGGCCCGTACCTCGGGTTTCGATGTCGGCGACGATCTCGCTGCGGTATTGCGCCGGGCCGCCGAGGCCGATGCTCTGATCGTGGTGGCGGTGCCGATGCCGGCGGTGCACGCGATGCTCGACGCGATCGCCGAATACGCGCCGGGGTGCGCGCTGACCGATGTGGTGAGTGTGAAGGCCCCTGTCGCGGCGGCCGTGCGGCGGTACGGGCTCGAAGCCCGCTACGTCGGTGGGCACCCGATGGCGGGCACCGCCGAATCGGGTTGGCAGGCAACCGATGCGGAGCTGTTCCGCGGCGCGGCATGGGCGGTCGGGGTGGACCCGGGCACCGACGCGGACGTCTGGACACGGGTCACGCGGCTGGCCCTGGACTGCGGTGCGGTGGCCGTCCCCGTGACCGCCTCCGAACACGACCGCGCCGTGGCCCGGATCTCCCATCTACCGCATGTGCTCGCCGAGGCGCTGGCGGTGGCCGGGGCCCGCGGCGGGGACCTCGCGCTCGGATTGGCGGCGGGGTCGTTCCGGGACGGCACGCGGGTCGCGGGCACCGCACCCGATCTGGTGCGGGCGATCTGCGAACCCAACTCCGAGGCACTGCTGGCGGTACTGGACGAGACGCTGACCGCGCTGGGTGAGGCCAGGGAGTCACTGAGCGCGCAGACCTCCCTCGCCGACCTGACCGCGGCCGGTCACGCCGCCCGGCAGCGCTACGAAACGGCCGAACGCTGGGAGATCACCGACGTCTTTCCGGGCGCGCCGGGCTGGCTGGAGAAACTGCAGGAAGCGGGCCGGGCGGGCGGGGTCCTAACCCACCTCCCGGTGGCTCCGGCCGGCGATTGACCCGTACTCAGACCCGCTCGGCCAGGCCCGGATAGTCCAAGACGAAACCGTCGGGATCGACGGTGAGGGTCGCGCTGGACACCGGCGAAAGAACGCTGATCCCGTCTCCGGCGCTGCTGTAGGTGAGATCGGCCTCCTGCACCGTCAGCTCCGGCAACCGGACATAGACCACCGGGACCTGCACATCCTCCATGGCGTGCTGCAGGTCGAACCGGCGGATGGGCAGGGTGTTGAAGAACGGGCTGAGCACCACATCCGCGTCCAGGGCACCACCGAACATGGACCGGATATGGGTGCCGGTGGCGTCGACGAGCCAGTAGTTCTCCTCGTCGCGGGCCAGGGACGCGTGCCGCTCCCCGGCGGCGGTGGTGCTGCTCATCGACAGCCGCCTGGTCGCCCCGTTCTCGTCGGTGACCAGGTCGTAGGAGGCGCTGAACGCGGTGTGCTCGCCGCAGCCGCTGCCGATGATGCGGCCGCTGGCGCGGATCCGGTTGCCGTTGAGCGTTACGCGAACCGATTCCATCCGCGAGCCGTCGTGCGCACGCCAGGTGAGAACCGCGGGCCACCGCCCGGCGGCCGGCGTCGCCGCCGGTCCGGGGGTTACGTCGCTCGATTGCGTCACGTGTCCACCGTACGCAACACCCGCGCCCACAGCGCTCATACGGGCCGTATTCCGCGTCGCACGACGCCGGCTCCGGCCTACCCCACATGACGCCGGTGAGCGAGCGGGTACGACCCGGTTACTCTCCCCGGCGAGTGTATGGACAGCCGCTCCGGCACGTCACCGGGCCAACGGTCGGGTAACACCGTGCGCTGCCCACCGGCGAGAGTCCGACAGCATCGGATTCTGTAGGTTGATGTGGAGTGCTTGCGATCCCCGGTGACGACGGTCGCGGCGCGGGGAGTCCGACGACTCGGCAACGCGATCTACACCGCGAGCGGTGACCGCTCGGACGACGGCACAACTTCCTCAGTCCCGAGACTCTGCTCGAAGCCGATCGACCGCGGTGACGAAGTCCGGGTGCGCCGACACGATCAACTGCTCGGTCGAATCGGTCAACCAGACATCCGCGAAGTAATCGGACCGCATCCAGGCGACCACGCCGACAGCCAGCGCGATGGGGAAGCATCCGGGCACGGCGGCGAACCCCAGGGGCACATAGAGCTGCTCGACCCCGAAAAGGACCGCGGCTACCAGCGCCCCGATCGTCACTACGACGGCCGACAGCATCAGCAGCGCAATCCGCTGGAACCGACGGACCTCGGCCAGGCAGTATTCACAGGCCGGGCATTCGAATCGGAGGCGGGCCTGTACCCCGTAGTTCTCCTGAGGTTTCCAGGGCAGCCTGATCGATCCGAGGAAAACCCGCATAGTCGGAATCTCCGACCCCGGCTGTCCCATGGAATTCACTACGAAAGGCCGACTCTCGATGGATGGCAGGCCGTGTTCACTGCACACATCGGGTAGGGACTCGGCGAGTTTCAGTTCGAGCGGTGCGGTGGAGAGAATCGGGACACGGTCCGGGTCCGATTCCGTATCGAAGAGCACTTTCTTCCGCCCGGTCACCGCATCCAGCCGTTCTGCCAGCGATCACGGAAGTAGAGGTCGTCCTCATCTGGTTCATCGGGGGTGACGACCTCGTCGCGATAGGACCTGCGTCCCCCCGGCCGTGCGCTTCCCACTGGGGACGCGGGCGGTTGCGGCGCTACCTGTGGTGGTTGCGGCGCTACCTGTGGTGGTTGCGGCGCTACCTGTGACGGCTCGGCCGACGGTACCGGGCCGGACCACGTCGACGGCTGATCGCGGAGCTGGTCGAGCTGTCGTTGTCCCTGGGCCGCGAGCCGCTGCCGTTCCTCCTCGGGCATCTCCGCGAACTGCTGCATCGCCGCGGGCATGGTCTGATCGAGAACCACGTTGAATGCGTCGCTGTGCATCAACTCCCGGGCGCTGGCCCGGCCGTCGAGGATGGCACGGATCTGGTCTTTCAGCCGCGGGTCGGTGGTACCCGCCATGATGACCTCGAGCGCCTTCGAGAGTTGACGCGAAACCCCGATATCACCACGCGCGAGGTCGTGCACCGGCTCTGGTGAACTCACTTCAGGCCCCCGGATGGTCGTAGGAGTTCTGCGGCAGTGTGGGCAGATCGCCGGATTGGATCGTGCCCAGGCCCGCGTAGATGAGCCCGGCCGTCCCTTCCAGGCCGATATAGAGGGCGGACAGTTTCGAGACCATCATGTTGAATTCCGCGATCGCCCTGAGAGTGGTCAGGGTAGCGGCCGCGACCAGCGCCGCAGTAGCGACGACCCCGACGCCGGTGGCCGCGGAAACCTTGACCGCAGCCCATTCGATGATCGCGATCGCGCCGATATCCAGGAGCGTCTGTACCGAATCGCCGATCGTCTTCGCGCCGTAGTACGCGGCGTTCGCATAGTTCTTGATCTCGTCGGCAACAGCGTTCAAGGCATCGACCTGAGCCGTGACCGCGGTCGCCAACTCGGCGAAGTACGTCTGCGCGTTCGACGCCGCGTTGCCGTCCCAGGTCGGGTCGACCGCCTCGGCCGCTTTCTCCACCTCGGCGGCGAAGCCGGTGTTGTATGCCGCGAGATTCTCGACAGCCACGCCCGCTCGCTGCAGCGCTTCCCAATCGCCGGCGATCTTCTGCGAGAACCATTCCACCGGGTCCACGCCGACAACGTTCTTGAGCCAGGTACACGCCCAGTACGTCGGTGAGATCTCGTTGGAGGTCACGAGAAACTCGAACTTGTCGTTCATCGGATCTTCGAGCGCGGGCTCGGCCAGTTTCTCGACAGGTGCGCCGGCCATCACTTACCGGCCTCGTAGGTGCGATCCAATGCCGCGGCATTCGCGCGATCCGTGGTGCGGTACATCTGAGCCACCGCGGCCAGTTCGGTCGCGGCGGCCGCGGACAGCCGTCCCAGCGTTTCGTAGTTCGGCTTCAATTTCGCGTGGGCCTCGCTGACGGCGCTCAGTCCGAGACGGATCAGTCCGCCGTCGCCCCATACCGTGTTGTCCACCACCAGCCATTTGTCGATATAGGCCGTGGCGCCGGCGTTCTCGTCCGCCAGTTTCTGCAGGCTCGCCGAGAATTTGTCTACTTCGCCCGGATCGACATCGAGTTCTTCCGGCATCCGGCCCCTCCCTCCAGCGGCGCTCCCACACCGCACTCTGCAATTGGAGAAAACCATTACACAGCCCGGACGGGGGGACAACCGGCTCGCTCGGCGGCCGCACCGCGCAGTCCCGCGCTCCTGTGCTGAGCGGGCCCGTTGCGACGGCAGGCCGAAGCCGAACGCCGGAGACAGATCGATCTGCCGATTCTGGCGGAGACGGAGGGATTTGAACCCCCGGTCGCTCTCACGACTCTCGCTTTCAAGGCGAGTGCATTCGGCCGCTCTGCCACGTCTCCAGGGCCTCGATGGTAACCGATGTGACCCGGAGCGGCCCAAAGCCGACCACCGGTCACCCGGTGGCCGACCGCGCGGTCACCGGGGCACGGCGAGCAGGTCGCGGGTGATACCGGAGAGGTCGGCGCAACCGGAAAGTCCCATGGCGGAATCGAAATCGGCGAGCAGCAGGCGCAGTGCGTGGCGCACCCCCGCGCTGCCGGCGATACCGAGGGCATACGCCCAGGGCCGGCCGTAACCCACCGCTTTGGCGCCGAGAGCGAGGGCGACCAGCACATCCGAGCCGGAGCGGACACCGGAGTCGAACAGCACATCGGCCCGGTCCCCCACCGCGCCGACCACCGCACCGAGTGCGTCGAGCGCGGCGATCGAATTATCGATCTGCCGGCCACCGTGGTTGCTCACCCAGACCGCGTCCGCGCCGGCGTCCACCACCAGCCGGGCATCGTCGGGATGGAGCACACCCTTCACCGCGATCGGCAGATCGGTCCATTCCCGCAGCTTGGCCAGGTCGGCGGGACGTAGCGTGTGGTTGCCGAACAGGCCGACCCAGGTGAGGATCGCCAACCGCAGCGCGTCCTCGCTCTCCTCCGGCGGCGTGGACAGCTTCGCCCGGAAAACCGGGTCGGACAGATAGTTGGCGATACCTTTGCCCAGCAGGAAGGGCAGGTGCCCCAGTTCGAGATCCCGCGGCCGCCAGCCCAGCGAGGGGGTGTCCACGGTGACCACGATCGCCTTCGCACCGGCCCGTTGCGCGCGCTCCACGAACGAGCGCGCCAGCTCGTCGTCGGCGGGCCAGTACAGCTGATACCACCAGTCGCCGGCGACCGCACCCACCTCCTCGATGGTCGCGGAGGACGCGGTGGACAGGACAGTACCGACACCCAGTTCCTTCGCGGCCTGCGCCACCACCACCTCGCCCTTTTCGTGCAGCAGTTCCAGCACCCCGACCGGCGAGGTGAGCACCGGGGCGGCGAGTTTGGTGCCGAGTACCTCGACCGCGGTGTCGCGCGCGCCCGGGCCACTGGTCCCGCAGAGCATGCGCGGCACGATCCGGTACCGATCGAACGCGGAGGTGTTGGCCACGGCCGTACGTTCGGTGGAGGCGCTACCGGCCACATAGGCGTAGGCGCGTGCGTCGAGCAACTCCCGGGCCCGGTCGGCGAATCCGTCCGCGGTCATCGGCAGTTCCGGGACCGTCCCGCCCATTCCCTGGAGGTAGATCTCGTTCTGGAAGTCGATGAAGCTGCTCACGGCGCTCACGGTAGCCGTGTCCGGCCAGTCGCGGGCACCCTCTCGGCAATTTCTGATGCAGTATGGGTCCCGTGCGTGCGATCAACTTGAACGGATTCGGCGGCCCCGAGGTGATGGAGTGGTCCGACGCCCCGGACCCGGTACCCGGGCACGGCGAGGTACTGATCGACGTGGCGGCGGCCGGGGTCAACCGGGCCGATCTGCTGCAGCGGCGCGGCCTTTACGCGCCCCCGCCGGGCACCACCGCCGTGCCCGGACTCGAATGCTCGGGGGTGATCGCGGCCGTCGGCGAGGGGGTCCGGGACTGGTCGGCCGGCGACCGGGTGTGCGCGCTGCTGTCCGGCGGCGGGTACGCCGAGAAAGTGGTGGTCCCGGCCGGCCAGGTGCTACCGGTGCCGGACGGCCTGGATCTGGCGGCGGCCGCGGCACTGCCCGAGGTCGCGGCGACGGTCTGGTCGAATCTGGTGCTGACCGCCGGCCTGCACTCCGGGCAGTTGCTGCTGATCCACGGCGGTGGCAGCGGGATCGGCACCCACGCCATCCAGGTGGCGGACCGGCTGGGCGCCCGAGTCGCGGTGACGGCCGGGTCGGCGGCGAAGCTGGCGCGCTGCGCGGAACTGGGCGCGAGCGTGCTCATCAACTACCGGGAACACGATTTCGTCGATCTGATCCGGGCCGAGCACGGACTGGGCGGACCGGGCGCGGACATCATCCTCGACAACATGGGCGCCGCCTACCTCGGGCGCAATGTGGCGGCGCTGGCCCTGGACGGGCAGGTGCTGGTGATCGGTATGCAGGGCGGGGTGAACGCCGAACTGAATCTGGGCGAACTCATGGCCAAACGCGGGACGGTGCGCGCGACCAAACTGCGCGACCGCCCGGCCACCGGCCGCGGCAGCAAGGCCGACATCATCGCCGAGGTACGGGCCCATGTCTGGCCGCTGCTGGAGACAGGCGCGGTCGTGCCGGTGGTCCACGCCGAGGTCCCGGTGGCCGAGGCGGCCCGGGCGCACGAACTACTCGACGACCACGACACGTTCGGCAAGGTGATCCTGCGGATCGGCAACGACGGATCGAGTCGGCCGGGCCGATAGACGGAAGCGCAGCCCGACCACGGCAGGCCTGCGCTCGTGCCCGAGGGAAGCGAGCGCGACCGGCCGGTCAGCCGAGCGCGGCCAGGGCCCGGCCGAGCTGATCGATCTCCCGGCGAGTCGTGTACGGCGCGAGACCTATGGTCACCGCGCCGCCCTCGTCGTTCACACCCAGTGCGTCCAGTAACCGGCTGCCGCCGTGCGAGCCCGCCAGCACAGTGATGCGCTTGTCCGCCAGTTCGGCGGCGATCTTCTCCGCCTGCATACCGTCGATGGTGAAACTGACCGTCGGGATCCGGGTGGAGGCCCGGCCGATCACGGTGAGCCCGCCGATCTTCTCCAGGGTGCTCATCAAATGGTCGAACAGCTGGTCGTGGTAGTCCTGCAGCGAGGAGATCGACAGTTCCAGCCGTTCCCGGCGGGTGCCGCGGGCCCGTTCGTCCAGGCCGGCCAGATAGTCGATCGAGGTGGTGAGACCGGCCAGCAGCGCGTACTGGTGCCCGCCGACCTCGAGCCGCTCGGGGCCCTTGGCGTAGGGGTTCAACGCCATGGACGGGATCCGGTCCAAAAATGCCGGATCCCGGAAGACGAGCGCACCGACCTGCGGCCCGCCCCAGCTCGGCGCGCTCAACGCGACCACATCGGCGTTCAGGTCCTCGATATCGAGCAGCGCGTACGGTGCGGCGCCGACCGCGTCCGCGACCAGCAGGCCACCCACCTCGTGCACTCGTTCGGCCGCGACCCGCACCGAGGGCGCCGAGCCCACGATCGGTGAGGCGGCCGTGAGCGCGACCAGCCGCGCGGTGGGCCCGATGAGCTCCTCGAACTGCCAGGCCGGCATCTCGCAGGTCTCGATCTCCACCTCGGCCCAGCGCACATGGGCGCCGTAGCGGTTGGCGATCCGCAGCCACGGCGCCACGTTCGCCTCGTCGTCCAGCCGGGACAGCACGATCCCGGTACCCAGGCCCAGCCGGGAACTCAGGGATTCGGCGAGCCAGGCCAGCAGGACGGCGCGGTCCGGTCCCAGCACGACCCCGCTGGGATCCGCGCCGACCAGATCCGCGACGGCCACCCGGGCGCCGTGCAGCATATCGGCGCTGCGTTTGGCGGCACTGTGACGGCCGAGGTGGGAGAACGACGACGAGCGGAAACCGATGGACACCGCGCGCGAGACAGAATCCGGAACAAGCATGCCCGCCTGCGGAGCCAGGTTGATCCAGCCGTCGGCCAGGGAGGGGATCAGTCCCCGGACCCGCGCGACGTCGTAAGTCATGCAGGTCACTTTAAGGCAGGGCACATATTCCGGTAACCCTGGTACAGGGTCCACAACCCGCGTCACCACCACCGGCTTTAGCGCGTTCGGCACGGACACGACATGATGGGGACCATGACGCAATCGGATGACGCATCGGATCCCGTTGTCGTGATCGGTCCCGAGGGCCGTCCGCTGGTGCTGCCCGCGGGCGCCGGGGCGAGCGCGTCCTACCCCGGCCGGGAGGCGCCCGAGCAGGAGGGCGCCGAGCGCGACGCCTCCGAATCGCTGGCCGATATGGTCGAGCAACCGGCCAAGGTCATGCGGATCGGCACCATGATCAAACAGCTGCTCGAGGAGGTGCGGGCGGCTCCGCTCGACGACGCCAGCCGGACCCGGCTGGCCGAGATCCACAAATCCTCCATCCGCGAGCTGGAGCAGGGCCTGGCGCCGGAGCTGCGCGAGGAGCTGGAACGGCTGGCCCTGCCGTTCAGCGCGGACGCCGTCCCCTCCGACGCGGAACTGCGTATCGCCCAGGCGCAGCTGGTGGGCTGGCTGGAAGGTCTGTTCCACGGTATCCAGACGGCTCTGTTCGCCCAGCAGATGGCCGCGCGGGCCCAGCTCGAGCAGATGCGCCAGGGCGCCCTGCCTCCGGGTATCCATACCGCCGAGGGCCGCGGCGCGCAGCCGGGCCAGTCCATCGGAGGCACCGGGCAATACCTCTGAACGCGGTGGTATATAGCCGGCCGGTACCGCGACTCGCCGACCGAGGTAGTGTCGTGCACCGTGCCTGCAGCTTCCGCTCGCTCCGACCTGGTAAACCCTGTCGATCCGGAGAGCACCGACGAGAGCCCGGTGCGCCCCGACCACGACCCCGCCGCAGATGAGAAGCCCGTGAGTTCCGAGCAGACCCCGGTCGTCGGCGCCGATACCGCCGTCTCCGATATCACCGAGGTGACCGCCGCGGATCCGATCGAGTCGGATTCGCAGTCCTGGTCCCGGGCCTGGCGCGATATCCGCGACGGGTTCCGGCAGCGCGAACTGTGGCTCTCGCTGGGCTGGCAGGACATCAAACAGCGCTACCGGCGGTCGGTGCTGGGTCCGTTCTGGATCACCATCGCCACCGGCGTGCAGGCCACCGCCATCGGCATCCTGTACGCCGCGCTGCTCGGTCAGCCGCTGACCGAGTATCTGCCCTATGTGGCGGTCGGCCTGATCGTGTGGAATGTCATCAACGCCTCGATCCTCGAGGGCGCGGAAGTGTTCGTCGCCAACGAGGGCTTGATCAAACAGCTGCCGTCGGCGCTGAGCGTGCACGTGTACCGGCTGGTGTGGCGGCAGATGCTGTTCTTCGCGCACAACCTGCTGATCTACTTCGTGGTGCTGGCTCTGTTCGGTGTCTGGCGCGAGCTGCACTGGACCGTGGTCTTCGCGATACCGGCCCTGGTGCTGCTGTTCCTCAACGCGATGTGGGTCTCGGTGCTGTTCGGTATCTTCAGCACCCGCTACCGCGATATCGCGCCGATCCTGGGCAGCATGACACTGATGCTGTTCGTGCTGACGCCGGTGATGTGGAACACCAAGAGCCTGCACGAGCAGGGCGGCCAGGTCGCGGAACGGGCCCGGCTGGCCGAAGTGGTGCCCACCTACCACTATCTGGAGATCGTGCGCGCACCGCTGCTCGGCGACGACCAGAAGCTCTACCACTGGGCGATCGTCGGCGCCATCACCGTGGTGGGCTGGATCGCGGCTGCTTTGGCAATGCGCCGGTACCGTTCGCGCGTGCCCTACTGGGTTTAGGAGTCAGGCGATCATGAGTGATCACGTGAGTATCGAAACCCGCAACGCGTGGGTGGAGTTCCCGATCTTCGACGCGAAATCCCGGTCGCTGAAAAAAGCGTTCCTGGGTAAGGCGGGCGGTTCGATCGGCCGCAACCAGTCCGATGTCGTGGTGGTCGAGGCACTGCGCGATATCAACTTGTCGCTGAAAGAAGGCGATCGGGTGGGCCTGGTCGGCCACAACGGCGCGGGCAAGTCCACGCTGCTGCGGCTGCTGTCCGGGATTTACGAGCCTTCGCGCGGTAGCGCGCGGATCCGCGGGCGGGTCGCGCCGGTGTTCGATCTGGGCGTCGGGATGGACCCGGAGATCTCCGGCTACGAGAACATCATCATCCGCGGTCTGTTCCTGGGACAGACCCGCAAACAGATGATGGCAAAGATCGACGAGATCGCCGATTTCACCGAGCTCGGCGAATATCTGTCCATGCCGCTGCGCACCTATTCGACCGGTATGCGGGTGCGCCTGGCGATGGGCGTGGTGACCTCGATCGACCCGGAGATTCTGCTGCTCGACGAGGGGATCGGCGCGGTCGACGCGGAGTTCATGAAGAAGGCGCGGATCCGGTTGCAGGAGTTGGTCTCCCGTTCCGGCATCCTGGTGTTCGCCAGCCATTCCAACGAGTTCCTGGCCCAGCTCTGCGATACCGCATTGTGGATCGATCACGGCCAGGTCCGGTTACAGGGCGGGATCGAGGAGGTCGTGCGGGCCTACGAGGGCCCGGACGCGGGTAACCATGTGGCGGCGGTCCTGCGGGAGATCGAGGCCGAGAAGTCCGATCGTGCCGACGACGAACCAGCACCGCAGTCGGCCGACGGCGAACGAGAACTGGAGAACAACACAGCATGAGCGAGTCAGGCCCGGAGGCGGAAGCGGAGCGTGACCACGCAGAGCCCTCGCCGGTGCCCGAAGACAGCGCGAGCGAGCCGGGCTCCGGGGCGGAAGCAAAGCGTGACCCGGCAGCGCCCGCGCCCGGCGGGCCCGGCAGCAGCGAGTCGGCTCCGGAGGCGAAAGACGAGCGCGACGAGGTAGCGCCCGCGCCGGTATCCGGCGAGCCGGTATCGGAAGCGCAGGAAAAGCGCGATCGCGCGGAGGCCGCGCCCGTCGTCGGTGGGCGCGGCGCCGGCGGCCCCCGGCGTTCGGCTCCGAATCCCGCGCGGGAGCACGACGCGGCCGCCGCGGTGCTGCCGGAGGTCGAGTACGGACCGGACGCCAAGATCGTCGCCGTAGTGGTCACGCACAAGCGCCGCGATCTGCTCGCCGAGTCGCTGAAAGCGGTCGCCACGCAATCGCGCGCCGTCGACCACCTGATCGTGATCGACAACGGCAACGAAGCCGAAGTGGCCGAACTGGTGGCGGATCAGCCCATCGAGACCACTTATCTGGGCTCGGCACACAATCTGGGCGGAGCGGGCGGTTTCGCGCTGGGCATGCTGCACGCGTTGAGCCTGGGCGCCGACTGGGTCTGGCTGGCCGACGACGACGGCCGGCCCGAGGGCCCCGAGGTACTGGCGACCCTGTTCGACTGCGCGCGGCGCCACGAACTGGTGGAGGTCTCGCCGGTCGTCTGCGATATCGACGAACCGGACCGGCTGGCGTTCCCGCTGCGCCGCGGCGTGGTGTGGCGACGGTTGCGATCCGAACTGGGTGGCGAGGACTTCCTGCCCGGCATCGCTTCGCTGTTCAACGGCGCCCTGATCTCCGCGCAGGCGGTGGATGTGATCGGCGTACCGGATCTGCGGCTGTTCGTGCGCGGCGACGAGGTCGAGGTGCACCGGCGGCTGGTCCGCTCCGGATTACCCTTCGGAACCTGTTTGCAAACCGCGTATCTGCACCCCAACGGCGCGGCCGAGTTCAAGCCGATTCTCGGTGGCCGGATGCACACCCAGTACCCGGACGATCCGGTGAAGCGGTATTTCACCTACCGCAACCGGGGCTATCTCATGTCTCAGCCGGGTATGCGAAAGCTGCTGCCCCAGGAATGGATTCGGTTCTCCTGGTTCTTCCTGGTGACCCGCCGCGACCCGGCCGGGTTGCGTGAGTGGTTCCATCTGCGCAGCCTCGGCCGCAACGAGCAGTTCCAGAAACCGGACTAGTCCGCCGGCACCCAGGACTCCCGAATCGGCCACCTGCCGGGCAACCAGGATTGACGGCGGATGCGAGAGATTCCTCCCGACCAGGTAAGTTCGGCTGGCAATCTGCATGATTCGGGAGGAGATCGATGAGTTACCCCGGCGGTCAGCCGCCACAGGGCCAGCCCGCACCCGGCCAGTTCCCGCCGCCGCAACAGCAGTTCGCGCCGCCGGCACCGAACCAGGGTGGGCAGCCACAGTATCCAGGGGGGCCACAGGGCGGTCCGCAGCCGTGGGGTGCCCCGCCGCCCGGGCAGCCGCCGCAGGGCTACGGTCAGCCGCCCGCCCAGCCGCAGTACGCCAGCGGCCCGTACGCGCAGCCGGCCGGGCAGCCCCCGGCCCAGTTCGGTCCGGGCGGGCAGCCCGGGCCCTACGGCCAGCCGCCCCAGGCGGCGCCCAACGACCCGCCGGGGATCACGGTGGACTGCTCCTACACCCCGATGGCGTTCATCCTCGCGATCACCAAACCCAAGATCACGGTGAACGGGCAGCGGGTGCCGAACACCCGGTGGGGCGCCAACCACATTCCGGTCGGCCCGGGCCAGTACCACGTGCGGGTCACGACGCCCTGGCTGTTCGATATGGGTCCGGCCGATGTGGCGGTGCCGGTGCAGCCCGGACAGGCGGTCCGGTACTACTACCGGACACCGGCGCTCATCTTCCTCAACGGAGCGATCGGACCGGTTCCGCAAAAGACCCCCGGCATGGTGGTCATGTACGTGATCTGGGCGTTCGTCGCCCTGATCTTCCTGCTGAACATCCTGGTGATCGCCACGATGTGAGCGACGGTCGGCGCGGCAGGGTCTGCGGGCCCTGCCGCGCGGTCCCTGGGCAAGCACGGACCTGTTGCCTACGCTCGAAGCGCAGCGCCGAACGCACGGCGGTCGGCGCCCGCGACCAACAGGAGGGCAGGCAATGACAGCTACCGGAGACAAACCGCTGAGCGGCCGGACGATGATCATGTCCGGCGGCAGCCGCGGGATCGGGCTGGAGATCGCCAAACGGGCGGCCGCCGACGGTGCGAACATCACGCTGATCGCCAAAACCGATCAGCCTCATCCCAAACTGCCGGGCACGATCCACACCGCCGCCGCGGAACTGGAGGCGGCGGGGGCGACCGTACTGCCGTTCGTCGGCGATGTGCGGATCGACGAATCGGTCGCCGAGGCGGTCCGGCTGACCACCGAGCGTTTCGGCGGTATCGATATCGTGGTCAACAATGCCTCCGCCATCGATCTGTCCCCCACCGATTCGCTGGCGATGAAGAAGTACGACCTCATGCAGGACATCAACTGCCGCGGCACTTTCCTGCTGTCCAAGCTGTGCATACCGGCGCTGCGCGACTCCGCCGCCGCCGGCCGCAATCCGCATATCCTCACGCTGTCGCCGCCACTGAACCTGGACCCCAAATGGGCCGGTTCCTCCTTGGGCTACACCATCGCCAAGTACGGGATGTCGCTGACCACGCTGGGGCTGGCCGAGGAACTGAAATCCGACGGTGTCGGCGTCAATTCACTCTGGCCGCGCACCACGATCGCGACCGCGGCGGTACGCAATCTGCTCGGTGGTGAAGAGATGGTCCGTACCTCGCGGACGCCGGATATCTACGCCGACGCCGCCTACCTGGTACTCACCTCACCGGCCACCGAGACGACCGGCAATTTCTTCATCGACGACGAGGTGCTCGCCACCCACGGCATCACCGACCTGGACAAGTACCGGGTGACCCCGGGCGACGAACCCCTCACCACCGACCTGTTCCTCTGACGGCCACGGGCCACGCCGCGGCTACGGCGTGGCCCGTCGGGGCAGAACGCGTCCGGGTCAGTTCCGGTCGGAGTCGATCCCGTACAGCCGCTCCCAGTTCTCCCGGCTGGTGAGTTCGGCGTGCGCGGCGCGGTAGCGCTGCTGCAGGTCCGGCAGTTCTTTGTACAGCCGGCGCAGTACCCGCACCGTGCGCAGCAGCAGGGCGCGCGCGGTCGCCTTGTCGCGCTTGCGGACCCGGACCCCGGACTGGGAGGCATCGGTGACCACAACGTGGTCGAACAGCGATACATGCCACCAGTGCGCGTCTTCGCGGGTGACCCCGACCAGCCCGTACTGGACCTTGCCGGTCCACTGCTGGATCGCGCGTTTGATCAGCACCGCCAGCAGCCGGCTGGGTTCGCCGCCGGCCCGCCGCACCCGGATCTCGGAGGAGTCCACCGGCGGCGTCGCCGCGGGGTGTTTCACGGTCTCGGTGTAGTCGGCGCGACTGGTCCGGGCCCGTTTCAGCGGCTCGATGCCGCCGTCCCGCAGGATCGACGGTCCCGACAGGAAGTCCTCGATGCCCTGCAGGGTGGTGTGCGCGAGCCCGTACTGCATCGCGACCAGGTATTCGGAGATGTTCCGGAAGAGCTGCCGGGTAACCGTGCCCGGGTTCAGGTCCGCGTGCATCGCGCTGACGATCAGCGAGTTGCGGGTGCTGAAGTACCGCGCCCAGTCGTCGAAGTCCTTCCAGTAGAAGTCCGCGTGCCAGACCGCCGCGTTGGGCAGCGTGACCGTGACGAACCCGTGTTCGCGGGCGCGGACCCCGTATTCGACATCGTCCCACTGGAAGAAGATCGGCAGCGGCAGCCCGATCTTCTTCACCACCTCGGCCGGGATGAGACAGGTCCACCAGGCGTTGTATCCGGCGTCGACACGGCGTTCCTGGTTTTTCTTCAGCATGCTGGTGTTGCGCAGCGCCTTGGGCACCTTCTGGCCGTGCATGAGCCGGTGCAGGTGCACGTCCTCGGCCCCGACGTTCAGGTAGTCGGGGTTGAGCAGGAACAGCATCTGCGCGCCGACCAGCGTCGGTTCCACGGTGAGATTGGCGAAGGCCTGCAACCGCAGCACGGTCTCGGGTTCGCAGAGGATATCGTCGTCCATGAGGATGACGTCGGCGTGTTCGTTGGCCGCGGACACCTCGTACAGTCCGCGGGTGAAACCGCCCGCCCCGCCCAGATTGGGCTGGCGGATGTAGCGCAGTTTGTCCCCGAACATGGATCGCGTGGCCTGGTACAGCGGCCGGTTCTCCACCAGATCGGTGCCCTGGTCCACCACGTACACCGCATCGAGCGAACCGAGAACGGTCTGGTCGGAGGCCAGCGCGGCGATGGTCTCGGCGCAGTCCTGGGCGCGGTTGAAGGTGCAGATGGCGATGGCGACCGGGCGTACGGTCTCGGGCGCGGTCGCGGTCCAGGTGAGCTCGGAGATCTCCAGGTCGCCACCGACTGCTTCGAACTCCAGCCACAGGGCCCCGCCGTCGACGAACTGATCCAGCGGCGCGGTCAGGGTCAGCGGGCCGCTGGCGGTGACCTCGGCGGTGCCGACGATCCGGCGGTGCCCGGCGATATCGGAGGCCACGATCCGCACCCTGGCGTGCTTGCCGACCTGCAGGATCATCGTGGCCTGCACCTCGGTGACCACGGTCCAGCGCTGCCAGTAGCTGGCGGCGAAACGGCCGAAGTAGGTGTTGGTGTGCGCGGTCGAGCCCTTGTCCAGGCGCAGGCTCATCCGGTCGCGGGTGGCACGGCCCTTGACCACCGCGTACAGCTCGTCGCTGATCTTCGCCGAGGGCCCGGTGAAGATGCCCCGGGCGAGCACCAGTCTGCGCGGAGCCCGGTGGTGTTCGGCGCGCAGCGACTCCGGCGCGACCGCAGCGTGATCGTTCGTCTCGGTAACGGCCTGCATAGCCGACTGGTCCATGAAGTCCTCGAAATCCTCATTGTGCCGACGGGACAGACATGTCCCTGAATACGGTTCGCGGCGGGCCCGAGGATATCAATCAGCCACGCCGGTCGCCCGGTTGGTCGTTTCCCGATCGGGTTCCCCGGTAAACACGAACTTGTCATAAGCCCAATACCGGAACACCACGGCAACGATCTGACCGACCAATGTTCCAGAGATATTGTCCGCCAGCGGAGTGGCCAGATCCAGGATGTACCTGGAAAAACCCAGGCAACCCAATTGCAGTCCGATCGCGATCACATTGATCACCGCGTACAGCAGGTACTCCCGGGCCGGGCTGCCGGACTGCTTGTGCGAGAAGGTCCACCACTTGTTGCCGAAGTAGGTGACCACCGTGGCCACCGCGATGGCGATGATCTTGGCGGGCAGCGGGACGTCGTGCATGAGACCCTCGCCACCCCCGGCGCCCAGATCGAACACCAGCAGGTTGTAGGTCCCCGCATCGACCAGGAAGCCGACCACACCGACGACCAGGAACGCCGCACTCTGCCGCAGTCCGGTCCGCAGGCGTTCGGCGAGCGAACGGGGGGCCGGCGCGTCGGCGGCGACAGCGGCCGTTGACTCACCAGATGACACGCGCCGACGGTACCGCAGTGACCTGAGCCATCCTCTCCGGCACGGCATGAGCGGGTCAGGCCCGGAGGCGGAAGCGCAGCGTAACCACGCAGGGCCCTCGCTCATGCCCCATGATCACAGACCCGGTACTCTCCCCGTGTTCCCATATCCGTCGATTTCGAGGATTTGACCAGGTGGAATCCACCGAAATGCGTATTGCCGCCGTCGTTCCGTGTCACAACGAAGAAGCATCGGTGGCCAAGGTCGTCACCGATCTGAAGGCCGCGGTCCCCGGAATTGTCGTGTATGTGTACGACAATCTCAGCACCGACGCCACCGCCGAGAAGGCCCGGGCCGCCGGGGCGATCGTGCGCGCGGAGCGGGCCAAGGGCAAGGGCAATGTGGTACGCCGCGCTTTCGCCGATATCGAAGCAGATATCTATCTCATGATCGACGGCGACGACACCTACGAGGCGTCCGCGGCGCCGGCGATGATCGAAACGCTGCTGTCGGGCCCGTACGACCATGTCCTCGGCGTCCGGAAACAGGACGAGAGCGGATCGGCCTACCGGGCGGGCCACGAGACCGGGAACAAAGTCCTCAACGGTGTGGTGGGCAAGGTTTTCGGCGAGAACGTCGAGGATATGCTCAGCGGCTTCCGAGTCTTCTCCCGGCGCTTCGTGAAGAGTTTCCCCGCCGTCTCCCGGGAATTCGAGATCGAAACCGAACTCACCGTGCATTCACTGCACCTGCGGGTTCCGCAGACCGCGGTACCGGTGGGATTCCGGGACCGCCCGGCCGGCAGTGAGAGCAAACTGCGTACCTACCACGACGGTTTCAAGATCCTGGCCCTCATCGTCGGATTGGCCCGGCACGAGCGCCCGGTCGCATTCTACGGCCTGCTCGGTACCGTGAGCTGGCTCATCTCGGTGGTGCTGACCGTCCCGATCATCATCGAGTACTACGACACCCACACCGTGCCCCGCTTCCCGACCCTGTTCCTGGCCTGCACTCTGCTGCTGGTCGGTTTCCTGGCCTGGACCGCCGGTTTGATCCTGGACGGTATCCGCCGGTCCCGGCACGAGGCGGCACGACTGATCTATCTCCGCTACGAGGCCCCCGGCGCGGCCGTCGCGGCCACCACCGGCGCCGACCACGGCAGCAGCGAGTCAGGCCCGGAGGCGGTAGCGAAGCGTGACCACGCAGGGCCCTCGCTCATGCCCGGACAGCGCAGCGACCAGGTGGCCGGGGACATCCGTTGACCGCCGAGACCGCGACCCGCCCTGCCGGAGATCAGCAGGCCGCGGGTCGTTCCGTCCTGGCCGGTTCCCGGCGCGCCGGGGATGCCCTGCTGCGCCGGATGGGCCCGGCGACCGTCGCGTTCATCCTGCTGGCCGGGATCTTCGGGCTCGTGTTCACGGTGATGAGCCCGCCGTTCTGGGGTCACGACGAAGTCACCCAGTTCGGGCGCGCCTACCAGGTGGCCCACGGCGGCCTGGGCCCCACCCGGATCGACGACGACCGCGGCGTCGCCTACGGCGGCGAGGTACCGGCGGCGATCGAAGCGCTGATGGGCTACGCGCTCGACGACTACACCCACAACCCGGGCGAACCGTATCCCGATGTGGCCGATCCCGCCGCCTACCAGCGGCTCGGCGATGCCCCGGTCACCGACGAACGCAAGATCATCTGGTTCACCAACACCGCCGCCTACTCCGCGGTCCCCTACGTGCCCAATGCGATCGGTATCGGATTCGCCGAACTGATCGACGCCGACGCCGGCACCATGGTGCGCCTCACCCGGTTGTCGGGGCTGGCCGCCTACCTGCTCGTGGTCGGCTTCGCCCTGTGGGCGCTGCGGGCGCACCGCATCCAGTGGCTGGCCTTCACCGTGGCCGTACTGCCCATCGCGGTGTTCCAGGCCGGGACGGTCACCGCCGACACCCTCACCAACGCGCTGGCCGTCCTGGTGTCGGCGCTCCTGGTGAAAGGCCTGTTCCTCGGGGACCGGCTGGGCCGGGTGGAGACAGTCGCGGCGCTGGGTACCGCGATCGCGCTGCCGCTGTGCAAACCCACCTATGTGCTGCTCGCCATGCTGGTGGTGCTGATTCCGGCCGAGCGGATGGGCCTGACCGGTTGGCGCCGGTGGCTCACCTGGGCGTGCGCGGCGATCGGCGCGATCGGGTTCGCGGTGTGGATGAAGATCGCCGCGCCCACCGGCGAGGGCACCAGCCTCATGCGGCCCCCGCACCAGTGGTACACGGTGGACACCGGCGAACAGCTGATCGGCATCATCACCGACCCGTTCGGATTCCTGCGGACCTTCTGGGAGAGCATTCTGCGGCGCGACCAGGAGTGGTTCACCGAATTCTTCGGGGAACTCGGTTTCGCCTATATCGAGGTGCCGGCCACCGCGATCGTGGCCTGCCTACTGGCCTTCGCGGTGAGCGTGGGGATGGCGGAACGCTTCGACCGCCCGGATTTCCGGCGCACGCTGGTGGTGGCGCTGACCATGGCGGCCGGTGTGGCGATGATCTACGTCACCCTCTACATGTCCTTCACCCCGGTGGGCTACTACATCATCGACGGTGTCCAGGGCCGATACTTCGTTCCGCTGGCCATCGTGTCGTTCGCGGTACTGCTGCGCTGGATGCCCTTCCGCCTCCGTGGACCCGGCGACCGCGAACCCGGCCGCTACGCCGCGGTGACCGTCGTCGTCGCCGCGCTGATCGCCCTGATCGCCTCGGTGGCGAAGTACCACATCTACGTCTGGGCCTGACAGCGACCGGAATCGCACCGGATACGCCCGGTCCGCACTACGGCCGGGCCGGGCGTTGTCACGGCACGGTGATGGTCCGCTCTCCCGCGTCGGCGTAGGCACGCTCGGTAGCGGCTTTGACCGGGCGCCACCAGGATTCGTTCGCGCGGTACCAGGCGACCGTGGCCGACAGCCCCGCCCGGAAGTCCGCGTAGCGCGGCTGCCAGCCGAGTTCTGTACGGAGTGGGCCCGCGTCTATCGCATAGCGCTGGTCGTGTCCGGCGCGATCGGTGACATGGTCGAAATCGCCCGGGTCCCGACCGAATTCGGCCAGGAGCAGTTCGACCACCGTCCGGTTGTCCAGTTCACCGTCGGCCCCGATCAGGTAGGTGCGGCCGATCCGGCCCCGATCGAGGACATCCCAGACCGCGCGATTGTGGTCCTCCACGTGGATCCAGTCACGGACCTGATGTCCGGCGCCGTAGAGGCGGGGGCGCACCCCGTCGATCAGATTCGTGATCTGGCGCGGGATGAACTTCTCCACATGCTGGTAGGGCCCATAGTTATTGGAGCAGTTCGAGAGCGTGGCGCGGAGGCCGAAGGAACGCACCCAGGCGCGCACCAACATATCGCTGGCGGCCTTGGTCGCCGAGTACGGGCTCGACGGGTTGTAGGCGGTGTGTTCGGAGAACGGAGGGTCGTCGGGACCCAGGTCCCCGTACACCTCGTCGGTGGAGACATGGTGGTACCGCACATCGTGGCGGCGCACCGCCTGCAGCAGCGAATAGGTGCCGACGATATTGGTCTGCACGAACGGCCAGGGTTCGGCCAGCGAGTTGTCGTTGTGTGATTCGGCGGCGAAATGGACCACCGCGTCCACTCCGCTCACCAGTTCGTCGACCAGGTCCAGGTCGGCGATATCGCCGTGGACGAAGTCGATCCGATCGGCCACCGGGTCGAGCGAGGCCCGGTTGCCCGCGTAGGTGAGCGCGTCCAGCACGGTCACCGTCGTATCCGGCCGTTCGGCGACCGTGTGCTGGACGAAGTTGGCTCCGATGAACCCGGCTCCACCGGTCACGAGTAGACGCACCCGTTCACTCTACGTCCTGGTCATCGGGGCGGGCAGCGCTCGGCGGTCCGGCCGCGGCCGGGCGGGACGCCGGAATCCGATTTCCGCGCCGGACGGCGCCGCGACCGGCGAGGCGAGCCGATCCGGAACACGACATTTTCCGAAAAGGCAAGCCGAGGAGCAGTTCTCGCGACCCCGTCGACGGGAGGCCGCGGCCCGGCCGATAACCTTTTTGTCTGGATTCGGCCGAGCCCCACCGGGCGGCCGCTTCCGTTCGATTGACACGTATCTGTGCCCGCACTCCCATATGAGGTGAATACATACATGCTCGTCAGGAGTTTGACCACGATGTCGACGCTGCTCATCGCCGCACTCGGCATCGCATCCGGCAGTGCCCACGCCGCGCCCACCGACCTGCCGGCGCCGGTCGGCTTCACCGCAGAGGTTGTGGACGGGCGTTCCGTCGTCACCACCGATTCGGGGTCCATGGTGGTCGAGGACGGTACTTTCAAGATCAAAGCCGCCGATGGCACGGTGGTGGCCGGCACGCCGCTGACATTCCGGCTCGACGATTTCGAGTTCCCCATCGCGGCGGAGATCTCCGGCCACACCGCGACGCTCACCCCGCAACTCGACCCGGACCGGGCGGTGTACCGACCGGCCGCGCTGCCCCATCAGGAAACAGCGCCCTGGAAGACCCCTTATGACCGTGAGGTCGCCGCCTTCACCCGGCTCAAGGACACCATCGCCACCGGGGCGGCGATCGGTACCGCGGTCGGCGGGCTGGGCGGCGCCGCAGTCGGCTGTGTGCTCGGCGGCATCGCCGGCGCGACCGTGGCCGCGGCGACCATCGTCGGGCTCTTCGGTCCGTTCGTGCCGGCCGCGGTGGTCGGCTGCCTCGGCGGCATCGTCGCGATCGGCGCCCTGGGCACGGTGGCCGGCCAACTCTTCGTCACCGCCCCGGTGATCATCGGAGCGGTGATCCAGTACGTCACCACCATCAACGAACCGTTCCCGCCCCACGGATCGGGCCCGGCCCAGTAGGCCACGGCGGATCTCCGGCCGTCTTGCCCACCGGCGAAATATTCGCGGGTGGGCACGACGTTCGGTCCTGTCATGAAGATCGGCGTCAATACCTTCCTGACCGATGAGGGCATCAGCGGGACCGTGCTCGGGCCGGCACTCGAGGAACGCGGTTTCGAATCGCTGTTCCTCGCCGAGCACTCGCATATCCCGGCGAGCCGGGAGTCCCCCTATCCCGGCGGCGGCGACCTCCCGCGGGTCTACTACCGCACCTTCGATCCCTTCGTCGTACTCGGCGCGATCGCGGCGGTCACCGACCGGCTCGTCCTGGGTACCGGGGTCACGCTGCTGATCCAGCGCGATGTCATCCACACCGCCAAGGAGGTCGCCACCCTCGACCACATCTCCGGCGGCCGTGCGGTCTTCGGCGTGGGTGTCGGCTGGAACCGCGAGGAGATGGCCGACCACGGCACCGATCCGCGCACCCGCGGCGCCCTGCTGGACGAACAACTCGAGGCGATCATCCGGATCTGGACCGAGGACCTCGCCGAGTACCACGGGAAATTCGTCGATTTCGATCCGATCTACGCCTGGCCGAAACCCCACCGGCAACCCCATCCACCCGTTTTCATCGGGGGCGGCGAGGCGGCGGCGCGGCGCGCGCTCCGGCACGGCGTGGGCTGGATACCCAACGGCGTCTCCGATGCCGGCGCGGTACCGGCCCAGCTCGCGGAGTTCACGGCAAGCGGTCTGCCGGTGACGGTGACCCCGGCCCCGGCGGACCCGGCGGTTCTGGACGCCTATGCCGAAGCCGGAGTGGAACGGGTGACCTTGAAGCTGGAAACGCAACCGGAAGCGGACTCCCTGCGCGATCTGGACGAACTCGCGAAAATGGTGGAGCGGTACCGGGACTGAACGATCAGGCGGGCAACCGGTCGGCGCCCCAGCTGCGGTGGACGTAACCCACCACCCGGTCCAGCTCCTCCCGGTCCACCGAGGCCAGTTCGCCGGGCTCCAGCGGATCGAAATGGAAGATGTAGAGGCGCGAGGCGAACTGTTCGAACGGCAGCGATGCCTCGCCGAACCGTTCGCCGTGCCCGGCGGTGCCGACCACCACGCCGTCTCCCCAGTCCTGCCCGCTGTCGTTGTTCGGATTGTAGAAATAGACCCGCATCCGTTCCTGTGGGTCCAGTGCCACCCGCAGCACCGTGATCGCGTGCCAGCCGACGAATCGGGCAGCGCTGTCGGTCACCGCGACCCCGGCCGGCTGCGGGTGGATCAGCGGCTGGTTGCCGTTGTGGAACGGGTGGTAGCTCGCATAGAAATGCCGTAGGAACTCGTCGAGATCGGTCAGGTTACCGGTCGCCACGTCGACATTGATCCGGAAACCGCGCCCGGACCACCAGCCGTGGAATTCCGGGTTGATCCAGCGGTGCGGGTCGCCCTCCCGATCCACACAGCGCCGCCCCATCTCCGCGTAGATCCGGTCCAGATGGGGCACAACCAGCAGCGATACGGGGTCCAGGTCCACCGGCAGCTCGGTGGCGAGCCCGGCGGCACTATCGCGCGAGGAGATCGGCTCACCCTCGAAATGCATGACGATCTCGTCGTCGCGCGCGGCCCAGGCCAGTGTCTGCAGCAGGTAGTCGGGGTCGTTGTAGGCCCACATGGACAACGCCCGCGCGGACTGACAGGTCGGATTGTCGCCCTGGCCGATACCGAGCGGCAGCCCGAGCACCGACAACATGCCCGCCAGCAACCGGACGCGGGGGGCCGGGTCGGGTCCGAAGGCCTGGGTCAGCCGCTGCCGCGAATGCGCCGACAGTTGCAGCGCCAGCTGCCGCCACAGGGCGGGGGCGACCGGGGGCTGGTACAGGATGCCGCGTTCCAGCATCAGTGCCAGCCCGTAGATACACTGCGCCGTCTCGACGTGCACGGCCTCGTCGATCAGTTGTCGCACCAGTTCGTGGTAGCAGAGCAGGCATTCGCGCCCGGTACTGGACAAACCCAGCGCCTCGCCCAGCAGGTACTCGCCCTTGCTCAGCAGGAAGCGCAGCAGCACGGCGTGGTACGGCGACACCAGGCCCGTATCGTGCATCGAGCGCGCGAAACCCGCTGTCTCGTACTGCAACGCGCTGTCGTCCATGGTCTCCAGCCGGGTGCGGTACACCTCGACACCGGGGTCCTCACGGCAGGAGTCGGTGGTGCCGTACAGGCTGCTGATCAGCCGGTCCGCGCCCAGCCCGCCGGCGCCCAGATCGATATCCGGATTACTGCGTGCCACCGCGATCTGGGTGATCATCCGTTTCACCGAGTCGACCTGGATCGGGCGCTGCCGCAGGATCCGCCAGATCTCGTCGACCAGATTCTCCAGAACCTTCTCGTAGCCCACCTCCTCCACCAGGTGGCGCAGCAACTCCCGCGGCACCTGGGCCATCCGGCCCTGCTGGGTCCGCTCGGCTTCGGACGGAGGTGTGAACAGCAGCGACAGGTTGATGGCGAGCACCTGCGACACGTGGTGGTGGGCCTGCTCCGCGGAGATCTGCGGATGCACGTACGCGCCCTTGGCGACCTCCAGCAACCGTAGATCGCTCACCGTCTCGAGGACGACGGTGTCCGGGTTGGTGCTGCGCAGCGAGCCGCTGCTCAGCGACGGGATGAGGATCTGCGGGCGCGCCCAGTCGGTGCCGAGGAACAGTCCGGCGGTATCCAGCCGCGCCGCACGCGACCGCACCGCGGCGCAGCCTCCGGGCAGCAGCAGTACTCGGCGCAGCGCGCCGAATACTCGCGACAGCTTGACCTGCTTACCGAAATCACCGGCATCCGCAAGTGCCTGGGTGGCGTCGTCCAATCGGGCCAGATGCCTGTCCATGGACTCCCCACCGCTGCTGAGTGGACTCAATCGCCGAACCTCCCCGACGAACCCGTTGCCGACAACGGATCAAATATAGAAATCGAGCTCTTCCTGCCTTTTCAACAGGTCCCGGAGAGTGTACGGGTCCTCCCCGAAGAAGTACAGAAGACCCCAATGGTTTCCGAAAGCCGTACGTTTCATCACTTTTTCGGTCAGCGGAGCGGTGAGCTCGTGGGAATCGAAATATTCGTGATCTTCGGTCTCCTCCGGGACCGACAATCGGCTGACCACCCGGCGGCGCGGATATACCCCGAATGTGCCCGCATGACCTTTGGCGTCGACCACCTCCTCCGGGAAGAATGACGTTATCTCCTCTTCCGTCGTCTTGGGGTCGAATGCGAGCACCAGCCCGTGGTATGCGTTGAATCCGTACGCCCGCTCCAGCAACTCGAACACCTTGAATCCCGGCGGCCGGTAGGCGACCTCACCGAAATACATCTCGCCGTCACTGGTCACGAAATACTCGGGATGGACGAATCCGAATTCGATATCGAACGTCTTGATGAGCCGTTCCACCTGGCGAGTTATCTCCGGCCGGTACTTCTCCAATTCCGGGGTCGCCGGGACGAAAACAGAGTAGCCGAGTGTCACATATTCCGAAATATTGAGAAAGCGGATCCTACCGTCGTGGATCCATGCCTCGACCGCGAATTCCCAGCCGTCGAGATGGGACTCCATCAGTACCGGGAATTCGTCGTCGGGGATGGTCTCGATCTCGTCAGGTGTACGGATGACCCGGTGACCGAGGCAGCCGGCCTTGTCGAACGCCTTGATATGGATGGGGTCGTTGGGGTCGCCGTCGAGTTTCATCAATGTCTGGTTGACCCGTTTCAGGAAACGGATCACGTCGTCGCGCTCGTGGGCTTCCTCGAATATTCCGACCCTGATACCGCCGAGCTGTGCGCGCCGTTTCATCAGAGCTTTGTCCCGCAACAGCATGGCCTGGCCGAAGAGCCGCGGGTTGTCCATCAGTACCGAATTTATGGCCCCCGCCCATTCGACGGTTTCCTCGAAGATCGGGATGGCGACGTCGACACCCATGTCACGCAACGTCTCGGCGATTTCCACCGAACGTTCGTTCAGTCTTTCGAAATTCCAGGGGATATATGGTATCCCGTGCTCGGCACAGTATCCCTCCGCCCATTCCGGGGCCACCACCACGTAACGCCTGTCGAAACGATCTATTGCCTCGACCGCATTGAGACTCCACCCCAAAAGCGCTACATACCCCTTGTCCGGGTTTCGTTTTCTCGCGTCCACAGCCGGAACCGACAAAGCCTCTCCCCTCTCAATCCTATTTCGCACCTATCAGATCTCGAGGGCGCAATATCACGGCCGTACACGGAAAACCGCACCGGCACGGAATTCGGGCGGATACTCGACCGAATCCTCAACAAAAATATCGAGACGGATCTGGATCGGACCCCTGTATCGCCCTCATTCTCGGTGAGTACCCAGGAAAGCGCGCCACCAAACGGCGCCGGGGCGCAGCGGGCCGGCCCACCGCGCGGTGGCGGCGCGCTCGCCCCCGGGACCGGCCCCGGCCCGCCGCACTCGACGGCGCGGCGAAGTACCGCCGCACGCAGCCGCACTCACCCGGGCTGGCACACTGACCGAACATGCGCGGAATCATTCTGGCGGGCGGCACCGGGTCGCGTTTGCATCCGATCACGCGCGGGGTGAGCAAACAGCTGGTCCCGGTCTACGACAAACCGATGGTCTACTACCCGCTGTCCACTCTCATGCTGGCCGGGATCCGGGACATACTGGTGATCACCACGCCCGAGGACGCCGAATCCTTCCAGCGCCTACTGGGTGACGGCTCCCAGTTCGGGATCGCGATCGACTACGTCGTGCAGCCGGTGCCCGACGGCCTGGCCCGGGCGTTCGTACTGGGCGCCGACCATATCGGCGGCGATCCGGCCGCACTGGTACTGGGCGACAACATCTTCCACGGACCCGGCCTCGGCACCAGCCTGAACCGGTTCGCCGAGCTCGACGGCGGCGCCATCTTCGCCTACCGGGTATCCGACCCGACCGCTTACGGCGTGGTCGAATTCGCCGACGGCAAGGCGATTTCCATCGAGGAGAAACCCAAGCTGCCGCGGTCCAACTATGCCGTGCCGGGACTGTATTTCTACGACAACGACGTGGTGGAGATCGCGCGCGGGCTGCGCCCCTCCGGCCGCGGCGAATACGAGATCAGCGATATCAACCGGGCTTATCTGGAGGCGGGCAAGCTCCGTGTCGACGTGCTGGCCCGCGGTACCGCCTGGCTGGACACCGGCACCTTCGACTCACTGCTGGACGCGGCCAACTATGTCCGCACCATCGAGGAGCGGCAGGGCCTGAAGATCGGAGTACCCGAGGAGGTCGCCTGGCGAATGGGTTATATCGACGACGAGCAACTGTGCCTGCTCGCCGACCCGCTCACCCGTTCCGGTTACGGTAAGTACCTGCTCGATCTGCTCGAGCACGGACGAAGTTGGTGAGTGGGTAGATGCGGATCAGTGAGATGTCGGTCCCCGGCGCCTGGGTTTTCACACCGAGAATCCACGGTGACGACCGGGGCGCCTTCGCCGAGACCTTCCGGGCCTCGGAGTTCGAGAAGGCCACCGGCCGGGCCTTCGATCTGCTGCAGGTCAACACCTCGGTTTCGGCCGCCGGCGTCCTGCGTGGCATCCACTACACCGACGATCCCCCCGGTCAGGCCAAATACGTGACCTGCGGACGCGGCGCCTTCCTCGACGTCGTCGTCGATCTGCGGCCCGGCTCCCCCACCTTCGGCCGCTGGGACAGTGTGGTGCTCGACGATGTGAAGCGCCGGTCGGTGTTCCTGTCCGAAGGGCTCGGGCACGCGGTGCTGTCATTACAGGACGAGTCGGTCCTCACCTATCTGTGCTCACTCGAGTACAGCCCCGAGCACGACCACGATCTGGACGCCTTCGATCCGGACCTGGCCATCGACTGGCCGGAGACCGGCCGGGACGGGCGGCGGCTCACCTTTCTGCGCTCCCCGAAGGATGCCGCGGCGCCCCGGTTGCGGGACCGCTGAAATACACGGGTCGCGCCACAGCCGATCGGCCCCGCCCGCAGTCGGGTCATGCGGCCGTCCGATATCAGTGATGTGCCCTACTGCCGGCCTCCGGCGCTATCACGGGGGGTGCGGAGTTATTTGCGCGACCCGCGACGGAAACGCCAGAACTGCACCGCCCGCACATCTTCGGACAGCTGGTTCACCGGTTCGGCCACCTCGGACAGCACCTGGAACAGGTCGTCGGCGAGGTCGCTGATGTGCTCCACCCGGGTTGCCAGCCGGGAGGCGTTCACCAGGAACTCCAGGAAGAGACGGACCGCGGCGGCGATCGTCAGCGCGAAAGGCAGCGCCAGCAGGGCCGCAAGTACTCCGAGCAACGCCGAGATCCGCCAGGCCAGCACGGTGCACACCACCGGCACGGTCACCGCGAAGACCAGTCCGAGCAGGTAGACCAGCGGTAGCAACGTCCTGGTGGCGGGCCGGCGGAACTGCACGTCCAGGAGCCCGCGGACCGCGTCGGCGCCCCAGTGCCGGACCGCCCGAGCACCGGCTTCGGGACGGGCTTCGTCCTCGGCGGCGGCAGCGTCGGCGAAGCGTCGCGCGGCTTCAGCGCGCCAACTGAGCTTCCGCCGGATTCGCCGACCAGGCGAATCCGCAGTATCGTCCTCCTCCGGCGGTCTCACTCCTGCGCCGGCTGTGGGAGGAACCGCCGGCTCAGGTGCTCCGGCCGCCGCCGGACCGGTTCTCGGGGATTCGTCCGCTGCCTCGCTGGCCATAACGGAATCCTTCCCGGATTGCGTGCGCGAAGCCAACCAGGATCCCGATGATCGTCCTGTACCAGTTGATATCGACTGCTGCCACAAATGAGAGGAAGCCGACAGTCGAAAAAAATCGCTGGAACGGCGTAACGCCCCGGGCACCCGGCACCGATACGACCCATGAAAGCCGGAGCTTATCTATACCGGGGAATGGAGATGACAGTGCGTACGACGTTTCCGACTTCCGTCTCGGCGGCCGCCAAGTCCGCTGCCGCGCGGGATTACGCCCAGCGTGGCTGGACTGTCGCCGAAACGACCAACGGCCTGTGCCTGATCACCGACGCAGACCTTTCCGCCGTCGAGGTCACCGGGGAGTTGGCCGCGTCGGTCCGGCGGTATCTGCGAGCGAACAATCTGACCGGTCCGGTGATCGAGATTCCGGGCGCCGAGCGCCGGGAGATCCATCTGGTCACCGGGATGCGCAAGGCCGAACGTGCTGTCGAGGCGCTGCGGGCCGCCGGTGCGGTCGTGCACACCGACGGCGACGGCATCCCGCTGCCGCCCACCCACCTCTCGGCCGGTTCGGCCAGCTGGGGCGTGGACCCGGAGGAAGCCCGCTGGATCCCGCCGGTGGTCGCGATCGGCGCCGCCGTCCGTTCCGTGCGTGCCCGCCGGCCGCAGCGGCTGGCCAGCGTCGCCTGCGCCTGAGGCGCCGGCCGCGCCGCGGCCTCGGTAGCACCCGACGACAAGAGAAACCGAAAGCAGTGAGCCCCGGAAGTCTCCGACGACCGGGGCTCATCGCTGTGTGCGGAGGAACTAGCGGATACGGAAGATGACCAGGCGCTGGACCACGAAGTTGATCACCGTGGCCGTGCCCTGCGCGATCACGTAGGCCAGCGGGACGCGCCACCACAGTCCCTCGTCGAAGGCGTGGTAGCAGACCCAGTTGATACCCACCTGGACGCAGAAGGTCAGCGCGTACAGGATCACCACCGCGATGAAACGGGCCCGGCTCGGGGCCGCGTTGAAGGTCCACCGGCGGTTGATCAGATAAGCGGTCGTGGTGCCGGCGATGAAACCGATCGCCTTGGCCGGGTTGACCGGCAGCCCCACCACCTCGAGCAGCAGCACGTACAGCCCGAAGTCGACCACGGCCGACAGCGCCCCGGTGATGGCGAACCGCACCAGCTGGGTCACCAGACCGATCTGTGCGCTCCCGGATCCGGCATCGTCCGGCTCGCTGACGGCGACGGCCGGCTCCTCGGCCGCGACGGAAACATCCCCGGTGCCGCCCGGCGTCACCCGGGGGCTCCGGCTCACTGCGTTGCTTTCAGGGCCCACCGACGGAAATGTACTTGTCCAGCGGCGCCCGCGGGCCCGCGGGTGCAGTCGACCGTTCATAGACCGGCGACCATCGAGCACTTACAGTGCCGTCAACCTACCCAAGCTGCTCGACGTGCAGGCCCCACACACCTTCCGCCTACTCCGGATGGTCCACCTTTATGGTGGGGCCCGCCCCCGGTTCTGGAGCGACAGAGCGAAGGAGCGCAGCGACTGAGCGGCGGAGTGAAGAACCGGGGTCACAGGGCCCCGACCCGCGGCGCCGAAGGCGCCGCAATCGAACACAGCCTGTAGCCTCTATGCCGATGTCCACGAAAGTTCCGACCTCGACTCAGGCGTCCGGTACCGAGACCCCGCCGGCCGGCGATCCAGTTAGCGCCGGTACGGGGTTCACGCTACCCACGCGAACCCGGACGCTCACCGGGTGGGCCCGTACGGCGGCCACCACCGCCGAAGTGCTCTCGACGAGCGATCCCGAACTCATCGCCCGCGCGGTCGCCGTGGTCGCCGAGGACAACGACGGCAAACCAGAGCATCTGCGGCGCGGTGTGATCGCCCGCGGGCTCGGCCGCTCCTACGGCGACAACGCGCAGAACGCGGGCGGGCTGGTCATCGATATGACCGCCCTGAACAAGATCCACCGCATCGACCAGGACACCCGGCTGGTGGATGTGGACGGCGGTGTCACGCTCGACCAGCTCATGAAGGCCGCGCTCCCGTTCGGTCTGTGGGTTCCGGTCCTACCGGGCACCCGGCAGGTCACCGTCGGCGGCGCCATCGGCTCCGATATCCACGGTAAGAACCATCACAGCGCGGGCAGCTTCGGCAACCATGTACGGTCCATCCAGCTGCTCACCGCGGACGGCGAAGTGCAGACCATCGGCCCCAAGAAGAACGCCAAACTGTTCTGGGCCACCATCGGCGGCTGCGGTCTCACCGGCATCATCCTGCGTGCCACCATCGAGATGACACCGACCGAGACCGCGTACTTCATCGCCGACGGCGATGTGACCTCCGGCCTCGACGAAACCATCGCGTTCCACAGCGACGGCTCCGAGGACAACTACGAGTACAGTTCGGCCTGGTTCGACGCGCTCAGCCCGATGCCCAAACTGGGCCGGGCCGTGATCTCGCGGGGCTCGCTGGCCAAGCTGGACCAGCTGCCGAAGAAACTGCGCAAGAACCCGCTGGGCTTCACCGGGAAGACGTTCCTGACCTTCCCCGATGTGTTCCCCAACGGCCTGCTCAACAACAAGACGTTCACCCTCGCCACCGAGATCTGGTACCGCAAGGGCGCCACCTACCGGCAGAAGCCGCAGAATCTGACGGCCTTCTACCACCCCCTCGATATGCTCGGCGAATGGAACCGGGCCTACGGCTCGCGGGGCTTCCTGCAGTACCAGTTCGTGGTGCCGCCGGAGGCGGTCGAGGAGTTCAAGCAGATCCTCATCGATATCCAGGCGAGCGGGCACTATTCGTTCCTGAACGTGTTCAAGTACTTCGGCGAGGGCAACCAGGCGCCGCTGAGTTTCCCCATGCCGGGCTGGAACGTCTGCCTGGACTTCCCGATCGCGCCCGGTCTCAACGACTTCGTCACCGAACTGGACCGGCGGGTACTGGAATTCGGCGGACGGCTCTACACCGGTAAGGACTCGCGCACGACCGCCGAGAACTTCCATCAGATGTATCCCCGGATCGACGAGTGGATCAAGGTCCGCCGCAGCGTCGACCCCACAGGCGTTTTCATGTCCGATATGGCGAGAAGGCTGGAGCTTCAGTGATCAACGCGGTAGGCAATCCGCAGTCCATTCTGCTGTTCGGCGGGACCTCGGAAATCGGCCTCGCGATCGTTGCGGAATACCTGAAGAAGGGGCCGGCCCGGGTGATCCTGGCCACCCTGCCGAGTGATCCGCTGCGTGATACCGCGGTGGCGCAGACCAAGGCCGCGGGTGCGAGCCAGGTCGATGTGATCGATTTCGACGCGCTCGACACCGACAGCCATCCGAAGGTTGTCGACCAGGCCTTCGCCGAGGGGGATGTCGATGTCGCGATCGTCGCGTTCGGGCTGCTCGGCAATGCCGAGGAATTGTGGCAGGACCAGCGCAAAGCGGTGCAGATCGCGCAGATCAACTACACCGCCGCGGTCTCGGTCGGCGTGCTGACCGGCGAGAAGATGAAGGCGCAGGGCTTCGGCCGGATCATCGCCATGTCCTCGGCGGCCGGCGAGCGGGTGCGCCGCTCCAACTTCGTCTACGGCTCCACCAAGGCCGGGCTGGACGGGTTCTATCTGGGCCTCGGTGAGGCGCTGCGCCCGCACGGCCCCCGGGTGCTGGTGATCCGGCCCGGTCAGGTGCGCACCACCACCACGATCGAGCACTGGAAGGCCACGGGCGCCAAAGAGGCGCCGTTCACGGTCGACAAGGAAGAGGTCGCCGCGCTGGCGGTGGACGCCTCGGAGAAGGGCAAGGAGCTCATCTGGGCGCCGGGCGCATTCCGGTACGTGATGATGATCCTGCGTCATATCCCGCGGTCGATCTTCCGCAGGCTCCCGGTCTAGCTCCGCTCGAGCCGGCCTGCCCGTATCAGCGGGCAGCGCCGGTGGCAGGCTCACTCGCACAATGTTCGAGGGCCGTCACGCACCGATCCGGTGTGTGACGGCCCTCGTCGTATTCGGTACTTCCGGCGGGCCACCGCGTGTGGTGGCCGCTACCGCTGTCATACGCGTGTCATTCGCTGGCCCAGCTCGCGGCGCAGCACCTCCTGGGACGGCAGGCGTCCGAGGACGCGCAGTACCGACGGTCGTAGTTCCTTTTGCTCCTCATCGGTGAGCAAGCCGACGAGATCGCGCAGTTCCATATCGTCGAAGGCCGAAGTCATGCGAACAAGCCTACGGGCCGTGCTGCCGTTCGTCATCCGTTCGGCAATTCCCTCACATGGAAATAAACCGATATGTGAGCCATAGCACTTGATAGACGAGTTTCGATGTAGCGCAACCTCGTTCAACTCACTTTGATCGGATCGTCGGTGCTCATACCGCCTCGATCCGCCTCGGTGACGGTCGTTTCGGCCGGTACGGCGTCGGGCCGGTACGGGGTGAAACGCTCCAGCGAACCCCAGTCCCGCGCCCAGTCGTCGGACAGATAGGTCGCCACCGAATCGGCTTCCAGCAGTAGCTCGGTCCAGCCGAGGGGGCCGCCACCGATATGGTCCTGCCACGCGTTGGACGCGTCGGAACCGACGCGGTCGGGCAGGATCCGCCAGCGCGGCACCTCCGCGATACCGTGGCTGTGGTCGAACGGCCGCTGGCAGCCGAAGGCCAGCCCGACATGCCAGTCCAGCAGCACCGGGTCGGTGTGCCCCACAACGGAATCCAGCGTGGCCAGCCGCGGCAGCCGCGGCGGCGTGATCGCCAGCCACTGCCGCGCGGTGATGTCGTTGTCGGCGGCCACCAGACGGACCGCGTTCGTCTCCCGGGGCAACCGGTCCAGGGGTACGCGCAGATTACGCCAGGACGGATTGGGGCCGATATCCAGCGGTGCCACCGACCCGAGCACCGTCATGGTGCCGTCGGCACTGCGCGTCCCGTACTCCACCGTGAGATCTTGGCCGTAGGTGAGCACACCGTCGGCGTCCACCGATCGGATCCGGCCCGCGGCGGTCAGGGCGAGCACCCGGTAGGCCGGATCGGCCCGCATCTCGTCGGTGAGATCCAGGCGGTACCAGCCGGTGGTGAGCTTCGCCTGCTGCTGGTCGCCGGTCCGGTAGCTGCCGAGCACCGGGGTCCGGGCCGGGTCGAGACCGAAGGGCAGCGCCACCGTGGAACCGTTGATACCGGCCTGCACGGACGTACCGCCGCCCGTCCCGGCGCCGGTGGTGTCGGTGGTCTTGTTCTCGGTATCGGATTCGACGGAATTCGCACCGCCGGATGTGGTTTCCTCGGCGTCCGCGGTCAGATCCTCGGCCACCCCGTCCGGGGTGAATCCGACGGTCTGCGCCTCGGGGTCGGTGGAGATCAGGCCGTCGGCGGGGTTGCCCTCGTACGGGAGCAGCAGCGAATCGGCGGTATTCGTCTCCACCAGCACATCGTCGGCCAGCCCGCACGGTTCACCGGCCAGCGCACGGACATTCGATTTGGCGACGGAGTAGGCCGGGTACTGCCCGACGGCCGCCTTGGTCAGCGACGCGATCTCGAAGAGCACCAGCAATGCCGCGGCCACCGTGAGCGGCGCCGACGCGTACCGGGCCGACCGTGACGGCAGCCCGCCGCGGTAGGGCGCGCGATAGTGCAGCCACAACGCCACCAGCAACGCGAGCACGGCAAGGCCGAGGAACAGGGTGGACAAACCCTTACCGGCGATCAGCGGCGCCTTGTCCCACCACGGCACACCGTAACTGGACACGTACCACCAGCCGTTGGAGCCGGTGAACGTGATCGCCAGCAGGAACAGCACGGCGGCGGCGAACAGCGCGCGATTGCGCGGCGCCCGGATACCGTTGGTGCCCACCGCGACAGCGGCCAGCGCGGCCAGCGAACCCGCCAGGCCCGCGTAGACGCCGAAGTGATGGGTCCATTTGGTGGGTGTGAACATCATCAGCAGCAGCGACGCGAACACGATGCCCAGGATCCGCACCGACGGGCCGCGCGAGGTCCCGGGGATCCGGCCCTTGCGCAGCACCTGCAGTACGCAGACCAGCAGGCAGAGCAGCATGAGCAGGACCCCGAACCGCCGCGCCAGCGAACCGTCCGGGGAGAGCATGAGCAGCGAATCCCAGCGGGTGCGTTCGTCGAACCAGGCCACATTCGGGCCGACCGCGGTACGGACGCGGGTGGCCTCCAGCACCGTGGACAGGGTCTGATCGGCGAAGATCACCACCAGCACCAGGGTTCCGGCGGCCAGGCCCGGCGCGATGAGGCTCGCGTACCGCCACAGCGCCTGCGCCCGGGAGGCGCCGCCCCGGGCACGCGCGATGATGATCTGGAGTACCGGCCGGGAACCGGCGATCAGCGCGGCGATGCAGATGAGCCCGGTGGGTCCGGCGGCCAGCGAGAAGGCCGCGATGAGTACCGCGATCGCGGCGGGGAGCAGCCGCGCGGTGGCGATCGCGCGTTCGATCGAACACCAGGTGAGCAGCGCACCGGCGGCGATCAACGGTTCCGGGCGCAGACCGTTGTCGTAGGGCAGCCAGAATGCCAGGAACACCAGGCCCGCGGTCCACAGAGCGATCTGATCGCCCCGTACCCGCGCGCCCAGCCGGGGCAGCACCTCCCGGCTGATCACCAGCCAGCACACGATCCCGGCCAGCAGCGTGGGCAGCCGCATCCACGGGCTCGACTCCGAGACCCGCGTCATCCAGGCCAGCACCTCGTAGGACCAGCCGAACGGCGCTTCCGGCACCCCGAACCAGCGGTAGTAGTTCGCCAGATAGCCGGCTTTGTCCGAGACGCGGGCCATGTTCAGGATGTAGCCGTCGTCGGAGGTGTTGGCCCCGATGATGTGCCAGCCGACGAGTACACCGAGCACCGCGCCGTCGGCGAGCCGGAAGCGCCACCAGTGCGCAGGGAGGAAACGGCGGGCGCGCCGGCCGTCGGTGATGTCGAGCAGATGCAACGCGATCAGGGCGAGCACCGTGAACACCACCGCGCCGACGATCGCGGCCAGCTTGAGCGGCGTCGGAGACGAGGTGAAACGCGAGTCGATATCGGCGTGCAACCGGATACCGTCGAGCTGCCCCTGCGACAGGTCGGTGAACACTCCGACCAGCTGCGGACGGATATCCCGGTCCACCTGAGCGCGGAACGGTGTTCCGTCGGCCCGGACGGTTCCGGTCAGTTCCGCGGTGGTCACGGCGGCCGACGAGGTGACGGTGAGGGCCTGGCAGCCGCCCAGTTCGGCGCGCTCGGCGGACAGCAGCGGTACATCGCGCAGCACCACCGACAGGGTGTCGCCGGTCACCGTGACCCGTAGCCCGCGCGCCGACGACTGGCCCGAAGCGTCGGGCACCGTCTCCACCACCGTGCCCTCGGCGGTGTTCAGCACCGGACACGGCACGGTGAGGTCCAGCCGCAGCGGCTGGTAACTCACCAGCGGCGCCTCGACGCTCGCGGCGCCGGCCTGCGGCCAGTCCAGGGCGGTGCGGTCCTGACGCAAGGGCAGCAGCGGCGCCGCGACGGCCAGTACGAACCCGAGTAGCCCGGATACCAGAGCCAGCAGGCGGATACGGTTCAACGCTCGAGGAGATCGGTCCGGTCGCACGGGGCTCGACTCTAATAGGCGCTGCTGAGCGAAGCTCACCCGCAGACCGCGCGGCCGGTCCGGCGGCGGAAGTGTGCCCGGCCGGACGCAGCCGCCATCGGGTGGCCGGCGGCGCTCAGCGGTTCACGACGACCAGGGTGAACGGGCCGATATCGGTCACGGTGAAACGCGGGTCGGCGAACAATTTCGCGGGGAACGCGACGGTGTAGCGACGGACGTTCGGGTCGTTAGGGTACACATCGGCGGCCAGTCGCAGGGTGTACTCGTCGCCACTGCGGCGGAACAGGAACGCGTCGGGCGCGCGCCACGGCGCCCCGGCCAGCGCGTCGAGAAGTTCGTCCGGTGTGTCCTTTTCGCTCCACTGCTCGATCGCCGCGGACCGATCCGCGTAATCGGCCAGTGGATTGGCGTAGTGCGAGGTCATGCCCTGGAAACCGAAGTACGGGTAGTAGGCGAGGAAGGTGGTGTCGCCGGTGAGCACCACCGTTTCCGAGGGTTCGCGGCCGGTCTGAGCTCGCAGTGCGTCGTCGATGTTGTGGTAGTGCCGGACCGCCGACGGGTGGCGCTGGTCGGCCCGCCGGCCGTCCCCGTCGGTATCGGTGTAGGCGGTGGTGATCTCGGGGGCCAGGACATGGGGAATGTCCTGGCAGTAGGCGAGCGCGCCCACCGTCGCCACCACGATGGCCACCCAGCGGAACCGCGCCGGTTCGTTGAGCGCCTGGTATACCGCCCGCGCCCCCTCCACGAAACCGAACCCGCCCGCGGCCGCCAGCAGGACCAGCAGCACCGGTTCCAGCCGGAACGACAGCAGCGTCGACCCGGCCGCGGTGGCCAGCATCGACAGCAGCGACCACAGGTACACCGCGAGTACGCCGAGACCGAGCGACTGGGCGCGGCGCGAGGAGCTCGCGCGCATCACCAGCCAGATGGTTCCGATCAGGCACAGCGCGCCGAGCAGCGAGAAATGCGCCATGGGCAACGGCAGTTCGGCCCCGGCCTCGGGCAGGTAGTGGAACGCGCCACCGGACTGCAATTTCGGCCGATCCAGCATCCGGACCAGGAACGGCAAGAACACCGGAAGCGCGATCAGCGCGGCGATCACACCCATCACGATCAGCCGCAGCAGCGGGGCGCCGACAGCCCGTCCGGCGCTACCGACCGGCGCATGCGACTCCCCGGTGTGGGCCGCCACCCGGCGCGGCGTCCGGGCCACGTAGCGCAACCGCAGGCCGAGTCCCGCCGCGACCACCGCCATGAGCACGACGGTGAACACCGCGAAGGCGAAGTACAGGGTGTAGCAGGCGGCCGCGAGCCCCAGGAACAGCCCGGTGCCCAGCACCGCGCCCCAGCCGCCCGCGGTGCGCTCCTCCCCCGCGTCCGCGGTCCGGCCGGTGATCTCGGCGGGGCGGTACAGCGCGCCCCAGGCCATCACCAGCACCGGCGCCAGCAGGATCGCGATCACCGCGCCGTAGGCCTCCGGCGCGGCATAGGTGACGGCCACGGCCGTCACCGCGCTGGTGACCCCCACCGCCCAATCCGCGCGGATCAGCTGGGTCCACAGCACCAGCGACACCACCGCGGCCACCGCGATCGACCCGATCGCGTACGGCTTGAACACCTCCCAGCCGTCCATACCCAGCACATTCGCCACCCGGCCGCCGACCCAGAACCAGCCGGCCGGATAGAACGGCGGCAGATCGGCGTAGGTCATATCGCGCAACGCGGCGCTGTCGGTGAGCCGGGTCAGGTACTCGGTCCGGAACTCCTGGTCCACCGAGATACCGAACAGATACAGCTTGGTGGCCGCCAGCGGCATCCCCAGCGTGACGGTGACGAACGCCGAGATACCGGCCCAGGACAGCAGTTTCGCCAGCCGCCGCGAACGCCGCAGCCGCAGCAGGGCGATCGAACCCGCGATGAGCGCCGCGGCGCCCACCTGACCGACAGTGGTCAGCGCCCGCACCACATTGGAGGAGTTGAAGGCGGGCCACTGCACCAGGGAGAACGCGACCAGCCCGGCGGCGACCACCACCACCGCGACCACCGTCGCGAGCACCGCTTCGCCGACTCCGGCCCCGACCTGACGCACCAACCGCGCGCCGCGACTCGTCGTCATCGGCGTACTTACCTCCGGCTCCCGATCCACCTACTGGGCGTCGGTCAGCCTAGTGCAGGGGTACCGAGAACCGGCGCCCCGAGCATCTCGACGGACAGTGTCCCGGAAACCACAACACTGCCGACCCACAGTCACCGCTCGTAAGCATGCTTTGCCGCGGCGTGCGCAGCCTCGGCTCCCTCGATATCCCAATCCTTTGCCAATTCGAAGTAGTACCTGAGCGCGGCGGCGCGGTTGAGTCGCTGCTCGTCGCGAGCCAGGCGCTGGTTGTACTGACGCAGTGCTTCGGCGACCACCTCCGTTGCGGTCGAATGCCCACCGAGCGTCTTCGCCGATTCCAGTTCCGCTTCGTCGATCTCGATGTGGACGAACACCCTTACGACCTCCTTGACAAGATGCGGCGACCGACACCGGAATTGTGCTTCCGATGCCGGTCGCCGTGGTCGTTCAGGTCAGAAAACCCGCAGCTTGCCCGGATCCCACAACCCGTTGCGGGTCTCGGTCCCCGTCGCCAGCTGCGCCGGTACCGCGTCGTAGTACTGGTCGTAGCGTTCCAGCGTGCCCCAGTCCCGGCCCCAGTCGTTCTTCAGATAGGTGGGGATCGTGGTCGACTTCGCCAGCATCTGGGAGAACCCGAGCGGACCACCGAACTCCTGGGCCTGCCAGGTGTTGGTGGAGCTCACCGCGAGCGGGCGGTCCGGCAGGATGCGGAACTTCGGCACCTCGGCGACTCCGTTCACGTGCCGGAACGGGCGCTGGCACGGGAACTGCAGGCCGACCGCCCAGTCGAGCAGGACCGGCTGCTGCGAACCGAGGTAGTCGTTGGCGGATTCCAGTTTCGGCACCCGCGGCGGGGTGAATGCCAGCCATTGGTCGCCGATGAGGATCGGATCGTTGGCGACGACCCGGACCGCGTCGGCCTCGGGAGCGATCTCGTCCAGCGGCACCCGCAGGTTGCGCCAGGACGGGAAGGGGCCGATATCGCGGGGCAGGTAGGTGCCGAGGTGGCTGACCGAACCGTCCGGCTGCCGTTTGCCGTAATCGACGGTCAGCGACTGGCCGTACTGCATGGCACCGGTGTCGTCGTAGGACAGGATGCGCCCGGCCGCGGTGATGACCACCAGCGGATGGTCGGGCGAACGTTCCGGCAGTTCGTACCAGCTCGACGAGACGAACGCGGGCTGCTGCACACCCTCCTGGTAGCTGCCCAGGATGGGGGTGGTGGCCGGGTCCAGGCCGAAGGGCAGGGCCACGGTGCTGCCGTTCACACCCTGCGCGCCCTGACCGCCGCCGGTGCCGGCGTTCTGGCCCTCGGCGAACGCGGCGCCCACCGATTGACTGGAGGTGTTGCCGGTACCAGGTTTCACCTCGACCGCGTCGGCGGACAGATCATCGGGGACACCGTTGGGAGAGAAACCGACCGGGTCGACACCGGCGAGCGGGTCGTTCGGGTTCGTGGGCGGGTGCGCGGGATCGATGATCGGGTTCAGCCGCCCCGCGTTCGCGTTCGATTCGACCAGCACATCGTTGGCCAGACCACAGCTCTGCCCGGTCAGCGCGTCGATATTGCCGCGGGCCAGCGAATAACCCGGGTACTGCGAGTACGCGCCCTTGGCCAGGGACAGCACCTCGAACAGCACCATGGCCGCGGCCACGAGTGTGAGCGGGATCGCCGCGAACTTGCGGACCCGGCGGCCCCGGGCGGTGCGCGTGGAATTCGGTGGTTTGGCGTAACCCTCACGCAGGGTGTGCCAGCCGACGAGCAACAGGGCCGCGGCGAACAGCACCAGCATCACGGTGTTGGAGGAGAGACCGGCCAGCACCACCCGCTTGTCGAACCAGGGCACCCCGTAACTGGAGACGTACCAGTAGCCGTTGATCCCGGAGAAGGCCAGCGCCAGGGTGAACAGCAACCCGGCCAGGAAGATCGCCCGGTTCTTGCGCGCCCGCAGCGCCGAGGCCGAGACCGCGACGGCCGTCACCGCGGCCAGCGAACCCGCGATACCGGCGTAGGCGCCGAAGTGGTGGGTCCACTTGGTCGGGTTGAACATCATGAAGAAGATCGTCCCGAACACCACACCCATCAATCGCCAGGTCGGCGCGGCGGCGACACCGGGCACCCGGCGCCGGCGCAGCAGCACCAGCATGGTGGTGAACAGGCACAGCAGCATGACGAGGAAGGCGAAGCGGCGCGACAGCGACCCGTCGACGGTCTCGACGAACAGGTAGTAGTACCGCAGGTAGTCCTCGTACCAGGCCAGGTTGGGTCCGGCCAGCTGCCGGACCCGGTTCGCCTCCTGGATACCGGCGAAGGTCTGGTCGCCGTAGACCACGGTGAGCACCAGGAATCCGGCGGCGGCCAGCGGCGCCAGCAGCGCGACCGTGCCGTGTTCCCGATGCCGGCGCACGATGATGCGGGTGACAGGCCGGATACCGGCCAGCAACGCGGCCACACACATCAGGCCGGTCGGCGCGGCGGCGAGCGTGAACGCCGCGACCACCACCGCCACCGCGGCCGGCAGCAACCGGGCGGTCGCGATCGCGCGCTCGATGGAAACCCAGGTGAGCAGTGCGCCGAGGGCGACGATGGGCTCCGACCGCAGACCGTTGTCGTAGGGCAGCCAGAACGCCAGGAAGACCAGGCCGCCGGTCCACAGCGGGACACTGCCGAACCAGGCGCGTCCCCGCGCGCCGCGCAGGCCGTTGCCCAGCCGCGGCACCACCTCGCGGCTGATCACCATCCAGCACAGGATTCCGCACGCCAACGCGGGCAGGCGGACCCACGGGCTGGCCGTGGAGACCTCTGCGAACAGCTGGATCACGTAGTAGTACCAGCCGAACGGCGCCTCGGGTACGCCGTACCAGCGGAAGTAGTTGGCCATATAGCCCGCGTCCGGCGCCACTCGGACCATGCTCAGGATGTAGCCGTCGTCGGAGGTGTTGGCGCCCAGGAAATGCCAGATCAGCAGCGTGCCGACGACGCCGCCGTCGGCGAGGGTCGGCTTGAGCCAGTGCGCCGGCAGGAACCGCCGGTGGCCGCGCCCATCACTGGTGTCCAGTCGCGCCAAGGCCACCAGCGACAGCACCGTGCACAGCACCGCGGCCACGATCGCGGCGAGTTTGATCCAGGTGGGGCTGGAGCCGAACCGGGTGTCGATCGTGGACTCCAGGCTCAGCCCGGCCGGTATACCGCCGGTCATATCGGTGAACACACCGACCATCTGCGGACGCAGATCACCGACCAGCCGGCCCTCGTTGGGCTCGCCGGTCTCGGTGGTGAGCCCGACGAAGGCCGCGCTGGTGGCTTCGATGTCGGAACGGATGGTGATGGCCGAGCAGTTGGCCATATCCGCCCGGTCGGCACTCGCCACGACCGCGTTACGGTCCACCACGTCCACCGAGGTCTCCGAGACCCGGACGAACAGTGCCTCCAGCGCCGCGCGGTCACCCTGCGGGGGTGCGGTGGCCAGCAGCATGCCGCCCTGCGGGGGCAGCTGGTTCACCGCCGCGCACGGGATGGTCGCGGTGAGGTCGATCGGCACCTGCGACATGAGCGGCGCCTGCACATTGGCCAGACTGTCGTGCTGCGGCCAGCTCAGCGTCGCCGTGGTCTGGGTGACGGGCAGAAAGGGCGTGGCGATCGCGAACAGCGCCCCCAGCACACCGGTGATGATCGCGACGAGACGCGCGATCCGGAAATCCTTCGGCGCGACCTTCGGCTCCGGCTCCGGTGGCGTCTTCGTCAGTACTGCGGTGGCGACTTCTGGCACGCTGGCATGCTACTTGGGCGCGGCGCGCGGGGCCCGGTGGTGCCCCGGCGCGTATCCGATCCGAACGGAAACACACCCGGTATCCGGGGTATATAAACCACCCGAATGGGGTAAAGACGGGCGGCTGGCACAATCTGCCGGGAAACACCCCCTTAAGCGCGGGGTCTAGCGGCGGTAATGGAAAGGTAGGGGCATGACCAAGGTGAATCTCGAGACGAACTACGGAACCATCGGCCTCCAGCTGGACGAGGCGAAGGCGCCGGACACCGTCCGTAACTTCGTCGAATACGTCAAGTCGGGACATTACGACGGCACGATCTTCCATCGCGTTATCCCGGGCTTCATGATCCAGGGCGGTGGTTTCGACGGCCAGATGCAGCAGAAGCCCACGCAGGCGCCCATCCAGAACGAGGCGGCCAACGGCCTGAAGAACAACAAGTACACGGTCGCCATGGCGCGCACCAACGATCCGCACTCGGCGACCGCGCAGTTCTTCATCAACGTCGCCGACAACGACTTCCTCAACCACACCCAGCCGGCGGGCCAGGGCTGGGGCTACGCCGTCTTCGGCGAGGTCACCGACGGCACCGACGTGGTCGACAAGATCGCCGGCGTGTCCACCTCGTCGCAGGGCATGCACCAGGACGTCCCGGTGGAGAACGTGGTCATCGAATCCGCGGCGATCACCGGCTGATCAGGATCGGTACGTGACGGGTCGGGTTGTTCCACCGGGACAACCCGAACCGCGAGCGGCTACAGCGGCAGCAGGTGATGTTTACGCGGGTTACGGATCACGGTTTTGTCCCGCAGCAGATGTAGCGCCCGCCGTAGTTCCAGCCGGGTCTGCGCCGGTTCGATCACCGCGTCGATGAATCCGCGTTCGGCCGCCACCCACGGCGTGGCCATGGTGGCGTTGTAGAAGTCGATCATCTGCTGGCGTACGGCCGCCTTCTGCTCCTCGGGCGCGGCCGCGATCTGCGCCGCTCCGATGAGGCTGACCGCACTCTCCGCACCCATCACCGCGATCCGGGCGGTGGGCCAGGCCAGGTTGATATCGGCGCCCAGCTGCTTGGAGCCCATCACCGCGTAGCCGCCGCCGTAGGACTTGCGGACCACCACGGTCACCTTCGGTACGGTCGCCTCCACGAAGGCGAACAGGAACCGGCCGCCGCGTTTGATCACGCCGACCTTCTCCTGTTCCACGCCGGGCAGGAAGCCCGGGGTGTCGACCACGAAGATCAGCGGGATCTCATAGGCGTCGCAGAGCCGGACGAAATGGGAGGCCTTGTCCGAGGCCCGGGCGTCGAGGGCGCCCGCGTAGACCATCGGCTGATTGGCCACCACACCGACGCTGCGGCCGTCCACCCGGGCGAATCCGGTGATGATGTTGCGACCGGCTTCGGCACCGTATTCGTGGAAGTGGCCGTCGTCGAAGATACGCAGCAGCACCTCGTGCATGTCGTAACCGGAATTATCCGAATCCGGCACGAGCGAGTTCAGTTCCCGGTCCGAATCGGTGATCTCCGGTTCGAGGCCGGGGTTGACGATCGGCGGCTTCTCCTGGCAGCTGGTCGGCATGTACGACAGGTATTCCCGGACCCATTCGAAAGCCGCCCGCTCGTCCTTGGCGACATGATGGATATTGCCGTACTGGGCCTGGCTGTGCGCCCCGCCCAGCTCTTCCAGGCTCACGTCCTCACCGGTGACCTCACGGATCACCTTGGGACCGGTGACGAACATATAGGCCGCCTCGGTGGCGACCACGACATCGGTGTTGATCGGCGAGTACACCGCGCCACCGGCACATTTGCCGAGGATCAGCGAAATGGTCGGCACCATTCCCGACAGCAGCTCCTGCCGGGTCGCCAGCTCGGCGTACCAGGCCAGCGAGGACACCGCCTCCTGCACCCGGGCACCGCCGGAGTCGTTGATACCGACCAGCGGGCAACCCACCTTGGCCGCGTACTCCATCACCGCGGCCACCTTGCGGCCGAACATCTCGCCGACCGAACCGCCGTACACGGTCTGGTCGTGGGAGAACACCGCGACCGGGCGGCCGTCGACCAGTCCGTGGCCGGTGACCACACCGTCGCCGTAGAGCGCGTCCGGATCACCCGGGCGCCGGACCAGAGCACCGATCTCCACGAACGAACCCGGATCGAGCAGCATCTTGATCCGGTCACGAGCGCTGGGGATCCCCTTGCGCGCCCGTTTCGCGACAGCGGCCTCCCCCGCCGGTTCCTGCGCCAGCTCCAGCCGCTTACGCAGATCGGCGAGTTTCTCGGCAGTCGTGCTCACTAGCTCCCTTTCCCGGCCCCGCTCGAGGTGATCCGGTCGAGTTTAGCGGTCAGGTCCGTACCGATTCGGCCGATCCTCGGTTCATCGATGATCTGGAGGTGGTCACCGGGGATGTGCACGATCTCCAGGTTGGGCAGGTATTCGTCCCAGCCGCCATTGGGCCGGCGCTCGGCGTAGCGGGGTTCGAGCTCGATAGCGCCGTCGTGGTAGCGGTCGGCCAGATAGAGCACCACATCGCCCTCGTAGTGCGTCGGCTGGACCCGCTGCAGTGCGCGGTTCTCGATCCACGAGGTCTTCTGGTGTTCGAGCACTCCGCCCGGGATCTTGGCCCCGGTCATCTTGATCAGGTCGGTGATCATCTTGAACTGCTCCTGCTCGGAGGAGTCGGCCAGTTCCCGGAGCTGGTCGTCGTCGAGCTCACCGGTGATATTGAAGGTCTTCTTGGCGAACGCCTGGTAGCGCCGCATGCGCTCCAACCGCTCCTGCGGGCTGTTGTCCTCCGGCTCGGCGGGGATGGCGAGGTCGATGAGGCCCACCAGACGCACATCGGCGCCCTCGGCACGCAGGATCTGCGCGACCGCCATCGCCAGGACCGCGCCCAGCGACCAGCCGTAGAGAACATAGGGTCCCTCGCCCTGCAGCTTGCGGAGTTCGGGTACGTACTCCCGGGCCCGTTCCTCGATCGCACCGTCGACCCGCTCGAACCCGTACATCGGCGTCCCTTCGGGCAGCCGCTTCAGCAAGGGCTCATAGACCAGGGTGTTCCCGCCGGCGGGATGGAAGACGAACACCGGTACCGCATCGGAGTTCTCGCCCCGCGCCCGGATGGGGCGGACGAAGCCGTCGACATCGGCACCGCTGTCCTGCAGGGTGCGCACCACATCGGCGAGCTGTTCGATGGTCTCCGAATCCAGCACATCGTCGACGGTGACCTCCGCGCCGACCCGCTCGGTGAGCCGGGCAGCGAGCTTCTCGGCGGTGTCCTCGTCCAGGATCGGCAGGGTGTTGAAGATCCCCCCGGCCGATTCGCCGGTGATGGTGGCCCAGGCCGCGTAGGTGAGGCGCTCGGCAGCGTCACGTGGCGGAACGTTGTCCTGGTCCGACCCTGCGGCTCCGCCCCCGAACAGCGCGGCGCCCGCGGCCGGTTCGGCTTTCGGCGCGGCGGGGGTCGCCGGGGCAGCCGGTTCCGGTTCGCTCGCTGCCGGCGTGTCCGTAGCGGTGCCCGCCCCCTGGTTCAGCGCGGCGACCGGGTCCTGTCCGGCCTCCATCGCGGCCTTGGCGGCGTTCACGAAATCGTCGTCCACGCTCAGTGCGCCCGATTCCCCGCTGGCCTGCTGGTCGGCCATCGCCTGAACCTCGTCGCGGTGCTCGATCGCGTAGCGGAGCACCTTGCCGACCTCGTGCAGGCTGGCGTCACGAACCGCGGAGACCTGCAGCTGCGGGATATCGAATTCGTATTCGACGCGATTCTTGATCCGCATGGCCATCAGCGAGTCCAGCCCGAGTTCCATGAGCGGGATCTCCATCGGCAGATCCTCGACCGCGTAACCCATGGATTCGGCGACGATCAGCGCCAGCCGCTCCTCGACCGTCTGGCCGCTGTCCGGGTTCCAGCGATCGCCGAAACCGGCGGTGTCGACAACCTCTACCTCGGATTCGACGACCGCGGCCGGGCTCGTGGCCGGTTCGGCGGGCACCGGCAGCGCGGCACCGGAGGTGACGACCGCGTCGAACAGCAGCCGGAACTGCGCACCGTCGCGGGCGTGCACCTGGATGGACGCGCCACCCGGATGCGGGGTCAGCGTCGTGACGAGCGTGCCGCTGGCGGGGAGCGGCGCGTGCGCGATACTGGCGCCCGGGTTCACGTCCGCGAGTACCTGCGCCGCGGCCGAACGCACCAGCGTGGGCAGATCGTCGACCGATGCGGCCTGGACCTCCCAGACGTGCCGGCCGTCCGGCAGAGCGACCGACGCGCCCGGTACCCGGGCGTTCCCACCGGCCGAGAAACCGCTCATCTTGGGCCAGTACGGTTTCCGCATGAACGCGGTGCGCGGGATATCGGCGTACGGTCCGGCCGGTACCAGTGAGCCCAGGTCCACGGCATGGCCGTGCACGTACAACTGCGCCAGCGCGGCGATGACACCGGCCGATTCGTCTTCCTTGCGCTTGAGCGTCGGAATCAGCTGCGCGTCGGGGAGCCCGGCGGCGAAGGTGGTGCCCAGCACCTGCATCAGCGCCACCGAGTTCGGTGCCAGCTCCAGGAACGTGGTGATCCCGGAATCGACCGCGAGTCGCACCGCGTTGGTGAAGTACACACTGTGCCGCATGTTCTTCACCCAGTAGTCCTCGGTGTGCACCGGGTCATGGCCGGGCGCGTAGTACTGCTCCTTGTCGACCGTGGAGTACAGGCCGACCTTCGGCTTCGTGGGCTCGATCCCGGCCAGTTCGGCGGCCAGTTCGCCCAGCAGCGGGTCCATCTGGGAGGTATGCCCGGCGCCCTTGGTCTGTAGGACGCGGGCGAACTTACCGGCTTCCTCCACCCGGCCGACGATCGCCGAGACCTGGTCGACCGGGCCACCGATCACCGTATTGGTCGGTGCGGCGTACACCGCGACCTCGACATCGGGGAATTCCGGCAGCAGCGCGGCGACCTCGTCGGCACTCATCTCGACCAGGGCCATATTGCGCACATCGGCGTCGGAGAGCATCTGCTCGCCCTCGCCCATCAAACGCGACCGTGCGCAGATGACGCGCACCGCGTCCTCCAGCGCCAACCCGCCGGAGATGTAGGCGCCGGCCACCTCGCCCATGGAGTGCCCGACCACGGCGGCGGGTTCCGCGCCGTGCGCACGCAGCAGCGCGGCCAGACCGAGCTGGATGGTGAAGATGCCGACCTGGGAGGTGCCCACGTCATAGTCCTGGCCGTCGTCGAGGATCATCTCGCGCACCGAGTACCCGGCCTCGTCCTGCACGAGTTCGTCGACCTCATCGACGGTGCGCCGGAAGATCGCGTTCTCCTGGTAGAGCTGTTTGCCCATCTTGCGGTGCTGGGCGCCGAACCCGGCCATCACCCACATGGGTCCCTGCGCGGCGGGGGCATCGGCGGTGAAAACGCCCGGGCCCGGTTTACCGGCGGCGATCGCCCGCAGTCCGGCCACGGCCTCGGCGTGATCGGAGGCCAGTACCACGCCGCGCGAACGCCAGTGACTGCGCCGGGCCAGCGACCGGGCCACATCCACGAGCGGAGTCCGCTGTCCCACTTCGGTTTCCAGCCAGTCGGCCAGGTCCGCGGCGGCGCGACGGCGGCGCGACGGCAGATAGGCGGAGACGGCCAGGATCACCGGCAACGGCTCGGTGCGGTCGGCCGACCATTCGGGCTCGGGAGCCGCGTCGGCGGCGACCGCCTCGGCCTCGGCGACCACATCGGTGCTCGCCACATCCAGCGTGTCACTGTCCGCGTCCGGTACGAAGGGCTCGGAGACCTCGACCGGCGCGGCGGGCACGTACTCCTGCACCACCACGTGCGCGTTGGTTCCGCCGAAACCGAAGCCGGAGATACCGACCGTGGCGGTACCGCTGTAGCGCGGGAACGGGGTCGGCTCGTCGACGACCTTCAGCCGGGCCTGCTCGAACGGGATGTAGGGGTTCGGGCCCGCGTAGTTGATGGTGGCGGGCAGCACATCGTGCTGGAACGCCATGATGACCTTGGCCAGGCTCGCCGCGCCCGCGCCGGATTCCAGATGGCCGAAATTGGTTTTCGCCGAACCCAGCAGCACGGGTGCGTCGGCGGCGCGACCGGCACCGACCACCTGGCCCAGTGCCTGGGCCTCGAGCGGGTCGCCGACCAGGGTGCCGGTGCCGTGGGCCTCGATGTAGTCGACGGTGGAGGGCACGATACCGGCATCACGGTAGGCGCGGCGCAGTACATCGGCCTGGGCGTCGGGATTCGGCGCGAGAAGCCCGTTGGACCGGCCGTCGCTGTTCACCGCGGAACCCTTGACCACCGCGAGGATGTTGTCGTTGTCGCGTTCGGCGTCGGCGAGCCGTTTGAGCACTACCAGCCCGGCGCCCTCGGAGCGGACCATCCCGTCCGCGTCGGAAGAGAACGCCTTGATCCGACCGTCCTTCGCCACCGCGCCGATCTTGTCGAAACCGAGCGTGGTCATCGGCATGAGCAGCATGTTCACCCCGCCGGCCAGCGCGACATCGGCGTCACCGGCGCGCAGCGCCTGCACGGCCTGGTGCACCGCGACCAAGGTCGAGGAGCAGGCGGTATCCACCGCGAGCGAAGGACCGCGGAAATCGTAGAAGTAGGAAACGCGGTTGGCGATGATGCTGCTGGCACTGCCGGTGATCTTGTAGCCCTCCGCCGAAGCGGGGACATTCGGATCGGTCTCCCCCAGACTCATCGCGGCGACCAACTGGAAGTCGGTGGTGGATGTACCGATATACACACCGACCGACTCACCGCGCAGGTCACTGGCCGGGATCCGGGCGTGCTCGAGTGCCTCCCAGGTGAGTTCCATGATGAGCCGCTGCTGCGGGTCGATCCGCTCGACCTCGACCGGCGACATGGCGAAGAACTCGGCGTCGAATCCGGTGACGACGTCCTGGTCCAGATAGCCGCCGCGGGTATTGCCCTCGGCCACGGCCTGCGCCAACTGCGGTTCGCTCAGGAACTCCGCCCACCTTCCCTCGGGCAGATCGCGAATGGCGTCACCGCCGTTGATCAGGAACTCCCAGGTCGACTCCGGGGTGTCGCCCGCGCCGGGCAGCCGGGTCGACAGTCCCACGATGGCGATATCGTGCGCGTCTCCCGGTGCGTACCCGGCGGTGTAGAACTGGTCGTCGGTGGCCTCGGCGGTGGTCTCCGGCGGACCGTTGACGATGACATCGGCCAGCGAGGCAATGGTCGGATGCTGGTAGACCACGGTCGGGTTCAACACCACACCGGTGAGTTCCTCGATCTCGCCACCCAACGCGAGCGCGTCCCGGGAAGCCAGCCCGAACTCCTCCATCGGGCGGTCCACCGTGATCTTGTCGATCGACTGCCCGGTGGCCTCGGCGACCCAGCGCCGCAGCCATTCCTGCAGTTCGGCGACCGAGAGTTCGGTGCCCGGCGTGGTAACGCCTGCCGAGGGCGTATCGCCGGTCCCGGCGGCGCGGCCCTCCTCGGTGGAAAGGTTCTCGGTCGTCTCCGGCGACATGCCCTCGTTCTCAGCCATCAGTCCTCAAGCTACCTGTCTTTACGCGGTGCCCGGCAGGAGCCTTGCACCGCTGTGGTGGATGGGCGCTTCGCTCACTCGAGGCCGCGACCCGACTCGTTGTCGGCCTAATCCTCGGGCGCGTCCGGGAACGCCTGCTGGGTGTAACCGCCGCGCAGGGTGCCCTCGACATAGGCGGCCTTGCAGGCCCGCCGGGCGATCTTGCCGCTGGATGTACGCGGGATGGAACCCGCCGGTACCAGAAGCAGGTCCCGCACCGTCACGCCGTGTCGCTGGGAAACCGCGGCACGTACCGCGTCTGCGATCGGCAGCGGATCCGCCTTACCGGCGCCCGGACCGCGCTCGGCCACGATCACCAGCTGCTCGGAGGCGTCGTCGGCGTCGAACTTCAGACCCGAATGGCTGCCCTGTGCGAACACCTCGGCCGGCAGTTGGTTGGCCGGTACCGAGAACGCCGCGACGAACCCGGGCCGCAGCGCACCGTTGGCCTCCTGCGCGGAGAACTCCAGGTCCTGCGGGTAGTGGTTACGTCCATCGACGATCACCAGGTCCTTGACCCGGCCGGTGATGTAGAGCTCGCCGTCGAAGTACACGCCGTAATCGCCGGTCCGCATCCAGTGCGCGTCGGGCGTGGTGCCCGCGGCGTGGCTGCCCTCGGCCAGCGGGGTGACGATCTTGTTCTGGAAGGTCGCCGCGGTCTCGGCCGCCCGGCCCCAGTACCCGATACCCATATTGTTGCCGTGCAGCCAGATCTCGCCCACGTGGCCATCCGGCTGCTCCCGGGCGTCACCCTCCACCGACTCCGGATCGACGATCACCGCCCACTGGGATCTCGCCACATAGCCGCAGCTCACCTGCGCGATCGCGTTCTCGGTGCCCGGCTCGACGCGCACCATGCGCCCGGCATTGAGCTCGGCACGGTCCACATAGGTGACCTTGGCCTCGTCCTCGGCTTTGGTCGCCGAGACGAACAGGGTGGCCTCGGCCATGCCGTAGCACGGTTTGATGGCCGTCTTCGGCAGCCCGTAGGGCGCGAACGCGTCGTTGAACTTCTTCATCGACGAGGTGGTCACCGGTTCGCTGCCGTTGATCAGGCCGATCACATTGGACAGGTCCAGCGATTCACCGTTCTTGGGCAGACCGCGCACGGCCGCGTGCTCGAAGGCGAAGTTCGGGGCGGCGGCGAAGGTGCCCGCACCGTCGGAGGCGGCGGCCAGTTCCTTGATCCACCGGTACGGCCGCCGCACGAACGACGCCGGCGACATGATCGTGATGAACTTGCCGCCCACGGCCGGCAGGATTACCGTCAGCAGACCCATATCGTGGAACAGCGGCAGCCAGGTGACGCCACGGGAGTTCCAGTCGAGGTTGATGGCGTCCACCATCTGCAGCAGGTTGGTGCCCACGGCGCGGTGGGTGATCTCCACGCCGGCGGGGGTCCGGGTGGAACCCGAGGTGTACTGCAGGTAGGCGATATCGTCCACCGCGATATCCGGGCGCGCCCAGCTGTCACCGACACTGTCGGGAATCGCGTCCACGGCGATGATGCGCGGCCGCTGCGCTGCGGGCAGCCCCCGGAAGAACTGGCGCACGCCGGCCGCCGCCGAACTGGCGGTGAGAATGGCCGACGGTTTGCAGTCACCCAGTACCGCGTGTAGCCGGTCGGTATGACCCGGTTCGTCCGGATCGAACAGCGGCACCGCGATCGTGCCCGCATAGATGGCGGCAAAGAATGAGATCACATAGTCGAGTCCCTGCGGCGCGAGGACCGCCACTCGGTCACCGGGAGTGGTGACCTGCTGCAGGCGACCGGCCACCGCGCGCAGCCGGACCCCGAACTGTTGCCACGTCAGCTCGTGTACCTCGCCATCGCGCTCGCGCGAGTAGTCGATGTAGCGGTACGCCAAGGTGTTCGCGTCGTTACGGGTGTGCTTCTCGACGTGGTCGACCAGGGTGCGATCATCGGGAATGGTGATGTTCCCGTTCTCGTCCAGGTAGTCGTCGAAAGTCTCGTCCATTCCTTCTCCTCCGAGGCGCACGCGGCAACGGCACGATTGCCGTTATTTACTGTGTGGCCCCGACTCGCTTTCGCCGCGGGTGCTCTCCATTCGAGAACCGACCCTGCGGGTTCTGGGTGCGGTCTGCGCGGTGACCGCTATCGGCTAGATGTTCTCAAACCAGAGACATGTTACAGAGACGAGCTTCTCACTCCTCCCGGAGCAAGGGAATCACCGGCGCGAACGCGTCCATCTGGGTGGGGAAAATTCCCACGTAGGACATGCCGGTGAGCTGCCGCACACGGCGCATCTGGTCGGCGATCTCCTCGAACGTGCCGATCGCCACATACGGCGAGCTCAAGATCTCCTCGACCGAGAGCTCGACATCGACTTCCAGGTCCGGATGCAACCCGCGCTCGATGGCCGACAACGCCATCTCGGCGGTCTTCTCCCGGTCGTCGGTGATGACGATGGCCGTGATCGCCCAGTTCAGCTCGATCTGCTCGAACCGGTCCCCGGCGGCCTCCTTGATCAGGTTCACCTTCTCGATGGTCTTGTCGAGGGTGATCCCCGAGAGCAGACCTTTACCGTTCGATGTGGTGACCGGAACGATCGAGATGATGTCGGCGTGCTTCGCGGCGAGTTTCAGCATCCGGGGACCGCCGCCTCCGGTACACAGCGGCGGCCGCGGGCCCTGCCGCGGCCGTGGGGTCCCCTTGACACCGTGCACCTGGTAGTACTTGCCCTCGAAGGTGCATTCCTGACCACGCAGCAGCGTATCGAGAATGGTCAGTGTTTCGTCGAGCTTGGCCAGTCGCACCCCGGGCCGGTCGTAGTCCAGCCCGGCGGCCTCGAACTCGTCGGCCTTCCAGCCGGCCCCGATGCCCACCTCGAGCCGGCCCTTCGACAGCACATCGATGGTGGCCAGATCCTTGGCCAGCACCACGGGGTGCCGAAAACCGTTGGCCAACACCGAGGTACCGAGGCGGATCCGGTCGGTGGCCTGGGTGAGCGCACCCAGGGCCGCGATCGGGCCGATCTGGTCACCGAGATGATCGGGCACCACGAAGGTGTCGTAGCCGTACTCCTCGGCCTGCTGCGCCGTCTGGATGAACTTGCGGGCGCCGCCCTCCTGCTTGTTTCCCTCACCCGCGGCCGCGAAGCGGAACTTACGCAGCGGGGTGCCCAGCGCGCTCAACTCATCCACCGGTGCGGCGGCTTCTGTCATGAACTCATGCTCCTGGATATCGGAAGTCTGCGCATCCCGTGCCGGCGCAGGGCCCGGGATGCGCGATCACCAGCGCACTTTACAGCCTGCCAGGCAGCGGGGAACACGCTGACTGCGGTGAATTGTCACAAGACGGCCGCAACGGCGTCGTCTGCCCCGTATCCGCGGATCACGAGTGCGGCGGAGACGGCGCGCCGCCGACCAGACCGACCGCCCAGTCGGCCGCCCACTGGGTGGCGGTCGTACCGTCCGGGTCCACCACGAAGTTGTGGTAGAGGCTGTGTACCGGGTTGCCCACGGCCTGCGCGAGGGTCCCGAGACTGCCGAGAATATTCGCCGGACTCAGCGCGTTGCGGGGCGCGTCGCAGATCAGGTCACCGGGCGCGCAGATCGTGTACACCCGGTCGGCCAATTCACCGAAACCCTCCTTGCGGACGCCGGTCATGGTGATCCCGGGAACGGTCAACCCGGCCAGCGCCACCTCCGCGCCCACCCCGGGCGGTGGAGTGCCGACCTGGATCGGCTGACCGTCACCGGTCTCACCGGACCGCCGCCCGTCGGCGATCAGGGCGACCCCGAGCACCCGGTCGGCGGGAACCGGACCGTTGCCTTTGCCGATCTGTTCGGCGATATCGCCGACGATCACCGCGCCCTGCGAGAACCCGGCCAGCACATAGGTGGTGAGCGGGCACTCCTGGTGGCGCTGGGTCAGGAAATCGAAGGTCCGCCGGCTGCCCTCGGTGCGACTGGCGTTGTAGGAGGCCTGACCGTCCGGCGGAATAGCGATCGGATTGGAGAACTGCGCGATGTAGGGGACGGTGTAGACGTCGACCCGGCCCGCCGGGAACTGTTCCCGGACCGGATTGCTCACATTGAGCATCAGCGAGGCCGGGTTGGCCGTCGGGTTGTACGGGTCGTCGGTGCTGTTGGACTCCCAGGTGCCCGGCACCGAGATCATCTGCACATCCGGGCAACTCGCGGGCTGACTGGTCGGCTCCCCGGGCCCCGGCTCGGGACCCGGGCCCGGCCCGGGTTCCCGCAGGCAGCCGGCCAGCAGATACCAGAGCAGGATCACGATGACGAGCCCGACGACTCCCACCGCGAGCAATGTCAGACAACCCTTCGGCCGGGACCGACGGGACCCGGTACGTCCTCTACTCATCGGCTATCACTGGCAGTAGTGCGCTTTGGCGGTGCTGATGTAGATCTGACCCGCCTGCTCCACCGGCATCTTCGCGGGATCGAACGACGGATCCGAACCGGCCATCGCGTTCACGAACGTCGCCATATCGGCATCGGAGGTCCCGGCGGCCACACCCTGGCAGACGTAGTTGCCGATACTCAGCGCGATATCCGGGGAGGACGGGGTGACACCCTGCTTGGCCAGCTCGTCGACGAAGGTCTGCTCCTTCGCGCCGAGATGCCCGGTATCGGTTTCCTGCGGCGGTACCGGGGCGGGACGCTCCGGCTCCTCGGCCGGAGCCTCGGGTTCGGCCGGCTGCTCGGGCGCGGGCGTCTCGCCCTCCGGCGCCGGCGCCGGGGCCTGGCTCTCGCTCGAGGGCGCGGGAGCCGCACTCGCGGACGTGGTGCCGGCCGAAGTCGACAGCGTCGGGGTCCCGGTCGCGGTCGAGTCGTCGTTGCCGCAGCCGGCGAGCAATCCGGCGGCCGCCACGGCCGCCACCACTCCGAGCAGTGTGCCTCGGGTCCGATACATACATTCCATCCTGTGTTCCGGCGCACGGATGCGCGGGTTCACGGCCGCTCGAGTCGGGGCCGCCGAACCACTGGGTTGACGGTCGGGTGTGCGTCCCGGCCCGGCGGGTTGGCCCGGGCCGCGACCCCCGAGGGTAGTACTAGACCCGGAATCCCCGCTGGACTGGCCGGGCGAGCAGGTTCCGATCGACCCGCTTCGGGCGAGCGGATCGTGCGGTGAGCGGGTGGATCGGTAATGGTGGAAAGCCATGGGACGAGGTGGAGGTCAGAAAACTCGCCCGGGTGGTAGCGGCTCACTTGCGCTGGCGGGGGTGAGCTCACCAGCGAAAGCCGGAGGGTGAGCTCACTCACGAAGGCTGGGGCGTAGACCCACTCACGAAGGCCGAGGCGTCGACCCACTCACGAAGGTGCTGTGTTTTTTGGCGCCGCCTGCGGCGGCGCGGGGTTGAGGCCCCCTGGGTCTCGCCGTTTCGGCCTCGAGACTCGAGCCTTCGGCTCATGCGCTTTCGAGGCCGAAACGGCGAGACGGGCCTCAACCCTTTGGAGGTGTCTCGTAAAACTCGACGCATACGGGTTGCGTCGACATTCGATGTCCGGGTCGGCAGGCGGGTGCGCGCGCGAGTAGCAAACCGCTGCCGCGCTCTGGGCCGCAGTAGGCCGCGCCCCATGTATGGGGTGATGCGTATCACTGCGCACCTACCGGTCAACCGTGCACTTCGGTCCGGTTGTCCCGGACAGTGATGAAGCCTCGTTGGAAGTTCTGCTGGAGCCCGCCCGGGATCGCGAACTCGTCGCTGATGGGGAAACCGATCCGCCCGGCCTCGTAACCTGCGTCACGCCAGGCATCCATGATGGGTCCGTCGCGGACCGCCCACGCGCCGGACATAGGGCTCCAGTAGATGCTGCCGCCCTCGAAGCGGGTGAATTGGCCGAGGTCTTTCAGCGGGGCCTGGGCGGCGGCCGGGAAGCCGAGCCGGCTGTTCTCGAAGCCGAGTTCGGCGTACTTGGCCAGGATCATCCCTTCGACGCGATGTACGCCGGTGGCGGGACTGAAGTAGAAGGGCCCGCCTTCGAAGGACTGGACCGCGCCGTCGCGGTTCGGCGTCTGCACTTCGGGGCCGACCGGATAGCGCGCCGGGCCGCCCTCGAAGCCCTGCCTGCCCCATTCCTCGAGGATCGCTCCGCGCACCACCTGCGCGCCCGTTTCGGGGGTCCAGTAGAGCGAGCCGTGCTGGAACGGCTGGAAGCGGCCGCGGCCGTCCGGTAAAGGCTGTTCGGCACCGGTCGGCAGACCGAGGCCGCCACGGGGCCCGGCCGCCGCCTGGTAGCCCCCGCCGATCCGGCCGGCCACCGGATGCGCCCCGGTGTCCGGGGAGTAGAAAACGCGGCCGTGGCGGAAATCCTGAGCCAGCCCGCCGGGCACTTGATATTCGCCGGTGAGGCAGTCGCCGAGCCAGCCGTTGCCGCCGGCGACCGCGCCGATGGCGCCCGCCACCGCGCATTCGGGCTTGCCGGCCGGCACCTCGAGCGCGCCGGCGGCCTGCGGCCACGACTGCCGCATTTCGAAATCCCAGTACGGCCAGGTGTGGGTGCCCGCGGCGCGGTAGTTCACGGTCGCGGGGATTCCCAGCTCGCCGAGTTTGTCCACGAAGTTCTGTGAGGTCAGCAGAGCCAGTGTCTCCAGGCCCATCCCGAACATATTCGTGCTCACCCCCGGGATTTCGCTGCCCTCGTCGTGTTTGCCGGAGGCACCGGTCCCGCTGGAGATGTAGAGCGATTTACCTTTCAGCCGATCGGCGAGCAGCAGCGGATCGTGTTCTTCCCACTGCGGGCTTCCGGGCGGTCCCCACATGGCCCCGGAGTCGAAGCCACCCGCGTCGGCCATTGCCAGCCGAATAGCCTGTGGCATACCGAGGCTGGTGGTCGTGAGAAAACCCGAATAGGAGGCGGCGTATTTCACGAACTCCGGATTGCGCGCGGCCAGGAACATTGCGGCCGTTCCACCCATGGACAGTCCGGCGATTCCCCTGGTCGAGGTGGCGCGCCACTGACTCTCCAGCAGCGGGGGGAGTTCCTTGGTGAGAAAGGTCTCCCATTTGTAGTTCTTACCGTTGTCCGGTTGCAGCCAGTCGGAGTAGAAACTCGATCGGCCGCCGACCGGTAGCACCACGGTCGTGTTCTTGTCGGCGTAGAAATCCACCGCCCCGGCGTCCTTTATCCAGCCGTTCTCGTCGTCGGCGGCACGCAGGCCGTCGAGCATGTACAGCACCGGGAACTTCGCGTCCGGCTGAGTATTCCAGTCCCGGGCGAGCAGCAGACGCACCTGGATCGGGACGCCCATGGCGGGCGAGTCGACCCAGACGGCCACATCACGGTCGGTGTGCCAGACCACATTCCGGATCGTGGCGGGGGACGCGGCAGCGGTCGGCTGGGCGAGGGCGGGGGCCTGCGCCGCGGCGAAGGGCAGCACCAGCGCGGCGGCCCAGGCCGTCAGCTGCCGCCGGGCGCGTCCGCGGGACCGGCCGACCGTCGTCCCCCGGTGTGCGCGTGTCATCCCTGCCACTCACTGTTTGTACCGCCGTGGCGTGCGGATACGCGGTAGGACGCGCGGACAGCAAACCAGTTCGTCACCGCCGTGCGGTCCCACGACAACGGCGCCACCTGCTTCGATGCGAAGCGGGTGGCGCCGTTGGGGAGAACTATCGGTTCAGCGGCAACCGAATGGCGTGCCTTCGATCACCAGCCGTTGGTGGAATCCAGGAACATCTTCCGCGAGGCGAAGAGCTGGCCCTCCCAGTACTTCCAGGAGTGGGTGCCCACGTTCGGGAAGTCGAAGTGGGCGTTGATGCCCAGCGTCTTCAGGCGGGCCTGGAAGGCACGGGTGTTCACCAGCGACAGCGCTTCCAGCGCCATGGCGTTACCGGTGTTGAACGCGCCGATCGCACCGGCCGGCTTGTCGTACGGGCCGGGCAGGCCGCTGGCCGCCGAGATGTACATGGGCAGACCACGCAGCTGCGGGGCGAACACGAACGGATCCATCCGCAGCCACTGCGGGCTCCACGGCGCGGCCATCGAGTCGACGTTGAACTTGCCGGCGTCCAGCATGGCGATACGGATGGCCTCACGCATACCCGGCGCCGAGATGTTCAGGTAGCCGGAGTAGGCGGCGGCCGAGCGGAACTGGTCGCGATGGTAGGCGGCCAGGGCCAGGGCGGCGCTACCACCCATGGACAGACCCGCGATCGCGTTGTTGGTCCGCGAGACGCCGTGGCCCTCGAGGAAGGCGGGGAGTTCCCGGGTCAGGAAGGTCTCCCACTTGTAGGTGAACTTCTGCCCGTTGGTGTTGCTGGGCGAGTACCAGTCGGTGTAGAAGCTCGACTGGCCGCCGACCGGCATGATCAGGGAGATGTTGTCGTTGCCGAACTGCTGCAGCGCGTTGGTCTCGAACGACCAGGCGTTGCGGTCGTCGCGGGCGCGCAGGCCGTCGAGCAGATAGAGCCCGGCGTTGCCGCCGCGCGCCGCCCACTGGACCTGGACCTTGATCGGGCCCATGCTGGAGGGAACCAGCAGTTCTTCGAAGGCGCCGCGCTTCACCGGTGCCGCGGGCGAAGCCAGCGCGGTCGGGGCCGCGATACCTGCCGCGACGGGTAGCGCGAGCACTGCCGCACCGATAGCCAGAATCCGGTTACGCCAGCCGCGGGGTGCCCGCGACCGCCCGGTACTTCTCTTCGGGCCGGCTGCCCTGCCGAAACGCATGAATTCTGCTCTCTTTCTGCTGTTGTGGCGTTGTCGCTACCGCTGTGCGGACAACACCCCGTTTCTCCTCGGCGGCGCCGGCGGCCGGGTCCCGACCTACCACTGGGCCGACAGCGCTACAACGATCTGGTCACAGATGTGCTCGCTGGACTTTATTCGACCCCATCGAGCCGAGCAAGGCCGTGCTGATCGGATGGCCGAAATCCGCCGCGAGAACCGCTGTGATCGCCCCGTGACGATACCTTGCCGGCGCGTTGATGTCTCGGCGGGCCGGGATATTCCGCTGTTATCGAAATCGCGCTCCGCCCTGGCTTGTGTAACGGAATACCAACCGAGGACGAATTCCTATCGACAGCAGTGTGCCCGCCCGGAACGTTTCGTTCCGGGCGGGCACACTGCATCGGCACGGAGGCCCCGCGAATAGGACCCCCAACTGCCGTTATCCGATATTCGCCGACAAATCCGGAAGCATCCGATACACCTCGGCCTCCCAGTAGGTCCAGGAGTGAATACCGGTCTCCGGGAACGAGTAGGTGACATTGTTCGCGCCGAGCGACATCATCCGCAGCTGGAACGCGCGGGTGTTGGCCAACGCGAGGGCCTCGAGCCCCATACCGTTGATCGTGTTGCCGGTGAAGCCGTCGGCGGACCCGGGCAGCGCGCTGCCGGCGGAAATCCACAGCCGGGTGTTGTGGTCGCGCAGCAGCGGCGCGAAGACGAACGGGTCCATCCGCAGCCATTGCGGACCCCAGGGCGGCGCCATGGAATCCACGTTGTAGCCGCCGGCGTCGATCATGGCGGTTCTGATGGCCTCGCGCATACCGGGCGCGGAGACGTTGAGGTAGCCGGAGTAGGACCCGGCGAAGCTGAACTGATCGGGGTGGTAGGCGGCCAGGGCGAGGGCGCCGCTACCGCCCATGGACAATCCGAAGACGCCGTTGCGGTTCGGGTTGAAGCCGAGCCGGTCGCGCAGGGCCCAGCGCAGATGCTGGTTGATGAAGGTCTCCCAGGCGTAGCGGTAGCTCTTGCCCGGACCCTCGGAGATGACGTTGAAAGCCCCGGAGCCGGAGGACGAACCCGTCGGCGGGAGCCCGAGGAAGGAACTGGCCGCGTTCCAATCCGCGTAGAAGCTGGACATACCGCCGACCGGCATGACGACGTTGATATTCCAGTCGGTCAGCGCATTGGCGACATTGGTGTCGTTCTCCCAGCCGCTGTGCGTTTCGGGGGCACGCATACCGTCGAGGGCGTAGACCACTCGACTGGTATTGCCGTCCTTGGCCCGGAAGACCCGCGACCTGATCGGGCCCATCTCGGGTGAGTCGACCCAGAAATCGAAGCCGGCCGGATTGGGGGCCGCCTCGACCCGGGGAGCCACATCGGACAGAGCCACCGCGAGGGGGGCCAGCAGCGCCACCGCCACACCCATCGCCCATCGCTGTACCCACCGCCGGGTACGCACCGAACCGGGTCTGCGCGCACTTCGCATTCGACTAGACCTTTCGCCTGGACAGCCGGACAGCAAGTACCTAGCTACATTACCGGCCCCGTCTCGGATACATAGACCACAGCGCCCATCGGGAGACGGAAGCCGTTATCTGGATACATGTTCCTGGTACATCAATCGGCTATACCCGCGTTCATGTTGCCAAATAGTGGCGTAGGTCACAGTCGTCCACGAGGTGGCGTACACATCCGTTGCCGAACCAGCCGGCAATACCCCTTGGCAACAATTGCGCAAAGACGCCGGCCAGAGGGTGCCGGCCGCGGCCCCGGTCAGCCGATGTTCGCCGACATATCCGGGATCATCCGGTAGACCTCGGTCGCCCAGTACTGCCAGTTGTGCACGCCGACGGCGGGGAAGTCGTAGGTGGCGTTGGTCGCCCCCAGCGACATCATCCGCACCTGGAACGCCCGGGTGTTGGCCAGCGCGAGGGCCTCCAGACCCATCGCGTTGAGCGTGTCGAAGCTCAGACCGTCGGTCGCGGCCGGGAGACCGCTGCCGGCGGAAATCCACAGCCGGGTGTTGTGCTGGCGCAGTTGCGGGGCGAACACGAACGGATCCATCCGCAGCCACTGCGGGCTCCACGGCGGCGCCATGGCGTCGATATTGAAGCCGCCGGCGTCCAGCATGGCCACGCGCAACGCCTCCCGCATACCGGGCGCGGACACGTTCAGATATCCGGAATAGGAACCCGCGTAGCGGAACTGATCGGGATGATAGGCGGCCAGGGCCAGGGCCGCGCTGCCGCCCATGGACAGCCCGAACACGCCGTTGCCGTTGGGGTTGAAGCCGAGCCGGTCGCGCAGCGCCCAGCGCAGGTCGCGGGTGAGGAAGGTCTCCCACTTGTAGGTGGTGGTCCGCCCGACTCCAGCCGCCGAACCCGAGGCCAGTCCCGAGCCCGAATCGGCCGCCGAACCGGTGGCACCGCCGGCACTACCCGAACTACCCAGTCCGAAGAAATCGCTCGGGGCGTTCCAGTCCGCGTAGAAGCTGGACCGGCCGCCCACCGGCATGACCACGTTGATATTCCACTTGGTCAGTTCCCGGGCGACATCGGTATCGATCTCCCAGCCGCTCAGGTCGTCGCGGGCACGCATCCCGTCCAGGGCGTACACGACCCGGGCGGTGTTGCCGTCGGCGGCGCGGAATACGCGCGACTTGATCGGGCCCATCTCCGAATCGACCCAGAAATCGATACCGCTGGGATCGAACTGCGCCGACGCCGGAGCCGCCGGCCCGGTCACCGAAGCACCGAGCGGGAGCAGGGCCGCCAGGGACAGTAGCACCGTGCGCTTCAGCCGACCGCCCAGTCGCCGCCCCGGACGTGCGCTCCGGATATCACGGCCGATAACCCCTCGCATGTTTTCCCGCCCTCCGTCGTGCGACCCACGGCCGCGCAGTACGACTACCGGTCCCCGGCCCGGACGAGCCGGGGCCGGACGCCAGCACTGTAACCCGACCGCAGTTCACCCGCCCACCAGGATTGCGAAGACGCGGCGAACAGGCGAACTACTCTCGGGGAAACCGCAGTTCAGCGCACCGGCGGTATCGGATCGACGAGACCACAGCGCTGAATCTCATATTTCGGTACCCGATCTATGCGGTACGACGCGAAATCGAAAGCGTGCAACAGATTGTGCTTGAACCGTTCGAACGTGAGCGGGCCCTTGTAGGAGAGCGTCAGCGCGTAGGTGTCCGGGCACGACATCGCCACCCGGGCCTGCCTGACCCAGTCCTCGTCCATGTACCAGGGCAGCCAGGGCTTGATGTCCACCATGCCGGTCTCCACGATCACCCAATCCGCGTACAGGCTCTTGTCGTGCCCGATCCGCCCGTCGGTGAGCCGATCGGTGTGCGCGGCCAGCGGGAAGGCCAGTCCCATCGGATCGATGACCCGGACATCCAGGGGGACGTTCATGCTGGTCATGCCGAGGTTGAGGAAGTAGACCGTATGGCCGGCCCCACCCGGCGGGATGGGCAGCGGCGGCGGGGCGATGTACCACATCATGAACGACGGGGAATTGAGCAGCAGACCGCCGTCCGGCGTGTTCTCGATCGCCTCCACCATGGGGCGCATCCGGGCGTAATCGAGGTAGTCCTCGGCGCGGATGGGATGATCGTGGCCGGTGTTGAGGACGTAGTAGATCCGCTCGTCCACGATCCCGGACTTGTTGATGTGGGTGCCGGTCTTGATGGCGGTGGTACCCGACGCCAGCAGCGCCCACGCCACCGTACCCACCAGCGCGACGACCAGGACCGCGAAAGTGGGGGCCTCGCGCCGGGTCAGCGACCGCAGACCACCCTCGGGCAGCCGCACCGGCAGCACCGCGACCGGCAGCAGGAACAGGAACAGCTGCGGCAGCAGCATCCGCCCGTGCATGAAATCGCCGCCGACGCGCAGCGCGTAGATCGTGAGCAGCAGCGCGGCGCCGAGCACCAGCGCCACCACCGCCGACGGTGAATGCAACCGCTCCCGGAACTGCCGGAGCCGACCGGCCGCCGGGTCCACCGCGGTACCGGTATCCGGGCGCACGTAATGCGCCCGCGCGGCCACCAGACCCGCGACCAGCAGGACGACCAGCGGTACGTAGAGGTAGTAGGGGCCGGCCAGATCCCACAGGTAGGTGAGACCCTGGCCCCATTTCGCCCCGCCCGCGTCCTTGGCGACCGCGGTGTTGGGGTAGGGCAGGCCGTAGTAGCCCATCCGCCAGACCTGGTAGAGCAGCGGAACCGCGCCGGCGACGGCGACCACGAGGCCCCGCAGTAGCCACGGGCGCAGCCGCGACCGCGGCATCGGCGCGAAGAAGATCAGCAGCAGCGCCAGGCCGCCCACCACGGTCATCTCGGGCCGGATCAACGGTGCCAGACCGGCCAGGAAAGCCAGGCCCAGCAGCCCGGGCACGGTCGGCTGTTCGGCCTTGCTCCACCGCACCAGCAGCAGCCACAGCAGGGCGATCCAGCAGATGACCAGGCAATTCTCCAGACCGGAGGTCACATAGTCGCGGGCGGGCGGCACGGAGATATAGGCCAGCGCTCCGGCGGGCAGCAGCAGCGTCGACGACGCCGGGCCCCAGAGTCTACCGGTGCCGAGCATCGCGAACAGCACCGCCAGCAGCGACAGTGTCAGCGCGACACCGAGCACCACGTATTCCAGCCGGCCCTGGGTGAGCCAGCTGAAGAACCAGACGACATAGGTCCATGCCGTACTGGTGTTGGTCTCGACCCGTTCGCCCGCGTTGAAGACCGGACCGTTGCCGGCCAGCAGGTTGCGCACGGTACGCAGCACGATCAGTCCGTCGTCGGCGATCCAGCGCCGTTCCCAGCCACCGAACGCGAACAGGGCGACGGTCACCAGGATGCCGCCCGCGAATACCGCACGCGAGACCGAACCGCCCGGCGAACGCCGCCGCTCGGTGGCGGCGCGCTCGCCGGGCTGTTCTGTTTCGGCTACCGCAATCTCGTCAGAAGAGATAGACAGCGACACCTACCGCTCCGATCCAGGCGATGGCGAGCAACTGCAGGACGCGATCGCCGAACGCGATCTCCTCGGGTTCACCGGCCTCACCACCGTCGACATCCACGGCGTAGCGCAGGATCGCGATGGTGAACGGGATCATCGAGAGGGCGAACCATTCGGTGTCCTTGGCCGCGCCCTGTTCGAAGGCCCACAGACCGTAGAAGACCACCACCGCGGTCGCGGCCAGGCTCCAGATGAACCGTAGGTAGGTCGGGGTGTAGTACTCCAGCGATTTACGGATCTTCGCACCGGTGGACAACGCCAGTTGTAGTTCGGCGTAGCGCTTACCGGCCGCCATGAACAGCGAACCGAACGCCATGATGAGCAGGAACCACTGGGACAGCGGGATCCCCGCGGCCACACCGCCGGCGATCGCACGCAACAGGAAGCCGGAGGACACGATGCAGATGTCCAGGACCGCCTGGTGTTTGAGACCGAAGCAGTAGGCCAGCTGCACCCCGATGTACACGCCCATCGTGACGGCCAGCTGCCAGGACGCCAGGAACGACAGCGCCAGCGAACCGAGCAGCAGCACCGCCGACAGCGCGAAGGCGAGATTCACCGGGACCACACCGGCGGCGATCGGACGGAACCGCTTGGTGGGATGGGCCCGGTCGGCCTCGACATCCATCGCGTCGTTGGTGAGGTAGACACCGGACGCGGCCATGCAGAAGACGACGAAGGCGATGGCCACATTGGCGAGCACATCGAGATCTGTCACCGAACCCGCCGCCATCGGGGCGGCCAGCACGAGGACGTTCTTCACCCACTGGCGCGGACGAGCTGCCTTGACCAGGCCACCGACCAGCGTTTTGGGGGGCCCTTTCACTTCGGCTTCGGCCAGATCGGCGCCGGTGGGCTCTTCACTCATGGCGGGCAGCGCCTTTTCGTCTTGTGCGGTCACTGTCGAGTCTCTTTTCGGCGGCGAGCAGGGCGGCGGCGGACGCGGCACCGAGCGCGGAACCGGCGAGCACATCGGAGGGGTAATGCACCCCGAGCACGACTCTGGACAGCAACATCGGCGGTACGAGCACCGCAGGCAAGGGTAGCCCGGTCAATTTTCCGATTAGCACCGCCGCCGCGGTTGTCGAGGTCGCGTGCGAGGAGGGGAAGCTCAGTTTGCTCGGCGTCGATACGTTGACCTGCACCGATGGCGCGTGCGGCCGGGGCCGGCGGACGATCCGCTTGATCACGATGGAGGCCGCGTGCGCCCCCACGGCGCCGACCGCCACCCCGGCCCACTGCCGGCGCCGGGGTTTGTCGACCAGCGCGCCCACCGCGGCGATACCGACCCAGCCGAGCGCGTGCTCCCCGAAATGCGACATACCGCGTGCCGCCGAGATCACCGGCGGGGTCGCGATGGCGCCCTGGACCGCTTCGAGGATCTTGACTTCCGCCGGTGACCGGCCGGTACCCGAATCCTGCAGGCTCGGGTTCATGGCGTTCACCGCTGGCTCTCCTCGCTGCTGTCGATCCCGAAAACCTTCTCCCACGCGGTCGTTCCGGTGAGCTCCGCGTGCGCGGCCCGGTAGCGCTGCCGCATCTCCGGCAGACGCGCGGCGAGTTCCTTGCGTAGCCGCAGCGCTTCCCGGAGCAAGCCGTAGGCCTGGCGGGGGTCGCGCTTGCGGTACACCACTCCGCGACCGTCCGCGGTGGTGACGGTGACCCCGTCGACCTGCGAGAGCAGGAACCAGCGCGCGTCCAGCGTGGGCACGTTCAGCTGGGGCCGGTCGTGGTGCTCCTCGTGTGCCGGACGCAGATTGTGCAGCAGGCCCTTGCCGAGCCGCACGATCTTGGCGATCGGGTTGGCGGGTTCGCCCACCGCGCCCACGCCGATTCCGCTGGCCAGCGGGAGTTCGGTGGAGGAGGGCAGGATCACCGCGTCCGGATACTGTTTGCGCAGTTCGTGTACCGCGCCGAGCGCGCTCGGCAACAGTTCGAACAAGCGTTGCGGGCCGGCCAGGAAATCGCGGATCGCCAGGTTCTGGATGGCGACCGTCGAATACTCCAGGCAGAGCAGGTGTTTGAGGGTCGCCTTGACCGTGTGGGCAATCATGCTCCGGCCGTTGCCCGGCTGGTACAGGGCGGCGACGACCAGGCGATTGCGCAGATGGAAATACGCCTGCCAGTCGATCGCGTCGTCCTTGTCGCTCCATGCCATATGCCAGACCGCGGCGCCGGGCAGGGTGACCGTCGGATATCCGGCTTCCCGAGCGCGCAATCCGTATTCGACATCGTCCCATTTCAGGAACAACGGCAGCGGCTGGCCCAGTTGCTCGGCCACCTGCCGCGGAATTACGCAGGTCCACCAGCCGTTGAAATCGCCATCGATACGCCGGTGCAGCAGTTTCGAATTGTCGCGATCGCGCAGCGGGTATTTGGCGAAATCGTGGTCGTATTCGACATTCGGGGCCGCCGACCACATGAAGATGTTGCGGTCGACGACCTCACCCATCACATGCAGATGGGAACGCTCCTGCAGGTTGAGCATCTGGCCGCCCACCAGCACCGGTGATTTCGCGAATCGGGCGAAGGCCAGCGCGCGCAGGATCGAATCCGGTTCGATCTCGATATCGTCGTCCATGTAGACGATGAATTCGGCACTGGTGGTTTTCAGCGCCTCGTACATCACCCGGCTGTACCCGCCCGACCCGCCGAGATTCGGCTGATCGTGAATGGCGAGCCGGGCGCCGAGGACGGCGGCGGCTTCTTCGAAGCCGGGCTCGTCGACGACCTTGCGGGTGCCCTGATCGGGAATGATCACCGCGTCGATCTGCGCCAGCACCAGCGGATCGGACCCGAGCGCTTTCAATGTCGTCACGGCGTCGGTGGGGCGGTTGAACGTCGGCATCCCGACCGCGATCCGGCCCTCCCCCGGCGCCTCGATCGGCGCGTACCAGCCCCCGGACACCAGTGTGACCGCGGTGTCGGTGGTGATGTCGAACCAGAGCCAACCGCCGTCCTCGAACGGACCGAAATCGGCCTCCATCTCGACCGACACCGTCTCCGCGCCGGAGGCCACCGCGAACTCACGGCCCTGGACGTGGATACGGGAACCGTCGGCCTTGGAGCGGTACAGGTCGACGCGGCCGTGCCCGGCCAGCTCCAGCCGCAGCACCACCGAGTCGAGCATGCTCCAGCGCCGCCAGTAGCTGGCCGGCAGCGCGTTGAAGTAGGTGCAGAACGACACCTCGGACTCCGCGCCGATCGACAGCGAGGTCCGGGTCGTGGCGTGGGCGCGCCGCGCGTTGGTCGCCGACTCCTCCAGGTAGAGGGTGCGCACATCCAGCGGCTCGCCCGGCCGGGGCAGGATCACCCGTTGCAGTAGCGATTTCGCTCGGGTCGCGGACGCACTGTGCGCCAGTGATGCAGAGGTCATACGTCGTTGTTCTCCTCGGCCAGCGGCGCACCCGTCTCCAGGTGCGGGCGCAGCACATTGTCGAACATGTTCAGCGCGCTCGCGATGGCCATGTGCATGTCCAGGTACTGATAGGTACCGAGGCGGCCGCCGAACAGGACCTTCGCGTTCGCGGTCTCCTTCTTGGCCAGCTCGCGATACGCGGTCAGTTTGGCCCGGTCCTCGGGGGTGTTGATCGGATAGTACGGTTCGTCGCCGGTCTTGGCGAAACGCGAGTATTCGCGCATGATGACCGTCTTGTCCGTCGGGTAGTCCCGTTCCGGATGGAAATGCCGCGGCTCGATGATCCGGGTATAGGGCGCATCCGCGTCGTTGTAGTTCATCACCGACGTGCCCTGGAAGTCGCCGGTGGGCAGCACCTCGGTTTCGAAGTCGATGGTGCGCCAGCCCAGCTCGCCCTCGGTGTAGTCGAAGTAGCGGTCCAGCGGGCCGGTGTAGATTACCGGGGCGTCCGGGTTCTGCGCGCGCAGCTCGTCACGGACGTCGAACCAGTCGGTGTCCACCCGGACCTCGATCAGGTCGCTCGCTGCCATGTTCTCCAGCCACTTCGTGTACCCCTCCTTGGGCAGGCCCTCGTAGGTGTCGTTGAAGTAGCGGTTGTCGAAGGTGTAGCGGACCGGGAGCCGGGTGATATTGCCGGCGGGCAGTTCCTTGGGGTCGGTCTGCCACTGTTTGGCGGTGTAGTCGCGGACGAACGCCTCGTACAGCGGACGGCCGATCAGCGAGATGGCCTTTTCCTCGAGGTTCTGCGCATCCTTGGTCTCGATCTCGGCAGACTGTTCGGCGATCAGCGCGCGCGCCTCGTCCGGGGTGAAATACCGGCCGAAGAATTGCGACACCAGGCCCAGCCCCATCGGGAACTGGTACGCCTGACCTTTGTGCAGGGCGAAAACGCGATGCTGATAGCCGGTGAACTCGGTGAACTGCGTGACATAGTCCCAGACCCGTTTGTTCGAGGTGTGGAACAGATGCGCGCCATATTTGTGGATCTCGATACCGGTTTCCGGCTCGGGTTCGGAATAGGCGTTACCGCCGATATGCGGGCGGCGATCCAGTACGAGGACTCTCTTGCCCAGTAAGTTCGCGCTGCGCTCGGCGACGGTCAGCCCGAAGAAGCCGGAGCCGACGACGATCAAGTCGAACTGTGCGGTGTTATCTGAGTTACCCGGAGACGATGCGGCGGTCACGGGAGCCCAGCGTATCGGAAGCGTTTCCCGGCGCCAGTCGGAGTCGGAAGGTCAGGGGTATCGCCAGGTGAGCGGCTTTCCGCGCCGTCCGACGCGGAAAACACGCGCCGGGGCCGGAACGGTCCGGCCCCGGCACGGCAAAAGTACCGTTCACCGGCGCTGTCAGCGGTAGCCGTACGGGGCGACGCCGTAGGCACCGACCGGCACGGGCGTCCGGGCGGCCTCGATCCACCGCTTGGTGGGGGCGATGGCGGCCAGTACGAGGGTGAGGACCGCGAAGAGCGGAGCACCGAGAACGCTGATACCGCCACCGACAGCGACCACCCCGACCACGACGACGGTCAGCACGATGGAGAGCACGCAACCGAGGATGACCATCACACGCCCGGTATTGCTGCGACGCAGCAGCAGGATGCCGCCGATCAGGAGCAGCAGAGCAAGGACGCTGTAGGCGACACCGAGCACCACGCCGGTACCTGCGAGGTCGAAGTCGAAATCGATATCGGGCCCGCCGGAACTCGAACTGGAACTGCTCCGGCGGCGGGCGCCGGTGGCCAGGACGGCGCCATTGGTCAGCGAACTCTCGGAGGTGGCCGAGGCGAGCACGAACATCCCGAAGGCGGACAACGCGCTGGCGACTCCACCCAGCAGGGCGAGAATCCCGGCGGTGATACCGGTCCCGCCGCTGGGCGGCGCCTGATACCCGTAGGTGCCGGCGAACTGCGGTCCCGGCGCATAGCCCATCTGCTGCGCAGGCGGGTAGGCGGGCGGCGGCGAATACGGCGCCGACGGAAATGGTGGGCCGGGCTGCTGCGGCGGGTGACCATATGGATAACTCACGGGACCTCCCCCTCGTCACGGTTTTCGGCACTGTACCGCGCCTCGCCGGCGCGCCGATTCCCGGCAAATGTGAAACACGAGCACCCGCACACGTATTCGTGGGCGGGTGCTCGGCGGAGACGCCTCCGCTAATCGAGATTGTTCTCGGCGTAGACGCGCATCGCGTCCCGGATCAGTTCCGCCGTGCCTTCGGCGTGCACGTCGTAGTTGGCTCCGAAACGTTCGTCGGCGACATACATTTCACCCAGACCCGTGAATTCCTGCGCACCGGGTCGGCGTCCCTGCCAGCCGCCGGTCACCCATTCGTAATGCCGCGCGGTGATCTTCTGGACCTCGGCGCTGTCCGGTGCGAGCCCGGCTTTACGCGCCCGCCCGAAGGCCGCGGCGATATCGAGCTGGGCCTGCTGGAACGCCTGTTTCTCCGCGGCGCTCAGCGAACGCCACCAGCGGTCGCCGCCCTCGTAGGCGTCCTTGCCCCAGCGTTCGACGACCTCGTCCTTGTACTGCGTGTGATCGAATTCCTCGAAGACTTCCGCCGCCACGAGTCGTTCACCTCTTTCCAACTTGCCCAATGTGGTGTGTACCGACGCGATCCGGCGGCCGATCCGGTCCTGTTCCTGCCGCAGCAGGTCCAGCTGGGCGCGCAGCGCGGTGATCGCGTCGCGCTCCCCGGCGAGAATCTCTCCGATCACCGGCAGGCCCACGCCGAGTTCCCGCAACAGCAGGATCCGCTGCAGCCGGACCAGCGATCGCTCGTCGTAGTAGCGGTACCCGTTCACACCGATCCGGCTGGGCGGCAACAACCCCAGCTGCCCGTAGTGGCGCAGGGTGCGGCTGGTGGTTCCGGCCGCCTTCGCCAGATCCTGGATGGACCATTCGTCGCTGCGTGAACCCGTGCCCACGACCTTCACCTCTTCCGTTCCGCGTCGGTGCCACCAGCCTGCAAGTTGACGCTACGTAAAGGTCAAGCCCTCGGCGACGGCGGCGACTAGAACACCTCGGTGGTCTCCATTCTCGTCGGGATCTGCTGGGCTCCGGGTACGGGCGCGGGCCGGTCGCCATCGACCGTGCCGGACCCGGCCGGGCGGGTGCCGAACTCCGGTGTGCCGCCCGGCGTGGCGCGACCGGCCGGCATCCGGCCGGGAATCGTCGCCGCCTCGGACTCGGCCGCGCCCGGCCCCGCACTGCCGGATTCGGTATCGGCGGGCGCCGCGCCGTCGGCTTCGGCGCTACCGGACCCATCGGTGAGACCGGGTACCAGCTGCATCAGTGTGTCGAAGTCGACGACCTGCGCGCCCAGGTCGGCCGTATAGACGATGACACCGTTCTCGAACAGCCGGTACTTGCCCGCGTCCTCGGGCAGGGGCAGTTCGGGGGTGACGGGCAATCCGAGCGCGCCCTGCATACCGCCCATCTCCGCGTAGGCGGTGTCGATCGGCGAGGGGGTCGCGCCCGGTGCGACACCCGGGAGCGTGCCGCCCGGGGAGACCGGGAGGGAGCCTTCCGGGGTACGCGGCGGCGGCGCACCCGATTTCATGCCCTCCGGCGAGACCTCGTTCCACGGTTCGGTGGTTTCCGGAGCGGCGCCCTCCGGCACCGGGTTCACCGGCGGTGGCAGCGGCATCGGTGTGGTGACCGTGAGTTCGGCGGGTGTCGGTCCCACCTCGAAGGTCTGGATATCGGCCGGCGACCCGCCGTCGGGCGCGGCGGAGTACTCGGCGCGCAGGATCCGCCCGTCGCGCAGCAGTACCCGGCCGGCCGTGGCCTCCACCGCGGCGGTGCTGCGCGGATCCTCCTGAGCGGTACCGCTGTAGGCCTGGCAGTCGGTGGTATCGCAGGTCTGCGCGTAGGGCCAGCGGGTTTCGGCGAGCGCATAGGACCGGGCGGCGACCGCCTGGGCTTCCAGGGCGGCGGGCGCCCAGTCCGGCGGCATCTCCGCCGGGACGACGCCGAGCAGATAGTCCTGGATGTCCACCCGGTTGACGGTGCGGGTCTCCCCGTTCTCGGCGGCCACACCGAGGGACCCGCGGTAGGCGCCGCCGCCGCACAGTGTCAGATGCTCCGCCGCCGGACGGTTCGGGTTGGGGTCGATCGGATAGACCCACGGATCCTGGATCGGGTTCTCCCACAGGACCGGTCCGTCGCAGCCCTGGCTGACCACCGCGTGCGCGCCGCCGTCGGGTAGTGGCGTGAGCCGGACGGCCTCGCCCGCCTGCAGTTCCTGTCCGGCCAGCCGCATACCGGCGGCGGAGGTGACGACCAGATCGGCGCCGTCCTGTTCCTGCAGCCGGACCGATACCGACGCCGGTCCGATGGTGCCGGTCTCGGCGCCCGGATAGTAGTAGGCGAGGATCTGGTCGACGTTTTCCCCGTTGTCGGCGTTGCGCAGCGCACCGTGCTGACTCAGTCCGCGCCCGTGCCCCGGACCGGCCTCGGCAAGCATCCGGTATACCTCCGCGGAGCCGGGAACCAGGAGCGCCCCGCCGATGACCAGAGCGGTCGCCCCGCAGGCGAGTAATGGGCCTGGACGGATCCGCCGGCCTCTCATCGATTGCGGCATACCGGGAACTACCAGCGTGTTCCCCAGACGCCCTGAGACTTTCGGCCGAGTCATGTTGTTTCGGTATGACATACGAGCACTCCCATCGTCAGCCCGGACGCTTTCGACTCGGTACGACGTCGGCATGTCGTTTCGACCGGCCACGCTCCGGGAGCTACATTCGAGCGAACAGGAAAGCCTCAACCTCAGGTTTAGATTTGTGACGAATGTGGCTAGTGTGGTCCGTGGGACTGAAGTTCGCAAGCATGACTTGCTCACCGATCACTGGTTGCAACCCTGATTGGAGAAGCTCGTGCCCTACCGCAAACCGAAGCGTTCCTGTGTACTGCCGGTTGTCGCGTTAGTAGCGGTAGCGGGCCCGATCCTGCTGCCCACGGTCACCGACCTGGGCAAATCCACCGATCAGATCGCGCTCACCGCGGTACCGCCCCAGCTCACCGAACTCGCCCTGCGCAGCGCCCCCGATACCGTGCTGCCCTTGGGCGAGCTGACCGGCCTCGACCTGCCCGACCTGCGCCTGGGCGATCTGCAGGCGCTCGGCGTACCCGGCCTGACCCCGAACGGTACGACCACCCCGACCGATCCGAGCCGGCGGCTGCCGGGGCGGCAACCCGGCCTGGGTTTCGTGACCGAGGGCGGGCCCCCGCCCGCGGACACCCCCGCGCTCACCCCCGGCGTGATTCCGCCGGAATTCATGGACGCGGTCGGCGCGCAGGTCAAGGAACTGAACCGGGAACAGCCCTTCAGCATGGTCGCGCTGACCGCTCCGGACCTGGCGAACACCACCGTCATGATCCGGGCCGAACAGCCCGACGGCGGCTGGGGCCAGTGGTACGAGGCCAACCCGATCGACGGCGCCGACGGCGTGGCGGCCGGCGCACCCGCCGGCACCGACCCCATCTATGTCGGCAACACCACCGCGGTGCAGGTACTCGTCACCCGGAAACCGCAGCAGCACGAGGGCGACCCGCTCGGACGGACACCCGCCGCGGCAGGCGGGCCGCAGCAGCCGCCCGACCTCACCGCCGTCCTCATCGATCCCGGGCGCGGCGCGGTCGACGATCAACTCCAGGACATCGCCGCCGCCCTGCCCGGCGGGGGCCCCCGGGTCATCACCCGCGACCAGTGGGGCGCCGACGAATCGATCCGCTGCCAGGAGCCCACCTACGACGACGGGCTGGGCGGAATCACCGTGCACCACACGGCCGGCCGCAACGACTACAGCAAATCCGAATCGGCCGGGATCGTCCGCGCCATCTACGCGTACCACTCACAGACCCTGGGCTGGTGCGATATGGGATACAACGCACTGGTCGACAAGTACGGGCAGATCTTCGAGGGCCGCTACGGGGGCCTGGACAAACCGGTGCAGGGCGCGCACGCGGGCGGTTTCAACGAGAACACCTCCGGAGTCGCGATCATGGGCGACTACCAGGTCGAACAGCCCACCGACGCCTCGATCGAGGCCACCGGCAAGTTCATCGGCTGGCGCGCCCGGGTCGGCGGTCTCGATCCCGAGGGCCAGACCACCATGTACTCGGAGGGCACCGAGTTCACCCCGTACGCGCAGGGTGAGGAAGTGCATCTGCCGGTGGTCTTCGCGCACCGCGACGTGGGTAACACCAGCTGCCCCGGCGATGCCGCCTACTCGCAGATGGACCGGATCCGCACGATAGCCGCCGGCGAAGTGGGCGCGACCCGGTCGTCGACCCCACGCAGCCAGGCCGCCCGCTCGGATCTGGCCGCGCTGGCCGATCTCACCGCCAAGCTGCTGACCATGGTGAACGACAATGTGATCGCGAAGTACTGGGTCTCCAAAGGTGGTCCGGACGGGCCGCTCGGCCAGGCCGCGTCCGAGCCGATGCCCGCGGCCCAGGGGCAGCAGTACGCGAAGTTCGTGAACGGATACGTCTACACCACCCCGGACGGCCAGGTGCACGAGGTCGTCGGCAAGGTCCTGGATCGCTTCCTGGAACTCGGCGCCGACACCGGTGCGCTCGGCCTGCCGCTCACCGACGCCTACCCGGTGCCCGAGGGTCTGCGCACCGACTTCCAGAACGGCTCCCTGATCCTGAACCAGGTGGCCGATATCGTCACCACCGTCTGGAAGACCTACAACGACACCTACCAGCAGCAGTTGCACGGGCCGGGCACCCAGCCCGGCACCGCGCCGCACGCCGTACCCGGCACGGGCCCGATTCCGCAGGTCGCGGGGCCTGTTCCGGAGGTCGGGGCACCGCCCGCACCCGTCGCCGCGCCGGACGGAGAGCAGTCACCGGTACCGCAGTACGCGCCGGCGCCCGACGACCGAACCGTCCCGGCACCTGCCGCCCAGAACGGCCCGGCACCTGCCGCCCAAGCAGGTCCGGGACCCGCCGCCGAGGCCGGCCCGGCACCTCCGCCGGAGCCCGCGGCACCGCCCCCACCGACCGCCTGAACCCCGCGCACCGACCGCGCCGGATCGTGCCCCGCACGATCCGGCGCGGTCGTCTTTTCACGGGTGATCCATCGGCTCCGCGGCGCCCCCTACTCCTCCCCCGGCCACCAGCGTTCCAGGACCTGCGCGACACCGTCCTCGCTGTTGGTCCCGGTGATCTCGTCGGCGGCCGCGAGCGCCTCCGGATGGGCGTGCCCCATCGCGACCCCCAGCCCGACCATGCGCAGCATCGGGATGTCGTTGGGCATATCGCCGAACGCGATCATATCCGCGGGATCGACTCCGAGCCGCTCGCCCAGGGTCCGCAATCCCGACGCCTTGGTGACGCCGGGCGCGGAGATCTCGATCAGGCCGTGTTCGGTGGAGTAGGTGATATCCGCCCGGTCGCCGATATGGGCGGCCAGCGTCACCTCCATATCGCCGCTGCGGGCGCCCGGTAGCCGGATCAGCATCTTGATCGCCGGGGTGTCGATGACCTCGTCGCGGGCCACGGCGGTGTCGTCGGGATTCAGCCAGGCGTGCTCGTACTGTGGTGAGCTGACGAATTGCGGAGTGGCCGCGTCGTGCGCGCTGGCGCCGATCCGTTCGGCCGCCAGTCCGCATCCGGGCAGCACCTTCTCCGCGATATCGGCGACCCAGGCCAGTGTTTCCACATCCAGTACCGAGGCCCCGAGCACCTTGTCGGTCCCGGCGTCGTAGAGCACGGCGCCGTTCCCGCATACGCACAGCGGCGCGAAGCCGAGCCCGGCCACCACCGGGGCGATCCAGCGCGGCGGACGGCCGGTGGCCAGCACGAACGGCACTCCGTCGGCGACCAGCGCCGCCACCGCGGCCCGGGTACGCGCCGAAACCCGCTCGTAGGGATCGATCAGGGTGCCGTCCACATCGGAGGCCACCAGTTCGGGTCGGGTCTGCCGCGTTGCGCTCACCCGTTCCATTCTGCTGGGTCGGCCGCGACGTACCGGCGGGCATACCCGTTCGCGGGGCGAACACGCAGCAGGCCGTCCGTCGCGCATCCCGATGAATCGCTCCCTATGATCAGGGGCTACACCTGATATCGAGGGGAACGATGGCCGGCTTTCTGCTACGACGGGCGCTCAATTACGTCGTGCTGCTGCTCTTGGCGTCCTTTCTCACCTTCAGCCTCGCTTCGCTGACCTTCCGGCCGCTGGACAGCCTGGAACAGCGCAATCCGCGACCGCCGCAGTCGGTGATCGACGCCAAGGCCGAGGAACTACATCTCGACGAGCCGATTCCGCAGCGCTACGTCACCTGGATGACGGGTGTGGTGCACGGCGATTTCGGACAGACGCTCGGCGGGCAGCCGGTGAGCGAGGAACTGGGCCGCCGAGTGGGGGTCAGTCTGCGGTTGCTGGTCCTCGGTTCGATCATCGGCACGGTCCTGGGCGTGCTCATCGGTGCGGCCGGCGCGATCCGCCAGTACAGATTCAGTGACTATTTCACGACCGTCGTATCACTGTTGGTCCTGTCGACCCCGGTGTTCCTGCTCGCGACACTGCTGAAATTCGGTGCGCTCGAGATCAACTCGGCCACCGGAACGCAGATCTTCCTCTACACCGGCGAAACCTCGGCGAGCAGTATCGAGGGCTTCGGCGCCCAGCTGGTCGACCGCCTACAGCATCTGGTGCTACCGACCCTGGCCCTGGCCCTGGGTGGGATGGCCGGATACAGCCGCTACCAGCGCAATGCGATGCTCGATGTCCTGCAGAGCGATTTCATCCGGACCGCGCGGGCCAAAGGCCTCACCCGCAACCGGGCCCTCTACAAACACGGTCTGCGGACCGCCCTCATCCCGATGGCCACGCTGTTCGCCTACAGCCTCGGCGGGCTGATCACCGGCGCCACCTTCACCGAGAAGATCTTCGGCTGGCACGGCGTCGGGGAATGGCTGGTCGATTCCATCAACGCCCAGGACATCTACGTGGTCGCCACAGTGACCGCGTTCGCCGGGCTGGTGGTCCTGGTGTCGGGTCTGCTCTCCGATATCGTCTACGCGATTCTCGACCCCCGGGTGCGTGTGGGATGAGCCGGTCGGGCCCGGAAGCGGGAGTGCGATACCTTCGCCTGCGCTTCGGCCTCCGCGTCAGTGTGTCGACCGATCGCCGATCACACTCGTGCACGGAAGGCACAGCATGAGTATCAACGAAACCGAGATCCTGGTCCAGGGTGCGCCGGAGCCGGCCGCCTCCGGCCGGCGCAAACTCATCCTGCGCCGCTTCCTGCGCAACAAACCCGCGCTGGTCGGTACCGCGGTGCTGATCCTGATGTTCCTGGCCAGTTTCGTACTGCCGTCGCTGCTGCCCTACGACTATCAGGACATCGACTACACCGCGCTGCTCCAACCACCGAGCCCACAGCATCCCTTCGGTACCACCGAGATCGGCCAGGACGTACTCGCCCAGACCCTGCGCGGGCTGCAGAAGTCGCTGATCATCGGCTTGTGCGTGGCGGTGTTCTCCACCACCATCGCCGCCGTCACCGGCGCGGTGGCCGGACTGCTGGGTGGCTGGACCGACCGGACCATCATGTGGGTGGTCGACCTGCTGCTGGTGGTGCCGAGTTTCATCATCGTGGCTCTGTTCGCGCCGCGTACCAAGGGCAGCGGTTCGATCGTGCTGCTGATCATCCTGCTCAGTGTGTTCGGCTGGATGATCAGCGCGCGGATCGTGCGCGGCCTGACCATGAGCCTGCGCGAACGCGAATTCGTCCGGGCGGCCCGCTATATGGGCGCGCCGACCCGGACGATCATCCTCACCCATATCGTGCCGAACATCGCCTCGATCCTGATCATCGACACCACGCTCACCGTCGGCGCCTCGATCATGGCCGAAACCGGGCTCAGCTTTCTCGGTTTCGGGGTGCAGCCGCCGGATGTGTCGCTGGGCTCGCTGATCGCGAACGGCACCAGTTCCGCCATGACCTATCCGTGGCTGTTCCTCTTCGCGGGCGGTCTGCTGATCATCACCGTGCTCTGCGCGAACCTGGTCGGCGACGGCTTGCGCGACGCCTTCGATCCCGGTGCGAAACGCGCCCGGTCCCGGCGGTCGCGCAGGGCTCGCAAGGCCGCGGAGAAGTCCCGGCAGGCGGAGAAAGCGCGGACATGACCGGAAAGACCACGACGGTGCAATCGGCAGCGGACCGGGCCGTACCCGGTGAATCCGGTTCCGGCCAGGGCCGCGCGCCCCTGCTGGAGGTATCGGATCTACGCGTCTCGTTCCCCAGCGAAGAAGGCCGCGTCGACGCGGTCCGCGGCGTGAACTACACGGTCGCCGACGGTGAGGTCCTGGCGATCGTCGGCGAATCCGGCTCGGGGAAATCGGTGTCCTCCCTCGCCGTGATGGGTCTGCTGCCCGAACAGGCCCGGGTCACCGGCTCGATCCGGTTGCGCGGACGGGAACTGCTCGGCCTCGGCGACCGGGAACTGTCGAAACTGCGCGGCAGCGCGGTGAGCATGGTGTTCCAGGACCCGCTCTCGGCGCTCACCCCGGTGTACCGGGTGGGCGATCAGGTCGCCGAAGCGCTACTCGCGCACGGGAACATGAGCGGGGCCGAGGCGGCGAAACGCGCGATCGAATTGCTCGATCTGGTCGGTATCCCCGACCCGGAACTGCGCGCGAAGGCCTTCCCGCACGAATTCTCCGGCGGTATGCGCCAGCGGGTGGTCATCGCCATGGCGATCGCCAACGATCCCGCGCTCATCATCTGCGACGAACCGACCACCGCACTCGATGTGACGGTGCAGAAGCAGATCCTGAACCTGCTGCGCAAAGCGCGCGACATCACCGGCGCGGGCGTCGTCATGATCACCCACGATATGGGTATCGCGGCCACCCTCGCCGATCGCGTGGCCGTGATGTACGCGGGCCGGATCGTGGAAACCGCGACCACCGCGCAGGTTTTCCGAAGTCCCCGGATGCCCTACACCGTGGGGTTGCTCGGCTCGATCCCGCGGATGGACGGGCCGCCGCGGGCCCCGCTGATCCCGATCGTCGGCGCGCCTCCGGCCATGCACGCGCTGCCGCGGGGATGTTCGTTCGCGCCGCGCTGCCCGGTCGCGATCGAGGACTGCCGGGCCGCGGAACCGCCGCTGGCCGAGGCTGCTCCGGGCCATCGCGCGGCGTGCATCCGTACCGACGAGGTCGATTCGGCGGCGCTGTTCGACGCCTATCGCCGCGAGATCGGCGAACCGGCGGCGCTTCCCCCGACCGATCCGCAGCCGGTGCTGAAGGTGACGGATCTGGTCAAAACCTTCCCGATCACCTCCGGGGTGATCCTGCGCCGCCGTAAGGGCGAGGTCCGCGCCGTGGACGGGATCAGTTTCGAAGTCCGCGCCGGACGTACCCTGGCCCTGGTCGGTGAATCCGGGTCGGGTAAGTCCACCACCCTCACCCAGATCCTGGACATGGTGAAACCGCAGTCCGGGACCATCGAGATCATGGGCCGCGATACCGCCACCCTCAGCGCCGCGCAACGTCGTGAACTGCGCCGCAAACTGCAGATCGTCTTCCAGGACCCCACGGCCTCGCTGGATCCGCGGCTACCGGTTTCCGATATCGTCTCCCAGCCGATGCGCATCGCGAAGCGGCCGAAATCCGAGATCACCCAGCGCGTACCGGATCTGCTGCGGCAGGTGGGCCTGCGCCCCGAACACGCCGACCGCTATCCGGGCGACTTCTCCGGCGGCCAGAAACAGCGCATCTGCATCGCCCGGGCGCTGGCCCTGGACCCGGAACTGCTGGTGCTCGACGAGCCGGTGTCGTCACTGGATGTCTCGATCCAGGCGGGTGTGCTCAATCTGCTGCGCGACCTGCAGGCCGAACGCGGACTCTCCTACCTCTTCGTCTCCCACGACCTCTCGGTGGTGCGCAATCTGGCCCACGATATCGCGGTGATGTACCGGGGCAAGATCGTCGAAGCGGGGCCGGCGGAACAGATCTTCGGCGATCCGGGACACGAATACACACGATCACTGATCGATGCCGTGCCCGTACCCGTGGTAGAGGGTTGACGGACGTGTTCTCCGGACCCACCGGCAGGAAGGATGAACGGCCATGAGGATTCGATCATTGAGGAGGCTTGCGGTACCGCTGTGCACCGTCGCACTGCTCGCGGCCGGTTGTGGTGCGAACGACTCCGGGGCACCCGAGGGCGCGGTCGCCGAACTGGGCACGGTCAACGACATCAACCCGCACGATGTGAGCGAACTGCGTGACGGCGGGAATCTGCGACTGGCCGCCACCTCCTTCCCGGAGACCTGGAACCCGATGCAGATCGACAGCGACGGCGAATCCGCGAGCATCATGCGCGTGATGATGCCGCGCGCCTTCACCACCGACGCGGCCGGAAGCATCTCGGTCAACACCGACTTCTTCACCAGCGTCGAACTGACCGATACCGAGCCGCAGCAGGTCACCTACACCATCAATCCCAAGGCGGTGTGGTCCGACGGGTCCCCCATCACGTGGGAGGACATCGCTTCCCAGGCCAACGCCATGAGCGGCAAGGACCCGAAGTTCCTCATCGGCAACACCAACGGATTCGACCGGATCGAGAAGGTCGAACGCGGTACCGACGACCGCCAGGCGATCATCACCTTCAAAAGCCACTACGCCGACTGGGCCGGTCAGTTCGCCGGTAACTCCATGCTGCTACCGAAGGAAGCCACGGCCACACCGGATGCGTTCAACGAGGCGTGGCGCAACGCACCCGGCAAAACCTCGGGCCCGTTCGTCATCCAGTCCACCGACCGCGGTCAGGGCCGGATCGTGCTGGGCCGTAACCCCAAATGGTGGGGCGCTACACCGAAACTCGACACCATCACCTACAGCGTGCTGTCGAGCGAAGCGATGGTCCCGGCGCTGGCCAACAACGAGATCGACGCCATCGGCCTGGCCACCCGCGACGATATGCAGACCGCCCGCAATACGCCCGGGGTGGCGATCCGGCGCGCTCCCGGTAACAGCTGGTCGCATCTGACCTTCAACGGCGCCCCGGGCTCGCTGCTGGAGGACCCGAAACTGCGGGTCGCCATCATCAAGGCGATCGACCGCGCCGGTATCGCCAAGGCGATGCAGAACGGCCTGGTGAACGATCCGCAGCCGCTGAACAACCACATCTTCATCCAGGGCCAGAAGGGCTATCAGGACAACAGCCTGCCCTTCGACCCCGAGGCCGCGAAGCAGGAACTCGACGCACTGGGCTGGACGCTCAACGGGGACGTCCGGGAGAAGGACGGCCGCAAATTGGTGATCCGCGATGTCATGTACAACGACAAGACGTGGGTGCAGGTCGCGCAGATCATCCAGCAGAACCTGCGGCAGGTGGGCATCGAGCTGGTTATCGAAACCAAGCCCGGCGCCGGATTCTTCACCGACAACATCCAGCCCGGCAATTTCGATGTGGGTCAGTGGGTGTGGGTGGGTGATGCGTTCCCGCTGAGCAGCATCCCGCAGATCTGGGGCTACTACCCCGACAACCTGCAGGGCAACTACGGCCGCATCGGCTCCCCGGAACTGAACGATCTCATCGAGAAGACGCTTACCGAACTGGATCCCCAGAAGGCCATCGAACTGGCCAATCAGGTGGACCAGGCGATCTGGGCCGAGGGCCATTCGATCCCGCTGGTGCAGTCGGCCGGAAACGTCGGCGTCCGCGACAACCTCGCCAACTACGGCGCCGCGGGACTGGCTTCCCTGGATTACACGAAAATCGGTTTCCTGAAGTGAGCTCCCGGATAGGCCACCCGCTGGCCTATCCGCTGTGCGTAACCATCGGCGCCCTCGCGGTACTCACCGCGTGGGCGCCGTTCGCCGATCCGGACCAGCTCAGCGCGCTGGTGGTGGTCGGCACGGGCATCGTGGGATACAGCGGGTACCGGGTCGCGGTGGCGCTGGGGGTGGTCGGCCGCCGAGCCGAGGGACCGTCCACGACAGTGGCGGTGCGGCGGGTGAGACAGGAATATCAGCTGGTCAGCCGTTCCTGGCTGGAGTTGCGTGACGGCGGTGACGATCGCTGGCTGCCGGTGTACTTCACGCCGGAGCTGATCGGTTTCACCGGTGGTACAGCCCTGTTGACCGAGCGGCAGATCGTGCTGCGGCCCGAACCCGGCGGCACCGAGCCGACCGATGGAGGGCATCTCGAGTTCCGGGTGCTCCCGGCGGGCCGGGCCCGGGCGAGCGAACCGCCCGGCCGCCTGGTCGACAATCCGACGCGGGTGGACCCGGAAGCGGAGACCCGGGTGGCCACCACCACCAAGACCACCCGCCGATTGCTGCTGGACGCCCAGCCTGCGGTCGCCGCCCCGTTCGTCGCCCTGCTGTGGCTGTATGTGATGGGTGGCGGGACCGGGGCGTTCGTCGCCGCCATGTGCGTGGCGGCCGCGACCGGGGCCTGGCTCGGCGCCATCCGCGGGTCGGACCCGAGCTGACCACAGCCGAGGACTTACGGACCCACCACCCGGCTCGGCACAAGCCATACAGCGACGGCCACCACGCCCGGCGGGCGAACTCAGTGCGGGATGGAATCGATGATCGCCCGGGCGCCCTGGCGCAGCAGATCGGAGCCGACGAAGAAACCGAGGGCCTGCGGATCCTCCGGGACACCCCAGTGCTGCGAATCCAGCCACCGGGTGCCCTCGAGATCGAACACCTTGCCGCGCAACGACAGCCGGCCGGTGGGTTCGATCACGCAGACCCCGGCGATCGGGGAATTGCAGTGGCCCTGCAGGGCGTGCAGCATGGCGCGTTCGGCGTCGGCGACGCGGCGGGTCTCGGCATGGTCGAGGCGCCCGGCGAGCTCACGGACCTCGTCGTCGTCGGCGCGGCAGGCGAGCGTGAGCACACCCGCGCCGATCGGCGGGCACATGACCTCGAGCGGCAGGATTTCGGTGATCCGGTCCTGGCGGCCGATGCGATACATCCCGGCGACGGCGGCGATCAGCACATCGCAGTAGCCGTCCTCCAGCCGCTCCAGCCGGGTGTTCATATTCCCGCGCAGCGGTTTCATCACCAGCCCCGGATAGTGCAGGCGCAGCTGCGCCGCCCGGCGCACCGAACTGGTCCCGACCACCGTCCCCGGCGGCTGCTCGGCGAGCGGGCGGCCGTCGGAGGTGATGATCGCGTCGCGTACATCGTCGCGCTCGGGGAAACCGGCGAACGCGATACCTTCCGGAATCGGGATATCGCCGGGAATATCCTTCAGGCAGTGCACGGCCAGGTCGGCCCGGTCCTCCAGGAGCGCGTCGTCGATCTCCTTGACGAAAGCCCCCTTGCCGCCGAGCTTCGCCAGATCACCCATCCAGCGGTCGCCGGCGGAGGTCACCTTCACCAGTTCGGTGTCGACACCGAACTCGGACAAACCGGCGGCGACCTGCTCGGCTTGGGCTACTGCCATGGGACTGGCCCGGGTCGCGACCCGGATAATGCGCGAGGCCATGGCGCGACTCTACGCGTCGACCTTGCGGGAACGAAGTTCGTGTCCCTTGGAGGTCTTACAGCGGCCCGACTCCAGATCCCACTGCCAGCCGTGCAGATTGCAGGTCAGCGTCTTGCCGTCCACCACACCGAATTTCGACAGATCGGCCTTCAGATGCGGACAGCGGCGCTGGATCTCCCAACCGGCCACCTCCACCGACGCCGAATCGTCGTGCGCTTCGGAGAACCAGCCGTCCGCGTAGGCGATCCGCTCATCGGTGAGGCATTTGAAGAAGGTGTACAGGTATTCGTTGTAGCCACCGATCCGCCACGCCTGAAAACGGGTGGACAGGAAAATGGTGTTCACCCAGTCGGGTTCGTTGTCCCGCAGCACGGTACGCACCAGTTCGGGCGCGATCCGGAAGCCGTAACGGTATTTGCCCTCGCCCTCCAGCGGCGCGCGGACGGCCCGCGTCGGGAAGTCCAGGACCACGGTCTCCTCGCCGATCACGAGCCCGACCGGGTAACCGATACCGTCGCAGATCAGATCGCTCTGCGCCATGATCGGCTCGAACAGCGCCCGCAGCGGTTCCAGCAGCGGTTCGCCCTCGGCGGGCGCCCAGGTCTTCTTCTCCGCCACGAGCACCGGCGCCAGCCGCTGCGCCATCTTTTCGATGTAAGCGGCCTTGTCGTTCCAGATGGTGTCGGGATCGTAGGGGTGATCCAGTTCGATTTCGGCGCCGTGCACATCGACCACCGAACCCGGCACCATCAGCACACCGCGGTCGTGCCCGTGCTCGCGCATCTGCTCGAGAAAGACCATCTGGTCGGGGAAGATATTGCCCTCGTCGCCGTGGTCGTCGTTGAGATAGCGCAATTCGTCGTCGAGGAAAACCGGCGGCCCGGCGGACGGGACCACCCAGGTGGCGCCGACCTGCTCGATATAGCTGCGGGCCCGGTCCATTCCGCGCTGCCGCTTCTGCTTACCGAAATTCGATTTCGTCCTGGCCGGAATGTCGTAGACCATCGGATACCAGATGGCGCCCGAGTACTGCAGCAGGTGGATATCGATCGTGCCGAACGCCTCGTGCAGCACGTCCATATCGACCGGCCGCGCGTCGTTCATATTGAAACAGGTGGTTTCGCCGTCGGAGACGATCAGCCCGGAATCACCGATCGGGCCGTCCGCGGGCGCGCGCAGCGCGACGATCATGATATGCAGTTCGGCGGCCGGGTCGCCGCCGCCGATCCCCATGGAACCGTCGATCGTGTGCTTGACCGAATCCTCGGTCTCGAAGAATTTGTGGAAGCCCAGTTTCTCCAGCTCACGGCGCAGGTCCGGGACCGGGTAGTCGGGCAGCAGAACGGTCGCGTCCTTGTTCACGTACTCGGCCAGATGCGCGGCGTCGAAATGGTCGCGGTGCAGATGCGACACATAGAGGAAATCGCAGTTACCCAGTTCCTCCCAGTCGAGCTGGGTGTTGTCCGGGAAAGGGAACCAGGACCCGAAGTACGCGGGGTTCACCCAGGGATCGCATAGGATCGAACCGGCCGCGGTCCGGATATGGAATCCCGCATGTCCGACGCTGGTGATCTGCACGAGCTCGCTCCTCCTGACCGTTGACGGCCCTCCAGGGTAGTGCTTCAGGACGAGATGTCCCCGATGCAGTAGCCGTCATCACCCTGTTCGAGTAGAAATGTCCGGTTCTGCGTGATTCCGGACTCATTCGTCACCGGCACCGCGACGGCCATATATCCGGTCGTGAGCGGCTGGGAACTGATCTGCTGATCGGTGAATCCGGTGATCGAGCCGAGCGTACCGGGATTCTCGGCGAGCGGCGCGGCCACGGGCGCGCCGGTGGCCTCCGGATCCCAGGTGGCCGGGCTCGCCGCGCAGACCAGCGGGTACTGCTCCTCCAGGTCGGCGGGGTCCAGCGGCTGCCCGGTCGAGCGGGCCAGGTAGCGGCGCACGGTGTGCCGGGCGTCGGCGGCGTCGTAGACCGGTTCCACACCCGCCGGGGACACCCGGCCGCAGGCATACCCGGCGGCCACCCGGTGCTCGTCCACGGTGACCGTGGTGACTCCGTCGGTCCAGGTGAGCGTCCCGTCCACCGCGGTACCCGGCTGGGCGAGCGCGCTGAGCACGGCGTCGCGGTCGGTGTACATGGTCTGCACGGTGAGCGGCGGAATGGTCCAGCAGGTGCTCTGCAGGGTCGCGATATCCGCCGACCGCAGGTCGGCGGCGAACCGCTGTAGTGCGGGAGTGGCGTCGGGAACGCCGGGGACCGCACCGACCGCGGGCGCGTCGGCGGGGACCGGTGGCAGCGCGGGAACCGACGGCGCGCCCGCGGACGTGGCCTGCTGTTCGGTGCTCGGCGCGTCGCCCTCGGATGCCTGCACCGGCGGGCTGCCGGCGTCGTCGCCCGGGATTCCGGATACCGAGTCGCATCCGGTGCCCAGCAGCACTCCGGATACCGCGAGCCCCACGGCGAGAGCGCGAACGCGGGCCCGTCGCGCGGTCTCACGGCCGATTCGGCGCAACGGTACGGGACGGGCGCGTTCCACTTCGACGATCACCTTTCCTGCGGTACATAGCGGTTCGGTCGAGACAGCGGGGTTCGACCGCATCACGGCGGGCCCGGGAGCCGGCGGACCGGGGCGCGAGCGGCGGACCGGACGCTGCCGGTCATCATGACAGCGACTACGCTAGCGGACTTGTGGAACCCGTCTACCGGACGATCATCGGGCTGGCCCGGACCGTCTTCTTTCTCGAGGGCCTGAAGTTCACCGTCACCGGCGATGAGAACATTCCCGCCTCAGGGGGCGCTGTGCTCGCGGTCAACCACACCGGGTACATGGATTTCACCTATGCGGGTCTGCCGGTACGCACCCCCAAACGCTATATCCGCTTCATGGCCAAGAGCGATGTTTTCGACAACAAGATCGCCGGGCCGATCATGCGAGCTCTCAAACATATTCCGGTGGACCGGGCCGCGGGCGCCGACTCGTACAAGGCAGCCGTGGATTATCTGCGGCGCGGCGAACTGGTCGGCGTATACCCCGAAGCCACCATCAGCCGCAGTTTCGAGATCAAGGACCTGAAATCCGGCGCCGCCCGGATGGCGATCGAGGCCGGCGTGCCGATCATCCCGATCACCATCTGGGGCGCCCAGCGGGTCTGGACGAAAGGTCATCCGAAACGGCTGGGCCGCACCAACACTCCCATCTCCATCGCCGTCGGCACACCGATCCAGCCCTACGAACCGGCGTCCGAACTCACCGCCGAACTGAAGACCGCCATGCAGGAACTACTGCGCGGCCTGCAGGAGGACTACACCCACGAACCCGGCGCGTACTGGGTTCCGGCCCGGCTCGGGGGCGGTGCGCCTACTCTGGAAGAAGCCGATGCTATGGACGCCGCCGAAGCCGCGGAACGAGCCGCCCGGAAACGGGCCGAACTCACCGGCTCCGACGACGCCGGCGCGTAGCGTATATCCACCGCGGGCGGGTAGGTGCCGAGCGGGTAACCCGCAGGTAGTGAGCAGGAGTTGCGATGGCGCGGGAACCGGTTTTCGATGTCCTGGCCGGGCTGGCGCATGCGGTCCTCTTCGCGCAGGGCGTGCGCCTCGACATCCGCGGCCAGGAGAATGTCCCGCGCACCGGGGGCGCGGTACTGGCGGTGAACCACACCTCCTACCTGGATTTCCTGGAAGTCGGGGTCGTGGGACGCCGGTCGGGCCGCAATGTGCGGTACATGATGAAAGCCGAGCTCGAGCACGGCATCGTCGGATTTCTCATGAAGCACTGCAAAGCAATCGGCGTCGACCGGACCGCCGGCGCGGAATCGTTCGGCCGGGCGGTCGACGCGCTGCGCGACGGTGAGCTGGTCGTGGTCTACCCGGAGGCCACCATCAGCCGCAGTTTCGAATTGAAGGAATTCAAATCCGGTGCGGCCCGCATGGCGCTGGAGTCGGGAGCCCCGATCATTCCGCTCACCATCTGGGGAGCACACCGCATCTGGACCAAAGGTTTCCCGAAACAACTGGGCCGGCACAATTTCCCGGTCCACATCCGCATCGGCGAACCGCTGGTCGCCGCCGGTTCGGTCGACGAGGTGACCACCGCGCTACGCGGCCGGATGAGCGAACTCCTGACCGCGGCGCAAGAGAAATACCCGATGCCCGCCGGGCAGCCGTGGGTCCCGGCCCGCCTGGGCGGCAGCGCCCCGACGCTGGAACAGGCCGCGGTCCTGGAAGCCGAGGAGTACGCCCGGCGGCGGATCCAGCGCCCATAGGTTCCGGCGGCCGTAGGTTGCGGGGAGCTTCCCGAAACGGGGTCGGAGACCACCGGCCGTCCGGGCACCCCACCCGGATCCGACCGGGGTCAAGACTGTCCCGCGGCACGCCCTGGTCGCCGCATTCGTACTCGGGACATCGAATGCCGACGCAACCAGATGAGTCGAGTCTTACGAGACACCTCAAAGGGTTGAGGCCCGTCTCGTAAAACTCGACGCACGGGGTTACGTCGGCGATTCGAGGTCCGGGTCGGCATGCGGCGCGTGGGGGGGACGTGGACGCTCTCGGGTGCGGCTTGTCGGGGATGGTCGCCTTCAGGAGGTGACCCCACCTGCCCTGTTGACAAAATACCCTAGGGGGGTACCGTAATCACTGGAGAGTGGGAGGGCGGAGAGCCGCCGGAGCCTCCACGGAAACGGAGCATCGAATGAATACGCCGACAAAATTTGCCGGGTTCGCGCTCGGACTCGTCGCGTTGTTCGGGGTCGCGCTGGGCGTCGGTGCCCTGGCCGGCACCGGGGACAGCGAGCCGGAAACCCACCATCCCGCTGCTGGTGAACCCGCCGCGGACGCGACCCCCGGTGGGCTGACCAGCAGTGCCGGGGGCTACACCCTGGTCCTGGACGACCCGGTCACCACCGCCGCCCGCGGAGCGACGCTGCGGTTCCGGATCGAGGACAGCACCGGGCGGCCGGTGACGCAGTACACCCCGAACCACGAGAAGGATCTGCATCTGATCCTGGTTCGCCGCGATACCGCCGGCTACCAGCATCTGCATCCGGTGCTCGGGCCGGACGGCACCTGGAGCACCCCGGTCGACCTCACCCGTGCCGGCGATCACCGGGTCTTCGCCGATTTCGTCACCGCCGACGGACAACCCTTCACTCTGGGAGCCGAACTGCGGGTCGCCGGGCAGTACACGCCGCGCCCGCTGCCCGCGCCGAACACCACCGCCACCGTGGACGGCTACACCGTCGCCCTGAACGGCACCGTCGCTCCGGGGCGCGCCACCGATGTCACCTTCACCGTCACCCGCGACGGCGAGCCCGTGACGGACCTGCAGCCCTATTTGGGGGCGTACGGTCATCTCGTGGCGCTGCGGACCGCCGACCTCGGCTATCTCCACGTCCATCCGGCCGGTCACCCGGGTGACGGGAGCACCCCGGCCGGACCGGGCGTAACCTTCGCTGTGACGGCGCCCGGCACGGGTGATTACCGGCTGTTCTTCGAGTTCCGCCACGGCGGAGCCGTGCACCGCGCCGAGTTCACCGTGCCCGTCGCGGAAACCGCCGGGGACCCGGCCGGGCACACCCCGGACGACGCGCAGACCGCCCCCGAACCCACCGGACACGGCCATGGGCACTGACCCCCGGCCAACGGAGCCAACGATGAGCACACAGACCGCACCGGACACCGCGCAGACCGATACCCAGACCGCGCAGGTCGAGTTGGTGATCGGTGGGATGACCTGCGCATCCTGCGCCAATCGCATCGAGAAGAAACTGAACAGGCTCGACGGTGTGACCGCGACGGTCAACTACGCCACCGAGAAGGCCCGGGTGCACTATCCGGACACCGTGGCGCCGTCCGATCTGGTGGCGGTGGTGGAACAGGCCGGCTACACCGCGAGCCTGCCGCAGCCGTCCGCCGCGGAACCGGACACCACCGAACCGGCCGACCCCGCCGACCGGCTGCGCACCCGGCTACTGATCTCGCTGGTGCTGACCGTGCCGGTGATCGCCATGGCGATGATCCCGGCGTTGCAGTTCACCAACTGGCAGTGGCTGTCGCTGACCCTGGCCGCGCCGGTCGTGGTGTGGGGCGCCCTGCCCTTCCACCGGGCGGCCTGGACCAACCTGCGCCATGCCACCGCGACCATGGACACCCTGGTCTCGCTCGGCACCCTGGCCGCGTTCGGCTGGTCGATCTACGCGCTGTTCTGGGGCACCGCCGGTACGCCGGGGATGACACACCCCTTCGAGTTCACGATCGCCCGGATGGACGGCACGGGCAGCATCTATCTGGAGGCCGCGGCCGGGGTCACCACCTTCATCCTGGCCGGCCGGTACTTCGAGGCCCGGTCCAAGCGGCGGGCGGGCGCGGCGCTGCGGGCACTGCTCGAACTCGGCGCCAAAGAGGTCTCGGTCCTGCGCCGGACCGGACCGGACGACTGGACCGAACAGCGGATACCGGTCGAACAACTGTCCGTCGGCGACCGTTTCGTGGTGCGGCCGGGCGAGAAGATCGCCACCGACGGCGTGATCACCGACGGCGCCTCGGCGGTCGATGTCTCCATGCTGACCGGCGAATCGGTGCCGCTGGAGGTCGGGCCCGAGGACGCGGTCACCGGCGCCACCGTGAACGTGGGCGGCCGGATCACCGTGCGCGCCACCCGGGTCGGCTCGGACACCCAGCTCGCGCAGATGGCGAAACTGGTCGAGGACGCGCAGACCGGAAAGGCACAGGCCCAGCGGCTGGCCGACCGGATCTCCGGTGTCTTCGTACCGATCGTGATCGCGCTCGCGGTCGCCACGCTCGGATTCTGGCTCGGCACCGGCGGTTCGGTCGCGGCGGCGTTCACGGCGGCGGTGGCGGTCCTGATCATCGCCTGCCCCTGTGCGCTGGGCCTGGCCACGCCGACCGCCCTCATGGTCGGGACCGGGCGCGGCGCCCAGCTCGGCATCCTCATCAAGGGACCGGAGGTGCTGGAATCCACCCGCCAGGTGGATACGGTCGTCCTGGACAAGACCGGCACCGTGACCACCGGCCGGATGTCCCTGGTCGACGTGGTGGCCGCCGCCGGCGAAAACACCGACGAGGTGCTGCGGCTGGCCGGATCGCTGGAGGACTCCTCCGAACATCCGATCGCCCGTGCCATCGCCGAAGGTGCCCGGGAACGGACGACCGGGCTGTCCCCGGTCGAGAGCTTCCGTAACAGTGCCGGACTCGGTGTGGAGGGCGTGGTGGACGGCCATGCGGTGGTCGTCGGCCGGCCGGGCCTGCTCGCCGACTACGCGCTGCACCTCGACGATGCGCTGCAGGAGTCGTTGCGGGAGGCCGAAAGCCAGGGCCGCACCGCGGTGGCGGTCGGCTGGGACGGCCGGGCCCGCGGGGTGCTCGTGGTCGCCGATACGGTGAAACCGACCTCCGCCGAGGCAGTTTCCCGCCTGCGGGCTCTCGGTCTGACCCCGATCATGCTCACCGGGGACAATGCCACCGCGGCGGCCGCCATCGCCCGGCAGGTCGGTATCGACGAGGTGATCGCGGAGGTGCTGCCGCAGGACAAGGTCGCGGTGATCGAACGCCTGCAGCGGGAGGGCAAACGCGTCGCCATGGTCGGTGACGGCGTGAACGATGCCGCCGCGCTCGCCCGGGCCGATCTGGGCCTGGCCATCGGCACCGGCACCGATATCGCCATCGAGGCGGCCGACCTCACCCTGGTCCGAGGCGACCTCACCGCCGCCCCCGACGCCATCCGGCTCGCCCGCCGCACCCTCGGCACGATCAAGGGCAACCTGTTCTGGGCCTTCGGTTACAACGTCGCGATGATTCCGCTGGCCATGGCCGGTCTGCTGAATCCGATGCTGGCCGGTGCCGCCATGGCGTTCTCCTCGGTGTTCGTGGTCAGCAACAGTCTGCGGCTACGGAATTTCCGCCCCCCACACTGACCGCGCATGACCGCGCCGGGCCCCCGATGTCCCACATCCGGGGCCCGGCGCGTATTCAGCTCACGGGTTCGCGGTCCCCCGGCACCGGCGCTCTGGCCGCGACAACCACCGCGGTCAGCGTCAGCACACAACCGAGCACTTTCACCAGGGACAGCTCCGCCCCCGTGGGCAACAGCCCGTCCAGGACGAGAGAGGCCGTCAACTGGCCCGCCACCGTGCTCAAACCCATCAGCAGCACCCCCACCCACCGCACCACCAGCACGCCGGCGGCGATGAACAGCACGCCGATCACACCGCCCAGATACAGCCACGGCTCGCGGGGAAATTCGACCGGCGCACCGGTCCGGGCCACCACCAGCGCTTCCACGACCAGCAGGCCCAGCAGGCCGACGGCGAAGTTGATCACCGTGGCGGCGAACGGGCTCCCGGTCGTACCGATCCGGCCGTTCCACGCCTGCTGCCAGGCCAGCCCGATGCCGGCCGCCGCGGGTAGCAGCAGGAGCAGCGGTCCCGGGACACCTTCGAGCCACGACGAGGTGCGCAGCGATTCCGGCGCCGAGCCCCCGGAACCGGCCAGCAGTACCGCGCCCACCGCCAGCGCCGCGCCGCCGAGCCGCGCCGCGGTGACCGGGGTGCGGCCGCCCGGGCCCACGCCGAGCCGGTCCACGAACAGACTGCTCAGCAGCTGACCGGATACCGCCGCGACCGTGAACGCCGTGACTCCGAGCGCGGCGACCGTCAGCGACTGGCTCGCCACGAACAACCCGCCGAACAACCCGCCCAGCAACTGCCAGGGCCGCAATTCGCCCGCGGCGACCGAGCGACGGACCGCCCGCAGCCCCGCCCGGAGCCGGGAGCTGAACAGCACCGCCACCGCCAGCGCCAGGAACCCGCTGCCGAAGCTGATCACCGCCGCCGCGACCCCGTCCTGCAGCCGCGCGCCCAGCTCACCGTTGATCCGTCCCTGGACGGCGACCCCGGCTCCGATCAACAGCCCGGAACCCAGACCCCACCGCCGCGAAACCATGACCGCACCCTACCGACGCCGGCGTCCGCGCTGACCGGGCCGGCCATCCGCGGCTCAGGTCTGCGCCTCGGTCTCCGATTCCGGCCGCGCCGGCAGCCAGAACGGTGTCAGCACGCCCAGTGCCAGAATGGCGACGCCCAGCAGCGCGATCGTCGAGGAGACCGACAGCCACAGTGTGGCCAGCGCGACGAACCCGAAAACCGCGAGGGACAGCAGTTCCTCGAGCAGTCCGGACACCGACATCACCGTGGCACGCGCTTGCCCGCTGATGGCGTCCTGGAGCCGGGCCTCGGCGACGATCGCCGCGTTGTACACCACTCCGTAGGCGGCGGCGATCGAGGCGAAACCCAGTCCGGTGCACAGGTAGACCGCGCCCGGCCAGCGCACCGCGAGCCCGGCGACCACCGCGCCCGCACCGAACAGCACCCCGGCCGCCCCCAGCGCCCACGCCAGGGTGCGCGCGGGAAGCCCTTCGGTCCGGCCGGCCAGCAGCGAACCGAGCAGTGAACCGACCACGGTCACACCCACCAGAACGGGAACGAACGAAGTGGCGACACCCGCTTCCCCGGCGACCAGCCCGAAGTACTCGTCGAACGCGGTGATCCCGTAGAGCAGTGCACCGAGCACCACGCCGTGCCGGACCGGCCGGACCCGGACCGCCTCGGCGACACCGGTACGCAGCATCAGCAGATACCGCCCCAGCGTTCCCGGTCCGGCCGGGGCCTCGGCCCGGGCCCCCGGACCGGTGGTCACCGGCCGGGGACCCGGGGTGATGACCGCGGGGGTCGCGCTGTCGGCACCCGCCTCCTCCAGCTCGCCCACGTCGGCGGCCGAGACGGATTTCGGCGCCGCGGGCAGGCTCGCGGCCAGCCCGGTGTGCACTACGGCGCACCCCACACTGACCCAGCCCACCAGCTCGTACCCGCCCCACAGGTACAGCGGGGTCGCGGCGAGGATCGCGAGCACCGCGCTCGACTCGCTTCCCGTGCGGGTGTAACCGATCACCCGGGCATAGGCCCGGGCCGCACCGCGGGCGGCGAGTTCGTCGTAGAGCAGCGCCTCGAACGTTCCGGAGCGCAGTGAGCCGGCCACGCCCCACAGCACGAACCCGAGCGCGAAGCCGACGTAGGACGGTGCCACCGTCCACACCACGAAACCGGCCGACATCAGCAGGCCGTTCAGAATCAGCAGCCCACGCCGGGACACCGTATCCGCCCACGCGCCCGAGGGGACCTCGAACAGAAAGGCCGTCACCGACCAGAAGGCCAGCAAGAGCGAGATCTGCCCCGGGCCGAAGCCGTGATCGGCGAAGAGGAGCGCGTACAGCGCGTAGTAGGGAACCAGGTCCCCGGTCGCAGCGAACAGGGTCGCTCGCAGGGCGAGCGCGCGTAGTCCGGACTTACGGCCGGAATCCGTGGATCCGGCTCAACGGTGGTAGAAGACCAGTCGCATAGCGATCAGCATCCGCGAGGCGTGCGCGCGGGTCAAGCGGTTTTCTTGCGTGCGCACCGCACCCGTTGTGGACGCGGGTCGCTACCGGCCGGAGTTCACAGCGGTACCCAGCCGTTCTCGTCGGCCGCGGCATCGCCCAGCGCTCGGGTGCTCAACCCGCCGAGGCGGCCGCTGTTCATATCACCGATCAGTTCGGCCACCGGATGTGAATCGCTGTAGTGGTAACCCTGCGCCAGCGCGAAACCCAGTTCGGTCAGGACGGCGGCCTGGTGCTCGGTCTCCACGCCTTCCGCGATGACCTGCAGATCCAGTGATTTACTCAGGGCCGCGATCACGCCGAGCAGCGGCGGGGCGGGCGAATCGGAGCGGATGGCGGCCACGAACGACTGGTCCACCTTGATGATGTCGCTGGGCAGGGTGGCCAACCGGCTCAGCGAGGAGTATCCGGTGCCGAAATCGTCGATGGCGATCCGCACACCACGCTCGCGCAGCGTGTGCAGGTTCGCGATGGCGGTATCGGATTCGGCGGCCAGTTCGGTCTCGGTCACCTCGAGGACCAGTTGCTCCGCGGGCCAGCCCGTGGACTCGAGAATCGTGGCCACCTTGTCCGCATATCCCGACTCCGCCAGTTCCAGACCGCTCACGTTCACGTTCAGGGTGAGCTCCAGGGCGGCGAAAGTCTCCTGCAGCTGTGCGGCGTCGGCGCAGGCCCGGCGCAGCACCAGTTCGTCCAGGTCCGCGATGAGGTCGTACTCCTCGGCGACCCGGATCAGCCCCTCGGTGGTGACATCGGGCTGGGCGCTGGAGGACCAGCGCAGCAGCGCTTCCACCCCCACCGCCTTCTCGCCGCCGTCACTGAGGCTGACGATCGGCTGGTAGTGCACGTCCAGACTGCCGTTATCGATGGCTTCGCGCAGTTCCACGGCCAGCGGCGTGCGATGCCCCGACTCGAGTACGGTGCGGTTGCGACCCGCCTGCTTGGCCCGGTACAGACCCACATCGGCCCGGCTGACCAGCAACGACGCCGATTCCCCCGGCTGCCAGGAGGTGACCCCCGCCGAACACCCGGTGCTGACCGCGGCGCGCAGCTCCTCGGTCAGCAGGATGGCGGCCTGCTCGGTGGTGTTGGGCAGCAGCGCCGCGAACACGTCACCGCCGTAGCGGGCCAGCCGCTGACCGGGCCCGAGCAGGGCGGCCCAGGTATCGGCGACCTTCTGCAGCACCGCGTCACCGGCGCGGTGTCCCAGATGATCGTTGACCTTCTGGAAGCGGTCCAGGTCCACCAGGACCAGCGCCAGCGCCTGGCCGGAACGATCGGCCTGTTCCAGCGCGGCATTGAGCGCGCGATCGAAACCCCGCCGGTTCAGCAACCCGGTGAGGGTGTCGATATCGGCCTCCGACGCCATCCGGGTCAGGATGCCCACCACGACCCCGACACCGAAGGTGATACCCGCCGGGATGAGCCCGGACCACCACGGCAGACCGGCGCGGGTCGGCAGCACCCACAGGCACAGCGCCATACACAGCGCGATATGGGCCGCGGCCTGTGTCCAGGCGAAGAACAGCGCGGCGTCGCAGGCAATGAACACGTAGAACGAGGCGAGCGTGATCGCCGCGACGGTATTGGGGAACGAGTGCACGGCGATGGTCACCAGGACCGTCGCCAGAACGACGTAGACGTGGTGCAGCCAGTGCGGCATCCGGGGACCCCACCCGAGCAGGCTTATCCCCAGCAAAAGGGCGACCGCCGCGGCCGAACCGACCAGCATCCGGTTGCCCTCGTCGCCCGGGTGCAGCACCTGAGTGGGCGCGACAGCGGTCACCAGCAGACCGAGGATCCCGCCCATGACATAGAAGGCCCCGGTGGTCCGGGACATGACCATGGCAGTTGCCACACCAGACGCGGCCCGTACCCGCGTTCGGGTATCGCCGCGAGACCCGCTACCTCGCACGAAGAACAGCCTAAACAACTGATCAGCTCACCGGCGACCCAACCGGAGATATGAGGTACCCCGATTTATCGCCGTGCAACCACATCAGTTCGGCGGAGTGAGCAGGTCGGCTCCGACAAAAGGCACCAGAGCTGCGGGAACCCGCACCGAACCGTCGGCCTGCTGATGGTTCTCCAGCAGCGCGACCAGCCACCGGGTGGTGGCGAGCGTGCCGTTGAGCGTCGCGGCGGTCTGCGGCTTACCGTTCTCGTCGCGATAACGGACCGATAGCCGGCGCGCCTGGAAGGTCGTGCAGTTCGACGTCGAGGTCAGCTCGCGGTAGGTGCCCTGGCTGGGCACCCAGGCCTCGCAGTCGAACTTCCGCGCGGCCGAACTGCCCAGGTCACCGGCGGCGACATCGATGATCCGGTAGGGCACGTCGAGGGCCGCGAGCATATCCCGTTCCCAGGACAGCAACCGCCGGTGTTCGGCGTCGGCGTCCTCGGGACGGCAGTAGACGAACATCTCGACCTTGTCGAACTGGTGCACCCGGATGATGCCGCGGGTGTCCTTGCCGTAGCTACCGGCCTCCCGCCGGAAACACGACGACCAGCCCGCGTAGCGCTTCGGCCCGGCGGCGAGATCCAGGATCTCGTCGGCGTGATAGCCGGCCAGCGGCACCTCGGAGGTACCGACCAGGTACAGATCGTCTTCTTCCAGGTGGTACACCTCGGCCGAGTGCTGCCCCAGGAAACCGGTACCCGCCATGATCTCGGGCCGGACCAGTACCGGCGGGATCATCATGGTGAAACCGTTGGCCACCGCCCGCTGGGCCGCCAGTTGCAGCAGACCCAGTTGCAGGAGCGCACCGTAGCCGGTGAGGAAATAGAACCGCGACCCCGACACCTTCGCGCCGCGCTCCATATCCATCAGCCCCAGCGCCTCACCCAGGTCCAGGTGATCACGCGGTGTGAAATCGAATTCGGGTACTTCGCCGACCGTCTCGAGCAGGACGTAATCGTCCTCGCCGCCCGCGGGCGCCCCGTCCTGGACGACATTCGATATCGCCCGGTGCGCTTCCTGTAGTTCGGCCTCGGCGGTGTGCTGGGCGGTCTCGGCTTCCTTGACCCGCACCGACATCTCCTGGGCCTGTGCGAGCAACGCCGGGCGCTCCTCCTTGCTCGCCTTGCCGACCTGCTTGCCCATCGCCTTGTGCTCGGCACGCAATTTATCGGCGGTCGCGATCGCGGACCGGCGCGCCTGGTCGGCGGTGAGCAGCGCGTCGACGAGGGCCGGGTTCTCGCCCCGGGCTCGCTGCGAGGCGCGGACCAGCTCGGGATCATCGCGCAGGAGGCGGAGGTCGATCATGGCTGACCAGCGTAATGGTCGCGGAATTCTCGCCTCAACCGAGTATCGCCCCGGCCCGCCGCGGACCCGGCTCGGACAACACGCACGCGATCCCGATCGGCCGGGTTCGTGGCATGTTCGGGTGCGGCGCTGCCATGATGGACCGCGATGTCCTCCGAAACTGAGCCCACCAGCCGGCGCGGCCCTCGCGGCGCCCAATCGTTGCGCTCGCGTGCCGCCCGTCCGGGCCGCGGTCGCAGGACCGATGCCGCGCGTCCGCGGCCCGACGGACCGGCAGCGCCGGAGTCCCCGAGCCGGAGCGCGGCCGGGCAGCGCCGGAACCGGCCCCGCGCCGGTGCGCCGGGCAGTTCCCGCCGGACCGGCGGGAAACCGCGGCGGGTACCGGCGCCCAGGTTGCGCTGGGGCCTGCTCGCGGTCGCCGTGGGCGCGGTGGTCGCGGCCCTGGGCACCATGCTGATCAGTGGATTCGACAACGATTCCAATCTGCAGGCCCGCAGCCCGGGCGGCTCGGTGGCCAAGGCCGAGAAGGTGTTCGCCTCCGTCGGCACCGGCGACTGTCTCACCTGGACCAAACCCGACCACTCCGATCTGGTCGAACTCGATTGCGCCGACGACCATCTCTTCGAGGTCACCGACACCATCGACCTCGGCGTCTACCCGGGATCCGAATTCGGGCCCGAAGCGCCGTGGCCGGATTCCCTGCGCCTCACCGAACTCCGCGAGGAACACTGCGTGCCCGCCGCCCAGCGGTATCTGAACGGCCGGCTCGATCCGCGCGGCCGCTACGCCGTCGGGTTGATGTATCCGAGCAACGACGGCTGGATCAACTCCGGCGACCGTATCCTGCGCTGCGGGCTGCAGGTCCCGGGTCTCAGCGGCAATCCGATCGCCACCACGGGCCGGGTGTCCGACGGCGACCAGTCGAAGGTCTACGAACCCGGCGTCTGCCTGGGTATCAGCCAGAATCTCCCGACCGATCCGATCGACTGCAGTCAGGAACATGCGGTCGAGATCGCGGCCACCGTGGATCTGTCCCAGCGCTTCCCGGGCGGGCCACCGGCCAAGGAGGACCAGGATCGGTACCTGGAAGAGGAATGCGGCCGGCTCACCAACGACTATCTCGGCGGCCCCCATGTGCTGCGGGACAAGACGCTCACGGTGTTCTTCGACTTCATCGATGTGCGCAGCTGGCTGGCGGGTAGCCGTAAACTCGACTGCATGATCGGAAAGGGCGCCGACCAGGAGGGTTTCGCGCCGATCGTGGGTCCGGCACGGGGCCGGTTGCTCATCAACGGCCAGGAACCCGTGCCGCCACCCAACTCCGGACGTTCGACGCCCAAGCCGCTGCCCGGCGCCGCACCGCTGCCCCCGCAGCCGGAACCGCGTCCCGCGCCCCGGTAGCCGGAAGCACCGACGATGCCGGTCCGCATGTCCGAGGCACGATTCGAGGAACTGGTAGGCGATGCGCTGGACCAGATCCCGGCCGAGCTGACCCGCGCCATCGACAATGTGGTGATCCTGATCGAACCGCGCAATCCCGACGACCCGCATCTGCTGGGCCTCTACCACGGGATCGCACTCACCGAACGCGACAGCCACTACGGCGGCTCGCTGCCCGATACCGTCACCATCTACCGGGACGCCCTGCTGGACGTGTGCGCGGACGAGTCCGAGGTGATCGAGGAAGTACGGATCACCGTGATCCACGAAATCGCACACTATTTCGGGATTGACGAAGACCGTCTCCATCAGCTGGGATGGGGTTAAGCTCAGTCTGGTCCACGCAACAAGCCGGCAGGGGATGCACGGGCGGGGGCTGGACCGACGGAGAAAGTTTCGGAATCGATGGAACCGCCAGCGGGGGTATCGCGTCCGATCTACTCGTAGGGGGAATTCTCGTGGTTCCGCCCAAGAGCCGCCACCAGAAGGAGTCGAGGACATGATTGGCAACGTCGACGTCACACCGGAGCTCATCCTCGCCGCCGCGGTCGAGCTGGATCTGCTCGCCGACAGGCTGGCCGGGGTGGCCGCGGCCACCGTACCGGCCACCTATGTCGTGCCGTCCGGCGCGGACGAGGCCTCGATCCACGGTGCGATGCATATGAACAAGGCCGCCGCCACCCATCAGACCTCGCTCGCCCAGGCCGTCCTCGAACTGCACCATACGGCCGCGATCCTGCGCACCCAGCTGGCCCAGTACCTGGTCCAGGACGCGGCCTCGGCGGGTGTGCTGGCGCTGACCGGGGCGCCGTTCGGGTCGATCGCGGTCTAGTGGTGCTGCCGGGCGGAGCCCGTCCGCGGCCATCGGCGGAGCGGATGCGGCGGTACGGCCGGCCCACCCGAAGGCATGGATCGAGGAGCAGAGCACGGTGACCACGCATATGCGGCGAGACCGCCGATTCACCATCGATAGTTCACAAGGGGAGAAACAAGCATGACCGCAGGTATCACCGGGGTGTTCTGGCTGCCCAGACTCGCCGAGGGGAATTCGATCGCGCTGAACGCGGGCTCGCACGCCATTCCGATGAGCGCGGCCGCCGGAGCATGGGGTGGGCTCACCGGTGCGTGGGTCGATGCCACCGCCACCGTCGTCCGGGTCATGGCCGAGCTCGGCGTGGGTATGCAGAGCATCAACGGTATCGGTGCCCTGGCCCGGCTCGTCGGCTTCACCGGATGGGCCGAGCAGCAGGGCGCGATGGCGGCGACCCTCGGCACCAAGGCCGCCTCGCAGGCCACCGCCTACACCGTCGCCTCGATCGCCATGCCGAGCCTGCCCGAGATCGCCGCGGTCAATGCCGCTCGCGTAGCGGCACATTCCACCGGCGGCGTCCTGAACGGCACCTCCGAGGTGGCCGAGGCCGCCAAGGCCGCGCTGGATCTGCGGGCCGCGCTCACCATGGAGACCTACGAGGCGGCCATCACCGCCACCGTGCTCACCCCCGGTGAGTTCTTCAATCCGCCGCCGATCGCCAACGGCGCCGGTCAGGTCGATTCCTCCTCCGCCGAGGAGGCCATGAAGGAGGCCAACGGCGACCCGGTGAAGATGTTGGCCGCCGCCGGCAGCGCGCTGGCACAGAATCCCGGATTGGCCAGTGCGGCAACGCAGGCGGCGCATGTCGCCGGCTCGGTGGCGAGCACCGGTGCCACCACGGTCGGCAATCTGGGGGCCAACGCGCTCGTCGCGGCCACCACCTCCGCACCGGCTCCGGCTGCCGTGGCACCGCTGGCCCCCTCGATGGTCACCGGCGCCGTAGCGGCCACCGCCGCGGCGGCCACCCGGGCCGGCGGTATGCCCGGTGGTTCGGCACTCGGCCTGAACAACGGTGGCCTGAAGGTGCCCGAGGGGTGGGGCGCCCCGGCGGCGAATGCCACGGCCCCGGCCACGGAGACCGTCGCGGTCGCGCGCGGCGAGGCCGCACCGGTGCGCCCGGCCGGCACCGGCTCGTCCACCAGTCCGCTGCTGGGCAATTCGCGCGGCACGGCCGGCGAGGACGAGCAGGAACACGACGGCGCCGAATACCTGCGCGGTGATCACTTCACCGACGGTCGCTACATCGCGGACGGCGTGATCGGCGCCGAACCGCCACGAGCGGACAAGTGACAGTGCTCGGAGCAGGGCGCGGACCGTCGACACTGGCGGCGGTCACGCTGTCCCTCGACGAAATGCAGTACCTCCTGGAGGCACTGGAAATCGACGAGGTACCCGTCGTGCTCGACGCACGGGGTCGCTACGACAACCAGGTCGACCACGACGCCGCGATGGACGCCGCGGCCCGGTCGCTCACCGACCGGGACCTGTTGGACGGTGAACGAATTCATCCGGAACTCGCGGAACGCCTCCGCGGCCTGTACCGGCCGCACTGGGTGGTCGCGTTGCGCCTGATCGTCGCGGGGCAGGTGAGCCGGATGTGTCTGGCGAAGGGCGACGACCTGGTGGCTGTCGCCCTGCGCGGCCCGCAGACCTATGTGATCGACGAGGCGACCGAGGATCTGCCCGGCCCGCTCATCATGGCGCTCGGCCCGGCCGAGGCACTGGAACTCACCGGGATGAACGCCCCGACCGAACAACTCGTGCCCATCTTCGACGACGCGGGAGATCCGACGGCTACCGCGGCCCGGCTTTCGGAAGTCGGCAATCCCCCGCGGGACGCGCAGGTGATCGCCTCGGCGATGGCGCACTGCGACTCACACGCGGAGATCGTCGGTGTGGTGTACGGCGACGCGAGCCGCGATATCGCGGAAAACCATATCGCCGTGTTCAATACCCGGGCGGGCCGGTTCATCGCGACGGCCAGCCTGGCCGACGACGGCACCAAATGGACCTCGTTCAGCAGTGGCACCGATGCCCGGCTCCGGATCGCACTCCAGGATCTGATCAACTCGCTGCCCGAACGCGCCGAGTTCCCCCGGAGCCCGAAACTCGCCTGAGGCGGCCTCAGCCCATCGGGTCGTCGGCGCCGGCTTCCGCCTTCACCCCGAACGGCGGAGTGAAACGCCCCCAGCGGACGCATTCCCAGCCGCCGTCCGGGCGCGGGACGAGTTCGATCGTCTCGGTGTTGTCCAGGTGGTTGTTGGTGGTGAACGGTGGCGCCACCCCGGCGAGAAACCTGCCGACCAATCGCATGGCGGCGCCGTGGGTGACGACCAGAACGTCGCCGCTGTCGCTACCGTCGAGGAACTCGGTCCGCAGCTCGGTCACCGCCGGAACGAAGCGGTCCAGCACCTCCTGCGCGGTTTCGCCGCCGTCGATGCGCTCGTCCAGCCGGCCCTCGTGCCACAACCGGTACACAGCCTGGAACCGGTCGTGGGCCTCCTTGGTGTTCAGCCCGTCCAGCGCACCCAGCTGCACCTCGTGTACGCCGTCGCGCTCTGTCGCGGTCACGCCGGTAGCAGCCTCTATATAGCCGGCCGTCTGGCGGGCGCGCAGGGCCCGGGAGTGGAACAGCGCACGCGGCGGGACGGTCAGCGCCGAACCGAACGCCTTGGCCTGCGCCACGCCGCGTTCGGTCAGCGGGAGGCCGGGAAGTTTGGTGTCCAGGATCTTGGCGACATTGCCTTCGGTCTCCCCGTGTCGTACCAAGATCAGTTTCGCGCTCAGAATGCTTCCTCCTTCGAAGCTGTTACATGTGGTCCGCGGAGGCCGTAGCGAAGGCCGAGGTACCGCGTCACAGCGCCTCCTCGAAACCGCTGCATGCGGTCCGCGCAGGCCGTAGCGAAGGCGGAGGTATCGCAGTACCGCATCACAGGTCGGCCACCCCCTTGCGTAGCTGTGTCAACCAGATCGCGGCGTCCTCGTCCGACGGCGGCGGGGTGCCGGTCGCCGAGGTGGCCGGCCAGGATCCGAGGAACCGGATACGCGCGGTGCGGTGCAGCGCCTTGAGCGCCTCGGCCACCGCGGCGTCTTCGATATGGCCGACACAGTCCAGATAGAAGCGGTAGGTGCCCATACCGGTACGGGTGGGCCGGGATTCGATCCGGGTGAGGTCGACGCCGCGGGTCGCGAATTCGGCGAAAGCGCGCATCAGCGAGCCGGGCATATTCGGCAGTTCCTCGAGCACGATGGACGTCCGGTCGGCGCCGGTGGGGGCCGGCGCCACCCGCGGAGCGGTGACCAGGACGAACCGGGTGACCGCCTGCTCGTGGTCGGCGACGCCGGCTGCCAGCGCGATCAGTCCGAGCCGCTCCCCGGCGAGCATGGTGGAGACGCCGGCGTCGGCCAGCCCGGCCCGCACATCTTCGGCGGCGGCGGCATTCGAGCTCGAGGTGTGCAACGCCACCTCTCCCCAGGTGTGCTGGACCCACTGCCTGACCTGAGCGAGCGCGACCGGATACGCGGCCAGCGTACGCACCGCGCCGATCTCGGTACCCGGACGCGCGACGATGGTGAACGTCACCTCCAGTTCGACCTCGGCGATGATCTGCAGCCGGGGGCCGATCGCCAGCGAATCGAGGGTCGCCGAGATGGAGCCTTCGACCGAGCTCTCGATCGGCACCACCGCCGCGGTCACTTCGCCTGCCCGGACCAGGTCCAGGGCGGCGGACTGGCTGGGCGCGGCGATCCGCTCGACCGGCCCGTCGAAGGACCCCGAGCTCTCGAATTCGGCGAGGGCCATCTCGGTGAAAGTTCCGGACGGACCGAAATACGCGATACGCGGCACGTCTACGAGACTACTGGTGCGTGCGCCGGGCCCGCCGACCACGGGATCCGGACGATCGCGCGAGCACGAACGGGTCCGGGCCGTTGACGCGGGCACCGCCGGACCGGCTCACTACCGACGGCCCCTCGGAGCCGGGTTCGAGCGCGTGCCCGAGATAACCGGCCCTCGCCTCCGGGACGTCCGGTCAGCTCAGCGCGGCCCGCAGCGCCTGCTCCATTTCGGCGGGCTCATCGCTCTCGATCCCGAGCAGCACCTCGCGGACCGCGTCGACCGCGCCACCGGAGAGGCCGGACAGGAAGGCGGTATCCGGGCTGCGCAGGGCGGTGCGGATATCGTCGCCGCACAGCGCGGCGGCGGTGGCGGCGAGGATGGCGAGCGCGCGGGTGGCGGTATCGCCGCGCGCCGCGAAGCCGTCCGGGCTGTGCGCGACCTCGGCCAGCAGGTCGGCGACTCCTTCGTCGGAGAGGCTTGGCTCGACCATCCGCACCCCGGCGAACGTTCCGGTCGGGACCACCAGGCCGTCGACAAGTCCGCGTTCGGTCGTGCGCTTCGGGACGGTCAGTTCGACGAGTACCGGCTGCGATTCACCAGCTACCACACCGAGATCGTATGCCCGCGACGTCCGCGGCCGCGCCGCGCATACCCCCGAGCAGGGACGGCGGGTCGCCCACGCCGGTGCCGGCGCCGGCACCATCGATGCCCTTGCGCCACACCCGACTTTAACTTAGCTTAGGTTTACCTAAATCCGAGCTTGTGAAGTCGGGCACGCCCGCAATGGAGGTACCGATGGCGCCGACCGCCGCCGCACCCGCCCCGTCCACCGCCGAACGTGTCCGCAGCGCCTGCGTGCATGCCGAACAGGCAGTGCTCGCCCTCCCCGGCGCGGACCCGACCCCGGTATCGGTGCATTTCCTGCGCCAGTGCGGCGATGTGGTGATCGCGGTACCCAACGACAGCGCGGCCGTATACGCGGCGGGCACCGCCATCACCGGCGCACCCGCCGTCCTCGAACTCACCGATCACGCGCCACTCCCCCTGCGCGAACCGGTCCGGGCCCTGGTCTGGTTACGCGGCTGGATCCGCGGGGTACCGGCCCGCGCCCAGCGGACCCTGGTCAGCGCCGTCGCCGAGGAACACCCGCACCCCGGCCTGCTCGATATCGGCCACACCGCCACCCTGCTGCGCCTGGTACTGAGCTCGGCCGTGGTGGCGGACTCCTCCGGCGCCGAATCCGTCTGTGTGGACGAATTGCGGCTGGCCGCCCCCGACCCCTTCTGCGGAATGGAATCGGCCTGGCTCCAGCACCTCGACGCCGACCACGCCGACGTGGTCGCCCAGCTGGCCCGGCACCTACCGGCGAAACTCCGCCACGGCCGCATCCATCCCCTGGCCATCGACCGCTACGGCCTCACCCTGCGCATCGAAGGTATCGACGGCGACCACGATTTCCGCCTCCCCTTCGCGGCCCCGGCCGAAGACATCGAAGCCCTGGGGCGCGCCGTTCGCACCCTGGCCGGCTGCCCCTTCCTCAACGGCCTGCGCCGCGGCTGACCCGATCGGCGCCGCCTGCGGCGCGGTGACCGGGCCCTCGGGACGTAGATTTTGGGTATGCGTGAGAGCAGCCCGGTCGACGACCGGACCGGGGAGCAGCGGGGGATTCGGCTCGAGATCCTGGTCGTCCTCGGTGTGACCTTCGGGCTCAGCGGCATGAACGCGGCGCTGTCACTGCTGGAGAGCGCGCTCGCGCCGGGTGGGATCGGCGAGCAGACGGTCGCGCTGAACTCGTCGCGGGCCACCCGGTCCTTCATCGATCTGCTCTTCCAGCTGCTCGGGGTGCTGCGTTTGGCGGCGTGGGCGGGACTGGCGCTCTACCTGCTGTGGCGTAGCGGTATCGGTCCGCGGGCGATCGGGCTCGCGCGCGCCCGTTTCCGGCCGGACGGGCTGTACGGCCTGGCGCTCGCCGCCGTCATCGGGCTGCCGGGTCTGGGGTTGTACCTGATCGCGCAGACGCTCGGCGTGAATGTGACGATCGTGCCCGACGCGTTGAGCGACCACTGGTGGCGCATTCCCGCCCTCGTGTTCTCGGCCTGCGCGAATTCGGCGGCCGAGGAGATCGTGGTGGTGGCCTTTCTGCTGACCCGGCTGCGCGCACTGGGCTGGTCGGACAATTCGGCGCTGGCCGCGTCCGCGCTGCTGCGTGGGAGCTATCACCTGTACCAAGGGTTGGGCGGCGGGCTCGGCAATGTGGTGATGGGGGTCATCTTCGGCCGGTTCTGGCAGCGCACCGGCCGGTTGTGGCCGCTGATCATCGCGCACGCCGTGATCGACATCGTGGCCTATGTCGGATATGGGTTGCTGCACGGCCAGGTGTTCTGGCTGCCCTGACGGGGTAAGCCGCCTATACCGGCGCAGCGCGTTCACCTGCGGGTCGAACGGATGCCACCGGCGCTAACAGAACAGGCCCCGATCGATAAGTAGAGTTCGATGATGATGAACGGCGACGACCCACGTATGCGCCGGGTGCCGCCGCACAGCGGGGGACCCGGACGAACCGGCGCGCGCCGGCCCCCACCTCCGCAGGGTCGTCCCCCGGCCGAACCGCCGCAGGTCATGCGCCGTAATCCCGGCCCGGGACAGCCGGGCCGCCCCACCGAACGCTACGAACCGCCCCTGGCCTGGTCACAGACTCCGCAGGGTCGTAACGCTCCCCCCGCCCGGCCACCCGCGCCGGGCCGCGGCGGCAAACCGCACCCGCCCACCCACGCCCCGACGCAACGTCCGGTGCCGTACCGCGAAGGCGACCACGCCCCCACCCAGCGCCCGGCCCCGTACCGCGACGGCCGCCGGCGGCCCCCACCGACGGGGAATCCACCGGGCCGCCGCCCGGCGGCACCCCCGCCCCGGCGTCCGCGCCGTAAACGCCATATCGGCCGCTGGTTCCTGGCGATCCTGCTGGCTCTGCTGGCCCTGCTCGTCTACGCGGTCGTGAAGCTCGACGGTTCGCTCACCCGCATCGACGCGCTCACCGACTACGAGGACCGGGTCGGTAACACCGCCGGCACCAACTGGCTGCTGGTCGGCTCGGACAGCCGGGCCGGACTCTCCGAGGAGCAGACCAGCGGTCTGGCCACCGGCGGCGAAGTCGGCGATCCGCGCACCGACACGATCATCCTGGTCCACGTCCCCCCGTCGGGCCGCACCACGCTGGTGAGTCTTCCCCGCGACTCCTACGTCGATATTCCGGGCTACGGCCAGGACAAGTTGAACGCCTCGTTCGCCTTCGGCGGCGCACCGCTGCTGACCGAAACCGTGGAGATAGCGACCGGACTGCACATCGACCACTACGCGGAGATCGGTTTCGCCGGTTTCGCCGGCGTCGTGGACGCGCTGGGCGGTATCGACATCTGCGTGCCGCAGGCCATCAACGATCCCCTGGCCGGTATCGACCTCCCGGCCGGCTGTCAGGAACTGAACGGCCCGCAGGCCCTCGGTTTCGTCCGCAGCCGCGCCACCGCGCTGGCCGATATCGACCGGATGAACAACCAGCGCCTGTTCCTGTCGGCCCTGCTGGAGAAGGCGACCAGCACGGCCACCCTGGCCAACCCCTTCGCCCTGTGGCCCATGCTCAGTAATGCCACCGGTTCGCTGACCGTGGACAAAGGCGACCATATCTGGGATCTGGCCCGCCTCGCCTGGGCGCTGCGCGGCGACACCCTGGCCACCACGGTCCCGGTCGGCGGCTTCACCGACACCGACAGCGGAAACGTACTCCTCTGGGCCGACCCCGACGCCAGCCGCTTCTTCGAAGCCCTGGCCGACGGCGACCCGATCCCCGCAGACCTCGCAGGTGGCCAGTAGGAGCCCTGTATCCGGGAATCCCTCCGCTCCGGCCAGGGCGGACCGCTCCGGCCAGGGGGGACGGGCCTCGACCTTTGTGGGCCTCATAGAACTCGGCGCCGAGGATGTGTCGTTCGTGCAGATGTGAGGTTCGAGTCTTACGAGACACCTCAAAGGGTTGAGGCCCGTCTCGCCGTTTCGGCCTCGAAAGCGCAGGAGCCGAAGGCTCGATTCTCGAGGCCGAAACGGCGAGACCCAGGGGCCTCAACCCCGCGCGCGCCAGCGCGCCGAAAACACAGTAACGTCGATCACATGCACGACAGCGATCTGGCTCAGCCGTTCATCGCCCAGTTGCGCGCGCAGGTTCGGCACGGACTCACCGCTTCCCAGCAGTATCTGGCGGCCGCCGTGTACTTCGATATCCAACGGTTACCACAATTGGCCGGTCATTGTTATGTGCGTTCCGAGCAGCATCGCGGACATGCGCTGCGAATTGTGCAGTATCTGATAGACCGGGATCTGGAAATCACCATCGGGGGTTTGGCCGAAGTGCGGCAGACTTTCGAATCGCCGCGCGCGGCAATAGCTTTCCTGCTGGCCAGGGAGGAGACGACGACCGATCAGGTGACCGAGTTGGCGCATTTGGCCCGGGAATGGTCGGACTATCTGGGGGAGCAATTCATAGGTTGGTTGCTCGAATGCCAACAACAGGACGTGGCCGGTATGTCTACACTGTTGGCTGTGACGGATCGTGCAGCCGGAAACCTTCTCGATGTGGAGGAGTTCGTGGCCCGGGAGCTGCGTTCGACAGTTCCCCTGGCGAATCCGTCCGTGCCGAAAATTGCTGGAGCGGGCCGTAATCGATAAGGCAACACTATCCTCAATTCCATAAGGCAACACTATCCTCAATAAGGCTGCGCTTGGATGACAGCCTTACTTTTCGGCGTTAATGTCAAGGCATGTCCAATCATCCGGAGAGTCCCCGCAGCAAATTCCATGGCCTCCTGCACGATCAAATTCGGCACGAGTTCAATGCCGAGCACCAGTACATCGCCATCGCGGTGTGGTACGACAATGCCGACCTTCCGCAGCTCGCCAAGCGTTTCTACGCCCAGGCCGTGGAGGAACGCAATCACGCGATGATGATCGTCCAGTACTTCTTGGATCGGGACATCAGTGTCGACCTCACGGGCATCGATGCGGCGAAGTCGCATTTCGAGAACGCCCGGGAGCCGATCGCCATGGCGCTCGATCAGGAGAAGACCGTCACGGATCAGATCGTCCAGCTGGCCAGTACGGCCCGCGAGGAGGGCGACTATCTGGGCGAGCAGTTCATGCAGTGGTTCCTCAAGGAGCAGGTGGAAGAAGTGGCGAAGATGACCACCCTGCTCACCGTCGCCGACCGGGCGGGTTCGAACCTGTTCGATCTCGAGGAGTTCATCGCGCGTGAGATGAGCGATGACCCGTCGAAGGTTTCGGGTGCGCCGTCGGCCGCCGGAGGCCATGTCTGATCGGTAACGGTCCGCGTCCACCCGTCGATGAGTTTCCGTGAGTACGGAACCGCGACGGGCCGATGTCGGCCCCGGGTGATGATTGGAGCATCGGCCGTCCCGGCCCACTGCGCCGAGGTCGGGCGGCCGATGCTCCGTTACGTCAGCCGGCGCCGGGTCGTTGTGTCGGCTGACGTTGCGTCGCCGGGGGGTTCCAGAAACGGCGACCTCTGAAACCTAGCCGAGATCGCCGCCGGAAAGAAGAGTTTTTCTAAAAATATTCCGGTTTATTCAGCGGAGGGTGACCTGCCGTGACCGGAGCCCGTCCCGAGAGCGCCGTTGCTCCGAGGTCAGAGGGGTATCCACCGCCAGCGCGTCGGCCAGCCGGGCCCCGAACTCCACTGCCGGGGAGCGCCATTCGCTGACGTGCCGGTCCGGGTCGAGATCGAACACCGGCACCAGCAGGCCGTGGGTGCGGAAAGACCCCGCGAACCGCGAGCCCTCCCCGAGATGCAATCCGCCGACGGCGTGCAACCGGGCCAGCGCCAGCATCAGGTTGTCTTCGGATTCCGGTCGTACCCAGCGCAGGTGCGCTTTGTCCCCGGCGTCGACCCACCACGGGGCCCCGATCGCGTCCGCTCCGAGATCCAGCCGATCCGACGGCATGATGGCCTGTTTCGCCTGCTCGATGGTCGCGGCGATCTGCGGATCGGGCTGCACGCCCTCGGGCACCCACCAGTCGAAGTCCTGGTGCACGGTCAATTCGAGCGCGGCGTCGGCCACCAGCACATCGGCCAGTGTGGGTCCGCCGGGCGCGGCGTGCGCCACCGCCAGCGAATCGCCCGGATCCGCCGACTGGGTCCACAGGATGGAGGCGGCGATATCGGCGGCCGGATCCGAACTCGGTGTCTGCACCTGCACACCGACGTAACCGGTGGGCGAATCCCCGGCCCGCACCAGCGCGGAAACCGCGCCCGGCAGCACAGTTGCCAGCACCACGGCACGTTCGGCGGCGACGCCGTCGGCCAACTTCAGCTCGGCAGTCGCGGACGGCACGAACTCCCGCAGCGCGACCAGATCACATTCGGCGGCCAAGCCTTGGAACGGCCGGGCCACGGCCTGTTCGTTCTCCTGCAACGCCGCCCGGCGTTCGGCCAGACGCTGGGCCCGGTTGCCGCCGGGTTTCGGACTATTGCGTTTGCTCTTACCCACGGCTGGTCAAACTACACGGCACCACGCCGGATCAGCCGCAGGCCACACCCTTCAACTGTTGGCCAGCACGGCTTTCGCGCGGCCGGGATGATTGGTCGCCACCCAGCTCACACCGAGGTCCGCGCACAACTGCATATCGTCGGGTTCGTCGACCGTCCAGCAGTAGGTGGCCCGGCCCGCCGCGGCTGCCTTGTCGACCAGATCCGGGTGTTCGCGCAGGGTTTTCACCGACGGACCCACCGCGGTCGCCCCGACTGTCGTCGCCGCACCGCCACCCAGGTAGCGCGACGATTCGCCCAGCAACACGGTGGGCAGCAGCGGCGCCGCGCGGCGGATCCGCCAGACCGCGGTGGCCGCGAACGACATCACCACCGCACGGGAATGGGCCGCCGAGGCCGGGGTGGCGATCCCGAAGCGCTGCAGTTCCGCCAGCACCTTGTTCTCCACCAGGGAGCCGTACCGGACCGGGTGTTTGGTCTCGATGAACAGTTTCGTCGGCCGGCTGCGCCAATCCAGCACCAGCCCGATCAGCTCACTGAGGGTGAGGACCCCGGCCGGAGTGCCGTCACCGAAATCGAGATCCTTCAGTTCGGCCAGCGTCAGCTCGCTGACCAGGCCGGTGCCGCTGGAGGTGCGGTCCACCGTGCGGTCGTGAACGCACACCAGATGTCCGTCGCGGGTGAGCCGGACATCGCATTCCACCCCGTCGGCGCCCTCTTCCAAGGCCAGTTCATAGGCCGCCAGGGTGTGCTCGGGGCGCGCCGCCGAGGCACCTCGGTGCGCGACCACGAACGGCGCACGGCCGTTCTGAACCGACTGGTCAGTGCCCTCGCTCACTTGGCCACAACCTCCTGTGGTGCTCGGTCGGCGCCGTCGGGGGAATCGGCGCTCTCGGCGTCCGCCGCGGTGCTCACCGTAGCGGTCGTCCCCGGGTGCACCGGTTCGATCAACGGTGTCGCCGGATCGACGGCGATCACCCAGCGCTGGGCGAGCCGGCGGCGACCGCGCAGGTCGCGGCCCTCCAGCGTGCGTACGACCCACAGCGTCAGCATCGCGACGGCGGCGGCCACCGCGTCGGCGAATGCGGTGAAGAGCACACCGTCGGCCTTCGCCTGCAGCGAGTCCGCGGTCCGCCAGTACAGCGCCGCGACGGTGACCAGCCCACCGAACACCCAGGCCGCCCACCAGACACGGACCGCGATTCGGGCCCGCGGGTCGGTACGGCCGGACACCATCTCGGTCAGGAACACTCCGGGCCAGATCAGATTGACGACCGGGATCAGGCAGCCCAGCGCGAGCATGCGCGGTGAGCGGGGATCGCGGCGTCCGGCCGCCGCGAAGGCGGCGCGCCGGGCTTCGATCAGCCACCCGAGCGTGGCCACCGCGGCGACGAGGGCCATGATCAGGGCGAACAGCGCCGCGGTGTTCACCAGGGCGTCGGAGAACCACAGCAGCGGCGGTTCGATGAGGCGGGTGCGGTTGCGCAGCAGGATCAGGTAGCGCACCGATTCGGCCACGGCGGATACCGCGAACAGTACGGCCGTGGCGAAGAGGGCGGCCTGCGTCCAGCGGGTCAGCGTGCTGAGCGGGCGGGGGTGGTGGTGCCGGTCCGCTTCGCGATCCGGGGCGGGCCGATCCCGCAGACCCCAGCGCGGGATCTCGGTGTAGCGCGGAGTCCCGGCGCTCGGCCGGCCGATGGCCGTGCCCCGGGACGGGTGACCGGCCCGGCCGGGCCGGCGGGCGACCCAGCGGTAGTTACGGCGTTCCGGCGGGGCATCGATCGGCCCCGGTGAGAGGAGTACCCCGCGGCAGCGCGGGCACCAGTGCATCGGCGGACCCTGCACCGCCCAGCGTGTACCGCAGCGGGCACATGGCTGCACCACCGTACTCACCGCGCACCTCGCTTTTCGTCAGTAGATCTTCGCGGGCTCGTCACCCTCGGCGGTCAGTGGACGACCGGTCTGCTGCCAGGCCACCATCCCGCCTGCCACGTTCACCGCTTCATAACCCACGTTCGCGAGGAACTTCGCGGCCTCCAGCGAACGACCGCCCTGCCGGCAGACCACGTACAGATCGGCGTCGGGGTCCAGTTCGCCGTAGCGTGCGGGTATATCGGCGAGCGGGATGTGCACGGCGCCGGGTGCGTGGCCGAGCTGCCATTCGTCGTCTTCGCGCACATCGAGCAGGACGGCGGCAGCCGCCTCCCCGGGCGGATGGTCGAATTCAGTGGGTACGGCCTCGACCGGTACCGACGGGACTCCGAAGCTCGTCACCCCCTTGATCCTGCCATAACCACCTCCGAGGCCGCCCGGCTCTCGGGGGAGCGGGCGCCCGGGCAGTACCTGCGCGCCCGGAGCCGATCGGCCGGGCGCCGCGGACGCCGACACGCCGGACGATGCGACATATTCGCCGACTGCCACCCGCCCCCGCGAAACCCACCCGAAGCCGGTGCAGCGTCGGTAGCCTCTCATGAGTTATGCGCATAACCCACTACGAAAGTCTCTGGTATCAGCTATCATTCAGCGCACCAATATCCCAGGTAACTCACCAAATGCCCAATGACCTGCGATAACGATGCAACCGTACGGCCGATCCGGTACTCCCCTCCAAAAATCCCGGAGCGGCCGCCCGGCCACTCGATCGGGTCACGCACCGTTGCGTGACCCGATACCGAGTTGGACGCAAGGAACCCCGGATCGGTTCCACCGGAACCGGAAATCGCGAAATCCCTTGTTCCCGGCCATGACCTCGGTAACCTGGCGCCATGACATCGACCAGGGGGTTACTCGACGGATTGGACGCGGCCGGCCTCGACAAGGCGCTGTCGGAGGCCGGATGCCTGGGATTGGAAATCGATTCCGAGGCCAAACGACTGGAGCTCGACCTGGAGGTACTGAGCCTACCGGAGCAAATTTCCGGCATATCGGAAGAACAACCGGAATCGGGTAGCGGTTGCCGGCGGGTTCGGCTGGTATTCCAGGGAGTCACCAGGATTGCCGCATCGTTGCGGATACAGCGGTGGGGCGACCTGGCGCCGCGGGTCCTGCCGCTGGAGCTGCCGGGACTACCCGCTGCCGTCGCGAGTTTCGGCGGTAGCCGCCTGCACGGCTGGGAATTCGTCGATCTGGACGACAGCAGCTGGACCCTGTGGAGTGAGCTGCTCAGTTTCGATACCACCATCGACACCGGGATCGCCCGGCATGTGCTGGAGTTCTCCCAGGAGGAGGGCATAGATCCGCGGGCCCTCGACGTCCGGGTGTGGTTCGACACCGTCACCGCACAGACCACCGGCGGCCGGCCCGTTCCGCTCCCGGAGCTCGTCGCCGGATCCGAACGCTGGTGGGTCGCACACGCCAAAGGCGATCCCCGGGCCACCCATCCCGGTATCGCACCCCCGCTGTAGCGCCGGGTCCCGGCGCTGCCCGAGCTGCGTATCGACCGGATACCGCGCGGGCGGCGCCGGAGTAACAGTCGACGGGCGCGACGCTTCGCCGCCCGGCTCGGCGCGGGCGCGGGAGTCGACCTCGTACCGCTCCGGAGCAGGTTTCGCCGGGCCGCGCGGCATGGGTCCGTTCGATCTCGAATGGTCGGTGGTGACCCGATGTGGAATGGTGGGGCGTCGGGGCGAGTTGGACCGATCGGGTGTACGAATGGTCGGGAGCATCCCGTACAGGACGCACTCGACCCGACAAGGAAGGGACATTCGTGGCTGAGTACACGCTGCCAGATCTGGATTACGACTACGGCGCCCTGGAGCCGCATATCTCCGGGCAGATCAACGAGATTCACCACTCCAAGCACCACGCGGCCTATGTCGCCGGAGTGAACACCGCGCTGGAGAAGCTCGAAGCCGCGCGCGAAGCCGATGATCACGGCGCCATCTTCTTGCACGAGAAGAACCTCGCCTTCCACCTCGGTGGCCATGTCAACCACTCCATCTGGTGGAAGAACCTCTCCCCCAACGGTGGTGACAAGCCGACCGGTGAACTGGCCGCCGCCATCGACGATCAGTTCGGCTCCTTCGACAAGTTCCGGGCGCAGTTCACCGCCGCCGCCAACGGCCTGCAGGGTTCGGGCTGGGCGGTGCTCGGTTACGACACCCTGGGCCGGAAGCTGCTGACCTTCCAGCTCTACGACCAGCAGGCCAACGTGCCGCTCGGCATCATCCCGCTGCTGCAGGTCGATATGTGGGAGCACGCCTTCTACCTGCAGTACAAGAACGTCAAGGCCGACTATGTGAAGGCCTTCTGGAACGTGGTCAACTGGGCGGACGTCCAGGAGCGCTTCGCCAAGGCCACCGGCCAGGCGCAGGGCCTCATCTTCGGCTGAACGATCGCTTTCGCGAAGGACCCGTGGGCCGCCGAGCCCGCGGGTCTTTTGCCTTTTCCGCCCGAATTGGCACTCTCTGGTACTTGTGTGCCAGATGCCTTCTGCGCGATCCTCTTCTTCCACGACAGTTCGAGGACGGGCAAAGCCGCCCCCGGTTACGCACGGGAGGCCTCATGCGCAGCAACAGTCCGATCGGCGTCACGCCGTTCCACGCCGGTGGCACGCTGCGCGGGTTCGTCATCTCCGGACGCTGGCCCGACACCACCAAAGAGTGGTCGCAGCTGCTGGTACTCGCCGTGCGGGTGGCGTCCATGCCCGGCCTGCTGACCACCTCGACCGTTTTCGGGGTCCGCGAGGAACTACCCGACGAGCCGGAGCCGGATACCGTCGGCCTGGTGATCGCCGAGGGCCCGGTCCTCGGTGAGGACGGGGTGCGGCCCGGCCGGTTCGCCGAGCACATTCCGCCCGCCCTGTTCATGCTGCACCCGCCCGCGGAGACCAATCCGTCCCTACCGGAGTGCACCGGCGTCGCCTCCGGGTGCGTACTGCTGCCGGGCCTGCCCCACCTGGGGCTCGAGCATCGGGCGGCCTGGGCCGAGGCGGAGGCGGACGGTACCGTCACCTCGCTGGTGAGCCGGGTCGGTCTGGATCCGATCAGCGACCCCGATACCGCCGTGCTGGCCATGCTGCTGGCCGCCTGAGCCGGCCGCCGAGCCCGGGAGAGTGCCGGGCTCACGTCGATGCCGGCACGGCCCGCTCCCCCGGAGACGACCGATCCGCAGGTTACGTCAGCTTCGACAAGACTTCCGCGAGCCTGTCCATGACGGCTTGCTGGCCCGCTTCGAGCCGCGCCTGCCCGCCACGCAGTTCCTGGACATCGCCACGCAGTTCCTGGACGTCGCCACGCAGTTCCTGGACGCCGCCACGCAGTTCCTGGACGCCGCCACGCAACTCCTGGACATCCCCACGCAGCTCCGTCTGCCCGGCCTCGAGCCGGGCCTGACCGGTCCGCAACTCCTGGACATCCCCACGCAGCTTCGTCTGCCCGGCCTCGAGCCGGGCCTGACCGGTCCGCAGATCCTGGACATCCGCGTGCAGACTGCCGAGTTCGCCCAGGACCGCATTGTGGTTGCTGTCGATCCGAGCTCGAAGGGCCCGGACCGAATCCGGCTCCCGATCCCGCTCGTTGATGATCTGCACGACCTGGGCTTCCAGGACGGCAAGGCGGTTCTCGATCGACATCTGGAGTGATCCTCTCGTTGGTCGGTAGTGTACCGATCGACCGGTTCCGTCAGGCTTCTGTCCGGTCTCGCGGCACCGTTTCTTTCGATGATTCGGCTGTTCAGCGGCCGGTGGCACTTCATGACTCATGGGGACGCTTCCGCCCCCGGTGCGATAGTCGCGGCCCCCCACGCCGCGGTTCAGGGCTCTCGATCGGTTTGCTGTAGCGATGCCATAAATCCGTTCCGGACGACCGGACAACGGTTATCAGGGCCCCCTAACTATGCCGCTACCTTAACCAAACTTATTGTCAGAAGCCATGTTTCGCCGTTGCGTAATTGCGACACCGGAGTGGGTGCGGTAGAGTTGCCGGCAGCGAAGGGGAGTAGCCCCCAATCACGCGGTCGACATACTGACCCACCACTCGTCGGTGGGTCCGGTCGCGTGAACCGGTCATTCCGGTGGGCGAGACCTTCGGCCGAACAGCTATTTCGTTGTCGGCCGGAGGCGAATCCGTTTCCGGCCGGTGTATCGGAGGATCGGGAGCACTCGTCAGATGATCGCCACCGTCGGGCTCGCCATCGGCATTGTTTTCCTGGCCGAATTGGGCGACAAGTCCCAACTCATGGCCCTGACGTTCGCCCTGCGCTACCGCTGGTGGGTGGTGCTGGGCGGGATCGCCACCGCCACCGCTGCGGTGCACGTCATTTCGGTCGCCGTCGGGCATTTCCTGGGCGCGGCACTGCCTACCACCGCCATCGCGGCGGTGGCATCGATCACATTCCTCGCCGTGGGCCTGTGGACACTGCGCGAGCTGGTCGGCGGCGCGGACGACGAGGAGGAACCGGCCCCGTCCCGGTTCGCCACCACGGCCCCCTTCTTCGTCGTGCTCTCGGCCTTCCTGCTGGCCGAACTCGGTGACCGCACCATGTTCGCCACCGCGGCACTGGCCACCGACAACAACTGGGCGGCGGTCTGGCTGGGTTCGACGATCGGCATGGTCGCCGCCGATGCCCTGGCCATCGCCGCGGGCATCCTGGTGGGCAAACACCTGCCCGAACGCGCCATCGGCTTCGGGTCGGGGTTGCTGTTCCTCTTCATCGGCGCACTCACCGGCATAGCTACCGCGGCCCCCGCACTCGGGTTCGCCGGTGCGGCCGGTATCGCCCTGCTCGTACCGGCGGTGGCGGCTCTCGCGCTCTGGCTGCTGCGGACACGCCGCGCGGCCGCGGATCGGCTCGCTACCGAGGCGGCTGCCACCGAGATTTCGCAGCGCTGGACGTAGCGCCTTTACTGAGTACGATTTGGCCGATCAGCGCAAGGGGACCGTCCACGAACTCTCCGCACGCACCGGTTAGGGTGCAATTGACGTTAGGCCAACTGGCTTGTCACGAACGAGAGGACCATCGTGGAGATTTCGGGTTCCGCCGCCATCGTTACCGGGGGAGCGTCCGGTCTGGGCGCCGCCACCGCCAAGCGTTTCGCCGATCTGGGCGCCACCGTCTTCGGGCTCGATGTACCGCAGTCGATCGAGCGCGCCGGCGACAATGTCCCCGACGGGGTCACTCTGCTCGCCGCCGATGTCACCAGCCACGACGAGGTCGCCGCCGCTGTCGCCAAGGTGGTCGAATCGGGTACGCCGCTGCGTATCGTGGTCAACTGCGCCGGGGTCGGCTGGGCCGGGCGCATCCTGTCCAAGAACGGACCGCACGATCTGGAACTGTTCCGCACGGTCATCACCGTGAACCTGCTCGGCACCTTCAACGTGATGCGCCTGGCCGCCGACGCCATCGCCAAAACCGACGCCGTGGACGAGGCCGGCCAGCGCGGTGTCGTCATCAACACCGCGTCGGTGGCGGCGTTCGAAGGCCAGATCGGCCAGATCGCGTACTCGGCGTCCAAGGGCGGGGTGCACGGTATGACCGTGCCGGCCGCGCGTGACCTCGCGCAGTTCGGTATCCGGGTCAACACGATCGCCCCCGGCATCATCGACACCCCGATGCTGGCCGGTGTCACCGAGGAATACCGGCAGGGCCTCGAGGCCGGTGTGCCGTTCCCCTCCCGGCTGGGTCGGCCGGACGAGTACGCGCAGCTCTCGCAGTACATCGTCGAACACGATTACCTCAACGGCGAGACCATTCGCATGGACGGCGCGCTGCGAATGGCGCCGCGCTAGGCCCACTCCGCAGTACGCGCCCGCCGCCCCGCCGTAAAGCCGGGACGGCGGGCGTTCGCGTACCGGGCGGGCGTGGCCCGGCGGCGCCGCGTACGGATCAGCCGGCGCTGCCGGTCGCCGGGCGTGCCCTCCAAGCATCACAGACCGCGCGGTCGGCCCCCGGCCGATCCTTGCCGTCGGCGCGGCATCCCGCGCGTGTATATCCCTCGCGGTCGAGCCCGGAGCGGTCGAAGCCGGCGTGGTCGCGGCCCCACCGGTCGAAACCGAACCTGTCGTAACCGAACCGGTCGAACCCGGCGTGGTCGCGGCCGGCGTGGTCGCGGCCCGACCGGTCGTAGCCGGACCTGTCGTAACCGAACCGGTCGAAGCCGAACCTGTCGTAACCGAACCGGTCGAACCCGGCGCGGTCGAACCCGGAACGGTCGTAACCGAAGTTGTCGTAGCCGTCGGGGCCGTACGGATCGTGCGGGGCCGGAGGAGGGGGGCAATCCGGCCCGACGGGCACTACGCCGCCCGGGCACGAGGGGACTGGCCCGGGTGTCGCCGGCGAAGTGCCGGGCGCTGTAGTTCCAGGAGCGCTCGGCGCTGTGGTCCCCGGAGCGCTCGGCGGCGTGGCGTCTGGGACGCTGGGCGGGGTTGTGGCCGGAGCCACCGGTTCCGGTGGCCCGTCTTCGAGGTCCACGGGAGTGGGTTGCGTTGTGACCGGTACAGCACCCGGATCCGCCGAGGCAGGTGTGACCGCCGAAGCGGGGGCGAGTATCAGCGCGCCCAGCAACGCGATCCGAAGCGAGGCCTGGCGCACTCCGCGGTATGCCACGGTAGTGGTCGACATTATCGATCTCCTGTCCGGAACACTCTCGCGCGTTCCGGACGATCTATCGTCTATACACCCTGACGGTTTACAAACCGCAGGTGAACCGTACCTCGACGGGTTTCGGACATCCGCGTCCGAAACCCGAGGCACACAACACGATCCGGATCACCGAACCGGCGGCGGCACGCTCTGTACAGCTCGAGGAACGCGGACCCGGCAGCGGTATCCGTTACTTGTGGCCGATCCCGAGATAGGCGGTGGTGGTCAGCGGGCTACCCGGACGGTAATGCTCGGTCAGGTAGGAGCGCATGGCTTCGATCCGGGCCGCCATCGCGCCGTCGCCGATACTGCGCCGCATCAACTCCAGCGGCGCGATACCGCGGGTGAGCCGGCCCAGCAGCTCCTCGGCGTCGGCGAAAATCATCTCCACGGTGTGCGGCACCACGGACACCCGTTCGAACCCCGCCGTGCGCATCTCACGATCGAACACCTCGGGGTTCTCCAAGCCTTCCGGATTCGGCGCCGGTGGCCGGATATCCGGATCGGCGGAGCCCAGGGCGCGCCACGACATCTGCATCCAGGTGGACCGATCGATCGGCGCCCAACTCGACACCACCGCGACACCACCGGGTCGCAGTACCCGGAACAGTTCGGCGAACCCGCGGGGCCGGTCCGGGAAGAACATCAGCCCGAACATGGAGAATCCGGCATCGAACTCGGCGTCGGGGTAGGGCAACGCCTGACCGTCGCCGACCCGGGCCGCCACATTGCCGAGGCCGGCTGCCCGCACCGCGTTCTCCAACTGCGCGATCATCGGCGCGGAGAAATCGAGTGCCTCCACCCGCTCGGCGTATTCGGCGGCCGGCAGGCTCAGCGTGCCCGGTCCCGCCGCGATATCGACCACCCGGGGCGGCACCGGCCGATCGGCGAGCCCGGCCAACTCCACTGCCCGCAGCGCGAACGGCTGCATCACCGAGATCGTGGAAGCGGCGTAATCCTCGGCCACCAGGTCCCATGGGTCCACGGCGGCGAGCGGGTTGTCGGGCACGAGCGATATCCGTTCTATTCGATTGCCGCCGATACGGGCGGAGGCCACGAAACGAGTCGCGGCCTCCTTCCCGCCTCAGAGCGTACGCGTCAACCGGTCGGCGAGGATCTGCGCGAATTTCGCCGGATCCTTCAGCTCGCCACCTTCGGCCAGCACCGCCGTGCCGTACAGCAGCTCGGCCGTCTCCGTGAGCTCGGGGACCTTGCCCGCGTCGGCGTCGTCCTTGCGGGTGTCGTACGCGTCGCGCAGTCCGGTCACCAGCGGATGGGTCGGGTTGAGTTCCAGAATGCGCTTGAACTGCGGCAGTTCCTGACCCGAGGCCCGGTACATCCGTTCCAGCATCGGCGTCATATCGAAGACGTCACCCACCAGGCACACCGGCGAGCTGGTCAGCCGCGAGCTGAGCCGGACCTCTTTGACGCTGTCCTCCAGAGTTTTACCCAGCCAGGTCAGCACCTCGGCGAAATCCTTGTCCTGCTGTTCGCGCAGGGCCTCGGATTCCTTCTTCTCCTCCTCGGTCTCCAGATCGACCTCGCCCTTGGCGATCGACTGGAAGGGCTTGCCGTCGAAGTCCGTTACCGAGCCGACCCACATCTCGTCCACCGGATCGGTGAGGATCAGCACTTCGCGGTCCTTGGCGCGGAACGCCTCCAGATGCGGCGACTTCTCCACCTGCTCACGGGATTCACCGGTCATGTAGTAGATGGCGTCCTGGCCCTCGGGCATCCGTTCCACATACTGCGCCAGCGTGGTCGCCTCGGAATCGGAATGGGTGGAGGCGAAGGACGACACCTCCAGGATGGTTTCCCGGTTGTCGAAGTCGGAGAGCAGGCCCTCCTTCAGCACCCGACCGAATTCCTGCCAGAAGGTGCGATACTTCGCCTGGTCCTCGGCGCCCTGCAGATCCTTGACACTGCTCAGCACCTTCTTGACCAGACGTTTGCGGATCATCTGGATCTGCCGGTCCTGCTGCAGGATCTCCCGGGACACGTTGAGCGAGAGGTCCTGCGCGTCGACCACACCCTTGACGAAACGCAGGTACTCCGGCATCAGCTCTTCGCAGTTGTCCATGATGAACACGCGCTTCACATAGAGCTGGACACCGCGTTTGTGTTCGCGGGTGAAGAGATCGAACGGTGCCTGCGAGGGCAGGAACAGCAGCGCCTGATACTCGAACGTACCCTCGGCCTTGAGCGGGATGACCTCCAGCGGCTCGTCCCAGGCATGGCTGACATGCCGGTAGAACTCCTGGTACTCCTCCTCGGACACCTCGCTGCGCGGGCGGGTCCAGAGTGCCTTCATCGAGTTGAGCGTCTGCTCCTCGACGACGGTTTTCTCCTGCTTCTCCTCACCCTCGCCCTCGGTGACCGTGCGCTCGACCTGCATCCGGATCGGCCAGGCGATGAAATCGGAGTACTTCTTGACGATCTCGCGGAGCTTGTGCTCCTGGGTGTAGTCGAAGAGATGGTCCTCGGGGTCCGCCGGCTTCAGGTGCAGCGTGACGGCGGTCCCCTGCGGGGCCTCGTCGAGGGTTTCGATGGTGTAGGTGCCGGAACCGGCGGTCGACTCCCAGCGGGTGCCGGTGGTCTCCCCCGCCCGCCGGCTGGTGAGCACCACCTTGTCGGCGACCATGAAGGTCGAGTAGAAGCCGATACCGAACTGGCCGATCAGCTCCCCGGCCGCGGCCTCGGATTTCGCCTCGTTCAGTTTCCGGCGCACCTCGGCGGTACCGGATTTGGCGAGGGTGCCGATCAGGTCCACCACCTCGGCACGGGACATGCCGATACCGTTGTCCCGGACGGTGAGGATCCGCTGATCCTTGTCGACCTCCAGCTCGATGTGTAGGTCGTCGGTGTCTACGTGCAGATCCTTGTCCCGGTAGGACTCCAGTCGCAGCTTGTCCAGCGCGTCGGAAGCATTCGAGATCAGCTCCCGCAGGAACGTGTCTTTGTTGGAGTAGACCGAGTGGATCATCAGCTCGAGCAGCTGATGGGTCTCGGCCTGGAACTCGAGTTGTTCGACGTGCTCTGTCACGGTGGACAATGGTAATCAAGCCTGCGCGGAACTCGTCCACAGGTCGGGTGGTGTTCCGGGCGGCGCGGCGAAGTCGCTCAGCGCGGGGACCTCACGTTCGGCGCTGTGCTCCCGCGGTACCCGGGGGTTCATCCACTCGCGGAGGACCGCGGTGGCCCGGACATCGTCCTCGTTGTACTCCAGCAGCCGGGTGCGCTGGGTGAGGTCGGGCTCGGCGTCGTAACCGACCGCACGCCGATACCAGCTCATCGACGCCTCCCCACCCGCCTCGGGATCGCGCCAGGCGAAACCGGCCACGGGTGCGATCTTCTTGAGCCCCTTACCGCTCGGGCAGATGAACTGATCGGTGACCGCCTGGAACATATCGACCCATTGGATCGAATCGACGAACTCGGTGACCTGCGCTTCGGTCGGCACCCCGGGACGCCCGGCGAACCGCCGCGCCGACTCGTAGAGCCATTTGTCCTCGGCGCTGCGCGAATAGCAGTAGGCGGCGAAGGTCTTCCCGGCGGTCAGGGCCTGCGCCCTGATCTCCATCAACCAGGTCCAGAACTCGCCGAAGGAGCGGCCCTCGTCCTCGGTGGGTAGCGGATCCCAGGTGACGAACGCCCGGTACCGCCCGTCGAGCAGGGTCCCCCACAGGTAGGCGCCCTCCTCCTGATAGCTCTCCAGATCGACATCCACCTCGACGTCGGCCCGGCGCACCCAGACCCGGTCGAACCGGCGCACCAGTGGGGCCTGCACCAGCCATGCCCGGGCGGTGACGACGGCCTCTTCGAACGGCCCGTGCTGCCAGTCCACGGGTTCGGGCCCGGACCAGGCGGCCAGTTCGTCGATGGTCCGCACGCCGTGCCCGCGCAGCACCTCCGCGCGCGAACCCGGCGCCACCACGCTCACATCACGATGCTCGTTCAACCAGGCCTGGCACCCGCCCTCGGTGCCCCGGCTCCACCAGATGCACTGGCGGCATTCGGGGACCTTCGAGGGCACGGTTTCCAGCTGCCCGCGCACCACCGCGATCCGATCGGCGAAACGGCTGTCGTAGTCGGGGAGGACCGCGGTCAGATCGTGGACGAGGATCCGGTCGAAATGGAAGCCGATGACCCCGCCGACCCGGGCGGCCGGCGCCAGCCCGTGCCGCTCCAGCATCCGGTACACATGGGCCAGCCGCTGCTGGTCGCGGGGTTGCTGGCGGAGTTTGCGGGCGCGGTCGGGAACGGGGTTCCAGGAAAACAGATCCGAGGTCAGCGGGTGAAATTCGGCCGGATCCGGTCGGCGCGGGTCGGTCACCTTGTGATTGACCACGATGACCGGGATATAGCCGCCGCCCCGCTCGTCGCGCAGCAGGATCTCGGCGCCGCCGCGGCGCCCGGTATCGGGCTCCTGCGGCAGCAGCCCACCCCAGATCCGGGGTGCACCCGCCGCGCAGGCACGCAACGTGGCCGCGGCACGCGCGCTCGCCGGCAGCGCCGGGTCGATGATCACCCAGCCACCCGGGTCGGCCGCGACCAGAGTGTCACGGACCCGTTCGCGATGTGCCTGCGCCGCCGCGCGCCGCTGCTGTACCCCCGTGTCCTCGCGCACCTCGGCGAGCAGTTCCGGGTGCGCGGCGTCCATCCCGAGCCGATGCCGGCAGCCGATCAGACCCCGGGCGTCGAGGAACGCGAGCCGGCCCGCACCGGCGGAAACCCGCCCGGCCGGCTCGGCGGACTCCCGCCGCTCGTGATCGGCGTGGGAGGGGTCTTCGCTGTCGATACTGCCCGGTTGCACGCAAGCAGTATGGTCCCTGTCCCCGACAGACCACCCAATCGAGCACCCGGGAACAGCGTCGCCGCACCGCCGCGGGCAGAGTCTCTCGCCGCCGCGGCCGGTAACCCGATAGGGTGTCCGCGAACCGTGTGACACGGGTGGACGGTGCGGTTTTCCGTGTCGTATCGCCGTAGCGAACCAGCATTACGGAGGGCCTTCGATGGGGTTGTTCACCAAGCGCAAACGGCGGCCGAGTCGGCGGGCCGAGGCCAAGGCTCTCAAGCACAAGGCCGCCATGGAGGCCAAACTCGGCGCGAAGAACGATCGGAAACGCCGACGGGCGGAGGCCCGTTCCCAGCGCAAGGTCGCCAAGGCCCAGGTCGCCACGCTGCAGGCCGAGGAGAAGGCGGCCCTCAAGGCGGCCGCGCGGGCGGAACGTGATCCGTTCAGCCCCGCCCAGATCAGGAAGTACATCGGGGTGGCACGGGTGCTGGTTCCGGTGCTCGCCCCGCTGGCCTACCGCGGCGCGACCTATCTGCGTGGACAGCTCGACGCCCGCCGCGCCCGGCAACTCGGCATCGGGGTGAGCCAGCTCGGCGACTACGCCGGGCACGGCGGCCGGTTGCAGGCCCGGATCGGCAGTACCGAGGCCGCACTGGACAAGATCGCGGACGGGCGATTCGGTAAGGAGAAGGACACCCAGCAGTTCGTCGCCGACGCCCGTAACCGGCTCGACGCACTCACCGCCGCCGTCCGCACCGCCGACCAGATGCCCGCCGGGCGGCGGCGGTCGGTGTACGCGTCCATCAGCACGGAGCTGTCCCGGATCGAGGCGGACGTCCTCGCTCGCCTCGGCGTCGCCTGACACCGGGCAGTCATCGAGTGGGCGTTCCCGGTCCGATTCCCGGGCCGGGTGCGCGGGCCCGGGGTCGGTCGGCGACCATGGACACTGCCCCGCCCACTCCCCGACCAGCCGGGCCCGGTCAGGTCGGCTGAATCCGAAAGTCCGCGATGCCCAGCACGTACCCGTCTCCCGCGCCGCTGCGGGGTTGCGTGGTGGGCACGACCACCGGGATCCTGGCCGTCGCCGCCCACGGCATCGCGGGTGGCGGATACCCGACGTCCGCCGGAGCGGCGTTACTCCTGCTGACGGCCCTGGTGACCGGGGCGGCCGCCGGTTCGGTCATCGGCGGATCGGGCCGGTTGCCGGCCGGGCCGGGCCGGGGCACCCTGATCGCTCTCGCGGCCGGGCAGTTCGCCGGGCACTGGGCGCTGACCGGCCTCACCGGCCATCACGGCACTCCCGCCGAGCCGGCCCCCGAGGCCCTGCCCGGGGCGGCGATGATCGCCTTCCACCTGCTCGCCGTCGTGGTCTGCGCGCTGGCGATCACCGCGGCCGAGCGGCTCTACCGTTGCGCGTCCTCGGTGCTGCGCGCGCTGCTCGAACCGCCACACCCCACCCCGGGCCCGCCCCGGGTCCGTATCGCCGCGACCACCTCGGTCACGGCCCATCGCTCTCCGAAGGGGACACCGGGTCCGCGCGCACCGCCCCCGCGCACCGCCCCCGCCATCCCTTCCCTCGGAGAGAAAGCTTCCACCACATGTCCCACGGGATCTCCCCCGTCCTGCGCCGTGGTCTGACCGCGACCTTCGCCGCGGGTTTCGTACTGGCCGCGGCCGGTACCGCCGCCGCGCACGTGAGTGTTTCCGCACCGGACGCCACACCCGGCCACGGCGCGATCGCCACCTTCAGCGTCCCGACCGAATCGGATACCGCCGCCACCACTTCGGTACGGATCACCGTGCCCGGTTTCTCCACCGCGCGCACCGAACCGGTGCCCGGCTGGACCGCGAAGATCGACCGTAATGACAAGGGCCAGGTCACCGCCGTCACCTGGACCTCGAACCCGGGATCCCCCGGTATCCGGCCGGGCGAATTCCAGCGTTTCGCGGTATCGCTCGGGCCGTTCCCGGAGTCGGAATCGGTCGCCTTCCCGGCGGAACAGACCTACAGCGACGGCACCGTCGTGCGCTGGAACGAGACCGGCGACCACGATTCGGTCGAACACCCCTCCCCCGTCCTCGCACTGACCGGCGCCGAAGCCGAGCACGGCGGTCACGGTGACGAGGCGGCCGCCGCGCCCGCCGACGACAGTGGCGACAGCACCGCCCGCTGGCTGGGCGGTCTGGGGCTGGTGCTGGGCGCACTGGCGCTGGGCGCCGGTGTCGGCGCGGTGCTCCGGAGCCGGCGATGAACCACCGTACGACCCGGTGGGGCCGGCGCTTCGCGCTGGTCGCCACCCTGCTCATGGTGACCCTAGGCGCGCTGGCCGGCCCGGCCGCCGCCCATTCCGCGGTGGTGGGCAGCGACCCCGCGGACGGCGCGACCGTCGAGGTGGGGCCGCAGCGCGCCACCATCACCTTCAACGAACCCCTGCAGCCCGACTTCCCCGCCATGACGGTGGTGGGTCCGGACGGCAATCTGTGGTCCAAGGGCGAGCCGGTGGTCGACGGCAGGAATCTCAGCGTCGAGGTCGGTGAACTCGGCCCGGCCGGCGAATACCGGATGGCCTTCCGGGTCACCTCGGCCGACGGTCACGTGGTCAACGGTGAGCGCGCTTTCACGCTGAGCAAGCCGGGTAACGGCACCCCGGGCCCGGCCGCGAACGCCCGCGGTGAGAGCGGCGGCTCGGGCGGCGGTATCCCGGTCTGGGTGTACATCGTGGGTGCGGTCGTCCTGTTCGGCGGCGGTCTCGGGTTCGCGCTGTTCGGCTCGAACCTGGGCAAGGGCAAGAACCAGCGGTGAGAAAAGGTGTCCCGAGCGGAACCGACGACCGGTTCGCGCTCGGACTCGTGATACCGGCGGGCCTGCTCGGGGTGCTGCTGGCCTGGGCGCTCGGCGGGGTTCCGGCGGCATCGGCCGTGCGCTTCTGCGCCGATATCGCGGGCGCGACGGTGCTCGGCCTGGCCGTGCTGCCCCGGCTGGCGGACCGGATCGAGCTGCCCTGGCGGATGATGGCGGTCCTGGCCGGACTGTGGTGCTGCCTGGAATTCGCCACTCTGGTCTTCGCCGCGGGCGAGGTGGTCGGTTCGGGGGCTACCGCGCTGAGCCCGGCCGATTTCGGCATCTACCTGGCGCGGATCAGCGCGGGCCAGATCGGCGTGGCCCTCCTGCTTGCCACCGCGGCGATCGCGGGGTACGCCGCGATTGCCTTCCGGCGGCCCGGGCAGCGCTCACCGGACCTGGTGCTGGTGTTCGCCGCCGTCAGCGTGACCCTGCGGCCGATCACGGGGCATATGTCGCAGCAACCGGCCGGGTCGGTATTGGCCGGGGTCCACGCGCTGGCGGCGTCGACCTGGCTCGGCCTGCTGCTGGCGCTGGCCCTGGTGGTGCGTGGCCGCCGCGGCTGGGCCGAGACACTGCCCAGATACTCGGCGGTCGCGCTGCCCATGATCGCCGCGGTGGCGCTGACCGGCGTGATCAACGGTCTGGTGCGCCTCGGCGGTATCGCACCGTTCGTCACCACCGGCTACGGGCGCATCATGCTCGCCAAGACAGTGCTGCTGGCGGTCCTGCTGGCGCTGGGCTGGTGGTGGCGGCGGAGCTGGGTGGTGGCGGCGGCCCGGCACCAGATGCGGGCCGAGGGCTCACTGCGGCGCGCGGTGGTGGAGGTTTCGGTGATGGCGGTGGTGTTCGGGCTGGCGTCGTCCCTGGCCGTCACGGGATAGCCTGGGTTCATGGCTGCCGGTGCCCCGACTCCGAATCTCTATCAGCGGATCGGGTACATCTGTGGCCGCCCCCTGCCCGCCGAATACTCCGACTGGGTGCTGAACGATCTCACCGGGCCGGGTGCGACCCGCCGCTACCTGGTGCGGATGCTGGTGCCGCTTGTCCTGGTGCTGTTGTTGTTCCTGCTGGTCCCCGGCCCGCTGTGGATAGGGGCGTCGATGATGGCGCTGCTCCTGCTGCCGCTGATCTACTTCACCGTGGCGCTGACCTACGTCTTCCGGCGCAACCGGCTGGTCAAGCACGGCCTGGATCCCGCACTGGCCGACGCCGATGTCCGCCGCCGGGCGGAGATCGAGCGCGCCGCCTACGAACGACGGCACGGCCGGGGTTAGCAGACCCGAATTACCCCTGGTGAGCGATATCACACAGGCATAGCCTGGAGCTATGGACAAGCCGACCTTCAAGCAACGGATTGCCTACGATCTGGGCGGCGAACTGCCCGCGGAGTTCCACGCGTGGGTGGTCCAAGACGTCGTCGGCCGCGGGGCGATGGAGCGCTACCTGATCCGGTTCGTCGGTCCGATCATCCCCTTCTTCGTGCTGATCCTGCTGTTCCCGGGCCCCATGACCCTCAAGCTGGGCCTGATCGTCATGATGATCGTTCCGCTGATCATCTTCACGATCGCACTGACCTATGTGTGGCGGCGGTACCGGTTGGTCCAGCACGGGTTGGATCCGGATCTGGTCGACCACGAAAAATGCAAGGACTGCGATCGTGAGGTGTACAACCTGCGCTATCGCCCGCAGCACCGCGACGCGCGGATGACGTAGCCCGGGCACGGGGGTTGATGGTCGCTGCCGGAACGCACCCGGCACAATCGGGACCGTGACCGAATCAGAGCAGCAGCTGGCCACCGCGGATCTCGCCGACGAGATCGGGCCCGATATCCGCAGTTGTGACACCCAGTTCATCCAGTTCGGCGGCCATGAGGTGTTCTCCGGCCGGATCACCACGATCCGCTGCTTCCAGGACAATCTGCTGGTCAAACAGACGCTCGGGGAGCCAGGCGCCGGGCAGGTCCTGGTCGTGGACGGCGGCGCGAGCATCCACACCGCCCTTGTCGGCGATATCATCGCCGGCCGCGGGGTCGACAACGGCTGGGCCGGCGTCGTGGTGAACGGCGCGGTCCGCGACTCCGCGATACTGCGAACACTCGGTATCGGCGTGAAGGCCCTGGGCACGAACCCGCGCAAGAGCACCCAGACCGGTAGCGGCGAGAAGAACGTCCCGGTGGAGTTCGGGGGCGTCACCTTCAATCCCGGCGAGATGCTCTACAGCGACCACGACGGCATCGTGGTCCGCGCCTAGTCCTGATCGCCGCGGTCCGATCCCGGCAACGGCCGGGCGGGTGCTGTTTATCCGCCGCTCACCCTGGCGGAGTGGCCGGCGATGGCGACCACGTCACCGACCTGCAACTGCCGGCCGCGGCGCAATTCGACCTCGTCGTTCACGCGCACCAGACCGGCCGCGATAACGGTTTTGGCCTCCGACCCGGATTCGATCAGATTGGCCAGCTTCAGGAACTGCCCGAGCCGTATGGCGCCGTCGTCGATCGGCACATCGATGGGATCCGACATAGGGTCATGCTTACTCCCCCGGTCACGGCGCTTTCCGACCGGCCCCGGGCACCCGGCGCGCGAACAGCCCCGGACGCGTAACAACAAGACATTTCCGGCATTTCACGGCAACTTCGCACGCCACGCCCGGGACCCGGTTTCCCATATCGGCCAACCGTGCCCGCGCACAGGGAAATACATGCGGTTCCGGCCCGATATACCACTAACACGCCGGGCCACAGCCATGATTCGGTGATTCCTGGCGGCAGACTGGAGCCGTGATATCCACGCAGGAACCGCGCCACCCCGCACCACCCGGCCCATCCGGCACGCCCGGGCGGTTCGCGACGATACCGCGTGTCGCCACGCTGGTGTCGGGTGTTCTCACGGCCGCCTGCCTGCTGTGGAGTCTTTCCCCGGCACTGTCGGCGGCGCTCGGCGGCGCCCGCCACTACCTGGACCGCTATTACCTGTACGCACCCGATACGAACCTGCTGTGGGCCGGACTGCTCGGATTGCTGACGCTCGGACTGGCCGAGCGCAAGCGGGTCGCCTGGTGGGCGCTGGTGCTCTACACGACGAGCTGGGTCCCGGCGAATCTGGCCGAGATCGTGCGCGCACACGACCGGCATGCCGCGGTGGCCCTGCTCATCCATCTGGCCGCGCTGACCGTACTGGTTCTGAGCCGCGCGGAGTTCGGCGCCCGGATGCGCCGCTGCGCGCTGCGCCCGGCCGCGCTGACCCTGGCCGCCGGCCTGCCGATGGCGGCCGTCACCGGTTGGGGTGTCGTCCAGATCTTTCCCGGATCGCTGTCGTCCGTGGCGCAGCGTGCGCTGTGGGTGATCACCGAACTCACCGTGCACCTGGTGCCCGGCGCACCGGACACCTCCGGCGTACCGCCTTTCCCGGCCCAGTTCCTGGTCGGACTGTTCGGCGCCCTGGCGGTCGCGGCGAGCGCCCTGGTCCTGCACCGCACCCAGCGCACGGAGTACGCGCTGACCGCCGCCGACGAATCGGCGCTGCGCGACCTGCTGGCGGGCGCGGACCCCTCCGGTTCCATCGACTACTTCGCGACCCGGCGGGACCGGGCCCTGATCTTCACGCCGAACGGCAGGGCGGCCATCGGCTATCGCGTGGAGTACGGGGTCTGCCTGGCCCTCGGCGATCCGATCGGCGCGCGTGACTGCTGGCCACAGGCGATCGAGACCTGGCGACGCCACGCCCGTGATTTCGGCTGGCGGGTCGCGGTGATCGGAGCGAGCGAATCCGCCGTTCCGGTTTACCAGCGTGCCGGGCTCACCGCCGTGACCGCCGGCGCGGAGGCCGTCCTCGACACCCGCAGCTTCTCCCTGGCCGCCCCGGAACTCGCGCCGGTCCGGCAGTCGGTGACCCGGCTCCGCAAAGCGGGGGTGACAGTTCGGATCCGCCGGCACCGCGATATCGGGACTGCCGAACTCGCCCGGCTCACGGTACGCGCCGAGGAGTGGCGGCACAGTGAGAGCGAACGCGGGTACCCGCTGCCCCTGGGCCGCCTCGGCGATCGCCGCGACGGTGACTGCCTGCTGGTGGAAGCCGTCGACGCCGACGACCGGGTACTGGGGATGCTGTCCCTGGTCCCCTGGGGGAAGACCGGCGCCACATTGGAATTGCTGCGCCGGGCGCCCGGCAGCACCACGGAGACGACCGACCTGCTGATCGCGGAATTCGCGCTGCGCGCCGAACAGCACGGTATCCACCAGGTTTCGCTGAGTTTCACCCTGTTCCGGTCGGTATTCGAGGCGGCGGCACGCGAGTACATTCCGGCGACCTCCCGGAAGCCCCCGGCCGCGCTGCACACCGCGGCCGGATTCGTGCGCGGTGCCCGCACCCTGCCGCTGGCGTTCTCGCGCTGGTGGCAGCTGGCCCAGTTGCACCGCGCGAGCATGCGATACCAGCCGCGGTGGGATCCCCGCTACGTCCTGTGCGACTCCTCGCGCGACCTGGCACGGATCGCCGTCGCCGCGGCGCGCGCCGAGGGTCTGCTGCCACGGGCGGATGGAAGATCCACAGCCTTCACGTATACCGGCCGGCACCGTGCCGCGCCGGAACATCCCGCTCCCGCACGCGCCGGCGCGAATACCGGGCCCGCGGAGATCGAAGCGGAGCCGATCGCCGCGCACCGCCCCGAGCAGGTGCGGGTGCGGATCGAGAAGCTGGACCGGCTCGCCGCCACGAATGTCGATCCCTATCCCCTCCCGTTCCCGCCGACGCATACGGTCGCGGCCGCCCGCCGGGCACCGCGCGGTACCACAGTCCGCGTCTCGGGACGACTGCTGCGCCGGCGTGACTACGGGGGCGTGATCTTCGCGGTGGTCCGGGACTGGACCAGCGATATCCAGCTGCTGCTCGACCGCGACCGGCTCGGTCGGCAACGCCTCGACGAATTCGGTGAACTCGTCGATCTGGGAGATCTGGTGTCGGTCAGCGGTCAGCTGGGGTACAGCCGGCGCGGGGAACTGTCCCTGCTGGTGGCCGATTGGCGGATGCTCGGTAAATGCCTGCACCCGCTCCCCGACAAATGGCGTGGCCTCAGCGACCCGGAGGTCCGGATGCGGCGCGGTTACCTGGATCTGATGATCGACCGGGAAGCGCGCGAACTGCTGGCCCGGCGCAGTGCGGTGCTGCGGGCCCTGCGCGATGCCCTGCACGACTGCGGATTCCTGGAGGTCACCACACCGGTGCTGCAGCACAGCCCCGGCAGCGCGGCCGCCCGCAGTATGCGCACCCATATCGACGCCGACAACACCGATCTGCATCTGCGGGCCGCTCCGGAGCCGGCGCTGAAACGGCTGTGTGTCGGCGGTGTCGAGAAACTGTTCGAACTGGGCCCGGGCTTCCGCAACACCCGCGCCGATACCCGCCACCTGCCCGAATACACCGTACTGGAGGCCTATGAGGCGCACAGTGATCACCGGCGCATGATGACGCTGTGCCGGCAACTGGTGCAGCAGGCCGCGCTGGCCGCCAATGATTCGATGATCGCCATGCGGCCGACCCCGGACGGTTTGCTGCACGCGGTGGACATTTCCGGCGAATGGCGGGTGCGGTCGATGTACGAGGCGCTGTCGGCGGAGGTCGGTGTCGATATCACGCCCCGGACCGCCCTACCGGACCTGCGGGAACTGTGCGAGAAGGCCGATATCGTCCATCAACCCGGCTGGGACGCGGGCCGGACGGTCTACGCCCTCTATGAGCGACTGGTGGTGGAGGCCACCCGGGAACCGACCTTCTACACTGACTTTCCGAGTTCGGTATCGCCGATGGCCCGCCCGGCCCGCCGCGACACCGCACTGGCCGAACGCTGGGATCTGGTGGCGTGGGGTATCGAGCTGGGCTCCGGGTGCAGCGAACTCACCGACCCGGTGGAACAGCGGCGGCGGCTCGCCGCCCAGTCCCGCATCGCGGCCGACGGCGGCCAGGCGGCCATGGAACTCGACGAGGAGTTCCTGTGCGCACTCGAACACGCCATGCCGCCGACCGGTGGCCTGGGTCTCGGCGTGGACCGGGTGATCATGCTGCTGACCGGGCGCGCGCTCCGGGAGACCCAGCCGTTCCCGTTGGTCCGGCCGCGATGATCGAGCGCTTCCCCGTACTGGTCGGATGGAATGTTTTCGTCCCCGCCGCTCGGGGAAGTACGGTGTAGTGACTTCGGCCCCGGGAGGAGGGGCCTTCCTTCGGAACGGGGTTCGATTTGAGTTATGTGGACCTGCTCACCCACGCCGGCCAGGTGGACTATTCGGCTTGGGCCGATACCGACACGCTGGCGTCCGCGGTCGAGCTGAGCGCCCGCAAGAGGAGCAAGGGCAAGGGCGGCGGCTTCGGCCTGATCGGCCTGATCTGCTGTGTGGTCGTGGTGGTGATCATCGTCGTCGTCATCCTGCTGGCCCGTAAGAAGAAGAACGACAACAACTCCTCGGGCCAGTTCCCCCAGCCCGGCCAGCCCCCGCAGGGTTACCCCCAGCAGGGCGGCTATCCGCAGCAGGGCGGTTACCCGCAGGGCGGCTATCCCCAGCAGGGTGGTTACCCCTCCCAAGGTGGCTACCCGCAGCAGGGCGGCTACCCGTCCGACCCGAACTACCCCAATCCCCCGCAGGGCGGCCAGCCGCCGTACCCGCCCACCGGGCAATAGGCTCCCCCAGTACACAGGGGCCGGTTCGCCGTGATCACGGCGAACCGGCCCCTGTGCTTTTCGAGACAACCCGGGATTTCCTCGATCGGCCGACCGGCTCCGCGACCTCGCTGCCGACCCACCGGGCCGATGCGGCAGAGTGGACGCGTGCAATTGATACTCGTTCGCCATGGCCAGCCGCTCCGGGTCGACAATGCCGGGCAGGCAGCCGACCCCGGCCTGGCGCCCATCGGCGTGGAGCAGGCCGAACGGGTACCGGCCGCCCTGGAACACCATCGCATCGTCCGGGTGATCAGCAGCCCGCAACGCCGGGCCCGCGAAACCGCCGCGCCCACGGCCGCGAAGCTGGGCCTGGACGTGGACATCATGGACGACCTGGCCGAATACGATCGCGACCTGCCGTCCTATATTCCGATCGAGGACGCCAAGGTGGAGTTCCGGGACGCCTACGACCGGATCAAGGCCGGGCACCTACCGGTGCAGATCGATGCCGATGCCTTCCGGCACCGGGTGCACGACGCGATCACCGAGATCGCCTCCACCACCCCCGCCGCCGATACCGTGGTGGTGTTTGCGCACGGCGGCGTCATCAATGTCACCCTGCAGGACATTCTCGGTCTGGCCCGGCCGCTGACCTTCCCGATCGATTACTGCTCGATCACCCGGATCCTGTTCTCCCGGACCGGTCGCCGCACCGCGGCGACCGTGAACGAGAACGGACACGTCTGGGAATTGCTTCCCCGCAATATCTCCGGCTGATCAGGCCATTCCGGCGATCCAGTTGTGCATCCAGGACAGCGCGGTCTGGCCCCCACCGACCTTGTAGCTGCCGTAGGCGACATGCGACTCGGAACGGTAGAAGGTGTCGAGATCCTTGACGCGCTGCTCGTTGGCGCCGCGGGTCAGCTGGGCCTGCAGCGTGGGCAGACCGCCCTTGGTGATCAGATCGCTCACGATGGCGCCGACTTCCAGCTGGTATCGCCAGATATTGGCCGGGTTGGCGTCGGAACTCTGGGCGAGGAAACCGGCGAACCGGGTGACGAAATCGTCCGACGCGGTGGCGCAGTAGAGATCGTCGGGGATGCACACCGTGCGGGTACGGTCGCTGACCCAGCCGAACCCACCGACCCGGGGGCCGCCGGCACCGGCGCCCGGCGCGGGCGGACCGACCTGGATATCACCGGGCGCCCGCCGCGGATCGGAGATCAGCCCGACGCCCGCGATACTCTCCGGCCGGATCGGGCCGAGACCCGTACCGATCTCGGCGGCGAGATCACCGGCGGCGTCGGCACCTTGGCTGTAACCGACCAGCGCGACCTTGGTGGCGCCGCAGCGCTGGAGCATATTCGTGATCATGCCGCGCGCATTGGACACGGCCTCGTTCTTGGAGTCGGCATAGATATCGCCTTCCCACGGAAAAGCGGTTGCCGCGTAGGTGACGTAGTCGACCTTCGCCGAGGACGGTAGGCCGCTGGTCACCCGGGCGAGCATGCCCGGCGTGGGGCGCTTGTCGTGGCCGGTTTCCCAGGTCCCGGGAATCGCTACCACGTACAGACTCGGGCATCCGGGGTCGGCCGAAGCCGATGATCCCCCGAAAACCAATCCCGACGCAACCGCCGCACAGGCACCCAGCGCCGCGGCAACCCTTTTGAACTGCATTCTGCTCCAGTCAACCCTGGCCCCTGATCGGGACGCTCCCGTTAAGCCATCGCCAAGATGCTGAACCCGGCCGATGACACCGATGTGTGTAACAGGTGAACAACAACCACGCGTCACAATTACACGATCGGATCACGATCTCGTACCGGGACACACCGCAGATAACAATAGAGCGACGATCTTGGTATCGCCAGCCCAACCCGGGCTGACCACCGGAGACGAGCGATCGACCGCAGTTCACCGGAAATGCTGCGTGTCGGATTCGGCCCCCGCCCGAAATACGTCGGCGCGGTGTCCCCGGAAAAACCGGGAACACCGCGCCGCGGCGTATTCATTTGTGCCGCAGCATCTCCGGCTCAGCGGTTCGGACCGCCGTGCCGAGATCAGCGCTGGGCGACGGCAGTCGGCGGAATCGGCGCGGGCAACGCCGTCTCGCCCTCCAGGTACCGGTCCACCGCGGACGCGGCGGCCCGGCCCTCGGCGATGGCCCAGACGATCAAGGACTGACCGCGGCCCATATCGCCGGCCACGAAGACGCCGGGGATATTGGTGGCCCAGTTCTTGTCCCGCTGGACATTGCCGCGCTGGTCGTAGCCGACCCCGAGATCGGTCAGCAGACCCGGCTTGTCGGGGCCGACGAAGCCCATGGCGAGCAGCACCAGATCGGCTTCGAGGGTGAAATCGGTGCCCTCGACCTTCTCGAACCGGCCGTTGACCATCTTGACCTCGTGCGCATCGAGCCCGGTGACCTTGCCGTCCGCGCCGACGAAACGCTCGGTGTTCACCGAGAACACCCGCTCGCCGCCTTCTTCGTGCGCCGAGGACACCCGGTACATGAGCGGGTAGGTCGGCCACGGAGTGGAGCCGGCCCGCTCCTCCGGGGGCCGCGGCATGATCTCGAACTGGTGCACGCTGGCCGCGCCCTGCCGGTGCGAGGTGCCCAGGCAGTCGGCGCCGGTATCACCACCGCCGATGATGACGACCTTCTTACCGTGCGCGTGGATCGGCGGCAGACCTTTGTCGTCGGTCACCGGGTCGCCGTGCTGGACCCGGTTGGCCCACGGCAGGAATTCCATGGCCTGGTGGATCCCGTCGAGTTCCCGGCCCGGGATGGGCAGGTCACGCGCCTGGGTGGCGCCACCGGCGAGGACCACCGCGTCGAACCGCTCACGCAGTTCGTCGGCGGTGATATCGACACCGACGTTGACGCCGGGCTTGAAGATGGTGCCCTCGGCCTCCATCTGCGCCAGCCGACGATCGATGAACCGCTTCTCCATCTTGAATTCCGGGATGCCGTACCGCATCAGACCGCCGATACGGTCCGCCCGCTCGAACACGGTCACGGTGTGACCGGCGCGAGTGAGCTGCTGTGCGGCGGCCAGACCCGCGGGGCCGGACCCCACGACCGCGACCTTCTTACCGGTGAGCCGGGTCGGGTAGACCGGTGCAACCCAACCCTCGTCGAAGGCGTTCTCGATGATCTCGACCTCGACCTGCTTGATGGTCACCGGGTCCTGGTTGATCCCGAGCACGCAGGACGCCTCGCACGGCGCCGGGCACAGCCGCCCGGTGAACTCCGGGAAGTTGTTGGTCGCGTGCAGCCGGTCGATACCCTCGCGCCAGCGGTCGGAGTAGACCAGGTCGTTCCATTCGGGGATCAGGTTCCCCAGCGGGCAGCCGTTGTGACAGAAGGGGATACCGCAGTCCATACAGCGGCTGGCCTGCCGCTGCAGGGTCTGGTGCGGGAAACCCTCCTGGTAGACCTCTTTCCAGTCCATCAGCCGCAAGGGCACCGGACGGCGTTCGGGTAGCTCCCGGGACGTGTGCTTCAGAAATCCTTGGGTGTCACCCACGAGCGGCCCCCGAATAGTCACGGCGCCTCGTCGACGCCACCTGCGAATTTTTCTTACTAGCCACGAGCGGCCTCCATGATCGCCTCGTCGACGTCCTTACCGCTCTTCTCGGCCTCGGAGATGGCGAGCAGCACCTTCTTGTACTCGCGCGGCATGACCTTTACAAAGTGGTTGACCTGCTGCGACCAATCGCCCAGGATCCGTTCGGCCACCGCCGAACCGGTCTGCTCGCGGTGCTGGCCGATGATGTCGCGCAGCCAGGTGAAATCGTCACCGGACAGCGGTTCGACGGCCTCGGCCTGTTCCGGGTTGAGCCGGCCGGCGAAGGTGCCGTCGGGGTCGTAGACGAACGCCAGTCCGCCGGACATACCGGCGCCGAAGTTGCGTCCGGTATCGCCCAGGATGACGACCCGCCCGCCCGTCATGTACTCACAGGCGTGGTCACCGACGCCCTCGACCACCGCGGTGGCACCGGAGTTGCGCACGGCGAAGCGTTCGCCGACCACGCCGCCGATGAACGCCCGGCCGCTGGTCGCGCCGAACAGGATCACGTTGCCGGCGATGATGTTCTCCTCGGCCCGGAAATCGGCCGGAGCGTTGGGCGCCGGGCGGACCACCAGGTGACCACCTGAAAGACCCTTGCCGACATAGTCGTTCGCATCGCCCTGCACCCGCAGGGTGATACCGGCGGGGACGAACGCACCGAAGCTGTTACCGGCGGAGCCGGTGAGGGTGATGTCGATGGTGTCGTCGGGCAGGCCGGCGCCACCGTAGAGCTTGGTCACCTCGTGGCCGAGCATGGTGCCGACCGTGCGGTTCACGTTCGTGATCTTGGTATCGATCCGGACCGGTTTGCCGAACTCGAGCGCGTCGCGGCTCTGCGCGATCAGCTCGTTGTCCAGGGCCTTGTCCAGGCCGTGGTCCTGTTCCTTGGTTTGGCGGCGGTCCTGGAACATGAACGCCGTCTCGACATCGTCGAGGATGGGCGACAGATCCAGTTTGCTCGCCTTCCAATGCCGCTTGGCCTTGGCGGTGTCGAGCAGATCGACCCGGCCGATGGCCTCGTCCAGGGTGCGGAAACCCAGTTCCGCCAGCAATTCCCGGACTTCCTCGGCGATGTACATGAAGAAGTTCACGACGAACTCGGCCTTACCGGTGAACCGCTCGCGCAGCACCGGGTTCTGGGTGGCCACACCCACCGGGCAGGTGTCCAGATGGCAGACCCGCATCATGATGCAGCCCGAGACCACCAGCGGCGCGGTCGCGAAACCGTACTCCTCGGCGCCCAGCAGGGCAGCGATCATCACATCGCGACCGGTCTTCATCTGACCGTCGACCTGCACCACGATCCGGTCGCGCAGACCGTTGAGCAGCAGGGTCTGCTGGGTTTCGGCCAGGCCGAGCTCCCAGGGACCGCCGGCGTGCTTGAGCGAGGTCAGCGGGGAGGCGCCGGTCCCGCCGTCGTGGCCGGAGATGAGCACCACATCGGCGTGTGCCTTGGACACACCCGCCGCGACCGTGCCGACACCGGGCTCGGCCACCAGCTTCACGTGGATCCGCGCTTGCGGATTCGCGTTCTTCAGGTCGTGGATCAGCTGGGCCAGATCCTCGATGGAGTAGATGTCGTGATGCGGCGGCGGCGAGATCAGGCCGACACCCGGGGTGGAGTGGCGGACCTCGGCGACCCACGGGTACACCTTGTGCGCGGGCAGCTGGCCGCCCTCGCCCGGCTTGGCGCCCTGGGCCATCTTGATCTGGATATCGGTGCAGTTCGTCAGGTAGTGCGCGGTCACGCCGAAGCGGCCCGAGGCCACCTGTTTGATCGCGCTGCGCCGCCAGTCGCCGTTGTCCTCCGGTTCGAACCGGGCCGGCGATTCGCCGCCCTCACCGGAGTTGGAACGGCCGCCGAGGCGGTTCATCGCGATGGCCAGGGTCTCGTGCGCTTCGGCCGAGATGGAGCCGTAGCTCATGGCGCCGGTGGAGAAACGCTTCACGATCTCACTGGCGGGCTCGACCTCCTCGATCGGAATCGGGGAGCGCGCGCCCTTCTTGAACTGGAACAGACCGCGCAACGAGGCCAGCCGCTCGGACTGGTCGTCGACCAGCTTGGTGTACTCCTTGAAGATCGAGTACTGACCGCTGCGGGTGGCGTGCTGCAGTTTGAAGACGGTGTCCGGGTTGAAGAGGTGGTATTCACCCTCGCGCCGCCACTGGTACTCACCGCCCACCTCGAGCTCGCGGTGCGCGCGCTCGTTGCGGTTCTCCAGGAAGGCGACGGCGTGCCGGGTCGCCACATCGGTGGCGATCTCGTCCAGACCGATTCCGTCCAGGTGCGAGCGCAGACCGGTGAAGTACTCGTCCACCAGTTCCTGCGACAGACCGATCACCTGGAACAGCTGCGCGCCGTTGTAGGAGGCGACAGTGGAGATGCCCATCTTGGACATCACCTTCAGTACGCCCTTGCTGGCTGCCTTGTTGTAGTTCGCGACGGCCTTGCGGTAATCGGCGGGCAGGTCCCCGGTGCTGCCGGGGATCTCCAGGGCGCCGCGCTCGAGCATGTCCTCGATCGACTCGAAGGCCATGTAGGGGTTGATCGCCGCGGCACCGAAACCGACCAGCGTCGCCATATGGTGCACCTCGCGGGCGTCACCGGCCTCGACCACCAGGCCGACCATGGTGCGGGTGCGTTCCCGGACCAGATGGTGGTGCACCGACGCGGTGAGCAGCAGCGACGGAATCGGCGCGAGCTTCTCGTTGGATTCCCGGTCGGACAGCACGATGATCCGGGCGCCACCGTCGATGGCGGCCGAGACCTGGGTGTTGATCGCATTCAGCGCCCGGCGCAGGCCCTCGCCACCGGCCGCGACCTCGTACAGGCCGCGTACGACGACCGAGCGCAGCCCGGGGTGGCTGCCGTCGTCGTTGATATGGACCAGCTTCGCCAGTTCATCGTTGTCGATGATCGGCTGCTGGATCACGATCTGCCGGCAGGATTCCGGGCTCGGGTGCAGCAGATCGGACTCCGGGCCGATATGGCGGCGCAGGCTGGTGACGACCTCTTCGCGGATGGCATCCAACGGCGGGTTGGTGACCTGCGCGAACTGCTGGGAGAAGTAGTCGAACAGCAGCCGCGGACGCGCCGACAGTACCGCGATCGGAGTGTCGGTACCCATCGAACCCAGCGCTTCGGCGCCGGTCCTGGCCATCGGCGTGATCAGCAGGTTCAGTTCCTCGGTGGTGTACCCGAAGATCTGCTGGCGGATCAGCACGCGATCGTGCGACATGTGGATATGCGGCCGGTCCGGGAGGTCGGACAGGTGCTTGATGCCCTCGTCGAGCCATTCCCGGTAGGGGTGTTCGGCGGCCAGCTGCGCCTTGATCTCGTCGTCACCGACGATCCGCCCCTGGGCGGTGTCCACCAGGAACATGCGGCCGGGCTGCAGGCGGACCTTGCGGACGACCTTGGACTGGTCGATATCGAGGACACCGACCTCGGAGGCCATGACCACCAGACCGTCGTCGGTGACCCAGACCCGGCTCGGACGCAGACCGTTGCGGTCCAGGACGGCGCCGATGACGGTGCCGTCGGTGAAGCACACCGACGCGGGGCCATCCCACGGCTCCATCAGCATCGAGTGGTACTCGTAGAACGCCCGGCGCTCCGGGTCCATGTTCTCGTTGCGCTCCCAGGCCTCGGGAATCATCATCAGCACCGCGTGCGGCAGGCTGCGGCCGCCGAGGTGCAGCAGTTCCAGGACCTCGTCGAAGCGAGCGGTATCACTGGCCCCCGGGGTACAGACGGGGAAGATCTTGTCCAGCCGGTTCTTGCCGGCCGAATCCTTGCCGAAGATGTCCGAACGCAGCAGCGCCTCACGCGCCCGCATCCAGTTCTCGTTACCGGCGACGGTGTTGATCTCACCGTTGTGCGCCACCCGGCGGAACGGGTGGGCCAGCGGCCAGGACGGGAAAGTGTTGGTGGAGAAGCGGGAGTGCACGATGCCCAGGGCGCTCTCCACCCGGTCGTCCTGCAGGTCCAGGTAGAAGGCCCGCAGCTGCGGGGTGGTGAACATGCCCTTGTAGACGAAGGTCTGGCCGGACAGGCTCGGGAAGTACACCGACTCCTTGCCCACCGCGCCCTCGCCGGCACCCGCGCGACCGAGTTCGTGCTCGACCCGCTTGCGTACCACGTAGGCGCGCCGTTCGAGATCCATCCCGGACAGCGGGTCGGCCGAATCGGCGGGCGAACCGATGAACAGTTGCCGGAACAGCGGCATGGCATCACGTGACAGTGCACCGAGGGACGATTCGTCGATCGGTACCTCACGCCAGCCCAGGACCGTCAGGCCCTCTTCCTTGACGATCTTCTCCACGCCGTAACAGGCGCGCGCGGCCTCGCGGCGGGCCTGTGGCAGGAAGGCGATACCGGTGGCGTAGGAGCCCTCCGGCGGCAGGTCGAAGTCGACGACTGCCCGGAAGAACCGGTCGGGTACCTGGATGAGGATGCCCGCGCCGTCGCCGGAGTTCGGCTCGGCGCCCGCGGCACCGCGGTGCTCCAGATTCAACAGGGCCGTAATAGCCTTGTCGACGATGTCACGGCTGCGGCGACCGTGCATATCACCGACGAAGGCGACACCGCAGGCGTCGTGTTCGTTCGCCGGGTCGTAGAGCCCGATGGGTCCGGGGGACCTGTGGCCAGGTAGTTGCGTCATGCCTCTGCCTTCGAGAAAGTCGACCTCGACGTGGTGCGGCCTTTGCGAGAACGCCCTGTCGAACGCCGGTACTGTCGAACGCTCCCTGCTTGGACTGCGTTCGTACGTTGGCCGACACCAGCCGCGCTGATGGTGTTCGGCGTGCAGTCACGTCTGAAGTTTTTCCACCTGTCGCTGTGCGCAGGTACCCGCCGGTAACGAAACGCTTACGCGTCCGGAACCCGGGAGCGGGATTTCGCCCGCTAGGCTGGCCTGATCGGTGGTCGCCCGAGCATGCCCTTCGGCCGGACATGGGTATGTGCGGCGTAAGAGCAAACGATAAGCCAGGTCCGGGACCCAACCAACCAAGGTTGCCCTAATAATCGGATCTAGCTGGGCTTCTTCATTCGTTCCTCCACATATGCGCGTTTTCTAGTGTAAAGCAGCTTTCGGGGGTGAATCGATCCCGGATCGGCCCTCCGAACAGCGGCGATCCATCGGTTCCGAGTCTTTCCCGACGCCGCGCCGCATCCGCCGAACCCGCGCTCACCTGCATCGAAGATGATTTCCCGACAGCGGCGGACGGCAAACCCATCAGCCTGCGGCTAACTGTTGCGCACCGCGGTGAGATGTTCGTGACAGCGTCGTGACAAGCGCAAAACAGGATCCGACCGTTCGGCCTGTTTTGCCGATCGGCGCCCACAGCACATGATCAGCAAACCACCCGCCGAGTGGTTTACGACACATTTTTCCGCGCCGCTCACGCATCGCTTCCGTTGCGCGAGCGCGGGTTTCGGCAGCGCCGGAAGTACGGCCCGGACGCGGCTCGCGGATCGGTCACCGTATGCTGCGCGACACCCCTGTGAAGATCCCCACACCCGATCGTCAAGGGTCGATGGACAGGCGTGTGTCCTGTCACGCTGAGACAACGAATCGATGGCAGCTGCAGAGGATATGGGCCCCATGAGCGTCACCGGCATGTTCATCCGGCTCGGCGGCGGGCAGCCCGCCGAAACCGCCGAGGGATACGAGCGCACGGGCTACACCGTCACCGGAGCGGGGGTGGCGCTGTTCGCCCTCGTCGCCGGCGCGGTCACCGCCTCCGCCATGAGTGCCGCCGATCAACCACCTGCCGCGGTCGCCGCCATCGCCCTGGTGGCCGGCGTCCTCGCGGGTCTACTCGGCCGGGCACTGGCCGGGGCCCAGCCCACCGCCCGCCCCGATCTGCCCGCCGGGACCGTCAATATTCCGGCGGTCGCCGCGCGGGTCGGTACTGCGCTGCTGGCCGGCGTGGTGGTCGCCGAGATGGCGGTGACCGTACTGTTCGGCGGCACCGTGGACCGGATACTCGACGAGCGGGCCGCGACCGCGGCCGCCTCGGCCCCCGCCGTCCGTACCGCCCAGGACGAGCTGGACCGTGCGGTCGCCGATCGCACCGCGCTGGACGGGACCATCGCGGCGGCCGCCGCGGATATCGACAATGCCCTGATCATCGCCCGGTGCGAGTTCAACCCCACCCCGCAGTGCCCACAGACCAAGATCACCGGGGTACCGGGTCGAGGACCGGAGGCGCAGACCGCCAACGCGATGCTCGACGACGCCCGCACCGCGCTGAGCACCGCGCAGAACCGGGTGGTCCCGCTGGACCAGCGCGTATCCGATGCCCGCCGGGCCCTGCACAACGCGCAGGCGGTGGCCGCCGAGGGTGACCGCGGGTTCGGTGCGCGGTGGTCGGCGGCACACGAATACACCGTCGGTGAGCTGGGCGCGCTGGGACTCCGCGCGCTGACCTGGGCGCTTTTCGGGCTGCTGGCGCTGCTACCGCTGATCCTGCGCTGGTGGCGCGGTGAGACCGCGCAAGAGCGGCGCCGGGCCGCCGACACCGTACGCGACCGCGCCGAACGCGCCGCCGACGCGGCAATCGCCGAGAAGGCGGCCCGGGTCCGGGCCGATACCGCCGCCGTCCGGCTCGAGCAGCAGCTCACCGCGGCCGAACTGGTGGCCGAGGCCGATACCACCATCGACCGGGAACGCCAGCGCACCCGGGTGATCGCCGCGCTCGGTGGGTTGGAGATCGGCGTCACCGAACGCGACCCCGACTCCGCCGTCCCGGCAGTGGCCCCGAACAACGCGTTGCCGCCGGGAAGTGATGGGTCGGACCTGCCCGTACCGCTGGGCAAGGAGGTCGCGCTCCGGCAGCCGGCGGGTCTGGAACTGCCGATCATCGGCACCGTCCCGTTCACCGATACCGCCGCCCGCTGGATCCGCCCGCTGCTCCCGGGTTTCGTCAGCTCGGCCATCGACACCGCCGTCGATACCGCGAGCCGGCCGCTGCGCACCGCTCGCCAGGTGCTCACCGAGGCCGAGGAGATCACCTTCACCCTGCGCCGGGCACGAAAGGTCACTGTGGACAGCGGGATCGAGGATTCGCGCACCGTCGGTGACCGTTCGGCCGGCCGCCGCGGCGACGCGGTGGGCGCCGATATCACCCTGGGCGCGGATGCCATCGTCTCCGCCACGACCCATCTCGAGCCGGCGACCACCGCCATGTTGCCCGCGGGTGGCGAACGACAGACCGCCGCGCCTCGCGAACTGCCCCCGGGCAGCTGACCACCACGCGGCCCGCATGCTCGCCCTCGCGCCGCGACCCACCGCACCGGCAGGCATATCGCCGCCTTCGCTGCGGACCGGCGCGGACAGCACCGGTGCCGATTAGACTCGGCCGCGTGCAGCCTGCCGCTGATACGGCCGGTTCCGTCGGGGCGGGAATACATCCGGAAGGCCGAGCCCAGGTAGCGACGGTTCCGATCCGTCCGCTGAGTTTCCGGGAACTGCTCGACGCGCCGTTCGCGCTGCTGCAGGCCGATATCCGGACGCTGGCGGGTTGTGCGGCGGTGCTGCTGGTGGCCGGAGAACTCGTAGTGGCCGGGTCGATCGGGCTGGTCTCGCATCTGACCGACGGCTCCGATACGGGGACCGCCCTCGCCGCGCTGTTCGCGACACTCGGTAGCGCCTGGGTCCTCCGGCTGGTCCTGCGCGGTGTCACGGTCGCCACCGGCCTGGCCCGGGCCGGCCGGCGGCCGATCGGACTGCGGGAAAGTCTGCGCCGCACCACCGGGAGGCTGGGCCCACTGCTGCTCACCCAGCTCTCGTTCACCGCGATCGGGATCGCGGTCCTCGGTATCAGCGCCGTGCTCTTCCCGTTCACGTTCCTCGGCGGCCTGCTCTGGTTCGTGGTCGCCTACCCCTGCTGCCTGCTCTGGCTGGCATGGCTGCGCGCGCGTCATCTCGCGGCCGTGCCGGTGCTGTTCGCCGAGGGCGTCGGCGCCGGGGCGGCGCTGTCCCGGTCGGGCGCACTGGTCGCGAACCTGCGTGCCCGGCGAACCGGTCTCTGGATCTGCCAGCGCCTGCTGTTCACACTGCTCATGGCACCGTTGCTGGGCCTCCTACTCTTCGTCGGTGATATCTCGGGCACCCACCGGTGGGCGTTCCTGGTACTGGCCACCGGCGCCGGCCTGCTGCTGGCGGCCTTCACCGAGATCGTGGAGTCCAGCGCCCGGGTGGTCGGTTATCTGGATCTGCGTTGCCGGCGCGAAGGCGCCGATATCCGGATCCCCGACGGAGGTAGCCGGTGACCGAGCCGTCCCGGACCGTTCCGGAGCCACCCCGGCTGGATGCCGCCGCGGTCCATTCGGCCGCCGCCGAACACGCGGCCGCCCGCGGTGACTTCGACACCGCGCTACGCGAACGTTTCCGCGCGGTGCTGCGCGGGCTGGAACAGCGCGGCCTGCTCGAGGTGCGCCGATCGCGCACAGCCCGCGAAACCTCACACGAAGCGGCGGCGAGCCTGCCCGCCGGGGACTCCGGTGAACTCCCGTCCGCCGCGAGATCGTTCGACGAGGTCGTCTACGGCGGCCGCCGGGCGGATGAAGAGGAATACCGACGCCTGACGCAGGCCGACCGGTTCTCCGCGGCGGCGCCGCCCCCGGCGGCCGAACCGTTCGATATCGAACCGGCCCGCCGCGGGTCGCGGTGGCGACCAGGTTCCGGGAAGTGGCCCACGATACTGCGCGACCCCCGGTTCTGGGCCTGGTCGGCCGCGCTGGTCGTGCTTCTGCTGGTGCTGTACGCGGTACTGCAGGGCTGCTCCGGGCCCAGCGCGCCGCGCGCCCCGGACGCGCCGCCGATCGACCCGCCCCCGATGGACCCGCCGAGCGGCGACTACGACCCCGACCTGCCCCGGCCGACCGGCGACGATTCCCTTTTCGAGCGAATCCCCGACCGGCTGGCCTTCGGCGGACTGCAGTTCCTGATCGCCGCTGCTCTGCTGGTGTGGTGGCGGGCGCGACGCCGGGGCACGGTGGTGGGTGAACCGCGGCCGGTGGAGGTCGCGGCCGATGAACTGCTGGCCGGACAGGCGGGGCTCTACCGCCGATCCGGTGATCACGCGCATATCGCGGGTGTGTTGCGCGCCGCGACCGTGCGCAGATTACGCCGCGCTCTGGGTACCGGGACCTCCCCGGAAGAACTGACGGCGGCGGTCGCCGCGCGGATCGGCGCCGACCCGGCCGTCGTCGGGTCGGCCCTGTACGGGCCGGTGCCCGACGCATCGGCCCTGGAACTCGTTGCCGCGCAACTCGAATGGATCGAAGCGGAGGTCGGATGACCAGCATTGACACCAGTAAGGCCGGCACGGGAGGCGCCACGGCCCCCACCCCCGCCGAGGCGGCCGCCGCCTTCGCGGCGCTGCGCGTCGAGATCGGCAAGGCAGTGGTGGGTAACGACAACGCCGTCATGTATCTGGTGCTGGCGTTGCTGTGCCGCGGCCACGTACTGCTGGAAGGGGTCCCCGGTGTGGCGAAGACCCTGCTGGTCCGTGCCCTGGCCACCGCCCTCGACCTACGGCACGCCCGGGTCCAGTTCACCCCGGACCTGATGCCGGCCGATGTCACCGGATCACAGATCTACGATCCGCATTCGGCCGAATTCACCTTCCGCGACGGTCCGGTGTTCACCAATTTGCTGCTGGCCGACGAGATCAACCGCACCCCACCGAAAACCCAGTCGGCGCTGCTGGAATCCATGGAGGAGCGCCAGGTGTCGGTCGACGGCGCGCCCCGGCCGCTGCCGGACCCCTTCGTCGTGGTCGCCACCCAGAATCCCATCGAGCAGGAGGGCACCTATCCGCTGCCCGAGGCCCAACTGGACCGGTTCCTGTTCAAGGTCGATATCCATCTCCCCGACCGGGACGACGAGTTCCGCGTATTGCAGCGGCACGCAGACGGTTTCGACCCCCGCGATCTCACCGCGGCCGGGTTACGGCCGGTGGCCGGGCCGGCGCATATCGCCGCCGCCCGCTCCGCGATCGCCGGGATCACGGTCCGCCCGGAGGTTCTCGCCTATATCGTCGATCTGTGCCGCGCCACCCGGAGCGCGGCGGCGGTCCAGCACGGCGCGTCCACCCGCGGCGCCACCGCGCTCATGTCCGCGGCCCGGGCGCTGGCCTGGCTGAACGGACGGGGATTCGTCACGCCCGACGATGTGAAAACCGTTGCCGTGGCGGCCCTGCGACACCGCCTGCAACTGCGTCCCGAGGCCGAGCTGGATGGAGTCACCGGCGAACAGGTGATGGCTTCGCTGCTGCTGTCGATCCCGGTCCCGGTGTAGCCCGTGGTCGTCACCGGCCGGCTGGTCGCCGTCGCTGCCGTCGCGGCACCGGCGGTCATGCTGTCGGCTCCGTCCTGGGCCGCGGTCCTGGTGGCCAGTGCGCTGATTTTCGCGCTCGCCGTGACCGACCGCCTGCTGGCCGCACGGAGCGCGGAGGTGATGCTGCACCGGCCCGAGTTGTCGGTGCTGCGTCTGGGCGCGCACACGGAGGTCGAGCTGACGCTGACCAATACCGGAGCCCGGACAGTGCGGGGACTGCTCTGGGACGACTGGCCCGACAGTGCCCACGCCACCGAGCGCGAACACCGGATCACCGTCCCCCCGTCCGGCCGGATCCGGCTGCGTACCACCCTCGCTCCCACCCAGCGCGGCGATCGCGCCGCCGGCCCGGTGACGCTGCGCCTGTGGGGGCCGCTGGGTCTGGCCGGACATCAATTCCACCGCGATGTCCCGGCCCGGGTCCGCGCCCTGCCCCCGTTCCGCAGCGAACGGCTCCTCGCCGCCAAGGTGAAACGGCTGCACCATCTGGAAGGCCGCAGTCTTGCCGATGTACGCGGCCAGGGCACCGAGTTCGACTCCTTCCGCGAATACGTACCGGGGGACGATGTCCGCACCATCGACTGGCGCGCCACCGCGCGAGCCACCGATGTACTCGTCCGCACCTGGCGCCCGGAGCGCAATCGGCAGGTGCTCATGCTCCTCGACACCGGCCGGATCAGCGCGGGCCGGGTAGGTGCGGGCACCCGCCTGGATACGGCGATCGAGGCGGCCCTGCTGCTGGGCGGCCTGGCCGCGGCCGGTGGCGATATGGTCGGCCTCCTCGCCTACGACCGGGCGGTGCGCGCCGAGGTGCCCACCGGTGTCGGCCGCGGCATCCAGCCCAAACTCATGCACGCCCTGGCCGGTGTCACCCCCGCGCTGGTCGACACCGATACCGACGGGCTGGTCCGGGCCGCTGTCCAGCGGGCTCGGCGGCGCAGCCTGATCGTCTGGTTCACCAGCCTGGACGGCGCGGCGGTCACCGAGAACCTGCTTCCGGTGCTGCCCGTCCTGGCCGAGCGACATCGGGTACTGATCGTGTCGGTCACCGATCCCGATATCGCCGCCGCGGCAGCCGACCGCGGCAGCCTGCCGGCGTTGTACCGGGTTGCCGCCGCCGAATCGCGGATCGCCGAGCACGCGGTACTTCAGGAATCGCTGCGCCGAATGGGGATCGCGGTGGTCGCCGCGGCCGGGGCCGATCTGCCCGCGGCCCTGGCCGACGAGTACCTGGAACTCAAACGATCCGGCGCTCTCTGACCCCGTGGCCGGCGACCTCAGGGCACGGGAGCGAACGACACCGGCGGCAAGGCGAACACCGCCGGGGGCGGGGGCGCCGGGAGCGCACGACGCTGACGTTCGGCGATCACGCTGCCGAGGATTTGCACCGGCGGATACCCGGCCGGCGGTGTGACCCGCAGCCGAGCGCACACCGCATGAACGAGTGCGTATCCGAGTTCGTGCTGCGCCGCCGGGGTCAGCGAGCCGATCCGGGTCAGGTATTGCCGCACGGCCAGGGCCAGCTCCTCGGGCAGCGCCGCGAGATCCAATTCGGCCGACCAGCCGCTCAGCCATACCGGTGGAACGGCCAGCGCGGGCACCGACAGTCGCTGCCGCATATGCACCACCACGGTGCCCGCGAGCACATCCCCCACCCGGCGCGCGTGCGGTGAGCACATGGAGCTCACCACGGCGATGACGCCGAAGAGCCCGAGCATCCAGAAATCCACGATCGCGCCGGTGAGGCCGCGGGTCAGGGCGTGCCGGAAATCGATCGGACCGCCGTCGGCGCGCACCACCCGCAGCCCGAGCGCGCGTTTTCCCGGGGTGGCGCCGCGCAACAGCGTCTCGAACACGACCGGATACCCGACGAGCACGGTGACCAGCGAAACCAGTGTCAGGGTCGTGAACCACGGGTCGGCGTCGTCGCCGCGGACGAGCAGCAGCACGCCGGTGAACAACACGATCGCGAGCACGGCCTGCAGAAGAAGGTCGACTACGAACGCCGCCGCACGGGTCGGGACGCGAGCGACCGGCAGTTCGATCGCCACGGCTTCGCCCGTCGTGAATTCGGCCATATCGCATAGCATTCTTCCACGGCGGCCGGTTTCCGGCCCCGCGTCGGTGACACGGGGGTACGGCCGTCGCCATCGGTTCGCCGAGTCCGGGCAATCGCTGCCGTTGTGCGCAGTCCGCGGCGGGTGGCCGGCGCGGACACGACGGCGGTACAGGCGGGAGCGAGAGGCGAGCCCATGGACGTGGACGCATACAGCGCGAGGAACCGGCACCTGTGGGCCCGGCTGGACACGCTGTCGCGCAAACGCACCCTCACCGGGCCGGAAACCGACGAACTGGTGCTGCTGTACCGGCGCACCTCGCAGCAGTTGGCCCGGTTGCAGACGCACAGTCCCGAACCGGAACTGGTGGCCGGACTCAGCGCGGTGATCGCCCGGGCCCGCGGCCGGATCGTCGGCAGCGCACCGAACACCTGGACCGAGATCGTCCGGTTCGTGACGCACGGTTTCCCCGGCGCGGTGTATCGGGCACTGGGCTGGTGGCTGGCCGTCGCAGTGGTCTTCCTGGGTGTGTCGGCGGGGTTCGCGACCTGGATCGCGAACGATCCGTCGGCCCGGAAGACGCTGGGCCTGCAGGGCAACACCGGCGTGCTGACCGCTCCCGGTGGCACTTTCGAGACCTACTACACCGAGCATTCCAACGACGCGTTCGCCGCATTGGTCTGGACCAACAATGCGTGGGTATCGGCGCTGGCCCTCTTTCTGGGCGTACTCATCGTGCCCGTGCTCTACCTTCTGTTCATGAATGCCCTGAATATCGGCATTACCGCGGGCTTGATGGCCGAGGCCGGCCGGCTGGACTCGTTCTTCGGATTCCTGCTACCGCACGGAATGCTGGAGCTGACAGCCATTTTCATCGCGGGCGGAGCGGGGCTGAAACTCGGCTGGACGCTGATCGATCCGGGCCGCCTCGGCCGGGCCGAAGCGGTCGCCCGGCAGGGTCGCGTCACCGCCGCCATAGCGCTCGGATTGGTGCCGACCTTGCTGGTAGCGGGCCTGCTGGAGGGATTCGTGACGCCGAGCGCCTTGCCCACGCCGGCCCGGATCGCCATCGGATTCGCCGCCGAGGCAGCCTTCCTCGCCTACATCTTCATCGCCGGTAGCCGTGCCGACCGGCCCGCCGAGACGGCGGTGGCAGAAGTAGCGGTAGCGCAACTTTCGCGGTAACGGGTAGACAACCTCGAGCACACAGCAATCAACCATGTTTTGTGAGGTCGCAGCAACGCGAACCGAATGACCTGCGTGGATTCCCCCGATTGAATTCCGCTGGCCGCAGCGAGTCGCCGCTCTAGCTGCGGCCAGCGTTACCGTTGACTCTACACAATCGTTATCCGTACGCAACCCGCTGCGGCTGAGGTCACAGGTATGCGTCGCAGTTCGGCAAACATCCAGAAACCCCCGCCTCGACCCTTGTTCAGCTAACTTCCAGCAGGCCGCGCCGGACTTACAGCGGTGCTTTCATTTGCAAGTACATTTGGTTTTTACTGGTCACAGACATATCCGTAACCATGGTTACGGATAACGAGAAACCGGTTCGCCGCAGGGTTCGCCAGAACGGCCGTTAACTCGGCCGTTCCCACCTCGACCTGCGCGTTCGCGCGCCGTTAACACGGTTGCCGAACAGGCGACACGAACGAAAAATACCTAGAGTTTGTTTAGCCGGGGCAAACCCGCCACAACCCCCGTACAGCGACCCGGTAAACACCTCGCGGTAGTTAACCAAGGCGGTTCCAGGGCGTGAACTGGGTCACCGGAGCCGCCGACTGAGGCAACCCTCAGCAGCGCCGCCGCAATCGAAAAGTTCTTGTGTGATCTCGGTCTCATTCAGGCATACCGGGAGTACGGCGCGCTGTTCGCGCCGGAGCCGGCAACCGCAGTCGTCCGCCGCGGCGGGCCGGAACACTCGCCCGGGACAGCCCCATCCGGGACCCCGGAAAAAGAAAAAGGCCGCAGCGGCGATCGCGACTCGCGCGAGCACCGTGGCGGCCTCGGAACACCGGGAGAGATCACATGAGCGCGCCGCCATCGACCCGGATCTCGGTGCCGGTGATGTAGCGGCCGTCATCGGATCCCACCATCGCCACGACGCCGGCGATATCCTCCGGGGTCCCCAGCGCACCACCGTTCAGCCAACCGGTCAGCCGGGCGAACAGGGTCCAGTCCGCATCCTCCGGCTGTTCGGTGATGGATTCGGTGGTGATCCCGCTCATGATTCCGGCCGGGACGATATTGACCGCCCGCAGTCCCTGCTTCGCGTACTCCAGACCGATCGCGTGGGTGAAAGAGGCCACGCCACCCTTGGAGGCGGCGTAGGCGGCCAGATAGGGGGCCGACTGGAAGGCCGACGTCGACGACAGATTGATCACCACGCCCCGGCCGGATTCCAGCAGGGGCGGCAGCAGCGCCTGGGTCACCAGGAACGTGCCCGTGAGATTGACGGTGATGACCCGGTTCCACTCGTCGAGCGGCATCTCATGCGTACGGGCCGGCTTCAGAATGCCCGCGCAGTTGACGAGCACATCCAATCCGCCCAGGGTTTCCAGCGCCGTCTCGGCGGCCGCCCGCACCGACTCGATATCCGCGATATTCACCACCACGGTGCTGAGCCGGTCGGCCACATCGCCGGCCTTCTCCACCGTGGCTGCCAAACCGGGCTCGTTGATATCGGCGGCGACGAGCCGGGCTCCTTCGTCCAGCAGTCGCAGGGCCACGCCCTGGCCGATCCCCGATCCCGCACCTGTCACCAGCACTCGACGGCCTTCATATCTCCGCATGGCATGAATTAGAACAGGTTCGAATCGTGAGTCAACGGGTTCTACGGATTTTCCGGCATGTTTCTGAAACACGTTCTAGGTGATCGTCGAGCCACGACGGACCGAGCATGACCAACGCCACACACCGGATTTCGCAGACCATGGTGCCGGAGGAGGACGCACTCGACGGCAAAGGAAGAAGCCGTGGACCCCGGAGGATCCACGGCTTCTTCTCAGTGGGCGAAGGGGGACTTGAACCCCCACGTCCCGAAGGACACTGGCACCTGAAGCCAGCGCGTCTGCCATTCCGCCACTCGCCCGAGCGACGGTCAGACACTAGCACGGAGATGTCCGGGAGACGAAATCACGTGGTCACGGGCTTTTCGAACCCGCCGCTGACCAGGGCTCGGAGCACGAAGACCGCCGGGAAGGGAACTCCGGCACGGTTCCGGTAGTTACAGGTACAGCGGAACGTGGATATCATGCAGAGAACGTGCTCGTAGAACGACACGCCGTATCCGCGTGTCGTCGTAAAGAATGAGGAGAGACTCACCGAAGGGAGGGCCCGGATGGGGATCGTCTCGCGTTTCGAGCGTCGCCTACAGGGCGCCGTCGGTGACGTCTTCGCCAGAGTCTTCGGCGGGAACGTCGTTCCCCAAGAGGTCGAGGCAGCGCTGCAGCGTGAGGCCGCCGACAACGTCCGAGATGTCGGTGGTGGGCATCTGCTCGCACCCAACAGCTACGTGATCACCATCAACTCGTCGGACCACCGGCAGCTCGACGCCGATCACGACCTCACAACCCGTGCTTTCGCCAAACATCTGCAGGATTACATCCGTGAGCAAGGCTGGCAGACCTACGGCGAAGTACACGTGGCGTTCGAGGCATCCCCTACGCTGCACACCGGAATGTTCAGGACGAGCGGTCGCGTCGACCCCGACGCCGGCCGCGGAGCCGCACCGGCTCACCGCCCCGAACCGCTACAACGACCCGCTAACCCGCAACCAGGAGCTGGCCCCATGACGCAGAACTCTGGCTACGACCCGAGCCGTGAGCACGCGGAGTCCGATCCACGTAATCGCGGGTACGCTCCCGGACCCGCGGGACGCGGGCCGCAGAACGGCGCGTACCCCGAGGACTACGGTCCCGGCGCGGCCTACAACGGCGGCCCGGACTATCAGAACGGCTACGACTACCAGCAGGGTGGCGCCGCCTACGACCAGCAGGCCTACGGCGCCCAGCAGGGCGGCTACGACCAGGGCTACGGTCAGCCGGGCTATGCCCAGCCCGGCTACGACCAGGGATACGACCAGCAGGCCTACGGCCAGCAGCCCGGCTACGACCAGGGCGGCTACCAGGGCCAGCCCGGCTACGACCAGGGTTATCAGGGCCAGCAGGGTGGTTACGACCAGGGCTACGACCAGCAGGGTTATGCACAGCAGGGTGGTTACGACCAGCAGGGCTATGCCCAGCCCGGCTACGACCAGGGTTACGACCAGCAGGCCTACGGCCAGCAGCCCGGCTACGACCAGGGCTACGACCAGCAGGCCTACGGCCAGCCGCAGGGCCAGGGCTATCCCCCGCAGGCCCAGCAGGCCGGTTACGGCGCACCGGGCGGATACGCGCCGGCAGCCGGGCCCGGTTTCTCCGCGACCCTCGCGCTCGATGACGGCAGCGGCCGGACCTACCAGCTACGGGAAGGCAGCAACATCATCGGCCGCGGGCAGGACGCGCACTTCCGTCTCCCCGACACCGGTGTCTCACGGCGCCATATCGAGGTTCGCTGGGACGGCCAGACCGCAATGTTGTCCGATCTCGGTTCGACCAACGGCACCCTGGTGAACGGGTCTCCCGTGCAGGACTGGCAACTCGCCGACGGCGATGTCATCCGTGCCGGGCACTCCGAGATCCTCATCCGTATTGTCTGATGCCGTAGGCTCGCCGTGCGGATCACGAGGCGGCTCTCGCATAATGGGGCGGCCTAATCGTGATCGGTATCGTCCGACGGCCCTATGATGTGCCAACACACGCGCGGCACCGCACAGCGGTCCGCCGGGACGAGCATCGCAGTGGGGTGGGTCGCACCACGCCTACAGCACCGACACACGGTCGAACAGGAGGTGGAGCGCCGTGCAGGGATTGATCTTGCAGTTGACCCGTGCCGGGTTCCTCCTGCTGCTGTGGCTGTTCGTGTGGGCAATCCTGCGTACCCTCCGCAGTGATATCTACGCGGCCTCCGGCAAACGACTGCAGACCCGGGGACCGCGCGGTTCCGCGGTGCTGCCGTCCATGCGCCGAGGCCAGAAGGGCGCCAAATATCTTGTGGTGACTCAAGGTTCTCTCGCCGGTACCCGCATAACGCTCGGTACCCAACCGGTGCTGATCGGCCGTGCGGACGATTCCACGCTGGTGCTCACCGATGATTACGCCTCCACCCGACATGCCCGGCTGTCCCTACGCGGTGACGACTGGTACGTCGAAGACCTCGGCTCGACCAACGGTACCTACCTGGATCGTGCCAAAGTCACTACCGCAGTCCGCGTTCCGCTCGGCACTCCTGTCCGGGTCGGCAAGACAGTGATCGAGCTCCGATCGTGACACTTGTTCTCCGCTACGCAGCGCGCAGCGACCGCGGCCTGGTCCGCGCCAACAACGAAGATTCCGTCTACGCCGGCGCCCGCCTGCTGGCCCTTGCCGACGGCATGGGTGGCCACGCGGCCGGCGAAGTGGCGTCGCAACTGATGATCGCCGCGCTGGCGCATCTGGACGACGACGAACCGGGCGAGGATCTGCTCGGCAAACTGAACCGGGCCACCCACGCCGGTAATGCCGCCATCGCCGAACAGGTCGAGGAAGAGCCCGAACTCGACGGTATGGGCACCACGCTCACCGCCATCCTGTTCGCCGGCAAGAAACTCGGCATGGTCCATATCGGCGACTCGCGCGCCTATATGTTGCGCGACGGCGAACTCGCCCAGATCACCCGCGACGACACGTTCGTCCAGTCGCTGGTGGACGAGGGCCGGATCACCGCGGAACAGGCTCATACTCATCCGCAGCGCTCGCTGATCATGCGCGCGCTCACCGGTAACGAGATCGAGCCGACCCTGGTGATGCGCGAGGCCCGGGCCGGGGACCGCTATCTGCTCTGCTCGGACGGTCTGTCCGATGTGGTGAGCGACGAGACCATCGCCAACACCATGCGTGAGGGCAGTACCGACGAATGCGCCGACCGGCTCATCGAGCTCGCGCTGCGCAGCGGTGGGCCGGACAATGTGACCGTCGTCGTCGCCGATGTCATCGATCTCGACTACGGCCAGAGTCATCCGATCGTGGCCGGCGCCGCGTCCGGCGAAGCCGAGGACAACCCGCCGCCGAATACCGCGGCCGGGCGGGCCGCCGCGATGCGCCCACCGGCCGCCGCCCCGCGCCGGGCCGCCGGTGAACCCGAGCCGCAACCGAAGAAATCCCACAAACTGCGCTGGCTGTTGCTGGCGGTCGCCCTCGTACTCGCGGTGGTGGTCGGTCTGGTCGTCGGCTACAAGATGATCCGGACCAACTACTACGTCGGGGCGGACAACGACAGTGTCGTGGTCATGCAGGGGCTGCCCGGGTCGATCCTGGGCTACTCGATCCACGATGTGAACCTGATCGGCTGCGTCACCGCCAAGGGCGAACTCGGCCTCGTCGATAGCGGCGCCGCGCTGCCGCAGGGCTGCCGGGTTCTGAAGGTCAGCGATCTGGAACAGACCGGCCGTGACCAGGTCGAGCGCGGGCTGCCGCCCGGCACCCTGGACAAGGCCCGCGAGCAGATGGCCGTACTGGCCGACCGTGAGCTGCTGCCGGTGTGCAAGAAGAACGCCTCGGCCGCGCAGCCGGGCGTGGTCACCACCACCCCGGCCCCTGCCCCCGCTCCGGCGGCACCCGCGCCGACGCCCACCGACGCGGCTCCGCCCGCCCCGGCCAACCAGCCGCCCGCGCCCGGCGCCAACGGGGAGAACCCCGCGCCGCCCGCATCTCCGACCACCACCGTCCCGGCTCCGACGACCACCGCTCAGCCCCAGATCGCCGGGGAGAACTGCCGGGTGACGGACTGATGTCCGCACCGGCACCACCGTCCGCCGGGGCTTTTCCGAGTCCCCCGGGCGGTTTCGCTCCGGCGCCGTCGCCGACGACCCGGCGCAATACCGAGCTCGTGCTGCTCGGATTCGCGGCGCTGATCACCACCGCCGCACTGGCACTGGTGGAAGCGAGCCAGGAAGAATCGCTGACCTGGGATATCGCCAAGCTCGGCTTGGCCTATCTCGGTCTCTTCGCCGTCGCGCACCTGGCGGTACGCCGTTTCGCCCCCTACACCGATCCACTGCTGCTGCCGATCGTGGCGCTGCTCAACGGCGTCGGCCTGGTGCTGATCCACCGGCTCGATCTGGCCGATCAGCAGACCGCCGCCTACAACTCCTGGGAGATCCCCTCCCCCGACGCGAACCAGCAGATCCTGTGGACCGCGCTGGGCATCGTCTTGTTCGTCGGGATCCTGCTGGTGCTGCGCGACTACCGCACGCTGGCCAAATACGCCTACACGCTCGGTCTCGTCGGATTGGTGGCGCTCGCGATCCCCGCGATCCTGCCCAGTTCGCTGTCCGAGGTCAACGGCGCCAAGATCTGGATCCGGCTGCCCGGTCTCAGCCTGCAACCGGGCGAATTCGCGAAGATCCTGTTGATCATCTTTTTCGCCTCGGTGCTGGTCTCGAAACGGGAGCTGTTCACCGCGGCCGGGCGGCACTTCCTCGGCATGGAGTTCCCGCGGGCCCGCGATATGGGTCCGATCCTGGCCGTGTGGATCGTGTGCATCGGTGTCCTGGTGTTCGAGAAGGACCTCGGCACGTCGCTGCTGATCTTCAGCACGGTCCTGGTGATGCTCTACATCGCCACCGAACGCGTGGGCTGGCTGCTGATCGGCGGCGGCCTGCTCGTCCTCGGTTTCGTGTTCGCCTACCAGATGTTCGGGCACGTCCGGGTACGCGTGGAGACCTGGCTGCATCCGTTCGACGACTACAACAACACCGGCTACCAGATCGTGCAGTCGCTGTTCGGCCTGGCCACCGGTGGTCTGGCGGGTACCGGCCTGGGTGCCGGGCGGCCGTCGCAGGTGCCGTTCGCCAAAACCGACTTCATCGTGACGACCATCGGCGAGGAACTCGGTCTCATCGGCCTGACCGCGATCCTGATCCTCTTCCTGGTGCTGGTGCTGCGCGGTATGCGCACCGCGCTGGCCATCCGGGACAGTTTCGGCAAACTGCTCGCGGCCGGGCTCTCGTTCACCATCGCCATCCAGGTCTTCGTGGTGGTGGGCGGAGTGACCAAGCTGATCCCGCTGACCGGTCTGACGACGCCGTTCGTCTCCTACGGCGGTTCCTCGCTGCTGGCGAACTATGTGCTGATCGCCCTGCTCATCAAGATCTCCGACGCGGCTCGCGAACCCGCGCCGGCCCGCCGCCGCGAACCCGCCCCGGCGCCGCTGGCGGAAGCGCAGACAGTGATGGTGTCACGACGGCAAGGGGGTCTGCAGCGTTGAACACACCATTACGCCGCGTCGCCATGGCGGTCATGGTGATGATCGTCGCCCTGCTGCTCAACGCGACCTACGTGCAGGTCATCAAGGCCGACGACTATCGCGCCGACCCCCGTAACTCGCGGGTGCTGCTCGACGAGTACTCCCGCCAGCGCGGCCAGATCTCGGCCGGCGGCACCGTGCTGGCCAGTTCGGTGGCCACCGACGACCGCTACAAATATCTGCGCGTCTACCCGACCGATCCGCAGGCCTACGCCCCGATCACCGGTTTCTACTCCATGCAGTACGGCAGCACCGGACTGGAACGGGCCGAGGATCCGGTGCTCAACGGTTCGGACGCCCAGCTCTTCGGCAGCCGGCTGGTCGACCTGGTCTCCGGTCGTGACCCCCGCGGCGGCAATGTCGTCACCACCATCGATCCGGTGATGCAGCAGGTCGCCTACAACGAACTGACCAGCAAGGGCTACACCGGCTCGGTGGTGGCGATCGAACCCAGCACCGGCAAGATCCTGACCATGGTGTCCACCCCCAGCTACGACCCGAACCTGCTGTCCGGGCACGACGGCGCCCAGGGCACCCAGGCCTGGGAGGATCTCGGCGCCGACGAGAACCAGCCGATGCTCAACCGCGCGATCTCGCAGACCTACCCGCCCGGTTCCACCTTCAAGGTGGTCGTCACGGCGGCCGCGCTGTCCAACGGGAAGGCGAATCCGCAGTCCCAGTTCACTGCGGCGCCCAACATCACCCTGCCGGGCACGAGCACGACCCTGGAGAACTACAACGGCTCGACCTGCGGATCCGGTGCCACCGCCACCCTCTACGAGGCGTTCCGGCGGTCGTGCAACACCGCGTTCGTGGAGCTCGGCGTCGATGTCGGGGCGGCAGCGCTGGAAGACGAGGCCGCGGCATTCGGTATCGGACCGCATCGCGGGATCCCGATGCCGGTCGCCGAGAGCACCGTGGGCAATATCCCGGACAACGCCGCTCTCGCGCAGAGCAGTATCGGCCAGCGTGATGTCGCGCTCACCCCGCTCGACAACGCTGTGATCGCCGCTACCGTGGCCAACGGCGGTGTCCGGATGGAGCCCTACCTGGTCGACCAGTTGCAGAACCCGGATCTGAGCGAGCTGTCCACCACCGAGCCGGTCTCGGTCGGCCAGGCCGTGAGCGCCGAGGTAGCGTCTACGCTGACCGACCTGATGGTCGCCTCGGAGGAGAACACCGCGGGCAGCGGCGGAACGTCCTATCGGATCGCATCGAAGACCGGTACGGCCGAACACGGCGCCGATCCACGGAACACCCCACCGCATGCCTGGTACATAGCCTTCGCGCCCGCCGAGAACCCGAAGATCGCCATCGCGGTCATCGTGGAGAACGGCGGTGACCGGGCGCTGGCGGCAACAGGTGGGTCGGTCGCCGCGCCGGTCGCCCGGGCGGTACTGGACGCAGGTCTGCGAGGTCGCTGAACGAGATGGATGTGCGAGTGAATCTGCGGGGAACCCGATGCTGACAAACGGCGCGTTGATCGCGGACCGCTACCGGCTGCAGCGGCTGATCGCGACCGGTGGGATGGGCCAGGTCTGGGAAGCCCTGGACACCCGGCTGGATCGCCGGGTCGCCGTGAAGGTCCTCAAATCGGAGTTCTCCGCGGACCCGACCTTCCGGCACCGGTTCCGCACCGAGGCCAAAACCACCGCGCAGCTGAACCATTCCGGTATCGCGGGTATCTACGACTACGGCGAGACCTACGACCCCCAGGGCGGCGAAACCGCCTACCTGGTGATGGAACTGGTCCAGGGTGAGCCGCTCAACACCGTGTTGAACCGGCTCGGCCGCCTATCGGTGGCCCAGGGTTTGGACCTGCTGGAACAGACCGGCCGCGCACTCCAGGTCGCGCATCTGGCCGGCGTGGTGCATCGCGATGTGAAACCGGGAAATATCCTGGTCACCCCCACCGGCCAGGTGAAGATCACCGATTTCGGTATCGCCAAGGCGGTCGATGCCTCTCCGGTCACCAAGACCGGCATGGTGATGGGCACCGCGCAGTACATCGCGCCCGAGCAGGCGGTCGGTGAGGATGCCACCGCGGCCAGCGATGTGTACTCCCTCGGCGTCGTCGGATACGAGGCGCTCGCGGGGCAGCGGCCGTTCACCGGAGATGGTGCGCTCACCGTCGCGATGAAACACGTCCGCGAAGTGCCGCCGCCGATGCCCACCGACCTGCCGCCGAATGTGCGCGAACTGGTCGAGATCACGCTGGCCAAGGACCCGGCCCAGCGCTACGCCGACGGCGGTGAATTCGCCGAGGCGGTCGCCGCGGTGCGCTCGGGTCGCCGCCCGCCCCCGCCCCGCAATCTCCCGGTGGCCGGGCCCACCAGCGTGATCGCGGCTCCTCCGCAGCCGGGTTACGACGAGACCGCGACCGTCCGGTACAACACACCTCCCGCCGCCATGGCCGGACCGGCGACCACATACGACCGCGGCGCGCACGACCCCGGCGACGACGACTACCGCGACAACGCCGGTGGCGGCCTACTCAACAAGAACCAGAAGTGGATGATCGCGCTCGGTATCGGCGCGCTGCTCCTGGGCGGTGCCGTGGTGTGGCTGCTGTTCGGCGGGGACACCAACCCGGAGGGAACTCCGCCGGTCACCTCGTCCACGGCACCCACCACCCGCCCGCTGCCGGCCCCGGTCACCACCACCTACGAAGTGACCGAGCCCCCGGTATGGACGCCACCCGTGGAGCCCACCACCACCGCGCCGCCGGCCGCGACGACCACCACACCGCCGCAGCCCTCGACCACGACGACTCAGCCGCCGACCACCACCACTTCGGCGGCGCCGAGCACCACCGAGACGACGGCGAGCGAAGAGACCACCGGTGAGGAAGAGGAGACCACCACGCGTCGCCGCCCGCCGGTCCCGACGATCGATATCCCCTTCCCGGGGAACCCTGTCAACAACCTCGCGCCGGACCTTAATTTGCAAGGACAGCCATGACGACCCCGAAGAATCTCTCCTCTCGCTACGAGCTGGGCGAGATCATCGGGTTCGGCGGTATGTCCGAGGTCCACAAAGCACGCGATCTGCGGCTCAACCGCGATGTCGCGATCAAGGTGTTGCGCGCCGACCTGGCCCGGGACCCCACGTTCTATCTGCGCTTCAAACGTGAGGCGCAGAACGCCGCGGCGCTGAACCATCCGGCCATCGTGGCGGTCTACGACACCGGCGAAGCCGAGATCGACGGCGGACCACTGCCGTTCATCGTGATGGAGTACGTGGAAGGTGACACGCTGCGCGATATCGTGCGCAACGAGGGACCGCTGCCGCCCCGGCGCGCGATGGAGGTCGTCGCCGATGTGTGCGCGGCGCTCGATTTCAGCCACAGGGCCGGGATCGTGCACCGCGATATGAAGCCCGCCAACATCATGATCAACCGTGCCGGTGCGGTGAAGGTGATGGATTTCGGTATCGCCCGTGCGATCGCCGACGCCGCCAATCCGATGACCGCCACCGCGGCCGTGATCGGCACCGCTCAGTATCTGTCTCCCGAGCAGGCGCGCGGCGAGACGGTGGACGCCCGGTCCGACGTCTACTCGGTCGGTTGTGTGCTGTTCGAAATCCTCACCGGACAGCCCCCGTTCACCGGTGACTCCCCGGTCGCCGTCGCCTATCAGCACGTCCGGGAGGATCCCCGGTTACCCTCGCTCGTCTACGAGGGGGTGCCGCGGGAACTGGACTCGGTGGTGCTCGAGGCAATGGCCAAGAATCCGGCCAATCGCTATCAGAGCGCGGCGGAGATGCGCGCGGATCTGATCCGGGTGCTGGGCGGTCAGAAACCCGGCGCGCCGATGGTGATGACCGACGAGGACCGCACCACCATGCTCGGCCCCGCGGACGGTTCCGGCCGTGGCTATCGCGGCGACGAGGACGACGACTACGACGATTACGGACACGACTCCGGGGACCGTTCCCGCCGTACGGCCTATATCGCGGCGGGTGTGGTCGCTGCGGTGGTGGCGGCCTTCGGGCTGTTCTGGATGTTACTCGGCCCGGGCAGCAGACCCGATCAGGTGGCCGTCCCGGACCTGTCCAACACCTCCGCCACCGAGGCCCAGAAGAAGCTCGATTCGCTCGGCTTCGATGTGGCCGTCCAGGAGAAACCCGACGGCAAGATCAGTGCCGGCAATGTGATCGCTACCCAGCCGCTGGGCGGCTCGCGCGCCGACGAGGGCAGCACCATCACCGTGCAGGTGTCCACCGGTCCGCAGCAGGTGCCGGTCCCCCGGCTCACCGGCCTGTCCCAGCAGGACGCCGAACAGGAACTCAACAACGCCGGTCTCCAGACCAACCCGGACGTGAAGCGGGAACCGTCCAGCGCGCAGGACAAGGACAAGGTGATCGGGCAGGATCCTTCGCCCGGTATCGAGATGGACGCGGGTAGTCAGATCACGCTGACCATCGGCACCGGTCCCAGGCAGGTCCGCGTCACCGAGGTGGTCGGCCAGCTGATCGATGTGGCCCAGCCGAACCTCGAGGGCGCCGGCTTCAAGATCGTGATCGAGCAGGTCCAGTCGGCTCGACCGCGCGGCGAGGTCCTCTCCACCAGCCCGGCCGGCGGTTCGACGGCCGACGAGGGTTCCACGATCACGGTCCAGGTGGCGCAGAGCGATCGGATCGCGATGCCGAACCTGGTGGGGCTCACCACCGCGGAGGTCGTGGACAAGCTGCGCGAAAGCGGCTGGCAGGGCAGCGCGAACCAGGTCCGTCAGATCACGCAGATCACGCTGAACTCCGACCAGGCCGGCAAGGTTCTCAGCCAGCAGCCCTCGGCCGGAACCACTGTGCCGTCGTCGACGACGGTGACGGTCAATACCGGTGTAGCGCCACTGGGACCACCCTGATCCGCTGCCGGGCACGGCCCGGCGATTCGGCAGGATACGAAACCGGGCGGCCGTGAATCGGCCGCCCGGTTTCGTATATCAGACGGCCAGAGAGGCGACCTCCGCTTCCAGCATCTGTACCAACCCCTCCTGGGGGCGCTCGCCGCAGACCTCCAGCCAGTTCGCCAGCATCCGGTGCCCGCCCTGGGTGAGGACCGATTCCGGATGGAACTGCACACCGTGGATCGGCAGTTCGTGATGGCGCAGGGCCATCACGATCCCGGTCTCGGTGCGGCCGATGACGTCGAATTCGGGCGGGAGCGTCTTTTCCACCACGGTGAGCGAGTGATAGCGGGTGGCGGTGAACGGATCGGGCAGCCCGGCCAGGACTCCGGTACCGATATGGAAGACCGAACTGGTCTTCCCGTGCAGCAGTTCCGGAGCCCGGGTCACCGTGGCGCCGAAGGCCGCGCCGATGGCCTGGTGGCCGAGGCAGACGCCCAGCAGCGGGGTCTCCCGGTCGGCACAGGCACGTACCAGGTCGATACTGGCGCCCGCGCGTTCCGGGGTGCCGGGGCCGGGGCTGATCAGGATTCCGTCGAAATCGCCGGCCACGGCCGTCGGGTCCGCCAATTCCGGGTCGTCGTTACGCCAGACCACTGCCTCGACGCCGAGCTGGCCCAGATACTGGACCAGGTTGAAGACGAAGCTGTCGTAGTTGTCGACGACCAGTACACGCATGCCCAAAGATTACGTGTTCGCACGCCGGCGCACCCGGTCCGGCCTGCGATTGCGCCACAATCGGCCACGCGGACTGTACGGCCGCTGGGCATCACACCGATTACCTGGTGGGATAGCCTTGGAAGACGACCTGCACGCTGAACACGAGGACATCATGCCCAAGTCGAAGGTCCGGAAGAAGACCGACTACACGATCAACCCCGCCAGCCGTACGCCGGTGAAGGTGAAGGCAGTCGGTCCGTCGCCTGTCTGGTACGTCACCATCATGCTGGGCTTCATGCTCGCGGGCCTGGTCTGGCTACTGGTCTACTACCTCGCGGCCGACCAGATCAGCTGGATGAGCAACCTCAATGCCTGGAACTTCCTGATCGGGTTCGGGCTGATGGTGGTGGGTCTGATCATGACGATGCGCTGGCGCTAGCGGCGCCTTGCCCGGGTTACACCGGTGTAATTAATGCACACCTGTGGATAACTCTGTGGATAACCCTCGACCTCAGATGGAGGTATACCCGCGTGCAGCCCGAGCGCACCGAACCCTGTCTCGCCTGGACGACACCCCTGCCCGCGTTGATCGCGGCGGTCGGCGGCGGGGTCGTCCTCGCGGTCGCGGCGGTACTGACTACCGAGCTGCCCGGCAAATTCATGCTCGGGGTGGCCGCGCTGGTACTGCTGGGACTCGCCGCACTCGGAATGCGGCAGCGACCACGGCTCTCGGTGGTGCCGGGCGAGAACCCGCGGCTGGTGCTGCGCACACTCACCGGCGTCACCGAATACACCCGTGATCAGATCCTGCGGGCGCGGGTGGTCGGCTACCGCCGCCTGGGCCGGAAATCGCCGATGCTGGAGATCGACGTGGACCATCTGGGATCCGAACGGCTGCTGATCTTCGGCCGCTGGGATCTGGGCACGAGCCCCGAGGATGTCTACGACGCGGTGCGGACGGAACTGCGGTTGCACGGCGACGCCGCGCGCTGAGAGCCCCGGCGGGCCACCTCGTGGTCGCACGAACCGCGCGAGCCCGAATGTTTCACGTTGAACATGCCGGGGCCCGCGAAGCCCACGCCCCGGAGCCTCGGCGCTGTACGTCCGGCTCAGCGCAGCGAAACCGCCGCGAGCACTATCACCGCCACAGCCGCCACCGCCAGGGCTGCCAGCGCGAACACCCCGACCAGCCGGGCCCGCTCCGGCGTCCGAACCCGCACCCAGGCGGGCAGGAACATGATGCCGAGCGTCGCCAGGGTGCCCGCGGCCAGGCCGCCCAGGTGACCCCACAGCGAGATACCGGGTAGCGAGAAGCTGATGAACACGTTGATCGCGATCAGGATCAACATATTGTTCGGGTTCTGCCGCAGCCGGATCAGCACGATCGTGATCGCGCCGAACAAGCCGTACACCGCGCCCGAGGCCCCGGCCGTGAGACTGTCCTGGGCCAGCAGCATCACCGCGGCCGATCCGCCGAGCAACGAGATGAGATATACGGCCAGGTAGCGGGCCCTGCCCAGCACCAGTTCGATATCGCGGCCGACGATATACAGCGCGAACATGTTCAGCAGCAGGTGGATCAGCCCGTAGTGCAGGAACCCGGAACCGAGCACGCGGAACCAGTCGCCGCCGGCCACCGCGGGTGGGTACATGACCCAATCCACGAACAGCGCCGATCCGCGCTCGTTCTCCATCACGCTGCGTGACTGCGCCGCGGTCACGGCGTAGACCAGAATATTGAGCGCGATCAGGGTGTAGGTGACGAACGGGACCGAACTGCGGGCCGCGGCCGAACCCGATACGGTCCGCACCTGCGGTGTGCTGCGCTGATCGGCGCGCACACAATCGACACAGTGTTGGCCGACCGAGGCGGGACGCAGGCATTCCGGGCACGCCGGACGTCCGCAGCGGGTACAGGACAGACCGGTCCGGCGATCGGCGTGCCGGACACACACCTGAGCCGGCGTCGAGGGCTGCTGGGGGTTCACCACGGCCTCCGCTTCGTTGCCGGAGCTGTTTCGCGGCGCGCTCCCCAGCCGGCCGGGCGTGTCTTACTCACCAGCCCATCGTGCCATGCGAGCCCGCGGTACGTAGCTCGCCGCTTCCGCACCCGCGGTCGGCGACGGTGCCCTGACCTGCCGGTCTGCGTTATCCGCCGGGCTGTGCCAGAGTTGAGCCATGAGCTCGAGGCCACTGCGTCCATCCAGTCGTTCGCGCTATCGGTTGCTGGCCGCCGCCGCGGTGGCGGCGGCGGGCGGTACCGCGTGGCTGGTGCGCAGCAAGCGCCCGCAACCACCCGAACCGGCCTCGGCGCCGCCCCGGATCGGCTATACGCGCAACGGCGCCGCGGTGGCCTCGGACGATCCCGAAGCCACCACGGACCGACCTGCTCTCAGCGACTGACGGTCTTGCGATACTGCCGCAGCGCCAGCGGTACGAAGACGGCCAGGATGATGACCACCCAGACCAGGGTGGTCGCCACCGGGTGGCGCATCGACCACGCGGTGGATTCCGCGGTGAGCGGGGCGGTATTACCGAACAGTTCCCGGGATGCCTGGGTGAGCGCCGATACCGGATTCCATTCGGCGAAAACGCGCAGCGGTGTCGGCAGTTCGTCCATCGGCACGAAGGTGTTGGCCAGGAAGGTGAGCGGGAAGATCACCATGAAACTGGCGTTGTTGAACACCTCGGGCGTACGCACGATCAGGCCGACCACGGCCATGATCCAGGAGATCGCGTAGGCGAACAGCAGTAGCAGGACGTAGGCCAGGATCGCGTCCACGACCGACCCGCGGATCCGCCAGCCGACCACCAGCCCGGTCAGTGACATGACCACCAGGCTGACCACGTTGATCACCACATCGCTGACCGTGCGCCCGATCAGTACCGAGGACGGGGCCATGGGCAGCGAGCGGAACCGATCGATGATGCCCTTCTGCATATCCTCGGCGAGGCTGAGCCCGGTGAACGTGGACCCGAACACCACCGTCTGCACGAAAATGCCCGCGATCAGGAATTCGCGGTAACCGCCCTCCATACCGGGGACCTTGATGGCGGTACCGAAGATATAGGCGAACAGCAGGACGAACATGATCGGCGAGAGGGTGCTGAAGATCAGCACGTCGGGCACTCGCTTTATCTTGATCACATTGCGCTTGGTGACGGTCAGACTGTCGCTGACCACCATGGACAGCCGCTCGACCAAGGTGGGGTTCTCCCCGATATCGCCGACGGTCGCCAGCGCGGTCATCTGCTTCTTCCTTCCATCGCCTCGATTGCTTCCACTTCGCGCGCCGGGTCGGATTCCTCGGGCCTGTCCGCTTCGGGGACCGCGCCGGGGCGTCCGCCGCCACCGGCCTTTCCGCCCTGCCCGTATTCGCCGGCATCATCGGCCGTTTCCTCGGCCTCGTGCCCGGTGAGCGTGAGGAACACATCGTCGAGCGAGGGGCGGCGCAACCCGACGTCCTGGATCCGCACACCCTCGTCGCTCAGCTTTCCGATGGCGGCGACCAGCGCCTGGGATCCGTCGCTGACCGGCACCACCAGTCGGCGCAGCCCGGGTTCGACATGGATTTCACCGTCGGCCAGCGGCGCGAGCGCTCGCTGGGCGACGGCCAGATTGTCGGTGTGGTCGACGGTCAACTCGATCCGGTCGCCTCCGACCATGCTCTTCAATTCGTCGGCGGTGCCGCGGGCGATCACCTGGCCCCGGTCGATGACCGCGATGGCATCGGCGAGTCGGTCGGCCTCTTCCATGTACTGGGTCGTCAGCAGCAGGGTGGTGCCGCCGGCGACGAGCTCCTCGATGACATCCCAGAGGTCCAGCCGAGCTCGCGGGTCCAGACCCGTGGTGGGTTCGTCGAGGAACAGCACCGGCGGGTTGGCCACCAGCGCCCCGGCCAGGTCCAGCCGCCGGCGCATACCGCCGGAATAGCCGCGGACCGGGCGGTCGGCGGCATCACTGAGACGGAACCTCTCCAGTAGCTCGCGCGCGCGTTCCTTACTGCGCCGCGTGCCCATGTGGTACAGCCGCCCAACCATCTCCAGGTTCTCGAAACCGGTCAGATACTCGTCGACCGCCGCGTACTGCCCCGAGGCCCCGATTCGTGAGCGCAGCGCACGCGGCCGGGCGAGTACGTCGATCCCGGCGACGGTCGCCCGGCCGGCGTCGGGCACCAGCAGCGTGGTGAGCACTCGTACGGTGGTGGTCTTACCGGCTCCGTTGGGTCCCAGAAGCGCGGTGACCGTGCCTTCGGGCACAGTCAGATCGAGACCGTCGAGTGCGCGCACCCGGCGGCCGTAGTGTTTGACGAGACCCTCGGCGACTATTGCGTCGGGCATGATTCTCCTGAACTGAGTGATCGACAAGGACGAGTCGTATATCGCCGGTGGCGGGCCACCGACCTCAGGCGCTTCGGCCGCCGGCCGATACCGTGCAGTATCGTCGCCGCCACCGACGTTTTCATCCGATTTATCCGGTTCTCCGGCACCCTCCCCCACAATGCACAAGGCCGCATCCCGGACCGGACGTGCTCGGGGTAGCCGAGACGGGATGCGACCGCTCTGGTATTCATCGCGCCGGGTCGCGAAATTTCGCACAGCGCACTACTCGATTCGGTTTCCGCGGCTACTGGATCCCGCTCCGGAGCACGACAGTCGAGGTGGCCGTGCGCACGCTCACAGTGCACAGGGGCATAGTGCCAGCGGGGTCCGACAAGTAGGCCCGGGCAGCACTCGGTGCGCGCCCCGCGCACCCGTGTTCCGCCGGGCGGAATACACCCGTCCAGTGGGACGATTCCATTGGGCTGCAACAATTTTGGACACTCGCACCCGCAGTGCACCGACCCACGCACGGCGCTGTGATCTGCACCGAAAAAAGTTCGAAACTCTTGGGCCCCTTATGGGCGCATTTTCGCGATATCGCGTAGGATCGTTTCCGTCGGCCCCTCCCCCCCGGGCCGACCTTACGCGGGCCTCGGCTAACTCCCCCCCTTCGCCGAGGCCCGCTCTCATATCCGGGTTCGGCCGTCACAGGACAACCCGAACCCCACTCCCCGTCTTCAGGTACCGCGTTCCGCTGCGCGAACACCGCTCGCTGCCGAACCCCGCCCCGGCCACCGTTCGGGATGCCGCGCGAATCTTTCTACGCAATGATGAGAGACTTGCAGTATCATCGTCTCATCAGATCGATGCAGTAGATCAAGGGAGATCCGCATGACCGCGTCCGTCGCAGCCACCGACACGCACGCTCCGGTGGAGCGCCGTCCCTTCGGTCCCGGCACCCGTACCTGGGAGGAAACCGGCCTGATCACCTTCTCCCTCACCGCGGGCTCGGCCTTCCTCCTGCAGACCATGGAACCCACCATCTCCGCGGTGGTCGATGCCCACTCCACCTTCCGCACCGACCCGATCGGCCGCGCGGTGCGCAGCCTCTCGGCGGTGATGATGTGGACCTACGGCGGCGAGGAATCGCTGGGCGAGACCGACCGGCTACGCAAAATGCACGCCACCCTCAACACCACCGACGCCAAAGGCGTCCGGCACACCGCGCTGTCCAGCGGCCCGTGGGCCTGGGTGCTGCACACCGGCACTTTCGCCTTCTCCGAAAACGCGAAGTACTTCTCGAAGCGTCCGCTCACCGCGGCGGAGAAAGAGGATTACTACCGCGAAGCCCTGCAGCTGATGCGTAACTTCTCGGTACCGCCCAAGGAACTGCCGGCGACCTACGCCGATTTCGAGAAGTTCTTCGCCGACCAGGTCGAGAACCATCTGGAGGCCACCCAGACCGCGAAGGACTACCTGAAGGTCATCCGGACGATCGCCCCGCCCGCCCAGCTGCCGGGGGCGCTGCACCCGGTGTGGCGGGTGCTGACCGGTCCGTTCGGGCGGATGCAGTACTTCGTCACAGTAGGCACCACACCGGAAACGGCCCGCCGCAAACTCGGTCTCACCTGGAGCGAATCCGACGAACGCAAACTACGGATCCTCGGCTGGTTCCTCGCCCGGCTGGTGCCGCTGTTGCCGGAGCGGCTGCGGTACTTCCCCATCGCCTACGAGGCCCGCAGGCTCGAACGCGACAAGGCGCGGCTGCGCAAGGTCATCGACGTGCGGCCGCTCTGAAGCCAGGGGTGACGACGGCCCCGGATCCCACGGATCCGGGGCTGTTCTTCGTGCCGATACACTGCGCCGGAACGAGGAGGAGCTGATCATGACCGGGACGATTTCGATTCCCAGCTACGAGCAGGTGGTGACGCTGCCCCGCGAACTGGGCCCGCTCACGGTCCCGGAGGCATACCGCGACGAGAACGACCATATGAACGTCACGCACTATTTCGCGTTGTGCGTCTCGGCCGCGACCGGAGTCTTCGAACGGGCCGGGATCACCGACGAATACCGTGCCACCCGGGGTGCCGGGTTCTTCACCGGTGAACACCACATCCGGTACTACTCCGAAAACCGGATCGGCGAACAGATTTCGGTCCACATACGCGGAGTCGACCGTTCGGACAAGGTCGTACACGCCATGGCACTACTGGTCAACGACAGCACCCGGCGGCTCAGTTGCACCCTCGAGCTCATCGCTGTCCACGTCGATCTGCGCAGCCGTACGGCCGCGGCGTTCGCCGCCGATACCGCGGCCGCACTCGACCGGGAACTGGCGCCCACCGCGGTGGACTGGCCGGCCCCGGTCTGTGGCGCCATGCGAGTCCGGCGCTAACGCCGGCTCTGCCCGCCGCCCGGGGCGGTATCGGGTAGCCCGGCACCGGCCTCCGGCCGGACCGTCACCGCCTCGTGCCCGCGGGGCCGGGCAGTGCTGACGAACAGCACCGGCTGGCCCGCGTGCAGGGTGCGATAGCCGTCGGTCTCTATGCACCGATACTCGACGAACACCTGATCGGTTCCGTCGTCGGGTTTGATGTAGCCGAAGCCCTTCTCCGAGTCGAACCAGAAGACCCGCCCGCGTCTCCAGTCCGATCCGTCGATCCCGGCCCCGCTGAAATCCATAGCAGGCATTACCAGGTCTTCTCCCTCGTCTGTGCAGGGTCGACACCACCAAAGCTACGCCCCGGCACCGCGAACGTCACGACCGCTGTCGGGTTCCGGCCCGGACACTACTGTCTTTCCGGTGACCGAATCCTGTTTTCTCTCTCGTACCCGCGCCGGTTACGACGCGATCGCCACCGCCTACGCCGAGCATGCGGCCGGTGAAATGGACAGGCGATTCTGGGATCGAGCGGTACTCACCGCGTTCGCCGAGTCGGTCGGTGATTCGGGTCCGGTCGCCGATATCGGATGCGGCCCGGGCCGGATCGCCGCTCATCTGGCGGCGCAAGGGATCCGGGTGCACGGAATTGACCTGTCCCCGGCGATGGTGGAACTGGCGCGGAACACCTATCCGGAGATCGATTTCGAGGTGGGATCCATGACCGCGCTCGATATCCCCGACGGCTCGCGGGCCGGTGTGGTGGCCTGGTATTCCCTCATCCACATCCCGGCGACCGAACGCGGCGGTGTGCTCGCCGAGTTCCGGCGGGTACTGCGTCCCGGCGGCAAACTGCTGCTGGCCTTCCAGTCGGGTACCGGCATCCTGCATCTGGACGAGGGCTACGGGCATGCCATATCGCTGGACTTCCACCGCATCTCGACCGACGAGCTCGCCGACGCCCTCGCGGCGGCGGGTTTCACCGTCGAGTTGCGGCTCGACCGCAGCGCCGAGACCGGGGAGCGGACCACGCAGGCCTACATGATGGCGACCCGCTCGAGTTGATAGGACCCGCTTTTCTATCCAAACGATGCTCCACAACATCATTTCGATAGACATCAGATTGATCATTTCACCCCGGAAAGCCCACCGACTACGTCTTCGTGCGCTACATCGAAACGATATTTGACGGCATCATTTCGATAGACCACCCTGGTCAGGTGGTGATCAAGAAGAACCCGCTCGGCCCCACAGGCGATACTGTGCGCGCGAACGTCCTGCGGTATCGCAATCGGATGAACCTCGGCTATGCCGATCTGGCCCGCCGGCTCGAGGCCATCGGGCGGCCGATCCCGGTACTCGGCCTGTCCCGGATCGAACGGGGTGAGCGCCGGGTGGACGTGGACGATCTGATCGCACTGGCGGTCGCGCTCGGCGTCTCACCGACCAGTTTGCTGCTCCCGGATACCTCCACGGCCGACGAGTCCGTGGCAGCCACCGGAATCGACGGCACGGCAGCCGATCTGCTCGGCTGGCTCCGCCTGTACACGCCGTCGGCACATATCGGTAGGCCGTCCGGCGAGCGCTTCGTCCGAGACGCCATCAGGTTCATCGCCGAGGCCCGGCCGCGCTGGGATATCGAGAGCCTGACCCTGGAACAGCTTCCGGGCGTGGACCATATGGAGTACGCCGCCGAGATCGCCGAGAAGGCGCGGCTGGCGAATCCGGCAGCGCAGCCCGGCCCCCGCGGGTAGCGGGGGGCCGGGCCCGGCCGAGACCCTATGCGGAGGCGCCGCCACGCATCATCTCGAAAACGGGCACCGGACGTCCGGCCTGCTCACTCGCGCTCCGCGCCCGGCGCCACAATCCCTGTGCCGCACGGGAAAGGGTGGCGTCCACACCGACCTCGGTACTGGCATCGATGATGTGCTGCGCTCCCGCGTCCATCATCGCGAACGCAGCGAGATCACCCCAGCCACCGGCCTTCGCCGCCGCGGCGTACTCGGTCATGAAGAACGGGTACGCCTCGCTGGACCGCACGGCGTACGGCAGGAACTGGTCGATATCGACACCGGAGCGGTCGATCACGGCGAGCGCCTGGTCGAAGGCGAGCATCCACGGATGGAAGACAGTGAGCAGCGCCTGATAGAAGACCTGCGCCAGACCGTCGTCCACCCCGAGGTACTCCTGCGGACTCAGCGGCCGGAGCAGTTCGGCATGCGCGTCGAAGACCTCCCGTGGTCCGCTGTAGAACACATACGAGGCCGGGTGCGCGATATTGTCGCCCGCGGACATGAAACCGCCGGAAAGGAATTCGGCGCCCTGTTCACGCACCCACGCGGCGCCCTTCCGCGCATTGTCCGGGGAGTCGGAGGACAGATTGGCGATCACCTTGCCGGACAGGCTGCCGGCCGCCGGGCCGAGTACGTCGTACATCGCCGCGTAGTGGGTCAGGCTGAGCACGGTCACCTCGTTGGCTTCCAGCGCTTCGGCCACGGTCGCGGCACGTTTCGCGCCCTCGGCCACCATCTCCTCGGCCTTGTCGCCGCTGCGATTCCAGACGGTGACCTCGATACCGGCGGCGAGGAATGCCCGTACCATCGCCCGGCCCATCGGCCCCAGCCCGATAACACTGACGGACCGGATCTTCTCCTGAGACATTCGATGTCCTTCTCGGTTGTGGTTCAGCTGGTTGCGGCGCCGATACCGATGCTGGTCACGCGGGTAGAGTCACACAAGAACGCACCTGCGGATGTGGTTGCTTACCGCCAGGTCCGTAACGAGGTCAGGAGGAGAAGGTGACCGACGTGAGTGATGCGGATCACCAGGTGTGCGGCATGTCGCTGGCCATCGATGTGGTCGGCGGCAAGTGGAAACTGCACCTGATGTGGGTCCTGGGCGCGAGCCCGCAGCGGTTCGGCCAGATCCGCCGGGCGTTGACGGGGGTGAGCGAGAAAGTGCTGACCGAGAATCTGCGCCAACTCGAAGCCGGCGGCGTGGTCCGGCGGGAGGTGTACGCGGAGGTGCCGCCGCGGGTCGAATACTCGCTGACCCCGCTCGGAGAGGAACTCGCAGAGGCGCTGCGCCCGCTCGAGGAATGGGGCGACAGGCACCGCGGCCATCTGGCCGCAGTCGCCTGCTGATCGCCGGAAGTGGAGCCTAGGGGAATCGAACCCCTAACCCCTGCCTTGCAAAGGCAGTGCTCTGCCAATTGAGCTAAGGCCCCGGGCAGCCATGCGGCCTGAGCCGCGAGTCGCCTGCGAAACACTAGCGTTCCGGCACGTACACCGTCAAACAAGGATACCCGGGGGCGCCGATCAGCGCCGCAGGGCGCCGGTCGCCTCGAACTCCGCTTCCCGGCCCTGCATCTGCTCGCGATACCAGTTCTCCCGGTGCCAGAGCATGATCCGCTCGTGCACCCGGCCGAGCGGCGGCACGCGGCGGAGGAATTCCACGGCGGTGACCAGCGGAATTCTGGCGATGGGGATGAGCACCCACGGGAATGCCGCCGGCATCCGGTAGCGGCGCCGGGTGGTGGGCAGCATGTAAAGGGCCGCGTACGCCGAGTTGATCCGATAGTTGTAGTGCGCCCGCAGCCGGGCCGGGCCCCGCTGCTCCGGACGGGGGGCGAAGGCCGCGGGATAGGACTCGATGAGTTCGGCGCCCTGCGCACCGGAGTCGTACGCCCGGGCGACCATCGTCATCGCCATCACCCGTAGCGTGTCGGCCACGGTCTCCGGGTGCCACGTCAGCCGGACACCCAGGAGGTAGCCCATGTACTTCTGGAAATGCAGGAGCGCCCGGAACTCCGCGGGGGTCGTCTGGTAGCCCAGCGCCCAGAGTCCCAGGCCCGGGATCGTGCTGCCGGCGATCAGCGTCAGCAACTGGTAGGTCTGACTGATCGGCAGCCCCCACCGCTCGATCTCCCATTCCGGATGTCGCTGCACGCCCGCACGCACCGAGACATGCATGATCCGTACCTTCAGGGCGGTGGCCCGCCCCGGCGAGCCCGGACTCAGCAGCGCTCCGGGCCGGGAGACGTCCATCCAGAACCGGCAGGTCTCCAGGAAGCGGCGCAGCGCGCTGTCCCCGGCGTAGCCACCGGCCAGCGAAAGCGGTGTCGCGACCGCGGATTCGGTGTACATCTCCAATGTCTCCGCACCCGCGAAGCCGAACAGCATGGTGCCCCAGCGCCGCCAGACCGCGGCGCCGCGTTCGACCAGCTCCGGACGAACCCAATCGGGGACCGTCTCGAACTCGTCGAACAGCTCGCGCATGGCGGCAGGGGCGTCGGGAACCGCGCCGATACCGTCGCGCAGCGCGGTGTCCAGCAGGGAGCGGCCGTGCTCCCGGCCGGCCTCCCCGCGCATCACCTCCGCGACGAACCGTTCCGCGACCGGGTCGCCGGTGAACATATCCGCGCACAACGCCCGCGCCTGCTCGTCGGTCGGAAACAGCGCCGAACCGGTCACCGTCCGGAAGACCCGTTCGACCCGCCTGACCGCGGGAGTGTCCCGCACCTGCCAGTAGCGGAAGGCCGCCGGGCATTGCGCGTCCGTTGCGTCCCCGGCCGGTGTCGCCGCTGGTATCGACATCGCTGATCTCCTCCTCACCGGGGCCGCCCGAGACCTGGTGGCGGACCCGCGACGGGGGCGCGTGGCCCAACCCATACTGAATCGTATGGAAAGACTGTACTTGACAGTACGGAAATCGCCGGAGAATTCCGCACACACGGCGGAGACACGGGCCACGCGCACGGCCGGCGATCTGTCGTGATGGGCGAATACGTCGAGGCCGTCGGCCGCCTCCCCTACCATCGGAGTATGAGACTCAGCGCTGACCTGTCGAACCGATGACGGCGGGTCCGTCCACGGCTTCGCACCCCGATCCCGCCGACGACCGGACGGCGCCACCACGACCCCGATCGAAAAAGGCTCGCGCCCAACAATCCCGGCGCCGGCGCACCGCTCGGCTGTCCTACGACGACTGGGTCGACGGCGCGCTCGAGCTACTGTCCCGCGAAGGCATCGCGGCGATCAGGATCCCGCGGCTGTGCCAGGAACTCGGCGTGACCAAGGGCAGCTTCTACTGGCATTTCGACGATATCGAACAGCTCATGGCGGCAATGGCAGACCGCTGGAGCGCGGTACAGAGCGAGAAGATCCGGGAGCTGGGCGGGTTCGCGGAGATCCCGGTGGAGGAACGGATCGAGAAGATGGCCGCCATGCTCGTGGACCACCGGCACTGGATCGTCGAGACCACGGTGCGGGAATGGTCGCGCAGCAACCCCAAGGTGGCCGATGCGGTACGCACCCTCGACCAGCGGGTGTTCGAGACGGTCCACCGGACGATGCTGGACCTGGGATTCGACGAGAACCAGGCCGGCATCCGGGCGGGCGCGATGGTCTACATCGGACTCGGCCTGATCCACGGCCGGGACAATCTGCCGACGCCGACCACCGAACAGGTGTACTCGGTCATCGAACTGCTGGCCCGGCCGTGATCGCATCCGACCCGGTGGTCACCGGGTCCGGTGGCAACGACCGAGAACGTCGCCCGGGACGGGGTCAGCGTGTGGTGACCTCGTGCCACAGGTCGGCGTCGTCACGCTGGCGCAGCTTGCTGATACCGATGAGAACCGCAGCGACAAGACCGATGGTGAGAACGTATTTCATGCTCTCGAGCCTAGTCCTGTGACACCGGAACAGCTCAATTCCGGACCGGACGGTATCCAGGGGTGGCCCGGAAACGAATCAGCCCTCGAACCGTGAAGGGTTCGAGGGCTTGGTTCTCGTACAAGTGTGGGTCTAGGAGGACTTGAACCTCCGACCTCTTCGTTATCAGCGAAGCGCTCTAACCGCCTGAGCTATAGACCCGCGGGGTTCACCCAACTTCAGTTTCTCACGAGAACTGTAGTTCGACGACCGAGAACAGAGACTACAGGAAACCGTGATTTCAACCAAAACCGCTGGTCAGAGCATTGGCGTCGAAGCTCGACCGATATACGGAACGGCCGGCGCCCAGGTGTGAGCGCCGGCCGTTCCAGGTATGCACGAATTCAGTCCGGGTCGGCCAGCGTGACCTGGATACCGCCGACCATATCGCAGCACTGGTTGTAGATGAACGTGCCGACCGTGGCCAGCGCGGTGAACAGGACGACATTGATGAGCCCGATCACCCCGGCGTAGCCGAAGACCGTACCCGCGTCGATCAGCCCCACCGATCCGCTGTCCGGGGACACCATATCGGTGAAGGTGCTGTTGAGCCGCTCCCAGACGCCCATACCCGCCAGCACCATGTACAGCAGCGCCACGGCGATCATCCACACGAAGAACATGGCCACACTGATCACCAGGGTGATCTTCAGCGTGGACCACGGATCGATCCGGCGCACCTGGACGGTGGCACGCAACGGTTCTCCGCCGAGCACCGCCTGCGGCAGCCCGCGCGGCGCCGCCGGTGCGGGCTGGGCCGCGACCGGCGGTGTATACGGGTTGTGCGGTTGACTGGGCGGCTGTTCCGGGGGTAGCGGGTGCCGGATCTCGGAAAGATCCGGCATATCCTTCACCAGCTCCGGACGCGCGATACTGCGCGTCGGCCCGTCCAGGCCAACGGATTTGGCCATGGCCGCTTCCTTACGTGCCGCCTTGGCCGCCAGGTCGCTGGTGGTGCGGGCATTGGTGACCCCGCCCTGCAAACCCCCGCCGCCCTGCAGACCGCCGCCCTGGAGGCCCACCGACCGCTGGGCGCCGCCCACCGGCATATGGCCGGGCCGTGAGAGGTTCGACTGCGGTTCCCGCTGCGGCAGCTGCGACCAGCCCTCCTGGTACCGGTTCGCCTCGGGGCCGTTGCCGGCCTGCTGATTACCCGCGCCGCCCTGCTGATCGCCCGGCCCGCCACCGGCCTGCGGGCCGGAATTCCGGTCCGCCGGGGCGTTGCGCGAGTCGGACGCGAATTCGCCTTGCTGCTCCTGCTTTTCGGGCTGCGGGCCGGCGGCGGGCGAACCGCCGGACGGGTTACCGCCCGGCTGCCCGCCTGCCTGTTCGTGGTCCGCGGCCTCGCCCGGCCGCTGAGTCGGGCGCGGCGAAATCGGGGACGGGGTGACCCGCTCGGTCACGCCGTTCGTCTGCTGCCGCTCGTCGCTCGGCTGTTTCGGAGTGGTCAATGGGAATCCTCGGATCCGTTCTTTGCCGCCGATATGGGATTACTGCTCGGGAGAACCGCCGCCGTCGATCTGCTCGGGCTCGTCGGCGTTACGTGCGATCGCAAGCAAGGTATCGCCCTCGGCGAGGTTCATCAATCGCACGCCCTTGGTCTGCCTACCGGCCTTGCGCACCTGCCGGGCGGCAGTACGGATAACGCCTCCACTGGAGGTGATGGCATACAACTCGTCGTCGTCGTCGACGATTAGTGCTCCCACCAGGGTGCCACGCCGGGTGTCGTACTGGATCGTCAATACACCTTTTCCGCCACGTCCCTGCGCGGTGTACTCCTCGATAGCGGTCCGCTTGGCATAGCCGCCCGAGGTCGCCACCAGCAGGTATGTCCCGTCGCGGACCACGTTCAACGACAGTAGGGCATCCTCGGCGTTGAACCGCATACCCTGCACCCCGGAGGTTGCGCGTCCCATCGGGCGCAGCGCCTCGTCGGTGGCCGAGAAGCGGATCGACTGCCCCTGCGCCGAGACCAGCAGCAGGTCGTCCTCGGCCGAACACAGTACGGCGCCGACCAATTCGTCGTTGTCGCGCAGGTTCACCGCCACGATCCCGCCGCTGCGGTTGGAGTCGAAGTCGACCAGGCGCGACTTCTTGACCAGGCCCTTCTGCGTGGCCAGCACCAGGTAGGCGGCGTCCTCGTAGGACTTGATCCGGATGACCTGGGCGATCTTCTCGTCCGGCTGGAAGGCCAGCAGATTCGCCACGTGCTGCCCGCGCGCGGTGCGGTTGGCCTCCGGCAATTCGTATGCCTTGGCCCGGTACACGCGGCCCTTGTTGGTGAAGAACAACAACCAGTCGTGGGTGGAGGTCACGAAGAAGTGCCGGACGATATCGTCCTGCTTCAGGCCCGCGCCCTGCACACCCTTGCCGCCGCGCTTCTGGCTGCGGTACAGATCGGTCTTGGTGCGCTTGGCGTACCCGGTCTCGGTGATGGTGACCACCACATCCTCGCGGGCGATCAGATCCTCGTCGGCCACATCGCCGTCGGCGGAGATGATCTGGGTCCGCCGCTCGTCGCCGTAGCGCTCCACGATCTCGGCGAGTTCGTCCTTGACGATCGCGCGCTGCCGTTCCGGCTTCTCCAGAATGTCCTTCAGATCGGCGATCTCGGCCTCGAGCTTGGCCAGCTCGTCGACGATCTTCTGCCGCTCCAGCGCCGAGAGGCGCCGCAACTGCATATCCAGGATCGCGGTGGCCTGGGTCTCGTCGATATCGAGCAGTTGCATCAGGCCGGTCCGCGCGGTCTCGGTATTGGCCGACCGGCGGATCAACGCGATGACCTCGTCCAGCTGATCCAGCGCCTTGACCAGGCCGCGCAGGATATGGGCCCGTTCCTCGGCCTTGCGGAGCAGGTAGCGGGTACGCCGGACGATGACTTCCAGCTGATGGTTCACATACAGCCGGATCATCTGATCCAGCCGCAGGGTGCGCGGGACACCCTCGACGATGGAGAGCATGTTCGCGCCGAAGCTGGTCTGCAACTGGGTGTGCTTGTACAGGTTGTTCAGCACGACCTTGGCGATCGCGTCCCGCTTGACGGTGACCACGATGCGCAGGCCCACCCGGTCCGAGGACTCGTCGTGGATATCGGCGACACCGGCGATCCGGCCGTCCTTGACCTGTTCGGCGATCGCGTTGATGAAGTTGTCGGTGTTGACCTGGTACGGCAGACCGGTGATCACGATCGTGGTGCGGCCGCGGGAATCCTCTTCGATCTCCACCACACCGCGCATCCGGATGGACCCGCGTCCGGTGGTGTAGGCATCGTGGATCCCCTGGGTGCCGACGATCAGGCCGGCGGTCGGGAAGTCCGGACCCTTCACCCGTTCCATACAGGCCGTGAGGGTGGCTTCCTCGTCGGCGTCGTGGTTGTCGAGCACCCAGTAGATGGCCTGGGCGAGCTCGGTCAGGTTGTGCGGCGGGATATTGGTCGCCATGCCGACCGCGATACCGTTGCTGCCGTTCATCAGCATATTCGGTACGCGGCTGGGCAGGACGACCGGTTCCTGGGTCTTGCCGTCGTAGTTCGGGATGAAATCGACCGTGTCGTGGTCGATTTCGCGCAGCAATTCCATCGCCAGCGGCGTGAGCCGGCATTCGGTGTACCGCATGGCGGCAGCACCGTCGTTACCACGGCTACCGAAGTTGCCCTGGCCGTCGACCAGCGGATACCGCATGGCCCAGGGTTGGGCCATACGGACCAAGGTGTCGTAGATGGCCGAGTCGCCGTGCGGGTGGTAGTTGCCCATGGTGTCGGCCACCGGCCGCGCGGACTTCACATAGCTGCGATCGGGCCGGTAGCCGTTGTCGTGCATCGCGTACAGGATCCGGCGGTGCACCGGCTTGAGGCCGTCGCGGACCTCGGGGAGCGCGCGGCCCACGATCACGCTCATCGCGTAATCGATATAGCTGCTCTGCATCTCCTGCTGGATATCGACCGGCTCGATCCGGTCGCCCGCGCTCTCCGGCGGCAGGGTGGTGTCGGTCATGCAATCTCCTAGGTACTGACGGGATACGGCTGGTCACCGCGCGCGTGGGCGCCGCGGGCGGACCGCCCTATACGTCGAGGAAGCGGACGTCCTTGGCATTACGGGTGATGAAGCTGCGGCGCGCCGCCACGTCCTCGCCCATCAGGACACTGAACAGTTCGTCCGCGGCGGCCGCGTCGTCCAGCGTCACTTGACGGAGCACCCGGACCGAGGGGTCCATAGTGGTCTCCCACAGTTCCTTGGGGTTCATCTCGCCGAGACCCTTGTACCGCTGGATACCGTCGTCCTTGTTGATCTTCTTACCGGCCGCCAGACCGGCTTCGAGCAGACCGTCGCGCTCCCGATCGGAGTAGGCGAACTCGGGATCGACCCGATGCCACTTCAGCTTGTACAGGGGCGGCTGCGCCAGGAACACGTGACCGTGCTCGATGAGCGGCCGCATGAAGCGGAACAGCAGCGTCAGCAGCAACGTCGAGATGTGCTGGCCGTCGACATCGGCGTCGGCCATCAGCACGATCTTGTGGTACCGGAGTTTGGCGATATCGAACTCGTCGTGGATACCGGTGCCGAAAGCGGTGATGATCGACTGGACCTCGGCATTCTTGAGGACCTTGTCGATACGTGCCTTCTCGACGTTGATGATCTTTCCGCGCAGCGGCAGGATCGCCTGGTACATGGAGTCCCGGCCGGATTTGGCCGAGCCGCCGGCGGAGTCGCCCTCGACGATGTAGATCTCGGATTTGCTCGGGTCCTTGGACCGGCAGTCGGCCAGCTTGCCCGGTAGGCCACCGATATCGGTCGCGCTCTTGCGCCGGACCAGCTCACGGGCCTTCCGCGCCGCGACCCGGGCCTGCGCCGAGGACACCGCCTTGTTGACGATGGTCTTGGCATCCGCCGGATTGGCCTCGAACCAGTGCGCCAGATGCTCGTTGCAGGCACGCTGCACGAAAGACTTCACCTCGGTATTACCGAGTTTGGTCTTGGTCTGGCCCTCGAACTGCGGTTCGCTGACCTTCACACTGACGATGGCGGCCAGACCCTCACGGATATCGTCGCCGGTGAGGTTTCCGTCCTTCTCCTTGAGGAGCTTCTTCTCCTTGGCGTACCGGTTGACCACCGTGGTCAGCGCGGCGCGGAAGCCCTCCTCATGGGTGCCGCCCTCATGGGTGTTGATGGTGTTGGCGAAGGTGTGCACCGACTCGGAGTAACCGGAGTTCCACTGCATCGCCACCTCGAGCTCGTGCCCGGTGCCCTTACCGTTGAACGAGACCACCGAGTTGTGGATCGGCTGCTTGGTCCGGTTGATGTGCCGGACGAAATCTTCCAGACCGCCCGGGTAGTGGTAGGTGCGGGTCTTCACCTTGGGCTCGGCCGCGGGCTTCTCGCCGTTGTCGTCGTGCTTGGGCGCCTCCGCGGTTTCGCTGACCACTTCGTCGGTGATCTCGATATCACTGACGCGCTCGTCGGTGAGGACGATGGTCAGGCCCTTGTTCAGGAAGGCCATCTCCTGCAGACGCCGCGATACGGTCTCGAAGTTGTAGGTGGTGGTCTCGAAGACCGCGGGATCGGCCCAGAACCGGATGGTGGTTCCGGTGGCCTTGGTCGGCTCGCCCTGGACCAGCTGCCCCGGGACCGCGTCCTTGTAGGTCTGGCTCCAGTGGTAACCGTCGGTGTCCACCTCGGCTTCGAGCCGGCTGGACAGCGCGTTGACCACGGAGATACCGACACCGTGCAGACCGCCGGACACGGCGTAGGAATCGGAGTCGAACTTGCCGCCGGCGTGCAGCTGGGTCATGACGACCTCGATGGTCGGGATGCCCTGGGCGTGCATGGCGACGGGAATACCACGGCCGTCGTCGACGACCTGGACACCGCCGTCGGCGAGGAGAGTGACCTCGACCCTGGTGGCGTGGCCGGCCATCGCCTCGTCGACGGAGTTGTCCACGACCTCCCAGATCAGGTGGTGCAAACCGCGCTCACCCGTGGAGCCGATGTACATGCCCGGGCGCATCCGCACCGCCTCGAGGCCTTCCAGGACCTTGATGGAGGAGGCACCGTAGTCCTGCTTTTCCGATGCGCTCGAGCCTGATGCTTTGGAGTCTTTGGCAGCCACTGGTCGGTAGCTCTCCTTACTTGCTGATCCCCGGGACGGCGGTGGGACAGCGCACGTGGGCCCGGGACCGATCAGAGGGCTGCACGCAACGCGCCGAGGGTATCGCCGCTGATTTACACTTCCATCCTACTTCGCGGCCCAACTTACAGTGCACCTGCGACACCCCTGACGGCTTCCTGGGTGAGAGAAATCGGACCGGCACGGGTCCCCTCGCGGTCCGGCCGTTTCGAAGCACCAGATTCGGCCTGAGAGTTCACTGAGGCCCGGGGCGCCGAACGCGAGGTCGCGTTCCACGTGAAACGGGTTCTAACCGTAGGTATCGCGGGGTCCGCGGCCCCGGACATGACGTTGTCCTTTGCGCCAGCTCGGCGCCGTCGGTCCGGAGATCCGCAGTGAACGCACCACCCCGGGCCCCACCGCCGCGCTGATCTTCGCGAGCAACTGTGCCTGCAGCAGACGTAACTGCGTGGCCCAGGCGGTGGACTCGGCCGCGACACTCAATACACCGTTCTCGAGAGAGACCGGTTTCGCATGAGCGGCTATATCCTCCCCGACCACCCCCGACCAGTGCCCGAACACTGTGCCCTCGGCGACTTTGGTGGACCAGCCGCGGCTGCGCGCGATCGAGGTGGCGAGTTTGGACAGCGGTTGCGGATCGCGGTCGTCGGGACGGGGACCGGACCACCCGCTGCGGCGGCGGGCGCCGGAACGGAGACCGCGGCGCGGGGAGGAGCGTCCCTGGCCGACGGATTTACCGCTGGCGCGCGCCGCCGCCCGAGCCTCCTCCAGCGCCCGGCGGGCCAGGTCGACCCCGCGCAGCTCCGGTTCTGTCGGAGGCGTTGTGCCACCGGGCGTTCCGGGCTGGTCGGTCATCGCTGCTCCCACTCACCGGTGCGAGTTATCCCCAGGTTCGACCGGTTTTCCTCAGGCTGTGCACATCCGGGAATCCCTGCTCGACACCACGCCGACAGGATCGGCACAAAGGTCGCTCCATCGGGAAAATCCGCAGCTCAGGGCTGGTATTTCGAGTGCCGGTGCCGGTTGTCACCGAATGGACCGGGCAGCCGTCCGAGGTGCGGGGCGACGACCTGGTCGAATAAGTTATCCACAGGCTGTGGATAACTGGATTCCGATACCGGACGGGGGGATAACGGCCCGGTGTACCGGCTCACTCTACGAACGGCCCGGCGCGCATGCAAGACGGCGGCGGGCGCGTGTCCGTCACCCCGGCGAATCACCGGCGACCGCCGCGGGCGGGTCACCACCGGCGACCGGGCGCTCCGTCGCGAAACCGGATATCCGATGTTCCGGATCACCGGTGGTCGTCACCCGCAACGTCGCGCCGATCAGCTCGGCGGGCACGTCTTCGGGGACGGCCGCGGTGATCAGCACCTGCTCGGCGGCCGCTGCCACGGTGGCCAGTGCGGTGCGGCGACGCCGGTCGAGTTCGGCGAAGACATCGTCGAGCAACAGGACCGGTTCGGCCCCGTCCGCTCGGAGCAGTTCGAACGCCGCGAGCCGCAGCGCCAGCGCGAACGACCAGGACTCCCCGTGGCTGGCGAAACCCTTGGCCGGGGTTTCGCCGAGCATCAACTCCAGCTCGTCCCGATGCGGACCGACCAGGCAGACGCCTCGTTCGAGCTCCTTGGCCCGCGCGGTGGCGAGTTCACACAGCAGGATCTCCTCCAGCAGGGCCGGGTCACCGGGCTCGGGCGAGCGGCCGGGATCGAGCAGCTCGGCCGGCAGGGCGCCGCTGCGGTACCCGATCGCCGCCGGCCGTGACTCCGGCGCGAGAGCCGCGTACGCGCGGGCCAGATGTGGATGGAGTTCGTGGACCAAGCGCAACCGCTCCGCGAGCAGGACCGACGCATGAGCCGCCAGGTGCCCGTCCCAGACGTCCAGCGTGCCGAGATCCGCCCGCGCGGACCGGCCCGCGGTTTTCAACAGGGCCGAACGCTGCCGCAGCACCCGGTCGTAATCGGCGCGGACGCCGGCCAGGCCGGGGCGCCGCGCGGTGCACAACTCGTCGAGGAAACGACGACGCTCCCCCGGGTCGCCCCGAACCAGCGCCAGATCCTCGGGAGCGAACAATACGGTGTGCAGAATGCCGAGGATCTCCCGCGGCCGGCGCACCGGGGACCGGTTGATCTGTGCCCGGTTGGCCGCGCCGCGGTTGAGTTCGACATCGATCCGCAATTCGCGGCCGAGATGCACTACGTTCGCGCCGATCCGGGCGCGTTCGGCGCCGGCCCGGACGAGTGGTGCGTCGGTGGAGACCCGGTGCGACCCCAGCGTGGACAGGTAGCCCAGCGCTTCGAGTAGGTTGGTCTTGCCGTTACCGTTCGCCCCCAGGAAAACTGTAGGTCCTGTGGATAACTCGATCTCGGCTTGCTCCCAGGATCGGAAATCACGCAAGGTCAGCGCACGGATATGCACCTGTTCACACCATCCGGGGAAAGACAGCCCAGTTATCCACAACTGTGGATAACTGGGGAGAGCGCAGGTCGCGGCGCTGGTTTGCGGAGGTATCGCTACCGACCGCCACCGCAGGCACGGTACACCGACACCGGCGGTACCGGGTGGAGGTGCGCCGGTTCGTCGTTACCGAACCCACGCGCGCTCAGCCCGGAAGCCGGACCGGCATCAACAGGTAGATGTAGTCGCTCTCCACCGCCGGATACGCACCGGAATCGAGCGGCTCGGGTTCCTCCTCGCCGGCGGGCAGCAGCACAGCCGGGCGGCTGGGAGTGGTGAACCCGAAGGTGACGCGCTCGGAACGCAGTGCGGACAAGCCATCGATCAGGTAGCCGGGGTTGAAGGCGATGGTCAGCGGTTCGCCCCGGAAATCGGCGGTGAGCCATTCCTCGGCCCGGCCGGCGTCGTCACCACCCGCCGACAACAGCAGGCCTTCACCGGAGAATTCCAGCCGTACCTGGGCACCGCGCTCGGCCACGAGCGCGACACGCTTGATCGCCTCGGTGAGCGAGGCGACCTCCAGCGTCGCGATCGAGGTGTGCTCCTTGGGGAGCAACTGGCGGAACTTGGGGAATTCGGCATCCAGCAGCCGGGTGGTGGTCCGCCGACCACCGTTGACGATGCCCAGGAGCCCGTCGGCGCCCGCTCCGGACCCCAGCGACAGCTGCACGGGCCGATCGGAGGCACCCAGCGTCTTGGCGGCCTCGGACAGGGTGCGGGCGGGAATGAGGACCGCGGTCTCGATATCGGTGCGTACGGGCTGCCACTGGATGTGCCGCACCGCGAGCCGGAACCGGTCGGTCGCCGCCAGGACCACCTGCGGCCCCTCGATCTCGACCCGGATACCGGTCAGCATGGGCAGCGTGTCGTCGCGGCCGGCCGCGACGGCCACCTGGCCGACCGCCTCACCGAACACCTCGACCGCCAGTTCCCCGCTCGACTGCGGCACCTCCGGCAGTTGGGGATAGTCCTCCACCGGCATGGTCGGCAGCGAGAACTTGGCGCTGCCGCACTGGATCAGCACGCGGGTGCCGTCGACGGAAACGTCCACCGGCTTGTTGGACAGCGCCTTGGTGATGTCGGCCAGCAATTTGCCCGAGACCAGGACGCGCCCGGGACCGGCGACCTCGGCGGCGACCCGCATCTGCGCGGAGACCTCGTAGTCGAACCCGGAGACGGTCAGGCCGTCCTCGTCCGCGACCAGCAGGACTCCGCCGAGTACCGGGACCGGAGGGCGGGACGGCAGACTGCGCGCCACCCAGGCGACCGACTCCGCGAAATCCTCACGCGCGACCCGAAACTTCATGCCTGCAAGGTCCATCGCCCGAGGTGTCCTCTCCCGTTCAGTGTGGATCGACGGCTGTGCTGCCCCCGTGTATCCCGCTGCGCCGACTCCGCCACCGGCGCGGCGGTCGATGCGGCGGCCGGAAATCCGGACCGGCCGCCCCAGGAGTCTGGCACAAGCGGCCGACATCAGACCGTACCCCGTTTCGAGCTACGCGGTCGGCTGCCCCTCCGAGTGGAGGATACGTCCTCCGGCGGTGCCCCGGCCAGGCCGGGCGGGCAGATCGAGTCGTATCGCCACTGCCTGGGCCGATCAGCTGTGTACAGCTGTGGATGAACCAGCGGACGCGACCACTGTGGATCATCCGGGCGTCGGGTGGCCGATATTCGCGCGCTCCCGTGGTGTGGCCGTATCCACAGTCGTCCCACGGTAGCGGTGTGGACAACTCCGCAACCGGTTCCCCTGTGCGGCGGCCGGAACTCGACTTCACTCGCAGCGCGTCGGCTGCTCTTCCCATCGATGTGACAAGGAGGTCGCGTACGCAGCGGCCGCCCGATGGGCGATCGCTCGTGAGTACGAGGTTCCGGCTCTTCGGATGGCGGTGTGTGGTTGGGGACCGGATCGCCGGGCGAACGCCGGCGGGCGGAGCTGGGAGCGCCGCAGTGGGCAGGGAACGATCCCGGCTCGTCGGGCTCTGCACAGATCGAGAGATCTGTGCGTCAGTGGGTAGCCGCTCGTGGATGCGATCGCTGCGCTCCCCTGCGCCTCCCTCGCTGTCCTTGTCTTCTTCCGGCTCTGTGCGGCGGTGCGGTCCGCTCGAGACTTGTCCACACAACCTGTTTTGAAGAGAAATTTTCTAGATGAAGAACAGGAGTAGTAATAGGCCCTGTGGAAACTGTGGATTCCGCTGGTTTCCCCAGGTCACCCCGCGTGTCTGGTTGTGGATGGCCAGGGGATAACTCGAGGATGAATCGAGGGCGGCTGTGGACAGGTTTTGTTGTCCACACTGCGTCCACAGTCCGTCCCCAACTTGGTCCCCAGATTCCGGCCAGTTGTGCACACTGTGTATGGATCCGTGGACAACCTGTGGATTCCTCGAGGATTCCTCGAGGAATCCACAGGTTGTCCCCAGCCCTCTGACCGGAACGTCGCTGTTCAGTAGCTGTGGACGAAATCGCCTGTGGAAACTGTGGATAAACAGCATGTGGACAAGTTGCCCCCAACACCCCTCCGATCCTGTGGATGGGCCGGTGGACAACCTGGGGAATCCACAGGTGTGGATATCACAAACTTCCAGTTCAGAGCCTCCACAGGCTGTTAGCGACACACCTGTGGATGCTTCCGACACGCCGACGTCCGTAGGATCCGGGTAAGGCTGCGGGAGAACGGGTGATTCGTCCGGTCCGCCAAGCGGATTGCGACGGAACAACTTCCGGTTCCGGCCCGCGACCGGAAGCCCCGGTCCGGGTGAGTGGCCGCCGCAAGGGCGTGGTGGAACCTCCGCACGGCGTTCGCGACCTGATCGGCGGATGGCCTGACAGTCCTGATTCCCCGGCTCGCCCGCGCGGACCTACGGGTGGTCGACAGTCCGGCCACCCGGGTGCGGTCGCCCGCACGGGGCCAACGGACCGGCAACGAATGTCCTGAATGTGGGCGCCCTCGATCCGGAAGGGGCGATAACCGGAAATCGCGCGCAACAGGGCCAGGGCCACCCACATGGAGCGGTAACGGCCGCTCAGGCGACGCGGGTAGCGATTCCCGGATAGCTCAGCACGAGGCCCGATGCGTCGTAGATCAACCGGCAGGCGAAATCGAATGCGGGCGCGGAGTACTCGTAGCATTGCCGGCCGCCGTCGTCGGCGGCGCGCCGATACTCCTGTTCCAACCGTTCGACGGAGAGATCGGTCGCGCGGACGTAGACCGCGGGCGCCGCGGCCCGGCCACCCACGGGTAGCACGAGGCGGTGCACGGGCAGCATATTGGTCATCGCCGACGATTCCAGGTCCACGTCGCGGCAGCCGTCCAGCTTCGGCGCCGCCGTACCGTCGATCAGCCACCGTCCGGCACCGTCCGACTCGATCAGCACCGTATGCCAGCCGATCGGCGACCGGGTGGTGATGTGCGCGGCGCGGGTCGCCCAGCCCGAATCCACCGTGATCTCGTAGCGCACGAACCAGGCCTGATCGTCCTCGACGGCGGTGGTGCAGCCGTCCATGCGATAACCGTCGTCATCCTGCCGCAGGTGGACGACCTCGAAGCCCGACCGGGCGTCCCGATGCGACCACGCCGCGGTTGCCGGCAGTTCGGCGAACGACATCCCTGCCCCTCTCCCGAACCCATCGGCTGCACGCGGTTCGGCTCTACGCTCGAGTCACGGGTCGACCCGGCTCTCCGCATGGGCGGCTGGCCCGTCGACTGCCGGCGCGCCAGTGCTGCCGCCCACGCGAATCGGTCACCATCCGACCGGGCGAAGATATCCCCGATCGAACTTTGCGAGAACCACTTCCGGCAGCGACGTGTACGCGCCGATCAGCGGGAGCGCTGTTTGATCCGCGCGGTGAGTTCCTGGACCTGGTCGTACACCCGGCGGCGCTCCGACATCTCCTTGCGGACTTTCTTCTCCGCGTACATGACCGTCGTATGGTCGCGCCCGAACGCCTGACCGATCTTGGGCAGCGACAGATCGGTGAGTTCCCGGCAGAGATACATTGCGATCTGCCGGGCCTGGGCGAGTGGCCGGGCCTTACCCGGGCCGGTGAGCTCGTCCATCGAGGTATTGAAGTACTCGGCCGTGACGCCCATGATCGTGGACGCGGTGATCTCCACATCCTGTGATTCGGGCATCAGATCGCGCAGCACCACCTCGGCCACCGATTGATCCAGCGGTTGCCCGTTCAACGACGCGAAAGCGGTCACCCGGATCAGCGCGCCCTCGAGCTCGCGGATATTGCGTTCCACCCGGCTGGCGATGAGTTCCAGGACATCGTGCGGCACATCGAGGCGGTCCATGCGCGCCTTCTTGCGCAGAATGGCGATCCGCGTTTCCAGTTCGGGCGGCTGCACATCGGTGATCAGACCCCACTCGAAGCGGGTGCGCAGCCGCTCCTCCAGCGTGGCCAGCTGTTTGGGCGGCCGGTCCGAGGACACCACGATCTGCTTGTTCGCGTTGTGCAGGGTATTGAAGGTGTGGAAGAACTCCTCCTGGATCCCCTCTTTACCCTCGATGAACTGGATATCGTCGACCAGCAGGATGTCGGTCTCGCGGTAGCGGCGTTTGAACGCCACTTTCCGGTCGTCCCGCAGGCTGTTGATGAAGTCGTTGGTGAATTCCTCGGTGGAGACGTATTTGACCCGCATCCCGGGGAAGAGCCGCTGGGCGTAGTGGCCGGCGGCATGCAGCAGATGAGTTTTGCCGAGCCCCGAGGCACCCCAGACGAACAGCGGGTTGTAGGCGCGGGCCGGGGCCTCGGCGATGGCGACGGCCGCGGCGTGCGCGAAGCGGTTGGACGCGCCGATGACGAACGTTTCGAAGGTGTACTTCGCGTTCAGGCTGGCCGACGGTTTCGCCGTATCCCCGGCGCCCGAGGATTTCGCGAAGAAGGTGGGCCAGGAATCCCGGACGTTCACCACCTTCTCGTCCTCGAGGTGCACGTCGGGTTCCGGATCGACGCCCGGGTCGCGGACACTTTCGCGCAAACTGTCGCGATCGGTATCGCGGACCTCGTCCCGCGGTGCGAGATCACCGGGGGCGAGGTCGGGCGCGAACAGGGTTTCCTGCGTGGGGCGGGCGGCACGGCGTGACGGCAGGATCGGATCCAGGTCGGGCCCGCCGTCCCGGACCGATGGCGCACCGCGCTCCCGGCCGTTGGTCACCGGGTCGGCGATATCGCCGCGGCTGCCTGCGTAGGGGTCGAGGTACTCCGCGGGCGGATACTCCCGGTCCCGCTCGTATCCGGTGTCCCGCGGGTATTCCGTGGACGGTGTGTATTCGCGCGGGTAGGACCGTGGCGCCGGGTAGGGATCCCGTATCGGGTCCTCGGTGCCGCGGGGTAGCGCCGGATCGGAAGGAAAGCTTCCGCCGTGCGGTACTTCGGGCAGGGTGGGCCGGCGCGGCGCCTCCCCGGGCAGCGGATCGGTCGTGCGCGGCAGTGTGGGATTGCGGGGCAGTTCGCCGGTCAGCGGCAGCTCGGCCTCATGGGAGAAGCCCCGGCCGGGAAAACGCGGCTCGCCGGGGACCTCCGTGCGGTGCGGGAATCCGGGCTCCGGCTGGTATCCGCGACCCGAGTACTCGACTCCCTCGGGGTCACGCAGGGCCTCGTCCGGCCACGAGGCCTCGGCCGGTCCGGTCGCGGGGAAAGAGGGCGGGGCGGGGCGGGAACGGCCGTTGCCGAAATGGTCGGGCCGGGCGGCCGGCTCCGGCCGGCTGGTCATCCGGGCGTGCCGGGCGGGACCGTTGTCGGCGCCGGTGGGCAGAGGCGCGGCTATCCGAACCCCGAGACCTTCCACCTGCGGCCCGAGCCGGCGGCCGAGCGACCGGAGAATCGGTTCACGCAGGTCACGTTCGATGGCTTCCTGAGCGAGCGAGGAGGGGACCGAGAGCAGCGCGAAGCCCTGGACGACCATCAACGGTTTGACCAGCTTGAGCCACGCCTGCTGAGCTCGGGTCACCGCGCCGATGGCGCCGTCGGGCGAACCGGTGGTCAACTCCGCGACCACCTCCGGCCACACGGTGGCCAGTACGTTCTGCTCGTCGTCCATCCAGTGTCCTCCCCGGGAGTCGGTTGCTCGGCGCAGACGTCCGGGGCTCGCGGTGCGTCCACTGTACTGGTTCGTCCCAGTGACACCGCATACGTCCGCACCACCGATCTGCCGTATCCCGTGGATACGGGCCCGGGGACGCTGCCCGGAATCCCCGAACTTCCGGCTGCGGCGTGGCACCTTCGGCCCTACGAATATGCCATTCACAGGGTATTTCCACACAATTATCCACAGGTGGGGACAATCTCGGCGGACTACCACCCGCGGTCCCGCGCTGTGCGCGGGTCGGCGGTGAGCGCCCCACCTGCACCCCTGTGCTTTCCCCACGATCGCATGGTGATCATCACCACCGCGGACCGGGTGGCCGGATCGCCGGGTGCCCGCGTGGAGCGCCACGACGGGGGCGAGTTTGACCCGGTAGAACTGGATAAGTACCCTCGTACAGTCACCCCCCGGCGTGGTGACCGTTCTGTGCTGACCGTTCGCCAGGACCGCGGCGCCGGGTAGACATCGCCAGAATCACCGAAAAGCTTCGGGTGCCGCAGGGCGCCCACCAATTCGAGGAGTGTTGACCGTGGCCAAGGGCAAGCGGACGTTCCAGCCGAACAACCGTCGTCGGGCGCGCGTCCACGGTTTCCGTCTCCGGATGCGGACCCGTGCGGGCCGCGCTATCGTTTCCGCGCGCCGCCGTAAGGGCCGCGGCACCCTCACCGCCTGATTCCCCGTCGAATTCGGTGTCCGATGCCGGGTCCGCCGAACCCCGTAACCCACGCCGCCGGTAGCTACGCCGCAGCGGCGGCTTCGACGAGCCTCGGGCGTCCGGGTGCTTCCTGAGCCGCACCGGCTGCATCACCGTGCCGATTTCTCCCGAACGGTACGGCGCGGCAGGCGCACGGGAAATCGCGATCTGGTCGTCCATGTGCTGGCCGATCAGGGCGACCCGGCATCGCCTGACGCGCCGGTTCGTTCCGGCGGTCCGCGATTCGGGCTGATCGTCAGCAAGGCGGTGGGCAACGCGGTCCTACGACACCGCACGGCCCGCCGCCTGCGTCATATCTGTGCAGAACTGACCGCCGACATCCCCGCCGAGGTGGATATCGTGATCCGCGCACTTCCCGGCGCCGCGACCGCCGGCAGCGGCGAGCTGAGCCGCCAGCTGCGCAGCGGATTGCGCAAGCTCGGTGTCCTATCGGCCGTGACGGCCGGCCGGGGTACGTCACGATGACCGCGCTGGGTGCGTACGCGGCGACCGTCCGCCGGTGGCCCGCGAATATTCTGATCTTCTCGATCGAGCTGTACCGGACCTACGTCTCCCCCACTCGCATGCCGGTCTGCCGGTTCACCCCCACCTGTAGTGAGTACGCGGTGACCGCACTCCGCACCCGGGGGCTGGTGATCGGCCTCGGACTGACGGCCGTGCGACTGGCCAAATGCGCCCCCTGGCACCCTGGTGGGTGGGATCCCGTACCGGAGCGGCGGCGCAACGTCGACCACGACGATCCGCGGACCGAAGCTTGTAAGGGATCACCGCATGCGGTGATCGGTGACACTACCGACGGGAGTGCATAGAGCCGTGCTCGATTTCATCTACTATCCGGTGTCCTGGATCCTCTGGTTCTGGCACCGGATCTTCGGCTTCGCCTTCGGGGCGGACAACGGCCTTTCTTGGGCTCTGTCCGTGGTGTTCCTCGTCTTCACGCTGCGTTTGGTGCTCTACAGGCCGTTCGTGAGACAGGTTCGTACCACCAAGCAGATGCAGGAACTGCAGCCGCAGATCAAAGAGCTGCAGAAGAAATACAAGAACGACCGCCAGAAGATGGCGCTGGAGATGCAGAAGCTCCAGAAGGACCACGGCTTCAACCCGCTCATGGGCTGCCTGCCGATCCTGGCCCAAGTGCCGGTGTTCCTCGGTCTGTTTCATGTGCTGCGCTCGTTCAACCGGACCGGTCACGGCTTCGGTCAGCTCGGTATGGACCCGTACACCAACGCACACACGCCGAACTATGTCTTCAACGCCGACGATGTGCAGTCCTTCCTGAGCGCCCGTATCTTCGGCGCGCCGATCTCGGCGTTCATCACCGCGCCGGCCGACGAGCTGCTGGCCTTCGCCGATTACGGCGGCGTCCCGAGCAAGGTCGGCATCGCCGCGGTCGCCATTCCGCTGATGATCATCGCCGCGATCGCCACGCACTTCAATGCGCGGGCCTCGGTGGCCCGCCAGAGCGCCGAGGCCGCGGCCAACCCGCAGGCCGCGTTGATGAACAAACTGGCGCTGTGGGTGTTCCCGTTCGGTGTACTCGTCGGTGGTCCTTTCCTGCCGATCGCCATCCTGCTCTACTGGGTCTCCAACAACATCTGGACCTACGGCCAGCAGCATCTCGTCTTCGGCCGGATGGCCAAGGAAGAAGAAGCCAAGCGTCAGGCCAAAGCAGCGAAACAGGCCGAGAACGCGCCGAAGCCCGGCGCGAAGCCCGTCGACACCAAGAAGAAGCCGGTGAAAGCCGACAGTGCGGTTGATTCCGATTCGGCGGAGGCCGGCGAGGCGGGAACGAACGGTTCGGCAGCGACGAAGCCGACCGCCAAGTCGGGCGGTAAACAGTCGGGCCAGCGGCGGTCGAGCGGTCAGAAGCGACCGGGTAACCGCGGCCGGCCGAATCAGAAGCGCCGGCGCTGAGCTACTCCCCCAGTCCCCTTGTGATCGTGATCCCGGCCGGGGCAGGCCGGGATCCGGCGAGCAGATAAAGGAAACACATGACTCTCGAGACCGAAGGTGGAGACGCCACCGTATCCACGACCGTTGTGGAGACCGAGTCCGACGACGCGGTGAGCGAGGCCGAGGAGGCGCTCATCGAAGAGGGTGAGATCGCCGCCGACTACCTCGAGCAGCTGCTCGACGTGCTCGACTTCGACGGCGATATCGATCTCGACGTCGAAGGCGACCGCGCGGTGGTCAGTATCGACGGTGGTAAGGATCTGACGAAACTGGTCGGCCACAGCGGCGAGGTGCTCGATGCGCTCCAGGAGCTCACCCGTCTCGCGGTGCAGCAGTCGACCGGTATCCGCAGTCGGCTCATGCTCGATGTGGCGGGCTGGCGTGCCAAGCGTCGCACGGACCTGAGTGCGCTCGGCGCCGCGGCGGCGCAGCGTGTGCTGCAGACCGGTGCCCCCGAAGAACTCGCCCCCATGACTCCGTTCGAGCGAAAGATCGTGCACGACGCGGTCGCCTCGATCGACGGTGTCGCAAGCGAAAGCGAAGGCGTCGAGCCGAACCGTCGAGTGGTTGTCGTACCGGAGTGAGACCGCGGCCCGTGCGGTAGCCGGGTGCTGAGTGGTCGGGTGAGGCCCGGGTCCGTGGACCCGGGCCTCACCCGTCTCGCGGTACCTCCCTCGTCGCTGCGTCGCGACAACTACGGTTGAGGGCCGGTAGAGAATACTCATGACCACGAGTCGACAGGACCACACAGAAGGGTGTTTCACGTGAAACCAGATCTCGGCGATTCGGAGGCCGGACCACCGGAATCGCTGCCGCCGGACGAAGCGGAGATCGTCTTCGGCGCTCGGTTGGAGTTGGCACGTGACTACTGGACTGCACTCGCTACCGCCGGAGTGGAGCGCGGATTGATCGGACCGCGGGAGGTGCCGCGCCTATGGGAGCGACACATCCTCAACTGTGCGGTCGTCGGCGAACTCATCGGCGACGGCGCATCCGTGGTCGATATCGGCAGCGGCGCGGGTCTGCCCGGAATCCCCCTCGCATTGGCCCGTCCGGACCTCCGCATCGTCCTCGTGGAACCGCTGCTCCGCCGCACCGTCTTCTTGAAGGAATTCATAGACGCGGCCGGCCTCGCGATCACCGTGGTCCGCGGCCGGGCCGAACAGCCCGGTGTCATCCAAGAGGCAGGCGGCGCGGATGTCGTCACCTCCCGGGCGGTAGCTCCCCTGGCGCGGCTGGCCGAATGGTCGATTCCACTGCTCCGCGAGCACGGCCATATGCTCGCCCTCAAAGGATCCAGTGTGGCCGAGGAGCTGGAACGCGACCGGGTCGCGGTGGAGCGCACCGGTGCCGGAAATTTCTCCGTCCTGGAATGCGGCGCCGGGATAGTCGCCACCCCCACCATGGTGCTGTCAGCGGAACGGCTGCGCCGCTCGGAGCGCGCGCCGAAGAAGTCGATCAAGCGCGCTGTGCGGGCGGAGCGCCGGGTCGGCCGGAGGTAGGAGCGGACTCGCCACGCTTCTGGCGGCGGGCGAATGTTTCCCGTGAAACATTCGCTTGCCTGCGTCCCGGAGTCCCGGAGTCCCGGAGTCCCGGAGTCCCGGAGTCCCGGAGTCCCGGAGTTATCTTCGATGCGCTTGGCGGGTCCTGCGGGCCGCGCTCGTCGATCCCGGTTGGCGTGGTTGTGGTTCGATCGTCGACTTGCGGCTCGCCTCTACCGGCAGCCGGACCCTGAGAACTGCCGACTGGGACCGGAGGATTTTGTAACCGTCTCGCCTGCCGCCCCCATTGATCCGCTACGCCTCCCCCGAGTTTCGGTGCTCGTCCAGCCGGTTGTAGTCGGGCTGTGGTGTGCGGCTCGCATTCTGTTATCGGCCGATGTGGGGCAGGCGGCCGCGATTGATCTTCCGTTGGTCCAGCAGCCGGGCTTGCCCGGTGCGGTCGAACGCGCCGGTGCGGGTTTCACGTGAAACGGGGTCGGTGTGCCGGCTCCACTCGTTGCAGCACGCGGGCGACTTCCTCGTCTCGCGCAGTCGCCCACTCGAGGTCGGTGGGCGAAATTCGAGGGGCGTCGTCCGATTGATGCGCGGACCTTCCAGGTGCACGAACACTCAGGATCGTCGGGTCGATCCATGCGAGTTGTGTCTCCGCTTGTCCGCACGCGAGATGAGAGGTCGGGGTGAGTTGGGGCAGCGGGCCTCGCTCTGGCTGCGCCGCGACAGTCACCTCAGCCCATGGGTGATCCAGGGCCGCTTCAGTGCGTCCCGCGGACTGCCCCCCTGCTCGGCTCGCGTCGCTGCCTGGTTCGGCTCACACTGCTGCCCCGTCCCGCTCGGCCTTGCGGGCCGGCATGAGGGGATGCGTCGGTATCGAAATAGGCCGCTCGGCGTCAACAAGTTGGATGCGGTGGATTCGCTGCCGCCGGTCGGTTCGCTGGGTGTGCCGGTGAGTTTCGGGTGCACATTGTGCAGGAACCGCAGCAGCAGATCGAGACCGATGCGATGCGGCCTTGGGACGCGGGCAGGCCGGTTCCGTTGTGGTGCGATGAAAGTGGTCGGGGCGGGCCGGTCCCATGGTCGAAGGGGAACATCGGATGCGTGTCTCCGATCCGCTCCGGATGCCGCGGGGAACCTGCTCAACCGTTGGATCGGTGTGAAGCCGAACGGCACCTACAGGGCATTCGACGGTCGGGTTGATGTGCTGCCGAAATCTGGCGCTCCGCGGTCGGCGATCCGAGCCGCCGCGCTCGAGGTGAGTGGTTGGTGCGGGTGTGATGTCGTCGCGGATTGTTGGAGGTAGATCGTGGCGCAGGCGGCGACGCGGTATCTCCCGGCCATACGACTCAGTGGTCTGGAGGTGCGGGCGGTTTTTCCCGGCCATCGGTGATGCGCGGGTCGGCCGTAAACCGCATCGGACAGGGCGGCACTGTGGGCATTCGGAGATCGGGGGTCGACGGTCGGCCGAGTTCCTGTCCCGTTGGAATGCCAAATGGGTGATGAAACTGCTCGGTGGTGGGCGTGGCCGTTTCGTTCGGTGTTTTGTTCGGATAGATCCGGAGTGATCTTGCTGCACAGGGTGTACCGCGGTACCGGGGTAGCTACCTACGCCACGGTGAAGCATATGGTTTCGGCTGTGGATCCTGTCCAGACCATGCGCCGCTTCGGGGAGCCGCTATTCCGGTGACAGCCCGAGACTTCCCTCCCCTATCGGTCCGGCGGCGGGGTATCCGATGAGCTGCGGCTCGCCCCGGTGGAGCAGAACACTGGTGAAGTACGGTCGACCCTCGTATGCGGTGTGCTCTTCGACGGCGCCCGCCAGTCCCCGGGGCAGGCCGCGCTGTTCCCGGTGGGCGCGGCGGTGGAAGGCCGGGCCGCGCGCGTCCTGCTGACGCTCGTCGTCGCCGCCGGACTCACGGCGGTGGCCGCAAGTGATGCGCGCAGGGTGCGGCCGGTGCCGCTGCGAATGCGGGTGACGCTGAGGCCGCACACGCGCGGGTGAGCCGAGCCGACGAACCGTGCCTTGGCGAGTGACGCTGGTCGAGGGGACTCCGGTCGAATTGACGCCGGACAGGCCAACCTGGTGAGTGGTGTCGGACGGGATAGGCCGCTCCGGCTGCCACTGGTCGAGCCAGGCCGGTCGCGGTCACGAGGTGCGGACACCACGGACGCGGACACCACCCGATGGTGAGCTACGCCCGTTACTGGGTGCCGAGGAACAGGGGCACAGAGCGCAGGTGCGCGCTCCGCGGACTGGCCGGGGGTGTGGCGCCACCTACCCACCGAACCGTCACTGTGACAACTCGGTTGGCAACCGACACTCGCAGTAGAGAATTCACTCAACGCGCTGACCGCCGAGACGGGTCCTTCGTGGCCTTCTGATCGCCCCCGCAGGGTTCGGAAGTGCGTGACGTAAAAGGCTGCGCGGGTGGTTGATGAAGGGGAGTCGGTGGCTGTCCCCGGAACCCGGTTCCCCGCAGGGCTTCAGAGATCGATGTGTCACGTGGCCGATGTTTCCCGTGAAACATCGCGATCGAGCTCGTCGGCGACCGTCGTTATGCCTTGGAATCCGGAAATTGTGTGTGTCATGGGCGCGTCGCCGCGATTCAGCTTTCTAATCGCGCCTGCGGCTGGCAAGCTATTGAGCGTCGGGCGTGAGCGTCGGTGCCACGTAGGAATCTTGGTGTTGCAGCGGCGAAAGCTCCGCTCGGTCGACTGGCGACTGAGCGTCAGCGTCGGAGGAGGTAGCTTCGCGTGATCAGGCATCGCAGCGAAGCTGTCCGGTCCTCACGCAGATGCCGAGGTCGTCGTCGTGGAGCATGATTCGAACCAGTACGGCTTGTTTCGACGACACGGCGCCGGCGTCCGTCAGGCCACGTGACTTGCAGTTCTCGCGTTAGGAGCGGTCTATGTCGAACGGTTCAGCGAATGTTTCACGGGAAACATCGCGCGTACCGGGAATGCTGGACAACAGCAATATCGGCCCGGAAGCCTTCGGGAGTACGCCGTACGGGCATATCTCCCCCACCGAGACGCCGATTGCTGCCGAAGCGCACCGCGCGAGCCAGCTAATGCACCCAGGAAAGGTGACAGTGCCGAAACCGCATGAGCAACGCATCATCACCGTGGCCAACCAAAAGGGCGGGGTGGGTAAGACCACGACGACGGTGAATCTGGCCGCAGCTCTGGCACACCATGGGATGAAGGTGCTCGTAATCGATCTCGATCCGCAGGGCAACGCCAGTACTGCGCTGGGGGTCGAGCATCATTCGGGTATCCCGTCCACATACGAACTGCTGATCGGTGAGATCAAGGTTCAGGATGCGATCCAGCAGAGCCCGCACAGCGATAATCTCCTCTGCATTCCGGCGACGATCGATCTGGCCGGGGCCGAGATCGAACTGGTCTCCATGGTGGCCCGCGAAGCTCGGCTCAAGGGAGCCATTCAGGAAGCCAATATCGCCGGCTACGACATCGACTACGTCCTGATAGATTGCCCGCCTTCGCTCGGTCTGCTCACCATCAATGCGATGGTCGCGGCGCGTGAGGTCCTGATTCCGATCCAGTGCGAGTACTACGCGCTGGAGGGTGTGGGTCAGTTGATCCGGAATATCGGCCTGGTGCAGTCGCATCTCAACCCAGACCTCCACGTATCGACTGTGGTGCTCACGATGTACGACGGGCGCACCAAGCTGGCGGACCAGGTCGCCGAGGAGGTGCGCAGCCACTTCGGCGATGTGGTGCTGCGCTCGGTGATCCCGCGCAGTGTCAAGGTCTCCGAGGCGCCCGGGTACGGGATGACGGTTCTGGATTATGATCCGGGCTCCCGCGGTGCCTTGAGCTATCTGGACGCCGGCCGGGAGCTCGCCGCACGTGGTGCGGTGAAGTACGCCGCGGCGGCGGATGGCGCGGAGTGAATGGATCGAGTGTGATCGGGCGTGGTTGTGGACGCGGGCAAGGGAAAGGGTAGGCCGGTGAGTCAGTCGAAAAAGGGTGGGCTGGGACGCGGTCTGGCGGCATTGATCCCGACGGGACCGGCGCCGGTCGCGGCGGGTCTGGGGACCGAGGCGGCCAATGCGGTGATCGGACTGGATCCCGGGCCCCGCCCAGCATCCACCTATCTTCATCAGGTGCCGGAACCCGTGGAGGTCCCGGAGCTGGCCTCGGCCGGTGACGCGGTGTATCGAGAGATAGCACCGGACAAGATCGAGGCGAACCCCAAGCAGCCGCGTCAGTATTTCGACGACGAGGCCCTCGCGGAACTCGTCCACTCGGTCCGGGAATTCGGGCTGATGCAGCCGATCGTGGTTCGGGAAATCGAATCGGGCAGTGGCCGCTATCAGCTCATCATGGGTGAGCGGCGCTGGCGGGCATGCCAGCAGGCCGGTCTGGAAACCATCCCGGCCATCGTTCGTGAGACCAACGACGATGCCATGCTCCGGGACGCGCTGCTGGAGAATATCCACCGCGTTCAACTGAACCCACTCGAAGAGGCAGCGGCCTATCAGCAGCTGCTCGAAGAGTTCGGGGTCACCCAGGAGGAACTGGCAACCCGGCTCGGCCGGTCCCGGCCGGTGGTGACCAATATGATCCGGCTGCTGAAACTACCGATTCCGGTGCAGCGCCGGGTCGCGGCCGGCGTGCTCTCCGCCGGGCATGCGCGCGCGTTGCTCGGTCTGGAGGGTGGCGCCGATGCACAGGAAGTGCTTGCGGCCCGGATCGTAGCCGAGGGGCTGTCGGTGCGTTCCACCGAGGAAGCGGTGAAGCTGGCGAACCGGGAGGAGGAGCCGCCCAAACCTCCGGCGCCGAAGCGGCCGCCGATCCACTCCCCTGGACTACAGGATGTGGCCGACCGCTTGTCGACATCGTTCGATACCAAGGTTTCGGTGAGTCTCGGAAAACGGAAGGGCAAGATCGTGGTCGAGTTCGGATCGGTGGACGATCTGGAACGAATTGTCGAGCTGATGATGCAGACAGCACTCGAAAACTGAAATTTCCGCCGTGTCGCCCGCGCAACCTCTCCCTCGAAGCTGAAACGTCACTGTGACAGCGTCTGGTCGTGGGGTCAGAGCGCGGCTACGGGAATCAATCGAAGATCACGGTGACGCGAAATGAGGCGGGTTCGCTTGATCGCATATTCTGGCTGTCGAGAAAACTATGATGCGGCGTGAGCGTAGACGAATCGGATAGCTGGAGGCTGAGCAGAGCGGTGTCGACCAGCGTCACAGGACTAACCCTGGAGAGCATCAGCCGGCTACCGGCTCATGCCCGCCGCTGTGTGTTCTGGGAAATGGATCCCGCGGTGGCCGCGGACTCGTGCGGATTCAGCGATCCGGTGTTCGAGAAGGAAGCCTGGATCTCGACGGTCATGCTCGAATGGGGTTCCTGCGGCCAATTGGCTACCGTCGACGACAAAACCGTCGGTTGTGCCCTCTACGCGCCGCCCCGGGTCGTTCCGCGTGCCGGCCTCTTCCCCACCTCCCCCGTGAGCCCCGACGCGATACTGCTCACCACCCTCGGTACGGAGTATCCCGACCTGGATGGCGATATCGCCTACCGTCTGGTGCAGGGCGTGGTCACCGACCTGGTCCGGCGAGGTGTGCGCGCACTGGAAGCGTTCGGTATCCGCGGGACCCCGTCGAGCACCGCCCTGTCCGACCGGCCCACCGGGACCATGCGCCTGATGGAACGGATCGGCGCCCCCGATCGCGGTACGCGCGGATCCAGCATGGACTGCAGCCCCCAGAACTGCATGATCGAATCCGACTTCCTGGAGGAGGTCGGATTCGAGGTGGTGGCGCCGCACCATCGCTTTCCACGGTTGCGGCTCGAACTCGACTCCGACCACGGCTGGAAGGAAGATGTCGAGCACGCTCTCGACCAGCTACTGGCCGCCGCGTCGATGACCGTGCCGACCCGGGTCCTCACGTTGTAGAACCGCCGGCCGGGGAACTCGCTATCCGCTGTCGGCGGCGGCGAGTTCTTCGGCCAGCAGTTCGGCGAAAGTGTATGTGCCGGTGGGCTGATCGTCCTGCCCGAGCAGGTAGAGGCGCTTCACCGAGATCAGGATCGCTTCCGCGATGACATCGCGCATCCGGGGACTGGCCAGCACCGAGGCATCGTACTGGTTGGTGACATAGCCGAGATCGACCTGAACGGTCGGCATCTTGGTCAGACGCAGCAGGTCCCAGGTACGCGGATGAGTGCGGCAGTCCTGCAGCGAGGTACGGGCCACCACCTCGCGCTGGATGAACCCGGCCAGGACCTGCCCGATCATGGAGACCGACCCGTGCGAATTACCGAAGTAGAACCCGGCGACACCGTTGGCCATGGGACTGGAATTGGACGCGCACCGCAGCGAGATCATCAGATCCGCGTCGAAGGCGTTGGAGGTTTCCGCGCGTTCCACATCGGTCGGATTGCTCCCCCACGGGCGGGACAGGAAGGTTTCCATCCCGGTGGCCGCCATCCGGCCCTCCAGCCGGCTGGCCAGATCCCACAGGACCTCCGATTCGTACACGTCGCCGAATTCGGTGGGCACGGCCCGGCCACGGTCGTCTCCACCCAGGCCCGGATCGATGACGATGCGTTTACCGGTGAGCTGCGGCCCGGCCCGGTGCACCACTTCCTCCTCGGCGATCCGGTGCGGATTACCGCCGGTGACCCGGGCACCGAGCAGTTCCAGCGAACGCAGCGTGTCGGGACCGCAGATACCGTCGGCCGACAGGCCGATCTCGCGCTGGAACGAGGTCAACCCCTCGTGGGTGTGCGGACCGAAGAACCCGTCCACCCGGTGCACATAGAACCCGAGATCCTGCAGCCGGCGCTGTAGCGTCGCCACATCGTCGCCGTAGAGCGGTGCGGAGAGCTGGTAGATGAGGGTGCGGGCGCCCAGCCGATACGACGCCTCTTTCAATGCCCGATAGGTGGCCGGACCGACGACGCCGTCGACCAGCAATCCGCGGTGCTGCTGAAACGCACGCACCGCGGAATCGAGCTGGTAATCGAAGGTGGCTTCGGTGTCTTTCCAGTATTCGCCCGCGCTATCGGTGTCCACGCCGTTGTGCGCGTGCAGGAACCCCAGACTTGCCAGGGTGCTCCGAACCTCTGCTACGGCTGGACCGGTGTCGCCGTGACGAAGTCGGTGCATGCGTGAGGGCCCTTCCTTCCGTCAATCCCGGGTACCCACTCATGCGACGGCCTACACCCTCGCACGACGGAGCGTGGTCGATTCTGTCAGACCCGGACCGGAATTCGACAATCTTGGTCAGGGCATACTACGGCGCGTCGCCGCGTCACGGCCGCTTGTTGGCGTATTCGAGACGTCAGATCATGTCTTCGAGTTCCCGCAGGAGAGCGGCCTTGCCCTTGGCTCCGACGATCTGTTTCACCGGCTTGCCACCGGCAAAAAGGATCATAGTCGGGATACTCATCACCTGATAATCGCGGGCGGTCTCGGGGTTGGCGTCGATGTCCAGTTTGGCCACCGTGAGTTTCTCGCCGTGCGAACCCGCGATCTCCTCCAGCACCGGGGCGACCATCTTGCACGGCCCGCACCAGGTGGCCCAGAAATCGACCAGCACCGGCTTCTCGCTCAGCAGCACGTCGTCGGCGAACGACTTGTCGGTGACGGTGACCGTGTTGGTGCTTTCGGACATGGGTGTTCTCCTTGATCTCCCAGGCGCGACGCGCCCGCGGGTCAGTTCGCTACGGCGACGTCGACCGGCTGGTCGGCGTGCCGCAGCGTATTGCTGGTGATATCGCCCTTTTCGGCGAGCCAGCGTTCGGCGTCGATGGCGGCGCGGCAGCCTGTGCCGGCGGCGGTGATCGCCTGCATATAGGTGTGGTCGACCAGGTCGCCGGCGGCGAAGACGCCCTCGACGGTGGTCTGGGTGCCCGGCTCACGCACCTGCACGTATCCCTCGGCGTTCAGATCGACCTGGCCGCGGACGAGTTCACTGCGCGGATCATGGCCGATCGCCACGAACAGGCCGGTGGCGGCGAGTTCGGAAGTTTCGCCGGTGCGGGTGTCACGCAGGGTCAGTGAGGTGACGCTGGTCTTGCCGTGTACCCGGACGACTTCGGCGTTGAGATGGAAGCGGATCTTCTCGTTGGACTTGGCGCGTTCGAGCATGATGCGCGAGGCGCGGAACTCTTCGCGCCGGTGCACCACGGTGACGCTGGCGGCGAATTTGGTGAGGAAGATCGCCTCTTCCATCGCCGAGTCGCCGCCGCCGACCACCACGATGTCCTGGCCCTTGAAGAAGAAGCCGTCGCAGGTGGCGCACGCGCTCACGCCGCGGCCGAGCAGATCCTGCTCGCCGGGGACGTCGAGGTAGCGGGCGGCCGAACCCATGGCGAGGATCACCGCGTGCGCTTCGTACACATCGTCGCCCACGGTGATCTTCTTCACCGGGCCGCTCAGGTCGATCGCGTCCACATCTTCGGTGCGGATATCGGCACCGAAGCGTTTGGCCTGCTCACGCATCTGTTCCATGAGATCGGGGCCCATGATGCCGTCGCGGAAACCGGGGAAGTTCTCCACCTCGGTGGTGGTCATCAGCGCGCCGCCGAATTGGGTGCCCTCGAACACCAGCGGCTGGAGTTCGGCGCGGGCGGCGTACACGGCGGCGGTGTAACCGGCCGGTCCGGAGCCGACGATGATCAGGTCGCGAACTGGCGTGCTCATGGGACCCTTCCAGAAAAGCTAGCGGGGACGATTCGGTCAACAACAGGGTAGACGCGCTTTGTTCCCGGTCCCCCGCGCCCGGCTGGTGCCGTCGGGCACGGGCCGACCGCAGGTCCCGGGCGGCCCGCAGCGCAGGCCGGGGAGATGCCTAGCCGATATCGGTTGTGGCGAGGACATCGGGGTTACCGGGGGCGCAGCCGGGACCGACCACCACGGCGGTGATCTGCGCTCCGTTGCGGCCCCCGACCAGGATGAGGACCGCTTCGCGGCCGTGGAAATCCATATCGGCCGACCCCAGCACCGGACGATCTATTCCGGCGGCCTGTACGCAGGCCGTGAGTGCGGCGGGATCGGCGAGGTGACCGCCGGCGTCGTTGCGGCCGAGCGCGCGCAGCGCCACCGCGGTATCGAGCCCGGAGTCCGGTTCGATGCTCGCGGAGGGCGGTGGGGCCGCCGTGGGGGCGGTCTCCCTGTCGGAACCACCGGCGGCGACGAACGCGGCACCGATGGCGACCACGATTACTGCCGCGGCGGCGAGCCCCGCCGCGAGCCGACGCCGCCTGCGGCGGGCGTCCAGGGAGACGGGCGCGGCGAGGCCCGCGGGCTCGAAAGGTGCTCCGGGACCGGTCTCGTCGTGTGCTGGGAGCGTGGAACCGAATGCCGGTGGCGGGATATCGGAAGGGTCCGGTGGTGAATCGTTCGGTGGATCGGCGAGCCCGGTCCACGCGGTATCGGTTCCGGAGTCGCCTCCCGGCCGGCCCAGCGATTCGGCCAGTGCGTCCAGGCGGGCGGCGATATCACCGGGGATCGGACGGGTGATCCGCTCGGAGGTGCCCAGGGCCGCCAGCGACCCGCGGAGCTCGTCCAGCGAGTCGAGATAGCGTTTCGCGTCCGGGTCGCGCTGTACCGCGGGCCACAGGTGAGCACTGAGCTCCGGATCGATATTTCCGGCGTGCAGATCGGCGAGCAACTCCGCCGGGAAAGGAGGTTGCGGAATGGGGCTCATGACCTGCACACCTCCAATGCTGCTGCGTCCATCTGACTCGGATACCGATTCCTGCGGCCGGTTTTCTGTACTCCCTCGGGTACATACCGTTCGGGAGGAAAAATGTGTCACTGGTACTGACGCGAGGGCACTACATCTGGTTCCTCTCCACGTGCAGAGAATCCAGTTCGGTCTTCAGGCGCTGCCGGGCCCGCGCGCATCTGCTCTTGACTGTGCCCACCGGAACACCGAGCAGTTCCGCGGCGTCCGCGACGCTGTACCCTTCCACGTCGACCGCGACGACCGCGGCCCGCTGGTCCGGTGGAAGCCGGAAAAGCGCGCGTTCGAGCACCAGCGAGATATCGACCCGGCTGTAATCGTCGGTGTCGTCGGAGATCTCGGGCCATACCTCCGGCGCCAGGAACAGCGTGGGCCGCGCGCGGTTGCGGCGGATCCGGTCGAGGCAGGCGTTCACCACGATGCGGTGCAGCCAGGTGCGCACCCCGGATTCCGCCCGGAAGGAAGCCGCGTTGCGGTGTGCGGACAGCAGCGCCTCCTGCAGGGCGTCGGCCGCGTCCTCCGGGGTGTAGCAGACGCGTACCGCGGTCTGCCACAGATGATCGTTGTGCCTGCGGATCAGTTCGGCGAAAGCATGCGGTGCACCGTTCGCGTGGGCCCGCAGCAGATCTGTATCGGTTGTCGTATCCAGGTGGGATCCCCCTGTTCCCACCGCAGCGGCTCGTGTCCCGGCACGACCCCCCGCGTTCACTTCGGACGCCAATAGCCAACCCCTTGGACAGCGCTCACGGCAGCGACGACAGCCGGTGATCCGGTACCGACAATCACTGCGGTGGGCAGCGTGCGGAATCGAACCCCTGATCCCGCCGGGCTCCCTGCTGAGAGCGCGGAGCGCGATCATATCCCGGCAATTGATTCGGCGGCAACCGATCTCGGCCCGCACACGTGCACGTGCGGGCCGCTCGGAACGCATCGATCAGCGTTCGGCTTCGAACCCGAGTTCGGCGATGGAGCTCTGGAACTGCGCCCCCGAATTACCCAGTCCGGTAACCCAGATGAGGACGTAGCGCGCCGATTGATCGGTCTGGATCGGAACCTCGGTCACCCCGTCGCCCAGGACGGCCGTGCCGACGAGCTGGGTCTGATCGAGGGTGGCCGCCTCGGTGGGCGAGGTGCGGATCTCGACACTGGTTCCCGGAGTGGACGAGGTTATCGAGACCTTGGTCAGCGTCGCGGGACTGGGCAGCGTGGCCAGCAGTCCGACGCCCTTCTTCAGCGCCGGAAACTGCTGGAAGTACTGGTCGGTGCGCCAGGAGGTCGCGGGATCACCGTCCGTGGTGGTGGCGGCGCCGGACGGATCGTCGGGGGTGCCCTCCGGGGAGAACACGACCACTCCGCTGGCCGGCACCGGCACCCCGTCGGCCGCGGCGGGAGCCGACGACGGACCCGCCGATGTCTCCGAGGCATCCGGCGCGCGACTGGTGGTGAGACCGATGACCTTCTGCTCGTTGAGCGGCTCGCTGGAATCACCCGGGGCGAAAACGCTGACCAGCCACCAGATGACGATGCCGACGACCAGGGCGGTGAGGATGCCCAGGGCCACCATGATCCACATCATCCGCTGCGATTTCTCGCGTTCGGCGGCGAGCAGTTCCGGATCGGCCAGCGATTCGTCGGCCGGTGCCGGGGCCCGCTGCCCGAGTCGCAGCACCGGAATGAAATCGGTCTTCTGGTCCACCACCGACGCCTGCTCCAGCACATGCTGGATGGTCGCGGCGGTCCGGACACCCTTGTCGGGTTCCAGCGACCGTACCGCCACCGCGGAGATCTCGAACGGGACCTCGGGCCGGATCTGGCGGGGTTCCACCGGAGTGCCGTCGGGGCCGAAATCGGCCGGAGGCAGGCCGCCGACCGTCGCGGCGTTACCGATCGTTCCGCCCTGGCGCAGCGGCCAGCGGGCGGTCATGAGGGCGTACAGCATGGCGCCCAGACCACGAACATCGCTCTGCGGATCCGCGTCACCCAGGGTGCCGGGAAAGGCCAGCACCGCATCGCCGGACGCACTGATGCGGATCCGGTCCGGATGGTCGATGGACAGGGCTCCGCCGCTGCGGTGGGCCATTTCGGTGGCCGAGGCGAGGACGCGGATGGCGCGCGCGGCACCGATCGGCGACGGGACGGTTTCGGCCATCTCGCGCAGTGAACGGCCCGGGGTCCATTCGGCGACCACGATGCCGCCGGAACTACCGCGCACCACGTCCAGCACCCGGGCCAGACCCGGAGAGTTGATCCGGCCCAGTCTCAGGGTCCGGGACAAGATCGCCTGCGGACCGTCCTGGCCGGAATTACCGGCGGCCTTCTGATCGGCGTCGACGAAGGTCAGCGCGACCTCACGGTCGAGTTTGATATCGAGTGCCTGCCAGAACCGCAGCCCACGCGCCCCGCCGTGCCCGGCCAGCAGCCGGTAACGGCCACCGGCGACCGAGGCACCGGGAATGAGCTCGGGCCCGCGCTGAACCCGGCTGGACCGGGTCATCGGCGGAACCGGGATCATGCCGGTGTCGTAGACCGGGTCGGTGGCCGAGACCGTCGCACCGGTCTGGTGCAGCTGCTCTTCCGACAGGTGTTCGCCGGGTTCTTCCGGTTCGTATCCGTCATCCGATCCGCCCGTGAAGCGCGCGGTTTCGTCGTCGTGGGGGTAGGGCCCCGATTCTGCCCGCTGCTCCGCCGGGTACGCCGGATCGTGCGCGGACGGTCCACCGACCCCGCGCTGGGTGTGCGGGTCGCCCGGTTCCGTCTGCCCCGGGGGAACATCGGTGGACATGCGACCGCTCGCCGGATTCGAGGAAGAATCGGCGGCTGGGCGCTCGCCCACCGCGTCGTCGCTCACCCTCGGACCTCCTTCGCCCTGGTATGCCGCAACTTCAGCGGTCCTGCCTCTTGTGCTCGTCTGCCGAACAGGGTACGGGAACTGGCCCGCGCCGGTGCGCTCAACCGAGTCCGGCCGGATCACCGGCAGCACCATGGTGCTCTGCGCGTCCATGGCCGAGTCGAAGCCGGAGTACGCCAGGTACGGATCCGGCCGGTGCAGAACGCGGGTGGCGTATTCCTCCTCGGCGGGTCCGAGGTCGATCTCGGGGGCCGGCGGGGTGATGCCGAGGCGGCGCGAGACGGCCACCGTGATCGCGACGACCTCGGGGATACCGGCCAGGCGCATCAGCCCGAATGCCACCGCGAACATGACGATCGCGGTGATACCCACCCGGATGAACGATCCGGGACCGCCGAGTGATTCGGTCAGCCGGTCCAGTCCCATGACCCGGTCCGCGATGAGCATGACCGCACCGCCGGCCAGCGAAGCCAGTAGCACCCGGCTGACCGTCCGCCCGACATTGGCCATCCGCAGATCGCCCAGGCTGCGGTGCAGCAGGTAGCCGCCGATCACCGCGCCGGTGGTGAAGCCGAGGCCGGTCGCGACGCCGAGCACGATCACCACCTGCTGACTGCTCTCGGCGATGAATGGGGCCAGCGCCGAGAACAGGATCTTGATGGTGGTGATCCCGAGGATGATCCAGGTGGGTGTCCAGGCCTGTTCGCGGGCGTAGAACACGCGCAGATGAATCAGCACCAGCGAGTAGGGGATCAGGGTGAACGCCGAGAAGCTCACCGCGGTACCGAGCCGGGAGGCGTCCTCGGCGAACCGGGCGTAGCCGAACAGCGCGTCGCCGACCTGCGGCCCGGCGATCGTCAGGAAGGTGACGATGGGGATCAGCGCGATCATGGTCAGCCGGGTGGCGGCCGAGAGATCGTCGACCACCGCGGGGGTGTCGTCGTTGGCGGCGTTGCGGCTCAGCCGGGGCATGATCGCGGTGAGCAGGGTTACGCCGATGACGCCGTAGGGCAGCTGGAGCAGCAGCCAGGCGTTCTGGTAGATCGCCGGGCCCGCCTCGTCGGCCTGCGAGGAGATATTGTTCGCGAAGATGCCGCCGATCTGGCTGATCAGCACGTACAGGATGATGGCGGCCGCCATCGTGCCGAACTGTTTGAGGCGGTTGTCCATCCCCCACAGCGGACGCAGGTCGATGCCCTGGCGGCGGATGGCGGGTAGCAGGCTGACGGCCTGCACGATGACGCCGAGAGTTACGCCGCAACCCAGCACGAGCAGCTTCGGGTCGCTCATCCGCACCGGGTCCAGAGTGATCTCCCCTGGCGTCAGCGCGTACAGGCCCAATACGACCAGGACCACCACATTGTTGAGTACCGGCGCCCAGGCGCCCGGTTTGAACGCGCCCCGGGTGTTCAGGACGGCGGTGAACAAGGCGGACAACCCGTAGAACAACACGGCGGGCACGAGCAGGAAGGTGAGTGCCGTGGTGAGGGCGGTGTTGACCTTGCCGTCGGCCGAGACGAAGACATGGGTGGCCAGAATCGGCGCGGCCGCGGTGGCCAGCAGCGCGGCGGTGCCGAGGATGACCGAGGCCGCGGTGACCAGGCGCCGGATGAAGGCGGCGCCGCCGTCGGAGTCCTCCTGCTCGGCCCGGACCAGCGTCGGGACCACGATCGCCGTCAGCACCGCACCCAGCACCAGTTCGGCGATCATGTTCGGAATGAGGCTGGCCGAGGTGAACGAGCTGGCGATGGCCGGGCCCAGTACCGCCAGCAACAGCAGCTGTTTACCGAAACCGGTGATACGGCTGATCAGGGTGGCGATCGCGATCGACCCGGAATCCTTCAGGAGCTTGGCCTGACTGTTGTCGGCCTTGTCCGGGGACGCGCCTGCGGCGGGTTTCTCCGCGACGGCGACCGCGGCCATCCGGCCCGTGTCCGGCCGGTTGTGCGCGGGAACCGCGGTAGCGGAAGCCGGCGCGGGTTCCCGGCCCGGCGGTACCCGGCGGAACGGCTGGGAGGCCGGCCCCTGGCGTGGCGCGGGCGCCGGCTGCTGCGGCGCGGGCCGGTTACGCACCCGGGGCTGCGAGTCCGGTGCCTGCGGCCTGGCCTGGGGAGGCATCGGCGGCCGATCCGGGGCGCCGGTGCGACCCGGTGGCGGACCACCGGCGGGTGGTGGCTGCATCGGCCGCATCCGTTGCGCGGGGAACGGTTCGGAGGACGGGCCCGCGGCGGGGGCACCGTCGGGTCGGGGGCGTTGGGGAGGACGGCCGTCGTCGGGTCGTCCCTGGGCCGGCGGGCGGGCACCGGGTGCCGGCGGCCGGCCCGGACCGGGCATGGGTGACCGGCCCGGGGGCGGCTGCGGGCGGCCACCTCGCATCGGCGGTACGGCGGCCTGCGCGGGCCCCGGGGGTGTGGACCGTTGCTCGGGGGTAACGGCCGGGCGGGCACCCGATCGTGGCGCGGACCGCTGGTCGGGTGGGACGGCCGGACGGGCACCCGACGGTGGCGCGGACCGTTGCTCGGGCGGGACCGCCGGACGGGCACCCGACGGTGGTCCGGAGCGCTGGTCGGGGGGTACGGCCGGGCGGGACCTCGGCGGCGGATTCGTGGGCCGCCCGGGCGGCTGGTTCCGGGGCACGCGTGGATCCGGCTGCTGCGGCCGGTTGGGGGCATAGCGGTCCTCCCCCGGATGCGGTCCGGGGCGAGGCCCCGGTCCCGGACGCGGGCCGGGCGGGACGGATCGATCCGCCGGAGGGCCGGGACGCTCGGGCCGGCGCATCTGCGGTGGCGGCTCCCGGAACGCGCCGGGGCGGTCGCGGTCCAGTTCCGGATCGCCGGGATGTCCGGTCATATCCGTCTCCGAGCCGGGAGACCGAGGTGCTCGCTCCCACGGTGCGCTGGGGGACCGGCGGGCTCGTGGACCGTCGGGTTGTCGACCGGGCTGCTGCCGATGAGCGGAGGATTCATCGTCGCTCATCATGCCTCCTGTATCGCCCGGAACCCGCGCGGCGGTTGTCCCCTGTGTCGCGTCGAACACATTGTCTCGGCGTTCGCGCGCGACGAACGGGCCGTAATGCGTCCGACTACGCACCGGCACCCGGGTGAACCCGGGCAGCCGGTGCGCACCCCTCCATCTTCCATGGGTCGTGGGTCCGGGTCACCCTCTCCCGGCCGTGTGCAGCGCACCTGGCCGGGAGAGCGCCGGAGCCGGCCGATGAACATGCAGCGGCCGCGCAGCACGCGGCACACGAGATCCTCGGGAAACTGCCCCGGTCTCCGTCCCGTCGGCGGGGGAATCGCCCGCTACACCCGTTCCCGGCCGCGGGCCGTCCGGCGCCTCGCCTCCCGGGCCGCCTCGCTCACCTGTGGTCCGGAGCTGCCCCGTCCACGCCGACGCGCCCGGCCCAACCGGACGACCCGCTGCCGCAACCCGGGATCGATACCTTTGTCGGCGGGATCGCGTTTGCCGTGGAAACGCCGCCACAACCGGCGCCCGGCCAGCAGGAACAGCAGGGCGGCCGCGCATGCGGTGATGATCGCCAGAATCTGGCCGTAGGCGTTGGATCGCACCGAGATCGAGGTGGCGTAGCCCAGCGGCACCCCCTCCGGGGTGCTCAGCGAGATCGGCACCACGAGTTTGCGGCTGTCACTGACCTCGGTCGGGATCTGGAACGACCGGGTACCACGCGGCGGCAGCAACTGCTCACCGATATCGGTGATCTTGGTTTCCGCCGGTGCGTCGATCCGGAACCTGATCCGCACCGAAACGGGCAGATCGTTGCGGGCGACCAGCAGGAGCGGACTCGACTCGGAGGCCAGTGTGTACACCCCGCCGGGCGGCAGCACCGATACCGACCGGAAGATCTCGTCGACCGTCGATGTCGCCTTCTCGATCCGTCGCGCAGCGAAGACCTCGGCCTGCGCGGTGGGACCACCGCGCCGATCGGACAGCGACAGCGCGCGCACCAGATCGTCGCGCAGCGGATCGAGATAGGCGCGCGGGGTCGGCGCCGCCTCGGGCACCTCCACCATTGCCTGCAGCAGCTGCGAGATGCGATGCGACTGGTCGCGGGCGGGGGTCGCGAAATGGACCGGCACCGCCTCCGCGGCCGCCTCCGGTAGCGGGGCCAGCTGATACGGGACAGGATCGGGCGCCTGACCGACGAGATCGTCGAACGGCCGGGGATCGACCAGTTTGTTCTCGACCAGCAGGTCGAGCTGGCGCAGCAGCGCGGCGGCCTCGTCCCGGTTCGCGCCCCACTGCTGCGGCGGCACGATCAACTGCGATCGCGGCCGGCCCGGATCGGTCTGCAGTGCCCGCCAGGACACCGCCCCGAGCGCATCCTGCAGCCGCGCGGTCCGGGAATCGTTGGTCACCGCGTATCGCGCCGCTTCCGGTACATAGGCCGGGGTGGGCGGATTGGATCCGACGCCCGCCAGCGCGGCCGCGGGCCAGATGTCGAAGGTCGCCACGCGCAGCGCCGGATCGGCCGTCGAGGAACCGCCACCGCCCGGCTGCGCCGGTGCGGCGCCCGCCGGGGTCTGTGCCGGCGTGCCGGGATCCGGCTGCGCAGCGTCGTCGGCGGTGTCACCGGCGGGTACCGCATCGGGGGTGTCGCCGGACTCGGGAGCCGGCGCGGGCGGTGGAACCGCGCCCGGTACACCGGGCAGCCGTACCAGATCGGGGACCGACGCGTACGGGTCGCCGGCACCGCCCTCGGGCGCCACCGCGTTGGCGGCCAGCACCGCGGTCCCGAAGCCCTGGTTCTTCAGGAGCTGCGCCGCGCCCTGGTCCAGACTGCTGGAGTCGGGCAGGCTCACACCGCGAACGGATCGGGTGTTCAGGATGGAATCGACGATCGTCGCCGGCGCATCCAGCGCCCGCGCGGTGAGCGCGGGGTCGGCGGCCGCCGCGAGCGCCGCGATATCGACCTGGGCGAAGGGCAGCGCCACCGTGCACATCGACGACGCCAGATTCCGCAACCGATCCAGCCAGGCTTTCGCGGATTCGGTCCCCGAACCCGGACGCGTCGCGCCGTCCGGATCGGACGGACTGGCCAGCACTCGGTAATCGCTGGTCATGGCCTGCACGGTGAGCAGCAGATCGGGATCGATCGCCAGGCAGACCGCCGAAGACGGCCCGTCGGCCGCCCGATCGTCACCGAAAACCGACTCCAAGGCGCCCACCAGCTCGTCCAACCGGCCGCCGCGGCTCACCGACGCGGCCAGCTCGTCGTCGGTCAGCTCGACCTCACGATCCAGGTCGCCGGTCTGCCCCGCCACCATGCGGGGGCGATCGGCCAGCGGCCACAGGAGGGTGGTCTGCACCGGCGGTGCGGCGGGCGCGGGCAGCGGCGGAGCGCTCCCGTCCGCGGCCGCCGGCAACCCCAGCACCGGCAACAGGAACCGCGCATCGTCCAATCGTGCCTGGCCACCGTAGTCGGGAGTCCCGTTCACGTTCAGCAGCAGCGGGTACACACCCGGTTCGGTGATGTTCAGCGAAGTCCCCGACGCGTCCCGCAGCGGGACGGACATGGTGAACTGCTGGCGCTGTCCGGGTTCCAGCCGCACCGCGACATCCTGGAAAGGCGTCGGAAGCTCGTAGTTCACCTGATCCAGCTTCAGCGCCGTACGCAACTCGCTGGGGTCCGATACCGGCCGCGCCCGCTGCACCCGCACGGCCACCTCGTCGACCCCGCGGTCACCGATATTGGTGACCGTGCCCGCCACCGTGAGCACCGGCTCACTCTGCGCGGTGACGGTGCCCGGACTCACCGAATCGAGGGACAACTTCAAGAACTGCGGCATCGAGGTGTCCTCGGCCGACCCCGTGGGCTGGGCCTGAGCCGGGGATCCGAGCAGCGCGGGCAGCGCCGCCGAACCGAGGATGGTCAGGATCACGAGCATGATCCGACTCAGTCCACGCGTCATCGCTTGCCGGTCTCCATCCGGTCGATCAGGCGGTTCGCCACCTCGGCCAGCCTCCGCTCATCCGCGTAGGCCAGCCTCGAGTTCAATTCGCTCAGCGGTACCCAGTCCACCTGGGTGACCTCGACATCCGCGTCGGACAATTCGCCACCGACCGAACGCAGCAGAAAATGATGCACCGTTTTGTGTACCCGCCGACCCTCGGTGACGAACCAGTAATCGATACTGCCCAATTCGGCGACCACGACACCCTGGATACCGGTCTCCTCGGCGACCTCCCGGATCGCCGTTTGTTCCGAGGATTCGCCCTCTTCGATATGTCCTTTGGGCAGCGACCATAGCAGTCGGCCACGCCGGTCGGTACGGCCGATCAAAGCGGCACAGCGCGCCTCCGGCGGACCGTCCAGCCCTTCGACCACCAAACCCCCGGCCGAAGTCTCCCGCACGGTACGCATACGAGGTTTCGCCGCACCACCGGCCGAACCACGACGCCGCGGCTGGCGGCGTCTACTGTTCGCACGATCGGCCGGAGACACTACGCAATACTAGAGCAGTGTTTATCGGCGCCGCCTCCGGCGTCGCGGGGTCGAGGCCCCCTCGGTCCCGTCGTTCAGCGCCCGAGACTCGCGCTTCGCGCATGGCACTTCGGGCGCTGAACGGCGGGACGGGCCTCGACCTTTGTGGGCCTCGCCGAACTCGGCGCCGAGAGGGTGCGGCCTTCCACGGATGAATCAACATGCGACCCGGACATCGAATGCCCACGCAACCCGCAT
>NZ_BDCU01000009.1 GCF_001618425.1 Nocardia fusca NBRC 14340
CACAGCACCTTCGCGAGCAGGTCCACGCCTCGGCTTTCGCGAGCAGGTCCACCCCGCCTACCCGAGCGCACCGGCTTCTCACCTTTGCGAGCATGCCTCTCCGATTCGTAAGCTCGCATCTCGTCTTCGCCGGCCGGCCCGCCCTCGGCGCCTTTTCCTTCGGTAGCGGCGTCACAGATCCCCGCCGTCCGATGGCAATTCTCCGGACCCATTAGTGTCCGACCATACGGTCCGGCCGGAGAATCACATTTGTTCCTACTCGGTATGGTTCTGCTGTGGTTTCGACCGAGTCCGACGACGTTGTGCAGGATCGCCGTACCCGTTTGCTCGCGGCGGCCGCGATCACGCTGGGCCGGCACACCGATGTGCTGACGCCGCTCGGCGAGATGTTCTCCGCGCGCGGTTTCCAGCTGTACCTGGTCGGGGGCAGTGTGCGCGACGCGGTGCTCGGGCGGCTCGGGACGGATCTGGATTTCACCACCGACGCGCGGCCGGAGCAGGTGCAGGAGTTGCTGCGCGGATGGGCCGATCAGCTGTGGGACACCGGGGGGCTGGCGTTCGGGACGGTGAGTGCCGCCAAGAACGGGCAGCAATTGGAGATCACCACGTTCCGTAGCGACGTCTATGACCGGGTTTCGCGGAATCCGCAGGTCAGCTTTGGTGACACGCTGGAGGACGACCTCGTCCGGCGGGATTTCACGGTCAATGCCATGGCGGTCCGGATCGCGGCCGACGGGGCGCTGGAATTCGTGGATCCGCTGGACGGGATGGCGGCACTGCTGGCCGGTGTGCTGGATACTCCCGCGGCCCCGGAGGACTCGTTCGGTGACGACCCGTTGCGCATGCTGCGGGCGGCGCGTTTCGTCTCGCAGCTCGGCTTCGACGTCCATCCGCGGGTGCGGGCGGCAATCACGGGGATGGCCGCGGAGATCGACCGGATCACCCCGGAGCGGGTGCGGACCGAACTGGACAAACTGATCGGTGGCGCCCACCCGATCGACGGTATCGACATGATGTGCGAGACGGGTCTGGCCCAGCGGGTGCTGCCCGAGGTCCCGGCGATGAAGCTGGAGATCGACGAGCATCATCAGCACAAGGACGTCTACTGGCATTCGCTGACCGTGCTGGAACAGGCCATCGACCAGGAGGAGGGTGATCCCGATCTGGTGCTGCGCTGGGCGGCGCTGTTGCACGATATCGGGAAACCGGACACCAAACGCAACGAACCCGGTGGCGGGGTGAGCTTCCACCATCACGAGGTGGTGGGCGCGAAGATGGTGCGCAAGCGGATGCGCGCGCTGAAGTATCCGAAGCAGTTCACCGAGGATGTGGCGCGGCTGGTGTTCCTGCATCTGCGGTTCCACGGTTACGGCAAGGGGCAGTGGACCGATTCCGCGGTCCGCCGCTACGTCACCGACGGCGGCGAGTTGCTGCCCCGCCTGCACAAACTGGTGCGCGCCGACTGCACCACCCGGAACAAGCGCCGGGCGGCGGCGTTGCGGTCCACCTACGACGATCTGGAGGCGCGGATCGCGCGGCTGCAGGAGCAGGAGGATCTGGCCAGGGTCCGGCCGGATCTGGACGGTAACGCGATCATGGAATTGCTGGGGCTGCCGCCGGGGCCCGAGGTCGGGCGGGCCTGGCGTTTTCTCAAGGAGCTGCGTCTCGATCGCGGACCGCTGACCCGGGACGAGGCCGAGGCGGCGCTCGAACAGTGGTGGCAGACCCAGAAATGAGCCGGCCGGTCAGAAAACGATCAGGGTGGTACCCGCCACGATCGCGGAACGGATCTGGGCCAGGTCGAACGAGCCGCTGACCGGCGCGAGTTCTATCCGGAAGCGCACCACCACGCCGTCGCGGACGGCCCACCGCACCCGCGCGCCGCGCGGCAGCTCCCCCATCGGGATGGGGTTCATCGTGCGCCAGCGCCGGGGAACGGGCAGCCCGGCCCAGGTGGCGCGCCGTACGACCAGGTGCAGCACATCCTCGGTGACCGAGGCGTCCAGGTCGGCGGTGATCCTCTTGCGGCGATGCACCGCGTGGATGAGCCCCTGCTCGGTCACCGAGAGTTCCCATTCCCGCTGCCGGCTCGCGAGCCAATCCACCACGGTGTCCAGGCCGACCGTGCCCTCGATATCCACCCGGTTGGCGCGGACGCGGGTCGGCACCCCCGGGACCAGCCGGACCTCATGCGAGACAACGGTGACCTCGTCGATGGGCCGTTCATCCCAGCGCAGCTCCCGGAGTACGGCTTTGGTCTGGAAATGCGCGCCGCGCCGGCGCACCTTCAGCAGATCCAGGGTGCCGGTCAGCCGATGACCCAGCAGCGTCGCGCTGATCTCCTGTCCGCCGAACCGGCTCAGTATGCCTTCACTGAGCACGGTGAGCAGCGTGTCCGGTAGCAGCGCGGTGACGGTCCCGGCGCCGAGGTCGGCCATCGGTTCCATCCAGGCGGTGGTCAGGCTGATCCACTGTTCCAGCCGGGTCTGCTCGAACAGTCGTTTACCCAGGTCGACGGCCCACAGTGCGTTGAACAGAGAGGCCGAGCGGGGATCGGAGTAGGCGGCCATGATCACCTTCGAGGGTACTGGGTCGGCCGGGCCCGGACCACGCGGTGTCGTCGAGGTCACCTGCCGTGTCGGGGCCGAGGCGTAACCCCCGTGCGACGCGGCCCACGACCCGCGTCGATCAATCGGCGCGGAGGCTGTCCGTTTCCGGTAGGTTCGGTCCGGCAATGGGACTCGACCAGAGACTGCGAGAAGTTTTGATCGAGGTGATGCCGGACCCGCGGCCCGGCCGTGTCGGGCTCGCGTTCCTGGGATTGGTGCTCGCGGGGTATGTCGCTGTGCCGGTTCCCGCTCATGCCGCGCCGTTTCCGTGGGCACCGCCGCCGGTGAACCAGTGTGGCGAAACCGGTTTCGACCCGCTGGCCCGGGAGCCGGATCCGTCGGCCCCGCCCCCGCCGCCGGTGCAGGTGCCGCCCCAGATCGATATCCCGGTTCCGGTACCGCAGCTGCAACCGGTGCCCGTACCCGATCCGCCGCCGGACAACACCCGGATCACCCCGGATCCGTTGCCCGCCGACCCCTGCCACAACCCCTGCCCCGATATTCGCGACACACCGAAACCGGTGAAGCCCGCGCCCGGTGAGCCGGCTCCTCCCCCGGCCGCGCCGGGTGGCGGTTCGGCGAACGGCAGCAGTTCGGGTTCGTCCGGTTCCGGAATGCCGTGGCGGCTACCCGAGATCCGGGTGATGCCCGAGATCGAACCGATCCCGTACCCGGTGCCCGGCGGCCCGGGCGTGCCGCCGCAACCGGCGCCGCCACCGGTCGTACATCCGGCCGAACCGGGTCCGGTCGCGGCGCCGGTGGCGCTACCGCGGGTCGAGACGGTGCGGCTGGTCGAACAGGTCACCGGGCCCGGGTCGGCGAACCGCACCGATATGCGCTGGCAGGTCGACGGCACCGACCTCGGGCTGATGTGGGAGACCGAACCGGGCCGGATCGCCATGGTGTTCGGCGATACGTTCGGAAAGGGCTGGTCGGCCGGTGGTGTGGGCGGTCCGGACGACGACTGGCGCAGTAATGTGCTGGCCTACAGCACCGACCGAGATCTCTCCGACGGCCTGTCGCTGGAAACGATGGTGCAGGACAGCCGTTGCCACGCGGCCGAACTGCTGGGCAGTCGCAAGATCAAGAACTGGGAGACCACCACCATCCCGACCTCCGGGTTCGCGCTCGGCCGGCGGCAGTACCTCAGCTTCATGTCGGTGAACCGCTGGAGCCGTATTCCGGGGATGTGGTGGACGAACTACGGTGGTATCGCCTATTCCGACGACGGCGGCAGCACCTGGGTCAAGGACCAGCATGCCCGCTGGGACAACCTTTTCGGGCTCGGCCGGTTCCAGGTGACGGCCATGGTGCCGCACGGCGACCACGTCTACATGTTCGGTACGCCCAACGGCCGGGTCGGGGTGATCGGGCTGGCCCGGGTCCCGAAGGACGAGGTGCTGAACAAGACGGCGTACCAGTACTGGGTGAACGGCACCTGGGCCCCGGCGGTGGAGAACCTGGCGACACCGCTGGTGGCCGGTATCGCCAGTGAGCTGTCGGTGCGGGTCGACCCGGAGACCGGGCGCTGGCAGATGAGTTATCTGGATTCCGCGCGCGGCGCGATCGTGCTGCGGACCGCCGCCGACCCACAGGGCAGCTGGACCGAACCGGTGCAGCTGGTATCGACCGCCGACTACCCGAAGGCCTACGGCGGTTTCCTCCATCCGTGGTCCACTTCGCGGGATCTGTATTTCGCGCTGTCGGCGTGGGATTCGTACAACGTGTATCTCCTGCACGCCCGGCTGGCACCGCCGGACGAGCCGCCCGTGTCGTGAGGTCCGTGGATGCCGCGGGTCAGCCGGTGCCCGCCGCGCGGAACCGGATCCGCTGACCGGGCCGGGCCTGCGCTACCCGGTCGATATCGGCATCGGTGACCACCGCGATCACCGGATAACCGCCGGTGATCGGGTGGTCGGCGAGGAAGATCACCGGTTGACCGCTGGGCGGAACCTGCACCGATCCGAGCGCCATACCCTCGGTGGCGAGTTCGCCGGACGATTTCCGCCGCAGCGCCGGCCCGTCCGCCCGGTCCAGGCGCGCCCCGACCCGGTCGGTGTCGGCGCTCACCGACCAGTGTCCCGTGAACAGGGCGGCCGGGTCGGTGAACCAGTCGTCCCGGGGGCCGGGCAGGGCGTGTATCTCCAGTGTTCCGTCCGGTCCGGGTAGTGGCGCCTGCTCGATGATCGGCCACTCACGGGGTGGTGGACCGATGGGGAGAGTTCCGCCGTCGCGCAACGGGGGCGGGCCGATACCCGAGAGAGTGTCGTAACTGCGGGAGCCCAGGACCGGGGGAACATCGATTCCTCCGCGTACCCCGATATAGCTGCGCAGACCGGTGCGCGTCGTGGCCAGCCGCAGGCGTCGTCCCGGCGAGAGATGCAGCACGCTCGCGTGACCCACCGGGGTCCCGTCCAGGGTCGCGGGGGCGGGCGCCCCGGTGACCGCCAGCAGCAGTGAGGTTTCGGCGCGCAGGGTCAGGCCGCCGAGCAGTACTTCGATCCCGGCGTAGCCCTCCGGGTTCCCCACCAGGCGGTTCGCCAGCCGTAGTGCCCCGCGGTCGGCCGCGCCGGAGGGTCCGACGCCGGAATGGAACCAGCCGGGGCGACCCAGATCCTGGACGGTGGCCGCCGGGCCGACCTGCTCGACCACGATCACGAGGCAGCGTCCACATCGACGAATCGCACCCGCGCGCCGGCGCGGACGAGGGCGGGCGGGTCCCGATCGGAATCCCACATGGTCAGTGCGGTGGTGCCGATGAGTTGCCAGCCACCCGGCGTCTCCCGCGGATAGACCGCCGACCAGCCTCCGGCCAGGCCGACCGACCCCGCCGGTATGCGGGTGCGCGCCGTATCGCGGCGCGCGACGCTGTACCGCCAGTCGGCGGCGGTGAGATAGCCGAAGCCGGGCGCGAAGCCGACGAAGGCGCACTGCCAGGTCGCGGCGGTGTGCGCGGCGATCACCTGGTCCGGTCGCAGGTCCAGCATCGCGGCCACGGTATCGAGATCGGGACCGTCGTACCGCACGGGAATCCGCACAGGTTCGGTTACGGGCGTGAATGTTCCACGGGAAACATCGGCCTGCGTCGCGCTCACCGCGGCGACGACGCGTTCCAGCTCATGCCGCACCCGGGGTGCGGAGCGCACCGAATCCAGGGTCACCAGCACGGTTTCCGCGGCAGGCAGGACGTCTACCACCCCGGCGACCGGACGCCCGGCCAATTCCGCGACCAGCCGGCCGACCCGCTCCGGATCGTCCGGGGTGAGCAGGAAGGCCCGGTCGCCGGCACACCGTACCGCCGTCTCCTCCCGGATTCGTGGAGCTCGCGACACGTCACCTCACCCCGTTCCGTCGTTCAGGTGAACGACGCTACCGCTATCCCGGCGTCCTCGAGCGCGGCACGGATCCGCCGGGCCATCCGGACCGCGGCCGGAGTGTCGCCGTGGACGCAGATACTTTCGGGCGAGACCGCCACGGAGCCACCACCGCCCAGCACCCGGGCGGTACCGTTCTCCGCCAGCGAGACCGCCTGGGCGACTGCCGGGTCGGTACCGAGTACGGCGCCCGGGGTACCGCGCGGTGCGAGACCGCCCGCGGCGGTGTAGGCCCGGTCGGCGAAACCTTCGCTCACGAACCGGGTCCCGGCGGCCAGCGCGGATTTCTCGAGCTGGGTACCGGCGGGTCCGAGCAGGACGAGGGCGGGATCGTAGTCCCGCAGGCCCGCGAGCACGGCGTCGGCCAGCGCCGCGTCGGCCGCGGCGGCGTGGTACAGCGCGCCGTGGGGTTTCACATACCGCACCCGGTCGCCCGCCGCCCGGGCGAAGCCGTCCAGCGCGCCGATCTGGTAGAGCGTCTCGTCCCGGAGGTCCGCGGGCGCTACCGCCATCGCCCGCCGCCCGAACCCCGCCAGGTCCCGGTATCCGATATGCGCCCCGATCCGCACCCTCTTCTCCACCGCCGTCGCGCACGTGCGCCGCATGATGGACGGATCGCCGGCATGGAAACCGCAGGCGATATTGGCGCTGGTCACGATGTCGAGCATGGCGGCGTCCTCCCCCATGCTCCATGCCCCGAACCCCTCACCGAGGTCGCTGTTGAGGTCCAGACCCATGGCACACCCTCCTTCCGGCTGTGTCTCCATTGTCCTCCGCTCATCCGGCCTTGCCGGATTGCCGAATCCTCCTGCGGTTGTTGAGCAGCAGTGCGACGATGCCGAGCCCGTAGCAGCCCGCCCCCGCCAGCACCACCCCCGGTGATCGGCCGTCGGCCGGGACGACCAGTGCCGTCACCGCGACCGCCAGGACGAACGCGATATTGAACACCGTGTCCTGGAGGGCGAAGACCTGGCCGCGGCGGTCGTCGGGGATGTCTATCTGCATGGCGGCGTCGCCGGTGAGTTTGATGGTCTGCCCGGCCAGCCCGAGCAGGAACGCCCCGGCCAGCAGGAGCTGGTGGGCGCGGTGCACGCCGTCGGATGAGTGGGTGAGGGCGGTGGGCAGAACCAGCGCCAGCTGTACCGCGATCGCACCGGACAGCGCCAGCAGGACGGTCCGGGGCCGGCCCAGGCGGGGAATGAGCAGCGGGGTGAGCAGCGCCGCCAGCAGCATTCCGGCGGCCGTCGCGGTGATCGCGACACCGAAGCCGATCAATCCACTGTCCACCGCCGCGCCCTGGGACGGTGATTCCCGCAGCACCAGCACCATGACGAGGGTGTTGGTGCCGAATACGATCCGATGGGTTCCGATACCGATCATCGCGGTGGACACATCGACCGAACGCCGGACCGCGCGTGCGCCGACCAGCAGTCCGGCGAGCACCGCCCGTACCGCGCCCGCGGTGTCGCCGGATTCCGCTTCCGGGCCGAGGGTGCGGGGGCGGAACCCGGCCGTGAGCACCACTCCGGCCACCGAACCGGTCACACTCAGCGCCACGGCGACGGCCGAACCGCTATCGCCGGCGCCGATCGCGCCGATCACCGCCACCGCGGCCGCCGCGCCGCCCGCCGCGCACACCGAGCCCACTGTCGCGAGCACGGAGTTGGCGGGCACCAGCCGGTGCTGCGCCAGCACCCGCGGCAGCGCCGCCGACACACCGGCCGCGGTGAACCGGCTGATCCCGACCACCGCCAGCGCGAGCAGCAGGAGGAAACTCGCCCCGGCCCCGGTCAGCAGGCCCAGCGCCACCACGGCGATCAGCAGGCCGCGCATCAGGTTGGCGATGAGCAGGACCAGTCGCCGATCCCAGCGGTCCAGCAGTGCCCCCGCGTATGGTCCGATCAGCGAATAGGGCAGCAGCAGTACCGCGAAACCGGCCGCCACGGCGAGCGGGTCGGTTTCCCGTTCGGGATTGAACAGGATCGCCCCGGACAGCGCGGCCTGGAACATGCCGTCACCGAACTGGCTCGTGAAGCGCACGAGGGTCAGCCGGACCGCGCCGGGGCTCTCGCTGATCGCGGCGCGTAAGGCCGATAGATCGTGCCGCCGCCCGCCGCCTTCCGGTGTCCGGTCCGTGGTGGTGGGTTCGGGCGCAGAGCTGGACACCGCCGCGACGCTACCTGCCCCGCAGGCCGGGGGGTATTCCGGCCGGTCCGGGCACGCGTTCGGCGATGAGCAGATCGACGGCCTCGCGCATATCGGGCGCCATCGGCAGGGTGCCCAGCGCGCCGGCGTCTATCCAGGCGTAATCATCGTGCTCGTCCGGGTCCAGCGTTATCTCACCGGCTTCGGCTTCGGCCAGAAAACTGAATTTCCGCACCTTGGCCTTGGTGCGGGTGGCGTAGTCGAACCAGCCGAGGAAATCGGTGATCCGGCGGGCCACCAGGCCGGTTTCCTCGAGCAGTTCCCGCGCCGCGCCCTCGGTGAGCGATTCGCCGGATTCGACCCCGCCACCGGGCAGCTCGTACATCCCGCCGAGATAGTCACCCGGTACCCGGCGCACCACCAGCAGTTTCCCGTCCCGGAACACCGCGACGCCGACTACCAGGTCGGTGACACCGTCGCGCCGCGCGGCGGCACGCAGCCGCTGCTCGGTTCGCGCGAGTGCTTCGGGCCGCATCCTCCACCTCCCGGTTTCGTATAGATCCATTCTCGTGAAACGTGTGCCACACCGCTATTACCGCCCCGGTTGCTCACCAGCCGTTCACCCCGAGGTCGCTCGCGTAAAATGCCCAGAGCGGACAATCGACGAGGTCGTGGTATCGCCGAGGTACTACATGCGGGAAAGGTAATTGTGCCCGAGCCGGAAAGGAGTCGTGCGATGTCCACGCTGCCGACGCCGCATATCGATGTACATCGTGCGGGTGATCGTCTGAAGACCCGGATATCCTGGCTCGATTCCAAGCATTCGTTCTCCTTCGGCGCACACTACGATCCCGAGAACACCCATCACGGTCTGCTGCTGGTGAACAATGACGATATCGTTCTGCCGGGCCAGGGGTTCGATACCCATCCGCACCGCGATATGGAGATCGTGACGTGGGTGCTCGAGGGGTCCCTGGTTCATCAGGATTCGCTCGGCCACAGTGGCGTCATATACCCGGGGCTCGCGCAGCGGATGAGTGCCGGTACCGGCATCCGGCATTCGGAGAAGAACGATTCGTGGCGGATCGACGGCAACCGGCCCGAACACGACGAACCGGTGCATTTCGTGCAGATGTGGGTGCTGCCCGACGAACCCGGGATCGAGCCGGGGTACCAGCAACTCGAAATCGACGACCAACTGGCCGCGGGTGGTCTGGTGACCGTCGCGTCCGGGCTGCCGCGGTACCGTGACCGCACCGCCATCGCCATCAACAGCTCGCATTCGGCACTGCACGTGGCGAAGCTGGCGCCGGACGCGCAGGCGTCGGTGGAACTGCCCGAGGCGCCCTACGTCCACGTGTTCGTCGCCCGTGGGTCGGTCGAGATGGAAGGCGTGGGCCTGCTGGACGCGGGTGACGCGGTGCGCCTGACCTTTTCCGGCGGCCAGCGGCTGACCGCGCGGGAGCCGGCGGAAGTGTTGATCTGGGAGATGCATGCCCGGCTCGGCGCCGGGTAACGTCCGAAAAGTCCGGATAAGGGTCGGTCCGTGCGTGATCGACCTCGACAATGATATGCGGACCGAGATCGCTCGAGCGTTACCGGCAGGGTCTCGACCAGCTCAGCTGAGGAGGAACGTATGTCCTATCCACCGCCCCCGGGCCATCCCGCGCCGGGGCCCTACCCCGGCACCGGGGCGCAACCCGAGTACTGGCAGGAATCGCCGAAACGCAAGGGGATGGCGATCGCCGCGCTGGTCCTCGGCATCCTCGGCGTACTGAGCTTCTGGACGATCGTCGGCGGCATCCTCTTCGGGATCATCGCGGTGATCCTCGGTGTGATCGCCCTGGTGAAGGCGAATCGCGGAACCGGCGGCGGCGGGGTCATGGCGGTGATCGGCCTGATCCTGGGCGTGCTCGCCCTCGCCGGAGTGATCGTCGTCGGCATCGTCGGCTGGGGCATCTGGTCGGATTCGGGCGGCCGCGATTTCGTCGACTGCGTCAGCAACGCGGGCGGTGACCAGAGCGCGGTGTCGCGGTGCGAAGACGAGTTCAACCAGCGTATCGAGGACCAGTACGGGGTGACGATCGCTCCGCCGGAGCCCACCAACTGAACAGTCGGGCCGGGCCGGTATCCCATCAGGCCCGGCCCGGCACCGGCATACTGGATTCTGTGACCTCCGACGTGACCAGCCCCTCCGGTATCGATCTGACCCATCTCGACCCGGCCGTCCGGGTACAGGACGACCTGTTCACGCATGTCAACGGCGCGTGGCTGGCCGGGTACGAGATCCCGGCCGACCGCGCGGTCGACGGCGCGTTCCGCACTCTGTTCGACCGGGCGGAGCTGGATGTCCAGGAGATCATCCGCAACGCCACGGGCGAGCCCGGCAGCGACGCCCGCAAGATCGCCGACCTCTACGCCTCCTTCATGGACACCGACGCGGTCGAGTCCGTGGGCCTGACCCCCGTCGTCGAAGAACTGGCCGTGCTGGCGCGGACCACCGACCGGGGTGAGTTCGCCGGGCTGCTGGGCCGGCTGCAGCGGGTCGGCGTATCCGGTGCGGTCGCCGTCTACGTCGATACCGACGACAAGAACTCCCAGCGTTACCTGGTCTACGCGACGCAGTCCGGGATCGGGCTGCCCGACGAGTCCTACTACCGCTCCGACGAGTACGCCGAGGTGCGGGAGCGCTATATCGCCCATATCGACCGGATGTTCGCACTGGTGGCGGCGGATCCGCGGATTGCGGAGCTGCTGCCCGCGGGCCCGGTGGGCAGCCGCGTCTTCGAACTCGAACGCAAACTCGCGGCCGGCCACTGGGATGTGGTGCGCCGCCGCGACGCCGAATTGAGCTACAACCTCACCACTTTCACCGATCTGGCGGCCGCGCATCCGGAATTCGACTGGACCGCCTGGGCCGACGGTCTCGCCGAAGGCGTCACGGGCGGCGGACCGGACCTGCTGGCCGAGCTGGTGGTCCGGCAACCCGACTTCCTACAGACCTTCGCGCGGCTGTGGGCATCGGAATCGCTCGAGGAGTGGCGGCTGTGGGCGCAGTGGCGGGTGCTGCGGTCCCGCGCGCCCTATCTCACCGAGGCGGTGGTGGAGGAGAGTTTCGATTTCTACGGCCGCACGCTGACCGGCGCCCAGGAGAACCGCGAGCGCTGGAAGCGTGGCGTGTCGCTGGTGCAGGACCTGCTCGGCGAAGCCGTGGGCAAACTGTATGTGGCCGAGCACTTCCCGCCCGAGGCCAAGGCGGCGATGGTGCGGCTGGTGGAGAACCTGCGCGAGGCCTATCGCCGCAATATCGCCGAGCTGGAGTGGATGAGCCCGGCGACGCGGCAGGCGGCGCTGGCGAAACTGGACAAGTTCACGCCCAAGATCGGCTACCCCGAGCGCTGGCGCGACTATTCCGCGTTCACCGTGGCACCGGCCGACCTGGTCGGGAACTACCGCCGCGGCTACGCCGTCGACCACGACCGGGACCTGAACAAGCTCGGCGGTCCGGTGGACCGGGACGAATGGTTCATGACCCCGCAGACCGTGAACGCCTACTACAACCCGGGAATGAACGAGATCGTCTTCCCGGCCGCCATCCTGCAGCCGCCGTTCTTCGATATGAACGCCGACGACGCCGCCAACTACGGCGGGATCGGGGCGGTGATCGGGCACGAGATCGGGCACGGTTTCGATGATCAGGGCGCCAAGTACGACGGCGACGGCAATATGGTCGACTGGTGGACCGATACCGATCGCGCCGAGTTCGGTAAGCGCACGCGGGCGCTGATCGACCAGTACGACGTGCTCTCCCCCGCCGATCTGTCCGACGAGCACACCGTGAACGGCGAGTTCACGATCGGTGAGAACATCGGCGACCTGGGCGGACTCTCGATCGCGCTGGAGGCGTACCGGATATCGCTGAACGGTCAGGAAGCGCCGGTGATCGACGGTCTGACCGGACTGCAGCGAGTGTTCTTCGGCTGGGCGCAGGTCTGGCGGACCAAAGCGCGGCCCGAGGAAGCGATTCGCCGGCTCGCGGTGGATCCGCATTCGCCCGCGGAGTTCCGCTGCAACGCGGTGGTCCGCAATATCGACGCCTTCCACGAGGCCTTCGACCTGACCCCCGACGACGCCCTCTACCTGGCGCCCGAGGAGCGGGTCAAGATCTGGTGAGCGTCACTCGGTGACGACGACGTGGCCCGCCCGGAGGGTCTGGCGGGCCAACTCGTGTCCTGCTCTAACCGATGGTCGGTACTCGAGGCCGTGCGCCGTGTGCCCCTGGGTTCGGAGAGGTGAGCTTGCTCGCGAAAATGAGGGGCGAGCTCACTCGCTAAGGTGCTGTGTTTATTGGCGCCGCCTTCGGCGTCGCGGGGTCGAGGCCCCCGAAGGTCCCGCCGTTCAGGCCTCGAGACTCGCGCTTCGCGCATGCGATGTGCGGTGGGCCGTCCATAGAGTGCGACCATTGAGCACCTCCGGCCAAGGGCGGGACGGGCCTCGACCCTCTCAGGGCCTCGTAAGACTCGGCGCCGAAGTTGCGGGCCCGTTCGGGAAGGCGGGCGGATGAGAGGTTCTGCTCGGGGTACGAGAGATGATCAACCCGGCGAAGGGCGGTGATGCCATCGGCGAAGATGCAGACGGCACGCTGCAAGGTCGATATTGTGCGGCCGCCGGGGGACGGAAGCCTGCAGTGATCCTTATGGTGCGTACGGATTCAGAAGCCGGCCCGGCCGTCAATGCTGACGTAACCGCATGCGTCGAGTTTTACGAGACACCTCCAAGGGTTGAGGCCCGTCTCGCCGTTTCGGCCTCGAAAGCGCATGAGCGAAGCTCGAGTCTCGAGGCCGAAACGGCGAGACCAAGGGGGCCTCAACCCCGCGGCGCCGAAGGCGCCGCAAATAAGCACAGCTCAGTTCCAGTCGCCCAGGCCGTCGCCGGCGTTGAGGGTGCCGCCCTGGGTGTTCTGCACGATCACCGCGTCACCCTTCTTGACGTTTTCGTAGAACCATTTGGCGTCCTCGGTGCTCACGTTGAGGCAGCCGTGGCTGGTGTTCGCGTAGCCCTGTGAGCCGACCGACCACGGTGCGGCGTGTACGAAGATCCCGCTGTTGGAGATGCGGGTCGCGTATTCGACATCGAGCTTGTAGCCCTCGGGGGCGTCGATCGGGACCCCGTAGGTGGAGGAGTCCATGACCATTTCACGCTTCTGCTCGCCGACGATATAGGTGCCGTTGGGCGTTTCGTGGTCGACCTTGCCCATCGAGGTCGGCATGGTGCGTACGACCTCGCCGTTACGGGTCACGGTGATCATCTTGGTGTTGTCGTCGGCGGTGGCGATCACCGCGTCACCGACGTGGAAGGCGCTGCGGCTGCCGCCGGCCTCGACCACGACATCGCTCTGCGCGGGCCAGAACTCGTTCGGCCGCCAGCGCACCTGCTTATCGCTCCACCAGTAGAAATGGCCGGGTACCTCGGTGGAAGAGGTGATCTTGATGGCGCGCTCGGCGGCGGCGCGATCGTCGACCGGATCCTTGAAGTTGATGATGATCGGCTGCGCGATGCCGACCTCTTCGCCTTCGGAGGGGTTGATCGCCGGCGGCGCGAAGTTGGCCGCGGGCGGTGCGGGTTCGACGGCGCCTGCCGCCGACCCGGAGGGCAGGCTCGGCAGCGCGTAGACCGGCGCCGTGGCCACCGTGGTGGCGGCGGCGACCGCGGCCGTCAACAGGACACCCTGCCGAAGTCGCCGCTGGGCACGGCGGCCGGTCGGCAGCGACCCGGTGTTGTCGAAGACATGCATAAGAGTGTTCGTCCGTCCATTCGACTCTGGAGCGCACGGGGCCGGTGGGCCGCCGATACCTCCTTCGGAGCACCCCGGCGAGTGTTCGCGGAGTTCTGTGGAGCCCCTCCACGGCCGTCCGGCCCGTGGGCGTCTGGATCGCCCGCGCGCCACCGGTCGTAGAGTTGTGGAGCGGTCCCGACGGGCTGGTGCGCATTGCGGAAGCTCGCTGGATCCAGCCGATGCGCCTCCGCTCCGACTTCCTTCGTACTGCCTTTACGAAGTCGTGACCAGTCCTGTTTTCCGTTATATAGCCGTTATGCATTGCCGGTGTGTCGTAGCACGCTCCCCCGGTGTGACACCTCGGGGCCCGCTGTACACCCGGTGGGCCGGGGATTCCTGTTCGGACGGTGTGTCCGGGCGCGGTGATGGTGATCTGCGTTACCAAACCTGTCGATGAGATATGTCACGTCACCCCGCTGTCTCCGCGGCGCGGCCGTTGCCGGTGCGGCCGCGGCTCCCCGTGGGCGGCGCCATCGGAGTCGACGCTCGGGCCGCCATGGTGTATTCATGGCGTGATATTGCTGGCGGAGCTGTAGTGAGGCGCGGATTCGATGCGGAGGCAGAGTTCGGCATCACAGCGGGAGGACTGTGCGTGTCTGGTTGGGCATCATCTCGATTGTCGGTAGCGATCGCCGGGGCCGCGGTCGCGGTCGGCCTGGCGGTCGCGGGCTGTAGTTCCACCATCGAGGGCCGGGCGCAGCCGGTGCTGGAGACCGGCACGGTGGACGCGGTGGACGTGACCGGTACCCCCGGCTCCGGCGAGGCCTCGCGGACCACCACCTCCAGCGCGCCGACCACCACCACCCCGGAGGCCGGCGATGTCAGTTTCGACGCCGAGATCGGTGACTGCGTGACCCTCGGCGGAACCACCACCGACGCCAGTATCGAAGCGGCGTCCTGTGGTAGCAACGAGTCGAACTACAAGGTGATCGGCAAGGCCGAGCAGAGCAGCCAGTGTGTCGGCGATGCCGACAACTACTACGCCGAGAGCCGAAACGGTATCGAGATGGGGGCGTTGTGCCTCGATATCGACTGGGTGGTCGGCGGCTGTATGGATGTGGGCGGCGGGACCACCGGCCCGGAGCGTATCGATTGCACCGAGACCTCGGCCGCGGACGGGGTGAAGGTCGTCGCGATCGAGCAGGGCGCCACCGAGGTCGACGCGTGCGGCGCGGGCAGCTCCGGATACGTATACCCGGAGCGTCGCTTCGTGGTGTGCGTCGACGAACTCTGAGTTTCCGGCCCGCGCGGATGGCGCGGGGGGCGATGCGCCCGAGGGCGGAAAAGCACGAGGCGGGCACCATCGGTGCCCGCCTCGTGCTTTCGTTCCGGTAGCCGCTAGATGGGCCGGTACCCGGCTCCGATGCCGTGGCGACTGTCGATATCACCCATGATGGTCGTCATATTGGTGCCGACCTCGGGGCCGAAGCAGGCGATCGCCAGGTAGGCGTTCACCATGCCGACCAGCGTGGAACCGACGACCACCGGGGCACCGGAGTCGCCTTCCATCACACACATCTGCGACCAGGTCTCCATACTGCTGGCGAAGATGTCTCCGTAGGCGAGACCGCAGGTGTTGCCGGTGGTGCGGCCTTCCTTGCAGACGATATTGGGGAACTGGGCCGGTGCGCCGACCCCGGTGATGCTCAGGTTGCCGATCCGGTTGACCGGGGTCACCCGGCCCGGATCGAACTCGAGTACCGCGTAGTCCAGGTCCTGGTTGGAGTGGACGAACCGGCCGAGCACGCCGGCGCCCGGGTCCTGTTCCGCATACACCTCGTGCCCAGGCGTTCCGCAGTGACCCGCGGTGAGGCCGACGAGTCTGCCGGCTCCGTCGTGACCGATCGTGGTGAGCGTGCACTGGATCGCATACTCGGACATCTGGCCGGACTCAGAGGAGATGATGAGCCCTGAGCCGCCACCGAGTACGGGCCGGGCGGGATCGGCGGCTGCCGTCCCGGTGCCGAGTAGCGCCGTACTCAGCGCGACGGCGAAGACGGCACTGGCCGCCTGGGCGAGTTTCCTGAACATATCCCTCCAGACCTTGAAGCCGCACGATATCAATGTGTGGCACCTCATCGTGGCAGCAAAGGCCCCGACGCGCGCCCCGAGTAACCTTTACCCGCGAGTTCCGTTGTGTAACAGAGGGGTTCGGCAATTCGGTCGTGCATTCGACCGGGGTGCTCCGTGTGCGGCGCACACCGCACGAACTCCGGCCACGATAACCCTCGGAAGAATAGCCGAACGCTATTAATTGTCCCGGATTTGGGCGCGCGGGTCGAGTAACGGTCGAATCTCCACGACGCCGCGAAAGGGTTAATTTCCCGGAATACTCTCCGTTATTTAAGTGAACCATGATTCGCGTCAGTTCTCGCGGTCTTCGTTACATTCGGGGCCGGTCAGCGGTATGTTCTACCGGTGCCGCGGAACTCTCGTTGGGATACACACCAATGAACGTGTGATAACTCAGTGGTCACGCCACAAAGTGATGAACATCTGTGACCGCGGTCTCGCGCCTATGGTGTGTTCCGCACTACTACGTAGTAAGGTGCCTCAAGCAAACCAGCCGTCGGGGTAGGTAACCGACGTCGAGAGGGGTTAGTCAGTGCAGTCGACCAAGAGTCCACCAACAGGTTCGCGGTTGAGCGGAGCGGTCGAGTGGACGCGGGACTACTGGCGCGACCACCCTCGACGTTCATTGGAGACGCTCGGCCGGCAGATGACCATGGGTGTCGAAGCGGTTTCCGAACTCGTGGTCAGTATCTTTCGCGGCCGGTTCCCCCTCGACGAATTCATCCGGCAGTGCGCCTTCATGGCGAGCGTCGCCGCGGCGCCCACGCTGCTCGTCGCGATTCCGATCGGTGTCATCGTATCCATCCAGGTCGGCGCGGTCGCACAGCAGGTCGGCGCCACCTCGTTCATCGGCGCGGCCAACGGCCTGGGCATCATCCAGCAGGGCGCGCCACTGGTCACCGTGCTGATGATCGCGGGCGCAGTCGGTTCCGCGATCTGTGCCGATCTCGGCTCCCGAACCATTCGGGAGGAAATCGACGCCATGAAAGTCATGGGCGTCGACCCACTGCGCCGGCTCGTAGCGCCCCGGCTCGGCGCCGCAATGCTGGTCAGCGTGCTGCTCTGCGGTTTCGTGGTCTTCGTCGGATTTCTGACCGGATACATTTTCAATATTTTCGCCCAGGGGGGCACCCCGGGTTCCTATATCGCGACCTTCGCCTCGTTTGCGATAACGCTCGACCTGCTTGTCGCGCTGGTGAAATCGCTGTTGTTCGGTCTGCTCGCGGCAATCATCGCCTGTGATACCGGGTTGAACACCCGCGGTGGTCCGGGCGGTGTCGCCAACTCGGTGAATACCGCCGTTGTCATGTCCGCGGTGATGTTGTTCGGAGTGAATGTGATCTTCACCCAGGTGTACAACACTTTGTTCCCCCCGCAGGTGGTGTGAGCCGGTGTCCGCAACCTATGTGCCCCCGCTGCTCAAACCACTGCAGCAACTACGAAATGCGGCCGGCGCGCCGGTCGATCTACTGGCCCGGCTCGGGCACCAAGTGTTCTTCTTCCTGCGTTCGGTCGGCTCGATGCCGCTGGCGTTCAAGCAGTACCCCAAAGAAGTCTGGCGCCTGCTCTCGGATGTCACCTGGGGCAACGGCAATCTCATCGTCGGTGGCGGGACCATCGGTGTCGTGCTCATCCTGAGCGCGTTCGGCGGAATGACCGTGGCCATCCAGGGCCACACCTCGCTCGATCTGCTCGGACTCAGTCCGATCACCGGTGCCATCTCGGCCTTCGCCACCACCCGTGAGCTCGGTCCGCTGCTCGCCGCACTGGCCTTCGCGGCCCAGGCGGGCTGCCGGTTCACCGCTCAGCTCGGCGCCATGCGTATCTCCGAGGAGATCGACGCGCTGGAGTCGGTGGCCATCCGTCCGCTGCCCTACCTGGTGAGCACCCGGATGATCGCCGCGATGATCACCATCCTGCCGCTGTACTGCCTCGGCCTGGCGATGGCCTACATCTCCTGCGCGCTGACCGTGCAGCTCATCGGCGGTACCGCCAGCGGCACCTACCAGCACTACTTCTACCAGTTCCTGATTCCGACGGACGTGCTGTACTCGCTGCTCAAAGCGATCGTCTTCGTCGCCATCACCACGTTCATCCAGTGCTACTACGGCTTCTTCGCCTCCGGTGGCCCCGAGGGCGTCGGTGTCGCGGCCGGTCGTGCGATCAAGATGTGCATCATCGCCACCGTTTTCGTGGACCTCTTCATGACCTTGGCCATCTGGGGCGTCAACCCCGGCATCCGGATCTCGGGGTAGGCAATGATCATCGATCCGAGTGGGCGCGGGCCCACGATGAAGCAGTTGCTGATCGCGGGCACCTGCGGTCTGATCGTCTTCGCGGTCGTGCTCGGCTTCCTGATGGCCCGGTATCAGGGCTATTTCGTGGAGAAAGTCAAGGTGACGGCCAATCTCACCACGACCGGTGACGGGCTGCCCGAACAAGCCGACGTCAAGTTCCGCGGTGTGCTGGTCGGCGCGGTGAAGAACGTGTCGGTCGCCGCCCAGGGCGAACTGCAGCAGGTCAACATCGAACTGAAGCCCGAATTCGCCGACGGTATCCCGGCCACCGTCACTGCCCGCGTGGTGCCCAGCAACCTGTTCGCCGTCACCTCGGTGGAGCTGGTCTACAACGGGCCCAGCCAGGACCATCTCGACGAGGGCTCGATCATCGAGGAAGACCGCAGCCAGGGCACCATCGCGCTGCAGGACACCCTGACCACGGTGCAGAACATCCTCGACGCCATCGATCCGATGCAGTTCGGCCGGGTGCTGGGGACGCTGTCCTACGCGCTCGACGGCAGCGGCCGGATGCCCGGGTCGACCATCGAACGGATCGACCGCTGGGTGACCTCGGTGGACGAGTCGATTCCCGATCTCGGTGTCTTCCTCGGCGATCTCTCGGGTTCGGTGCACGCGCTCAACGAATCGGCGCCGGAACTCATGGACGTCCTGGCCTCGTCCGTCCAGACCGCGAGCACGATCGCCGACCGGCGCGAGGAACTGGTGAACGTGATCACCGGCGCCAGCAGTATGGCCGATCAGATCAACGATCTGTTCGCCCGGAACCCGAATGTCGGCAAAGAGCTCACTGTCGGGCTGAACCAGACCTTCGGTGCGCTGGCCGCGAACCCGTCGTCCATCACCAACGCCATCAGCAATCTGAACAACTCCTCGCGCAAGCTGAACACGGTGTTCACCTGGGGTCCGCAGCGGCAGATGGTCTGGAACGCGGGCGTCACCTTCACCCCGTTCAACCCCAACACCGTGGCGGACTGCCCGCGCTACGGCGATCTGGCCGGCCCGAGCTGCGCCACCGCCCCCGCGGTCGCGGATCCCGGCTACCTCCCCGAGCAGGTGAAACCGCGCCGGCTTCCCGCCGCCGACGGGCTGCCGGTGCTGCCGCCGCTGCCCGGCCTGCCGGAGATCCCGGGCGTCACCACCCAGGCCGGCGCGCCCGCACCGGCGGCGCAGGCGCCGGGCACCAACCCGTTCGCAGGTACGCCGCTGGAAGGGCTTTTCCCGCAGGGGTTGCCGCAGCTTCCGGGACTGCCCGGGGCACCGGCTCCGGCTCCCGCCGCGCAGCCCGGTGCGCAGCCGCAGAATCCGCCGGCCCAGCCGGGAGCGCCCGCACCGGCCGCGGGCAACGGCACCGCCCCGGGCACCGGCGTGGTGCCCGCGGCCGCACCGATCACCTACGAGGGCGACGCCGCGGTGGAGACGCTGCTGGGTCGCAAGCCGTCCTCGATGGAGTACTTGATGCTGAGTTCGATTCTGGAAGGCGGAACCCTGCGCGTGACCGAGGAGGCCGCCTCGTGAGGGGAGTTCGCAAACCGCTGATCGGGTTCAGCCTGTTCGCGGTGGTATCCGTGCTGGTCACGGTGCTGGTGTGGAATACGCTGGCCCGGACGGTCGACGGTGGTACGAAATCGTATTCCGCGGTTTTCACCGATGTACTGGGCTTGCGGGAGGGCGACGACGTCCGGATGGCGGGCGTGCGGGTCGGCAAGGTCCAGAAGATCGAGGTCACCGACGACCACAACGCCAAGGTCAGCTTTATCGTCCAGGACGATCAGACGCTCTTCGGCAACACCAAGGCGCTGGTGCGCTACCAGAACCTGATCGGCCAGCGCTACGTCGCGCTCGCGCCGGGGTCCGGTGGCGATGCGACCCAGTTGCCCGAGGACGGCACCATCCCGTTGGACCGCACCGAGCCGTCCTTCGATATCTCGGCGCTGCTCAACGGTTTCCAGCCGCTGTTCGAGGTGCTCGAGCCCGCGCAGGTGAACCGGCTCTCGGAAACCTTCATCCTCGCGTTGCAGGGCGATCGGGTGTCGTTGAGCTCGTTCATCACCCAGGCCGCCACCATGGCCACCGATTTCCAGCGGCGTGACGCCATCCTCAGTGATGTGATCACCAACCTCAGCGGTGTGATGGCCGGTCTGGCCAAACGAGGGGACGAATTGGAGACGCTGATAACCCAGACGCGGGCGCTGATCGGCGGCTTGTACGAGCAGGGACAGCAGTTGCTCGGCTCGACCGAGCAGATCGCTGGCGCGACCACGGCTCTCGTCGGCATGGTGGGCAATATCCAGCCGAAGCTGGAGGCCGTCCAGAATTCGACACGTGACGCTTTGACCCTGTTCCTGGCCAACGGCGCCAAGCTGGATCAGGCCGCAATCGACCTCCCGTCCATCCTCGCCGACGCCGGGCGCTTCACCTCCGAGGGCGCGTACGCCAACGCCTACATCTGCCGACTGGATGTATCGCTCTACGGTGTGCTGTTCCCGCGCGGGCTGTTCTCGCAGATCGGCGGCAATTCGCAATCGGCGGTGTGCCGGCCATGATGACGAAACTCAAAACCTGGTTCAACAACAATCGGTATTTCGGCCTCGGCATCATCGGCGTCATCGTCGTCGGTGTGCTGGTTCTGGCCTCGAGCGGGTTCCGCAATCTCGGGATCGGCGAACAGTCCATCGAAGCCGAGTTCGTACAGTCCGCCGGGATCACCGTCGGGGACAAGGTCGATGTCGCCGGGGTGCCGGTGGGACGGGTCGCGGCCGCCGAACTCGAGGGCGACCACGTACTGCTGACCCTGCAGGTCAGCAATGACGTGAAGCTCGGACCCGATGCCCGTGCCTCCATCAAGATGGCGACCCTGCTCGGCGCTCGCTATGTGGATCTGGATCCCGGTGACGGTTCCGGCCTGCCCGACGACCGGATCCCGAAGACCAATACCGCGGTCCCCTACGACCTCGCCGACGTGGTCTCCAAGGGAACCCCGGAGTTCCAGGAACTCGATCCCGGCAAACTGGCCGAATCGCTGAACCTGTTCAACGAGCAGTTGAAGGGGTCGCCGGAACTGGTGGTCCAGTCGCTGGACAGCATCGGTGCGCTGGCCAAGGTGATCGACCAACGCAAGGACGATGTCTCTCAGCTGCTCAAAGACCTCGACCGGGTGACCACCATCCTGGCCGACAACCGCAACAGCGCGCTGCTGATCATCACCCAGGGCGAGGCCATCGCCTCGCGGGTGGTGGAACGGCAGCAGTTGCTGCGCACCCTGCTCGACAATGTGGCCACGCTGACCGCGCAGTTGCAGGCGATCGGTGCCCAGAACAACAACCAGTTCAGCACCACGCTCGACCAGCTGAACACCATGGCAACGGGCCTGCAGAAGAACAAGGACAACCTGGATCGGCTGCTGTCGATCATGCCGCCGTCGGTGCGCTACCTGGCCAATGCGTGGGGTAACGGCAACTACGCCGAGGTCGGTATTCCGTGGCTGTTCCCGGACAACTGGTTGTGCTTCGCCGAAGTCGCCGAGGGGTGCCAGGGATGATCAAGAACAAGATCGGGATCGTGAAGCGGACCGCTCAGGCGCTGGTCATCGGGGTATCGGCGGTCGCGCTCGGCAGCTGCTCGGTGGTGAACAGCGTGACCGGCGGGGATATCAAGATCACCGCCGATTTCGAGAACATCGCCGGCATGTTCGAGGGCAACCCGATCACCGTGCTCGGGCTCGAGGTCGGCAAGGTCGACGAGATCGTGCCGCACGGCGATCTGGTCGAGGTCCATATGACCATCGACGGCGACGTGCAGATCCCGAAGGACGCCATGGCGGTGGTGGTCTCGCCCTCCATCGTCACCGACCGGCATATCGAGATGACCCCCCGCTACGTCGAGGGCGACACCCTCGAGAGCGGCGATCATCTGCCGCTGGAACGCACCGATGTCCCGGTGGAACTGGACACGATGCTCAAGACCATCGACAAGTTCGCCGATGCGCTCAAACCCCAGGAGGGTCAGGAAGGTGTCGGCCCGCTCTCGGGCCGGGTGCTGTACCCGATGCTCAACGGCCAGGGCGCGAAGATGCGTGACACTCTCAACGCGCTGTCGAGCGCGCTGAAGGTCGGTGTCGACAACAAGGACCACATCGCGAACATCATCATCAAGCTCAACGAGCTGACCACGATGCTGGCCGAGAACGACCAGGCGGTCCGCGATTTCAGCAACCAGGCCACCCAGATGACCACCATGCTTGCCGAACAGGCGCCGGGCCTGCAGGCCACCCTGCAGCAGCTCTACGACTTCCTGAACAACACCAGCTCGATCTTCGCGCAGCATCAGGATCAGCTGGTGGACACGCTGAATCGGATGAACACTGTGATCGAGCAGCTGCGGGCGAACGCGCACGGTGTCACCGAGGTGGTCGACGTCGCGCCGATGCTGCTGCAGAGCATCCACCGGTCGATGAACTACGAACAGGGCTACGTCCGGCTGCACGCGCTGATCGGCACGAACCTCGCGAACGGCGAGCTCATCAGCCTGTTCTGCGAACGGATACAGATGAAGTCCGACGGCTGCCGCACCGGCCGGCCCGAAGATTTCGGACCCGACTTCGGACTCACCGCCGCACTGCTGGGACTGACGAAATGATGCGAACGATCCGCCGGGCCCGCCGCGCCGTGGCCGCCCTCACCGCGGCCGGGACGGTGGTGCTGGCCTCCGGATGCGGTCTGACCGTGGAGGACATCCCGCTGCCGAAACCCGGTATCGGGGGTGACACCTTCACGCTGAAGGCGGTGTTCGAGAACGCGCTGAACCTGCCCGACCAGGCCAAGGTGAAGATCGGCGGTTCCGATGTCGGTGTGGTCACCAATATCGAGACCAAGAACTTCCAGGCCATCGTCGATATGGAGATCCGCAAGGATATCGACCTCCCCGAGGGCACCACCGCCGAACTGCGCCAGGCCACCCCGCTCGGCGACGTGTTCATCGCGGTCTCCAAACCGCCCACCGAACAGGACAGCCGGTTGCTCACCGACGGCGATACGCTGCCCATCGAGAAGACCTCGGCCGGTGCGACAGTGGAGGAACTGCTGCTGTCGGTATCGCTGATGTTCAACGGTGGCGGTATCGCCCATCTGACCCGGCTGGGCACCGAACTGGACTCGATCGTCGGCGGTCGCAGCGATCAGCTGGTGCATCTGGTCAACGAGATCACCGGCGTGGTCTCGAGTATCAACGCCAACTCCGCGCAGATCGACAGTGTGCTCGGCGAATTCAACGTCCTGGCCGATACTCTCGACGCCCGCCGTACCGAACTCGGCCAGGTGGCCGACACCCTGCCGGACATGATCGGGGCGATCGCGGAGAACAACCGAGCGCTCGGGGACCTGCTGGGCAAGATCGCGACCACCAGCGCGGCGCTCGGCGATTACGCGAACACCACCGGTGGCGATCTGGCCGGGACGCTGGACAACCTGAACAGCCTGATGGCGGCGCTCGCCGCCACCGGCGACAACTTCGGCGCGCTGATGGATGCCCTGCACGATCTGAAGGGCCCGGTGAACGCCACCTTCCGTGGTAGCAGCCTGGCCGCCCAGGTCAATGTCACCAATCTCGATATCGCCCTGCTGACCGCGCCCGGCACCAGCCACTTCCACGATGTGCGCGATCTGCAGGACTTCGCGGGCAGCCTGCTGCAGATCCTTCAGGTCGTGCAGTACCGCGTGGGAGGCCAGTGATGTTGTCCAAGAACAAGATCCTGCTGTCCAATATCGGACTGGTGCTGGCGCTGTTGATCGGCGGTACCTATCTGCTGGTCGACGTCATGCGGGTAAATCCGCTGCGCAGCACCTACACCGTCACCGTGAACCTCGACCGGTCCGGTGGGCTGCAGCCCGGCAACGATGTCACCCTGCGCGGTTACCGGATCGGTGAGGTGAGCGACCTCGAGCTCATCGACGACGGCGCCGGTATCCAGGCGAAGGCCGAGATCGATTCCCGCTACGGCATCCCGGTGGATACGAAGGTGGCCGTACAGGCGCTGTCGGGTGCCGGTGAGCAGTACATCGATTTCCGGCCGGCCGGCGACCAGGGCCCGTACCTGACCGACGGTTCGGAGGTCACCTTCGATCCCGAGCGCGTGAGCACCCCGGTCCCGATCTCGGCGGTGCTGGAGAATTCCAGCGATCTCATCGCCCAGGTGAACCCGGAACATTTCGCGGTGATCCTGAACGAACTCGATACCGCGCTCAGCGGCGGGCCCGATCAGCTGCGTTCGCTGATCGAAGGCGTAAGCCTGGTCACCGCGGGTATGGATTCGCTGCTGCCGCAGACCACGCATCTCATCACCAATCTGCGCACCATCGCGGGCACCACCTCCCAGGCCCAGCCCGATCTGGGGACGTTGACCGCGAATTCGCGGGTGCTGTTCGATCAGTTCAACAAGGCCAACGCCGAACTGATCAATGTGCTCGATCAGGCGCCGGGACAGTTCGCGAGCGTGACCGCCACCCTGGACAGCACCAGTGATCCGATCACCGCGCTGGCCAACAATTTCCTGGCGGTCACCCGCGCGGCGCAGCTGCGCACTCCCGCGCTGGCCGCGCTGTTCCCGGCACTCGAGATCGGTGGCGCCGCACTCGGCGTCCCCGCTCACGACAACGAGTTCCACACCATCCTCGATATCTGGTTCCGGCCGTACTGCCAGTACCAGTCCACCCCGATGAAGACCCAGGTGGTGCAGGACGGCACCCTGCCGAAGTGGAACTACTGCGACAGTCCCGGACCGGGTGAGCAGATCCGTGGCGCGGTGAACGCACCGCGACCGAACATCCCGAACAACGGCGCCACCATTCCGCCGGGGGTGGATCCGAACGAACGTACGCTGCCACCCGTGCGGTAGGAGGACCGGTCGCCGCGCGCCGGGTGCGACGGTGCATACTCTCGCAGAGATGCCCGCCACACCCGGCGGTCGTTTTCGACCGGTAGATTACGGCGCGTTTCCCTACAGCCGCGCCGGGAAGGTGTGAACAGTACAGATGTCCTCAGAAAAACCCGTCTCCGACCCCTTGGAGCCGGAAGGCACCGGTGTGCCAGCGGACGCCGCGGCTGAGCACGCCCCTTCCGGTAACGACGAAACCGATGCCGCGCCGAGCAGCGGCGCAGCCGAGAACAAAGCCGATACCGCCGCGGCGGAAACCGGCGCCGCGGACGCCACCGTGCGGTCCGGGAAGGCGGCTTCCCCGGCTTCGACCTCGGAAACCACGAAGTCGGCGTCCGCCGCCGAGGCCGATACGGTCGGCGCCGATACCGCGGGCGACGAGAAGACGGTGGTGATCGGCAAGGCCGGAGCAGCCGACGACGCCACCGTAGTAGTGGACAAGGCCGGAGCCGGCGCGACGGTCGCCGCGAGCGAATCGGAGGCCGCCACCGAGAAGGTCGATATCGGGAAGAAGTCCACCGCCGCCGAGGAGGATGCGGAAGCCGGTGCGAAGCCCGGCGCCGCCGATACCGCGACATCCACCGGCCGCCGCTCGCCGTTCCCGCTGCCCGCCTTGGTCGGCGCCGCGGTGCTGCTGGTGACGGCCCTCGTCGCGGTCGGGGTCTTCTTCTTCCTCGCCGGGAACAAGCAGGACGAGCTGGACCGCCGCGCCGCGGCCACCAAGGCCGCCTGCGATTTCGGGAACAATTTCGCCACCTACACCGGCGACAAGGCCGACGACTACATCCAGCGCCTGGACCGGTCCGCCACCGGTGAGTGGAAGAAGCTGGTCGCGCAGATCGGACCGGACCTGAAGACCCGGTTCGCCGAGTCCAAGGTCAGTTCCACCGCGAACGGCGTGCAGTGCGGTTACGAATCCGGGTCCGGTGACGAGGCGCGGGTGGTGCTGGTCATCGACCAGCAGTTCACCACCGCCAACGTTCCGCAGGAGCAGGGGCCGGGGCAGGTCAAGGTGGCCGCGAATGTCTCCATGCAGAAGGTCGACGGCACCTGGCTGGTCGCCGACTTCGATACGCCGATGATGCAGCAGTAGTTGCAGCCGCGAGACGAACAGACGTTAGGACTCGAAGCTATGGTCAAGAACGAGACCGCGGCACCGGACACCGGCGACAAGTCCGGACTGCTGCCGGTGGTGGCTGCCTTCGTGGCGGGCGTGGTGCTGGTGGCGCTGGTCGCCGCCGGCGTCGTGTACTTCCGGGCGTTCCAGCAGAACCGCGCAGAGCTCGCCGCCCAGGACCAGTCCACCCGCGCCGCATGCGATTTCGCCCGCGCGACCAACACCTATGACTACCAGGGCGACCTGGACGGATTCATGCAGGCCATGAAGGACGGCGCCACCGACGATGTGGTGTCCTCGCTGGAACAGAACTGGGATGTCCTGCGCCAGCTGCTCACCGAATCCAAGGTGAAATCCTGGGTCGACGAGGCGACCTGCGGTTTCCAGTCCGGTGACGAGAAATCCGCGAAGGTGCTCGTCAATATCGGCCTCATGAAGACGAATTCGGTGACCCCCGAACCGAAGCGCCAGGACATCGCGGTGACCGCGAGCCTGGAAAAGGACGGCGACCGCTGGATCGTGAACCAGTGGGAACTGGCCATGCTCGCGGGTATCGGTGGTCAGGGTGGACAGCCCGCACCGGCCGGCCCCGCGCCGGTCGCCCCCGAAGGCGGACAGCCCGCCCCGCAGCCGGGTAACTGATGCGAGGCGCCCGGAAGACCCCGGGCGCCGCCGACTACGAACATATGGCCGACGACTACGCAGCCAACCCTGTCCGGGCTACAGAGGTAGTCGGTCCGGTTGAGATCGGCATGACCGCACTACGGAAGGGCCGCCCCCGCCGGAATGCGCAAGGGCAAGACGCCTGGACAATCGGTGCGGGCTCCCTGAAGCTTTGCGGGCCAACTGGCCTACGGTTGAGGGTGCGCGCGATCGGCGCGCTCGAGATAGGCCTACGCCCGGTCGCCCATGTCCGGGTCTACGCGGCGCAGTGCTGAGGCCAACCACTCCGTACCCCGGTGCTCGCTCGGCATCGCCGCCAGTCCTCGAGATGCCTCCTCAACCGCGGCAGCCTTGTGCCCCAGCATCGACAGGACACCGCCGCGCTGCACGGCTCCAAACCCCTGACTCCACCAGTACATCGACGCAGACGGCTCGTTATTGTCCGCTTCCTCGGCCACAGCGTCGGCGAGCACGAGCGCGTGTTCCGCTTCCCGCTTCGCGCCCTGCGCGGCCAGTAACTCGGCCCGGCGCATCCGCCCGTACGCCCGGATGAGGGGGTGCGCATCGGTTACTGCCAGCGCGGCGTCGGACAATGCGAGAACTTCGCTGTAACCTCCGGCGCTAACGGTCACATAGCCGAGGAAACCCAGACTGTGTGCGAGGCGGTCCGGGTCCCGGGATTCCTCGGCAAGCGCGACCGCCACCCCCAGGGTGCGTCGTGCGGTGGTATCGGCGCCGATCGCGTGCTCGAGCCATCCCCGGTATTGGGTGACCTCCGATGCCAGCGATGTGGCCGCAGCCCGGTCCGTGCTTCCCTCTCGGACGAAACTCTCGGTCATGTTCGCGATGCCCCGCACCGCGGGGAGCACCGTCACCGCTCCGGCCGCATCTTCGATCCGGCGCATGGCCGCCAGCATCACCGCAACCTCGGAGAGCGCGGCGGAGTCCACGCTCGCCGGCCGCCGCACCGCCGCGGTCAGCCGCCCCAGGTCCGCGCCGAGGACGCGCTCGTAGGCCGTGACGACGCCGCCGGGCACCGGCCGTCGGCCGGTTTCTATAAGGGCTAGGTAGGTCTTTCCGTAGTAGGTGCGCTCGGCCATGACGCGTAGCGAGATCCCCGCGGCCTCCCGAGCGGCACGCAACAGTGCACCGGGTTCCATCTGTGCACCATAGCGCGGTTGTGGACAGGTGTGGACGCGAATGTGTCTCGGGTGCAGTTTGATTCGGGCGATGCTCGATTCAGCACCCGGCGAAAGGTGATATCGCGACGCTCGCCCGGAGTGCTCCACACCAACAGCAGGGGACGAAGGGGTGCAGCATGACCGGCGAGTTGCCCAGAGCGATCGGGTTGATCCGCAGAGACATCTACGGCGAAGGGATCGACGTCTACCGTGTCGCCGAGAAGTACGGTTTCCGGATCGTGTGGACGGTGCGCTTGGATACCGGACCGCTCGCGAGTGCGCTGATTCTCTCGGGCGCAGTCATGGAACACGGCGCGGCTGCGGTTGTTGTTCCCTCGTTCGGGCACGCGGACGCGGTACGGCATGCGATCACCGACGTCGCCGCGCTGGTGACTCCGGTCCGCGTCTATCCGCGCGGGCATCGCTGGCCGGTCGTGCAGCTGTGACGGGCCACGACGTCGCCTTGGTCTTGCTCGCTTTTACACTGACCTGGCTGACGATCGCGCTGTTCCGGGCGTGACCGCTCCGAAATTCGCACGTTCGTGGGCACATCTCGGGCACGCCGGAGCGAGGAATATCGGAAACCGAGTGCGACCCCGAGGGCTTCGAATTCGGAATATGTCGAGGTAGAAGCAGGCCACGCAATCCGGGCGCCTCCGGCGGTGGGTCGAGCCACCACCGCCGGAGGCTATTCGGTTGGTATCCGGATCTATCGGTACTACGACGACAACAGCGCGGGCGCTCCGACCCCGGACGGGAATCAGAACAGGTGGAGCGCCTGCGCTGTTGTCGCGTAGTCGGCGGTCGGTACAACCGCCGGTTCCGCAGCCTTCCTCGCTGCTGCGGAGGTTTCGGGGGCGACCCGGGTGACGGTCCGGGTCGCTACGGTCGATGTGGCCGCAGCTTTTCGTGCCGCGGCTCCGGCCAGTGCATCGGCCTGTTCGTTGAAATAGTTACCGACATGCCCACGCACCCAGCGGAACCGCACCGGTCCGGGACGGCCCGCGATGGCATGGTCTATTTCCCGGATGAGCTCGACGTTCTTGACCGCGGACCCGCTCGAGGTGCGCCAGCCGTTGTTGCGCCAGTTCGGCAGCCATTCGGACGCGCATTTGATCGCGTACAGCGAATCGCTTTCGATGAGTAGCGGATCCGATCCGGGGTGGGCCCGGATCGCCTCCAGGACGGCACGTAACTCGGCGATCTGATTGGTACCCGATGCCTCGCCGCCGCTTTCCGCGCCACCCGCGTGGTCCACCCACGCCCAGCCGATCGCTCCGCCGGGGTTGCGCAGACACGATCCGTCGGTACTCACGATGATCATGGGAGTACCCTACGCAAGTCGGCCGACAAGGTCGGTACCGTGGAATTCCTCTATCGCCCTGCGCAATCGTGATTCGCTGCGCCGCAGTGCGCGGCGCAGCAGTGCGGCGCGCGGCCGTTCACGTAGCGCGGCGGCGAATCCCTTGGAAGCGGGAAAGTCGAGTTCGGAGGTCAGTACCGAGCGGCCGCGGCCGAGCGGGTCGAATCGCAGTGTCAGCCGGGCGGTGAAGGGGCCGGTGAGGGTGTAGCCCAGCACCGCGTCCTGACGGTGCTCGGCGACCTCGCAGTGCAGGACGGGACGCCAGGGGCCGAGCCGGTAGCCGATCTCGTACTTCGCTCCGATACCGCGTTCCGGATCGCCGCACCGGGTGATCCCGGCGGCCCCCACCATCCAGTTCGGGATGGTCAGGGGATCGTCGGCATAGGCGAAGGCAACGGTGATCGGCGCCGTTACGTCGCTCGCGTATTTGATGAAGCCCACGGGCCCTCCCTCCACGGCTGCCCGATAAAAGTACTATAACTTTCCGGTTTATTTAAGGCCGATGAGGATTCGATAGCCGTTGGACACCGGCTGTGACGCAGCGCCGAAACGTTCGCCGAGCGTATCAGGACTGGTGAGGGCGGGGCGGCCGGAGAACAAGTGCCCTGAACACTCGAGACGAGCGTCACAGCGGCCTCGCTCGTGCGGGAGCGAGGGTGCCGATCCGTGACCGTTGCCGGGTTTCGGGACCCGCCCCCGGGGGTACCTATCACCAGCCGGCGAGCGCTGTACTCAACTGCCGTGATGATCTATCCGGCCAACGATGTCCGGCTGTCCCGGGAACCTGGTGTGACGCTCGCCGGCGCTGTCAGCCCTTTCCGGCCGGTTCCCGCCCGCTGCCCGGTGGGCCGGCGAAGGCTTGGGCGATGGTCAGCCACCGTGCCGCTTCCGCGCCCGTCGTCCGCAGCGCCAGATCGTCCGGATGCCGGCGCTGGGTCACCAGGAGGCAGAAGTCGAGCGCCGGGCCGGTGACCCGTTCGGGAGCCTCCACCGGTCCCCACGACCACAGCTGACCCGAGGGTGCGCGCAGTTCGACCCGGAACTCCGTAGCGGGTACCGGCAGCTCCCGGACGGTGTAGGCGAAATCCCTGGTGCGCACACCGATATGGGCCACCGAGCGGAGCCGGTCGGTCGGTTCGCGTCGGACCCCGAGCGCGTCCGCGACGTCCTGGCCGTGTGCCCAGGTCTCCATGAGCCGGGCGGTGGCCATCGACCCCGGGCGCATGGGCGGTCCGAACCACGGCACCTTTGCATCCGCAGGGACCGCGCGCAATGCCGCGGCGAGTTCGGCCCGGCCGCGCCGCCAGCGTTCGAGGAGTTCCGATGGTGAGGCGGTGGCGGCTTCGGCGGCGGCCTCGTCGACGAAGGTCGTCACCCGCGCCGCGGCCGCGGTCAGCAGGTCGGTGAAGGCGCGGCCGCCGGTCCGGGCATCGGTGGCGGCCAGCGTGGCGACCTCGTCGGTCCAGGCGAGGTGGCCGATCTGGTGGGCGAGGGTCCAGCCCGCGGCCGGAGTGGGCCGGGCCCAGTCCGACGGCGGCAGCTCGGCGACCAGTGCCTCGAGCTCGGCGCCTTCCGCGGCGAGGTCGCGGAGCAACGCGTCCAGATCGGCCATCGGTTCCCTCATCTCCGTACCGCGCACGTCGGCGCGGAAATCAGCATTCCAGCGGCACGGAAAAAATACAAGCATGCCTGCTTGTATTTGACGGGCTCCGGCTCCGGAAGTTCGCGGCCTGTGCGAGCGGAACGGGTGTCCGCGAGCGACTACCAGCCGAAGATCAGCAGATGGGTGGCGCCGACCAGCAGCCCGAGCGCGGCACCGTGCAGGTAGAGCAGCCAGGCGTCCTGTTCGACCGAGGCGTAGAACATCTCCATGAATTCACCGGGTGTCAGCTGCTGGAGCTTGCGGGCCGCGAACTCGTCGATGTTCTCGGCCTGCTCCCGGATGAAATCGGCATCCTCCACCAGCGAGGGCGCCAGCCCGACCGCCGCGCCCGCCGCCCCGACCTTCAGATTGTCGAACTGCCGCCGCCCGAACGCGGCCCGCACCACCGAGGTGGTGCGGCCGAGCTGGCGGTGGATTTCATCGGAGATGAGCTGTTCGAGCAGCAGCCGGGTCTTGTCGCCGTTGGGGCCGTTGAGCAACTCGTTGGACAGGTTGGGCAGGGTGAGCACCTGGTAGGCGAGGATATGGGCCAGATCGGTGGCCGCCTGCGGCTGCCGTTTCGCCAGCAGCGCCTGTTTCCAGATGTATTTGTAGCGGGGTTGCGGATCGCCGGGGGTGAACACCACCCGCACGGCGATGATGTTCACCACGACACCGATGAGCGCCGAGGCCGCCAGCACGATCACCCAGGACGGAACCCAACCCCACACCGGAATATCGGAGTGGATGTGCAGGTAGAGCGCGAGCAGCAGCCCGAACGGGGCGCCGAGCAGGCCGATGCGGACCATGAACTTCAGTTCCGGCGCCGCGATGGTGGTGGTGAGGTCCTTGAGGATCTGCGGATTCTCCTGCAGATACCGGATCACGAAACCCTTCACGTCGATGAGCTGATCGACATTGTCGCCGAGGGAATCGAACGCCCGGCCGGTGAGCTCGGGCAGTTCCCGTTCCACCCGCTGATAGATCAGTTGCCGCATCGCCCGGGGCACGGCATTCCACAGATCCGGGTTCTCCCGGTTCATCACCTCGTCGACAATGCTCTTGACCTGTTTTCGGGCCAGGGCCGCGACATAGTCGGCGATACCGTCGAGATCCAGTTCGTGGATGAAATCCCGGGGGCTACCGATTCGCAGCAGGGCTTTGTCCACACAGATACTGGCCATCTTCTCGGCGCGTGCCGGAATGAAACCCTGGAAACCCAGCCGGGACCCGTCCTCGGAAAAAGTCGGCAGCACCTGGACCCGCCGCGGCAGATAGGGATACAGCACGTCGAGCCCCGGAATCCGGATACCGCGGAAAAGCAGCGGCCAGAACAGCATCAGCACACCGGTCCAGTTGGTGAGCCAACCGGCCGCCGCGCTGAATATCGGGAAACTGATCAGATCGACGACGAACTTGCTCTGACCCGTGAGTCCTTCCCAATTGATCAACACTCCGGACGAGAGTGTGATCATCGCGCGCTCCCCTTGGGCCGGATCGGGTGTTCGAGATCATCACATTGTCATCGGCCCGTCCCGGGTGTCAATCAGGGCTCACCGGCCCACCGCGGCCCTCGTGTGGGACCGCCGCACCGCGGAAAACCGGAATAGGGTGCCGGCATGAGCAACCCCGAGACCTCGGTACTCCCCGCCTTCCTCGCCGCCCTCGCCGACGGGCGGCTGGAAGTGATCGATCTGACCACACCGCTGAGCAGTTCCACGCCGGCCCTGCGGCTGCCCGAACCGTTCGCCAATCTGATCGATTTCAGTCTCGAGGAGGTCAGCGCCTACAACGAGCCGGGCCCGTTATGGCGGCACAACAACATCCACACCGGGGAACATATCGGCACCCACCTCGATGCCCCGGTGCACTGGGTCACCGGCCGCGACGGTGACGATGTGTCACAGATCCCGGTCCGCCGGCTCATCGGCCCGGCCGCCGTCCTGGACCTGACCGCCGAGGTGGCCGCCGACCCGGACCATCTGCTCACGATCGCCGAGGTGCAGGCGTGGGAGCAGCGGTACGGCCGGTTGACCGAGGGGATGTGGCTGCTGCTGCGCACCGGCTGGGAGGCGCGCGGCGGTTCCGAGGCCGAGTTCCTCAATGCCGACGAGACGGGTTCGCATACGCCGGGGGTGGCGGTCGACTGTGCGCGCTGGCTGGCCACCGAGCGGGGCCTGACCGGGCTCGGGGTGGAAACCGTGGGTGTAGACGCCGGTCTGGCCGGCGGGTTCGACCCGGCGTTCCCGCTGCACCACTACTTCCTCGGCCACGACAAATACGGCCTCACCTCGCTGCGCAATCTCGGCCGGCTCCCCGCGGTGGGCGCGATGCTGGTGGTGTGTCCGCTGCCGATCGTCGGCGGCACCGGCAGCCCGTCGCGGGTGCTCGCGGTGCTCGACCGGGCCGGCGCGGCATGACCGCGCACGGCTCCTCCGGCTACGGTCCGACCGTCGCCGATGTGGTGGGCGGGGTGCTGGCCGATCTCGGCGCCGGGCACTGCTTCGGAGTCGTGGGCAGCGGCAATTTCGTGATGACCAACGCACTCCGCCGCGGTGGTGTGCCGTTCACGGCGGCGCGGCATGAGGGCGGCGCGGCGAGTATGGCCGACGCTTACACGCGGATGTCGGGGCGGGTCGGGGTGCTGTCACTGCACCAGGGCTGTGGGCTGACCAACGCGATGACCGGGATCGGTGAGGCCGCCAAGAGCCGTACCCCGATGATCGTGCTGGCCGCGGACAGTCCGGCGGCGGCACTGCGGTCCAATTTCCGGGTGGACCAGGAAGCTCTGGCGCGCAGTGTGGGCGCGGTGAGTGAGCGGGTGTTCTCGGCGCAGACGGCGGTCGCCGATGTGACGCGGGCCTTCCGGACAGCGGTCGCCCGGCGCCGCACCGTGGTCCTCAATGTGGCGATCGACGTCGCCGCCGCCCCGGCCACCGCGACCGGGCCCGTCGCGGCCGGGGCGCCGTTGTCGCCGGTCCGGCCCGGCGCCGAGGCGGTGGCGCAGTTGGCGGAGGCGCTGCGCGGTGCGCGCAAGCCGGTCTTCGTGGCGGGACGCGGCGCCCGCCACGCCGGATCCCCGATCGCCACCCTGGCGCAGGCCTGCGGTGCGCTGGTGGCCACCTCGGCCGTCGCGAACGGACTCTTCGCCGAAGACGAGTTCTCGCTGGGGATTTCGGGAGGTTTCTCGTCGCCGACCAGCGCCGAGTTGATCGCGGGCGCCGATCTCGTGGTCGGCTGGGGTTGTGCGCTGAACATGTGGACGATGCGGCACGGCCGCCTGATCGGGCCCGGCACCCGGGTGGTGCAGGTCGACGACGATATCGACGCCATCGGCGCGCACCGCCCGGTCGATCTCGGGGTACTCGGCGATTGCGCGGCGACCGCCCGGGACGTACTGGCGGAATTGGGGCGTTCCGGGGCGCGGCAGGTGAGCGGCTACCGCACCGCCGAGGTGGCGGCCCGCATCGCCCGCACGGGTCGCTGGCGAGACGTTCCGGTGGACGACTCGTCCACCGGCGAGCGGGTCGATCCCCGGGCTCTCACGATCGCGCTCGACGAGATCCTGCCGGCGCAGCGGATCGTCTCGATCGACTCGGGGAACTTCATGGGCTACCCCGCCACCCATCTGTCGGTGCCCGACGAGAACGGATTCTGTTTCACCCAGGCGTTCCAGTCGATCGGCCTCGGCCTGGGCACCGCGATCGGTGCGGCCTTCGCCCGGCCCGACCGGCTCCCGGTGCTCGGCACCGGCGACGGCGGGTTCCTCATGGCGATCGCCGAACTGGAAACGGCGGTGCGCTGCGCGATTCCGCTGGTGGTGATCGTCTACAACGACTCCGTCTACGGCGCCGAGGTGCACCATTTCACCGCCGCCGACCACGGCACCGTCACCTTCCCCGAAACCGATATCGCGGCCATGGCCGAAGGGTTCGGCGCTACCGGCGTCACCGTCGGTTCGGTCGCCGATCTCGCCCCGGTACGCGAGTGGGTCGAGCAGTACCGGCGCACGGGCCGGGCCCGGCCGCTGGTACTCGACGCGAAGATCACCAGCGACGGTGGCGCGTGGTGGTTGGCGGAGGCGTTCGTCGGGCACTGAGCCGGAGCAAGACCCAGCAAAACGAGAACGTGTTCTAATAATGCGTGTGACAGTGGAGGGGCATGCCGACCCGGCTTTCGCCGCGGTTCGCGAGGTCTTCGCGGCGAACCTGGCGGCGGGCAGGGATCTCGGGGCCGCGGTGGCAGTGTTCGTCGACGGCCGTGCGGTGGTGGATCTGTGGGGCGGGATCGCGGATCACCGGACCGGCGCTCGGAATTCGGTCGCGCCGGATGGTACGGAGCCGTGCCGCCTGCTGACCGGTGCCGGTGGGGTCTGGGCCGCGTCGGCGGCCGATGGAAATCGGTGAACACATCCAGGAGTTCCCGAACCGGGCCGTGATGTAATGCGGCACCAACTGGTCGCCGAATTCGTGATGTGTCCCCATCGAAATGATGTCTCCTATCAAGATGATGCGGGCACGTCCGAGACATTGAGGTATGGACAAGTACGGGTGCCCATACACGCTCCATACACAAGTAAGACGTGTCTACACCTCGGTATGGGCGCAGTGACCAGTAACGTCCTGCTGTGCGCATCTATGCGGTTGCGAATCAGAAAGGTGGCGTCGGCAAGACAGTCGACACCATCAACTTGAGCGCGACACTGGCCGAGCAGGGTCGCCGCGTGTTTGCCCTGGATTGGGATCCGCAGGGGCATCTGACCGAGGCGATCGGTGCCCGGTCGGCCGAGGCCGAGCAGCCCAGTCCGGCGCGGGCGCTGCTGGGTCAATGGAGTGGCGAAATGGCTGCTCGAATATGGCGCGCGGCCGGCGGACTGGCCTCACGACGTGATCGATGAGGTGACGCAAGTCCTGGTCGAGGCCGCCGCGATCGCGATCCGGCCCCGATGGCCGCCGAAGAGATCACAGAGAAGGCGCCGAGCGATCTGGCCACCGTGGCCGATCAAGAAGCGGAACACCTGATCTCTCGCGGAGGCCAGCCAGCGGACCCTCGGACCCGACCACCCTGACACCCTGACGGTTCAGGCCAAGATCGATCAGGGGGCTCGGGAACATCCACGAGAAAAGTCACGCTAAGCAGTTGCCGCAGATAGCGACCCACTACGGCCCTGGGGGTCGCCGTAGCATTCGCCGAAAATCGGGCGGATATGGGCGTAGCGGTAGTGCCGCCGAATCAGTCCTGTTGCCAGGCTGCACGAGCCGTACCGCGGGTGGTTAGGACGGAGAATCTGGACGTCGTTGATCGGTGAATCCTGACACCGGGTCGGCGACGCTGAAGCCTCTGGTGTCGGCGGAATCTGACGCCGCTTACGAGCGTGTCTCGTCGGCTGGGCGTGCCGACGGAGTATCCGCTCATGCCGGTTTCAGGGCAGTATCCGGGTCCGGGGATGATCGTGCTCATGACCGAGTGGCAACTGCACGTATCCCTAACTGAGCTGCGTAGAACCATCGACCTGCTCATGGATCATGTCGCGGCGGCCACTGATGGCGACACCGTTGATCTGGATCAAGACTATTTCTGGTCCATTGGAGAGGATGAGTTGTACGAGGTCTACAACACTCCGTCCGACCTGACGCTGGGCCAACTCTCGTGGTCGTGGGGACATCTCACGGATCTGCTGTCCGATCCGGATGGAGCCATCGGATACCACCTGGTGTGGCTCTCGGAGGTGCTGCGGGCAATTGGCCACAAGATCCCCTGACCTGCCGCGTCACGCACCGTCGAGCTGTCACCGATGCCGGATGTCAAGCACGTCGGCGACATCAGATTCCGCCAATGACCTGTCGAGTTCGGGTCGCTGCCCCGCAGTCGTGCGGTCGGCCCACACCTGCGTATCGATGGCGACCACCGGATACACGGTGTAGTCGCTGACCTTCGTCTCGGGGAGTACGACACCGTCCCATCCGGCCTGGCGAACTCCGTGGTGGACGTGGTCGGTCATCACGACTCCTCGGCGGTGTCGTCGACGACGGCGCGGGCCCGGTCCGCGTCGTGGAATTTTCCGGTGTAGCGCTCCTGCTCGCCGATCTTGCGCTGGTACCAGTCCAGCGCGCCCTGCTTGGTCATGCCGAGCGCGGCGCCGATGGCGGTCCAGGAGTCTCCCGCTTCTCGGGCGTCCTGCATGAGCTGCCAGCGGGTGCCGGTGAGTTGGTCGACCAGTTTCCGGTTGACCTCCAGTGCCTGGGCTGGGGTGACGGTGGCGTGGTCGGCGATCCCGGCCAGGAATCGTTCGCGGGCTACGGCCGCGCGCTCCGGAACGTCGGCGTAAACCTCTCGGGCGTCGATCCGGGCCACGGTCTCCCGGTTGATGCGGGTGTGGCGGTAGGTGGTCAGGACCGCGAACAGGGTGCGGTTGGTGGTGGTCGGGTCGGCGAGGATGTCGGCGATATCGGTTCCGGCCGGCAGGGTTTCGTGGATAGTGAGTTCGTAGAACGTCATGAGACATGTTTACTTGACGCGACCAGTTTTCTTGACGTTTTCGACAAGAAATCTTACCGAACATCCGGGCGATTTCTGACCGCCGATAAGTGACCCAACTCGGTAGCCGGATCCGGTACGCGGTTACTGAGCAGCGTGGTAAGGGGCGGCATCCGCACGGATGCCGCCCCTTACCATTTGCTTGCCGGGTCAGGCGTGCAGTGTGGTACCTGCGCGACTTGCCCACGGGACCTCGATGGTGTCACCGTCGTTGTAGGTCGAGCCGATCCAGTCGGTGATGGTGTCTTCCGCTTCACGCAAGAGTGATTTCGGTATATCGACTGGTGAGGTCATCTCCAACAGGTAGTAGGCGCGGTCACCGGAGGCCTGGCCGGGATGTTCCCGGGCCCAGTTGAGATGCATCTCGTAATCGGTCTCGGCCTCTTGCTTCAGCACGATCTGAGCCTGACCGAACTCCGTGTACTTCGTCAGCTCAGCCGTGGCGGCTGCTCGAACGGAGTCCGCCTGCACCGCTGTGCAGTACAGCTGGGCAACCAGATAGCTACTCACGCTACTGGATCACTTCCTTTCACTTGATCACATGGCAGTGCCGCTTGTGGCGGCCCGGCGGCATCTGGCTGTCGACGTCCTTCTCGGCCGCTTTCTGGGCGTCGGCGAAGTTGTATGCGCGGCCTTCTCCCACAACCTGCCTCTCGGAATGTCCGTTGGCCGGGGTGCCGTTGACGACCTGGTCACAGCGGACTTTGACGTATGCACTGGAGAATCATGTCCAGTTGCCCGCGATCGACCTGCCCGGGTTCCTGCCCGATGACCCCACCCACCTCGGCGACACCCCGGCCGACGCCGCCCCCCGGCGACCCCGATCAAGAACGCGAAGCCGACGCCTTCGCCGCCGAATTCCTCACCCCCGCCGACCAGATCACCGACCGGCTCCCGCGCCGCTTCGACGTCAAAGTCCTCGAACAGCTCAGCCACGAGTGGGGGGTATCGATCAAATCGCTGGTCTACCGCTCCCGCGAAACCGGCGCCATCTCTGATGCCGTGGCCCGACGCGCCTACCAACGCCTTCACCACCTCTCGAGATCGGCATGCTCGGCGACGACCCCGTCACCCACCACCCCGGCGAGGTCCCCACCCTGCTCACCAAAGCGTTCGAACTCGCCGAAGCCCACGGCAGCCTCACCCTCACCGGCCTCGCCCGAGAACTCCGCTGGCGCCCGAAACGCCTCCGCGAACTCCTGGGCCGGCCTGACCAGCGCCCTGTCCTCCGCCTGATCACCAACGCCGAAACACAGCCGACGCCCGCTTGATCAGTGTCGGCGAGCGCATGCTGGTCCTATGGGTGGAACCGTGGAGATGCTCGCTGCGTCGAAGTATCTATGAGGATCGGTATGTGAGGATCAGTAGCTGTATGACTCGACTTGAGCAGGAGGCCGGTAATGGCGCCCGAACCGGTTACCGCGGATACCGCTGCCATGGCAGACGCCGCCGGATTCCTTCGGCAGATCGCGACCACGGTCGGTGACGGGTTTCGTCGCATGGACGTCGAAATCGATGGCATGTCCTATTGGGGTGGCCCCGCCGCGCAGGCGTTTACTGCGGGATGGCAGGAGGCCAGCGAGGGCGCAGTGACGCTGCTTTCCTCGCTGGAATCCATGGCCAGTCTGTTGGGAGTACAGGGGGAGGAATTCGCCTCGGTTGACGAGACCTTGGCGGCTGATCTGGCCGATTCCGAGCCGCGTCCGAGCTCGCTCAACATCTGACCAGCAGGGGTTTCCGTCATGTCACGGCATCATGTCGACACCGACGCGCTCGACGCGCTCAACGCCCAGCTGCGCGGTTTGCTCGGTTTCACCGATGACCAGCTGGTACAGCTCCAGCAACGGATGAACCGGCTTCACAACGGTGACGGCGCGGCTGGGCCATGGACCGGCGAAACCGCTGACGCCGCCCGCACCGCCATGGATACCTGGAATGCCGGCGCGCAGAAAATGCGCGACGGGCTGGCAAAGATGGAAGCGGCTGGCAAAAACGCTCACGACTCCTACACCAGCACATTCGCTGCGATCCTGGCCCGCCTCGACCGCGGCCCCGCCCCCGACGCTGGTGCGCAGTGACCGTGGTCGACGTCGACACCGACGTCTACAACCAGGCTGCGGCCGCACTACTCGAGGCCGCCGACGAATTCATCGGCTCGGTGGATAAGCACTGGTCGAAGCTGGCCGATACCGGCGAGAACATGACCGGTTCCTACGAGGAGGCCCGCACCTGGGCCGTCGGCTACGACACCAAGGCCAACGACCTGCTCGTGCAGGTAAAACTGATGGCCAACAACGTCAACGGATACGGCAATGTCGTCGCCGAACTGGGCTATCTGCACGCCCTCGGCGACCACAACGCCAACATCAAACCCGGCCCTGCACCGACCCAACCGCCCGTACACCCGTTGAATCTGCTGGTGGGGTGCCGGCCACCGCTGCCCTCGGTCGGTGGGCCCGGTAGTGGGCTGATCGAAGAGGGGATCGGACTACTCGACGAAATCGGGATCACCGTCCCCGACGGCGACACCGACAAGCTGTGGACGGTCGCGGCGATCTGGCGCGATATCGCCGCCGAGCCTGCAGTCGCGGGATTTGCCGACGAAATCAAGCGCATCGCCGGTATGTTCGCGCCGATCACCGCGCCCGAACTCGACCATATCGACGAAGACCTCACGGCCTTGGCGGCCGCGGCCGCCGAGACCGTGGCCGGATTCGGGGCGATGGCCACCACCACCAGCGAACACCATGACGAGCTGGTGGCAATGCGCAAGGAAATCGAAGGGTTCCTACGCCAGTTCATCATCGATTCCGCAGTAGAGGCCGCCGTCACCGCCGGAATCACCGTCGCCGCCTCCTTCGTCACCTTCGGTGCCGCGGCACCGATCGGTGCCGCGATCGGCGGCTCCCGGCTGGCGACTCTGTGCGCCAAGTACGGGGCGAAGATCAAACCGTTCATCACGCTATTCAAATCCCGCGGCCTCGGGCGCGGGTTCAAAGAGGTTCCGGACTTTTCCAGCCACAAGGCGAACATGGACCGGATATGGCAGATGATCAACAAGAAGGCGCCGGGCGGGCGTCGACCCACCGGTACGAACTGGGCGCTGACCCCCGAAGATGTGAAGGTCCTGCAAACGGGGCAGATGCAGACCCGACCTGATGGAACGACATTGAACCAGCTGCTCTTCCGTGGTACACCGCTGTCCCCCGAAGAGCAGCAGCAGGTTCGCGCGCTCAATGAGGCGCTGGCCAAACTCCCCTCGCATGAGGGTCCTGTGGTGCGGCATATGAACCTGTCGCCGGAACAGCTCGCCCGCTACGAACCGGGTAAACCGGTCACCGAAAACGGCTTTACCTCGACCTCACTGAAGCCGGACGGCACCAACTCAGCATTCGCCGACACCCAGAATGTCGAGTTCCAGATCGTGAGCAAGACCGGCAAGCCGGTCGGCGAATACTCCGGACTCGACGACGAAGTGCTGTTCGGCGCTGGGACACCGTTCATGGTGCACAACAAGATCCCCGGCCCAAACGGGACCCTCATCATTCAGATGACCGAAATCTAGGGGAGGCTCGATGTTCGAACGACTTACCGGCCGCAGGAAGAAGAGACGCACAATGTCCGGTGCCGACTATCTCAACAGCGAAGAATATGCTCGTAACCAGGCAGTCTTCGATCAACTCAACGCCGAGAAACGTAACCTCCGTGCCGCGCGGGACGCCGACCCGAACCGCGGCACTATCGACGATATCGACCCCGAGACGCTGCAAAAGCTACGCGCCCGCGCCAACGACATGGCGACCCCGGAAACCGAAGGGTGGTACCAGGACGCGGACCACTGGTACAACGGTGTCGGCGAGATCGTCTACACCCGCGGCGCCGACGGCTGGTACGACACCAGCGGTAATCGGGTCTATGACCTGGTATACAACCGGGTCACTCAGTAGAAGCCACAGCGCGCGGGTCGACGACGCGGATAGCGGCGCAGCTTCTCCTCCTTGAATTCCCGTTGGTCTGGTTTGTCTGCCTGGGGTACACCCCAGATATACAGGTCTCTCGCCCGGCGCGGCCTTGCCTTTCACCGTCACGCAACTCCGCACGGCCCCACACGACGTCGGAATTCGCCGAGGAACGATCTCGGCGCCCGAGCTGGGGCCAGCACAGGGCCAAAGCTTTGATCCAGGCATGGCTCTGCCGCCCGTCGTATGGCCCATAGGGGCGCTACAGATGCGTCGACAGGCCGGGGCGGGCACGCTCACGCAGATCTTGCAGGGCCGCTGGCCTCGGTGTCGGATCAGTGGTCACTGGTGAGCGTGCCCTGTCGGTCACGGTTGAGCTGGCTGGACTTCGCTTGCCTTGCGGTATTTTCCGTGTTGGCCTTCGCCGAGGAGCCATGTCACCGGCATCCCAGGCGTGATGGCTTGTTCGTCGCCCTTGTACTGCCAGAGGGAGAACCACACGTCGCCGGCGTGGCTGGCGATGAGGCCGTCGTAGCTATGGGGCAGCCACCATCGGATGACACCGTCGAGGCTCGGATCGGGATCCTTCGCTTCCTTGACTTGCCCGAAAGAGAGCGTGCCACCTCGCCCCTGCCATCCGTCGAGGGTGGGGAGCAGCGGCTGATCTCCGCCCTCGGGGTCGGCGGGCCATATCTTTCCGCTTCGTGACAGCACGTCGTCGTGGATTTCCCGAGCCAGTCCGTACGCCACACCTCTGGGGGTGCTCTCGCCAGGGGTGCACCCGAGGAGGACGTTCAGGGCCGGGACGGTGAATTCGATCCACCACGCCGGCGGGGAAGGCTGGCGCAGGAGACGCTCGGGAATCGTTTGGTCGATGTGTACTTCGAAGCCGAGAGCCGACTCGATGTCGGCCGCCAGCAGGTCGGCGCCTTGACGCGCTGTCTCCTGGTCCATGGAGCTATCCTGCCGAATAGGGGACGGTGCATCGGTTGATGGGGGTCACGTACAGGACCTTCCCGGCGGCGTGGGAGACGATGACCTGGATTTCGTCGCCGGAGTCGTATACGTTGCGTCCGTTCTGGTTCCGGGGGATCGTCATATGCAGATTGTCGTCCTTATAGATTTCCCGCGTCAGCAGACTCTGGCCGTTGATCAGGATCTGGTAGTCGTATCGGCCGGGGACGTGGGAGATGTCGTTGATGAACATGGCCCAGGCGATGTTGCCGATGGAGTCCGCTCCCGAGGGCCGGGTGTCGACCTCGACTCTGCCCCAGTTGGTCGTGACTCTGTAGTTGGTGCACGGCTGATACGCATGTGCGGGGCCGGAGGCCTGCACGCTCGTGATCATCAGGATCGCCAGTGCCACCGCGAACAGAAGCGCTCTGCCGAGCCGACTCGCCGGTTCAAGCAGCCGAAACTGCCTCTCGCCGCACGGAAAACGATCCACCGCCGCTACCACAACCCCCACGACGACGCCAGCCTGGCTGACCTCGCCGAGGAATACAGCGTCGGCCGTTCCACCATCCACCGCATCATCAGCAGCGCTGCGCCACGAGCCTGATCAAGATACCGGTCCGCATCACAGCGACCCCCCGACTACTTTGCGGCTCGGGCCAGCTTCAGGATCTCGGGGCCGTAACCGGGGGTTGAGGCTCATCCGGGAGAAAAGTCACCCCCATTCCCGCCTCCGAACCCCACTACCGCAGATAGTTTCCCGAGTCGCCCCGCCCCGCAACGCCTATAGCGCCCGGACAGCCGAACAACTACCGCGCATAGTATGCCACTATCTGCGGTAACTGCTTAGCGTGACTTTTCTCGCGGATGTTCACGGACCCCCTAACCGCCGAAATCGGGCGGACATGGATACAGTCCCTGGTCAGGAGGCTGCGGTTCGTCACCGAGATGGACCCGGGATAACAGCGCGATATCCGGGGTAGTGCACCTGCCGACCTGCGGCTATAGCGCTCCAGCCGTGCGTGAAGCGGCCCCGTTATCTGGGCCAGGCCCCATGTCCGTTGTTTTTTCGGCGGGACCCCTACTCACCGCCTGGTCTGCCTCAGCGCACAGCAGTATCCAGGCACAGCAACCGCGCACGGTTCTATCCGGCCGAGCTACTCCGTGGCCTGAGTGGCAACGAGCAGGCCGTCCCTGCGAGCGATGTGAAGGAGCTTCCAATTGCTCCGATCGAGCATCCCATCTCGTCGGCGATCTGTTTGTACGACCATCCCGAATTCAATATTCGCCGTGGGCGAACAAGTGCGTCGGGTGGAACAAAGCCGAACCCGACCAAGTTGAGTGGGTGTAGCTCAACTATTGGAGGTTGTGTTCGTGACTACACCACTGAATCTTCCGGTGCTGTTCCTGACCGATCCCATCGTGCTGCCCGGGATGGTCGTACCGATCGAACTGGACGAATCCGCGCAGGCGGCCATCGACGCCGCGCAGGCCGCGCAGACCGGGACCGTGCTGCTGGCTCCGCGCCTGTCCGAGGGTTACGCCGCCTACGGCGTGATCGCCACCATCGAACAGATCGGCCGGATGCGCGGGGGGACGCCCGCCGCGGTGCTGAAGGCGGAACGGCGCGCGAAGATCGGTCACGGGGTCACCGGCCCCGGCGCCGCCCTGTGGGTGGAGGCCGAACCGGTCGAGACCCCCGCCGCCGACGGACGCACCCGGGAACTGGCCGCCGAGTACAAGAAGCTGGTCGTCTCGGTGCTACAGAAGCGCGAGGCGTGGCAGATGATCGACGCCTTCAACCAGCTCACCGATCCGTCCGCCATCGCCGATACCGCCGGCTATGCCGCGTATCTCACCGATGAGCAGAAACGCGAACTGCTCGAGACCCCGGATGTCGCGCAGCGGCTGAACCGGCTGATCGAATGGACCCGGGCGCATATCGCCGAGGCCGAGGTCACCGAGAAGATCGGCGACGAGGTCCGCGAGAACATGGAGAAGAGCCAGCGCGAATTCCTGTTGCGCCAGCAGCTCAACGCCATCCGCAAGGAACTCGGCGAGGACGAACCCGACGGCGCCGACGACTACCGCACCCGCGTGGAACAGGCCGATCTGCCCGGCAATGTGCGGGAGGCGGCGCTGCGCGAGGTCGGCCGGTTGGAGCGCTCCAGCGATCAGAGCCCGGAATCCGGGTGGATTCGCACCTGGCTGGACACCGTCCTGGAACTGCCGTGGCAGGTGAAGACCGAGGATTCCACCGATGTGGCGGCGGCCCGGGCCGTGCTCGACGCCGACCACCACGGCCTGGACGAGGTGAAGGACCGGATGGTCGAGTACCTGGCGGTCCGGGCGCGGCGTGCGCAACGCGGCCTGGAGGTCGTGGGCGGACGCGGGTCCGGCGCGGTGCTGGTGCTGGCCGGCCCGCCTGGGGTCGGCAAGACCTCACTCGGCGAATCGGTCGCCCGCGCGCTGGGCCGCAAGTTCGTCCGCGTCGCCCTGGGCGGTGTGCGGGACGAGGCGGAGATCCGCGGTCACCGGCGCACCTATGTGGGTGCCATGCCCGGCCGGATCGTGCGGGCCGTCAAGGAGGCCGGTTCCATGAACCCGGTCGTCCTGCTGGACGAGGTCGACAAGATCGGCTCCGATTTCCGGGGCGACCCCGCGGCGGCCCTGCTCGAGGTGCTCGACCCCGCGCAGAACCACACCTTCCGCGACCACTACCTGGATATGGACCTGGACCTGTCCGATGTGCTGTTCCTGGCCACGGCCAATGTCATGGACACCATCCCCGGTCCGCTGCTGGACCGGATGGAAGTGATCACGGTCGACGGGTACACCGAGGACGACAAGGTGGCCATCGCCCGCGACTTCCTGCTGCCCCGGCAGCTGGAACGCAACGCGCTGACCGGCGAGGAGGTCCGGGTCACCGACGCGGCGCTGCGCGAGGTCGCGGCGAACTACACCAGGGAGGCCGGCGTCCGGCAGCTGGAGCGGCTGATCGCCAAGGCATTACGCAAGGCGGCGACGCGCCTGTCCGAGACCGGTGCCGCGTCGGGCACCGACGCGGGCGTCGAGACGGATACGGCGTCCGGGCCCACCGAGGCCACGGCACCACCGCTGACCATCGATATCGCGGATCTGAAGGATTATCTCGGACGGCCGCGCTTCACTCCGGATTCGGCGGAACGCACCGCGGTACCGGGTGTGTCGACCGGTCTGGCGGTCACCGGGCTGGGTGGCGACGTGCTCTACATCGAGGCCAACACCGCCGAGGGTGACCGGGCCCTGACACTGACCGGCCAACTGGGCGACGTCATGAAGGAATCGGCGCAGATCGCGCTGACCTACGTGCGGTCGCACCTGGGCGAGATCGGCATCGAATCGACGGTGCTGGACGGCAACCTGCACGTCCACGTGCCCGCCGGCGCCGTGCCCAAGGACGGACCGTCGGCCGGTGTCACCATGGTCACCGCGCTGGTGTCGCTGGCACTGGGCCGCCCGGTGCGCTCCGATGTCGGTATGACGGGTGAGGTCACGTTGAACGGCCGGGTGCTGCCGATCGGCGGGGTGAAGCAGAAACTGCTCGCCGCGCAGCGCGCCGGCCTGAAGACGGTGTTCATCCCGGCCCGCAACGAGCCGGACCTGGACGATGTCCCCGCCGATGTGCTGGCCGAACTCGACGTCCGCCCGGTGGGCGATGTCGCCGAGATCCTGGCCTACGCCATCGAACCGGTGCGGGAACCGGCCCTGGACGGCCGGGCTTTGGCGGCCAGCGCCTGATCCACGGTCGAGGGCCGCGGCCACCCGTTCGGGTGCCGCGGCCCTTTCGTATGCAGCGATTCGGCGATCGTTTCGACCACCGCCCTGCCGGGATCGACGGCCTGTTCCACCGACGCAGCCACCGATTCGGCCCCGGTCACGAGCAGTCGGTCGGCGAATTCCGAGACGTCGGCCTCGGGCGATCCGGCCGCCGGTCTCGTCGGGCCCGGTGGCGCCGACTACACCGGCATCTTCCCTGCCGCGGCCAGGAGTGACACCATCCGCAGAGGGCCACGTGACGAATTCCCAGCCGCCGGGGCGCCCCGCGCCGGTGGATGAACGAGGACGCTGATGCAGGACACGACGAGTTCGACCGGTTCTCCTGGGCCGGACCAGCAGGATCGGCGCACGATCGGCCGCTTCGCGGCGGGACTGAGCGGTCTGCCGGCCGCCGCGGTCGTGCTGGGGGTCGGTGAGCTCGTCGCGGCCTTGATCGCCCCGGCCGCTTCGCCGTTCCTGGCCATCGGGGCGACCGTGGTCGACCACACGCCGCAGGCGCTGCGCGAGTTCGCGATCGAACAGTTCGGTACCCGAGACAAGCTCGTGCTGTTCCTGAGCATGGGTGCGGCGATGGTGGTACTGGCTGTGGTGGCGGGATTGCTGGAACGGCGCCGGCCCTACGGCAGCATGCTGCTGGCCGGGCTCGCGGTGGTCGTTTGTCTCGCCGTGCTGCGGCGACCGGCCGCGACCGCCGCGTTCGCCGCGCCGATCCTGCTCGGTGCCGTGGCCGGGATCCTCACGCTGCGGATCCTGATCACCCGGGCACCGCGCCGCCCGGCGTCGGCGGGCGGATCCGCGAGGGGGGCCGCGGGCGATGACGGAACCGATGCCTCGCGGCGGCGGTTCCTGGGGTGGGCCGCCGGGGCCCTTGTGCTGGCTGCCGGATCCGCCGCGGCCGGGCGGTGGGCCGGCGAACGTGCGCGCGCGGTAACCGCGGATCTGCGGCGGTTCGTGGTTCCGCGTCCACAGGTGGCGGCCGTGCCCATCCCCCCGGGGACCGATCCGCCCATCCCGGGGCTCACCGCGTTCCGCACCCCCAACGACACGTTCTACCGGATCGATACCGCCCTGCGGCTACCCGCGTTGACCAGCGACGACTGGCAGCTGCGAATCCACGGCATGGTGGAGCGCGAAATCCGGCTCACCATGGACGATCTGCTGCGGCGGCCCGCCGTGGAGAAGATGATCACCCTGACCTGTGTGTCCAACGAGGTCGGTGGTGACCTGGTCGGCAACGCGAGCTGGATCGGGTATCCACTCGCCGACCTCCTCGCCGAGGCCGGGGTCCGGCCGGACGCGGATATGGTGCTGTCCACCAGCGCCGACGGTTTCACCGCCGGCACACCCGTCGCAGCCCTCACCGACGGTCGCGATGCCCTGCTCGCGGTGGGTATGAACGGCGAACCGCTGCCGGTCGAGCACGGGTACCCCGCCCGGATGGTGGTGCCCGGTCTCTACGGATATGTCAGCGCCACGAAATGGGTGGTCGATCTGGAGATCACCCGGTTCGATCGCGCCCAGGCCTACTGGACCCGGCGCGGCTGGTCGGCGTTCGGCCCGATCAAAACCGCCTCCCGCATCGATGTGCCGCCGGCCTTCGGCCGTATCGCTCCAGGCCCGGTGGTGGTGGCCGGGGTCGCCTGGGCCCAGCATCGCGGGATCGCCGCGGTGGAGGTACAGGTCGACGACGGTCCCTGGCGGCCGGCCGACCTGGCGCCGGAGTACTCGCTGGACACCTGGCGGCAGTGGACCTGGCGCTGGGATGCGCCACCCGGTTCGCACACCCTGCGGGTACGAGCCACGGACGGGGCGGGCGGGATACAGACCGAGGAACGCGCCGACCCGGTCCCGGACGGCGCGACGGGCCGGCACAGCCGGACGGTCACCGTCGGGTGACGATGACCGTCCGGTCCGCTACGCGGCCGCCGGTGCCGGTTCGCGAGCGAACTGGGTCCGGTACAGCTCGGCGTAACGCCCGCCCACGGCGAGCAGTTCGGTATGCGTTCCACGTTCCACGATGCGACCGGATTCGACCACCAGGATCTGATCGGCCGCTCGCACGGTGGAGAGCCGGTGGGCGATCACCAGGGCGGTACGGCCCTGAAGCGCTTCGGTCAGCGCCGCCTGCACCGCGGCCTCGGAGGTCGAGTCGAGGGAGGCGGTCGCCTCATCCAGGATCACCACCCGCGGCTGTTTGAGCAGTAGCCGGGCAATGGTGAGACGCTGGCGCTCACCACCGGAGAGACGATAGCCGCGTTCCCCGACCACCGTGTCCAGCCCGTCGGGCAGGGTCGCGATCAGATCGCTCAGGCGCGCCCGCTCCAGCGCGTCCCGCAGCTGCTCCTCGTCGGCGTCCGGGGCGGCCAGCAGCAGATTGGCCCGGATGGTGTCGTGGAAGAGATGGCCGTCCTGGGTGACCAGGCCGACGGTTTCCTGGATCGACTCCGTGGTGAGTTCGCGGATATCGGTGCCGCCCAGCCGGACCGCGCCCGAGTCCACGTCGTAGAGCCGGGAGACCAGCTGCGCGATGGTCGATTTGCCGGCACCGGAGGAGCCGACCAGGGCGATCATCCGGCCGGGCTCGGCGCGCAGTGACACCCCGTGCAGCACTTCCTCACCGCCGCGGGTGTCCAGCGTGGCCACCTCTTCCAGCGAGGCCAGCGAGACCTTGTCGGCGGCGGGATATCCGAACCGCACGTCGTCGAGTTCCACCGTGACGGGCCCGGCGGGCACCGGCCGCGCCCCGGGGGCGTCCTCGATGAGGGGTAACAGATCGAGGACCTCGAAGACCCGCTCGAAACTGACCAGCGCGGACATGATCTCCATCCGGGCACTGGCCAGCGCCGTGAGCGGGGAGTACAGCCTGGTGAGCAGGAGCGACAGGGCCACCACGGCGCCCGCGTCCAGTTGCCCGCGCAGCGCGTACCAGCCGCCGAGGCCGTAGACCAGCGCGACGGCCAGCGCCGAAACCAGCGTCAACGCCGTGACGAAGACGGTTTGCAGCATGGCGGTGCGCACGCCGATATCGCGGACCCGCCGCGCCCGCAGGGCGAACTCGGCCGATTCCTGGGCCGGGCGGCCGAAGAGTTTCACCAGGGTCGCGCCCGGCGCGGAGAAACGCTCGGTCATCTGCGTGCTCATCGCCGCGTTCAATCCCGCTGCCTCCCGCTGGATATCGGCCAGCCGGTCGCCCATCCGCCGGGCCGGGATCACGAATACCGGTAGCAGGAGCAGCGCGAGCAGGGTTATCTGCCAGGACAATTGGAGCATCACCACCAGGGTGAGCGCCACGGTGACGATATTGGCGACCACGCCCGAGAGGGTGTCGCTGAAGGCGCGTTGCGCCCCGATCACATCGTTGTTCAACCGGCTGACCAGCGCGCCGGTCCGGGTCCGGGTGAAGAAGGCGATCGGCATCCGCTGGACGTGGTCGAAGACCGCGGTCCGCAGGTCGAGGATCAGGCCCTCACCGATCCGCGCCGACAGCCAGCGGATGGCCAGGCCGAGGCCCGCGTCGAGGACGGCCAGCACGGCGATGGCCAGCGCCAGCAATATCACTGTCCGCGGGGGCGACCCGGCGAAGATGTCGTCGACCACCCGGCCCGCGAGCAGCGGCGTAGCGACCACCAGCACCGCCGCGGCCACGCTGAGGACGAGAAAGGTGGTCAGCCGCCGCTGATGCGGCCGGGCGAAGCGCAGGATGCGCCGTGCCGTGGCGAGACTGAACGACCTCGTCTCCTCCGGTGCGTGCATGCGCCGGTACATCTGGTCCCAGGCCACCGATTCCATGCTCATCTGACAATGTCCTTCCGCTCCGGAGCACGATTGAACTCCGGTGCACCGACACTAAAAGCTGAACCAATGTTCAGGTCAAGCGCCGGGCGGTGGGTCGTCACCGTTTCCGGGAGCCTGTGTGACCGGGGCGAGTTCGAGACGGACTCCGAGCAACCGGACCGGACGATCCAGCGGAAAGCGGTCCAGCACCCGCAGTGCCGTATCGACGATCGTGGGGATATCGGTGGTCGGCTCCGGCAGTTTGGACTGCTTGCTGCGGGTATAGAAGGTGCTGGTGCGCACGGTGACCGAGACCCGGGTGGCGATCCGGCCCGCCTCGATCGTCTCCGCCGCGACTTCCGCCGCCAGCCGGGCCACCTGCGCGCCGATCTCGGCCGGATCGACGAGATCCCGCGCGAAGGTCTCAGATCTGCTGCGCCCCACCGCCGGCGGCGGTTTCGTCACCACCTCGGTATCACCGGCGCCGCGACTCATCACCCACAGCGCGGGACCGTTCGTCGGTCCGAACTCCGCCGCGAGCCGGGACCGATCGGCGGCCATCAGCTCTCCGACGGTATGGATATCGAGTGCGGCCAGCCGGGCCGCGATCCGGCTACCGATCCCCCAGAGCGCGTTCGTCGGACGATGGGCCATCACTTCGGACCAGTTCGCGGCGGTGAGCCGGAACATGCCGTCGTGCGCTCCCGGATGGTCGCTGGCGGCGACCCCGGGTTTCCCCACCGCTTTCGCGAAACCGGTGGCCAGCTTCGCGGTGAGCTTGTTGTCGCCGATGCCGATCGCGCACGTGAGATCCAGTTCTTCCACCGCGGCCCGGATCGCCCGGGCGGATTCTTCGGGCTCCTCGGTATCGACCGCCACGAACGCCTCGTCCCACCCCCACACCTCCACCTGATCGGTGAACGTGCGCAGCCGCGCCATGACCTCCTCGGACGCTTCCTCGTAGCAGGGGACGTCCAAGGGCAGGAAGATCGCCTCCGGGCATTTTCGCGCCGCCGACCGCAACGCCATACCCGCCCGCACCCCGTAGCCGCGCGCCGGATACGACGCGCAGGTCACCACTTTGCGGGGCTCGTCCGGGTCGCCGTTTCCGCCCACGATCACCGGCTGCCCGCGTAGTTCGGGATGGCGCCGGTACTCCACCGCGGCCTGGAACTGGTCGAGGTCGACGTGCAACAGCCATCTGGCCACGACACCGTCTTACTCCTACCGGGTGACAAGAAGGGGGATATCCGCGCCGGTACGTCGGCGGACGCCGCGCCCCGCCACCGCGAAGTCACCGGATGGCGCGGGACTGCTCACCGACAGCCGGCCCGTCCGGATCCGCCGAGTCGGGAAGGAATTCCGGGCTGCGGGCCTAGGCTGGATCGTGTGACCGACCACGACGCACGACGGGACACACTCGCACGGCAGCTGCGTGCGCGGATCGGTATCGAGGCGGTGGACATCTCCCACCGCCGCCGGGTGGAGTACTCGTCGGACGCCTCGAACTACCGGGTGCTGCCCGAAGCGGTGGTCTTTCCCCGATCAGACGAGGATGTGGCGGCCGTACTGGAGGTCGCGCGGAGCGAGGGTACGGCCGTGACCCCGCGGGGCGGCGGCACCTCGGTCGCGGGCAATGCGGTCGGTCCCGGTATCGTCCTCGACTTCAGCAGGCATATGACCGGCATCGCCGAGATCGATCCGCATCGGCGGACCGCCCGGGTGCAGCCGGGCGTGGTGCTGTCGGATCTGCAGCGCCGGGCCCGGGAACACGGGCTGCGCTTCGGCCCGGATCCGTCCACCCAGAACCGCTGCACCCTCGGCGGCATGATCGGCAACAATGCCTGCGGTCCGCACGCCATCGCGTGGGGTCGCACCTCCGACCGGGTCCGGGAGCTGCGGATCATCGACGGTACCGGCGCGTCCCGCCGCCTCGCCGACTCGCTGGACGAGGTTCCCGGGCTACCGGAGTTCACCGCGAAATCCCTCGCCGTGCTGCGCACCGATCTGGGCCGGTTCGACCGGCAGGCGTCGGGCTACGGGCTCGAATATCTGCTGCCGGAACGTGGCGGCTCGGTGGCCGGGTCTTTCGTCGGGGCCGAGGGCACCTGCGGTGTACTGCTCGAAGCCGAGGTGGAATTGGTGCCGATCCCGGCGGCGACCCTGCTGGTCGTGCTCGGTTACCCGGATCTGGCGACCGCCGCCGACGATATCGCCGCGGTGGTCTCGGTCGCGCCGGTCGCGGTCGAGGGTATCGATGCCAGGCTCGTCGAGATGGTGCGGGCACACGGTCGGCGGGTCCCCGATCTGCCGCGTGGCACCGGCTGGCTGTTCGTGGAGCTGGCGGGGGAGGACGCGGCCGCCACCCACGCCGCCGCTCGCCGTTTGTGCCGGGCGGCGGGTGCGCTGGACAGCCGGATCATCGAAGACCCCGGCGCCGCGGCCGCGCTGTGGCGGATCCGGGCCGACGGCGCCGGTCTGGCCGGCCGGACCCGCGACGGTGAGCCGGCCTGGCCGGGCTGGGAGGACGCGGCGGTTCCGCCCGCCCGGCTCGGGGCCTACCTGCGCGATTTCGACGAGCTGACCCGCGAGCACAAGGTCGACGGAATGCTCTACGGGCATATCGGCGACGGCTGTATCCATGTGCGGCTCGATCTGCCCATCGCCACCGCGCCGGAACGGTTCCGGGACTTCCTGACCGACGCGGCACACCTTGTGGTGGGCCACGGCGGTTCGCTGAGCGGGGAACACGGCGACGGCCGGGCCCGATCGGAACTGCTGGAGATCATGTACTCACCCGAGGTCCGCGCGGTCTTCGCCGGGTACAAGGCACTGTTCGATCCGGCGAACCTCCTCAATCCGGGTGTGCTGGTGGATCCGCGCCCGCTCGACGCCGATCTGCGACTGGCGGGTCTGCCGCCGCTGCCGCGCGCGGGCGGCTTCGCCTTCGCCGGTGACGCCGGGGATCTGGCCACCGCGGTGCACCGCTGTGTCGGGGTGGGCAAATGCCGGGCCGATACGCGGAGCACGGGTGGTTTCATGTGCCCCTCCTATCTCGCGACGGCCGACGAGAAGGACACCACCCGGGGCCGGGCCCGGGTATTGCAGGAGGTGGTCCGGGGAGAGCTGGACTGGGCCGCGCCCGCGGTGGCCGAATCGCTGGACCTGTGCCTTTCCTGCCGCGCCTGCGGTACGGACTGCCCGGCGGGCGTCGATATGGCGACCTACAAATCCGAGACGCTCTACCGCCGTTACCGCGGTCGGCTGCGCCCTCGCGACCACTACACACTGGGCCGGCTCCCACGCTGGCTGGGCGGGGCGACCCGGGTGCCGTGGCTGGTCAACGCGCTGGTCGGCGCCGGACCGTTACGCCGGCTCGGGATGCGGGCCGCCGGGATGGACCCACGCCGGGAGGTACCGGAGCTCGCACCGCGATCCTTCCGGCGGATCTGGCGCCGGGAAGGGGTGAAGCAGCAGGTGGCGAAGCCGGACGCGACGACCGTGATGCTGTGGGTGGACACCTTCACCAATGCCTTCGATCCGGATATCGCGCTGGCGGCGGTGCGCCTGCTCAATTCGCTCGGTTATCGGGTGGTCGTGCCGCGCCGGCAGGTGTGCTGTGGACTGACCTGGATCAGCACCGGGCAGCTGGACGGCGCCCGGGCACGGCTGCGTGCCACGCTCGATGCCCTCGACGACCATGTGCGTGCCGGTGGCGCGGTGATCGGTCTCGAACCCTCCTGCACCGCCGCGTTGCGGGCCGATCTGCCGGAGTTACTGCCCGAGGACCCGCGTTCCCGTCCGGTCGCGGCCGCGGTCCGCACGCTCGCCGAGTTTCTCACCGCTCAACCGGACTGGCGCCCGCCCCGGTACCCCGGCCGGTCGCTGGTCGTCCAGCCGCATTGTCACCACCATTCGGTGCTCGGCTTCGATGCCGATCGCCGGATATTTGCCCAGATGGGTGTGAAGGTGACAGAGATCGCAGGATGCTGCGGTCTGGCCGGTAATTTCGGAATGCAGAAAGGCCATTACGAGATATCGGTGGCGGTGGCGGGCAACGGAATACTGCCGACGATGGAGAATGCCGAACCGGATGCCGTCGTGGTCGCCGACGGATTCTCCTGCCGGACCCAGGCCGCCCAGCTCACCGCCCGGCGGGGCCGCCATCTCGCACAGATTCTGCTGGAAGACAATTGATTCCGGGTGAACTGAGGATTTCGTAGCATCGAAGAGCGGCCGACCCCGAAAAATCGGCCGCTCTTCGTGAAGGCTCAGCTCCCGAAGGGGAGGGTCCCGGGTGGAATCTCGTAGCCGGAGCTACCTGCGAAAACCGAACCCCAGAGATCGAGTAACCAATTGAGCGCTTCGGTGATCATAGAAACCTCCAGTCACGGCAGAAAAACCACATATTTGCTCAACTGCGTCTTCATCGCCGGGCAATCGAACGGCGTTACTCCGGGCAGCGCACAATGGCATGGTGCCTGTCCGAACAGCCGGATCCACCGGCGATGCGTGGGCGTCGCGGACCCTGTCCGCCGACGCCCCGGTCCACCTCGCCCATACCCTCGCGCCGTTGCGCCGCGGGCCCGGCGACCCCTGTCACCAGATCACCCCGGACGGGGCGCACTGGCACACCTCGCGAATGCCGACCGGGCCGGTCACCTACCGGATGGTCCAGGACGATCCGCTGACCGTCACCGCGGACGCGTGGGGAGCGGGCGCCGCGGAGTTCCTCAACGGGCTCGATCACATGCTGTGCCTGGACCAGAAGGTCGACGATTTCGTACCGATCCACCCCACGGTGGCGGCCGCGCACCAGCGGTATCCCGGGCTGCGGATGCTGCGCACCGGCCGAGTGCTCGAAGCGCTGATCCCGGCGATCCTGGAACAGAAGGTGACCATCGTCTCCGCCCATGCGGCGTGGCGCCGTCTGGTGCACCTCTTCGGCAGTCCGCCACCCGGCCCGGCCCCGGCGGGCATGCTGGTACCGCCGGACGCGGCGGCCTGGAGCCGGATCCCCTCATGGAGCTTCCACGGGGCAAATGTCGGGCCACAGCGCAGCCGGACCATTGTGCGGGTGGCTCGTCTCGCCGAGTCGCTGGAGCGGATGACCGCGCTGCCGCCGGCCGAGGCCGCACGCCGGCTCCGCACGATCCCCGGTATCGGGGAATGGACCGCCGCGGAGACCGCGCAGCGCGCTTTCGGTGATGCCGACGCACTGTCGGTGGGTGATTTCCATCTGGCGTCGATCGTCGGCTGGACCCTGCTCGGCCGCGATATGGACGACGCCGAGATGGTCGATTACCTCGAACCGGTACGTCCGCATCGCTATCGCACCATCCGTCTGCTCGAGATCAGTGGGCAAGCTCGTAAGCCGCGGTTCGGCCCGCGCGCACCGGTGACCGATCACCGCTGGCACTGACCGGTGAGAGTTCGCGGCCCGGGAAATCCGAGGTCCGGCGTTCCGGAGAACCGTATGGATCCGGCCGGTGAGCGGCCGGTACGGCGGTGGAACCCGGTCGCTATTGGAGGGCGCGGTTGTCCAGTACACAGCGGCCCGATTCCACCAGGGTGGCTCGGGCGCGCCGGCGGACCCGGCACTCGTCGACGGTGCAATCCAGGTGCAACTGCATCGCCGAATGGGCTTGTTCGGGGGTCATCACGCCGGGATCGTCACCGCAGGCGAGCAGGGTGGGGATCGGGGCGTCCAGATTCAACCGCATCACACACGACCTCCTTCTGAACCCGCGGTCGACTCCTGTTGTCCGCGGTGGGTTTTCCGGGTGTGCACATACGACCAACAGCTCACCATAGGCCGAGAAGGACCGATAACGGGTGAGATTCGGCGATATTACCGGTACCGATTCGCGGAATTTCCTGTAGACGGGTGTAAACCCGCCGCGGCCGGGGCTGCGCGTAGCATCGCGCTACATGCTTGTGGCGCGCAGCGCCGGGACCCTCGACTCGAAACACGGCGATATCCGCGGCGGTGAAGGAGAACCTGGATGAGCATCGACAACGGTACGAATGTGGACCTGTCCGGCGCCCGCTGGGTGAGTGGCGCGACCGGGGAAGGCGCTGCCACGCCGGGGACCCACAGCGTCGAGATCGCGATGCTCGCCGACGGTCATGTCGGAATGCGTGACGGCAAGAATCCCGACGGGCCGGTACTGGTCTTCACCCCAGGGGAGTGGGCGGCCTTCACCGCCGGCGTACGCGACGGCGAGTTCGACCGGCCGTAATCTCTGTTCACCCGGGCCGATCTGCCCGCGAGCACGGCGTTTGGGTCCAACAGGTAACGGGTAGACAACAATGTGTGGACCCAGGGATCAAGAATTCCCGTCCTCGGCTCCGCAAATTCGGGCCCGGCGACGGCGTCGCGCGGTTGATCGTCGGCCTGCTTTTTGTGGCATCCGCGGTGGGCGTTTTCGTACTCACCGGCTCGGTGTTCTCGGCGCTGTTCGTCGGGGTGCTCGTGGGGCTGGTCGCGACCGGTGTGGTCGCGATGCTGTGAGACGGCCGGGCGAAATGGTCAGCGCCGGAAGAGCTTGTTGCCGAGCCAGACGATCGGATCGTATTTCCGGTCGGCGACGCGTTCCTTCATCGGTATCAGCGCATTGTCTGTGATCTTGATATTTTCCGGGCACACCTCGGTGCAGCATTTGGTGATGTTGCAGTAGCCGAGCCCGTGCTGCTCCTGCGCGGCGTCCCGGCGATCGGCCACATCCAGCGGATGCATCTCCAGCTCCGCGATCCGCATGAGATACCGCGGGCCGGCGAAGGCCTCCTTGTTCTCGTCGTGATCGCGCACCACATGGCAGGTGTTCTGGCACAGGAAGCATTCGATGCACTTGCGGAACTCCTGCGAGCGCTCCACATCCACCTGCTGCATCCGGTACTGCCCGGGCTCCAGATCCGGTGGCGGTGTGAACGAGGGGATCTCGCGGGCCTTCTTGTAGTTGTACGAGACATCGGTCACCAGGTCACGAACCACGGGGAACGTGCGCAGCGGTGTCACAGTGACAACATCTTCCGGCGTGAAGGTGGACATCCGGGTCATGCAGAGTAGCCGCGGCTTGCCGTTCACCTCCGCCGAGCAGGAACCGCATTTGCCCGCCTTGCAGTTCCAGCGAACGGCGAGATCGGGCGCCTGGGTCGCCTGCAGGCGGTGGATGATGTCGAGAACCACTTCACCCTCGTTCACCGCCACCGTGAAATCCTGTAGTTCTCCACCTTCGGTATCGCCGCGCCATACGCGGAACCGGGCGTCGTAACTCATCCGCTCACGCCTCCTTGCTGTCCGATTCGCGACCTTCGGGCGTAGACCCTGCCGCGGCGCCGTCCACCGCGGCCGGATGGGCCGCGAGTTCGGCTGGGGTGTAGTACTTTTCCAACTCGCCGAAATCGAAGAGGGCGAGTAGTTCGTCCCGCATCGGCAGCTGATCCTGCACGGTCACCGAGATATCGGGGACATTCGCGACTCCGGCGCCGTCGATGGCGCAGACGAGTAATTTGTTGCGCCACCGCGGGTCCATCCCCGGGTGGTCGTCGCGGGTGTGCCCGCCGCGGCTCTCGGTGCGCAGCAGCGCGGCCTGTGCCACACACTGGCTGACCAGCAGCATGTTCCGCATATCGAGGGCGAGATGCCAGCCCGGGTTGAACTGCCGGTGCCCCTCGATGGTGACGTGCGCGAACCGCTCGCGCAGTGCCTCGAGCCGGGAGATCGCCTCGCGGACCTCGGCTTCCTTGCGGATGATGCCCACCAGATCGTTCATGGTCTGCTGTAGATCGGTGTGCAGGGTGTACGGGTTCTCCCCGGACGCGCCCTCCGGCGGATCGAACGGGGCGAGCGCGGACCGGGCCGCCGTCGCGATATCGGCGTCGGCCACCGCCGGCCGCTCGGTGAGCCCCTCGACGTACTCGGCCGCGCCCAGCCCGGCCCGCCGGCCGAAGACCAGCAGATCCGACAGGGAATTGCCGCCGAGCCGGTTGGACCCGTGCATACCGCCCGAGCATTCACCGGCGGCGAAGAGACCCGGTACGTGCGCCGCGCCGGTATCCGGATCGACTTCGATCCCGCCCATCACGTAGTGACAGGTGGGCCCGACCTCCATCGGTTCCTTGGTGATGTCCACATCGGCCAGTTCCTTGAACTGGTGGTGCATCGACGGCAGCCGGCGGATGATCTCCTCCGGAGTGAGCCGCGAGGCGATATCCAGGTAGACCCCGCCGTGTTCGGTACCCCGGCCGGCCTTGACCTCTTCGTTGATGGCGCGGGCCACTTCGTCGCGAGGCAGCAGATCAGGGGTGCGGCGCGCCGAATCGTTGTCGCGCAGCCACTGATCGGCCTCTTCCTCGCTCTCGGCGTACTGCCCTTTGAAGACCGCCGGAATGTAATCGAACATGAACCGTTTGCCGTCGGTGTTCTTCAATACGCCGCCGTCACCGCGGACGCCCTCGGTGACGAGGATGCCCTTCACACTCGGCGGCCACACCATGCCGGTGGGATGGAACTGCAGGAACTCCATATTGATCAGCCGGGCGCCGGCCCGCAGCGCCAGGGCGTGGCCGTCACCGGTGTACTCCCAGGAGTTCGAGGTCACCTTGTAGGACTTGCCGATTCCGCCTGTGGCCAGGACGACCGCGGGGGTCTCGAACAGGATGAAGCGGCCGGATTCGCGCCAGTAACCGAAGGCGCCGCTGATCCGGTCACCGTCCTTGAGCAGATCCGTGATGGTGCATTCGGCGAAAACCTTGATCCGTGACTCGTAGTCACCGGTCTGCGCGTAGTCCTCCTGTTGCAGCGAGACGATCTTCTGCTGCATGGTGCGGATCAGTTCGAGCCCCGTACGGTCGCCCACATGCGCCAGCCGTGGGTAGGTGTGCCCACCGAAGTTGCGCTGGCTGATCCGGCCGTCGGCGGTCCGGTCGAACAGGGCGCCGTAGGTCTCCAGCTCCCAGACGCGGTCGGGGGCCTCCCGGGCGTGCAGTTCGGCCATCCGCCAGTTGTTCAGGAACTTCCCGCCGCGCATGGTGTCGCGGAAATGGGTCTCCCAGGTGTCCTTCTCGTTGGCGTTGCCCATCGCCGCCGCGCAGCCGCCCTCGGCCATCACGGTATGGGCCTTACCGAACAGCGATTTGCACACCACCGCCACCGAGAGACCGTGTTCCCGGGCTTCGATCACCGCGCGTAGTCCGGCGCCGCCGGCACCGATCACCACGACGTCGTAGGTGTGCCGCTCCACTTCGGGCATAGCCGTGCAAACTCCTCAGTCGATGATGCGAAGATCGGAAATCGTGCCGCCGGCCACCAACATCACGTAGAAGTCGGTGAGTACGAGGGTGCCCAGCGTGGTCCAGGCGAGCTGCATATGCCTGGTGTTGAGCTTGGAGACCTGTGTCCAGAACCAGTACCGCACCGGATGTGCGGAGAAGTGTTTGAGCCGCCCGCCCGCGATATGCCGGCAGGAATGGCAGGACAGGGTGTAGGCCCACAGCAGGATCACATTGCCGGTGATGATCAGACTGCCCAGTCCCAGCCCGAATCCGCCGGTCTTGCCGTGGTAGGCGATCACCGCGTCGTAGGTGTTGATCAGCGAGATGAGCACCGCGACATAGAAGAAGTAGCGGTGGGCGTTCTGGATGATCAGCGGCAGCCGGGTCTCCCCGGTGTATTTGGTGTGGGGTTCGGCCACCGCGCAGGCCGGCGGTGAGAACCACACCGACCGGTAGTAGGCCTTGCGGTAGTAGTAGCAGGTGAGCCGGAACCCGAGCAGGAACGGCAGCACCAGGAACCCGAGCGGCAGGAACATCGGCAGGTCGCCGAACGGGGTGCCGAAGTGACTCGCCCCCTCGACGCACGAGGTGCTCAGGCAGGGGGAGTAGAACGGCGTCAGATAGTGGTAGTCGGGTACCCAATACGCCGTGCGCACAAAGGATCTGACGGTCGCATAGACGACGAACGCGGCCAGTCCGATCACCGTGATCAGCGGCGGTAGCCACCACCGATCCGTGCGTAGGGTCCGGGTGGTGATCCGGGCCCGGGTCCTGCTGAATACGCCTGTACCCGCTTCGGGAGCGGTTGTGGTCGTTGTGGCACTCACTGGTCGATGCCTCGCTGATCGGCGGTGCGGGTGGTCATGGGTACCTCCGCGATCGAATGTGATGCTGAGCACCATACGCCCGGCCCGCTATGGAATGAGCAGGGTCTGCGCAATCTCGATGGACTGGAGTGTGAGTGATTTGCGCCACATTTACTGACGATCTTGCTCGGGTGAACTCGTCGCAAACGAGGACGGCCGGTCGCCTGTGCGGCGACCGGCCGTCCCGAGATCATCGGGTCGCGGCCCGATGTCCGGTGTTCAGTTATCCGGCGGTGAACCCCGGCCGATTACTGGGTGCGCGGCCGCGAGTGGAAGCCGAGGCCCTCGTCCTGGGCGCCCATCCACGCCGATTCGTCGGATTTGCTGTCCGGGACGTAGATGGGTTCCTGGCCGCGGCGGGCCGCCACCTGCGGTGGTGGGCTCTTCTCCAGTTCGTCGGCATCGATGCAGAGCCGTTCCAGATCGTTCTCCAGCCGGCGCACGGGGCCGGCGTCACCATAATGGGTGCGCAGCACCCCGATGGAGTGGCGGAGCTGGTTTACGGCGTATTGGAGTTCCGCGATGTCGCTACGTGTCATGGATACCTCCTGAGTTGCTAACCGGTCGCGGTGTCGAACGCCGCCCGGACTGCGCCGGCCGTCCGGCGTGCTTGTGACCGACCACACAAGGTGATCTACAACACAGTACGGCAAAATCCCGATTCCGGCTCGTTCGATGATCAAGATCGGGTTTCGGTTGGGGGCCGGTGTGCACAACTCGACCGAGGGCTGGTGCGGCAATCTGTGGGTGTATACGGCTATCTATCTGCTGGGTGAGATATGCGTATACAACGCTCGATCCCGGGTCGACGGTTGTATGGGCAGCTCTAGTTGACACGCTAGAAAGCGGCATAAAGAACTGGCCCAAGGTGGTATCGGACTCTCTACGCCTTTCTATGAAAACTTCTAGTGAGCCCGATAGATCGCTAGCGCAGCCGGTCAGGTGGTGACGCTGCGCAGGTAGCGCCCGAAATGCGGGACGGTGAACCCGATGGTGCCGCGCTCCGCGGAGTAGATGAGCCCCTTCTTGATCAGTCCGTCGCGGGCCGGGGACAGCGAGGCGGGTTTGCGGCCCAGTTCGGCGGCCACCGCCGACGTGGCGACCGGGCCGTCGTCACCGGACAGGTCGGCCATGGCGCGCATGTACTCGCGTTCGGCCGGGGTCGCCCGTTCATATCGGGAGCCGAAAAAGCCGACCGCGAGCTCTTCCTCGGCGGTCGGCGCCGCGACCTCGACATCCTCGGCGGTGATCGGGCTGCCCGGCGCCTGGTCCCAGGTCGCCTTGCCGTAGGCCTGCACGAAATACGGATACCCGTCGGCTTTGCGGTAGAGCGCGGTGAGCGCCTCGTCGGAGAATTTCACGTCTTCGCGCTCGGCCGGCGCGATCAGCGCGCGGTCGGCCGACTCCCGGTCCAGCCGGTCGATGCGGTGATAGCTGAACAGGCGCTCGGAATAACTCTTGGACGCCGAGAGCACCGCCGGCAGATGCGGTAGACCCGCCCCCACCACGATCAACGGCGCGGTGTCCTGGCTGAGCTCGTGGCAGGCGCCGCAGATGGCCGAGATGTCGGCCGGACCCAGATCCTGCATCTCGTCGATGAAGACGGCGATACCCACGCCGACGTCCTGGGCCAGCGCCGCGGCTTCCATCAACAGCTCCACCAGGTCGATCTCGATATCGCCGGAGTCGGCGCGGCCGGTCACGGCCGGTACGTCGATACCCGGCTGCCATCGCTCCCGCATGCCCTTGTCCGCCGTCGCGCGCAGCGCGAACGCTTTGAGGATGCCCAGGAAATCGTCGATCCGTTCCTGGTTGTGGTGCGTTTTGGCGATGGCCCGCGCGGCCATGTGCAGAGCGGAGGACAGCGGTCGGCGCAGTTCCTGGTCCGGGCGGGCCTCTATCTTGCCGGTGCCCCAGCCCCGGGAGACCGCGGCCGAGCGCAACTGGTTGAGCAGTACCGTTTTCCCCACACCGCGCAGCCCGGTGAGCATCACGCTGCGCTCCGGACGCCCCCGGGCGATCCGTTCGAGGACGACATCGAACGCGTCGAGCTGTTTGCCGCGTCCGGCGAGTTCCGGTGGACGCTGACCAGCGCCGGGCGCATACGGGTTCCGCACGGGGTCCATACCCTCACACCGTAGCGAACCCCATCGGAAAATCTGTCCGTATCTATGCCGAGTTCTAGAGAGGCCTAGCCGCGGTCCGGCGTCCCGCGGCCGCCGCGTCGTGACACCGAGCGGGGACCGCGGGACACGCCCGGACGAGACCTCCGCGTGACCTGTCGTCGAACCGAAAAACGCTGGCGCGCCGTCTTTTTACGCATGTACTCCCTGCTGGCGCGAAAAGGACACCCGTTCGGCTGGACAACACCCGGGCGGCATCGTAACCTTCTTGTGACTTAGTGGAGTCGAGTCGTTTCGTAAGTGAGGCGGCGCCATTGGTCACCGCCGCAGCCGGCCGCCGCGAATCGAGTAGGACGCGCGACCGGAGCGACGGGAGAGCACGAGGATCGGAGACGTAGCTCGGTGGGTAAGCACAGCTTGCAGCGAGAATCCAAGCTGCCTAATTCTGTCAAGGGCGCGCTGGTCATGGGTACGCTGGCCGCGACTACGGGCACGATGCCCGCGATCGCCTCGGCCGCGACGACCACGATCGACGTTCCCGGGATCGGCAAGTTCGACGTCGAGGTACCGGACCAGTTCGCTGCGCAGGCGGATCAGCTCAACCAGCAGCTGAACCAGGCTCTCGAACAGGCCCCGCACGCCATGCCCGCCGCTCCCGCCCTGCCCAACTTCGCGCCGCCCGCCCCGGTCCAGCAGCAGACCCTCGGCGATATCGCTCTCGACGCCGCCAAGACCAAGGTCGGCGCCATGTACTCCTGGGGTGCGGCCGGCCCGGCCAACTTCGACTGCTCCGGCCTGGTTCAGTGGGCCTACAAGCAGGCCGGGATCAAACTGCCGCGTACCAGCTTCGAACAGTCCCATGTGGGCGCGCCTGTGGCCTTCTCCAACCTGAAGCCCGGCGATATCGTCATCACGAATGGCGGCGGTCACGCTGGGATTTACGCAGGTGACGGTCTGCTGCTGAACGCGGTGCAGTCCGGCGAGCCGGTTTCCTACACCCACCTCTCCGCCGACGATGTGGTTACCGCGCGTCGTATCGTATAGCGGGTGAACCGAGCCGCTACCGAGCCGAACGACGGCAAAACCCAGGCCCGGGTCGACTCCTGGGTCTGGGCTGTGCGTTTGTTCAAAACTCGGTCGGCTGCCGCGGCCGCCTGTCGAGGCGGACATGTGCGTGTGAACGGTGCGACGGCCAAACCCGCCCAGCCGATACGCCCGGGCGACGAGATCCGGATCCGGAACAACGGTGTCGAGCGGATCGTCGTCGTGGAACGGGTGATCACAAAACGGGTAGGTGCTCCGATCGCCGCCCAATGCCTGATCGACCGCAGTCCACCGCCTCCGCCCAAGGAAGTCCTCGCTGCCCTGCCGCAACGAGACCGCGGGACCGGGCGTCCGACGAAACGGGAACGTCGCGAAACCGACCGGCTGCTCGGCCGGACCGATCACTGAGCCCGCTTTTCCCGGGGCCGTTGTCCAGCTATCTGCTCGCTGAACGGTAGATACGATCCCTACCGTTCGGCGTGGCCCACGTGCTCGGGTCGCGCCGGAGTCCTCAGCGCTCGCGGGTACCGGTGGTGGGCGCCGGGGCGCCGGCGGTATCCGTATGGGCCCAGGGGTCGTGGACCGTCGTCCCGGCCGGCCGGGGTGCTCCGACGACCGGCGTGGAGAACACGGCGATAAAAGTGACCGGGTCGGCCGCGGTGAGTTCGATGAGATGGGCTGCCGATGCCGAGATCCGGGCGAATCGGCGTGCCAGCCGGCCGGCGTCGAGTGCCGGATCCTGATCCGAATGCGGGTTCGCGCCCACCGCGTGCGGTTCGGTGGCCGCCGACACCGTTGCGATATCACCGGATACGGCGGCATCGACCACGGTGTCCTCGAAAACCTGTGCCGCATGGATCACTCCGCGAATGGTGCAGCCGGTCTCCCGGATATCGCGCAGCGCGTTGTCCAGGTCGTGGCGGTCGGCGGTATCGCAGTGCACCACCACGATTCGCTCTTCGAACCCCTCCAGCAGCGGCGGAACCGGCCGTGGTGAACGTGTCGGTACCACCACATCGCGAGCTCCCGCGGCGAGCAGACGGCGCACCATCACCGAACCGAGGGCGCCCAGACCACCACTGACGACATAGGTTCCGGCCCGATCGATCACCATCGGCGGATCGAGAGCGACTCGCCCGGCCGTGAAGCGGATAGCCCTATTGGCATCGACTACCCGCGTCCATGCGATGATATCTGTGGGTGGGGGGTCATCGGCGAGCCGTATCGATGCCAGCGTTCCGGCACCCGTGACCTCCGCCCGCAAATTCTCCCCGTTCGATCGCCGGTCGGGCTCGGCCGCGGCCGTGGGTCCGGCCGATCGCGGTGATCGGTCCGATTTCGTAGCCGTATCACGGTCGTCGAAAGCCGTTGCCGGATAACCTGTTCCAATTTCGAATGGCCCCCCGCGCCGCTCGGTCGGTGTGATCGTCGAGGTGCCGTTTCCCGGAGCCGGTTGCCCGTCGATACCTTCGCGGTCATTCGCCGGCCCGGCCGCCGCGCCCAGCGCTCGTGCCGCGTGGAACTGGGCGAGACAGGTGAGGAAGGCAGTGCCTTCGTCGGCGCGGTCCGCTGCGCCGTAGGTGGTGTGCGCGAACCGCGGGATGGCCCGGACGGCCGTCGCGAGCAGAGGTTCGGGCCCGACCTCCAGGATCATTGCCATCCCGTCGCCGGCTGCCCGCCGTAGCGCGGCGTCGAGTTCCACCCGGCCGGTGAGATTTTCGGCCCAGTACCCGGCGGACATACCGGCCGTGTCGACGACGGTGCCCGGGTACGTGCTCGAATAGAGCGGTAGGTGCGGGACCGCCGGGCGAATCAGGCCGAGATCGTCGAGGAACCGCGGTATCGCCGCGGTCATGGCCGGGGTGTGCGCGGGATGATCCCGCGGGGTTCTGGCGGTGGCGATACCGCGGCGTTCGGCCCGGCGCACCACCACGTCCACATAGCGAGAAGTACCGGTGACCAGTACCGACCGCGGACCGTTGACCGCGGCGACGGAGACCTTCCCCGCCAGCGGTTGCACCAGGCGGATCACCTCGGACTCCGAGGTCAGCAGTTCGGCCGTCGCACTCGAACCCGCCAGCCGGCCCGTCGCGCGACCGCGCGCCACCACCACTTTCGCGGCTTCGGCCAACGGCAGCGCTCCGGCGGTCACCGCCGCGGCGATCTCGCCCGGACCGTGACCGACGGCGGCATCCGGCCGGACACCCCACGCGGTCAGCAGTTCGGCGAGTGCGACCTGGTAGACGAACAGGGCGGGTTGGACGAACTCCGGAGGCGGCGACGGCTCAACGGTATTCGTGGCGGGCTCGGAGCCGCCGTGCGGGCGGAAGCCGTAACGGGGAGTCCAGACCCGGGGACCGCCGGCGGCGGCGATCGCGTCACCGGCCGCGGTGACCGTATCCGCGAAGACCGGATAGCGGCCGGCCAGCATGCGGCCCATTCGCTCGTGCTCCCCGCCTTCGCCCGGGAACAGGAAGAGCACTCCCTGGGGAGAACCGATCATCGTAGTGACACTGTGGAAAGCCGGACTGCCTGGCGGCCGTGGCGAGCGGATGGCCTCACGACTCGATTATGCCGGAGAAATCCGGGTATTCGGTTTTCCGAATCTGTTGGCGCCCTGTAGCTTCCGTTGTCAACGGTCTGGACCGGTCGGCCGGAGGGTATCTGCGTGGCGGCCGCGATCCCCGCGCCGGCGGCACCGCCTGATCGCGACCGCACCGGGCGCGATGGATTACGGAATGCAGCGCGCCGCCGACACCGGGCCACCCAGGCGCCGACAGATTCTCCGGGGACTGTCTTCTACTGGTTCGTGGGAGCGGCCGGTACCGTTGCCGTGTGGCCGATTCCGTGGACGGACGAACCCCCACTCTCCCGACTCTGCTGCGCTGCTGTGCGGCACTGGCCGCCACTCCGGCGCGGCTGCTGCGCCCGCGGCGGGCCGATACCGATTTCCTGGCGCGGCTGGAGTCCGCCCCGTTGCCGGCGGCCCGGGCGAGTGTGGAGTTGACCGTGCTCGTGCAGGGGCGGATGTCGGCGCCGACGACCATCGTCGCGGAGGGCGTACGCAGTCTCGGTCATCTGCCCATGGCGATGGGCGCCTATATCGTCGAACATCCGTCGGCGCGGTTCATCGTGGACCCGGCACTGTGCGCGCATGTGCACCGGCGGGTGCTGCCGGGGCTGCCTTTCCCGATTCCGTCGCTGGTGGCGCCGGACGAACCGGTCCTCGGGCTGGCGGACGCGCTGGCCGCACGCGATCTCGAACCCGCCACCATCGACTTCGTACTGCCCACCCACCTGCACTGGGATCATATTTCCGGGGTGCTCGAACTGCCGGATTCGGTGCCGGTGCGGTTGCCGTCCGCGGAACTGGGCTGGGCGCTGCGGGGCCCGCACGCGCCGACCGGGGTGGTGCGGGGGCCGCTGGAGGGGCGGCCGCTGGAACCGCTGGAGCTCGACGGTCCGCCGGTGCTCACCTTCGCGCGCAGCCTGGATATGTTCGGGGACGGTTCGGTACTACTCGTGGACCTGGCCGGGCACACCCCGGGCAGTATCGGTGTACTGCTGGCAACGAGTGACGGGCGCCGGGTGCTGCTCGCCGGTGACTCGGTGTGGAACCGGCTGCAGATCGAACTGATCCGGGAGAAGGCACCCATGCCCGGGCAATTGTTCGACGCCGACCGCGATATCGCCTTCGAGACCATCCATCGGCTGCATGCGTTGCCCGACGGTATCGAGGTGGTCGCCGCGCACGACTACGACGCAGTGGCCGCGCTCGCGGCGCACTGAACTCGCCGGCCTGGACCGGAGAGTGCGGGAAGCCAACCTTTCCCGGATGGCTTCCCGCGTTTCCTGCGTCGGATCGAATCGCCATTGGTCCGACGAGGCGCAGGGGTTCCGGTGCGGCGGAACCGGCCCGATCAGGCCGAAGCGACGAAACCGGCCAGCCGCGCGCTGATCAGTTCTTCGGCCTCACCGACCATGCGGCCGATGAGTTCGGCGCAGGCCGGGATGTCGGAGATCAGGCCCTGGCACAGGCCGACCGACCAGATACCGGCATCGAGGTCACCCTCTTCGAAAACGCGCCGGCCGCGGGCGCCGGACACCAGTTCGCGGACATCCTCGAACTTGCCGCCGGCCTTCTCGATCTCGACCACCTTGCGGCTCACCTCGTTGTCGGCGACCCGGGCGGTGTTGTGCATGGTGCGGAAGATCAGCTTGGTATCGCGCTCGGAGTTGGCGACGATCTGCTCCTTGACCTTCCGGTCGATGGAGGACTCCTCGGTGCACAGGAACCGCGTCCCCATGTTCACGCCGTCGGCGCCCAGCGCCAGCGCCGCGACCAGGCCGCGGGCGTCGGCGATACCGCCGGAGGCGATGATCGGGATGGTCAGCGCGCGGGCCGCGGCGGGGATCAGCACCAGGCCCGGTACATCGTCTTCGCCGGGATGCCCGGCACATTCGAAGCCGTCGATGCTGACCGCGTCCACACCGATCTTCTGGGCTTTGAGGGCGTGCCGGACGCTGGTGCACTTGTGCACCACCTTGATCCCGGCTTCGCGGTAGGTGGGCAGGAAGGGCTCGGGGTTGCTGCCGGCGGTCTCGACGATCTTGATCCCGCTGTCCACGATCGCCCGCGCGTACTCCTCGTACGGCGGCGGGTTGATCGAGGGCAGGATGGTCAGGTTCACGCCGAACGGCTTGTCGGTGAGTTCGCGCGTGCGCTCGATCTCGCGCCGGAGGTCGTCGGGCGTGGGCTGGGTCAGTGCGGTGATGAAACCGAGCCCACCGGCATTGGCGACGGCTGCGACGAGTTCGGCCCGGCCGACCCACATCATCCCGCCCTGCACGATCGGGTGTTCGATACCGAAGGTCTCGGTGAACCTGGTCCGCAGCATCGGTGCTCTCCTCTACTTTCGCGGATAGTCCGCGTCTGCTGCATGGTGCCACGGGTGTCAGCGCCCGATCAACCCTGGAAGTGAGTCGTGATTCGCATATGTGATGGGATCTCGCGTAGCTGGGTGACGTGCGGAGCAGCGGGTATCCACCCAAATGCACGCAATAACGAGCGCGAACTCTTTTCCTGGTCAGGTTCCTCGGGATTAACCGCCATTCGGCCCCCGATTTCCTTGCCGGGTGCTGATGTGAATTGTTATTCTGCCGACATGTTCACACTGCGTGTGGCGCCGGACACTCCGGCGGGACGCGCGGTACCGAGAGGAGTACGTGGGATGTCCACCGGTGCGCAGGCCCTCGCCGAGCCGATGAGATCGCGTCGCAACCACTGGAACAACCAGATAGCCGCGCATGCGGCGATGCGGCCCGACGAGGTGGCTCTGCGTTTTCGCGGTGCCGATACCACGTGGCGGCAACTGCACGAACGGTCACAGAAATTCGCCGACGCCCTCGCGCGCCGCGGCGTCGGCTTCGGCGACCGGGTGCTCATCCTGGCTCTCAACTACCCCGAATACCTGGAGGCCGTGTTCGGGATCAATGCCCTGGGCGCGATCGCGGTCCCGGTGAACTTCCGGCTCACCCCACCCGAGGTCGCCTATATCGTCGGCGACAGCGGTGCCAAGGCCGTGGTCACCGATACCGTGCTGCAGCCGCTGGCCACCGCGGTACAGGGTCAGGCACCGGGCCTGGAGCACTGCTTCGTCATCGGTGGCAGCAGTGGTGACGGGGTCGTCGGCTTCGAGGACGCGATCGCCGAGACGGGGGATGCGCACACCCCACTCGATATCGCCGAGGACACGCCGTGCCTCATCATGTACACCTCGGGCACCACCGGCAGCCCCAAGGGCGCTGTGCTCTCCTACGGCAATATGAACTCCCAGGCGCTCACCTGTATCCGGGCGCTGCAGATGGAGCAGGAGTCGATCGGCTTCTGCACCTCACCGCTGTTCCATATCGCCGGAATCGGCAGCCTGGCACCGGCTTTCCTGCTCGGCGCGAAAACGGTGCTGCACCCGCTCGGCGCGTTCAGCGCGACCGAATTCCTCGACGCCGTGGAGGCCGAACAGGCCACCTCCGCGTTCTGTGTGCCCGCCCAGTGGCAGCTGATCTGTGACGAGCCGACCGTCAAACAGCGCAAACTCGCGCTGCGGGCGCTGAGCTGGGGGGCCGCCCCCGCCTCGGACACCGTGCTGAAAGCTATGGCCGACGCGTTCCCCGACGCCTTCAATGTCGCGGTCTTCGGGCAGACCGAGATGTCGCCGATCACCTGTGTGCTCGAAGGCAAGGACGCCATCCGCAAACTCGGCTCGGTCGGCAAGGTCATCCCCACCATCCAGGCCCGCATCGTCGACGACGAGATGAACGATGTGGCGCCCGGCGAGGTCGGTGAGATCGTCTACCGCGGCCCCACCTTGATGTCGGGCTACTGGAACAAGCCGGAGGCGACCGCGGAGGCGTTCGCCGGGGGGTGGTTCCACTCCGGTGACCTGGTCCGCCAGGACGACGAGGGCTTCATCTACGTCGTGGACCGCAAGAAGGACATGATCATCTCCGGTGGCGAGAACATCTACTGCGCCGAGGTGGAGAACGTCCTCTTCTCGCATCCGAAGATCCGTGAGGCCGCGGTGATCGGCAAGCCACACGAGAAGTGGGGCGAGGTGCCGGTCGCGGTGGTCGCGCTCAACGACCCGGCCGACGATCTCACCCTCGCGGAACTCGAATCGTTCCTCAACGAGAACCTGGCCCGCTACAAACATCCGAAAGAGCTGGTGCTCGTGGCGGAATTGCCGCGCAACGCCAGCGGCAAGGTCGTGAAAGTCGAACTGCGCAAATTCGATTCGTAGGTAACGTTTCACGTGAAGCATGCGCCGGATCGGTTCCGCCGATCCGGCGCACACCTGCGCGGTGAGCTCCGGCGCGCCCGGTGGCCAGCACTTTTCCCGGCCAGTGGTGCGCCCCGGGCGCGCATGGTCGATTATCTACGCCATGTCGGATCAACATGCTGCAGTCCTCGCCCTGCACTGGCAGGTGAACGTTATTCGGCCGGAAGGGTTCTTCGGCCCGATGCTGGCCGAACCGGTAGCCGCCAGCGGAGTGGTGCAGCGGGCGGCGGACTTCCACAAACAGGCGGCGGAGCTGGGACTGCCGATCATCTGCACGCGGTTCACCGTCCCGGAAGGGGAAGGGCGGCTGGTCCGCAATACCGGGTTCATGCAATCGGTCGGGGCGGCCCAGCACGAGTTCCGTCCGGACGCACCGGGAAGCCATCTGATCGACGAGATCGCCGGGCAGGCCGACCGGATCGTCGACAATCAGAAACTGTCCGGGCTGGCCGGTAACGATCTGCCGCGCTGGCTGGCCGAGAACGATATCGACACCCTGTTCCTGACCGGTGTCGCCACCAACCTCACCGTCGAGCAGACCGCACGCCACGGCACCGACCTCGGTTTCACCGTCTACACGGTCGCCGACTGTGTGGCCGCCGCCGACCACCAGGTGCACACGGCCTCCCTGGCGAACATCGCGCTCGTCAGCGCCGGCCTCCGCACCACCGCAGACGCCTTCGACGACCTCGATTGACCTTCCGGCGCCGGCGCCCGACCGGTTCCGGGCGGCTGAGCGTCGGTCGGCCGATCGGCGGACACCGAGCACCGGCAGTGCTGTGGGCCTCCCGCCGAGCCGGTCGGGGCGCACGTTTGCGTAGACCCTTCCGTGGCCGGGGCGCGCCCGGTTCTCGAGCGTGCGCGGCCGGCGGCTCGGAGACCGGCGACGATTGCGCATTGACCGTGTAGTGAGCATCACCAGATTGGTCGAGGCGCAGGTCTGCGTAGACCCTCCGTCTACTCCGGAGGGTCTGCATCCATGGTCGGCGCTCGCGCCCGGTTCTGGAGCGACAGAGCGAAGAGCGAAGCGACTGAGCGTGTGCGGCCATCAGTCCAGAGACCGGTGACCATCGAGCAGTGACGGTGCAGTGAGCCTCACCAGGTTGGTCGAGGTGCACGTCTGCGCAAGCCCTCCATCGACTCCGGATGGTCAGCGTTGATGGTCGGGGCCCGCCCCCGGTTCTGGAGCGACTGAGCGCCGGAGTGAAGAACCGGGGTCACAGGGCCCCGACCCGCCCCGCCGGAGGCGGGGCAATCGAACCCAGCTCAGATCATGTTCTTCTCGGTCATCCAGCGCATCACCTGCCACCCGCAGAACACCGGGATCCAACAGGTGAGCACCCGGTAGAGCAGCACCGACGGTACCGCCACCGCGGCCGGGAGACCGAACGCGGCCAGACCGCCGATCAGTGCGGCCTCGACCGCGCCGACACCGCCCGGTGTCGGCGCGGCCGAGGCCAGGGTGCCACCGATCATCGTCACGATGGTGACGGTGACGAAGGTCGTGCCACCGCCGAACGCCTGGACACTGGCGAACAGCGCGAGCGCCTGCCCGAGGGTCAGTGCCGCGCAGCCGAGCACGATGATCACGCATCGTTTCGGGTCGCGGGCCAGCAGCGCCAGCTCGCCGACCACCTCCTGTACCTGCGGGAGCACCGAATTGTTCAGCCAGCGCCGCAGTTTCGGCACGAACATGAAGGTGCCGACGATCCCCACCCCGACTCCGGCGATCAGGTAGAGGATCGTCGGCGAAGGGACGAAATGCGACAGGTCCGCCGAGGTCCCCGCGGCCACACTGAACAGCACCAGCAGCCCGATATGCGTGCAGACCTGCACAGCCTGCTGCAGCGCCACCGCGGCCGTGGCCCGCACCGCACCGACCCCGCCCTTCTGCAGGAAGCGCACGCTCAGGGCCAGCCCGCCCACGCGCGCCGGGGTGGTGGTGGCGGCGAAGGTGTTCGCGATCTGCATGAGGACCAGTGGCCAGTACTTCACCACGCCGGACGCGCATGCCCACAGTGCCGCGGCCGTACCGAGGTAGGTCAGCGACGACAGCGCCAGGCCGGCCACGGCCCACCACCAGTTCGCCTCTTTGAGCTGGGTGAAGAAGGTCGGTACCGCGCTGATGAACGGATAGGCCACGTAGACCAGGCCGATCAGCAGCACCAGCTGGATGAGGCTTTTGCGGTTGAACCGGGTGATCTGCAAGGCCTCGATCCGGTCCTCGCCGGTCTGGGTGCGGACCTCTTCGCGGGCAGCCGACACCACCGATTTCCAGTCCGGGATGGATTTACGGATCCCGCCCGGCATGGCGAATTTGGTGAGCCGGCGCGACGCGGTGAGCACGGTCTGCTCGCCGAGCACGCCGATCGCCGACCGCACCGCCGCCTCGGCGCCGAAAACCGCCGTCATCGAAACCAGCAGCTGGGCGATATCGGACTGCAGTTGCGCGTCGGAGGCGCACAGTTCCGCCGCGGTGAAACCGCCGAACAGCGCACCGTCGGGTCCCACCCGGATCTCGGCGGGCCGCAGCTCACCGTGCGCGATCCCGCGTTCGCGCAGTACCGTCAGCGCCCGCCACACCGAATCCAGCGCCGCGGTATCGGCGGGGTCCTGCTCGATCGAGCGCCCGGCCGGCAGCGTATGCGCGTACAGCATCCAGCCGCGCGGCAATCCGGCCACCGTGACCGGTCGGTGCGCGGCCAGGCCGAGTTCGGCCAGCGCGGTCGCCATCAGGGCGCGATGCTCGACCGCGCGATGCATGGAACCGTGCAGCGGGGCGGTCTCGCTGGAGCGGAAGGTCAGCCAGCGCCACAACTGGCGCAGCGCGCTCAGCGAACGCTGATTCTTGCCGTACAGCTCGACCACCAGCGCCCGCTCGCGCTCCTCCACGGTCGCCGAGAGCAACAGCGCGCCGGGTCCGGCCGGCCGCACGACGGTGAAGCGGGTGACGGTGTAGCCGCGGCGGGCCAGCCGGCGCACCGCGGCGTCCAGCGGTACCTCCAGCGCCGGGGTCCCCACCAGCAGCACGATCACCGCCCCGACCAGCCAGCCGACCACCAGGCCGAACATGGCGCGGGCCGGAACCACCGTGCTGACCACCAGGTGGATCGGCGCGAAGGCCAGCAGCAGCACCCACAACCAGCGCCGCGGCCGCACCGGCAGCCACGGGCTGGAGACGGTGAGCACCGCGGCCAGCATGGCGATCCAGCGGGGGTCGTCCAGGAACTGTTGCAGGAAGGTCTTGTCGTCCAGATTCTCCGGGACCTGGAGGTGCCACTGCGGGGCCGACAACCCGCTCGGTGTGATGGACAGCAGCAGCACCGCGGTGAGCCCGGCGGTGGCGTAACCGGCGAGCAGCTTCCACTGCCGTCCGAACGCCAGTTCCACCAGGATCGCGAACGGCAGGATGAGGATGGCGATCCCGTACAGCAGATAGACCAGGTTCGACTGGTCGGGGTTGAGGAATCCGACGATATTGGAGACCGACCGTTCCAGCGCCAGCCATTCGGGCCGGGTGATCAGGGAGCCGGCGATGACGACGGCCACGCCGACGGCCGCGAAGACGACACGGAGAATATCGCTGGTCCGCCGCGTGAGCGGCTGGAGGAGATTGCCCGTGACCGGGATCTCCCGCCCATCGACTCGCATGTCGTATCGGTACTTTCGGATCGAGGTGACGCTGACGGGCCGGTCACGCCCACCAGCAGGTGAGTATGCAGGAGCCCGAGCCGGACGATACACACCAACACGCTGTCAGAATCCAGGGGTGAGTGGTGATCAACGCATCTGTTTCGTGGGAGATTCTTTCGTCGCCGGTGTGGGCGACCCGCAGGCTCTGGGCTGGACCGGCCGGCTGACCGCGCACGCCCGCGCCGCCGGAGCGGCGTGGACGACGTACAACCTCGGGGTGCGCGGGCATACCTCCGCCGATATCGTCGCGCGGTGGTCCGCTGAATGCCTGGTACGCCTGCCTGCGGGGTCGGACGGACGGGTGGTGTTCTCCTTCGGGGTGAACGACACCGTGGTCGCCGCGGGCCGGCCCCTGGTCGAGACGCAGAGTGCGGTGACGAATCTGTCCGTACTGCTCACCAGCGCGCAGGCGCAGGAGTGGCCGGTGCTGGTGGTGGGGCCGCCGCCGGTCGACGAGACCGGGCACAATCGGCGGATCGAGGAGCTGGACCGGCGCTTCGAGCGGACGTGTGCCGAGTTCGGGGTGCCGTATGCGGCGTCGTTCCGGCTGTTGGCCGAGGATCCGGTCTGGCGGGAGCAGGTGCGGGCAGGGGACGGGGCGCATCCCGCCGCGGAGGGATATGCCGCGTTCGCCGAGCGGCTGCTGCCCCCGTGGCGCCGATGGCTGGGTTACTGAGTGCTCCCGGGGATAAATAGGATAGAATTTCCGCAAATCAGGTTTCCTCACCGGAAAATGTCCCAGACGGTGAGTTCCGTCGTAGCCGGCCGCCGGGTGTCAGTTCGCCGAGACGCCCCGTTCCGGAGCGCTCCGCATGACCGCGAAGACCTCCCCGAGTTCGGGCACCGACCGCTCCAGTTCATCGCCGAAATCGCATTCGCATTCCAGCTGGCTCAAGGTGCCGACCATGGTGAGCGCGGCCCGCGCGAACGGAGTGCACTCCGGCGGCAGGGTCAGCTCACGCATCACATTCGTCAACCGCAGAGCGGTGGTACGCAGCACCTGCTTGCGCAACCATGGTGTGGTGATACGGAACCGCGGGTGCCGCACCGGCTCCGCGCAGGCCGACAGGGCCGCCTCGAGCGCCACCGCGTCGAAAGCCCGGCCCGGCAGCGCGAACCCGTGCGCCCGCACCGCCGTCTCCACCGCCGCCGGGCCGCCGTTGAAGATCGCGTCGCACATCTCGACCACCAGCCGGGTGAAACCCGGATGCGGCCACGGCGCGCACGCACCGAAATCCACCACCCCCAGCCGCCCGTCGGCCAGTAGTCGCAGATTGCCGGGATGCGGGTCGCAGTACAGCAGTCCGTGCTGCTCCCATCCGGTCAGCACGAACCGCATCATCAGCTCGCCGACCCGGTCCCGTTGCGCCCGGCTCCCCGACTCGATGAGCCGGGTGGCCGCAATCCCGTCGAGCCATTCCGAGACCAGTACGTCGCCACGCTGATCCAGCACCTCGGGCACCCGGAATTCGGCACTGTCGGCATACACCCGCGCGAACGCCCGCTGATTATCGGCCTCGGCCGCGTAATCCAGCTCCGCCCGCACACTCTCGCAGAGTGCCTCGGTCACCGATTTCACATCCGCGCCCGGCAGGAACACCGACGCCAATGTCGAGATCCGGCGCAGCTGCACCAGATCCGACTCCACCGCCGCCCGGGCGCCCGGATACATGACCTTCACCGCGACCGCGCGCCCGTCGTGCCAGACCCCGCGATGCACCTGGCCGATCGACGCGGCGGCCGCCCGCCGATCGTCGAACTCGCGGAACAGCTCCCGCCAGTCCGGCCCCAGATGCTCGGCCAGCACGGCGTGCACGGTGGCGGGCAGCATCACCGGCGCCGAATCCTGTAACCGGGCCAGCGCGACCTGGTATGGGGCCGCTATATCGCGGGGCAGCGCCAGCTGGTAGATCGCCAGCAGCTGGCCGAGTTTGGCCGCGCAGCCCTTCAGTTCCCCCAGCACCGCGAACATGTGCTCGGCGGTCCGGGACTGGATATCCCGGTTCACCTCCTGTGCCGAACGGCCGAGCGCCCGGCGGCCCGCGCCCGCCGCCTGTCGGCCCGCGAACGCGACCGGTAGTGCTACGAGCTTGGCGCTGCGCAGCGCCCGGCGCACCGGCGGCGCGCCAGGATCACGTCGACTGCTCATACCTCATCCCCAGAAGCGATTCGCCAGTTCTCCTGTGCAGTCTGGCATATTTGCGCATAGACTGTCTGGGACGTATCAGCTGCCGAGAAAGGTGCATCCATGGGATCCCGCACGGTGGTCGCCGACGTCGCCGACGAACTGGCACGGCGGGTCGCCGCAGGGGAATATCAGCCGGGTGAGCTGATGCCTTCGGTCCGACAGGTCGCCGAGGAATTCGAGATGAACCGGGCCACCGCCCAGCTCACCCTCGGCCGGCTGGAGTCCTACGGATTCGTCGAGGCACGGCGCGGTAAGGGTTTCACCATCCGTGAGGTCCGCGCGGCCGGTGGCCTCGACGTCTACCGGCACCTGTTCCGCTTCTCCATCCCGATGCCCGAGGTCGCGATCGAGATGTTCCGCGATATCGTCGAGGTCGAGCGCGGCATCGTGATGGACGCACTGCTCTCCTACACCGGTCTCGCCCACGGTGTCGCCGCCGCGGCCGGGGTCGACCTCGCCGAACTGAAAGCCGAGATCGACACCCTGGAAACGCTGGCGCGGCTGGACGTTCCCGACTATCGGCGCATCCTTGCCATCGAGATCGGGGTGGTCCGCAAACTGCTCGTAGCTCTTGAATCGAGTATGCAGCGCGCCATCCTGAACTCCATCGGCGAAATGGTGCTCGAAGTTCCCGAGGCCGTCGACGCCTACTTCGCCGGTGCCGCCGATCTGCACGTCCTGGTGTGGCGGGCGCTGATCGCGGTCTGGGAATCGGAATCCGGACCCACTCCGGCCCAGCTGGCGCTGTTCGAGGACCTGTTCGGGATGTACCACAACAAGGTCATCGCCCGGTTCGAGGAACTGCTCGGTGCCGAGGGCGAAGCCGAAGAGGTCCACGCAGCCACCGCCTGAGTGCTGTTGCCCGCGATCGGAGGGCCGACCCCGGCAGCGGTCTCGTGGTGGCGCAAGTCCATATACCGATCCGGACATCGAAATGCCGACGCAACCCGCA
>NZ_BDCU01000010.1 GCF_001618425.1 Nocardia fusca NBRC 14340
CACAGCACCGTCACGAGCAAGCTCACAACCCGACCTCTGCCGGTGAGCTCACTCGCGAAGGCGAAAGCGCGGGCTCACTCGCGGAAGGCGCTGTGTTTTTGTGCGGCGTTGCGGGTTGAGACCCCTTCAGGTCAACCCCAGCTTTCGTGGGCAGGCCGCCGCCGGCCTCGCCCGGCGACCCTTCACCGGCGCCCGTTGCCGCCATCCGTGCCGGTTTTGGGTCGGACGCGGCTCCAGGCGAGAACCCCGCCCGAAGCAATTCTGGCGGGGTTCTGCTTTCGGCTTCCGGAAAGCCGACTCTTCGGTGCGGTCAGATATCGCCGTTCAGCTTGTTCAGCCGTTCGCAGGCCGTGACGTACTCCTCGACCAGCCGGTTCATGACGTCGGCCGAGCGTTCCGTCTTGTTCATCATGCCGACCACCTGGCCGACCGGGTTGAAGTTCACGTCCTTGGCGGCTTCCGGGTAGCGGTGGCCGCGCTTCACGCCGTCCAGGGCAACCATCATCTGCAGCGGCATGGGCAGCGGGTCGGGGGTATCGGCGGACTCCCAGGCGTCGGTCCAGTCGTTGCGCAGCATACGGGCCGGTTTGCCGGTCCAGGCGCGGGAACGGATGGTGTCGTGGCTGGTGGCGTCGATATAGGTCTTCATCTGGGCGGGCGGCACATTGGCCTCTTCCACGGTCAGCCAGATGGAGCCGGTCCACGCGCCCGCGGCGCCCATCGCCATCGCGGCGGCGACCTGGCGGCCGTCGCCGATTCCACCGGCCGCGAGGACCGGCAGATCGCCCACGGCGTCGATGACCTGCGGCCACAGCACCAGCGAAGAGACCTCACCGCAGTGGCCGCCGCCCTCGGTGCCCTGGCAGACCACGAAGTCCAGGCCGGCGTCCTTGTGGTTCAGCGCGTGTTTCACCGAACCGCACAGCGCGCCGATCAACCGGCCGGATTCCTGGATCTGGGAGACGAACTCCGGCGGCGGGGTGCCGAGCGCGTTGGCGACCAGCTTCGCTTTCGGATGCCGCAGGATCACCTCGACCTGCGGCGCGGCAGTGGTGGCGGTCCAGCCGAGCAGCTGCGGATGGACCTCTTCTTCGGGAAGTTTCGGCACGCCGTGGTCGGCGAGGATCTTCTCGGCGAAGTCGCGATGTCCCTGGGGAACGTGTTTGGCGAGTTCGGCCTCGAGCTGTTCGGGGGACAGGCCGTCGATGCCCTTGCCCTCGTATTTGGAGGGGATGACGAGGTCGACGCCGTAGGGGTTGTCGCCCACGTGTTCGTCCAGCCAGGCCAGTTCGACCTCGAGCTGCTCGGCGGTGAACCCGACCGCGCCGAGTACGCCGAGACCGCCGGCGTTGCTGACCGCGGCCGCCACATCGCGGCAGTGGGTGAAGGCGAAGATGGGGAACTCGATCCCCAGCCGGTCGCAGATATCGGTACGCATGGCGGTGCTGTCTCCCTATGCCTGGAACAAGTTACATAATTGCCGCGCGGCGGCTGATCCGGCCGCTGTCACCCGTGCGGCCCGAATTCGGCGAACACCTCCGATAACGGTGGTCGGCGCAGTGGACCGCGACGGGTGTCATACCTTGAATGTAACACGTTCTAGTTTTATTGGAACCGGTTCAGCCGCGCGCTCTCGATCCGGCCGCCCGCACCGGCCTCGCCTCTTCCGGATCCGCGGCGGCGTGTACCCGCGGTGCCCGCGCCGGGACCCTCAGGAACACCCAGAACAACACCACCAGCAGGGTGGCCCGACCCCAGACGCCGAACCGGACCACCGCCTCCATCAGCTCGACCGAATGCCCGGCCCCCATCGTGTAGAAGTAGCGGAAGACGCCCACTCCGATCGCTATATCGGCGACCAGATAGCTCCATACCACCGGCCACGGCACCGCCAGCAGCACCAGGAACGGAATCAGCCACAGGGTGTACTGCGGCGAATGCACCTTGTGGAACAGCAGGAACCCGCACAGCATCGCCCCGCTGACGCCGAGCCACGGGTACACACCGGAGTGGGTGTACTGCCGCCATCCCGCCCCCAGGGCCACGGCGAACGACACGATGATCAGCGTCGGCGAGGCGATCGACACGATTTCGGTGAACGCGGCGCTGCTCAGCGGGTCGGAGCCGAACAGCGGCCGCAGACCCCAGTACCAGATCGAATTCGTGGTGATATCGGCCTCGCGTTGCTGCTGGAACTCGATCGAAGCCCGCCAGCCGTCGAAACCGGCCAGCGCGAACGGCAGATTGACCGCCACCACTGTGCCGCATGCGGCCGCCGCGGTGCCCAGCGCGCCGGCCACATCCGGCCGGGCGCGTTCTCCCGGGCCGGCGCGCCCCCGCTCCCCGCCGGTCAGCACGTACAGCAGCAGCGGGATCACGAAGATCGCCGGATAGATCTTGAAACAGAACCCCAGGCCCAGCAGCATCGCCGCCACCGCCCCGCGGACGCGTAACGGGCAGCGGGTCGCCGCCATCACCGCGGCGGCCGCCACCATCGTGCACACCACCGGAAGTTCCCAGTTGTGGAACGCGTACAGCACCAGCGGCGGTCCCGCGGCCCACAGCAGCGCGGCCCGCCCGGCCAAGCGGGCCAGCAGCCAGGCGGTGACCAGGGCGAACGGTGCCAGCAGCAGTGCCGAACGGAGCAGGAAGGCCGCGTCGTTGTGGGCTCCCAGCGCGCCGAGCCACATCAGCAGGCCGCTCAGCACCGGATATTCCACGGCACCGCCGGTAAGGGTGCCGTCGGCGGTGATGCCGCCGTGCACGTAGGGAAAAATATGCTGATCGATATCGCGGCCCAGCCAGAGGAACTGGATATCGGAATAACAGACCCGGGCGTCCTTGACGTAATCGAAAGCGGCACTGCGACCGTCGGCGCGGAAGGGGGCTCCGGCGCAGCGCGCCTTGTTGAGAAATGCCACCACGAGGGTCGCGCCGCACAACAGCACAACCATGAGGACGGCGGTACCGCGGCCGACGCGATCGGCCCCGGGCACACGTAGGGCCGGTCCGATCGACATACCGACACACTAGTGGGATACGCCACGTGCCGCCGCGCGATCGTATCGGCACCGGGCCGCCGGTGGTGCCCGCGTTCGACCAGGTCGGAAGATGTACGAGAAATAGTCGAAATCGACCTCGGGCCGAGCGTGGAATTCCATTTCGCGGCTTCGGTGGCGAGGTCGGCACAGTGACGAAGATCGATTTCGTTTCCGGCGGTCCACTCGGGTACTCTTGCCCGGTTGCTGACGCGACGACCCTCCTGCCACGGACCGTCCGTGGCCGACCCCAGACCACAGGAGGTGATTGGTTCGTGCGTCATTATGAAGTGATGGTCATCCTCGATCCGAGCATGGACGAGCGCACCGTCGGACCGTCCCTGGAAAATATGCTCGGCGTTGTCCGCACCGAGGGCGGCAAAATCGACAAGGTCGATATCTGGGGCCGTAAGCGCCTCGCCTACGAGATTCGTAAACAGGCCGAAGGCATCTACGCGGTGATCGATCTGACCGCCGAGCCCGCCACGGTGAACGAACTCGACCGCCAGCTGGGCCTCAACGAGCAGGTGCTGCGCACCAAGGTTCTGCGCAACGACAAGTAGTCCCGGCGCCACCGCCGTTTCGTCGGAGTCTGTCTCTAGGCTCTAGCGCAACAGGCGAGTGCACCCGGACTGCACACCGAGCAGGAGGAACCCCCCATGGCAGCTGGCGATACGGTAATCACGGTCATCGGAAATCTGACGGCCGATCCCGAGCTTCGATTCACGCCCGCGGGCGCGGCGGTGGCCAATTTCACCGTGGCCTCCACACCCCGCATTTTCGACCGTAATACCAACGAGTGGAAAGACGGCGAAGCGCTGTTCCTGCGCTGCAATATCTGGCGCGAGGCCGCGGAGAACGTCGCCGAGAGCCTGACCAGGGGATCCCGTGTGATCGTGAGCGGCCGGCTCAAGCAGCGCTCCTTCGAGACCCGTGAGGGCGAGAAGCGCACGGTCGTCGAGCTCGAGGTCGACGAAGTCGGCCCGTCGCTGCGGTACGCCACGGCCAAGGTCAACAAGACCAGTCGCGGTGGCGGCGGCGGTGGATTCGGTTCCAACAGTGGCGGTGGTGGTAACTACAACGCCGCAAACGGTGGCGGTGGACGGTCCGAGCAGGGCGCTGCGGACGACCCGTGGGGTAGCGCGCCCGCGGCCGGCTCCTTCGGGGGCGGGCGGATGGACGATGAACCGCCGTTCTGAGACGGCCCGCACCGGCCCGCGACAGCGGGCCACCAAGAATACGGAGTGAACGAAAATGGCCAAGGCACCGGCGCGCGAAAAGGTGCTCAAGAAGAAGGCTTGCACTTTCTGCAAGGAGAGCAAGTCCGGAATCGTCGACATCGACTACAAAGATGTGCCGCTGCTGCGCAAGTACGTCAGTGAGCGTGGCAAGATCCGCGCTCGCCGGGTCACCGGCAACTGCGTACAGCACCAGCGCGATATCGCCATCGCGGTGAAGAACTCGCGTGAGATGGCGCTGCTGCCCTACGTTTCGACGGCTCGCTGAGAAAGGTCGGTCAAGCATATGAAGCTCATTCTGACTGCCGATGTGGACAACCTCGGCGCTCCCGGCGACACCGTCGAGGTCAAGGACGGCTACGGCCGTAACTACCTGCTGCCCCGGGGGCTGGCCATCGTCGCCAGCCGCGGTGCGCAGAAGCAGGTCGAGGGAATTCGCCGGGCCCAGGAGGCCCGCCGGGTGCGCGATCTCGGCCATGCCAACGAACTGAAGCAGGCCATCGAGGGCCTCGAAGGGGTTTCGCTGTCGGTCAAGACCGCCGGCACCGGAAAACTCTTCGGTTCGGTCACCCAGTCCGATGTCGCCGCCGCCATCAAGTCGGCCGGAGGCCCGGTGCTGGACAAGCGGAGCATCGAACTGCCGAAGTCGCATATCAAGGCCACCGGTAAGCACCAGGTGACCGTCCATCTGCACCCGGACGTCGCCGCGAGGTTCGCGCTGGAGGTCGTGGCCGCCGGCTGAGCCGGTCCACGAATACATCACCCCGAAACCGGGGATCACGTCCGCTCGGCCATGGGTAAACGTGATCTCCGGTGGGTTGTGTTGTGCCATAGCAATCGATGGTTAGCCCGGAGATTGCTGAAATTCTTGTGACGGCGGGTGCCTGCATATCCGCGGGCGGCGCCGCTTCGAGCTGGGGGTGTCTTATCCACAAGACGTGAGTCCTGTGGATCGCTCACAAAACCAACCGGACGTAATGTGACGCAGCTCATATCTGTTCGCCTGTCTGTCAACTCAACACGCCCGGATGTTCAACATCTCCGACACGCCGATGCTTTGTTTATCCACACTGCGTGGTCGCGAAAAATCTGGATCTAGCTGGGTGTTTTCCCGGGCTGACCTGCGTTTTCCCCAAGTTGTCCACAAGTTGTGCACAACCTGAGGTGAACTATCCCCAGGTTATCCACAGGTCTGTGCACAGGCGTGGTTGGCATGTGGATAGAACCTCGCCTAGGTTCATCGCAGCACCATGTGCGACACCCCGCCACGATGCGGGGGCTCGGTTCTATCTGGGTGATAGCTGGTACGCCTGACCACTGGTCACCGGTGCCTCGGCATCCCGGCGAACTTGTCGGACCCGTGGGGTAGAACCGGTCGTCGAAGGGTGCGTCCGGTCAGAAGGAGAGGACGGTCGAGTCGGATGGCAGTCGTCGATGACCGCGGGCACACGGACTTCCCGCCGGAGCCTCCCGGCGAGGATTTCGGGCGCCAGCCGCCACACGATATGGCGGCCGAACAGTCGGTGCTCGGTGGCATGCTGCTCAGCAAGGACGCCATCGCCGACGTGGTCGAAGTACTGCGCTCCGGTGATTTCTACCGGCCCGCCCATCAGGCCGTATACGACGCCATCCTCGATCTCTACGGGCGCGGCGAACCCGCCGACCCGGTCACCGTCGCCGCCGGCCTGGACCGCAGCGGCGAACTGAAGAGAATCGGCGGTGCCCCCTACCTGGTCACGCTCACCCAGACCGTCCCCACTGCGGCGAACGCCGGTTTCTACGCCGAGATCGTGGCCGAGAAGGCGATCCTGCGCCGCTTGGTGGAAGCAGGCACCCGCATCGTGCAGTACGGCTACGCGGGCGCCGACGGCCAGGACGTCGCCGAGGTGGTCGACCGCGCCCAGGCCGAGGTCTACGAGGTCACCGAACGCCGGACCTCCGAAGATTTCCTCCCGCTGGAAGAGCTCCTCCAGCCCACCATGGACGAGATCGACTCCATCGCCTCCCGGGGCGGTATCTCCCTCGGTGTGCCGACCGGATTCTCCGAACTCGACGAACTCACCAACGGCCTGCACCCCGGCCAGATGATCATCGTCGCCGCGCGACCTGGCGTGGGCAAATCGACTTTGGGAATGGATTTCATGCGCAGTGCCTCGATTCGGCACGGGCTGGCGAGCGTGATCTTCTCGCTGGAGATGAGCCGGACCGAGATCGTCATGCGCCTGCTGTCGGCCGAGGCGAAGATCAAACTCGGGGATATGCGGGCCGGCCGGATGAGCGACGACGACTGGACCAAATTGGCGCGGCGGATGAGCGAGATCAGTGAGGCACCGCTGTTCGTGGACGATTCGCCGAACCTCACCATGATGGAGATCCGGGCCAAGGCGCGGCGACTCAAACAGCGCCACGACCTGAAACTCGTTGTGGTGGACTACCTCCAGCTGATGACCTCGGGTAAGAAGGTCGAATCCCGGCAGCAGGAGGTATCGGATTTCTCGCGAAACCTGAAGCTGCTGGCCAAGGAGCTGGAAGTTCCCGTCATCGCGATCAGCCAGCTGAACCGTGGTCCGGAACAGCGCACCGACAAGCGCCCACAAGTCTCTGACCTGCGTGAATCCGGCTCACTCGAGCAGGATGCGGACATGGTCATCCTGCTGCACCGGCCGGACGCCTTCGAGCGTGACGATCCGCGCGGCGGCGAAGCGGACCTCATCGTCGGCAAACACCGTAACGGGCCCACGGCGACCATCACCGTCGCCCACCAGCTGCACCTGTCGCGCTTCGTCGATATGGCCCGCGGCTGACCCTCTTGTAGGGTTCAGAACTCGTGTCGGAATCTCAGAATGATCGACGGTGTCGTAGCGGATCCGACATAGTTCTGAGATTCCGCTCCTGCTGCGGGCTGATTGGTGGATGATCTTCGCCAGTCGGCTTCCGTAGCGGGAGGTTTGAGTTGGCGAGCGTGAGTGCGCCGAGGTCTCGGCGGTTTGTCGGCGTCGATGCTGTCGAGGTCGCTTTTCGGCGTGCTGATGGATCCGAGCAGGTCCAGCCGCTGGAAGCCGTTAGGGCCGAGGTGTTGGGCGGGGCGGCTCCGTGGCGGTCGTTCCGCTGGTATCACGGCCAGCGGCGCTATTCGGGCTCGTATCGGTCGGCGACCGAGTCCGGGCATGTCGTCTACGAGTCGAGGCTCGAGCTGGCCCGGCTGTTGTTCGCCGATTTCGATTGTTCGGTGCAGCGGATCGTGGCGCAGCCTTTTCGGCTGCGGGTGGAGATCGGAGGCAGGGGTCGCCGGCACATCCCGGACTTCTTGCTGCACACCGGATCGGGTCCAGTGGTGGCCGATGTGAAACCTGCTAAACGGTTACAGAATCCGGAGGTCGCGTTCACGTTCGAGTGGACCGAGCAGGCGGTGGCGGCGCGTGGCTGGCGATATGAGGTCTGGAGCGAACCGGAGCCGATCGAACTGGGCAATATCCGATTCCTCGCGGGCTACCGGCGGGCTTGGTTGTTCGAGCCGGACGTCGACCTCGACGGCGAAATCCTCACAAGCCGCACCCGCGGCCGGAGAACCCCGATGACGCTGACGCCACTCGGCCAAGCCGTCCTCGACGCCATCTGCCACCGACAACCAGACATGCTGGTCGGTCACACGGAATAGAACCGCCACAACCGGACCGGTGGAAACTGTCGGCACTCACCGCTAGCGTCCATCCCGCTGACCGAATCCGACCATCGGAGTGAATCATGGGAACCGTAGTATCGTTCAAACGCATATCCGACGCACAACTGGCACAGATCGTCGCCGATCCGGACCAGTACTGGGAAGTGATCGACGACGACCCGGGCAGCACCGTGCCCGACGGTTATCTCGACAAAGCCTGGTCCGGCCTTTCCGACCTCCTCATGAGTTCCGGCACCGGGATAAACCTCATCGCCGACGGCGAGCTGATCGATGGCTCCGAAGGTTTGTTCTACTGGTCGTCCGCACTGGTCCAGCGGACCGCGGAAAAGCTGGGCGACATACCTTTCGCCACACTCGCCGCTCACTACGAAACCACACCCGCCGACGACGAGCTCGACTACTTGCGCGAGTACTACGACGTGCTGGTGAAATTCTTCGGTTCGGCCGCCACCGCAGGTTCCGCAGCAGTCATGTCCATGGGTTGACAGACGGCCGCCACGGATCTCCGGGCGGTTCAGGCGTTCGTTCCCGAGGATTCGCAGTCACTTTTCAGGACATCTGGCACTGGGTTGTCAATCCCGAGGAAATGCCACCGATTTGAGACCGCAACCCGCCATGTCACCATGAGACTGATACCAAAACCACAGGTCACAGCATTACGAGATGCCACGAATTCTGGGACCCTACAACCGAGGTGTAGGGTCTCAGAACTCGTGGCCAGATCTCGGAAAGTTTGGCCATGATTCGGCCAGTAGGCCATCGAACCGGTTCCGCACCGTAGGCCACAGACCGGCTGCACAGCGTCAGAGAACCGTCCAGTCGAGTGTCAGTCCCGCCAGGGACGGTCCCCGACCAGTGTTGCTTCGGCGCCGCCGTCGGCGAAGATCACCTGACCGGTGACGAAGCAGTTCTCCGGGCCCGCCAGCCAGCTGATGAGGTGCCCGACCCATTCCGGTCGCCCCGGGAAGCCCCCGAGGGGCTGCGGCGCGGCGGCCTCGACGGCTGTACGCACTTCGTCGTCGGCGAAGATCCACGCGGCGGCCGGGGTGTCCACAACACCGGGGGCGACCGCGTTGAGCGGGATGCCGGTGCCGGCCCATTCGGGCGAAGGGGCGGCTCTCCGCACCCACCTGTTCAGGGCGCGCTTGGCGATGCCGTAGGCGGAATCGCGCAGGGCGGGGTCGGCGTCCACCAACGCGGTTGCGGTAGCTTCGTCGCCGTCCGCGCAGGCCCGCAGGATTCGTTCGTCCGCGGGCGCCAGTGATGCGGTCGAGGACACGGCGACAGCCCGGGGCGCGTCGCTGCGCGCCAGGAGAGGTCGCAGCCCCTCGAGCGTTGCCACTGCGCCGAAGTAGTTCGTCTCGAGGAGCCCGGTCCGGCCGCCGCCGGCGATCGCCAGCACCGCATCGATGCGCCCCCACTTCGCGACCTGGTCCACCAGTGATCGGCGGCCGTCCGGCGTCGACAGGTCGGTGATGATGTCGGCGTCGCGCAGGTCGCAGCCGATGACCCGGGCACTTCGGTCACGCAGGATCGTCGCGGTGGCAGCGCCGATGCCCGAGGCCGAGCCGGTGACGACATATCTGCGTTCGGTCACCAGCCTGCCCCGCCCGCGTTATCGTCGGCAGGTTCGACCACGAGGTGCGGTGCGCCCTTGCGCCGGAAGTACGCCCGGCTACCCACCTCGGCGAGGACGATCACCGCCACGAGTTTGAGCGCACCGATCAGTGGGACGCTGTCGATCGGCATCGTGTAGGCCAGCACCACCGTGGTCGCCGCGTCCAGCAGCAGCGCGGAACCCCAGATCATCGTGCCCACGTACACAACTCGGCGGAAAGCTGGCGTATCACGCCACGCACCGTTGATCTGCTCGCGCGACGAACCGCCGGTGAAGAGCCGTAAAACGGCCAGGTAGTACGGGGTCCGCAGGAGCGTGAGGAAAATCCATACGCCCGCCAGCCCGGTGATCCAGCCGTCGCGCGCCAGCAGGGTCCTCGGGCTGCCGGTCAGGAACGAGAGCCCAACGCTGAGAAGCAGGACGGACATGACGAGACCGCCGAGCATGTCGATCCGTCGATTCACGATCACCGAGTGCACCGCTTTGGCGGCCGGTGCAACCAGCCCGAGCATCAGGGCCCACCAATGGTCGACTCCGGCAGCGCGCAATCCGTAGCACACCGCAATCGGCGCCACTGCGTTGACCAGCAGGCTGAGAACGATCGCGCGTTGCGCGCCGGCCTCGCCACTGGTAGATGCCGGATCCGCTCCAGGCGGCGTGCGGTTCACCGTCGCCCCACCAGAATCGGGGCGCCCGTACTGTTGACCATACAGTCAACAGTAACTGACCGGAGGGTCAATAGTTGAGGCGGGTGAGTGCCTCATGTGATATTTCGGATCCGCGGACGGACCTGCTCCGGGGTCAGCTCCGGGCCTGCATGCCACCGAGCAGGATCGCTGCCAGTTCCGCGGCGTAGTCACACGGATCGACGTCGGGATGCTCTTCGAGGTAGGCGAGCATGATGTCGATCGAGCCCTGGTAAGTGACCGCCATGACCCTGGTGTCGAAGGCGCCCAGACTGCCCTCGGCCTGGCCGCGACGGAACAGCTCCTCCTGCCCGCGGTAGGTCTCCTCGTAGAAGTCGGCAGTCACCGGTTCGCCACCGTCCGGGCGGCGCAGGTTGTGAATGATGCGGTTCAGCGCGACCAGTTCGTTCCGACGGGTCCGGATCTGCGAGGCGGCCTCGCGCAGGGCCGCGCGGATAATGTCCGGCACGGGCCGATCGAGGTCGAGCGCGTCAACGATATGTTCCCGCAAGGTCTCCATCGTCGCCTTCGCCGTCGCGGCCATCAGGTCGTCCTTGCCTGCGAAATAGTGCCATACCAACCCCTTGGCGACATCGGCGCGCTGGGCGATCCGGGTCAGCGACGCGCCCTCGTAGCCGCGGTCGACGACCTCCTGGATTGCCGCCACCATGATCTGTTTCCGTCGTTGATCTTCGCTGAGGCGTTGGCGCGGGCCGCGTGGCAGGCGGGGAGCGGAAGTCATGATAGAGCCGGCTCCGGCAAAGGGTTCCTGTCCACGCCGCGCATTTTACTGCCCGCGATTCGAGGCCCAGGCCCAGCGCACCCTCGGCGACACCCGTGAAGAAATGCCACAGATTTGAGACCGATCACGGCGGCCAGCCCGTGAGACGACCTCAGTAACCACAGTTCACGGCCCCGCGGGATGCCATGGATTTCGAGACCCTACATAGGGTCTCAAAGCTCGGTTCCGCACCCTTGCTGCCAGATTGGCATGCCCGACTGTTGCGGTGACCGAGCAACCTTCGCCGACTGCCCCGGCCGTCCGTATGCGTACCTTCTTACGAGCGGCTCGGCGTGGGGGTCCGAGTGCCCGGTAGCCGAGTTAGAGGTGTTCGCAGGAACACGGACACGACTTCGGCTGCACCGATGAATTCCTGGCGGATCCGCCGTCGATACCTCTGGACACGCCGACAGCGGTAGGTCGGACCAAAAGCAATCGATCCGGACAGTGATTCGGCGGGGTGAGTGGGAGGCGCAGTGAGCGGTGCGAGAGTGTTGGTGGCGGGAGCCGGCATTGCAGGACCCGCGCTGGCCCACTGGTTGCACCGGCGGGGAGCTGTGGCGACCGTGGTGGAGCGGGCCGCCGAACTGCGTCCCGGTGGCCAGGCCGTGGACGCGCGTGGAGTGACCAAGGAAGTCATCCGGCGGATGGGGCTGGACCCGGCGGTACGCGCGGCCTGCACCCAGACCATCGGCGCATACACCGTGGATGCGGCCGGGAACGTGCTGGAGACCTTCCGCGTGGACGACGACGGCGGCGACGGATTCATCGCGGAGATCGAGATCCTGCGCGGTGACTTGTCGCAGGTGCTCTACGAGGACACTCGTGACGATGTCGAATATATCTTCGGCGACCGGATCGCCGAGCTCTCTCAGGACCCGGACGGGGTCGAGGTGGTCTTCGACAGCGGTAACCGGCGGCGTTTCGAGCTGGTGGTCGGAGCCGACGGGCTGCATTCGGCGCTGCGCACGATGGCTTTCGGGCCGCACGAGCAGTTCGTCCGCCACCTCGGGCACGTGCTGGCCTTCTTCAGCGTGCCCAACGAGTTCGGGCTCGACAAATGGCTGATCGAGTATCAGGAGTCCGGGCGCTCGGCCGGGCTGAGGCCGATACAGGACGCCACCCGGGCGATGGCCATGTTCTCCTTCCCCGCGGCCGACGTCGATTACCGCGATATCGAGGCCCAGAAGCTGGTTGACCCCGCGCATCCTCGCGCATCTGGACGACACCCCGGACTTCTATCTCGATCAGGTCGCCCAGGTCGTGATGGATCGCTGGTGGCGTGGGCGGGTGGGGCTGCTCGGCGACGCGGCGTTCAGCTCCTCCCCGATGTCGGGACAGGGCACTGGGCTGGCCCTGGTCGGCGCCTATGTGCTGGCCGGCGAGCTGGCTGCTGCCGAGTGGAATCCAGAGATCGGTTTCGCCTGCTATGAGGCGCGGATGCGCTCGTTCGTCGAGGCCAATCAGGAGATCGCCCAACTGAATGCCCGCAGCCGCGACATCCCCGGGTCCGATGCCGAGCCGGGCCCCGATTTCACCGGAGAGTGGTTCGCCGAGCTGGTCGAGCGCGCGATCAACGGCGTCGAACTGCCCAACTACGCGGGGCTGCCGGACTCCGGAGTCCTGGCCGGACCGCTGACCGCCTCGTCGGCCAAGCCGTAAGTGTCACATAGCGGGCCAAGGTACGGTTCTCTCGTCGAATTAGGACGGTAACTGTCCTGATTCCGCGACACACTCGGCTCATGAGCGGAACCGAATCGACTCCGGATCAGACCGACATCACCGACTACAACGATCCGAACGCGCCGTGGAACCAGGCGTGGGACCAGGAAGGCGGCATTGCCAACTGGAACGATGATGTGATCAAGGAGTTCCGGGAGAACTCGGGCAAAGGTGGGCGGCGCTTACGCGGGCGGGGACCTCATCCTGCTCACACCGCGGGAGCCAGGAGCGGCAAGCGGCACACGACTCCGCTGGGCCCCCTGTACCGGGGCGACACCATGTACGTGAGTTCGTTCATCGAGGACAAGTACCCGGCCTGGTGGTACAACATCAAGGCGAATCCGCAGGTCACCATCGAGCTCCGGGACAAGACCTACCAGGCGACCGGCAAGGTGCTCGAAGGCGCGGACTACGACGAGTTCGCAGCCTGGGTGCTGGCCGACAACCCCCTGCTGGCAGACTTCCAGTCCACCAAAGTCGATCGGCCTATACCGCTGGTCGTGCTGACCCTTGACGGCGAGGGTTGAGCGCTTCCGGGAACCTCCCGGCCACGGAGTACCGGATGGTGTGCACCCGCTGCGCAGCAGAACCAGGATGCTGCCGGAGGTCGCACTCAGTAGTGCGTCCTGCACGCCTCGCAATGCGTTCACCAAAGCTCTGAGATGCGATCTGCGCCTCCCGGTGGGCTCGTCCGCCGGGAGGTGAATGCACCCCGAGGCAAGAAGAGATCATCGCCGACCTGTTCGCCGACCACATCGCCAACTATGACCTGGCCGGGTCCTGAGTCGGATTGCACCTCACGCTACGTCAGGGTTTACCGTCGGGCCGGTGACGATCACTGTTCTCGATTCCTACTCGGCAATGAAGCAAATCCTGCAGGCACCGATGGCCGATCGAGAAGACATGCTGCGGGCGATGCTCGAACCGACGACCGGGATGTACCGGTACTTCCCGGGAGAGGTCGACCTGGTGGCGTTCCACCGGCAGTCGGCCGGGTTCCCGCTCGACCGCGACGGACAACGTTGCCTCGACGCCCTCGAAACGCTCGCGGCGGCCGATGCCTGGAAGCGCATGCAGCGTGCGGCCGACGACGCGGCAGCCGTATTGCTCGCCGCGACACCGGGGTTCCAAGCGCCGGACATCACTGTGCTCGTGGTGCTCGGCGACCCGGGCGATACCAACTTCATGGGCCCGAGTCTGGGCGTCACCGGCTTCGGCGGTATCTCCGGCTACATCACGATCACATTGTGGCCGTACCCGGAGAACCTGGAGCGTCTGGAGTGCACCGCGGTGCACGAACTCCACCACAACCTGCGCTACAGCCCCGGCGGTGTGGTGTGGGATCCGATGACCGTCACCGTCGGTGAGCATGTGGTGGGCGAGGGTTTGGCCGACGCTTTCGCTCGCGAACTCTATGGTGACGACCTCGGCTACGCCCGCCTCGGCGTGCCGACCTTGCACGATGACGAGTCATTCACAAAAGTTGTTTCCGGGCTGCATATCACCGGGATGCAGAGCTTCACGGCCTGGGTACACGGCGACACCATCGCCGAGCACCTGGGCGTGACCCCGGTCGGATTGCCGACGGGAGCGGGGTATTCCGCTGGCAACAGGTTGGTCGACGCCTACCTCGCGGCGACGGGTAAGTCCGCGGCCCAGGCGCTGCACGCCGACAGCGCGGAAGTAATCGCCACCGCGCTCACGGCGAACCGGTAGGTGCCGTCCCTCCAAGTAGTCCGGATCGCGCCGAACCGGTCCAGCTTCGAACCCCGCCGCGGATACGACTTCCGACGGCTACGTCATCGCCGGATTGTTGCCGTCCCTCGGTGCGGGCCTCGGGGACGGTACCGCTGCGGCTGGGCGCTTGGTGACCGTATTCCCTCTGGCCTACGGCAGTCGGCGTAACGGTGGCGGGCCGACTCACCACTCGGATGTCCCGGCGAGGTGTGCTGATCTTCAGCCCGGCCGGGTTAGCCGCAGCCCGCGTCGTGCGCCGACATTCGACTGCCGGGTGGGGTCTCGAAATGCGGAGCCAGATCTCATAAAGAGTGGCCGACCACGTGTGAACGCCGACCCCTCAGGACTTCCCTGCGAGTCGGCGTTCGCTCCGGTCCCGAGTCCGGGTGGAAGGCCACCAGGCCTGAGGCAGCAGGCGAGCCGGTCGTCGCTACAGACGCTGGAGCGATGTTCACGCGGAGGCTGCGACCGTGTCCCTTGCCAGTTCGCGGTAGTAGCTGCTGGACGTCGTGAGCTCGGCATGAGTCCCTATGGCCTCTACTCGACCGTCACTGATCACTACGACTTTGTCGACGTCGCGGATCGTCGAGTACCTGTGGGCGGCGACGATGACGGTGCAGCGACCGCGCAGCTTCCGCAGGGTCTGTGAGATAGCCGCTTCGCTGAGAGGGTCGAGGTTGGAGGTGGGCTCATCGAGCAGAAGAAGCTCCGGTTCTGTCAGCAGGGCTCGGGCGATGGCCAGGCGCTGCCGCTCACCACCCGACAATGACTGCCCATGCTCGCCGACCTGTGCTTCGAGGCCCCCGTCGAGCCGATCGAGGACATCGGTGAATCCAGCGAGCTCGACAGCGCGCTCGATTTGCTCCTCGGTGGCGTGCGGACGAGCGTATGTGAGGTTCTCGCGGACTGTGCCGTGCATGATCGGAGCGCCTTGTTCGACGAAGGCGATACGACGACGGTGGGCGCTGAGGTGGAGCCGGGAGGCCTCGGTACCGTCGATGACGATCATCCCGTTGTCGGGTTCGTAGAAGCGTTCGATCAGTGCCAGGAGCGTACTCTTTCCACTGCCGGAGCGGCCGACCAGCGCGACCTGATCCCCGCTGTGCACCGCGAAGTTCACGTCGTCGAGGACACGGCGTGAGGGCTCGTAGGAGAAGGTCACGCCGCGGATTTCGACGGTCGCCGCCCGATCTCGGTTGCTGCCCTCCGGGGTGTCGGCACGGTCACTGTGCCCTGGGGGAAGACCGTCGCCTTCGATCTCCAAGCGCAGGGCTTCGGCAACACGCTGGAATGCTCCCATCCCGCGCTGGATGGATCCGAGTAGAGCGATGGAGCCGGCGACCGGTGTTGCCAGGAGTGTGGCGTACAACAGGAAGGCGACCAGCTCACCGATTTGCATGTGACCGCCGGCAACCCGGATGCCACCGATCAGCAACAGGGCCAGAAACGACCCGTTGGCCGCTGCCAGCGTTGCGGGGCGAATCACCGATTCCAGGCGTGCGGCGTGGACGCCGCTGTTGAATGTGTTGTCCGCTTGGGCGGTGAGCCGGGTTGCTTCCCGGTCTTCGGCCAGACTCGCCCGCACCGTGCGCAGCGAGCTGAGGGCGCGCTCGGTGTCCGCGGTGAGTGCGCCGACACCGGCCTGCACGCTCTCCGAGGCAGTTCGTATCCCGGATAGCGCTCCGGTCACCAGGAGGCCGGCCGCGACGGTGGTGAACAGCGCGACGACGGTCATGAACGGACTGAGCCAGATCATGACGGCCAAAGCCGCGACCACCGACACCGCCGAGATGCCGAATTGGATCACGCTGGTTACCGCGTCCTCACGCAGAGCCGCGGTGTCTGTCCCCAACCTGGAGGTGAGATCGCCTACTCGCATCCGGTCCAGCACCGGCATCCGCACCCGTAGGAGGCGGTGGACGAGTCGTGCACGCAGGTCGAGTACGACTCGCTCGCCGGTACGTGCGATGAGAAAGTTGCCGAAGGTGTCGAACACTGCCTGCGCCATGAACACGACGACCAGCAGTGCGACAAGACCGGCTGTTGTGCGCCCGCCCGAGACCGCGTCGATGATCCGCATGGTGAGCATCGGCTGCGCGATGCCCATTCCGGTACCGGCCAGCAGCAGCAGTGCGCCGAGGCCTACCTCCCCTCGGTGTCCACGCAGTAGTGCGATCAGATCGCGGTATCGGACGCGGTCATCGAACGCCGTCGCTGGCACCTTCACCCCTTGTTTTCCGCTGGCGGAACAGATATCAACCGACTCAGATACTCATAGGGCACGACCTCGCCCACAATTGCATTTTCGGCTTCGATCCATGCGTGGGCCCCGAAGGGCGCGCGTGTTTTGACTCCGACACACCATGTCGGCCAGCGCCCGAAGGCCCGGCATGTGAGCGCTGAGGCGATCGAGCGCACCAGGCAGCCTTCCCGGCTTGCGCAGTGCAGTGAAACCGAGATCGCGGCATCTCTCGCGGTGAGCGCTTCGCTGTAGGTTGCGGGTCTCGCGCCTCGGCGGGCGAGCTTCAAGAGCGCGTGTATGCGCTGAGGCGGTAGGCGCTTCACCACGATGGCGGCCGCGACAGCGAAACGAGCGACGAGTCTGTGTGGAATCGGCGCTGTGCCCTCCGGTCGCTCCAGGACGGCTTGGTAGGTCATTGCGCTACCAGACCTTCGGCGATCAGGTGCGCGAGGACGGCGCCGATGTCGGTCTCGACGCGTTGGGGGTCGACGTCGAACTGCGCCGAGATCTTGCCGGGCAGGTCCTCCAGGGGCTCCCCGCGCTGGATCGTCTCGATCACGAGACGCCCGGTTAGGTTCATCTCCCAGTAGGTGCCGGCGCGGCCGTCGAGAAGAACCAGTCCGTCGTTCGTTTCAGCGGTGCTTACGTGTTCAGCTATGCGCATGGCCGGCCGTCTCCATTCGTTCGGCGGGTGTGTGAGGTTGCGAGTTCAGCCACCGCTCGCAAGCGATCGTGTTGTCGAGCTGCACGAGTTCGGCGAGCTGTTCGGTGCCGATGCCCGGCCGGCCGGGCTGTTGCAGTCGTTCGATGAGGTAGTTGGTGTCGACCAGGCCGCGAGTTGCCAGCTGGGATGGAGACATCAGTGCAGCGATGTCGTCACGGTGACGGTGCAGGCCGTCGACTTTGTCGGAGTCGCCGGAGCCTTTGGTTCGGCGAGTGAGCAATGATTTTTCGACGACGTCGCGCATTGCTTCTTTGATGAGGGGTTTGAAGTCCCAGGGGCTGGCTCGTTCGAGTGGTTCGACGGCCAGGCAGGCTTCTACGACACGGTCGTCGAAGTAGGGCGACTGCATGGGCAGGCCGCGGGCTTCTCCCTGTTGGTGCAGGATGCGGGCAGTTCTGGTTCCGAACTGAATTACTGCCAGGTCCGCGTGGATTCCTCGTCGGGGAGACAACGGAGCAGCATCACGTCCGGCCCGTTTCAGGGCGGTGTAGGCGATATCGCGTGCTTCGGCGGTTGCCCAACGCGGCATGGTGGGCACCATGTCCCAGCTGAGAAGCTGGTGCGTCGGCGCTGGTTCGCTGCGGTGGATCACCGTCGCGGCCTTCCTCAGCCAGGTGGCATATGAGTCGCTACGGGCCGCCTCGATGATCATGGCCCGGCGTGTCCATCGCTCCTGAATCCTGTGCGCCCTCAAATTTCGAATCGCCGTGATCGGACGCCTGGTCAGAGCATCTCGGCAATGCACCAGGGAGGGAGTGAACAAATGGTCACCGCCGTTGCCTGTCAAGTGGACAGTGGCGGTGCCACTCAACCGGTCGAATCCGACGAACTGCCGGCCGCTGTCCAGCAGCGTGCCGGCCGGCTCGTCGGCTCGGTCCAGGGGTTCGGTCAGCCCCGCGTAGGACAGTGGCAGTTCATCGGCGGAGACGATCAGGTGGTCCATCCCGCTCAGAGTTTCGGCTGCCCGCATCGCCCAGGCCATATCGTCGTCGGCGGGATCCCGACTTGCCACCGTACGGGCGAGGAAGCGCTCACCGGCGGCGGCGACGAGGTAGCACAGGGGTGTCGAGTCCAGTCCACCGGACAGATCACAGCTCACTGTGCCATGTCCCATCCGGGCGGCAACCGCGTCCTGGAGTGCTTGTCGAAGAACTTCTGCGCCCGCTTCGAGCTTTTTGGCCGGTTCCGGCGCGTCCCACCAGCGGTGAGTGGTCGCCGACCTCCCGTTACGACGCATGCTGAGGTAGTGGCCGGGTGGCACAGCCTCGATGCCGTGCCACATCGACACAGCGTCGAGCGGGTATGGGACGTAATCCATCATCCGCAATGCCAGCTGCTCGTCGTTCAACGAGGCGTGGCAGATGGTTGCGAGGACATCGGCCCGGTTACCGGCCACGACGATGTCGCCTGTCATTCCGTAGTAGGTCCTGCGCATCCCGGACGCTGTGCCTTGGACACGGGTCCGGCGGCCGTCCCAGGCGACCACGTGGTGGCTACCGGCCATGGCGTACGCCAGCCGGTCCACCGACTGTGCTCCCGAAGCTGCCCGAGCCACCGCCTCGGCGGTTGCCGAGGTCGCGCTGTGCGCACCGATGAGCGCGACGATGCTGCTGCTGGTTTCGGCGGAGCTGAGCTCATGGTCGTCCCACACGCCTACGACAAATGGGTTCCCGGAGGGGTAGGAAATTTGTTTGATTCCGGGCGTCGATAAACGCGACGCCACGGCAAGCGAATCGATAAGGTCTGGCAAGACAATGAAGAAACCCTCGCCGTGGCGCACGTCTTATTCCTTCCGGTTAGTGACTAAATTTCAGAGAATCTGTCACGCGCCGAGCGGCAGAACGATGTTCGGCTCGAAACCGCCGCGCTTGAGGTTTCCGGTGTCCTGCAGGAAATCGCCGACCTTGATGAGGGCCGGCGTGTCGTACTTCTGCTTGCGAATCATTTTGATCCACCTTTCACGAGATTCGATGCTGTCCGGGAAATCTCCCGGATCTTTCCCCGAAGGGCAGATGTACTGTGGCACAGCAGTTTCTGAGAAATCAAGGTGTTCATTTCTTGCGGCCGTCCAGGAGTTGTCCGGATGCGTCGGCCGACGAATGACGTAGAGGTGAGCGGTATCGTCATTTCTGGAAAATTCGGCTCTCCGCACTGCCTGATCAATTCTCGGAAGCGAGCTCATCCGCTATTTTTGCCCAGTTCGCTGCGTTTTCTCGGGCGATATCGGCGACTGCTGAGCGCCAATGCGGTGGCGTTTCTGCAAGCAGCTGATCGAGTAGTTCGATCTCACGGATGGATCCCGAGAGTCTTCGCAAAACCTCACGCCCCTTCTGGGTGAATCGCAGGCCGGGGTCGTTGCGGAGCTTGACGAGAAGCTTTTCGCTTCCTGAGGGTGGGGCGGATAACCGCCCTACGGAGGGAGTCGGCCGGGGTTGCGGATCCACGGAAGCGGTATCTGCGCGAGTTTGCCCGGAGTCCCCCGATTGCTCTGCCAGGCACTGATTCCGCACGTCACGAGCAGTTCCCACCGAGATATCGGCCGCAGCCGCGAGTTGTCGTAGCGACATCTGGGGGTTCTGCTCTATCAACCGGCGCGCGGTACGCCTACGTTCGACCATTTCCGGGCGACGGATTTTCCCGTCGAGGCCTAATCGGCCACTGTGCAGCTGGAGAGCGCTCCCAGTTGAACGGCGCCGGATCGTCCCGACGGTCTTGTGGGACAACCCCGCAATCCGAGCGATCATGCGGTCCGACCAGTAGGGGTGCGAGACCAACAGCCGGGCCGCGGCAGCCTTGCGTTCACCGACCAGCAGCGCCAGACCATGCGTTACGTTCGCGTGGACAGCGAGCGCGAACGCGTCGGAGGTATTGCCATCGAAGAAGCGAACTGCGACAGAGTCGCGGCCCCGCTCGATCGCGGCTTTCAACCGATGCTCGCCATCGATGATGTGCATGGTGGGTCGATGCACGATCAGCGGCGGGAGCTGATCGTCCAGTTCGGCCAGCATTTTGATGTGGTCCGTGCTCCGGCTGCGGTCCGTGCGTGGAGACATTCCCGGCACCAGCCTCGCCACCGGCACCATTTCGACCGGCACGAGCGCCGCCCCCTCCAGCCAGTACTGCACGGCATCCCTACAGTCGTTCCCCGAGTTACCGGGCGCTGTTGAACCCATATCCCCCCCGATCCATTGCCCGACCGTGAGCATCACCCAGACCCTGGTTCGGCAGAACGGGTGACGCTGCACGTGTCAGTGTGTGGCGCGGGCCTCGACACCGCGCCCCTACGGATTCCTCTGCTCTCTCACTACACTTCGACGGCATTGACGCACAACAGGTTCCACATACGCCTGTGACAACAGTCACGCCGCCCGGTCGCCTTGCTCATCGGGTAGGAACAGTCGGTGGCGAGGCCGCCGGCCCGGCGACCGCGGGCCCGGTTCAGTCGTCGGTTTTGATCTTTTTCATGATCAGGTGGGAATCCACCCGGGCGACCGCCCGCAGGCCCATGAGCTTGCTGGTCAAGAAGGTTTCGAAGATTTCGCGGTCGGCGACCGCGACACGGACGAAGTAATCGGGGCGGCCGAAGAGACGGTGGAATTCGACGACCTCGTCATAGGAGGCGATGGCGTTCTCGAATTCCTCCACGGTCTGCAGGTCGTTGATGCTGATCTCGACCGCGACGACGACCTCGAAACCGCGGCCGGTCGCGGCCGGATCGATGCGGGCCCGGTAGCCGCTGATGATCCCCGCGTCCTCGAGCCGCTTCACTCGGCGTAGACAGGGCGGCGGGGTCAGGCCCACGCGTCTGGCCAGTTCGACATTGGTCAGGCGGCCGTCTCGTCGGAGATGAAATAAAATATCCCGATCGACCGAATCCAGCTGCATTAATATCTCGCAATCGCCGATCATAGGTATCTTCAGAAACCATATTACGCGGTTACACACATAAAATGACCAGGTGAGCAGTCCGACGCAGACCACAGCTTCCGGTATCCCCGGCTCGCCGGGTCCCACACCCACGCCGCCGGATCTGCGGGCAGCGCTGGCCGACTCCGGTTCGGTGGGCCTGGCGCTGTTCCCCCTCGGGCTGGCTCTTGGGGTGTTGGTGGTGCACTCCCAGCTGGCGTGGTGGTGGGCGCCGGTGTTCGCCGGTGTCGTCTACGCGGGGTCGCTGGAATTTCTGCTCATCGGGCTCGTCACCGCGGCCACACCCTTGGCCCAGGTGGCCTTGACCGCGTTCCTGGTCAACTTCCGCCACATTTTCTACGCGCTGTCGTTTCCGTTGCACCGGATCCGCGGCCGATGGGGCAGGGGGTATGCCACCTTCGCGCTGACCGACGAGGCCTATGCGCTGACCACCGGCGCGTCGGCGCGGGAGTGGAGCGGCCGGCGCATTCTGTGGCTGCAAGTTCTGTGTCAGGGCTATTGGGTTGCCGGCGCCACCATCGGTGCCGGTGGCGCGGCGCTGCTGCCGGTTCGACTCGACGGCCTCGACTTCGCCCTGACCGCGCTGTTCGTCGTACTCGCGGTCGACGGCTACCGCGCCGAGCGCGATATCCCGGTCCCGGTCATCGCGCTGGTCTGTGCACTGGCCGCCCGGTTTCTGTTACCGGGGCAGATGCTGCCCGTCGCCCTGGGGCTTTTCACCGCCGCCCTGCTGGTCCGTCGATCCTTCACCAGTAAAGAGCTCACTCGTGCCTGATACCGGCTACCTGATCGCTGCCGTCGCGGTGTGCACCGTGATCACCTGGTCGCTGCGCGCGCTACCTTTCGCCGCGCTGGCCCCGCTGCGGAGCAGCGCCACCGTCGGGTACCTGAGCCGGCACATGCCGGTCGGCGTCATGGTGATTCTGGCCGCGTACACCCTGCGCGACATCACCGCCGCCCAGCTGACCGCCACCGGGCCGGCCCTCGTCGCCACCTTCGCCCTCCACCTCTGGCGCCGCAATGCCGTGCTCAGCGTCCTGGCGGGCACTGCCCTGCACGTGGCACTGACAACTCTGCTCACCCACAGCTGAGATCATCCGACGCGGGCACGCCCCAGGACCGGGTTGCCGGAGAACCTCGGCCGGCCGGGCCCCACCTCGCGAAGGAATTACCGGCAAGCACGCCGACTCGTCGAGGTATGGAAACTCCACACACACGACACTCTCATCTGTGCGCCTGGACGGGGGCTGTCCCGTGACAGACGGGATCGCCGGACGCGGGGCGGGTCCTCGCGGCTAGAGATCCCGGATGACGCGGCAGGGGTTGCCGGCGGCGAAGACGCGGGACGGGATATCGCGGGTGACCACGCTGCCGGCGCCGATCACCGAGTTCTCGCCGATGGTGACTCCGGCGCAGACGATGACGCCGCCGCCCAGCCAGGTGTTGTCGCCGATGGCGATGGGCGCGGCGGATTCCCAGCCGGCCCGCCGGAGTTCGTGGTCCTCCATGGGGTGCAGCGGGGTGAGGATCTGGGCGCGGGGACCGATCGCTACATCGTTGCCGATGGTGACGGGGGCGCAGTCGAGGATCACGGTGTCGTAGTTGAGGAAGGTGTTGCTGCCGATTCTGGTCGGATAACCGTAGTCGCAGCGGAACGGCGGCATGATCACGGTGTCGGCACCGCACGCGCCCAGCAGCTTGCCGAGGATTTCCTGCCGTTCGGTCTCGGCATCGGGGTCGGTGTCGTTGTAGCGGGCGGTCAGCGCGTGACAGGCGCGGCGTTCCGCGACGAGTTCCGGGTCGTTGCCGCGATAGAGATCGCCGCGCAGCATACGTTCCTTATCGGTCGCCATGGACTCGATACTGCCGGATCGGTGCGGTGCGCGTGGCGATCTGCCGGCCGTTCGGCGGTGCCGTGCAGCGGAAGTGCTGTGTGCGGCGCGGCCCGGATCTCGGCGAAGTACCGGCGCGCGGTGTTTTGTTGTGCGCGGCGCCGCACGGTCACACGCGGCGTCCCCGCAGCGGCGCAGTGCGGGCGATCTGCTGTCGGAGTAGACGTTTTCCCAGTTCACGGACGTAAGCTAGGGGTGTCACGTCCGCTCGCCGAGGAGGACGGCAATGGTCGAGAGTCCGCGAACGATCGCCGGAACCGCGCCGGCGCTGCCCGCGGGTGCGGACGCGGAGCGCTTCGCCGGGTACGGAGTGATGGGGCAGCCGTTCGCGAGCGGCCACTACCTTGCGTTCCGGCATTTCGCCGCCAGCTCGGTGGGGCCCGGATACGAATCGGTCTGGCACCGGAACCCGGAGCGGGAATGGGTCATCTACAGCAGTGTCGCGCCGGAGACCAGTTGTGCGCGGTACTACGGTGCCGCGCTCGTGGACGCGCGGGTCGCGGATATCCCGGTGACCTGGACGGGTCCCTTCGCGTTGACGGTACAAGTGCCCGGCACGCTGGTATGGGAGATCGAGCTGGGGCGCTCGCCCGCGACGACGGCGATGACGGCGCTGGGCAGTGTGCTGCCCGCGGCCCTGTGGCGAAACCCCACGGTGCTGTCGGTCATGTCGCGGGTGGCGGGCCCGGCGCTCGGCGTGGGACAGGTGCGGTTGCGCGGTACCACCCCGAACAGGCAATGGTTCCGGCTCGAGCCGCGGATGCTGTGGACGGTCGAGCGTACGGTGGCCCGGATCGACGGCGTCGATATCGGCCCGGCCGGGCCGTTGGCCGAGCAGACGGCGCTCGGTGACTTCCGGTTACCGCAACGCGGCATGTTCGCGGTGGGTCAGGCGTATTTCGAGCAGTACGACGCTGCGCGGCACGAGACGGGTACACCGGGGGCTTGATGGCGCTGCCGGGCCGCGCGCGGCGAGATCCGTCCGGCCGGCCGTGTGAAGGAGCGCGCTGCTGCTCCTACTCGATGAAACGGCAGTGGGAGCCGACCCTCGGGTCCGCTCCCACTGCCGTTCGGGACGTGTCGTGTCAGCCCACCGGAGCCGGCTCCGAAGCCTCGGTGGGTTTCGTATCGTCTTCCTTGCGGTTGCGGCGGACGCTGGAGAGCACCGCGGCACCGATGAAGGCGATACCGATGAGACCGGTGACGAGCTCGTGGACGTGGATATCGCCGACCGTGATCAGCAGGATCAGGGCCAGTGCGCCGATGGCCCAGTGGGCGCCGTGCTCGAGGTACACGTATTCGGCCAGCGTGCCCTTGCGGACCAGGTAGACCGTGATGGACCGGACGAACATGGCGCCGATCAAGCCGAGACCCAGGGCGATGATGATCGGGTCGGCGGTGATGGCGAACGCGCCGATCACGCCGTCGAAGGAGAACGAGGCGTCCAGGACCTCGAGGTAGAGGAACAGGAAGAACCCGGCCTTACCGGTGGCCTTGGCCAGGCCCGACGGGCCGCCCACGGCTTCCTCGGCATGCTCCTCGGCATTGAACATCGAACCCAGACCGTCGACGGCGATGTAGATGATCATGCCGAGCAGGCCGGCCAGCAGCACGGTGGAGCGGTCCTCCTCGTGGGCGAGGAACTCCGCGGCCAGCACCAGGCCGATCCCGGCGACGACCACCGACATCATGTTCAGCTTGCCGGCCTTGGCCAGCGGGCGTTCCAGCCAGGACAGCCAGGTGAGCTCGCGTTCTTCGAGGATGAAGTTGAGGAACAGCATCGCCAGGAACATGCCGCCGAACGCCGCGATCTGCGGGTGAGCGTCGGTGAGCAGGGTCTCGTAGCTGGGACTACCGTCCGGGAAGAAGGCGGCGTCGTCGGCGGGCGGGTTCAGCGCGAGGTCGAAGGCCTGGACCGGGTTGAGGCCCGCGGTGATCCACACGATGGCCAGCGGGAAGACCAGCCGCATACCGAAGACGGCGATCAGGATGCCGATGGTGAGGAAGATCTTCTGCCAGAACTCACTCATCTTTTCCAAGATGGTGGCGTTGATGACGGCGTTGTCGAACGACAGCGACACCTCGAGGATGCCGAGGATGAGGCAGAGCGCCAGGGCGGTCGGGCCGCCGTAGAGGAATGCCACCCCCAGCGACAGCACCGTGACGACTAAGGATAAACCGAATATGCGCAGGACCACGCTGGGACCTTTCGTGTGCGGTGGCCGGACTGCGGTCGGTATCCCGGCCTGTACGAGAAACCTGGTCGGCGGCATCGACGACCAGACACCAGCGTTGCCGCCGACCGCCTATTTGTCCAATTTGTCCCCTGACGCCTCTGCGGGCAGAGAACGAGGGGGCCCGTCACCGGACCCCCTCACGCTACCTGGAGGTGTGGATCGTCAGACGTTCACACCGTAGTCACGCGCGATACCGGCCAGGCCGGACGCGTAACCCTGGCCGATGGCGCGGAACTTCCACTCGGCCCCGTTGCGGTACAGCTCACCGAAGACCATGGCGGTCTCGGTGGAGGCGTCCTCGGACAGGTCGTAGCGGGCCAGCTCCTCGCCGTTTGCCCGGTTCACGACGCGGATGTAGGCGTTGCGCACCTGACCGAACGACTGCGAACGGCCGTCCGCTTCGTAGATCGAGACGGGGAAGAAGATGCTCTCGATATTCGCCGGAGTGTTGGCGAGGTCGACGTTGATGACCTCGTCGTCGCCTTCGCCCTCACCGGTGGTGTTGTCACCGATGTGCTCGATGGCGCCATCGGGGGACTTGAGGTTGTTGAAGAACACGAAGTGCTGGTCGGAGACGACCTTCTTGTCGGCTCCGGTGGCGATCGCGCTGGCGTCCAGATCGAAATCGGTGCCCGTGGTGGTGCGCACATCCCAGCCCAGGCCGACGGCGACCGCAGTGAGGCCCGGAGCCGCCTTGCTCAGCGAGACGTTGCCGCCCTTGGACAAACTGACACCCATGCGGGATTCCCTTTCGTAGTCGTCTGTGATTCCCAGCATGTCGGTAACCGCCGGGTACGGAATACGACAGTAGTGGGTTTCGGTGAACTTGCGTACAAACTCGGGCAAGCCGGTCACCGGCACGCGCGGGCGGCGGGCCCGGATGGTTTGGGATCGAACGCTTTCCGAGTGCCGGCCCGCGCCGCTCCGTCGCCGTCACGGTGTTCGACGGAATGTGCGCGGAGCCGGGCCGTACGCGGTGTGGCGGCGCGCGGGTGGTGGGATCTCATACCATCGGGTCTGTGGCAGGCCGCAGGCGTGGATGGTTCCGGTCGGGGGAGGATCCGTGGTTCGAACAGGCACGGTCGGCGCTGACGACGGCGTTCCTGGATATGGACCGGCGGCAGTCGGCCGCGGAGGCGGCCACCGTGGCCGCCGAGGAGATGTTCCCGGAACGGGGCCTGGGCCGTCGCTGGGCTTCGGTCCGTGAGGACTGCTATGCCGCCGCTGCGGCATATCTGCAGCTCGCCGGTGAGCTGGACCAGGACGAACAGTCCGGGACGCGCCGGTCGGACCGGCAACAGCGGGTGGACGCGGTGGTCCGGCAGCTGGGATCCGTCGCGCAGCGGGTCGACCGCTTCTACCACGGCGACCGGGCCGCGCTCGAGGAAGCGATCGCGGTACGGCGGGCGGTTCCGGAACTGGTCGAGCGGGTCGGCGCCGATGCGGCACGGGTGCGCAGGCAGGCGGCCGACTCGGAGTACGCCGAGTATCCCTCGGTACGTGCGGGTGCCGCCGCGGTGGATGAGGCAATGCTCACACTGACCGCGGTGCCGCCGGACGAACGCGGCCGGGCCCGGGCGGCGGCGAACCGGCTCGCTTCCGTTACGGCCGATTTGTCGGAATCGCTGGCCCAGGCACCTTCTCGGACCCCGGCCGCGCACAACGCCATCTCCTCGGTCACCACCCGGCTCTCCGCGGTCCGCACCCGGGCCGAACGGATCGGACCCGCGCACTCGGCGCTGCTACGGGAGTTCAATGCTGCGAGTTCCGCGGATCTGGCCGACAATGAGCGAACCAGCGAGCGTCATATCGCCGCCGCGGCACAAGCCCTGGCCGGGGCCCGTGCCGCCGCGGCCGAGAACACCCCGGAGCAGGCCCTTGAACTGACCACCACCGCGCGCGGCCACCTCGCCGACGCCGAACAACTGGTCGACGCCGTGACCAAACGGCTGGCCGAGTTGCGGGCGGTCCGCGAAGATCCGCGCCAACGCGCCGAGGCCGTACGGTTCCGCCTCCGGGACGCCCAGATGCTGGCGGTGTCACGGGGGCTGGTCGCCGAATGGGGTTCGGTACTGGATGCTCAGGTCGAGCGCCTCGACCGGGTAGCCGCATCCCTCACCGGGCGCCACCCCGACTATTGGGCGTATGTAAACGAACTCGACACCATCACCGAATTCATTGCCGGGGTCGTCGAGCGAATGCGGAAACAACCACCACCGGGACAACGACGAGGATGAGACGGGGGCTCGATGACCGTAGGCACGGCCGTCCGGCAGGAAATTTCCCTGTACAAGCAGGTACCACGCCGACACTTCAGGTATTTGCAGGGGCCGGACGCCAGAACGCTGTTCCACCGCCAGCCAGAACCGTTCGACGACTGTGCTGATCGGGAGATACTGGCGATGGCGCTGGGCGCCACCCTATATGTGCCGGCCACCCGCGCGGATCTGACGGCGACGATCGTGCGCCGGGCCGATCGGGGAGTGTGCTCGATGGTGATCGACCTCGAGGACGCCGTCGCCGACCACGAGGTCGAGTTCGCGAAACAGCAGACCGTGCGCACTCTCGACGAACTCGCCGCCCGCCGGGGTCCGAACCCGATGCTGTTCGTCCGCGTCCGGGACGCCGATACCGTGCCCGAACTGCTCGACCGGCTGGGCGCGGGCGCGCAGGTGCTGACGGGTTTCGTATTCCCCAAGTTCGACAGCTCCTCGGCGCCGAAGTACCTCGCCGCGCTGACCGCCGCCGCGGCTCGTACGGAACGGCCGCTCTACGGGATGCCGGTACTCGAATCCGCGGCGCTGGTACACCGGCAGACCAGGGATTCCGAACTCACCCAGATCGCGGCCTGCCTGGCCGAGGTCCGGGAACGGATCCTGGCCGTGCGGATCGGCGCCACCGATATGTGCGCGACCTTCGGTATCCGCCGCGACCGTGACCTGACCATCTACGACGTGCGGGTCATCGCGGATGTGATCGCCGATATCGTGAACTACCTGGGCCGGGCCGACGATTCGGGTTTCGTGATCACCGGGCCGGTCTGGGAGTACTTCGCCGACCACGAACGGATGTTCCGGCCGCTGCTGCGCACCGCGCCGTTCGAGGAGTCCGACGCGGTACCGTTCCGCAGCTATCTGGTGAGCCGGGATCTGGACGGTCTGCTGCGCGAGATCACGCTGGATCGTGCCAACGGTATGCAGGGCAAAACCGTCATCCATCCCTCGCATGTGGCGGCCGTGCACGCGCTGTCGGTGGTCACGCACGAGGAATACTCCGATGCCCTCGACATTCTGCAGGCCGAGGTCGGTGGGGTCGCCGCGTCCGGTTACCGCAACAAGATGAACGAGATGCGGCCCCATCGCAATTGGGCGCGCAACACCCTGACCCGGGCCCGGGTCTTCGGGGTGGCCAAGAAAGGGGTGTCCTTCGTGGATCTGCTATCGGCGCTGGTCACGGTATGAGCGACGGGTCCGGCGAGTCGTATTGGGCAACCCGCGCCCTCGGTATCGAACTGCGGCACCGGGAAGCGTTCCGGCACGGGGACACCCCCGACACACTGGCGGCCGAACCGGAGATCGCCGATCTGGTGCAGCCGGGGTTGCGCAAGAATCCGCGGCGCGCACATCTGCTGGTCTCCACGGTACTCGGCAAACACCTGCCGACCGATCCCGTCCGGGTCCGGGACGCGGGTGACCGCCTCGGTGATCTGGTGCGCGCGGTACTCGGCGAACAGGACGCCGTGGTGCTCGGGTTCGCCGAGACCGCGACCGGGCTCGGGCACTGTGTGGCCACGCGGATCGACGCGGCGTGCTACCTGCATTCGACCCGTCGCGTGGTGCCGGGCGCGGTGACGCTCACCGGGTTCGAGGAGGGACATTCGCACGCGACCTCGCATCTGCTGCAGCCGATGCCCGGGGACGTTTTCACCGCGGGACTGCCGCTGGTGCTGGTGGACGACGAAATCTCCACCGGTGCGACCGCGCTGGATGCCATCGAGGCACTGCACGAGTTCGCGCCACGGACACACTATGTGCTGGCCACGCTGGTCGATATGCGCACCGACGCCGACCGCGACCGGTTCGCCGCGGCGGCCGCGGCGCTGGGCGCGCGGATCGATACCGTGTGCCTGGCGTCGGGCGCCACCGTGCTGCCCGCCGGGTTGGCGGTCACCGTCTCGGAACTGCCCGCGGCCGAACTCAATCCGGTGGCGGAGCGTCGCGGTGTGCCGGCTCGGCTGGAACTGCCCTGGCCGCGGGATGTGCCCGAGGGCGGCCGGCACGGGTTCCTGCGCGCCGATCGGGCCGGGTTCGAGCAGGCCACCGCCGTCGCGGGAAAAATGCTGCGGGACCAGCTGGTCACCGAGTATCCCGGTCGCCCGGTGATCGTGCTCGCCCACGAAGAGCTGATGTACCTGCCGCTGTGCCTGGCCGTGGGAATCGCCGAGTCCGGGGTGCCGGTGCGGTACCAGACCACCACGCGCTCCCCGGCGTACGTCCTGGACGAGCCCGGTTATCCACTGCGCCGCGGTTTCCGGTTCCCGGCTCCCGAAGCAGGCGAGGACACACCGCGCTACCTCTACAACGCGGGCTGGCCCGACGAGCCGGATGCGGACCCGGTACTGGTGTTCGTGGCCGATTCCCCTGCCGACGGTGAGCGGCTCCATGCCCCGGGCGGGCTGGTCGATGTCCTCACCGCCGCCGGTTCCGATGTGGTGGTCGCGATCATCCGGGAGGCCGATCCGCGCATGCTGGCCGCCGCGCGCTCGGGGGGTTTCGCCGGGCCCGCACCGCTGTTCGGTCCCGAATTCGGTTCCTACGACCGGGCCGATGTGGCGTGGCTGCTGAAGGATCTGTCCGGCGCCGACCTGGAGGCCGATACCGCCTCCCGTGAGCGGCGGATCCAGTCCGGAATCGCGCACTACGCCGAATCGCTGCCCATCGAATACCAGCCCGACGCCGCCTACCGGGAACTGTTCGACCGGGTACTGGCCGACAGTGCCGAGCGGCTGGCCCTGGCGGTGGGGACGGTGGCCGAACTGGTGGCCGCCGAACGTGGCACCGATATCGTGCTGGCGTCGCTGGCCCGGGCGGGTACCCCCGTCGGCATCCTGATCCGCCGCTGGCTGGCCACCGGGCACGGGCAGCGCCCCGCGCTCGATATCCCGCACTACGCGGTGTCGATCGTGCGCGATCGTGGGATCGACACCGTGGCCCTGGATTATCTGGCCCATCATCACGATCCCGCGTCCGTGGTGTTCGTGGACGGCTGGACCGGTAAGGGCGCGATCAGCCGGGAACTGACCGCGGCGCTCGACGAGTACCACGCGGCCGGTGGCGCCCGGTTCGACGACGACCTCGCCGTGCTCGCCGACCCCGGGCACTGTGTGCGCACCTACGGCACCCGTGACGATTTCCTGATCGCCTCGGCCTGCCTGAACTCCACGGTTTCCGGACTGGTCTCGCGGACGGTGCTCAACCGGGACCTCATCGGCCCGGGGGATTTCCACGGCGCCAAGTTCTACGCCGATCTGGCCGCCGAGGATGTTTCCGCGCGACTGATCGATACCGTCACCGGGGCGTTCGAGACGGTCCGGCCGCGGGTGAGCGCACAGGTCGCGGCGGTGCGTTCCGGAGATCGCGCGCCCACCTGGGCGGGCTGGGCGTCGGTGGAACGGGTGCGCGCCGAATACGGGATCGACAGTGTGAACTTCGTGAAGCCGGGCGTCGGGGAGACCACCCGGGTCCTGCTGCGCCGGGTGCCGTGGCGGGTGCTGGTCCGGGAACCGGACGCGCCCGAGCACGCCCATATCCGGCTGCTGGCACAGGCCCGGGCGGTGCCGGTGGAGGTCGTACCGGACCTGGCGTATTCGTGTATGGGATTGATCAAGGATGTGCAGCGGTAGATGTCGTCTCCGAAATCACTGCTGGTCGCCACGGATCTGGATCGCACGATGATCTACTCCGCCGCGGCCGCCGGTACCGCCGCCGCGGCGACAGTATGTGTGGAGCATCTCGACGGCTCTCCGCTGTCGTACATGACCGCGGCCGCCACCGACCGGCTGCGGGAACTCGCTGCCGCGGCGGTGGTCCTACCCACCACCACCCGGACCATCGAGCAGTTCGGCCGGATCCGGCTGCCCGGGGCGCCGTGGCCCTATGCCGTCACCAGCAACGGTGGAAACATCCTGGTCGACGGGGTACCGGATGCGCGGTGGCGTCGGGGGATCGACGCGGCGGTCCGGGCCGGCGGAGCCGGTCTCGCCGAGGTCGAGACCGCGCTGCGGGCCCGGATCGACGACTCGTGGGTGCTCAAGTTCCGCGAGGCCGACGGCCTGTTCTGCTATCTGGTGGTGGACCTCGCCGCGGCTCCCCCGGATTTCCTCACCGGCTGGGACGCCTGGTGCCGGGAGCGTGGCTGGACGGCGTCGCGGCAGGGCCGCAAGATCTACACGATGCCGACGGCGGTGTGCAAGAGCCGGGCGGTGGCCGAGGTCCGGGCCCGGCTCGTCGAGTCCGGCGCGTTGGACGCGACGACGCAGACGCTGGCCGCCGGCGACGGCGCGCTGGACGCCGAAATGCTCGCCGCGGCCGATCACGCCATCCGCCCCCGGCACGGTGAGCTCGAAGAACTCGGCTGGACCCGGCCGGGGCTGACCGTCACCGCCGCCAGCGGAATCGAGGCGGGGGAAGAAATTCTCGGCTGGTTCGCCGCCGCGCTCACGGGTCCGGTGACCGCCGGGACGGCGGGTTAGAGCATGCGCCGCCGGGCCCGCGCCTCGGCGCGCGAACGCCGCAACGAGATCCGCGACCACACGGCATCCTGCAGCGCCAGTGTCGCCCAGCCCGCGATCGCCATCCCGGCCAGGTTCACCACCAGCTGCAACGCGCTACCCCAGATGGCCGAACCGGCGCCGAAGGCCAGTCCGAGCGCGATATTGCCCGCGGCCGGAACAGTGGTCACCGAGATGAACACTCCCACCAGCGCACCCGACTTGGCGGAGGTCAGCGACAGCACCCCGGCCGCTGCCGCGATCAGCGCGACGATGAACGACCATTTGTCGGGTGTGTAGATGAACGAGGTCTCCGGCCGGTCCCCGGTGACGACATCGACGGTTATCCAGCCGAACAACCGGCCGACCAGGACGAGTGCGAACGTGATCGCGATGGCGGCGCCGAAACCCATGGCCAGCGTGGCCACGGCGCGACCGAACAGCGCGGCACGGCGCCGGACCAGCGCCACACCCAGCGCGGCGATGGCGCCGAATTCCGGCCCGAGCACCATCGCACCGATCACCAGGATCTGTGAATCGACCACGATCGCGATACTGGCGAGTGCCGTCGCCAGCGTCATGAAACTCACATAGGTCCAGTTGAGTTCGGTCTCCTCGTAGGAGCGCTGGGTGACATCGGCCCAGACGACCGAATCGGCGCTGTAGCCGGGAGTGCGTAGCTCGGCGAGATACCCGGACAGCGACATCCAGGTGGATATCTGCTCCACTTCGATACTGCCGCGATGGTGCAGGCCGATCGCGCGCAGGCGATCGAGGACATCGTTGGCGGCTTCGCGGGCCAGGTCCGCGAACACCACATCACCTTTCGGCCGTAGCGAGCTTCCGCGTAGGACCGCCAGTCCGCTGACCGAGTCGTCGGACTCCAGGATCGCCACCACATCGTCGGTCAATTCGGCCGGTGACATCATCCGCACATGCAGCATGCGGCAAGTTTGCCCGGCCGGCGCAGCAGTCCGCAGCCGGACGTGCCCGGTTGCGGGCGTCCGGTCAGTACCCTTGCTGCTGGCCGGCGAGCTGCTGGGCGATGACCCCCTGTAGCCGCTGCAGGCCGGGGACGGTGATCCCGCTCTGCAGCTGCCCCTCGATGGTGCGGATGAGGGCGGCGTCGCCGAGGACCTTCTCGCTCGACTGGATGAGAACGGTTCCCGCGCCGGTGAAATCGAACTGGCGCTCCTCACCGGAGGTCACCCCGAACGCGGCCGCCCCGGCCGCCAGATAACCCGACACCCACCGCTGATCGTAATGATGGCTGGGAGACGGGCAATCCGCCCAGCCCACCAGCGATTCCGGGTCCACCCGCAGCGGCGGCTCGGCGAAGATCACCGGGCCGTTCGAGGAAGCCAGGAACTTCCCGGTGCCGATCAGCGTCAGGAAACCGGGCACGATCGATTGATTCAGCGACAGCCCGGGCTCGAAGGCCAGCAGGTTCGCCGCGCGGATGGTGAGGTTGCCGTCGTCGAGATCGTAGGAGTTGATGTCGTAGCCGCGGTCACCGATGAGCAGTTTTCCCTGACCCTCGGCGACCACGTAGTCGCCGGTGAACAGCGGGGCCGAGAACTGGTTCGCCACCATGTGCAGGAGCTGGCCCTGCAGGCCTTGGGTGAGCGCCTGGAACCGCATCTGCCCGTAGTAGGCGATCATCGCGCCCTTGCGCATGAACCACGGCTTGTTCAGGTCGATGCAGTACGCGTAGCTGTTGCCGGGGACGTTGTCGCTTTCCCCGAGGTTCATCGGGTTGAGGATCTCGCTCACAGTTTCTCCTCCGATGCCTGCACGTACACCAGACCTTGGCCCGCGCACTGCAGTTGCATGGCCTCGCCTGCTCCGCGTCCCACGGCGTCACGCCAGCTCACCGCGGCCTTCAGATCGGTGTGTACGTTCCCGTAGGAGGCGATGAACGCCTGCGGATCGACCACCACCGGATTCGGCCCGCCGACCTGTAGTTCGAGAAAACCACCGTGGGCCAGCAGGACGGCGCTGCCCTGCCCCGACAACTGGGTGGTGAACATGCCCTGACCGGTGAGCGCACCCGACGCGGCACCGCGCAGGGCGCCCATCAGGCCCCCGCCGCCCCCGCCGCCGGAGCTCGCCACCGACACCACCGAGGTCTGCAGACCGGCGGTGTAGGCGAGCAGCCGGGACGCCTCCACCTGCAGTACCGCACCCGGCTGTACGTGGACCACCTGCACTTCCAGACCGGCGAAACCGTAATGGACGCTGCCGCTGCCCTGCGCGAGCATGGTGCGCTGATGCTCGCCGGCCATCATCCGCCCGGCCATCCGGACCAGTCCGCCGCCGCCCATACCGGCGCCACCCGGTATCTCGTGTGGTGCGAAAGAGACATCGCCGGTGTAGAAGAGCATGCCGCCGGCCCGGGCGACCACGCCGCCCGCGGTGGCGATATCGACGGCGACGACCTTGGAATTGATCTTCTCGAACATGACCTACCGTTCCGCCGGTTGGATCGAGACCACGCCCTGCCCGTCCCAGCGCAGCGAGAACGCCTCGCCACCACCCTGTCCCATCGCCGCACGCCAGGAGACATCGGTGACGAAGGACTGGTTGAGGTTGCCGCGGGCGGCGACGAATGCGTCGGGGTCCACCACCAGCGGGAACTGCGGCGAGACCTCCAGGTGGATGAGCGGGCCGCCCGCCGACAGCAGGGCGACCTGCCCCTGACCGCTGACCGTGGTGGTGAACAGCCCCTGACCACTGGACGCCCCGCGCACACCGGCGAATCGCACATCGGTGCGCAGGTTCCCGGCGAAGGCCAGCAACTGCTGCGATTCGACCTGCAGGGTCTCGTTGTTCAGGTTCACCACCGAGACGTACTGGCCGTTGACCGCCAGGAAGACCCGGCCCTGGCCACCGCATTCCATCAGCGAGAGCTTCTCGCCGGTGGCGCGGCGCTTCATCCCGGCCAGCACTCCGTCCCCGCCACCGAACCCGGCCGATTTGAACTGCACGGCGCCCTCGTAGGCGACCATCGAGCCGGAGATGGCGCGGATACTGGTGTTCGCCAGGTGTACCTCGATCACCTTCTTCGACTGTTCGAAGAGTTGTGCCATGCAGAGTCGCCTGTTCTCGCCGCCCCGGAGCCCGGCCCGCCGCCGGTGCTCATCCGTCGCCGTCACCTTAATCGCCGCAGGTCTACCGAGTCCATGCCCGGTCCCATAACTTTCGTCCGCGCCGGATGGTCGGCCTCGGTGGCCGGGGTCGCGAGGGCGCCGGCCCGCGCGCCGCGGGCGACGCCGGAGAATACCGCTCCGGGTGTTAACGGAGGTCGTGGTTGCCCACTATCTCGTACAGTGGCATCCATACGCACCGACAAGCGAAGGGTCTGACTTGTCCGCAACACTCGCCAAGGGCCAGAACGGTCCACTGGCCACGAACGACGTGGTGGTCTCCATCCAGTTGGCGGCTCCGGCCGATCTGTCCGCCCTATTGGTCACCGAGCAGGGCAAAGTTCGGTCCGACGCGGATTTCGTCTTCTACAACCAGCCCAGCGGTCCGGGGGTGAACCTGCGGCCGGGCCCGGCCGGGCAGCCCGCTTCGCTGGCGGTGAACCTCGGTGCGGTTCCCGCCGATATCGCGCAGGTCCGCGCGGTCATCACGCTCGACGACCCGAACAGCAATTTCGGGCAGTTCGCGCCCCCGGTCGCCTACGTATCGGATCAGTCCGGCGCGCAGCTGTTCGAGTACCGGATCGACGGACTGGCCACCGAATCCATCGTGATCGCGCTCGAGCTCTACCGCCGCCAGGGCGCGTGGAAGGTGCGGGCGGTCGGGCAGGGTTACGCGGGTGGTTTCGCCGCGCTGGTCACCGATCATGGTGTCACAGTGGACGATTCCCCGGCCGAAACGCAGGCCGCGGCCCCCGCCGCCGCGCCGCCTCCGCCCGTGCAACAGACCGCGCCGGTACCGCCGCCCACCCAGCAGGCCTATCCCACCCAGCAGCAGCCGCCGGCTCCGCCCTACCCGCCGCAGGGTGGCGGTTACCCGCCGCAGGGTGGCGGTTATCCGCCGCCGCCCGGGCCCGGTTACCCACAGCAGCAGCCCGCTCCCGCGGCGCCCACCCAGCAGCATCCCGGCGAGATCAGTCTGAGCAAGACCGGCCCGGTCAGCCTGCAGAAGGGGCAGCGGGTCAGCCTCCGCAAAGAGGATGGCGCGGCGCTCACCTTCGTCAAGATGGGCCTGGGCTGGGATCCGGTGCAGCAGCGCGGCCTCTTCGGGAGCCGGACCGTGGATATCGACCTCGACGCCTCGGTGGTGATGTTCGCCGATATGAACCCGGTGGATGTCGCCTACTACGGACAGCTGACCTCCAAGGACGGTTCTGTCCGGCACCAGGGCGACAACCTCACCGGTGAGGGCGCGGGCGACGACGAGATGATCCTGGTCGACCTCACCCGGCTTCCTGCCCACGTCAACAGCCTGATCTTCGTCGTGACCTCGTACAAGGGGCATACGTTCGGCCAAGTGCAGAACGCCTTCTGCCGGTTGATCGACGGTGCCAACAACGCGGAGCTGGCCCGCTACTCGCTCACCGGCGGCACGCCGACCACCGCCATGGCGATGGCGAAGCTGTTCCGGGCGGGCAACGACTGGAAGATGCAGGCCATCGGTGAGGGATTCAACGCCAAACATCCCGGTGAGGCGATTCCCCAGCTGGGCCGGTTCCTGGCGGTATGAACGGCGTCGGGGGACAGGCGATGAAGCAGTTGCAGGCGGGGCAGAACATCCCGCTGGCCGGCGGGGTCACCCGCTTCCGGGTGAACGCGGCTGTGCCGCTGACGGTTTCGGCGCTGGTGGTGGCCGCGGACCTGCGGGTCGGTTCGGCGGCCGATGTGCTGGTGTCCGACCGTCCGTCCGGCCCCGGGGTCCGGGTCGAGGAGGCGGCGGTCGTCGTCACGCCGGCCGAAGTCCGCGCGGATGCTCAGGCGGTACTGCTGGTGGCCGCCGCGCAGAGCGGGCTCGGCGTGGTGACCGCATCGCTGTCGGAGAACGATGCCGCGGTGGCCGAGTTCGTGATCGCTCCGCAGGCCGGGGAAACGGCCCTGATCTGCTTCGAACTGTACCGGCGCGGTGCGGGCTGGAAGCTGCGCGCGGTAGGTCAGGGGTACGCGGGCGGTATCGGTGAACTGCTCCGGGCACACGGCGCCGACGGTTTCGCCGCCGCCGCACCCGCCGCGGCGGCGGCCGCGCCCACTGTGCTCGACGCGACGGTGGCCGCCCCCACCGCAGCGACCGCTGTGCCGGGTGCGCAGGCCGAGATCCCGCCCCTGGAGGTCGGGCACGGGCTGGAACGCCTGTGGATGATCTTCGAGGACGCCGCCCGTTCGGCCGCCGCCCTGGAATCGGCGCGGGGTTTCGCGGCCGAACGCCTGGATCAGGAACTGTCGGCCGCGGTCTCCGATCCGGCCACCCGCAACACCCCCGCCGCCGACGCCGCGCGAGCGGCCGCGCAGCGGCGGCACGACGAACTCACGGCGACCGCCGAACACAATCACCGGCGCGACAGCACCCAGTTACTGCGCGAACTGCACGAGGCGGACGCGGTGCTGCCCGCGGCGCTGGCCTCGTGGAAATCCCCCGCCTGGGACCGCCCGGCCGCCCCGGCGGACGGTATCCGGCTCGGTGAGCTCTACGCGCTCGACCGGGGCGCGCTGCGAATCCCCTACTGTGTGCCGGTCCCGCTGAATCGCCCGCTGTGGGTGGACACCGAATCTTCGGCGGCCGTCGCGCCGGTGATCGGCGCCCTGCTCGCCCGGTTGATGCGGGCCGCGCCGGGACGCCGGACCCTGGTCGACATCATCGATCTCACCGGCGCGTTCACCGGTTTCACCGGGATGCTGGCACCGGTGCTGGCGGGCCCGCCGATCACCGATCACTCCGATATCTCCCCGCGGTTACAGCAGCTCGTGGACGCCGCCGAACTGGCGGAGATGGCCTACAACTCCGGGCAGGCGATACCGCCGGCCGAGCATCGCATCCTACTGGCGGCGGATTTCCCGCACGGATACCAGGCCGCGGACGCGCAGCGGCTGGTGGCGTTGCTGGCCCGCGGGGATCTGATCGGCCTGTCGATCATCATCGTCGGCGCGAACGAGTCCGAGTCGGGGGACAGCGCGGTGGCCACGCTGTCGCGTGCCTGCCGCCATCTGCCGACCGTCACCGGCACCCCGCTCTTCGATCCGTGGACCGGTAACGCCTGGCAGCTGGACCTGGACCTGCTACCGCACGAACCCGAACAGCGGGCGCGCATTCTGCGGGCCGAGTCCGGGTCGGGCGATTCGAGCGCCGGAGGCATGTGAGAGGTTGCGGCGACCGTGTCGTTCCCGAGGACGCTGCTCGGTTCGGTGATCAGCCGGTCAGGTCGATTACGCAGTTGTCCACGGCGATGACGATCGGATCACCCGGCGAGATCCCGAGTTCGTCACTCGCTCGGGGGAAGCTCGTCTGGTTGCGGGCACCACCCGAGGAGGAGTACACGGCGCCGTCCCGCACGATCCACACATCCGAACGGGCGTCCATCTCGCCCAAGGCATCGAGAGTGGTCGCACCGAAATATGTCGTTCCGTTCTCATCGATCACCGTGCCGTTGGCGAGTTCGTGGCCGTCGGTCGTGAGGCCGGCGGCGACCAGGGCGACGAGTTCGGCGCTCGCCGGGGCGCACCGCGGGTCGGCGTAGGCCGTCGTGGCCGCGGGGGGTGGCGGAGCGGCCGGGGGAGTCGATGATGCGGCTGTGGGAGTTTCCGGGGGAGCCGGCGGACCGCTGCTCGGCTCGGCGGGCGGCGGCGCCACCGGAGCCGGTGCGACCACGCTGGTGGCCCGGGCGGGCGCGGCTTCCTCGGCTGCCGTGTCGTCGCTACCGATCAGGTAGCCGATGATGCCGAGTAGCACGAACGCGCCGAGACCGATCCCGGCCACGATCAGTATGTTCCGGTTCGCTCGTCCGCGCCGAGCGATATTCGCGTGCCGCTGTCGATCATCCACCGATATCCCCTGACTGATTGCGGGGCGCCGGCAGGCGCCTCCGGTGATCCCGAACGTCAATCGGCGCGCGGGCGTTTCGTGTTTCACCGGGCTTCACCTCCAACCCGGGGAGGGCGTCGAGGTCAGCCCAGGCGCGCGGGCGGCTGGAACTCCCGAACCTGCTCCACCGGTGCCGCGGCGGTTGCGGTGTCCCGCTTACCGGTCCGCGTGGCGGCCACCGCACCGGTCCAGTGGGTGTCGAGGGAGATCCGTGGGCGCAGCACCTCCGGTAACCACGGCAGCAGCGGATCCGGGGCACGGTCGACCACCCCGCCGACCGGATCGTCCAGATAGTCGTGGCGCACCAGATCCTGCTCGGGCCGGTAGATCTGCCGGACGATCAGCACACACAGTCCGATCACCGCGAGGTCGCGCAGCAGCACGGTCGCGGTGAACCACTGCTCCGGCAGGCCCTTACGGTCCTCGCCGAGGTAGTAGAACATGCGCGGCACCCACACCAGGGCGTCGATCGTCATCCACGCCAGCAGGAGCCGCCGGTGGGGTAGGGCCAGCACCGCGATCGGCACCAGCCACAGCGAGTACTGCGGGCTCCACACCTTGTTCGTCAGCAGGAACGCGGCGATGACCAGGAAGCACAGCTGGGCCAGCCGGGGCCGGCGCGGGGCGGTCAGGCCGATATAGGCGATACCGAGGCAGGCCGCCACGAACAGCAGCAGCGAGATCAGGTTGAGGACCGTGGGTGGTTCGCCGTGGCGCAGCGCACCGTCGAAGCCCGACCAGTCGGTGAATGACATCACCACGTTGTAGAGCGAATCGGGATCGGCGTGCCGCGTGGTGTTGAGCCGGAAGAATTCCCGCCACCCCTCCGGGTACAGCAGCGCGATCGGCAGATTGACCAGGAGCCAGGTGGCCGCGGCGCCGCCGCCGGTCAGCGCGGCCGCGCCGAGCGGGCGGGTGCCCAGCAACCGGATCCGCGCCGGCACCTCCGCGAGCCAGATGCGCAGCCCCGCGGCACTGTCGATATCGTGCAGCCGGGTCCCCTGATGCGCGCGGGGGATGCGCTGCATCGGATCGGCGCGCAGGCACAGCACCACGATCGGGCCCAGCAGCAGCAGGGGGTACAGCTTCGCCGCCCCACCCAATCCCAGCAGGACACCGGCCAGCAGTGGTCGCCGACGGGCCCATGCCAGCAGCCCCAGTGCGGCGAAGGCGGTCGCGAGGAAATCGAAATTGGTGAAGGCGTGCACGATCACCAACGGAGAACACGCCACCAGCGCCGCGTCCCAGATCCGGCGCCCGGACAGCAGTGCGGTCGCCCAGATGGTGACGAGCCAGGCGACCGAGAGACCAAGGGCCACCACATTGAAGTACAGCACCACCTGTAGGGCCCCCGGCAGCGGACTGGCGTCCCAGCTCTTGGCCACCAGCATGGACACGTACTGGTACATGCCCGACAGCACCGGATACTCCATATGCCGGACCTCGGTACCGCCGCCGGGTGTTTCCTCCACCCAGGACTTCTTGTACGGAAACGCGCCTTCGTTGAGCCGTTCGGCGCCGTACAGCGGCACGGTGTCCGAATAGCACATGGCCGTGTACTGCCGACCGTTGTTCCAGTCCAGGGTGAGCAGCCCGCCGGTGGTGGTGGTCTGCTGGATACATCCGGCCTTGGCGAACCAGCCGAACGCCAGGAAGATCACTGTGAACGCCAGCAGCACCCGTATCGGCGTCCAGAACCGGGCGCGCCCGATCAGTGCGTGATCGCCGACCGGGCCGCCCACGACCGTGCACAGCTGGGCGGTCATGGAATCGTTGCGGCTCGGCTTGTCGCGCGCGTCGGCGGAGCGGAGATCCCGGGCGAGCGGGGCGGGCGAATCGTAACCGGCTGTGGCGGCCCGACCGGTTCGCCCGTTTCCGGGACCTACACCGTCGTCCGGCCCACCCACCAGTCGCTGCTCGCTCACGGCACCCGAGGTTACCTGTTACCGGGGTCCCGGCCCGGACCGAGCCGGGACCCCGGACAGTGTTGCGGGTTTATCCGCCCGAGTCCGGACGGCTGTCGCCGCCGGTGTCGCCGCTGTCTCCACTGTCGCCGCCGGTGTCGGTGCCGCCGCCGGCGTCGGGCGCCTGGGTGACCGTGGGAGCCGTACTGGTCTGTCCGGCAGTGGGCTGCCCGGGTAGCGGACCTGCGCCGTTGCCCTGCGGCTGGTTCTGCGGTTGCTGCTGGCTCCGCGGGTTGGGCGCCACCCCGGGTACCGGGATGGTGATACCGGGCAGGATCTCGACCTGGCTCGGCTGGATCACCACCGGGGGCTCGAAGGTCGGCATCGTGGTGGAGGGCGCGGTGTAAGGGGCCGTCCACTTCGGCACACCGGCCTGACCCTTGATCGGCGCGGGTTTGGGGAACTTCTCGATGGGCGTGCCCTCGAGGGCGCCGTCCATCGTGGCCTTCCAGATATCCGACGGCAGACTCGAGCCGTAGATCATCGCGCCGCCGTAGTTGCGCAGCGGCGAGTTGTCGGTGGTGCCGACCCACACCGCGGTGGCCAGCGACGGCGTGTAACCCACCATCCACGCGTCCTTGTTCTCACCGGTGTCGCCCAGCTGCGCGGTACCGGTCTTGGCGGCCGAGGGGCGGCCGCCGGCGAGTCCGTGGTTGCGGGAGTAGCCGGCGATGGGTTCCATGGCCGCGGTGACATTGTCGGCGACGGCCTCGGAAACGCGCCGTTCCCCGGCCACGTCGCCGCGATCGAGCAGTACCGTGCCGTCCGCCGACACGACCTTGCTCACGAAATGCGGCTTGTGGTACATGCCCGAGGCGGCCAGTGTCGCGTACGCGGACGCCATGTCCAGCGGCCGGGCCTGGTACTGGCCGAGGACGATACCGTTGTTCGGTCCGGCCCCGCCCGGTTCGGTCAGCGTGGGGCCGAGACCCGGAAGTTCTTCCGGGATGCCCAGTTTGTGCCCCATATCGGCGATCTTCTGCGGGCCGTTCTGCATTTCCAGCTGCATCCGGTAGAAGCTGGTGTTCAGCGAACGTTTGAGCGCCTCGGCGATGGTGCAGACGCCGCACTGCTCACCCTCGACGTTGGTGATCTCGATACCGTTCACCGTGATCGGCGAGCTGTCGTACATCTGCGACAGCGGAACACCGTTCTCCAGGTTCTGCGCCAGGCCGATCACCTTGAACGAGGAACCGGTCTGCAGGGCGGCATTGGCGAAGTCGTAGCCGTAGCCGTCCTCGCCGCCGTAGTAGGCGCGTACCGCACCGGTTTTCGGATCGATCGAGGCCACCGCGGTGCGCAACTTGTCCGGTTCGCCCTCGAGGTTCTTGCGTGCGGCATCGACGGCGGCCTGTTGCGCCTTGGCATCGATGGTCGTGGTGATCTGCAGGCCGGAGGTGTTCAGCTGCTGTTCGCTGATCCCCGCTTCGGAGAGTTCGCGCAGCACCTGCGCTTTGACATGCCCCTCCGGGCCGGCGGCCTCGGTCGTTTCCCCGGCCTTGGCCGAGGAAACCACCTGCGGATAGGTCAGGCCGGTGCGTTCGCCACGGTCGAGATTGCCGCCGGCGACCATACCGTCGAGGACGTAATTCCAGCGGGTTTTCGCGCCTTCGGGGTTCGACTCGGGATCGAGCAGCGACGGCAGCTGAATGGTCGCGGCCAGTACCGCGCCCTCGGCCACGCTCAGTTCCTGCACCGGCTTGTCGAAATATGCCTTGGCCGCGGCATTGATGCCGTAGGCGCCGCGCCCGAAGTAGATGGTGTTCAGGTAGGCGGTGAGGATCTCGTCCTTGCTCCACTGCCGGGCCATCTTCGCCGAGATCACCAGCTCGTGCAGCTTACGGGTGAGGCTGCGTTCGTCACCGACCAGCGCGTTCTTCACATACTGCTGGGTGATCGTCGAACCACCACCGGCGCTTTCGCGTCCGAGCACGTTGTCGCGGGCGGCGCGGGCGAAGCCGGAGATCGAGAAACCGGGGTTGCTGTAGAAATCCCGGTCCTCGGCGGCGATGACCGCGTTGCGCACATGCGGCGGAATCTGATCGATCGTCACATCGGTGCGGTTGCCCTCCGGCGGCACCACCCGGGTGATCTCGGTTTCGCCGTCGGCCGCGAGAATCGTTGCGACCTGGTTGGTCTTGAGATCACCGGGTTCGGGCACCGACACCGTGGAATAGGCGATCAGGAACACCGTGCTCGGCACCACGATCGCCAGTGCGACCAGGACGTAGGCGATCCGGCGCGCGATCTTCCACCGGTTCTTGCGTTTCTGGGCCGGTCCGCGGCCGTCGGGGCCGCCGGGACCACCCGAGCGGCCGCCGGGCCGCCGCGGCGGCGGACCGCCCGCGGCTCCGGAGCGGGAGGGCCGGCCCTCCGGCGCGTCGGCTCGGCGCTCCCCGGTGTTCGGACCCGGACGAGCCGTTACGGGGCGCGGGCCGGTCGGGGTGCGTTCGCGGCGGGTGGTTTCGGCGGGCGCACCCGGTTGCGCCATCTTCGCGGTGCCCTGTTCACCGCGCGGCGCGCCCGGTTCCCCGGGGCGGCCCATGCGCTGGGTGGGCTGGTTCGGCGGCTGACCCTGCGGCGGGCGCCCGGGCGGCGGACCGGGACGCTGCGGCGGCTGCGGACCTCGCGAGGCACCGGGCATGCCACCGGTGTTCGGTCCCGGCCGGCGACCCTCGGGGCCGGGCCGGGGACCCGGCGCCGGCGGTCGTCCCGTGCCGCCCGGCCCGGGACGCGGCCCGTTCGGTCCCGGACGCGGTCCGCCTGCGGCGGGTCGCGGACCCGTCACCGGACCCGGTCGGGGCCCACCCGGTCCGGGGCGCGGCCCGCCCGGTGCCGGCGGCCGGCCGCCCGGTCCGGGGCGCGGTGCGTTCGCATTCGGTGCGGGACCACGGTTGGGTGCACCCGGTCGCTGCTGCGGCTCTCGACCCGGAAGCGGTCCGCGCTGGGTGCGACCACCGCGCGGGTCATCGCCGGGTGGGGGGTCGTAGGGCGAAGTCACTGACAAGGTCTCCAAAGCTCGTATCGGTCGGATGGGCTCGCTCCGCGGCGCCCCTGGGGGCTCGGCACGTGCACCATCGTCGGGCCGGGCGGTCTCATTCCGCGGCGGTGCGCCGGTTCACCCGGGAACCGGAACGCCGGCCCTGCGGCGTCTTCCCGAGCACATAGGACTGCACCAGATGATTCCAGCTGCATGTCCGGCACACCTCGACCACGTGAACCGAGAATTCCTCTCGGGTCTCGGCCAGGCGTACCAGCTCTTCCGGGCTGCGCGCGGAACCCGCGACCGGCCCCAGGCCGTCGCCGTAGACCCAGGATACGAGGGTGAGTTGTTCCTTCCGGCAGATAGGGCATGTGACCTCGCTCCCCCGACCGTGAAATTTGGCCGCACGCAGCAGGTAGGGATTGGCGTCACATACCTCGGCGACATCGACACGGCCCGCATAGACGTCAGCCAGCAGCGACTTGCGCCGGAGCGCATAGTCGACCACTTGCCGCTGTATTCGCACGCTCCCAGAGTAGCGGTGATGTAATGGCGCCGCCCACGGCCGCATTGGATTCGTACCTCTGTCGCGGCGGTTCGGTTCCGGTGCCGGCGGGCCGGGCCCGGCCCTCGCGGATTCTCCGCGTGCGGAGATGCGGCGGGGTCCCGGCGTCCGGTCGCGTCACTCCGGGCGCGATCGATTGGCGCATGTGTGCCATCCGGACCGTCGGTGCCCGTCCGGTTACCGCGGTATGAAGGGTGACCGTGGAAACCCACGCCAGAGCTGCTCACACCGTACGATTCGAGGGTGTCCACGGTGTTTCCCGGTCGTCTGCGCGCGCGTGATATCGACCGTGCCGAAACCGCGACCGTGCTCGACGGCGCGTACGCCGAGGGTCAGCTCGGCGCCGCCGAGTACCACGATCGCATCGCGCAGGCCCGGGCCGCGAAAACGCTCGGTGAGCTGTCCGAACTGGTCGCGGATCTGCAGACGCCCGACGCCCGGCGGGTGCGCGCCGGGCGTGGTGCCGCCGCGGCCGCCACGGCATCGGGATATCCGCCCGGCACCCGCGCCCGCACCGCCGACCGCGACGCCGCCGGTGCGGTACTGAGCCGCGCCTTCGGCGAGGGCCAGCTCGCCGAGGACGAGTACCGCGTCCGCGCCGAACTGCTCGCCGACGCGGTCACCCTCGACGATCTCGCCGAGCTCACCGCCGATCTCCAGGGCGCGCGGCCGGCACCCGTCCCGCCGCCGGCCCGGTCCGGCGGGCAGGGGCGGTACTTCGCGGTGATCGGTGCCGCCGCGCTCGCAGTCGCCTTCGGCACCTTCGCCCTCGTCCAGCGCGAGGCCGAGCCGGCCCCCGCCGTACCGCCCGTGGCCGCCGCGCCCGAGCCCGCCGCCCCGATGTCGTATGCCGCCCTGAACGAGGTCGAGCCGCTGGTCATCCCCACTCCGGATCTCGTGACCGAGGCCGGACTCGCCCACTTCGTCGACCACTACCGGACCGAATTCGGCGATACGGTCGCCGACGAGATCACGCTCTTCCCGGCCCATGCCCGGGTGACCCGCGCGCTGCCGGGGCAGCCGAACCGGAAGGTGACCTACACCTATACCGGCGGTTTCCACCAGGACAGCGATCCGACCACCCGTTCCGTCGATACGCCCACCGTCGACCTGGCAGCAGTGGACACCGCCGCCATCGGTGCGGCCGCCGGCACGGCCGCGGCCACTGCCCGGGTGCCCGACGGGGTGGTCTCGATGATCGAACTCGATGTCCAGTCCTCCGACCCGCTCGAGGGCCGGCCGGCGGTGAGTATCCATGTGGGCAACACCTTCGACGAATCCGGTTGGTTCGTCCTCAGCCCCGCCGGTGAGGTGCTGAGGGTGTGGCCTTTCGACGGCTAGAGGAAGCGACCGTGGCGAGAAGAGAACAGGTCCGGGCACGTGACAGCGACCGGGTGGAGGTGTGCGCGCTGCTGGACGCCGCGTCCGCGGACGGCCAGCTCTCCGACGCGGAGCACACCGCGCGTACCCGGTCGGCGATGCGGGCGAAATACACCGCCGACCTGGACGCGCTCATCGCGGACCTGCAGGTCCCGGGCGAACTCGCCGATGCCGCGATCCTGAACCGCGACCGGCCGGCGCGGCCCTGGTGGGTACCTGCCGCCCTGCTGACGGCGGCCGCGGTACTCGGCGCGGTGGTGGGCCTCGCCCTGCCCGACGAGTCCGCGAGCGCGGGTGAGGCCGCCACCGAGGCGGCGGCCGAGGAGGCCGCCGCCGATCTGGCCACCGGCGGCGGCCTGGCCCTCTTCGTCGACAGCTATCGCCGCGAGTTCGGTGACACGATCATCGACACGGCGACGATCTTCTCCGATCGCATCCTCGTCCAGCGCCTGGACCGGGGTGAGGAGAAGGTTTACGAGTTCGACGGCTCGGAGTTCACCACCGAGACCTCGAGCCTGTCGAGCTATTCGGAGGGCCGCCCGATCGATCTCGCCGATATCGACCTGCCCGTCGTGGCGGCGGTACTGGCCGGTGCGCCGGCGACGGTGAAGCTGGCCGGCGGGCGGGTCGGTCATATCGGTATCGGCTACGAGCTCATCGCGCCCGAGGCCGCCGCGCCGGTGATCGAAATCTACGTCGGTGACGGGGGCGATCACACCGGAACGGTGCAGCTCTCCCTCGACGGAACGCCGCGGGAAGTCCACCCGGCCGACTGACCGGACCCGCCCGGCCGCTGTAGAGATCTGCTCTCACCTGCGCTGATGCATTGCTGTTCGCGCTGAACTATGCGTGGTTATATCGCTCCGATATAGTGGGTAATCGCATCCATTGGTTAGGTCTGTACGGAAGTCAGGGGGTGAAGCCCGTTGCTCGAACTGGCAATCCTCGGGCTGCTCCTGGAATCGCCCATGCACGGCTACGAGCTGAAGAAGCGGCTCACCGGTCTGCTCGGGGCGTTTCGGGCTTTTTCCTACGGGTCGCTGTATCCGACCTTGAAGCGCATGCGGGCGGATGGACTGATCGCGGAGGAAGTACCCGAGGGACTGTCCACGACTCGCCGGGCCCGGCGGGTCTACCAGCTGACCCCGGCGGGCCGGGAGCGTTTCAACGACCTCCTGGCCGATACGGGTCCGCAGAACTACACCGATGACGGCTTCGGCGTTCACCTCGCCTTCTTCAGCCGCACCCCCGCCGAAGCGCGGATGCGGATCCTGGAGGGCAGGCGGCGTCAGGTCGAGGAGCGCCGAGAGGGGCTGCGGGAAGCGATCAAGAAGGCGAGCGGATCGCTGGATCGCTACACCCGCCAACTCCATCAACTCGGACTCGAATCAAGCGAGCGCGAAGTGCGCTGGCTCAACGAGTTGATTGCGGCGGAGCAATCGACGAAGGCGGCACCACAGAAAGAGGGAAATACCGGCCATGAGTAGTGGAGACACCAACAAGTCCAGTGTTCGCGTCGCCATCGTAGGTGTGGGCAACTGCGCCTCTTCGCTCATCCAGGGCGTCGAGTACTACCGGGATGCCGACGATTCCACGACGGTGCCCGGACTGATGCACGTGCGGTTCGGCGAATACCACGTGCGGGACGTGCAGTTCGTGGCCGCCTTCGACGTGGACGCCAAGAAGGTCGGCTTCGACCTGTCCGAGGCGATCTTCGCCAGCGAGAACAACACCATCAAGATCTCCGACGTGCCGCCGCTGGGCGTCACTGTCCAGCGCGGCCCCACCCTCGACGGCATCGGCAAGTACTACGCCGAAACCATCGAACTCGCCGAGTCCGAACCGGTCGACGTGGTCAAGGCGCTGAAGGACGCCGAGGCGGACGTCCTGGTCTCGTACCTGCCGGTCGGGTCCGAGGAAGCCGACAAGTTCTACGCCCAGTGCGCGATCGACGCCGGTGTGGCGTTCGTCAACGCGCTGCCGGTGTTCATCGCCTCGGACCCGGAATGGGCCGAGAAGTTCCGCGCCGCGGGTGTGCCGATCGTCGGTGACGACATCAAGAGCCAGGTCGGTGCCACCATCACCCACCGCGTGATGGCGAAACTGTTCGAGGACCGCGGTGTCCAGCTCGACCGGACCATGCAGCTGAACGTCGGCGGCAACATGGACTTCAAGAACATGCTCGAGCGCGAACGCCTGGAATCGAAGAAGATCTCCAAGACCCAGGCCGTCACCAGCAACCTGAAGAAGGAGATGGGCGCCGGCGATGTCCACATCGGCCCCTCCGATCACGTCGGCTGGCTCGACGACCGCAAATGGGCTTACGTCCGCCTCGAGGGCCGCGCCTTCGGCGATGTGCCGCTGAACCTGGAGTACAAGCTCGAGGTGTGGGACTCGCCCAACTCGGCCGGCATCATCATCGACGCGGTCCGCGCCGCGAAGATCGCCAAGGACCGCGGTATCGGCGGACCGGTGATCCCGGCGTCGGCGTACCTGATGAAGTCCCCGCCCCAGCAGCTGGCCGACGATATCGCCCGCACCCAGCTCGAAGCCTTCATCATCGACGCGTAACCGAGGTGTGAACAGGAGGCCGCCGCGAATCGAGTGTTCGCGGCGGCCGCTTCTGTTCCGGGGCCGGTCGGCGGCTGTGGGGGTGGGCTCATCGCCGGGGGCGTGACGCGAGGCAGGCGTGGAGGGCGGGCCCCAGATAGCCGACGACCTGCGGTCGGGTCATGCCGGCGATCGGTTCGACGCGTGCGACGTAGCGAGTGAGGAAGAGCCCGGCGATGACCGTCGCGGCGGCACCTGCTCGCGCCGTGGCGTCCCGGCCGGTCAGCGTTCCGGCGATCTGGGCGATGACTTGGTGTTCCAGGTAGTCGCGGAAGGCGTCTCGGGTCGTGGGGTCCGTCTGGATGGCGGACAGCAGCCGACGGGAATGCTCCTGGACCGAAGGCGAGTCCCACGTTGTGAGCAGTGCATTCAGTAGCCGTGGGGCAAGGTGTTCCGGCCCCGCGCCGGTCGCGTGCTCGACGAGTTCGCCCGGGCTGGCGAGCAGGTCCATAACAGCAGTGAAAAGGCCCTCTTTGCTGCCGAAGTAGTAATTCACCAAAGCGTGGTCGACTCCCGCGTGTCCGGCGATGCCGCGGATTGTGGTCCGGCTGAACCCGTCGCGCAGAAATAGCTCCTCTGCTGCATCGATGAGGCGCTGACGGGCATTCGATCCGCCCGCCGGCCGGCCGCGCCGGTTATTCACCACGATTGCCAGTATGCCTGTCGTCGCAGAGCATGGGCCGCACCTTGCCAGAAAGGATTATCTATATGGCCCACACCAGGCTTCGACGAGTGTGCATAGTCGGCGGCGGACCGGCCGGCATGATGGCCGGTGTCTTGCTCGCCCGCTCGGGGATCGAGGTCGTCGTTGTCGAGAAACACGCCGACTTCCACCGTGATTTCCGTGGCGACACCATTCATCCGTCGACGTTGGAGATCATCCGAGAGCTGGGATGGCTCGAGGATTTCCTTCGTCTTCCGCACAACCGCATGCCTACGGTCGACGTGGCTTTCGGCGACAGCCGTATCACTGTCGCCGACTTCGGTCGCCTGCCTGTGCACTGCCGGTTCATCGCCTTCGTCCCGCAATGGGACTTCCTGTCGTTTCTCGCCGATAAGGCTCGTGATCTCGACAGCTTCACGCTTCAGCGCGAGACCGAAGTGACCGACTTGCTGGTGCGCGAAGAAACCGTGGTCGGTGTTGTCGCCCGGCAGGGTGCGGACACGGTCGAGATTCCAGCGGATCTGGTGATCGGTGCCGACGGTCGGCATTCGATCACCCGCCGTCTCGCCGGGCTACGGCAGTCGGAGTCGGCGGCGCCGATCGATGTTTTCTGGCTCCAAATCCCCAGAGAGAGCCGCGAGAAGATGCCGTTGTTCACGGGTGGGCACGGATCGCTGATCTCCATCGATCGCGGCGACAACTGGCAGTTGGCCTACGCTTTTCCACGCGGAACAGGCCGGATACTGCGCGCACAGGGTCTGGACGCGCTGCGGTCACGGATCGCCGGTCTTCAGCCCGCCTACGCCGGCCGACTCGATGCGATCACCGACTGGAGCGATGTGCATCAGCTCACCGTCACCGTCGACAGACTGCGCCAGTGGCATAGGCCGGGCCTGTTGTGTATCGGCGATGCCGCCCACGCCATGTCACCGGCCGGTGGCGTCGGGATCAACCTCGCCGTACAAGACGCGGTGGCCACGGCGAATATCCTCGCCCCGGTCCTGTGGGACCGAACCCCGACCCCGGCCGACCTCGACCGGGTACGCCGCCGCCGCGCATGGCCCGCTCGTATCACCCAGATTTTCCAGACCCACCTGATCGCCGGCCTCTACCGCGACACCGCCGACCAGGCGCTGCGACCGCCGTTCATGCTCCGGCTCTCGGCCCGGGTTCCGGCTCTCCGGCACCTCGCCGGACGGTTCATCGGCCTGGGGGTGCGACCTGAACATCCGAATTCCGGCCATCGGTGACCGAGCCGCACAACATATTGTCGACCCGAACCGGCCGTGACCGTCCCCGCCGGGGAGCCGAGGGTCGCCTGCCGCGCGCTCGGCTCGACTTCGGCCCGAGCCGGCATTCAGTCCAGGGAGACGTAGACCTCCACCGATGTGGGTCCGGTATAGCGTTCCAGTTCGGCGGTGTGGGAGCGGGTTATCGTGCCCGCCTTCTCCGCTTCCCGGACTCGCGCCCACGCCGTGCGGAGCAGGTCGTAGGGCTTCTCGGTGACGACGAATTTCGCGTAGCGGCCGGTGGGAACCCGGGTGAGGACATCGCCCGGATCCAGGTCGGTCATCTTCTTGATCTCGTAGCCGAGTACGGCCACCGCGTGATCCCCTTGGCCGATATAGGCGGCGACCCGGGGGACGTTCTTCTCGCGGCCGAGGTACCGGTCCCAGGTGAAGTTCACCAGGTCGAGGTCGCGGGCGGTCACCTCCCGGCCGGCCAGCGGGATGGTGAGCCCGGCCACCAGGCTTTCGTCGAGTTCGACAATTTCGAAATCCACAGCTGCTTCCTACCTGCTCGCCGCATCGTCTGCCGCCATTGCCACGAACACTTCCACCGTGTGCTCGTCGGGGTAGCGCTCGTAGTCACCGGTATAGGAGCGGACCAGCCGACCGGCGGCCTCCGCATCCCAGATCGCCCGCCACAGGGTCACGATCGTCTCGCCGAGGTCGTCGCCGCTGAGGGTGAAGCGGGCGTAGCGGCCGGCGGGGATACGGGCGAGGACATCGCCGGGTAGCAGATCGTCGAGGCTGTGACAGCGGTAGCCGATGATATGGGTGAGGTAGGAATTGATCTCCGGGGCATGATCGACGAAGGCGCTGGCGGGGTGGCCGGGTAACGATCGGGCCAGTGTGGTTTTCCAGGCTTCTTCGACTCTCGTGCGGCGCGGTCCTTCCACGGCCAGTGCCGGGCTGCGTAGCACCATTCCCGCCACCAGCGTTTCCGGGCGGTCAACGACATTGAATTCCACCGGCGTAGCCCCTATGTCTCGTCATACGTCGTCGCTCCAGCGCATATCCTCCCGCACGCCCGTCCCGGCCCGGGCGTCGGCCCGTGCCGGTCGGTCGGATGGGCGACATCTCACTCTGGCCAACGATGCTGCCATGCCGACCGTTCCTTCGGTGGGATCACGACCGGAATCCGTCGGTCACGGTACGGGTATCGTTACGCCGGGAAGGATTTCGACGACGCGCGGGGCCGGCGGCGGAGGTGCCACCGGTGGTGCGGGCGCTTCGGCCGGAGGAGGCGCGGGCGCCTGGGGTTCCGATTCGTATTCGGGCTCGGGGACATACGGTTCGGCGGCCGGGGGGATGACGATGAAGGGTTGCTGCTGCGTCGGTTGCTGCTGCGGCTCCGGCTGCTGCGGGGGCGGCGGGTTGAGGATGTCGTACGGGTTGCGGGAGGGCTGCTGGGGTGCGGCCGGGACGACCGGTGAGGGGTTCGGGGCCGGTGCCCCGATCTGCTCGGCCGGAGTGTCGGCCAGGGCGCCGTCCATGGTCTGTTTCCAGATATCGGAGGGCAGCCCGGAACCGTAGATCCGGCCACCGCCGGCGGTGACGATCGGAAGGTTCGACTCGGTGCCGACCCAGACCGCGGTGGACAGCGACGGTGTGAAACCGACCATCCAGGCGTCCTTGTTCTGGCCGGTATCGCCCAACTGGGTGGTGCCCGTCTTGGCGGCGGAGGGGCGCCCGCTCAGCGAGTGGCCGTTGGAATACGAGGCGATGGGCAACATGGCCGTGGCGGTCTGCGCGGCGATGGTCTGCGGTATCCGCTGCTCCGACGGTGGCAGCTGGGCGCCGGTGCGCTGCCCCGGATCGCCGCCGCGGTCCAGCAGGACGCGGCCGTCCCCGCGGACCACGCGCTGTACGAAGTACGGCTGGTGGTAGCGGCCTGCACCGGCGATGGTGGCGTAGGCCGAAGCCATATCGAACGGCCGCACCAGATAGGTACCGAGCACGATGGAGGGCATGGGCGGCGCACCCATCTCGGTGAGCGACTGTCCCGGGACGCCGGGGATGTCCTGCGGGATCCCGGCCTGGTGGGCGGCGTCTGCGATGGCCTGGGGACCGTTGTGCATGGCGAGGGTGAGCCGGTAGAAGCTGGTGTTGAGCGAGCGTTTGAAGGCCTCGCTCACACTGCAGACACCGCAGGATTCGTTCTCGACGTTGCGCACCAGCACCCCGTTGACGTCCACAGGGGCGCTGTCGAACGCCCGGGACAGCGGGATGCCCTGCTGAAGCGCCGCGAGTACCGCGAACGTTTTGAACGCCGACCCCGTCTGTACCGGTGCCTGGGCGAAATCGTATCCGATACCGTCGGCGCCGCCGTAGTAGGCGCGAACCGCGCCGGAGCGCGGATCGATCGAGGTCACCGCGGTCCGCAATTCCGGTGGCTGGCCCCCGAGTGCACCGGTCGCGGCGGCCGTCGCGGCCTGCTGGGCCTTGGCGTCGATGGTGGTGGTGATCTGCAGTGCGCCGGTGTTCAGCTCCTCGTCGGAGATTCCCGCGTCGGCCAGTTCACGGAGCACCTGGGTCTTGATATGCCCTTCCGGTCCGCGGGTGGTGTTGACGTCCTCGGGGGCGGGCGGCGGGAGTGTCGGCGGGAACACGATCGCGCCCCGTTCCCCCGGGGCGAGCGTGTCCATCTCGACCATTCCGTTGAGCACCCAGTTCCAGCGTTGCAGCAGCTGGGGCAGCCGGGTCTGCGGGTCCAGCGCGGAGGGTGAACGGATGAGCGCGGCCAGGACCGCACCCTCGGCGACGGTCAGCTCGGCAACCGGTTTACCGAAGTAGGCCTGGGCGGCGGCGGCGATCCCGTAGGCGCCGCGACCGAAGTAGATGGTGTTCAGGTAGGCGCCGAGGATATCGTCCTTGCTCCACTCCTTGGCCATCTTCGAAGAGATGATCAGCTCGTGCATCTTGCGGCTGACCGTGCGCTCGGAGCCCAGAAACGCGTTCTTCACGTACTGCTGGGTGATGGTGGAACCGCCACCGGCGTTCGCCCGGCCCAGCACATTGTCGCGGACCGCGCGCAGCAGACCCGACGCCGAGAAGCCCGGGTTGCTGTAGAAGTTGCGGTCCTCCGCGGAGAGGACCGCCTCGCGGACGTGCTCGGGCACATCCGACAGCGGTACGGGCGTACGGTTGCCCTCGGGCGGCACCACCTTCGCCAGCACGGTGGAGCCGTCGGCGGCCGTGATGGTCGCGGTCTGGTTGATCGGTACCGTCCCGGCGGCCGGAATTTCCGCACTCCAGTACACCAGGGCGATCAGCAGCGTCGGGATGGCGATCAGGATGGTGAACAGCCACAGCACCAGCTGCCGGATACGCTGGCCGCGGGTCCGGTGTGGGCGGATATAGGTGGGTGGCCGGGGCGGACGGGGACGCGGCCCGGGATCGTCGAGCTCTTTCCAACCGGCTATCGAGGGGTACTGCGGTGGCTGGGGTGTGTTGCGGCCACGTCGAGAACGGAACGAGCTCACGATCATCTCCTCTCGGAGCGTCGGAAAAACTCAGGCGCACCACCGCCAGACCTCAGGATACCCAGAGATCAGCTTTTGACTCCGCCCGCCGTGAGTCCGGAGATGATGCGTCGCTGGAAAATCAGTACCAGGATCACCAGCGGCACGGTTACCAGCGTGCCCGCCGCCATGATCGCACCGTACGGGGGGACCAGCGGATTGTTCCCGGAGAACCGGGCGATGGCAACCGTCACCGGTTCCGTTTCGCTACCGGAGAGTACCCGGGCGAGCAGATACTCGTTGACCGCCGCGATGAACGCCAGGATCGCGGTGGTGAACACGGCCGGCGCGGCCAACGGCAGCATCACCAGCCGGAACGCTTGCACCTTGGTGGCGCCGTCGATCCGGGCCGCCTCCTCGAGTTCCCACGGCAGTTCGGCGAAGAACGAGGCCAGGATGTACACCGTCAGCGGCAGCACGAAGGAGATGTTCGGCAGGATCAACGCCTGGTACCTGCCGATCCAGCCGATCTCGGTGAACAGCTGGAACAGCGGGGTCACCAGGACGACCACGGGGAACATCGACGCGCTCAGGATCACGCCGGACACCAGGTAGCGGCCCTTGAAGGTGAGCCGGGCCAGCGCATATGCCGCCATGATCCCGATGACCAGCGCGATCGCGGTACTGGCCGCGCCGATGATCACGCTGTTGAGCAGCGCGTGAGCGAAATTGTTACCGCGGCTGGTGTCGAACGCGTCCCGGAAGTTGTCCAGGGTGATGTGCGTGGGCCACGGAGTGGGATCGAAGGTGTGGGCGGGATCGCGGAAGGCGGTCACCGCCATCCAGTAGAACGGGCCCAGCCCCCACACGAGCACGATCAGGGCGCCCACGTAGATGCGGGCCGAGCCGAGCCTGCGCCGCCACGACGACGCGGGGGTGGTACCGATTTGCTGAGTTGTCACCGCGGCCATCACGCCTTCCGCTGTTCTTCCTGCGTCCGCACCGCGTTCGCGCCCAATATCTTCACCAGTACGAACGCCGCCGCGAAGATCAACAAGAAGGTGATCGTCGACAGTGCGGCCGCACTGTTGGGTCCCTGCCGCGTCTGCTCGACGACCAGGACCGACAGCGTCCGGGTGGCCGGGAGATTATTGGTCATGATGGCGGGCAGGTCGTACATGCGCAGCGCGTCCATGGTGCGGAACAGCACCGCGACCAGCAGCGCCGGTTTGAGCAGCGGCATGGTGATCTGGGTGAACCGCTGCCAGGCCGAGGCGCCGTCCACCCGGGCCGCCTCGTAGACGTCGTCGGGGATGATCTGCAGGCCGGCCAGCAGCAGCAGCGCCACGAACGGCGCGGTCTTCCACACATCGGCGGCGATCACCGCGAAACGGGCCGGCCACGCGTCGGAGGTCCACAGGATCTCGGTGCCGAACACGGTGTTGACCACACCGTCGTACTGGAACATGAACTCCCAGAGCCGGGCCGTCACCGCGGTCGGGATCGCCCACGGGATCAGCACCGCCGCGCGCAGCAGCGCCCGGCCCTTGAAGGTCTTGCCCATGACGATGGCCATACCGAGCCCGATCGCCACCTCCAGCGTCACCGTGACAACCGCGAAGAACAGCGTGACGCCGACGGCCCCCCAGAACTCGGCGCCCAGATTACCGGTGGGGCATTCGGTGACGCCGCCGGTGATGACCTGGCATTGGCCGAGGATCCAGTGCAGGTAGTTGTAGAAGGTGCTTTCGCCGCTGTCGACGAAGCGGCCGGTCGTCTCGTCGAGCCGATCGTCGTAGGTGAACGACATCCACAGCGCCCGCAGCACCGGATAACCGATCACCACGGTGAGCGCTATCAGCACCGGCGCGACGAACAGCCACGCCCGGCCCGACATACGGACTTCGTCGCGAAGCCTGCTGGACGTCCCGCGATCGTCGGTCGCGTTCGCGGGCTTTACTGTACGGACCGACGCCTGCGCGTCCGTTCCGGAAGGATCCGACACCGTTACTCTCTCCTACGGGCTCGCCGGGTCCGGTTGAACAATTTCTACGATCCGGCCGTCTCGATGCCCTTCTGCATGCCGATGATCGCGTCGTTCACGGACTTGGTTCCGGTCAGGGCAGCATATGCGTTGTCCTGAATGGCTTTGGACACCGCCGGATAGAACGGGGTGACCGGTCGGGGCACCGCGCTGGCGATGGAATCCTTCAAGGCGGGCAGGTACGGCATCTTGGCGATGAGCGCCGGATCGTCGTAGATCGAGGCCCGTACCGACGGCAGCGCGCCGGAGGCGATGATGTGCTGGGCTTCCTCGCTGATCAGGAACTTCAGGAAATCCAGTGCTGTGGCCTTGTTCTCGGAATACGCGCTGATCGCGGCGTTGTAGCCGCCGAGGGTCGAGGCGCCGATCCCGGTGTCTCCGGGCAGCGGCGCGACCCCGAACTTGTCCTTGACCGCGGAGGCTTCCGAAGCGGCGTCACCGTAGGTGGAGGGCCAGCTGCGCAGGAACATGAGTTTGCCCTGGGTGAACGCGGCACCGCTCGTCGGTTCCTGGAAGGTGATGGCTTCGCGGGGGATATCGCCGACCCGATAGGCGTCCACCAGCTGCTCGAGCCCGGCCCGCGACTCCGGGCTGTTGACCGTCGGGGTGCGGCCGTCGGTGCCGACGAACGTTCCGCCGAAGGCGTTGATCACCTCGGCGGTGTTCACCGTCAGGCCCTCGTAGGGCGCGAACTGGCCCGCGTAGCAGCCGATCTGGTTGTCCCGGGCCAGCGGGCAGCCGGCGCGCATCTCGGCCCAGGTGAGCGGGGGATTCGGCACCAGGTCCTTGCGGTAGAACAGCAGGCCACCGTTGGTGTTGCGGGGCGCGGCGTACAGGGTGCCGTTGTAGGTGGCGCTGGCCACCGGCGGCGACAGCAGCGGCGAGGTGTCGATGGCGAACTGGTCCTCCAAGGGCTGGATCCAGCCCTTGGCCGCGAACTCCGCGGTCCACGGCACGTCGAGGGCGACCACGTCGTAGTCGGTCGATTTCGCGCGCATGTGCTCGACCAGATCGTCGTACTGGGCCGAGGCGTCGTTGGACTGTTCCTTGTAGGTGACCTGCTCGTCGGGATGGGTGGCGTTCCAGCGGTCGATGACCTGCTTGACCGCACCGGTCTCGGTGGTGTCCTTACCTTCGACGTAGGTGATCGGGCCGCGGCCGTCCTGGTTCATGCCGAGCTGTTCATCGGTGTCGCTCGTGTTGCAGGCGGTGGCAAAGGTCACGGTCAGCAGCGCGATCGGCCATAGGACGAGCGCGGCACGTAGAGACGGCGCCTTCTTGAAAGCCATCGCGGAACTCCAGGGTCGACACAGTGAGCGGCAGCACAACGCAACATACATGGTGTGCACGCTCGGTGTCGGATACTCCCGTACCGAAGTGAGCGGAGGCGCGCGTGGCCACGGACATCGGCGACTCCGCCGGGACGGGGCGCAAGGCCGGGCGTCGGCGGGCGTCGCGGGTATAACGACTGGTAGGCGTACCTCCGCATTCGCTCCGGCCGTGCGCGGACAGAGGACGGGCTATGCCCGGCTGCGCCGGCTGGGCGTACCTCCGCATTCGCTCCGGCCGTGCGCGGACAGAGGACGGGCTATGCCCGGCTGCGCCGGCTGGGCGTACCTCCGCATTCGCTCCGGCCGTGCGCGGACAGAGGACGGGCTGCGCCGATTAGGCTGTAGCCCGATGTCCTCCGCGAACGCAGTCTCCGATCGCCTGCTCACCAGGATCGGTGGACTGCTGCGCAAAGCCGAATCCACCGACAACGAGCACGAGGCGGAGGCGTTCCTGGCCGCGGCGCAGCGGCTGGCGACCCGGTCCTCGATCGACCTGGCGGTGGCGCGGGCACACACCCGGGACCGGGAACGGCCCAGCGCGCTGATCCAGCGGATGATCCCGATCGGTGAACCCGGCCGCAAGGGTCTGCGCACCTATGTGCAGCTGTTCGTGGCCATCGCCACCGCCAACGATGTGCGCTGTGATGTGGCCCGCACCTCGACCCAGGTCTACGCCTACGGGTTCGCGGCGGATATCGCCGTCTGCGAAGCGCTCTACTCCAGCCTGCTGGTGCAGATGGTGCGGGCGTCGGACCGGTACATCAAGTCCGGCGATCACCGGGCCGCGACCATGGAGAAGGTCGTCACCGAGCGCCGGGCCGGGCGGCGGGTGCGCCGCGTGGTGCGGGTCCCGGTGGCCGGGGTGACGGCCAGGCTGAATTTCCAGCTCGCGTTCGCCGAGCGCATCGGAATCCGGCTCGCCGAGGCCAGAGCGGACGTCGAACGGTCCGCGACCGGCCGCGACGTCCGGACCGCCACACCGGGCGCTGCGGACCGGGCCGCGGAAACGGCGCTGGCATTGCGCGGCAAGGAGATCGAGCTCGCCGATTTCTACACCCGTAACTCGGAGGCCCGCGGCACCTGGCGCGGACCGCGCACCTCCACCGGCTACGCCCCGGACGCCCGGCGCGCGGGGGACCGGGCCGGGCGGGCGGCCCGGCTCGGGCCGGCGCGGGAACTGGACGGGGCGCGCGGGCAACTCCCCGGATAGCCGGCCGTGCGGGATACGCAGCGCGCCAGGGTGTACGACGCCGAGCAGCTGGTGCGTTCGGTCTTCGACCGGGCGGCGGAATTCGGGCAGCGCACGGTCGAAGTGCACGGGTCGCGGCTGACCTTACCGGTGGAGCGGAAATTCGCCTCGGTGGATTCGGTGCAGCAGTACTGCGACCGGGTACTCGCTCTCGGCTGGGTCGCGGCTACCTGGGAGCGGGCGGGTGTGCCGATCCGGGTGCGCGCTCGTGCCGGAAATATCGCCGCTCATTACGAATCCGGGCAGGCCGTGCTGGCGGTACCCCTGCGCGCGGAGACCTCGGCGCGCGGTCGGACCGCGTGGGCGCTGCGAGAACTGGTCGTTCTGCACGAATTGGCACACCATCTCGAACCACGGCCGGAGGCGGTGGCCGCACACGGACCCGAATTCTGTTCGCGGTATGTGGATTTGGCCGACGGCGTGATCGGACCGGAGGCGGGGCTGCTGTTACGCCTGACCTTCCACGACTCGGGCGTTCGGTTGGGTTGAGTCGCGGTTTCGACGCCCCGGGAAGTTCGTCCAGAGCGCATCCGGGTTCGTCGGACGGGCACGGAGGCATACGGGCCGAGCGTGTCGTCGGCCACGAACACCGTTCTCGCCCCGGGTGTTCGTGGCCGGCAGTTTCAGCGCGGCGCGTCCGGTCCGGTCCGGAGGTCGGTGAGGAAGAAGGCCCGGATGTCCTCGGCGAGTAGTTCGGGGACCTCCATGGCGGCGAAGTGGCCGCCGCGGTCGAACTCCGACCAGTGCCGGATGTCGTAGAGCCGTTCGGCCAGCGGTCGCACCGACTGGGTGATGTCGTGGGCGAACACCGCCACCCCGAGCGGCACCGGGCACGGTGCCGACCCCCGGGCGGACTCGCGCGTCAGTCGTGCCGAGGAGGCCGCGGTGGCGGTCAGCCAGTACAGCGAGACATCGGTGAGCATCCGCTCATCGCTGACGGGTGTGCGAGGGTCGGTCCACTGGGCGAAGCGCTCCGCGATCCAGGCCAGCTGGCCGACCGGTGAGTCGGTCAACGCGTAGCCGATGGTCTGCGGGGTGGTGGCCTGCAACGCCTGGTAGGGGGGCCGGTTCGCCATCAGGTACTGCACCTTGTCGAGCCGGGCGCGATCGGTTTCGGACAGTTCGAGGCCGGCGGCGGGGTCCGGCCGGGTCGGCAGGTAGTTGACGTGCACTCCGACGACGTGTTCGGGTGCCAGCGCGCCGAGCGCCTGGGAGATACCGGAACCGAAATCGCCGCCCTGCGCGCCGAAGCGCTCGTATCCGAGGCGGTGCATCAGTTCGGCCCAGGCCCTGGCGACCCTGGTGGTGTCCCAGCCGCGCTCATGGGTGGGCCCGGAGAAACCGAAGCCCGGGATGGAGGGGATCACGAGGTGGAAATCGCGGGAGAGCGGTTCGATCACGTCGAGGAACTCCAGGAACGAGCCGGGCCAGCCGTGGGTCAGGATCAGCGGCAGCGCATCGGGTTTCGCCGATCGGATATGGACGAAGTGGATGTTCTGCCCGTCGATCTCGGTGGTGAAGTGCGGGAGTTCGTTGAGTTCGGCTTCGTGCGCGCGCCAGTTGTAGCCGGTGCGCCAGTATTCGGCGAGCTCCCGCAGCCGGGCCAGCGGGAATCCGTAATCCGTACCGGCGTCGGTGATCTCGTTGGGCCAGCGGGTGCGGGCGAGCCGGTCCGCCAGATCGTCGAGGTCGGCCTGCGGGATATCGATCTGGAAAGCGGTGATGGCGGTCGGGTTCACGGTGGTCTCCTGAGCGGGAGTGGGTCGAGGGTCGGCGGATGGAATGAGGGAGGTACACCCCGTCACGGTGAGGGTGAGGGCGATCGCGGCGAGGGCGGCGTATCGAACAGGACCGTCCATGTGGCTCCTTTTGTTGGTAACGCCAACGATAGCAACAGTTGGTATAACCAACAAATATGAAGCCGGGTGGTGCTGGAGGCGCGCGCCGAAAAGCCGGAAAACGGCTGGTCGAAAAGGGTGGAGCCGTGCGATGGGGAGACGGTGCCCGTCGCCGCGGCCGCCTCCGACGCCATGTTGAACGACGAGGCCGGCCGCGCCGCGCACGGCCTGAAACGAGGCGTCAGTGGTAGAAACGCGGCCCGGCGACCGAAACCATGAACCTTCCGGCAGTTCTGGTAGGCGGCCGCGGGCGGAGGAGATGCCGCCGGATGCGACCGCGATAGGACCTCACACTTCGGTGTGCCGCGACTCCAGCAACCGTCGCATGCGGGCGATCCACCATTCGGTGCGCTCCGGATCCGGGTGGCGGTACTTCTCCAGCAGGTCGGGATCCGGTGCGGGGGCGGTACGCGGGAGCGGTAGGAAACCATCCACCGGGCGCAGGGGTTCGGTGACGATATCGCCCTCGAACAGGTTCACCGTGCCGAGACCGCACGCGTGATCGAGCTCCGGGAGGGCGCCGGCCAGGGCCAGCTGCGCGGCCAGCCCGACGCTGGTTTCCAGGGCGGAGGAGATCACGCACGGTAGTCCGGCGGCCTCGGCGACCCGCAGGGCTCGCCGCACGCCGCCGAGCGGAGTGCATTTGAGGACCGCGATATCCGCGGCGCCGGCCACCGCGACCCGCAGCGGGTCCTCGGCGCGGCGGATGGATTCGTCGGCGGCGATGGGTACCTCGACCCGGCGGCGTACGTCGGCCAGTTCCTCGATCGTGCGGCACGGTTGCTCGACGTATTCCAGACCGCCTGCAGCCCGGTCGATCTCGCGGATGTGCCGGACGGCGGTGGCGACATCCCAGACGGCATTGGCATCGACGCGGATCGCGCCGCCCGGTCCCAGTGCCGACCGTACGGCTTCCACCCGGGCCAGATCCTCCGGCAGTGATCTGGGATGGTCGGCGATCTTCACCTTCGCCGTGCGGCAACCGGACCCGGCGACGATCTCGTATGCCCGGTCCGGGCCGACAGCGGGCACCGTGCAGTTGACCGGGATCCGGTCCCGCACCGGTTCCGGCCAGCCGACGGTGATCTGTTCGAGGGTGGTGTCCAGCCAGTGCCCGGCCTCGTGGTCGGCGTATTCGGCGAACGGGCAGAATTCGCCCCAGCCGCGGGGCCCCCGCAGCAGCACCCCTTCGCGCACGGTGATCCCGCGGAACTTCGACCGCAGCGGAATCGCGTAGACGTGCACCTCGTCGATCCGGGGCAGTTCGCTCACCGTGACCACACTAGGCCAGGTCGTGCGCGCGGCCGGGGACGAGCCGGCGTCGGCCGGGTGGTGGCCGCGCGGCCACCACCCGGTCCGTACCGCCCGCGATCAGAGCCGTTCGAGAATCGTGGCGTTGGCCAGGCCGCCCGCCTCGCACATGGTCTGCAGACCGTAGCGGGCGCCGCGGTCGTGCATGGCGTGGACGAGGGTGGTCATCAGCCGGGCCCCGGAGGCGCCGAGCGGATGGCCGAGGGCGATCGCACCGCCGTTGACATTGACCCGCCCGGGGTCGGCGCCGGTGTCGTGTTCCCAGGCCGTCACCACGGAGGCGAACGCTTCGTTGATCTCGATGAGGTCGATATCGGCGAGGGTGAGCCCGGCCCGGTCCAGGACCTTGCGGGTGGCCGGGATGACCGCGGTCAGCATGAGCAGCGGGTCGTCTCCGGCCACCGCGAAACTGTGCAGCCGGGCCAGTGGGCGCAGGCCGAGCGCGCGGGCCCGTTCACTGGTGGTGATGAGCACGGCGGCGCTGCCGTCGCTGATCTGGCTCGCCGTCGCCGCCGTGATGTTCCAGCCGATCTGCGGGAACCGTTCGGCCATGGCCGGGTCGTAATAGGCGGGCTTCAGCCCGGCCAGGGTGTCGAGGGTGGAGCCGGTGCGGATGCCCTCGTCGGTGTCGAGGCCCGCCAGCGGGGCCAGCTCGGCGGCGAATTGCCCGTTCTTGGTGGCCCGGGCCGCCTTTTCGTGGCTGTTCAGTGCGAATTCGTCGAGCTGCGCCCGGCTCAGCCCCCATTTCGCGGCGATGAGTTCGGCGCTGATGCCCTGGGGGACCAGCCCGTCCGGATACCGCCGGGCGAAACCCACCCCGGAGATGTCGTCGGCGCCCCGGGCGCTCGCGCCCATCGGGACACGGCTCATGGATTCGACTCCGGTGGCCACCACCATGTCGTAGGCGCCGGCGAGCACGCCCTGCGCGGCGAAGTGGACGGCCTGCTGGCTGCTGCCGCACTGGCGGTCGACCGTGGTGGCCGGGACCGATTCGGGGAAACCGGCCGCCAGCGCCGCTCGCCGGGTCATGTTCACGCCCTGTTCGCCGACCTGGCTCACCACCCCGCCGATCACGTCGTCGATGAGGGCCGGGTCCACCCCGGTCCGGGTGATCAGCGCGCTCAGGCTGTGGGCCATGAAGTCCACCGGGTGGATGCCGTGCAGGGCGCCGTTGGGCCTGCCGCGTCCGATGGGGGTCCGTACCGCATCGACGATGACCGCGTCTCGCATATCGATTCCTTCCGCCGCCGGGGCGAACCCTGGCTAAAGTTATCTAAAGCCAGATTAGGTGCTGACATCAGTGGAGGCAAGTCAGGGTCGATATGATGGGCGGATGGCAGCGGTGATGGAAGGCCCTCTGGCCGATCTCGACTCGTGGAAACCCGACCACTGCTCGATCGCGATGGCGCTCGAGGTGGTCGGCACCCGCTCGGCGATCCTGATCCTGCGGGAGGCCTACTACGGCACCACCCGGTTCGACGGTTTCGCCGCCCGGGTGGGAATCACCGACGCCGCCGTGGCCGGCCAGTTGCGCAAGCTCACCCAGGCCGGGCTGTTCACCAGGCAGCCCTATCGGGAAGAAGGAAAACGCACCCGCCACGAATACGTACTGACCGCGAAAGGCCGCGATCTGCTACCCGTGGTGCTGGCGCTCATGCAGTGGGGCAATGCCCACCTGCAACCCGGGCCGCCCCCGCTGGGCCTGGTCGAGGCGGCCACCGGGGACCCGGTCCGGGTACAGGTGCGCAGCGAATCCGGCCGCGAGATCGGCGTGGACGATCTCGGCGTCCGGCTCAACGAGCAGTGGCGCGCGAATCAGCTCAGGCGGCGGCCGTCGTCGGGCGCGAAGAAGTAGACGTGCTCGGGGGCCGTGGCCAGACGCACCCGGCTGCCCTTCGCCGGCGGGTTGCGCCAATCGGTACGTGCCACGATCGTGTCCGCGCCCTGGGTGTCCTCGGTGGGCCGGCCGTAGATGAAGGCGTCGGAGCCGAGCTCCTCGACCACGTCCACCTCGATCTCGATTCCCGAATCACCGGCTTCCAAATGCTCGGGACGGATACCCACCGTCACCGTCGCGCCCGTGGCATCGGCCACCGATCGCGGCAGCGGCAGCGAGAACCCGCCGATCCGCACCGCCCCGTCGGTGACCGGGAGGGTGAACAGGTTCATCGCCGGTGACCCCATGAACCCGGCGACGAACACATTCGCCGGATCCCGGTAGAGATCGCGCGGGGCGGCGCACTGCTGCAGCAGCCCGTCGCGCATCACCGCGACCCGGTCGCCCATGGTCATGGCCTCGACCTGGTCGTGGGTGACATAGACGGTCGTCGTCGCCAGCCGGCGCTGCAGCTGCGCGATCTGGGTGCGGGTCTGCACCCGTAGTTTCGCGTCCAGATTGGACAGGGGTTCGTCCATCAGGAAGACCCGCGGGTCGCGCACGATGGCCCGGCCCATGGCGACCCGCTGCCGCTGACCACCCGACAGTGCCTTGGGCAGGCGATCCAGCAGCGGTTCCAGATCGAGCAGACGGGCCGCCTCGCCTACCCGGCGCTGCTTCTCGTCCTTGCCGACCTTGGCCAATTTGAGTGCGAAACCCATGTTCTCGGCCACCGTCATATGCGGATACAGCGCGTAGTTCTGGAAGACCATCGCGATATCGCGATCCTTGGGGTCGGAATGGGTGACATCGCGGTCACCGATCAGAATGCGGCCGCCCGATACTTCCTCGAGTCCGGCGAGCATGCGCAGCGAAGTCGACTTCCCGCATCCCGAGGGGCCGACCAGCACCAGGAACTCACCATCGGCGATCTCGAGTTGCAACTGATCGACAGCGGGTGTCTTGGCCCCCGGATACTGCCGGGTGGCGCGATCGAAGGTCACCGTGGCCACGGCTTGTTCACTTCCCTTCACCGGTTGGAACACGCGAAGTGGAGCGAATTCGCAACATGTGCGTGGTCATGGCGTCAGAGGCTACCGCTGGTGTTCTCGAGCTCCGCATGGTCTGTACGTTTTCGGTGCGTATCGTGCCAGTGAACGCACCGACTGTCCACCCCCGCCGGCGCCCTGTGACGCGCCGGGCGGTCGAGGCGCGGAACCGGTGCCGCGGCCCTGCTCCGCCGCGGCAGCACCGCATTGCCGACGACACTTGACTGTGCCGCTGCGGCACGGTTGAGGCTGGGTATCGCGCCGGCGCGTTCGCGGCGGGAACGTAGCGGAGGAGTCGGATATGACATGGAGTACCCGTCAGCTCGCGGAACTCGCCGGCACGAGCGTGCGGGCGGTGCGCCACTACCACGACATCGGCCTCCTCGCGGAACCCGAACGCGCCTCCAACGGTTACAAGCGCTACGGCGTTGCACACTTGCTGCGGGTGCTGCGTATCAAACGACTCGCCGATCTCGGCGTACCGCTGTCGCAGATCGCCGAGATGGGCGACGGGGAAGGTTTCCCCCGCGACGCGCTCCAGACCCTGGATGCCGAATTGGCCACGACCATCGAACGGTTGCAGCGCATCCGGGTGGAACTGGCGCTGATCCTGCGGCAGGGCACACATACCGATCTTCCACCCGATATCGGTCCGGCCGCCCAGGTACTCACCGACGCCGACCGCGCCTTCACCGTCATCCTCACCCGGGTCCTGGGCCCTTCCGGCATGGGCGCGCTGCGGGACCTGCTGAACGACCAGCGCGACGAGCCCGCGACGGCGGAGTTCGACAACCTCCCCGCCGACGCCGATGAATCCACCCGGGCCGAGCTGGCCGAACGGCTGGCTCCGTACGTGGACGAGCTGACCTCGCAGTATCCCGAGATCACCGCCCCGGCCACCGATTCGCCGGTGGGCGCGAAGCGGGCGGCGGAAACGGTCGGCAAAGCGCTGCGGGATCTGTACAACCCGGCCCAGATCGACGTCCTGGTCAAGGTGAACCGGCTGCTCTACGGGCCGGACGGGCAGCCGCCGGGCAAGGATCGGCGGCCCGGCCCGGGGTGAATCGTCGCGGTGGCGGCCGGCGCGAGCGCCGTGCGGATTCCCGTGTCAGTGGGTGTATCAGCCCGGCGTCAGGCCGGTGTCAGCCGGGCCGGTGAGAGTGGCATTGTCCACCGGCTCGAACAGCCGGTCGCCCACAACTCCCGGAGGAGAAAGATCATGTCCGTCACCTTGACCGATCAGGATAAAGCCACCCTGCGTACCGCCGCCTACGGCGCCGTCTCGCTGATCTCGGCCACCAGCGCGGTCGGTGGCTCGCCGCACAAGGCCGCCACCGACGGTTCCATCGCCTTGGGCTCGGCGACCGGCCCGATCGGACACGTGCTCGCCGATGTGAAAGCGAAGGAGATCACGCTGAAGGGAAAGAACGTCGCGGAACTCGCCGATCAGGTACTGCCGGCCCTGACCGCGGCCATGAGCCTGCTGAAACAGCAGAATCCGGCCGAGGCGGACAACTTCCGCAACGCAGTCCTCGTCGCAGTCGAGTCGGCCACCAGTCCCGACAAGGCCGCGCCCGCCCCCGCCCTCGTGGATATGACCCGCAAGATCACCACCGCCCTCGACGCCGCGTGAAGGCAGGGCTCCGGCCGGTAAGGCCCGGCCGGGGCTCTACTCTTCGAAAGTGCGCGAAACCGGCCGATCTTCGCCGCTGCACGGCTAGAGCCCCGGCGAAGTCGAACCGACCATCGAGCTTCTGCGCAAGCACGAGCACCCCGATGCGGTGCGGAAGGTCCACATCGCAGTGCAACGTTGTCCCGGTGCCGACCGGGGGACGGCCCCGCTCGGCGAATGACAACAACCGGCCCGATGGAGGGCCGCACGATTACGGTGACATCCATCGGTACCACGGGCCCATCTCGTCGCGGCGTCCCGCGAGAAACCAACTGCAGCAGGCCGGGGTCCTGGACGGAATGTGCAGGTGCACAGCGCAAGCTATCGGCGACGATCTCGGGCTGGAAGCAGTCCGGGATGTGCCTATACCCTGGTGGGTCATCTGTTCTGCAAGACGCTGCTGTGCGGAGGAGTTTGCGATGGGTGACAGTGTGCCGACGGTGCACCACCGGTGGGCGGAAGTCGACGGAGTATCGGTGTTCTACCGTGAATGCGGCCCGGTCGATGGACCTGTGGTTCTGCTTCCTCACGGGTACCCTTGTTCGTCGTATGCGTTCCGGAACCTGATGCCATGCCTTGGCGACCGATGGCGCACACTGGCCCCGGATTTTCCGGGTTTCGGATACAGCGCTACACCCGCCGCCGACGATTTCGATTACACATTCGACGGCTACGCGCGGTTCTTGAGGCGGTTCACCGAGGTACTGGACCTGTCGCGATATGTGATCTATCTGCACGACTACGGTTCGCAGTTCGGGTTTCGTCTGGCTATGGCCGCTCCGGACAAGGTGAACGGTCTCATCATCAGTAATGGCGACATCTACGAGGATCAGCACGGACCGAAGTATCGGCCGCTGCGCCGGTTTTGGGACAACCCCACCGAGGAAGGCCGCCGAGAGCTTTCCCAGGCCGTAACCGAAGAGGGATTCCGCGATGAGTTCATCGGCGAGATCGACCGGGACCTCGTCGAACTCGTCAGCCCGGATCTGTGGACGCTGGCGTGGGCACAGCTGGGAACACCTGAACGCCGGGAGAACTTGACGAATCTGCTGGCCGATCAGCGCAACACTCTGGCGTGGTTCGCCCGTGAGCAAGCCTACCTGCGAGAACACCGTCCTCCGACGCTGATCGCCTGGGGGCCGCAGGACGGTTACATGCCGGCCGGCGCCGCGCACGCCTATCATCGTGACCACCCCGACGCCGAGCTTCACCTGCTGCGCGGCGGGCATTGGCTGCTCGAAACCAATCTCGACGAAATGGTCGGCCTGATTCGTAGCTTCCTTCACCGAGTGCCGATGGTTGCCGAAACGAACTGACCCATGGATGGTCTCGGGTTACCGATGGTTGCCTGGAGCGTGCCGGCTTCCGTGGTCGCCGGTACTGCGTAGTTCCACCTGAACCTTGCCTCGGGTGGATTGCCGCGCGTAGGAAACGCGATGTCGGCCACGGTCACACTCCTGCCGCAGGTTGTGCAGATCGCGATACGCGAACGCACCGCGTAACCCCCTCATCGGGTACGCGGTGCGTCGCGCGAACACCCCGGACGAATCCGGCGGACGCTAACTCGTGGTGGCGAGTTCGCCCTCGGGTTCTCCCGGACGGACCGGCGGGTTCGCCGGCCGTTCGGGTTCCTTGGTGAAGAACAGCATCGCCGCCGCGCCGATGAGGCACAGGACCGTCATGACGACGAAGCCGCCGTCGTAGGTGCCGGTTTCGGAGACGATGAAGCCCATCACCGCCGGGGCCACGATCCCGGAGAGGGCGAAGCAGGCGTCGGCGAAACCGGCCGCGGTACCGGGCTGGGTCGGGGCGGCGTCGATCGAGGCCACCCACCAGATCCCGCCGGTGATGAAGCCGAAGCCGACACCCGCGGAGATACAGATCAGGGCGACGGTGAGGTTGCCGGGGAAGAACAGGATCGGGGCGATCGAGGCACCGGCGAGCAGCAGCGCCACGCCGATGATGAGGAATCGCGACCGGATGCTCTCGGTGCGTTTGTACACACGGTCCACCAGGATGCCGCCGGCGAGCGCGCCGACCACACCGGCCGCCCACGGTGCCACCGAGAAACCGCCGACCTGCTTGATGGAGAGTCCGAATTCGTGTTCCAGGTACTGCGGGAGCCAATACATGAAGGCCCAGAACATGAATCCCCAGGCGAAATAGCCGAGTCCGACGAGCCACAGGTTGCGGTTGCGCAGGATCTCGCCCCAGTCGACCTTCTCCTCGTGCCCGCTGTCCTCACCGTCGGTCTGACCGGCGCGGATGTAGCGCAGCTCCTTGTCCGAGACGAAGGACGCCTCGCTCGGCGAGTTCTTCAGGAACGGGTAGGCCACGACCACCCAGATCAGTCCGGCGACCGCGAGCACGAAGAACATGCCCTTCCAGCCGACCAGCGCGATCAGCTGGGTGAGGATCGGTCCGCCGATCAGCAGGCTGCCGGAGACGGCGACGCCGCCGATGAGGGCGAGCGCCTTACCGCGTTCGTGCGCCGGCAGCCACCGGCTGGCGATCCGCGTCGCCGCCGGGAAGCAGGGCGCTTCACCGGCTCCGAGGAGGATACGCAGCAGGATCAGACCGATGAACCCGCCCGCGAACGGGGTCAGCGCGGTGGCCGCGGCCCAGATGAACATTCCCACGATGAGGACACGGCGCGAACCGTACCGGTCGACCAGCGGCCCCGATAGCAGGGCGAAAAGCATGTAGCCGATCGAGAATGCGGAACTGATGACGCCGTACTGGCCGGTCGTGATTCCGAACTCGTCCCGCAGGTGGCTTGCTGCGAACGAGATGGCGCTGCGGTCTACATAATTCACCACCACCAGGCCCAAGATGATGGCGATTGTCCACCAACGCGATTTCATAACGAACTCCTCGGATAAAGCTGCCGCGGGTCAGATGACCCCGCGTGCCCGCAGGTCGTCGATGTCCTCGGGGCTGCGCCCGAGATGGGTGAGGACCTTGTCGGTGTCGGCACCGGCGGGTCGTCCGGTGTGCCGGATCGCCCCGGGCGATCGAGTCATGCGCCACATCACGTTCTGCATGCGCATGGGGCCGAGCTCGCTGTCCTCCACGGTGGTGACCATGTCGGTGGCGACGACCTGCGGATCGGTGAGCAGGTCGCTCGGACGGTAGACCGGCGCGACGGCCGCGCCGGCTTCTTCGAAAACACTCGTGACCTCGTCACGAGTTCGTTCGGCGATCCAGCCGCCGACGTATGTGTCGAGCAGGTCGGCGTGCCGGGCGCGGGTGCGCCCGGTCGCGAACCATTCCTCGTCGATCACCTCGGGATGCCCCACCAGCCGCATCACGCGTTCGGCGATGGCCTGGGCGCTGGTGGAGATCGCGACCCAGTGGTCGTCCTTGGTGCGGTACAGGTTCCGGGGCGCGTTGTTCTGCGACCGGTTACCGGTCCGCTCCTGGTCGATCCCGAGTTGATCGGCATAGATCACGCCGGGGCCGACCGCGGTCATGATCGGACTGAGCAGGTCGAGGTCGACCTCCTGTCCGGTGCCGCCGTTGCGTTCGCGTTCGAACAGCGCCATCGAGATCGCCGAGGAACCGGCGATACCGGCGATGGAATCGGCGAGCCCGAAGGCAGGCAGGGTGGGCGGCCCATCGGGCTGCCCGGTCAGGTGGGCGAACCCGCTCATCGATTCGACCAGCGTGCCGAACGCGGGACGTGTGGCGTAGGGGCCGTGCTGCCCGAAACCGGTGACGCGCAACATGATCAGCGCCGGATTACGGGACGAGAGTTCCGCGTAGGACAGCCCCCAGCGTTCGAAGGTGCCCGGGCGGAAGTTCTCGATCACCACATCCGCGTCGGCGGCCAGATCCCGGAAGATCTGCTGGCCGTCGGGAGTGCCGAGGTTCAGCGTGATCGTCTGCTTGTTGCGGGCGACCATCTTCCACCACAGCGGGATTCCGTCCTTGTCGAGGCCGTGGCCGCGCATCCCGTCCGGTTTCTGCGGGTGCTCGATCTTGATGACCTCGGCGCCGAAATCCCCCAGGATCTGGGCGGTCAGTGGTCCGGCCAGGATGGTGGAGGCATCCAGGACCTTGATTCCGCGTAGCGGTCCGGTCGGCTGCGACTCGTCGTTCACCTACGGACTCCTCAGTACGGGCGCGAGATGTAGCGGCCCGCGGGCTCGCCGGTGACCACGCCGTCGGCCAGCACCCGGTTACCGCGCACGAAGGTGTCGGTGACCGCGGCGGTCAGCTCGAAACCCTCGAAAGGCGTGTACTCCTGGGTGGATTCGGAGTCGGCGGCGCGCACGGTCCAGGTGCGGTTCGGGTCGACGATCGCGATATCGGCGTCGACGCCCTCGGTGAGGCGGCCCTTGCCGGGCAGGCCGTAGCGGTCGGCCGGGTTGGACGCGGTGAGCTGGGCGATCCGGCGCAGCGACAGACCGCGCTTGCGGCCCTCGGTGAGCAGCCCGGGCAGCAGGTACTCGGTGCCGCCGAAACCGGACTTGGCGGCGAACACGTCGTCGCGGTCCGCGCCGAACTTCACCTCGTCCTTGCAGCAGGCGTGATCGGAGACTACCCAGTCGATATTGCCGGCGAGCAGGTGCTCCCACAGGGCTTCCACATCCTCGCGCGGGCGGATCGGCGGGTTCACCTTGGCACCCAGTCCGTTCGCGTTGTCGATATCGGTGAGCAGGTGACCGATGGTGACCTCGCGGCGGAAGTTCACGTGCGGGAACGCCTCGGCCATCTTCATGGCGGCCTTCAGTGCCTTGGCCGAGCTCAGGTGCAGCAGGTTGATATTCGGCAGTCCGGTCTCGTCGGCCAGGAAGGACGCGATGGTCACGGCCAGGCCCTCGGAGTGCTGTGGGCGCGAGGCGCTGTAGGCGGCGAGGCCGCTGAGCTTCCCCTCCTGCTCGACGATCTTGGTGTAGGCGCTCATGATCTCGGCGGTCTCACAGTGCAGCGACAGCGAGATGTGATCGGCCAGTTCGGGAAACTGTTCCCGTGCCTTCTGCACCCCGCGCATCACGAACTCGAAATGCGCGATGTCGTAGCGTTCGTCCTCCGGAATCATGAGGAAATCGCTCTGCGAGGTGGATCGCCCGTGCAGGCCGTGGCTGCCGTAGAACATGAAGATCTTGAACGAGGTCACGCCCTGATCGGAGGCCAGCTCGGGGATCTCACCGATGTGCTCCTTGGACATGGGCGCCAGGTGGAACGCGTAGTCGATATAGCTGCGGCCCGCCGAGGCGTCCAGCACCTCCGGGAAGAAGTCGGCGTAGGCACCGCCCTTGTTCAGGTAGTACTGCCCGGTCCGCATATAGGTCAGCGCGGTGGTGACACCGCCCTGGGCGCTCGCGCGGGATTCGGTCTGCGTGTCCTCGGCCAGCGGGTTGTAGATGCCCCAGTGCTGGTGGGCGTCCACTACGCCCGGAAAGATCAGCTTGCCGGACGCGTCGACGATCTCGGCATCCGCGGACTCCAGGTTCGTGCCGATGGCGGCGATCTTGCCGTCGACGATCAGGATGTCCGCGGACTCGCCCTCCGCGGGGGCCGAGTTGTCGGTGCGCACCACGGTGCCGTTCTTGATCAGGTACGAGGTCATTTCTTCTCCTGGCGAATATCCGATAGGTGAAAGCTGGGAATCAGGCGGCGACCGGGCTGCTCACGTGCTCGGCGGCGAGGAACGCCAGGCCGAGCGCGGTGATGAGGCCGTTACCGGCGAGGTAACCCCCGGCGCCGTGACCCGAGATGCCGATGGCCGCGCCGCCCGAGGCGTAGAGGCCGGGGACCGGCACACCGCCGGCCAGTACCCGCGCGTGTTCGTCCACGACCAGACCGCCCTGGGTGTGGAACAGGGCGGGGGTCACGGCGACGGCGACGTAGGGCGCGGTAAGGGGATGGCGCTCGTCGGTGCGACCTTGCCGGTCCGGTTCCGCGCCCGCCGCGGCCCGGCGGGCGGCACCGAGCTCGTCGTCCAGCGCTTCGGCCGGTACGCCGATCCGTGCGGCCAGTTCGGCGGCCGTCGCGGCGCGGACCAGCGAACCACTCTCGGCAACCGCGCGGAAATCGTCGAACACCGAGCACAGCGCTTCGATGTGCTGGTCGATGACGATCCATCCGGCACTGCCGGGCTGGGCCGCGAGGATGGCCGCGAACTCCGAATAACCCGTGGTCTCGGGCGCGAACCGGCGGCCCGCGCTGTTCACGATGACGCCGCCGTGGACGACGGTGGCCCAGCCGATGAGGGTCTGGCTGCGCGAGGAGAGCGCCGCGTGCCCCTGGTAGGCGTCGAGGAAACCGGTGTCGGCGCCCAGACCCCGGCCGATCCGCAGCGCGTCGCCCCGGCTGAACCGGCCGCCGTGATAGTGGGCATCGGCGATCTCCGGGATCCAGCGGCGCACCAGGTCGCTGTCGGCGCCGAAGCCGTTGGTCGCGAGCAGGACGGCGGGGGTGGTCAGCCGTTCGGCGTTGCCGTCCGGGGTGACGATCTCCACCCCGGTGACCCGGCCGTCGGTGGTGAGTACCTCCCGCAGGCTCATCGGCGCGATGAGTTCGATCCGCGGGTGGGCCCGCGCGCGCTCCACGAGGTGGCGCAGCAGCTTGGCACCGTGGCGGCCGGGGAGGGTGTGGCAGCGGTCGGCGCTGTGGCCGGGGTAGCGGAAGTCGGTGACCAGTTCGAGGGCGAGTTCCTGGGCGTCGGCCAGCCAGGTGACCAGCCGCGCGCTCGACTCGGCGAGGGCCCGGGCCAGACGGTGATCGGCCGTACCGCCGGTTTTGCGGTCGATATCGGCGAGGAACCGGTCCGGGCTGTCCGCGACACCCGCGGCCTGCTGCCAGCGGGTACCGGCGGCCGGGATCATCGCGGTGCACATCGAGGTGTTGTTCCCGCGCTGGAAGTACTCGTCGGCGTCGACCACGAGCACGTTCGCGCCGAGTTCGGCGGCGCGCAGCGCAGCGACCAGCCCGCCGCCCGCACCGGCGACGACGAGATCGAAATCCGGACCGTCCACGCTTCCTCCTAATCTGTTCCGCTTAGCGGAACGCAAGAATGTGGTCCCCTGCACTATGCACGTTCGACAATCCGGACACAAGTGCCTGTAGAAACGATTAACGCCGACGAAACTCATGCATGAGCCGGTCGAGCGGCCTGGACAATCGTTTCGCTAAGCGGTACAACTTTGTTCAGATGTACGTCGGTCGCGGCGGTAGCGTCGCCGTCGGAACAACGAAAAGACCCCGCAGAAACGGAGCCACGATGGAGTCCTCCAGTGGAGGCACCACGTCTGCCGCCCGGGCAGCCGAGGTACTGCTCGAGTTCGGCCGCCGGTCGAGCGCGCTCGGCGTCTCGGAGATCGCCCGCTCGACCGGTATGTCGAAGGCGGTCGCCCACCGCATCCTCACAACCTTCGTCGAATGCGGTCTGCTGCTCTACGAGCCCTCGACCCGCCGGTACCTGCTCGGACCGGCGGCGGCGACGCTGGGCGCACGCGCACTGGACGTATCCCCGCTGCGGCGGATGGCCCGCGAGGCCCTGGTGGACCTGCAGCGCGCCACGGGCGAGACGGCGACCGTCACCGGCCGGTTACCGGGAGGTCGCGTCTACCTCGATCAGGTCGAGAGTACTCAGGAAATCAAGATGACCGTCGAGCTGGGTCGCCGGTTCGACCTGCACAGCGGCTCGTCGGGCCGGATCATTCTGGCCCACCTCTCCGAGGAGGAACAGGACGATCTGCTGTCGCGACCGCTGCCCCGGCTGACCGCCACCACGATCGTCGACCCCGCGTCGCTGCGCGCCGCGCTGCGCGAGGCGCGGGAACGGGGAGTGTGCCGGTCCACCGGCGAACGCCAGGAGGGCGCCGGATCGATCGCGGCGCCGGTGTTCGGCGCCGACGGCACGGTGATCGGATCGGTATCGGTCTGCGGCCCGAGCTACCGGATGACCGAGGAAGCATGCGACCGCTACGAGAGCGCACTGGTCGAGGCGGCGCAGCGGGTTTCGCGAGCGTTGGGCTACCGGCCGCCGAACCCCGTCGCGGCGGAGGCGAAATGACCCCGCGCAGCTGGCTCTACGTGCCCGGACATCGCGACGACCGGATCGGCAAGGCGATCGACAGCGCCGCCGACGCCGTGGTGATCGACCTGGAGGACGCCGTACCGGTCCACGCCAAGGAACGCGCGCTGGCCAATGCCCTCGCCGCCCTGCGCACGACACCATCAGAGCGCCGGATCTGGTTGCGGCTCAATGCCATCGGGTCATCCTGGTTGGACAACGAGCTCGCCGAACTGGCCGCCGCGCAGGTCCCGCCCGCGGGGGTGCGGCTCCCCAAGGCCGAAACGCCCGAATCGGTGGCGGCCACCACCGACCGGCTCACCTGCCAGGTGCACGCGATCATCGAATCGGCCGCGGGCCTGCTCGCGGCGCCCGCTATCGCGAAATGTCATCCACGGGTCACCGGTATCGCGCTGGGCGAAGCGGATCTGGCCGCCGATCTGCGCACCGAGGCCGACGGCCTGGCGTGGGCGCGCGGCTGGATCGTCACCGCGGCGCGCGCCGCCGGACTGTCCTCACCGGTCCAGAGCGTCTGGACGGCGGTCGATGACTCGGCGGGGTTGGCGGAGAGTTCGCGCATCGGCCGCGCCCAGGGCTTCTTCGGGCGTTCGGTCATCCATCCCAATCAGATCGGCATCGTCAACCACGCCTTTACACCGTCGCCGGAGGAACAGAGCCGAGCCCGGCGAATCGTGGAGTGCGCGGCCGCGTCCCAGGCGGCGGGGGAATCCGCGGTTCTCGACGAGAACGGCAGATTCATCGATCCCGCCGTCGTCGCGAACGCCCGCGTGGTGCTCGACCGGGCAGAGGCCACCGCAATACGAGGAGTGAGGATTTGACCGAGAAAACCGTGACCGCATCGGACGCGCTGTTGCACGCTGTGGTGAACAGCGACGTCGACGTCGTCGAGCTCGGGCATCCGTATACGACGGGTATGCCCTGCTCACCCAACCATCCGGGGTTCCGGATGACCCTGATCCGCCGGCACGGCGATATGGTCCGTCCGGACGGCGGATCGGCGTCCAACGAGATCATCGTGACCGGTGGGCATGTCGGCACCCATGTGGATGCCTTGTCCCATGTCAGCCACTGCGGCAAACTGCACGGCGATATCGACGCCGAGGAAGCCCAGCGCGGCGGGCGGTTCTCCCGGCTCGGCGCGGAAACCATCCCCTTCATGCTCCGGCGCGGATTGCTGCTGGACGTGCCGCGGGTGCGCGGCGTCGCAGCCCTCGAAGCGGGCCAGGCCGTCACCGAGCAGGATCTGCGCGACGCCGCCGACGCGGCCGGGGTGACGCCGCGGCGCGGGGACGTGGTCCTCATCCGTACCGGCTGGGCCCGTCATTTCGACGACGCCCAGCGCTACCTCGGTCAGCAGGACGGGGTGCCGGGCGCCGATGTGGGCGCGGCGCAGTGGCTGGCCGCCGCCGGGATCGTGGCGGCGGGAGCGGATACCACCGCCTTCGAACATATTCCGCCCGGCAAGGGGCACAGCGTGCTGCCGGTGCACCGAGTTTTGCTGGTGGAGAACGGAATCCACATCATCGAGCACCTGAATCTGGAGGACGCGAGCGCCCGCGGCCTGACCGAGTTCACCTTCGTGATGGCGCCGCTGCGCATTACCGGTGGTACCGGTTCGCCGGTGCGCCCGGTCGCGGTGGTGGCGGCATGAGCGAGTCAGGCCCGGAGGCGGTAGCGAAGCGTGACCACGCAGGGCCCTCGCTCATGCCCGGCCGGCACAGCGTGACCGCCGCCACCACCGCCCGCCACGACCTCACCGGAACCGTGGTCGGCCGGCTCGCGGCCCTGGCCGCGGACACCCGCACCGCCGGACTCGCCACCGACCTGCGCAGGGATGTGGCACGGCGGGTCCTCGATGTACTCGGCAACTCCCTCGCCGCGCAGGGGCAGCCCTCGGCGCACGCCGTCACGGCCGTGGCGCGCGGCTGGGCCGGGGCCGCCGCGGCCACCGGTATCGGCACCGGCCAGCGTTTCCCGGCCGCCACCGCCGCGCTGGTGAACGGCACCCTGGCGCATTCGATGGACTCCGACGACACCCATCTGCCCTCGGTACTGCACCCTTCCGCGTCCGTGGTCCCGGCCGCGCTCGCGGTCGGCGAGGCCACCGGAGCCTCGGGTGCCGCGGTCCTGGACGCGGCGGGCGTGGGTATCGAGATCGCGGTGCGCCTGGGCATGGGTGGCTACGACGAAGAACTGGGTAATTCCGAATTCTTCGAACGCGGCCAGCACGCGACATCCATCTGCGGCGCCGTCGGCTCCGCCGCCGCGGCGGCCATGCTCTACGGCCTCGACGTCGAAGGTATCGCGGACGCGATGGGTATCGCCGCCAGCTTCGGCGCCGGACTGCTGGAGGCCAACCGGACCGGCGGCACGGTGAAACGTGCGCACTGCGGCTGGGCCGCGCATTCGGGAGTCACCGCGGCGGAATTCGCCCGGCACGGGCTCACCGGACCGCCCACCGTGATCGAAGGCCGGTTCGGATTCCTGCACGCCTTCTGCGGGGACCGGGCCGATACCGCCAAGGTCGTCGACCGGTTGGGCGAACACTGGGAACTGCCCGGGATCTTCTTCAAGCCGTATCCGTGCAACCACTTCACCCACGCCGGTATCGATGCCGCCCGCGCGCTGCGAGCGGGCGGCATCGATCCGGAGGCGATCGTGGAGATCGAGCTCGGCGTGCCGACACCGGTGCTGCGCACCATCGCCGAACCGCCCGCCGCCAAAGCCGCCCCCGAATCCGGCTACCACGCGGCCTTCTCCGGCCCGTTCACGGTGGCACGGGCGCTGCTCGGCGGATCCGGGCTGGGCGTGGGCCATGCCGATTTCACCGACGAAGCCGCACGCGACCCACGCACGCTGGCGCTGGCCGCGCTCGTGACCGCGCACCCCGACGCCCGGTGCGACGAGATCTACCCGCACCAGTTCCCGGCCGTGCTGCGGGTGCGCACCCGCGACGGGCAATGGCATGAGGCGCGTGTCGACCACAACCGCGGCGGCCCGGCGAATCCGCTCTCCGATGACGAACTCACTCTCAAGTTCGACCTGAACGTCGAAGGTCACCTCTCCGCGGCGCAGGCGGGGACGGTCGCCGAGCGTGCGCTCGCACTGCCGTCGGCCGGATCGCCGGCCGGTCTCATGTCGCTCGTCCGGGGCTGACTTTCCCGTCCCGGTCTACCCGGTCCGGTTGCGGTGGCGACCCCGCCGCCGCCGGATTCGGCCGGCAACAGCGGAAGAGCCCTGTGGTTTCCGGTACCCCGGGATCCGCGGGATTCTTCCGTCTCCGCGACGGCCGAGACAACCGAGGGGGGTCCGGACAGCACAGTCGATCGCGTCCCGTCGGCCGATGCGGCGCCCGATCCGTGCCCGGTGCCGTCAGTGGTCGAGGAACTCCAGCAGGTCGGCGTTGAACTTTTCCTTGTCCCCTGGGACGAGGGCGATACCGTGCGAGCCGCCCTCGTAGACCTTCAGCGTCGAATCCTGGATCAGCTCCGCCGATTTGCGTCCGGTCGCATCGATCGGCACCACCTGGTCGTCGTCTCCGTGCACGATCAGAGTGGGAATATCGAACTTCTTCAGATCCTCGGTGAAATCGGTGTACGCGAACGCGTCGACACATTTCACTCCGGCCTGGATGCTCTCCTGCATGCCCATGAACCAGAACGCGTCGCGATTTCCCTGGGTCACTTTGTTGCCCGGGCGGTTCGCGCCGAAGAACCCCTCCGATGTGTCCTTCCAGAATTGCGAACGCTCGGTGAGGATTCCGGATTTGATCTGGTCGAAGACCTCGTCCGGCACACCTTCGGGATTGCTCTCGGTCTTGGCCATCAGCGGCGGGATGGCCGAGAGCAGTACCGCGGAGTGCACCCGCCCGGTCCCGTGCCGGCCGATATAGCGGGCGAGCTCACCGCCGCCCATACTGTGTGCCACCAGCGTCGCGTCCTGGACATCGAGACCCGTGAGCAGATCGTTCAGGTCGTCGGCGAAGGTGTCGAAATCGTAACCGGTCCACGGCTGATCCGAGCGGCCGTGACCGCGCCGGTCGTGGGCGATACCGCGGTAACCGTTGTCGGCGACGAATTTCATCTGGTCTTCCCAGGCGTCGGCGTTCAGCGGCCAGCCGTGGATGAAGACGACCGGGCGACCACTGCCCCAGTCCTTGTAAAAGATATTCACCTTGTCGCGTGTCGTGCACACAGGCATGGCGGAGCCTCCTTCTGTGCGTGATTCGCCGACCGGCAGCGGGTCGTGACAACGAGACGCCGCCCGAAATGCTACCGACGGAACGGTCCGGAAAAGGGACTGTATTCATCCGTTACGCAATCCATGCGCGACCGGAACAGGCGCCGGTATCGACCCGCGTCGACGGCCGGCCCGCACCCGCTGTTTCCGCCCCGGCCCGGCCTCCCCGGCCCCGGTAGCCTCGGGTCCGGGACATCACCCGACGACGAGGAGTCAAACAAGATGAGCCGACCAGTTCGGATCGGAGTCCAACTCCAGCCCCAGCACGCGCCCGATTACGGACTCATCCGCGACGCCGTGTTGCGGGCCGAGGACGCAGGTGTGGACATCGTCTTCAACTGGGACCATTTCTTTCCGCTGTACGGGGACCCCGACGGCGCGCATTACGAATGCTGGACCATGCTCGGGGCGTTCGCCGAACAGACCGAACGGGTGGAGATCGGTGCGCTGGTCACCGGCGGCGGCTACCGCAATCCGGATCTGCTCGCCGATATGGCCCGCACCGTGGACCGGATCAGTGGCGGCCGGCTCATCCTCGGCATCGGCTCGGGCTGGTTCGAGCGCGACTACGACGAGTACGGATACGACTTCGGTACCGCCGGCAGCCGCCTGAATCTGCTGAAGGAATACCTCCCCCGTATCACCGGCCGGTTGGCGAAGCTCAACCCGCCGCCGGTGCGCGAGATCCCGGTGCTCATCGGCGGCGGCGGGGAGAAGAAGACGCTGCGGCTGGTGGCCGAGTACGCCCATATCTGGCACAGCTTCGGCGAGCTGGACGTGTTCACCCACAAGAGCCAGGTGCTCGACGAACACTGCGCGCGGGTGGGTACCGAAACCGACCGGATCGAGCGCTCGGTGTCCTGGCCGGGCACGGCGCAGGCGCCGGAATACCTGAAGGCCGGGGCCACGCTGTTCACGGTCGGCATCACCGGCCCGGACTACGACCTGTCCCAGGTCCGCGAGGCCATCGCGTGGCGCGACGAGATCAACCCGGAGCCGGTCAGCGGTATCGCCTGACCACCGGCACAGCCCTCGGGCCCGGTCTGCCAGCGCAGACCGGGCCCGAGAGGTTTCGTATGCCGAGCGGATCGGGTCACCGACCCGTGTTCACCGATCCGTCGGAGTGGGCTCAGTTCGCCGACTGAACCTGCTGACGCGGCGCCCACTGCGTGGTGCCGGGGGCGGCGGTCAGGGTGTTGAACAGATCGACGCCGGCGATGATCAGTGTCGGTCCGCCTACGACGATGGTGCCGATGATGCCACCGATAGCGGCACCGGCGATCACGCTGGCGACCACGCCGGGTCCGGTCACGACGCCGGTCAATCCGACCAGCGCGCCGAGTGCGGTACCGATGAAGCCGCCGATGGCGGTGGCGAGACCGAACTGGGAGGCGAAGTTGGCCTGCGCCGCGTAGTTCTCCTGCGGTGAGGCCACCGGCTGCGCCGTGGGCCGGGCCGCCGCCACATCCTTGACCGCCGTCAGCTCGAGGACCCGGCCCTCTTCGCGGACCGCGTGGGGAAGCGGGTACTCGGTGGCGCCCTCGCGTACCGCGAGGGGCAACGACATCACGGTGGCGCCGGAGTTGTCCAGGATCTCGACGGTTTCGCCGGCGACCTCGAAGGTGCCGTTGGTCAGGGTGGTGACCACTCTGTTACCGACGAGCTCGGCGTGGTAACCGATCTCGGGGTTGGCGGCGGGTTCTGCGTGCACGACTGCCGCGCCCACGGTGGTGGTGGCGAGCAGCGGTACTACCGCCGCAACGATCTTGCGGATCATCATGAGGTCTCGTGTCCGATCTTCATCACGGTGTTGCCAGTGGAATAACCAGCCAGAACTGTCGCGCAGCTGTTGCCGCCGGGCATAAACGCTGTCGCCCGGCGGTTCCCAACTCCATCGACGTTACGCGGTTGGTATCCGAAAGACATAAAAACTGTGCGAAAAATTCCCGAAACCGGTTTGAAGATCCGATGATTCGGGTACCTGTCAAGGTTTGCTATAGCGGGGAAGGTGTGAGGGGTTCTCCCGCGACCCGCCGTCTCGTCGGCGCTCGGCGCAGAGGTAGCTACCTGCATTGATGCGCACTTGGTAATGTATTCCAGTGCGTAGTTCCAGGTGACCGTTTCGAGCAGAGCAACCGCTTCGAGGAAAGAGGGAACACCGATGACAACGGCACACGATCAGCATACCGACCACACGCATGTACACGGGCCGGACTGCGGTCATGTCGCGGTCCCGCACGGTGATCACGTCGACTATGTCCACGACGGACACCTGCACCGGGCGCACGAGGGGCACTTCGACGAGTGTGAAACCCACGGGCACAGCGAGGTCACCTCGCACGACCACGTCCACGGTGAGGGCTGCGGTCATGTCGCGGTGCCGCACGGCGACCATGTCGACTACATCCACGACGGGCATCGGCACGCCGCCCACGACGGACACTACGACGAGCACTGATCACCGCGTTCGCGGCCGGGTATCGGCGGGAGTGGATGCACGCTCGCCGATCCCGGGCCGCGGAGTGTGCCGGAGGGCCTCCCCCCGATCGTCGCGGATCGCGATCGGAGAAGGGCCGTCCCTCGCCACCCGCCCTGAATTCCCCGGCGGCCCTGCGGATCACGCGGCAGGGGGCTCATGCCGCGCACCGGCCCGCTCCGCGTCGTCGGCCACCTCCTCCCGCCGATCATCACCGGGGCGACAGCAGCACCACCACATACTCGACCGGTCGGCTGTTCTGCACGCACACATGACGCCCCGACTCCAGGAAGCCCAGGGTCCGGAGCAGCCGTAGGCTGCGGGTGTTCCACGACTGGACCACCGCGCGGACCACGGCCGTGGGGTGGTCCCGGCGGAGGTCGGCGAGCACCACCCGCCCGAAACCGGCCCCGTTGCCCCGGCCGACCCAGCGGGGATCCATTCCCGCGCCGAGGTCGACCACACCGAACTCCGCGGCCAGACCGGGCACTCGCGCCTCGTCCCCGGTGCAGTAGAAGCCCACCAGCCGCCCGTCCGCGGCGCCGGCCACGGCCAGACAACCGCCGGTAGCGCCGGGGAGTTCGGTGCCGGGCAGGTCGTAGACCTGCCACGGCCCGCCGTAACGCCACGCGGCGACACGCCGCGCGTCGCCCGGGGTCCAGGGGCGCACGACGAGGCGGTCCGGCCAGCGGGCGGCTGCGTTCACCAGGGGCGCAGCACGATCTCGGTGGGATGGGCGTCGCGTGGGGTGTCGATCGCGGTCCGGATGGCGCGCGCGACCGTCTCCGGGCGCAGGAACTGATCGGGTTCGTAGGCCCGGCCCTCGCCGGCCACGATCGCGCGCTGCATATCGGTATCGATACGCCCCGGATGCACCGAGGTCACCCGCAGCGACGGCTCCTCCAGCCGCAGTGCGTCGCCGAACGCCCGCAGACCGAACTTGCTGGCCGCATACGAGGCCCAGCCGGCGTTGGCACGCAGACCCGCCCCCGAATTGACGAGCACTACATGGCCGCCCGCCGCCCGCAGGGCCGGCAGCAGCAGACGGGTCAGTTCCGCAACGGCGATCAGGTTGGCCTCGAGTGTTTCGCGCCACTGCCGCACCGAGGATTCCGCGATGGTGCCCAGATCGGCGATACCCGCGTTGTGGACCAGTACGTCCAGCCGGTCGATCGGCTCCGTCGCGGCCGCCACCGCCGCGTAGTCGGTGAGCTCCACCGGCCACCCGGTGGCCCCGGGCAGTTCGGCCAGGATCGATTCGAGACCGGCCGGGGTGCGCGCGCCCAGCAGCAGCCGGTGGTCCGGCGCCAGCTCCCGGGCGACCGCCGCGCCCAGTCCACGGCCGGCGCCGGTGATCAGCGCTACTCGCTGCTCGTCCGGTGCGCGATCGGCTTCCAGCTGCATATCGCCACTCCTCGGTATCGTCGCCCGCCGCGCCACCGGTCCGCTGCGTGCCGGGCGGTCCGCCGGACAGCGTGCCACACACCGCACGCCGCCGCGGGCGCGGCGGGAGGGTTCGGCAAGTTCGTGTAGCGCATACGAAATATGCCGCACACCGCGGCGAAACCGTGGCTCGGTAGATATTGCGTTCACACGCCCGAGGAAGCGTGCCCCCGGTCCGAACCAGCAAGATGTAGAGATGGCACACCCAGGTTTCACTCCCACGCAGCTCGCCGCCCGCGCGGCCTATCTGCTGCGCGGCAACGATTTGGGAACCATGACCAGCGCCGCGCCCCGCCTGTATCCGCACATGTGGAGCTGGGACGCGGCATTCGTGGCGGTGGGGCTGGCGCCGCTGAGCGTGGAACGCGCGGTGATCGAACTCGACACCCTGCTCTCGGCGCAGTGGAAGAACGGCATGATCCCCCATATCGTCTTCGCCAACGGGGTCGACGGCTACTTCCCCGGCCCGGCCCGCTGGGAATGCCGGCTGCTGGCCGCCAACGCGCCCGCCGGTCCGGACACCTCCGGGATCACCCAGCCGCCGGTCCACGCCATCGCGGTCCAGCGGATCCTGGACCATTCGCGCCGGCACGGCCGCAGCACGCGCGCGGTGGCCGAGGAGTTCCTCAACCGGCGCTGGACCGATCTGGTGCGCTGGCATCGCTGGCTGGCACACGCCCGCGACCCGCTGGGCAACGGGCGCATCACGCTCTACCACGGCTGGGAATCCGGAATGGACAACTCCCCGCGCTGGGACCGGGCCTACGCGCACGTGGTGCCCGGTGAGCTGCCGCCCTACCGGCGCGAGGACGTCCTGGTCGTCGCCGACCCCACCCAGCGGCCCACCGATCGCGAATACGACCGGTATCTGTGGCTGGTGGAGCAGATGCGCCGCGCCCGCTACGACGACGATGCCCTCAGTGCGGCGATGGACTTCGCGGTCGAGGACGTGTTCGTGACCGCGATCTTCGCCCTGGCCTGCGAGGTCCTCGGACAGATCGGTGAGGAATACCACCAGCCCAAATCGGATGTCCGGGAACTCTTCGGCTGGGCCGACCGGTTCCGCGCCGGGGTGATCGCGACCACCGATGCCCGCACCGGCGCGGCGCGCGACTACGACACCCGCCTGCAGCGCTGGATCACCACCGAGACACTGGCCATGTTCGCGCCGCTGATCAGTGGCGGCCTGCCGCGGGCCACCGAACGCAACCTACTGCGCCTTTTCGAGGGGCCGCGCTTCTGCGGTCACCCGGATCTGCGTTACGCGCTACCGCCCTCCACCTCGCCGGTCTCGAAGGATTTCCGGCCGCGCGAGTACTGGCGCGGCCCGGTGTGGCCGGTGATGAGCTGGCTGTTCTCCTGGGTGTTCGCCCACCGCGGCTGGGCGGAACGGTCGTTCATGCTGCGGGCCGAAGCCCTGCGCCAGGCCAGCGACGGCAGTTTCGCCGAGTACTACGAGCCGTTCACCGGGGAACCGCTGGGCAGTATGCAGCAGTCCTGGACGGCCGCGTCGGTACTGGACTGGCTGGGTTGACCGGTTCAGGCCGGCCGAGAGCCGGCCGCCGGTTCGCACATCTCCTTGAGCGAGCAGCCGCCACAGGACCCACCGCAACCCCCGGCCGGTTCCGGCGGCGGCGCGATCGCCTCGGCCGCCCGGGCACCGGCGTTCGCCCCGGCACCGAGGGTGAACAGTGCGATGACCAGCACACCCACTGCCACCAGGACTCCGGTGAAGCCGCCGGCGGCCATGACCACCAGGCCGCCCGCGGACAGCAACGCGGCCGAGATGATCAGTGTGGGCGCGGCCACCCGGTTGGCGGTCCGGAACGCGGTCTCGTCCCGCAGCGCGGCCTCGGTGTGGACACCGATATAGCGGTTGCCGGGCAGACGGCCGATGAGGCCGAGCACACCCGCCGTCAGGGCCACCACGGCCAGGACGAACAGGAGAATTGCGACAACGAACACCAGCCGAGCCTAGCTGTGTTTATTTGCCCCGCCTGCGGCGGGGCGGGTCGGGG
>NZ_BDCU01000011.1 GCF_001618425.1 Nocardia fusca NBRC 14340
CGAGACCAAGGGGGCCTCAATCCCGCGCGCGCCAGCGCGCCGAAAACTCAGAAGGCGGCTTCGTCCAACTCCATGATGTCGTTGTCGAGGTTGGCCAGGATTGCGCGGGTGGCGGTCAGCTCCGGCAGGATGTTGCGGGCGAAGAACTGTGCCACGGCGACCTTGCCCTGGTAGAAGTTCTTGTCCGCGCCTTCGGCGCCCGCGTCGAGGGCCGCGCCCGCGACCTCGGCGTGGCGCAGTAGCTGCCAGCCGATGAGCAGGTCGCCGACCGAGAGCAGGAAGCGGACCGAGCCGAGGCCCACCTTGTACAGCTCGTCGGACTGCTCCTGGGCACCCATCAGGTGTCCGGTGAGGGTGGCGGCCATGGCCTGCACATCCTCGAGCGCGGTCGCGAGCAGTTTCCGCTCACCCTTGAGGCGGCCGTTGCCGGCTTCGGCATCGATGAACTTTTGGATCTGGCCGGCGACGTGCGCCAGGGCCACACCGCGATCGCGGGCGATCTTGCGGAAGAAGAAGTCCTGGGCCTGGATGGCGGTGGTGCCCTCGTACAGCGAGTCGATCTTGGCGTCGCGGATATACTGCTCGATCGGGTAGTCCTGCAGGAACCCGGAACCGCCCAGGGTCTGCAGCGATTCGGTGAGGTACTGGTAGGCGCGTTCGGAGCCGACGCCCTTGACGATCGGCAGCAGTAGATCGTTGACGCGGGCGGCGGTGTCGGCGTCCGCGCCGGAGACGGCGGCCGCGACATCGGCGTCCTGGTGGGCGGCGGTGTAGAGGTACACCGCGCGCAGGCCTTCGGCGTAGGCCTTCTGGGTGGCCAGGCTGCGGCGCACATCCGGGTGGTGGGTGATGGGGACGCGCGGCGCGGTCTTGTCGGTCATCTGGGTGAGATCGGCGCCCTGGATGCGCTGCTTGGCGTAGTCCAGTGCGTTCAGGTAACCGGTCGACAGCGTCGCGATCGCCTTGGTGCCGACCATCATCCGCGCGTGCTCGATGACCTCGAACATCTGCGCGATGCCCTGGTGGACCTCGCCGACGAGCCAGCCCTTGGCCGGCACACCGTGGCCGCCGAAGGTGACCTCACAGGTGGCCGAGACCTTCAGGCCCATCTTGTGCTCGACATTGGTGACGAATACGCCGTTGCGCTCGCCCAGTTCGCCGGTCTCGTGGTCGAAGTGGAACTTCGGTACGAAGAACAGCGACAGGCCCTTGGTGCCCGGGCCGGCGCCTTCGGGGCGGGCCAGCACCAGGTGCATGATGTTGGGGAACAGGTCGTCGGAGTCGGCCGAGGTGATGAAGCGCTTCACGCCCTCGATATGCCAGGAGCCGTCCTCCTGCTGTACCGCCTTGGTGCGGCCGGCGCCCACATCGGAGCCGGCGTCGGGCTCGGTGAGCACCATGGTGGCGCCCCAGCCCTGCTCGACGGCGATCTTGGCCCACTTCTTCTGCTCTTCGGTGGCGTTGTTGTAGAAGATGTTGGCGAAGCCGGGGCCTGCGGCGTACATGAAGGCCGCGGGCTGGGCGCCCAGCACCAGTTCGGCGATGGCCCAGTAGGCGGCGCGGGGGAAGTCGATACCGCCGAGCTCGGGATCGACGGCGTAGGAGTCCCAGCCGCCTTCCTGCAGGGTGCGGTAGCTCTTCTTGAACGATTCGGGGATGGAGACGGTATGTGTTTCGGGGTCGAAGACCGGGGGGTTGCGGTCGGCGTCGGCGAAGGATTCGCCCAGCGGTCCCTCGGCCAGCCGGCGCACCTCGTTCAGCATCTCCTTGACGGTGTCGGTGTCGAGATCGCCGTAGGCGCCGGAGTCCAGGATGCTGCCCAGGCCGAGTACCTCGAAGAGGTTGAACTCCAGGTCGCGGACGTTGCTCTTGTAATGACCCATTGTGATACTCACTCTCCGTTGAGTCGGGTGCGGTCGGTGTTCATACCGTTCCCGCCCGTCGGTTGCCGTCGGGTAGCTGCCGTGTAACGACAGGCTACTCGCGGGTAACTTATTCATTATATTACCGGCGAGTAAGGCGGTCGGCAACGGAGTCGCGCCGCATTGTGATGCGCGGAACAGGCGCGACGTCCCCACCAGCGGTTTCGGTCCGATCTCGGTGGCGGCGCGCCGGGGTCGCGGACATAACGGCCTGGTCGTCGTACCTCCACCCGCGTGCGGTGCGCGGTTCGCGGCGGGGCATCACCCGTTAGGGTGTGGCGTGCGGATCGAAACGGACTCGGGGCCCGCGGAGGCCGAGATCGATTACCCGGACACCCCGGCATTTCTGCTGGTCTTCACCCACGGCGCGGGCGGCGGAGTGCACTCCGCGGACATCACGACAGTGCGCGATACCGCGCTGGCCGCCGGTGGGGTGGTGGCGCGGGTGTTGCAGCCGTACCGGGTGGCCGGGCGTCGCGCGCCCGGCAAGCCAGAGCCCCAGGACCGGGCCTGGGTGGAACTGGTCGGCGCGCTGCGTGCGCAACTCGGGCCACAGTTGCCGCTGGTTCAGGGCGGGCGCAGTAACGGAGCCCGGGTGGCGTGCCGGACCGCGGTCGAGGTCGGCGCGCGTGGAGTGGTCGCCGTATCGTTTCCGCTGCACCCGCCCGGTAAGCCGGAGAAATCCCGCCGCGACGAACTGCTGGCCGCCGGCACCGCCGAGGTGGTGGTGATCAACGGCGGGAGCGACCCGTTCGGTATCCCGGACGCCGCCGATGCCGCCGAGGTGCGGGTGATACCGGGCCAGCCGCATTCCCTCCGGAAGGGTTTCGACACCATTGCCGAAACCCTCGTGCCCTGGTTCCGGCGCTGGGGTTCCTGACGCCGCGGTCGGCCGCGGACGCCGGTAACCGGCTCGACGCGCGCACCGCCGCCGGCCGCCTCGCCGATCGGAGGCAATACGGCCCGATCCCGCTGGCCGTGGGCGTTGGGTGTGCAATCGCACGATCGCCACAGGTCCGCGGCAGGCCGGGCGAGCCGGGGCGGGGAGTGCTGCAGCCGCGCGGCATCGGACCGGGCTACTGCTCCGGCATGGACTTCCGCGCCACCACCAGGGCATCGATCGCGTCCCCACCCTCGGTGGGGCGTAGCACCTCCCGCGCCGTGTCGATGTCGAGCCCGGAATCGGCACCCAGATCCGCCACCACGTCCTCCGGCGTGAACAGGATCGCCGGATCCTGGGGGCCGCCGTATCCTCGGGCCGGGTTCTCGCTGTGGTGACCGAGCACCAGCAGCATTCCCCCGGGCGCGAGCGCGTCGGCGGCCTGCCGGAGCAGTCGCCGGCGTTCGGGTGCCGGGAGGTGCAGGAACACCAGCAGGATCAACTCCCACGGGCCGCCGAGGTCGAGGGCGGGATCGGTGAGGTCGGTGCACTCCCAGGTGATCCGCTCCCGGATCGACCGGGTGAGCCGGGTCGCCACGGTGCGGCCCTTGTCGATACCGACCTGTGAGAAGTCGACGCCGTGTACCCGCCAGCCGTGCGTGGCCAGCCACAACGCATTCCGGCCCTCGCCGCAGGCCAGGTCGAGTGCCCGCGGCAGGTCCGGTATCTCCCCGTCGGGACCGGGCAGGCGTGGGACACGCCGGTCCAGACCGTGTACGAACTCCACCACCGTGTTGTTCGGGGGTGCGCCCCACACCAGTTCGCTCTGTACATAGCGCGCATCCCATTCGGCCGCCTTCATACCGCCAAGTGTATGGAGGCGGCCGGGAGCCACCGAGCAGTCAGGCTGTACCGGTCTCGGGCAACCATCGCACCGGGGTGGTTTCGTGGATATGGATCAGCGCGTCGAAGGCGTCGCGCAGCGATTCCACCCGGAACCGGGCTTCCTCGTCGCGGGCCGGGTCGTACACGCCGCTGATCACCCGCAACCGGGCGGCGGCGGCGGCCCAGGACCGGACCGCCGCGGGCGCGTCGTCGCCGAGATCGACGAACCAGGCGGGCAGGTCCACGGCGCCGAGAGTGGCGTCGAGCAGGTCGGGCAGCGGATCCGGCGCCTGCGCCACGCCGAGGTCGCCGTGATGGAAACCGATCGCCACCGACCGGTAGGCCGCACCGAAATACGCGCGCAGCCCGGCGCCCTCGGTGCGCATCGACTGCGTGGCCGCGGCACCGACACTCGGCGCGGTGGCCGCGGTGTGCGCTGTGCCGTCCCAGTACACGATCCGGGCGCCGGTGCGTGCGTGATGATCGATCAGCGACCGCGCCGGGTCCGGGTCGCCACCGCCGAAGCCGCCCCGGCCGGCCACACTGCGCTCGTGGAAATCCACGATCGAGCGCAGGAGTTCCAGGGCGGTGGTGAATTCGGCTGCCGCGTCGGTACCGGCCGGGCGGGGTAGTGATGCCACCAGGTCGAACGCCGCGCGGGCGTCCTCGGCGAAGGGGCGCCCGGGGTGGATGCCCTGGTGGCGTTGTACATGCTCGTCGATCCGGTGCGCGGTGCGGATCGGCGCCAGATGTGATTCGAGTTCCGCCAGCCGGTCGGGCGCCCAGCGGCGCATCCGGGCGAGTACTTCGTCGTAGTCGGCCGGTTCGGCCGCCGGTGGCTGTACTCCCAGCACGCCGACGGGGTCGTCGGGGCGTTCGAGGTTGTAGGCGCGGATCCATTCGAGGGTCGCTGCGGTTTCGCGCGTGCGCAGCGGCCGCCACGCGCCGGCCAGCGCCCGGTGGGGATCTCCCGCACCGGTGCGGACGTACGCGTCGAGCCGCGCACCGGAGCGCGCATTGTCCTGGATGGCCAGTGTCCGGAAACCGTGTTCGGTGACCAGTACCCGGAAGATCCGATCCCGCACCCCGTAGGTCTGCCGGGAGAATCGGGTGGATTCGCCGATGCCGACCACCGTGGCCGCGGCCAGGCGGTCGGTCAATTTCCGCAGGTCCGATCCGGTGTCGGCGGCGTCGGTGCCGAGTATGGGCTGCGCCGCGCCGCGCAGCCACTCGTACACCGCTTCGGTGGCGCCGGTCGGGTTCGAGGTGGTGGTCACGAGGGCTCCTGGGGTCTCGGTGGAGTGTCGCGAACCAGCCTCATACCTGAACTATTGTTCAGGTCAACCTCTGTGCTCGAATCGAACCGGGACTCTCACAGTTGTGTGCGCATCAGGACCACGTTGTACTGATTGTGCACAGTGGTGAGAAAGTAGAGATCGTCTCCGGTTTGGTAGGGAAAAATCGACGGCGCGTATGCCGTCGGCAATTCACGAGTATCGATCAACACACGTGGTTCACTCCACGGTCCGACCGGTGACGGCGCGGTTCGCATCACCACCGAGTTGAAGGGGTCGGTGGTGAGGGAGACGAATTGTCCGAGGTAATCGTTCCACATCACCGACAGTTCCCCCACGCCGTGCATGATGGGCTTTGCGGCATTCACGTCGCGTTTCCAGGTACCGCCGTCCCAGTATTCGTAGGCGGCCAGATTCTGTATATCCGGCTCCCGGACCCTGGAGATATAGGCGGCATTGTCGCGGCCCGACGGGGTGCCGTAGACGTAAACGAATCCACCGTCTTTCAGGAAGGCGTTCATCTGGAAATTTCGGTTTGCGCCCTCGTTGGGCCGGCGGGTGAAGGCGAGATCTGCCCAGGTTTCACCGTTGTCCGCCGAAGCGGCCAGTCCGGAGTAATTGGTGGTCCATTCGCCGGGGGTGTCCCATGTTTTCACCGACATCAGGCTCATGTACTGCACGCCGCCCACCGAGATACCGGCGGTAGGAATGCGGCTGATCTCCAGAAGTGGGATCTTCGGGCTCGGGATCAGGTCTCTGGCCTGGCCGAACACATCACGGACGACGCTGTCGAAGTAGATCCCGTGCCGTGGGTCCTGGGTATGGCTGCGTACGAGAACATTGCTGCGCCAGGCCCACATGCTGCCCGCGAGGAGATTGGGGAAACCGACCCCGGCGGTATCGCCGAAAGCGGTCAGCATTTCTCCGTGCCCGTTGTCCCACATGATGCCCAGGTCGGTGCCGAGCATGTTGTAGTTGTGGGTCCCGTTCGGGCTCGCCATACCGGTCACCTGGAAAACGGCCCGAGTGGCTCCGTGTAACTGTGGGAGGCCGTTGGTGCCGTTGAGTACGGGAATCGGATTGATGGCGTTGGGATTTGCCGTGGCCGGTGCGGTGACTGCGATCAGTGCAGCCGATGCGCCCGCCAGCACAGAAATAAGTATCGAGCGGGTTCTCTTCAAGTCCGTCGGACCTCCGGGTCATGTCAAAGACGCCGCCGGCATATGGGCGGCGCCTCGATGGATACACGGAACATTTCGACTGGCTGGCAGAACCCGGACATGCTATCAGTGCATAGGACCTGATCAGACGCATTGTCGGCGGTTCAGCGCCGGTGTCATTCCCGGCCCCGGTTGCCGCGTTGTCCGGTCTTCGGCGGTACGGTCCCGCGGCCTCGGTCCCCGGGCGACATAGACCACTCCATGGTCTAATCAGAAGTTAACCGCCGATTTCAGCGGGAGACTTCAGCGAGGAAGCGGAGGACGCATGCTGCCAGCCGGAATGGACCCGCGCACACCGGTGCTCGTCGGCGTCGGACAGGTTGTGCACCGATCCGGTGAACCGGGCCTGCCCGGACCTGTCGAGCTGGCGGTCGAATCACTGCGCCGGGCCGGTACGGACAGCGGGACCGGGGACGCGCTGCTGCGTTCGGCGGATGTGATCGCCTCCGTGGCCCCGGTGAGCCGCCAGTACGCCGACCTGGGCGCACTCGTCGCCGCGGACCTGGGCGCCTCGCCGAAACGGACACTGCAGTCGGCCCCCTACGGCGGAGATGCCCCGCAGCGGCTGCTCAACCTACTGGCCCGCGAGATCGCCGAGGGCCGATCGGATATCGCGTTGCTCTGCGGGGCCGAATCGGTCGCTTCGTGGAACACGGCGAAGCGGTCCGGGACCGACCCGGGCTGGCCGGAGCAGGACGAGAACGCCCGGCCCGAGCAGATCGTCGGTTCCGACGACGCCCCCAACACCGAGATGGAGCTCGCGGCCGGATTGTGGGGCCCGATCTATGTGTACGCGCTGATGGAATCTGCCATGCGCAATCGGCTCGGCCTCGACGAACAGACCCATCTCGCCCGGATCGGCGGGCTCTGGTCGCGGTTCTCCGCCGTGGCGGCGCGCAACCCCTACGCGTGGCTGCCCCGTGAACGCGGCGTGAGCGAACTGATCACCACCGGGCCCGACAACCGAATGGTCTCCACTCCGTACCCGAAGCTGCTGATGGCGAACCTGACGGTCGATCAGGGCGCGGCGCTGATCCTGTGCAGCGCCGCGGCGGCGGACGCGGCCGGGGTGCCGCGGGATCTGTGGGTCTTCCCGCACGGCGGCGCCACCGCCACCGATACCTGGTTCGTCTCCGAACGCACGGATATGGCGGCGTCCCCGGCCATCGCCGCGGCCGGCCGGGCGGCGCTGGGCAGGGCGGGAATCGGCATCGACGATATCGCCCATATCGACCTGTACTCGTGCTTCCCGGTGGCGGTGCAGGTGGGCGCGGCGGCGCTGGGACTGTGCATCGACGATCCGGCGCGTCCCCTGACCGTGACCGGCGGCCTGACCTTCGGTGGCGGCCCCGGCAACAACTACAGCACCCACGGCATCGCCACCATGGCCGAGATCCTGCGGCGCAACCCCGGCGACTACGGCCTGACCACCGCGCTCGGCTGGTACATCACCAAACACGGGGTGGGGGTCTACTCGGCGAAACCCCCCGCCGCACTGTTCCGCCCCGTCGAGGCCGAGGTGCCGGTCGCGCGCCGGAAGACCGCACCCGGCTACACCGGTCCGGCGGTGATCGAGGCCTACACGGTTCCGTACCGCAAGGGCAGTACGGGTGATGAACCCGAAGCCGTTGTGGTGAGTGCGCTGAACCCCGCCGGTGCCCGCATACTTGTCCGGGCGACGGACAGCGAGACCATCGCGGCGGTCACCGCGGGCGACCGTCTCGGCGCCGCCGTCGAGATCACCGCCGCCGACCGTTTCATTCTGCGTAGCGAGAGGACCGCCTGATGACCGAGACCGTGCTCCTGGACCGGTGCGATGCGATAACCGTGCTCACGGTGAACCGGCCCGCGGCGCGTAACGCCATCGACCTGGCCACCGCGAAGGCGATCGAGGCGGCACTCGACGAGTTCGAGGCCGACGATTCGGCCCGGGTCCTCGTGCTCACCGGCGCCGAGGGGACCTTCAGCGCCGGAATGGATCTCATCGCCATGACGCGCGGCGAGGTGCCGGTGACCGAGCGCCGCGGCCCCCTCGGTATCGCCTCGAAACCGCCGGCGAAACCGATGATCGCCGCGGTCGAGGGTTTCGCCCTCGCCGGCGGTTTCGAACTGGCCCTCTCCGGCGACCTGATCGTCGCCGCACGGGACGCGAAATTCGGTCTGCCCGAGGTGAAACGCGGTCTGGTCGCGGCGGCCGGCGGCGTCATGCGGCTGACCCAGCGGTTGCCGCGCAGTATCGCCGCCGAACTGGCGCTCACCGGTGGGCGGGTCAGCGCTGAACGTCTCTACCAGCTGGGCCTGGTCAACCGGGTGACCGAACCGGGTGAGGCGCTGGAGGTCGCGTTGGAACTGGCCGGTGAGATCGCGGCCGCCGCCCCGCTGGCCGTGGCCGCCAGTAAGCGGATCATCGACGAGACCCCGGACTGGACCGCGGCGGAAGGTTTCGCCAAACAGGGTGAGATCGCGCTGCCCGCCCTGGTTTCCAAGGACGCGGCCGAAGGTGCGCTGGCCTTCGCGGAGAAACGCGATCCGGTCTGGCAGGGACGCTGACGGACGGTTGCGGGCCGGGTCGCCGTTCGGCCCGCCCGGTCGGCGCGGGTATGCCGGGCCCGGTTCTTCCGGGCGTCCGCCGAATCGGCGATCCGGCTCCACGTGGGCGGGAGTGCCGCGCGGGCCACTTGCGCCGGCACCGCTGGATGTGATGTCCGGCGAGGTCGCGCGGTGACCGGTGGCCGCCCGCCTTCACCTGTCGGCCGGACTCACCATAGTGGTCCGGGAACCTCCTCGGGCCCCGGCTATGCGACGTCGTCGCGCAGGGTGGGTAGCCAGTCCAGGAGTACCCGCGCGCAGCCTTCGGGGTCGTCGTAGAAGGGTGTGTGGCCACTGCCCGCGAGCGTGATGTGCCGGGCCCAGGGCAGTACTTCGCGGGCCCGCCTGCTCTGGGTGGCGTAGGTGAGCAGAATGTCGCGGTTACCCCAGGCGATCGTCACCGGCACTTCGGCGAGCGCGGCGGGATCGTGCAGCCGGGCATCGGTGAACGAGGCCAGAGCCGGGGAGAAGCCCAGGGAGTCGACCGCGCCGCGCGCGGTGTCCACTGCGACCTGGGCGCTGACGGCCCACGGTTTGCCGAAGACCAGGCCCAGGAAGGCGGTCCGGCCTGCCGGGGTGCTGAGCACCTTGGGCATGGCGGGGCCGAGGACGCGGCCGAGTTTCTTGGACCGGCCCAGCGACTGCTGGCACCAGACCCGGCCGGCGGTGTCCCAGAAGAAGATCGGTGAGAATGCGGTGACCGAGCGGGCCAGGCCGCGGGCGCCCAGGTTCAGCGAGATGCCGCCACCCATCGAATTACCCGCCAGATGGGGTCGCTCGATGCCCTGTTCGGCCAGGAAATCGGCGAGCGCGTCGGTGAGTGTGTCCACGGTGGTGTGCGGCAGCGGCGCGGAACCGCCGAAGCCGGGGAGATCCACCGCGATCACCTCGTAGTGGGCGGCCAGTGCGCCGATGACCGGTTCCCAGACCTGCCACCGGCTGCCGACGCCGTGGACCAGCACCAGCGGTTCACCGCGGCCTTCGCGATGGTGCTCGAGGATCGTCATGTTCGCCGCTCTCCGATCGGGACGCGATTCGGATCCCAGACTAACAGCAGGCGCCAGCCCTCAGTTCGCATCGCGCGGGGGCGCGGGCGCGGGAGAGATACGGCTCGGTCCGGTCCGTCAGCAGACCGGCGACTGTGAATCACCTCCGAATTCCGGCCCCGGGTTGCACGCCGTATGTGAGTACGACTACACACATGCGTGGACGTCGGCGGGTGGCCGCGGGTGCTGTTCCCCGGCCGACGCGGCGTCCGTGCGATACATCTGAGAGAGGAACCCGGTGCGGAAGACCCTGATTGCCGCGACGTTCGTCATTCTGCCGCTGTTCGCGGCGGCCTGCGGTAGCGATACCGACTCCGCGCCGGCGCTGACCGAAGCGGACCTGTCCAAATCCCTGCAGGAAAAGGGACTCCAGGACCCCGCCTTCGCGGACTGCGCCGCGAAACTGTACATCGGCGAAGGCATTTCGCAGGACGGCCTGCGGACCATGGTCAGTGACGAATTCGACACCCGGATGGCGGACCCGGAAACTCTGGGCATGAGCCAGGAGGACGCCGACAAAGCGCGGGCGGCGACCAACAAGATCGTCACCGAATGCCTCGGTAAGGCGCAGTAGCAGTCGCGCGGAAATGATTCTCGCTGAGCGCAATACTGCTTTCGGGAATCACCTCCCAGCAGCATGCCTGCATGACACCACAGAATCCGCCCTTCGCCGCGGCCCGTACGGCCGCGGTGATAGGCGCCGACCCGGCGGGCGTCACCGCCGCGCTGGGGTTGCTCGACGCGGGATTCGACGTCGCCCTCTACAGCGATCGTGACCAGAACGCCTTGCGCAGTCGAACCCGGCCGGGTGTCCGGGCCGTCGCAGTGGCTCCGCAGCCGACGGGACCGGCCGGGGGCGGACGCCGTCCCGCCCGGGCGCCGCGGCCGACCGGCCGTATCGCCTTCGACGGGTATGTCGGCGTCACGGTCGACAGTTCGTTCGAGACCTCGGGCCGGATCACCTCTTTCGTGGAGCGCGGCGGCGCCTTCCTGGTGGAATCGGTGACCCCGGAATCGCTGGGCGCGATCGCGGCGTCCACCGATCTCACCCTGGTCGCCGCCGGCCGCGGCCGCCTCGCCGGATACTTCCCGGCCGCCGCGGACCGGCCTGTTCACCGGGGCTCGCCCCGGTCCCTGCAGGGGCTCTACGTGCTCACCCGGACCACCGGTTCCGATCGCGCCGAGCCGAACCCTCCCGCCGCGGGGCCGAGAATGGTGCACTGAGAAGCACAGCACCAGTCGAGTCCGGCCCGCGCCGGAGACAGGAGGCTCCGGCGTGTCCGTGGCAGTTGTGGTCGGTAACCCGAAACCGGCATCCCGAACTCTCTCCGCGGCCGTCGGCCTCGCCACGGCGTTGCGGCCGGAGATCGAGCCGGCGGTCATCGATCTGGTCGAGTTCGGGTCGGGCCTGCTGAGCTGGGGCGACCCCGCGGTCGCCGAGGCCGCCCGCACCGTCGCCGACGCCGAGCTGGTCGTTTTCGCCAGCCCTACGTTCAAGGCCACCTACACCGGTCTGCTGAAGCTTTTCCTGGAGCAGTTCGACGGTGGTACCGGCCTGGCCGGAGTGCTGGCCGTGCCGTTGATGCTGGGTGCCGGTCCCGCGCACGCGCTCGCCCCCGATCTGCTGCTCAAACCGGTTCTGGTGGAACTGGGCGCGACCACCGCCCTGCCCGGGTTGTATCTCTCCGACCGGACCTTCGCCGAGGACGGCGTACTGGACGCCTACGCCGAGCGGTGGCGTCCGGTGGCGCAGGCGCTGTCGGACACGGTGACCCATTCGAAGTGAAGGGCTGATCATGAACGATGTCTTCGAAACACCCGCCGACGGCACGGGCCTGCGGCGCGCCTTCGCCAACTTCCCGAGTGGGGTCGTCGCGGTCTGCGCCGAGGTCGACGGGAAACCGGTCGGCCTGGCGGTGAGCACTTTCGTCCCGGTCTCCCTGGATCCCCCGCTGGTGTCGTTCTGCATCCAGAACAGCTCGTCGACCTGGCCCAAGCTGGTCGATGCCGGCTATCTCGGCCTGAGTCTGCTCGGTACCGACCAGCAGGAGGCCGCACGCTCGCTCAGCTCGCGGACCGGAGACCGTTTCCGCGATCTGGAGCTGCACGAGGGCACCGGCGAAGCGGTGTTCATCCAGGGTGCCTCGGTATGGATCGAGGGGTCGCCCGAAGCGCATGTCCCGGCCGGTGATCACACCGTGGTGATCCTGCGGATCAACCGGCTGGCCATCCATCCCGACCGCGAACCCCTCGTGTTCCACGGTTCGCGGTTCCGCCTGCTGCACGCCAGCTGACCGGCACGGCCGCGGCCCGGGGGTCCGGCGCCCCCGGACGGCCGTGACCCGGGAAACGCGGCGGCGCGGATATCCGGTGGGGGAAGTCGGCGAAACCGGCGGCAATTCGCTGGAGGAGTGCGCCCGGCTTTGCGAGAGTAGCGGCATGGCACAGTTCACCAGCGAGCCGCCGGCGTCCTTCGACTCCTTCGACGGGACCCGCATCTATTACCGGCGGGTGGGGTCCGGCTCACCGGTGATCATGATCCACGGGTCCGGCGGGGGTCTGCACTCGTGGCAGCCGGTGGCCGAATATCTGGTGGACCGGTTCGAGTTGTGGCTGCCGGCCCGCCGCGGCTACGCGCCGAGCGGGCCCGGCCACGCCCCCAAGCACTACACCGACGAGGTGAGTGATCTCGGGGTGATCATCGATATGATCGGCCGGCCCGCACACCTGGTAGGTATGTCCTACGGTGCCACGGTCGCCCTGCACGCCGCGGCGGCCGGACTCCCGGTCCGTTCGCTGGCGCTGTGGGAGCCGCCGCTGTACGCGGCGGGCGCGGAGCTGGCGCCGGTGCTGACCCGGTTCGAAGAACTCACCGCGAAGGGCGAACGGGGCCGCGCGGTCCGGTTGCTGGCGGAGCAGGTGTCCCGGGTTCCGGCGGCGCTGTTGGAGGCCGCGGGGGATCTCGAACCGGCCGAGAACGAACACGACGACTCCTACGGCTGGAGCCGTGACCTCGAGTCGATGATCGCCGATACGACCTATCTGGACCGCTGGTCGAGCGTGACCACCCCGACGTTGCTGATGCGCGGCTCCGATACCTGGCAGCCGATGCCCGAGACGGTCGAGCGGCTGGCGACCGGAATGCCGCACGCGCGGCTCGAGACGATTCCCGGGCAGTCCCATTTCGCGCCGTCGACGAGCCCCGAAGCCGTGGCGAGAATTCTCGCGGAGTTCCTGTACTAGGTGTGCACTGGCCCCAGGGAGGTTGGTCGAGGGTTTGTGACGACATGCTCGTCCCCGGTACTCAGTTCTCGTGCAAACCGGCGCGACGCCCGCGCCGGCCGGCATCCGGGGCGGTGAGCTTGCCATCCGCCGAGGGGTCCGCGCGCAGCGTTCCGCACACCTTTCAGAACCGGAACCGCACGATGCGGGTGGATCGTTTCATGCCCGGAAGCAGATTCAACAGGCGGAATATGCGGCGTGCGTTCGCGGGCGCCTTGGCCATCAGCACCGGTGAGTCGTTCATCGGCGCCTCATCGATGTATTCGAGTCGCGGGTGCCACTCGGCCGGCGCGGCCGGATCGTCGAAGCCGCAGCGGAACCGGGCGTCGTACTTGCGCAGCGTGGGGTCCCACCGCGAGGTACGCCACGCCCAGACCGCCACCGTGTCGATCTGGATCTGCCCGGTGGGGAAGGCATCGACTACACCGGTCAGCAGGCGCCGGGCCTCGGCCTCGGTCAGGTAGGGCACCAGTCCCTCGGCTATCACCAGCACCGGCCGGCCGCGGGGGATGCGGTCCAGCCAGGTCGGGTCGGTGACATCGGATTCGATCAGGGCGTAGTGGTCGCGCGGCGGCAAGAACTGTTTCCGCACTTCGATCATGGCGGGGTAGTCCAGGTCGTACCAGTCGACGGTGGCGGGCGGGTCGATCCGGTACACCCGGGCGTCGAGGCCGCAGCCCAGGTGCAGCACCACCGCGTCGGGGTGGTCGGCGAGAAAGGTTCGGGCCCAATCGTCGTGGGCCTTGGCGCGCACCACGGCGACGAGGCCCAGTTGGCCGGTGCCGAATCTGTGGTTGTCGTAGCCGGGGTCGAGGCGGCGCATCACCTGTTCGGCGTACTCGTCACCGAGAATCGGGTCCGGCAGCCGGTTGTCCAGCGCTTTGGCCGCGAGGACGGGGCGGGCGGTCTTCTGCACTCCGACGAGTTCGCTGTCTTCCACGCTCGACTACACTACTGATGTTTCACGAATTTCGTGAAATAGATGACGAAATGGCTGCGGAAGCCACGACGAGGAGATTGCTTCAGTGACGCGAGCGGACGAGATCGCTATCGCCGGCTTCCAGGAGCGATTCGCGCAGATCATGGTTGAATCCGGTATGCCGCGGATGGCCGCGCGCGTGTTCGCCGCACTGCTGGTCACCGACTCCGGCAAGCTCTCTGCCGCCGAACTCGCCGAGCGGCTGGGCGTCGGTGCGCCGGCCATCTCGGGGGCGGTCAAATACCTGGTGCAGGTGCGGCTCGTCGAACGCGGCCGCGAACCCGGTAGCCGGCGTGACTTCTGCCGCATCCACGAGCACACCTGGAGTCACTACATCAGCCGATCCGACCCGGTCCTGGTCCAGGTGCAGGCCGGCGCCGCCGAGGGTGCCGACCTCCTGGACCCCGCCTCCCCCGCCGGGCAGCGACTGGACGAGACCCGCCGGTTCTTCGAATTCCTGCGTGCGGAGATCGAACAGTCGATGGCCAAGTGGCGGCGGCTTCAGGCCGACGAACGCGAGCCCGGCTGACGCCGTATTCACGAAGTGGCACGCAACGGCTCGGGGCCGGTGGCACAAAGAGAAAGCCCGGATGAAAGATGATCAATCGAAGTGATGGTGGAGCCGGTGACGGGAATCGAACCCGCGCCATCTGCTTGGGAAGCAGAGATTCTGCCATTGAACTACACCGGCATGCGCCCACAGGCGCGAAGGGCAGCTTAGCAGAGGGCGGGCCGGAGCTCTAAATCTTTCGGCTCACGCTCCGGCCGTCCGTGCCCGGGGTCAGCGTTCGGACCAGACTCCGAGCTGGTTGCCGCTCGGGTCGGTGAAAGGAAGCGGCGGCCGCCCGGGAAGTCGAAGGGGCCTTCGGTGACCGTGCCACCGGACGCTCCGACGGCCCGGAGGGTGGTGTCGAGGTCGTCGGAATACAGCAGGACCAGGGGGCCGCCGCCGGTGCGGACCTCGTCGGTGGGGGCCAGGCCGCCCGCTTCGCCTTCGGAGCCGTCGAAGCGGCGGATACCGGCGTAGGCGGGCCCGTAGTCGTTGAACTCCCAGCCGAACGCCGACCGGTAGAAGGTTTTGGCGGCGTCGAGGTCGGTGACGGCGAGTTCGATGTAGTCGATGCCGTGATGGGTGTGGGCGCTGGTCTCGGACATGGGCGTATCTCCTGATCGGCTGCGACCGTGTGTGGGCTGCGGATGGGCCTGGCCCATCGGGTGGAGTATGCCCGGGGGCGGTGACAGGAAACGGGACCGCGCGCGGACCGGGGGCTCCGCCCCGCGGGGCGGTCGCTACGCTCGTGGCGTGCTGCTTTCCGATCGTGACATCCGGGCGGAGTTCGCCGCCGGACGGCTCGGGCTCGAACCGTTCGAGGACAATCTGGTTCAGCCGTCCAGCATCGATGTGCGGCTGGACCGGATGTTCCGGGTCTTCAACAACACTCGCTACACCCATATCGACCCGGCCCAGCGCCAGGACGAGCTGACGAGCCTGGTGGAGCCCGCCGAGGGTGAGCCGTTCGTACTTCATCCGGGTGAGTTCGTGCTCGGGTCCACCCTGGAGGTGTGCACCCTGCCCGACGATCTGGCCGGGCGGCTGGAGGGTAAGTCGAGTCTGGGGCGGCTGGGGCTGCTCACGCATTCGACCGCCGGGTTCATCGACCCCGGGTTCAGCGGGCACATCACCCTGGAACTGTCGAATGTGGCGAACCTGCCGATCACCTTGTGGCCGGGTATGAAAATCGGTCAGCTGTGCCTGTTCCGGTTGACCAGTCCGGCCGAGAATCCGTACGGCAGCGCGAGCGCCGGATCGAAATACCAGGGGCAGCGCGGACCGACGCCGTCGCGGGCGTACCTGAATTTCCCGGCGTCCGGTCGGTGACCGCGCGGATCCGGTCGAGAGCTCGGCGTGCCCGTGAGCGAGTCCTAGCGGATCGCTGAAACGGATGCCGCTATGGGTCGTCCGTGGCACTCGGGCCGAGCACGAGATCGTTGGTCCGGGCCAGCACCGCCGCGCGGTCGGTGCCGTCGAGCGGGTCGGCGGCCAGGAAGTGCATCCCGATCCGCGCGCAGAACGCGAGCAGACTGCGGGCCTCCACTTCCACGGGATCGGTGAAGTAGGTGCCGATCATTTCGCGTAGTAACGCCATGCGCTGGTTGTCCACCCGGCGCAGGCGGGCCGCGACCTCGTCGTCGCGCCGGGCCCAGTCGCGCACGGCGAGGTCGATGGGCAGCAGTTCGGGGGAGAGGGTGAGTGCCCCGGCCCGCTGGATCCTGGTCCGGGCGTCGCCGCCTTCGCGCGTGACACGGTCCAGGACGTCGTCGATGCTGCGCCGCTCCCAGGTGTCCAGCATCGCCTCGAGCAGTGCGTTGCGATCGGCGAAGTACCCGTAGAAACCGCCCTTGGTCACGCCGAGCGATTTCGCGAGCGCTTCGACGCGGACGGCGTCGGGACCGCCGTGGGCCAGGGCGCGTAGCCCCTCGTCGATCCAGCCGGCGCTCGTCGTCCGTACCGCGCCCATGTGTCTCCTCTCACGTGCCGAGATCTATACGCCACCGTATATTGGCGCTAGCGTCATATATACGCCAGCGTATAACAGGAAGTGGGTGTCGAAGATGACCGAGAATTCCGAGCTTCGCCCGGCCGGTGGGCCCGCCGAGGCGGTCGCCCGTCAGCAACCCGAGATCGGCGCATCGATCCGGGCGCACAGCGGTATGGCGGTATACGACTACGCCGACCAGTTCACGATTCCCACGAAACCCGGTGTTTCCGCGACACCGGAAGAATGGGCGCGCACCGCTCTCGACGAATTGGCCGGTGCGCAAGGGCAGTTCATCTGGCGGGTCGTGCTGGGCCTGCGGCTGCGGCGTCGATCGGCGGCCGGGCAGGTGGCCGGCTGGCCGATCGTCGAACGCGGCGCCACCTGGATCACTCTGGGGGCCCGGTCGTGGCTGATCAGCGGGCGTCTGGTGGTCGAGCTCGCAGACGGCACCGCTTCGTTGGCCACCTTCGTCCACTACGAACGCCGGATGGGCCGACGGGTCTGGGCCGCCGTATCCCCGGGGCATCGACGTTTCGCGCCGGTGCTGCTTACCGATGCGTCACGGATCCTGTCGATCCGTTCGTGAAGCGGCCCGTCGGGATGTCCGGCTCGGCGGACCGACCACGCGCTCGGCGCTGCGGGCCGCGTCGTGTGGCATACCGGTCGGACACACCGTGGCTGCCGGGCGGGCTACGTCCGGCGGACCCGGCTGCCGGACGTAGCCCCATCCCCGGTCATTCCGCGGCGCCACCGGCCAGTAACGCGGCATTGATCACCGTGGACAGTGGGGGCAGCAAGCCGTCGCGTTCCGGCGGTACGACCCAGTTGCATCCCTCACGGTTCCAGCGGCCGAGCCCGGTGGGCAGCATGACAGCGCTACCCACCCCCGGAATATCGATATCGATGCGCTGCAGCATCTCGACCACTTCCGGGTCCGGCCGGCGATCGGGGTAGGCCAGGAAGCTCCAGCGAATCTGGCGGGCGAGCATGGGAACTCGGATCTCCCGTGCATCCAGGAGGCCGCGTACGGCCTTCGCGCGTTCGGTCGGCAGGTGGACGACGCAGGCCCGGCTGGTGATCGGCAGCATGACGAAACCGCCGCGTTCGGTGACCGGTAACCCGAACTCGTGGCGATAGTACGCGGCCCAGTCGTCGACCGTTCTGAGCTTTTCCACGTTCACGGTGAACCCCTTGCCTCCCGCTGCCGAGCCTCCCTGGCGTGCCGAGCCACGGCCTGTGCCGGTCTCGCCGACCTGTCTTTCCAGGATCGCGTCCGCACCGGCGCGTCGGAACCGCCTACACGCTCCCGTTCCACTGCCCTTGCGCTGCCTTTGCCGGTGATGACGAATTTCCTTGTGGTTGCAGTCACATTCGGCTCGTACCCTGGAGAAGGAAATCGTTCGGAAAGGGTGACAACGTGGTCGGCCAGTGGTCTGGAAAGGAGGCCCGGGCGCTTCGCGAGGCCAAGCGGATGAGTATCCGGGAGTTCGCGGCACATCTGGGTGTGCACGAACGACTGGTATCCAAATGGGAGGCCGGGGGCGACCGGGTGCATCCGCGTCCGGTCAACCAGGCTGCCCTGGACACCTGTCTCGCCCGATCCGACGATGTCGAACGGACCCGGTTCGCGGCGTTGACCGTTCCCGAACCCGTTCCCGGTCCGCTCCTGGACGCCGGCCGGTACGCCGCGCCCAGCGGATATTCCAATGACGCCGAACTCCTGGCCCTCATCGATACCGGTGCGGCCCGCGGGGAAGGGCTGGCGGCGATTTCGGAGAGGGATCTGATCATGGCGGCAGCGCACGAGGCGAGCGAACACGCGGGCCGGGCCGAGAGTTCGAATATCGGTCCGAGCACGCTGGACCAGCTCGACGCCGATGTCACGCGGATCGCCAACGACTACGTGCACACCCCGCCGATGCCGATGATGGTCGAGATGCTGCGGGTGCGGCGCCGGGTGTACCGGCTGCTGGAGGGCCATCAGCGGCCCTCGGATACCGGCCACCTATATCTACTGGCGGGCTCGCTGTCGGGGTTGCTCGCCAACGCGAGTACCGATCTGGGCTATCTCGATGCCGCCGGGGAGCAGATCCGGGCCGCCTGGGCGTACGCGGAACTGTGCGGCCACAACGGGTTACGGGCATGGGCGCGCGGGATGCACGCGCTGATCGAATACTGGTCCGAACGGCCGCACCGGGCGCTACAGCTGGCGCAGCACGGCCAGGAGTACGCGGATTCGGCCACCGCCGCGGTGCGCCTGCACAATATCGAGGCGCGGATCTGGTCGAAGATCGGGAGCGCCGCCGATACCGAACGGTGTATCCGCGCCGCCGCCGAAGCGAGTTCCGGGGCCGGGACCGACAGCCTGCACGACGAGGTGGGCGGGGTGTTCGGTTTCTCCGACGCCAAGGCCGGCTATTACGCGGGCGCGACCTATATCCATCTCGGCCTCGCCGAACCCGCGCTGGTGGCCACCGAACGTACGATCGAGCTGTACCGGACCGGCCCGGCGCGGCAGCGTTCCTACGGCGCCGAATCCCTGGCCCGCGTCGATTCGGCCGCCGCCCATCTGATCAACGGCAGCCTCGACGGCGCCACGGCGGCACTGCTGCCGGTCCTGGCGCTCGACGAGGACAAGCGGATCGCCCAGTTGGAGGAACGCCTCACGGGCCTGCGCCGGCGGATCTGCGCGCCGGCTTTCCGTGGGGTCGCCGAGGCGCGGGCTCTCGACGAGCGGATCGAGGAATTCTGCGGAGCGACCGCGTCCCGCAGCCTTCCCCCGGGCAGTGGGTAGCCGGCTCTCTCGTGTCGGCGCGCGGGATGTGATCGAACGGGCTCGGAATCGGCGCGATATCGACCGGTTTCCCGGCCCGGCGCAGGCCGGCGCCGGTAACGGTCCAGCGCCGAGCCGGGGCGGGCCGGATATCCGCTTGCCCCTGGTGGCACCATGGATCGCGTGAGTACTGGCCATTCGCACCCCGCGCCCCGGATTCTGGAGCAGTCCAAGAAGCTGCAGAATGTCGTCTACGAGATCCGTGGACCGGTACACGCACACGCGGCACGGCTGGAGTCCGAGGGCCACCGGATCCTGAAGCTCAATATCGGCAACCCCGCGCCGTTCGGCTTCGAGGCCCCCGATGTGATCATGCGGGATATGATCGCCGCCCTGCCGACCGCGCAGGGCTACTCCGAGTCCAAGGGCATACTGCCCGCTCGCCGGGCGATCGTGACCCGCTACGAGCTGGTCTCCGGTTTCCCGGAACTCGATGTCGACGATGTCTACCTCGGCAACGGGGTCTCCGAGCTCATCACCATCACCATGCAGGCGCTGCTGGACAACGGGGACGAGGTGCTGATCCCGGCACCCGACTATCCGCTCTGGACGGCGATGACCAGCCTGGCCGGCGGCACGCCGGTGCACTATCTGTGCGACGAGGCCAATGGCTGGCAGCCCGATATCGCCGATATCGAATCGAAGATCACCGAACGCACCAAGGCGCTGCTGGTGATCAACCCCAACAATCCGACCGGTGCGGTGTACTCGGCGGAGGTGCTGCAGCAACTCGTCGACCTGGCGCGCAAGCACCGGCTGCTGCTGCTGGCGGACGAGATCTACGACAAGATCCTCTACGACGACGCCAAGCACATCTCGCTCGCGACGCTGGCGCCCGATCTGCTGTGCCTCACCTTCAACGGCCTGTCCAAGGCGTACCGGGTGGCCGGTTATCGGTCCGGCTGGCTGGCCATCACGGGGCCCAAGGAGCACGCCGCCGGGTTCCTGGAGGGGGTGGATCTGCTCGCGTCGTCGCGGCTGTGTCCGAATGTGCCCGCGCAGCACGCCATTCAGGTCGCGCTCGGGGGTTATCAGAGCATCGAGGATCTGATCCTGCCGGGCGGGCGGTTGCTGGAACAGCGTGATGTGGCCTGGGAGCGATTGAATGCGATTCCCGGCGTGTCGTGCGTGAAACCCAAAGGCGCGCTGTATGCGTTCCCTAGGCTGGACCCCGAAATACACGAGATCCACGACGACGAGAAGCTGGTCCAGGACCTGTTGCTGCAGGAGAAGATCCTGATGGTGCAGGGCACCGGTTTCAACTGGCCGCACCATGATCATCTGCGGATCGTGACCCTGCCCTGGGCTCGCGATCTGGCCGTTGCCATAGAGCGTTTCGGCAATTTCCTCGCGAGCTATCGACAGTAGCCGGGCGGGTAACTCCGGGTTAAAACCGACTCTCCATCCGGATTAAACCCAATTTTCCGAACCTACTGGCACAAAAGAGGATCCTGTGTGTACAGTGGTCCTCGGCACCTCAAAGTGCCCGGCCAGGTTGTCTACCCCCCCTGGGCAACCTGGTCCTCGGGTTAGGCCGCCTACCCCCCTGGGCCGCCTGCCCGCGGGCGGCGGAGACATCCCCCTGCTCTCCGCCGCCCCTTCCCGAGGTCCTCGGAAATACAGCGAAATCGCAGCGTAAGCCGCATCTGCCGGTCACATGGGCCCTCTGCGAATCCTCTAGGCTGACCCGGGTGAGCGACCACCATCACCACCACGACCACTCCCGGCCGATCGCCATCGGCGCGACCGCGGCCCGCGTCGTGGTCGGTTTGCTGGTCGCCATCGGAATCGTCGTCGTCCTCGCCACGATCGCCCTGTGGCCCGACCGCCAGCAGGTCGAGATCCCGCTGCCCATGCAGAACGCCGACGGAACCGCGGTGGTCACCGAAGCCGGAACGGTGATCCGGCAGGATATCGGCGCCTGCGGCAGTCCTTCCATCGGCCGCGTCTTCGACGGTGAACCCAAGCCGCCCACCATGCAGGTCTACGACTGCCAGCGCAGTCTGATCGCCATCGAATCCGGTCCGCACGAGGGTAAACACACGCTGCTCGAAATCGCGCCGGGCCCCGGGCAACCCGATCTGGCCGCCGGTGACGACCTGCGGATCGTGCGGCAGACCGGGCCGGACGGGACACCGCTGTACTCGTTCGACGATTACGCGCGGGGTATGCCATTGACCTTGATCGTGCTGGCCTTCGTCGTGGTGATCGTAGTGGTCGCCCGCTGGCGCGGGGTACGGGCGCTGCTCGGCCTGGTTTTCGCATTCGCGGTGCTGGTGTTCTTCCTGCTCCCCGCGCTGCTCGACGGGAAGCCCGCGATACCGGCGGCGCTGGTCGCCGGCTCATTGATCCTGTACGCGGTCCTTTATCTGGCGCACGGGGTGAATCTGCGCACCAGTTCCGCCCTACTGGGCACCCTCACGTCCATGGTGGTGGCGGCGGTGCTGTCCTGGCTGACCATCGAGGCCACGACGCTGACCGGTCTGTCCGAAGAGCAGAACACCAATGTCGCGACCTATATCGAGCAGGTCAGCATCACCGGCCTGCTGCTCGCCGGATTCATCATCGGTTCGCTCGGTGTGCTCAACGATGTGACCATCACCCAGGCGTCCGCGGCGTTCGAACTCGCGGAACTGGACAAGAAGGCGACCCGGCGCGAAGTGTTCGCCGCGGCTATGCGGGTGGGCCGCGACCATATCGCCAGCACCGTGTACACCCTGGTGCTGGCCTATGCCGGTGGGGCGTTGCCGCTGCTGCTGCTGTTCAGCGTGGCCGGCCGGCCGATCCGGGATGTGCTGGTGGGCGACGCGGTGGCCATCGAGATCGCGCGGTCGGCGGTGGGCGGTATCTGCCTGGCGCTGTCGGTGCCTCTGACGACCGGTATCGCGGTCATGCTGGCCCGGCCCTTCGGCAACAAGCCCACCGGCGGTCCGGCCACCCCGGCCCGACGGACCGCGGCGGCCCGGCACTCGGATACCGGTACGCATCGTAAGGTCGCTCGCCCGGGTGGTTCCGAGGGCGGCGCGCCGCGCAACCGGTCCGGCCGTGGTTATCAGCCGTGGCCGACGACCGGGGAACAGCCACGGGTACCGCGCAGCTCCGGTGATCAGCGTCCCGGCCCGCGGACCGGTGAGACACCGGCCGCGCGGGGCGGGCAGTACGGGCCGCCGCGGTCCGCGCAGCGGTATCCCGGCCGGCCGGAGCCGGGGGACCGGCAACCCGGACCGCCGCGTCCGGACGACCAGTGGCCGAACAGCGGTGAGCAACGCGAGATCCGTCGACGGCGTCCGGGGCGTCCCGGCCCGGGCTGACCTGCCGGCGCGGCCCCGAAGGTACGCCGGTTCGTCCTGGTCAGCGGCTCGGCGGCGGCGGAAACAGCGGTGGAATGGTCGGGAGCACGATCGGCGGCAGACCCGGCACCTGGAAGGTGTTCGGGCCGGCGGTGGTCGTGGGCGTCTCGGTCTCCCGAGGCGCGGCCACCGGAGGCGGCTCGGCCAGCGATTCGTGCTCCGGCGCGGTGGTCGGTGATGCTTCCGCCATCCCGGGCCGAGCCGTGGGTGAGGTCGCCGAGCTCGCCGGCGGCGGGGTCGTACCTTCGACGGTGGTCGATTCCTGGCTGAACAAGTGCTGGCCGTAGCCGAGGCCGATACCGATCGCGGCCACCACCACCAGTGCGCTCACGGCCACCGCGGCGGCGCCGAGCTCACGGCGCCGGCGCTGCGGGGGTTCGCGGAACGACCGCCGGGGCAGTAGTTTCTGCGGGATTCGCAGCGCGATGGTGGGCGGATCCTCCTCGGGTGTCAGTTGCGGAGCCGTGGACAGGACAGGGCGCGCCGCCACGGTCGGCGGCACCGCGGCGGTGCCGCTCGGGTGCTTCTCGGGGCCGGGGCGCTCGGTGGCGGGACGGGTGTGCGCAACGGAGTCGGCCGGCAGGTCGACCGCGGTACCGGCGGGCGGACCGAAGATTCCGGGTTGTGGCATGGGCTTATTCGGTCGCGAAACGGCCGGAGCGAGGACGGTCGCTTTCATGGCCGCGTCGTCCGGTGCCGCCGGGGGGCTTTCGAGTTCGGCCCCGAAAATGCCGACCTGTGGTGCGGGCGGGGATGCCGGAGTGGTGGTCTGCGCCGCGGCGGCCACGAGCGGCGGCACCGAGCTGTCCGAGCGCGGCGGGCCGACAGCCGGCCGCGACTCCGGCGCCCGCTGCGCAAGCAGGGCGGCACCCCGCGCCGTCGCCGCCTCCGGCTCCGGCGGCACCAGCACCGGCATCTCCAGTATTTCCCGGAGCGTGCGGCTGACCAGCGGGATACGGACGCCGCCGCCCACCGCGAGCACAGCCTGCACCGGGCGGCCCGAACGGCCGATGATCTCGCGGGTGGCGTGGACCGAGGTTTCGACGGCCCGGGCGATGAGGGCGGTGAAATTCTCCTGGGTGAGCAGCACCGGTCCGTAATCGCTGGGCAGCGCCACCGCGGAGGTCCCCGAAAGCTTTTCCTTCGCCGAGCGGCACAGCGTATCCAGCCGCGCCAGACCGTCCGGGTCGGGCGGATGGGCGATCCGGCCGGAATTGATCTGCTGCTCCCGGATCAGCGAATCGAAGTATTCGCCGCTGATATCGCCGGTGCGTTCGGTGTGCACGATCTGCCCGCCGGCGACCTCCACGACAGTGACCGACAGACCGGATGCGCCCAGGTCGTAGACGCCGAGCGTGCCGATCCCGGCCAGTGCGCCGGAGGCGGTGGCGAATTCGAGTGTGGCCTCGATATCGGGCACGATGTCGTAGTCGTCGAGCCCGTGTTCGGCCATCGCCGCGTGCATGGCCTCGGCCTGCAGCTCGTCGCGGCAGGCCAGTACGGTCCGGGCTATCCCGGGGTCGGAGTTCAACGCGGCGGCCACCGAGAGCGCGGCCCGCTCGGCGCTCGGGGTCTCACTCGGGACGACGAAGGTCCGCAGCTCGAACGACTGTGGGTCGGACGTCGCGGCGCCCGCAGATGGGCGCGCCAAGCGGATCGCGCCGGTTCCCACCGACACTCCCAGTGCTGAACTCATCGGCAGCCCATCCGTACTTCCCGCTTCACGATCTGCGAGCGTCGCCCGGTCGATGGTGACGGCACATCCCCCGAGCCACTCTTGTCGACAGTACCGCCCGGCCCCGTCGCCGCGGGAGGCAGCAGCCACCGGCGTGCGCCGACCGGCCCCACGATGCTACGGGGTGCCCAGCCCCGCGTACACCCATCCGGCCGAGCGCCAGGCGGCCCGATCGAGACAATTGCGGCCGTCGATGATCGAGCGTGCCCGCACCACGGTGTCCAGATCCTGCGGGCGCAACTGCAGGAACTCGTTCCATTCGGTGAGCACCAGCACCACATCGGCGCGTTCGCAGGCTTCCACCACCGAGGTGGCGTAGTTCAGCGTGGGAAAGACGCGACGGGAGTTCTCCAGGGCCTTCGGGTCGTAGACGGTGACGACCGCACCGTGCAGCTGGATCATTCCGGCCACGTTCAGCGCGGGCGAGTCGCGCACATCGTCGGATTCGGGTTTGAAGGCCGCGCCGAGCACCGCCACGTTCGCGCCGAGCAATGACCCGCCGCAGGCACGGGCCGCCATATCCACCATCTTGGTGCGGCGTCGCATATTGATGTTGTCGACCTCGCGCAGGAAGGCCAGCGCGTGGTCGGCGCCGAGTTCCCCGGCCCGGGCCATGAAGGCACGAATGTCCTTGGGCAGACAGCCGCCGCCGAAGCCGACCCCGGCGTTGAGGAAGCGGCGCCCGATGCGGGCGTCGTAACCGAGGGCGTCGGCCAGGACCGTGACATCGGCGCCGGTGGCCTCACACACCTCGGAGACCGCGTTGATGAAGGAGATCTTGGTCGCCAGGAACGCATTGGCGGACACCTTGACCAGTTCCGCGGTGGCCAGATCGGTGAGCAGGAACGGGACCTCGGCGGCCAGTAGCTCCGCGTACAACTCCTCGACCACCTCGCGCACCCAGGCCGACCGCTCCCGCTGCTCGTCCACGCCGAGCACCAGCCGGTCCGGCCGCAGGGTGTCCTCGACCGCGAAACCCTCACGCAGGAATTCGGGATTCCACGCGACCTCCACGTCCACCGAGGCGAGAGCACGGGCGCGGCGACCGAGTTCGGCGGCAGTCCCCACCGGGACGGTGGACTTGCCGATGATCACCGACGGGCGGGTGATGAGCGGGGCGAGCGTATCCACAACCGCGTGTACGTATTTGAGGTCGGCGGCGTACTCGCCTTTCTTCTGCGGAGTGCCGACCCCGAGGAAATGGACATCGGCGTGCTCGGCCGCCTCGGCATAGGAGGTGGTGAACCCGAGTCGGCCCGAGTCGAGGTTGCGGCGCAGCACCGCCTCGAGGCCGGGTTCGTAGAAGGGAGTGACACCGTCGGAGAGTTTCGCGACTTTGCCCGGGTCGATATCGACCCCGATCACATCGTGCCCGAGCTCGGCCATACACGCTGCGTGCGTGGCCCCCAGGTACCCGGTTCCGAAGACTGTGCATCGCATGATCGATTGGTAATCCCCGCCGGTGCACACACCAGAAAACCGAGGCGAGGTACCGGGCAACAGCAGATGTACACCGGGCGACGCGGTTCGCCGAGCAGCGCTGACCAGGGCGTACCTCCGCCTTCGCTCCGGCCGTGCGTTTCCTGCGTACCTCCGCGTTCGCTCCGGGCGGGCCCGGTCCGCGTGCCGCGCGTTCGCCCGGGCATACGTGTCCTGTGGATCTTTGTGGATGGACCGGGCCCGTTAGGATCGCGGCAGTGCGCCGCCGACTCGTCCTCGCCGCGGGGGTGGTCTCTGTCTTCGTGCTGGTGCTCGGCCTGTGGCCGGTCTATGTGAGCCCGCAGCGCGAGGAGCCCGCGCCCGCCGACGCGATCCTGGTGCTCGGCGGTGCCCACGACGGACGGGAAGAACTGGGTCTCCGGCTGGCCCGCGCGGGATACGCGCCGCGGGTGCTGATCTCCAACCCCTACGAGGACAGTCCGCTGGTGAACCGGATCTGTCACGGCGGATACAGCTTCGAGGTGGTCTGCTTCGATCCGTCGCCGCGTACGACGCGGGGGGAGGGACGTTATCTCGCCGATCAGGCACGGAAGCACGGTTGGGAGCGGGTCATCGTGGTCACCTTCACCCCGCACATATCCCGGGCCAGGTTCGTTCTGGGGAAGTGCTGGGGCGGGGAGCTGCTGTTCGTGGACACCCGCCCACGGCTGTCGGTGCCGCGCTGGGCCTATGACTATGTCTATCAATCAGTGGGGTACGCAAAGGCGATTTTCGAGGACTGCGGTGTGCAGTCGGCCGCCCAAAGATAGGCGGCCATTGAGCACTTACAGTGCCGTGTGCCTACCCAGGTGTTCGAGGCGGACGTCCGCGCACACCATCCGTCTACTCCGGAATGGAACGTGTCGGCCTACCGGTTATGAGGGCATATGCCTTCAGTTTGACGCGGTGTCGGTGACCTGGCTACATTCGCACCAGCACCGGTAGTCGCCGGGCTGCTGCGACGACGCATGAAGCCTTCGGGAGCGTGTATGGATTACGACTGGTCGGAAGCCGAGCGGGCCTTCCGAGACGAGGTACGAGCGTTCCTGGCCGAGAAGCTGACGCCCGAGGTGAGTACCGCGGGCCGGCTGATGACCAGTGTCTACTCCGATCACGAGGCGAGCCTGGAATGGCAGCGCATCCTGCACGAGCGGGGTTGGGCGGCGCCGCACTGGCCGGTCGAGTACGGCGGCTGCGACTGGTCGCTCACCCAGCACTACATCTTCAGCCGGGAACTCACCCTGGCCGGCGCCCCCGCACTGTCGCCGATGGGTATCCGGATGGTCGCCCCGGCCCTGATCGCGTTCGGCACCGACGAGCAGAAGAACTACTTCCTGCCCCGCATCCTCACCGGTGAGGTCTTCTTCTGCCAGGGTTACTCCGAACCCGAAGCCGGGTCCGACCTCGCCGCGCTGAACATGTCCGCGGTCTCCGACGGCGACGATTTCATCTGCTCCGGTAGCAAGATCTGGACCACCCACGCCACCGAGGCGAACTGGATCTTCGCGCTGGTCCGCACTTCCCGCGCGGGCAAGAAACAACAGGGCATCACCTTCTTGCTGATGGATATGACCGCGCCCGGTATCGAGATCCGGCCGCTGGTGATGAGCTCGGGCGAGCAGATCCAGAATCAGATCTTCTTCGACAATGTGCGGGTGCCCAAGAGCAATGTGCTCGGGCGAATCGACGACGGCTGGACCGTCGCCAAATACCTGCTCGTCCACGAGCGCGGCGGCGGGGCCATGGCCCCGGCGCTGCAGGCCATGGCCCAGAACATCGCCACCGCCGCGGCCGGGCAGCCCGGACGCGATGGCAACCCGCTCAGCGAGGACCCGCATTTCGCGGCGCAGTTGGCGGACGCGCGGATCCGCACCGAGGTACTGGAGGTACTGGAATTCCGCACCCTGGCCGCCATGGCCCAGGGCAAGGATCTGGGCACTTCCTCGTCCATGCTGAAGATCCTGTCCACCGAGCTCAGCCAGCAGCTCACCGAACTCGCGCTCACCGCCGCCGGACCGCGCGGCCGGGTCTACCAGCCGCACGCCACCGCGCCCGGCGGCCCGATCGCCGAATACACCCCGCCCGCCGACGGCTACCTCAGCGGCGCCGACTGGCAGGCCGTCGCACCGCTGCGCTATTTCAACGATCGCGCCGGTTCGATCTACGCGGGCAGTAACGAAATCCAGCGAAATATCCTCGCCAAGGCAGCATTGGGGCTCTGATGGACTTCACCTTCACCGACGAACAGCAGATGCTGCGCGACGCGGTCTCCGGTTTTCTCGCCGCCCGATACGACCTGGCGAAAAGCCGTACCGCGGTCAAAGCCGGTCCCGGCTGGCAGCCCGAGATCTGGCGCGGGCTGGCCGAACTGGATGTCCTGGGCCTGACCCTGCCGGAGGAAGCCGGGGGTTCGGGCGGCGGCCCGATCGAAGGCATGATCATCGCCGAGGAGCTGGGCCGCGCCCTGGTCGTCGAACCCTATGTCGACACCGTGGTGGTCGGCGGTGGTCTGCTGCGCCGCGCCGGTGGTGAGCAGGCCGGGGAGCTGCTGCGGGGCATCGCGGGCGGTGACGTCCGGCCGGTCTTCGCCGCGCTCGAACCGCAGTCCGGCGAAGTGCGCCACGATGTTTCGACGACCGCCCGCCGCGACGGGGATGACTGGATGATCGACGGCGCCAAGATCGTGGTGACCGGCCTGCCCGTCGCGACGCATCTCATCATCTCCGCGCGGACCTCCGGGGAGCGTCGCGATCAGGACGGGATCTCGCTGTTCCTGGTGGAATTCGATCCCGCTTCGCCGCCGACCGGCATCGAGACGCACCAGTACCGCACCATCGACGACCGCGTCGCCGCCGACCTCACCTTCGAGAACTTCCGAGTGCCCGCGAGCGCGCTACTGGGCGAGGAGGGCCGGGCCTGGCCCGCCATCGACGCCACCATCGATGCGGCGATCGCGGCGGTTGCCTCGGAAGCCGTAGGCCTGATGCGCAAGGTCCTCGACGATACCGTCGAATACACCGAGCAGCGGCAGCAGTTCGGGGTTCCGATCAGCAGTTTCCAGGCGCTACAGCACCGGATGGTCGATATGCTGATCGAACTCGAGCAGAGTATCGCCGCCGCCTATCTGGCCGCCTACGCCGTGGAAGCCGAACCCGCCGAACGGGCCCGGGCGGTTTCGGCCGCCAAGGTGACGATCGGCCGGGCGACCCGTTTCATCGGCCAGAATTCGGTCCAGTTGCACGGTGCGATGGGTATGACCGAGGAATTGGCCATCGGCCACTATTTCAAGCGCCTCACCGCAATCGAATACGAATTCGGTTCCAGCTCCGATCATCTCGCACGCTATATCGCGGCGACGAAATCCTGATCGGACCGCACCGCGCTCACCCGTGCGCCCGGGCGCGGTGCGGAAAGTCCGGTCGCGTGGTGGTTCGTCCAGAGGGGGATCACCGCGCGACCGGGACAGGAATCAGTATTCGAGTTCCGTCCACGGAATGGTTATGGGGAAAGGAAATTCGATGCGTATGCCGTCCGGGTCCCCCGGGCTCCATTCGCCGGCCAGGAGATAGTTGGCCGACCGGAGCGGGCGCACGCCTCCGGGCAGCCGCCCGGGTCCGGTCTCCAGCCCGTAGGCGCGAACCGTCGCTATCGCGCTCACTTCGCGGGCCAAAGTGACCTCCCAGTACCAAGGGATGCCTGCGCTTGCGTACCGCCCCTTTTTCGCCTCCATGTCGGTTTGAGTATTCGACGGTGACAGAACCTCGCCGACCAGCAGCGTGGTATTTGCCCGGATATCCTCGAACGGCGTCTTCGGACACCGGCACACGAGAAAGTCCGGGGTCAGAAAATCGGACTTACCGTGACAGCCCAGAAATACGTTGGTCTCGGATTCGACTCGCCAGCAATGTTGCGGGTCTGCTGCCATGGTCTTCCGGGCGCAGCTTTCGAGAGCATTCGTCAGGCGGCGGCTGAAAGCTTGATGTTCCATGGGCCCACGGCGTAGCCATACCACGCGCCCGTCCCACAGCTCGATCTGCTCGGCGATCTCTTCGGGTAGCTGCTCGAGCTCCTCCCAGGTCATGTACTCGGGAAGTTCGGGCCGTTCGGTGTGCGGCAGGGACATGGCACCATCGTATGCCTGGTCAGGCCCGTATTCGCCGCATCGATCGGAACCCGGTCACCCTATCGCGGCCCGGATCGCCGTCTCGACCGCCGAGAACGGTCCGGGCCCGGTGATACGCAACGGTTGCGCCGGCTCGAGGTTGGGCTGGGCCAGGAACCGGGGGTGGGACCCGCGGTTCGGCTGGCCCGCGTGGACCAGGAACGGGTGGCAGAGGTAGACGTCGCCGGCGCGGCCGGTGGCGTGGGTGGTCGGGAGGTCGGCGGTGGCCGGGTCGGCCCGGGCGGCGAGCTCGCGGGCGTCGAGGCCGGCGTCGCCTTCCGGTTCGAGTATCCGGGCCACCTCTTTGTGCGAGCCCACCCGCAGCCGGGTGGGCGCCTCCCGCTCGCCGGTATCGGAGAACAGGAACAGCATCAGTAGCGCTCGATTCTTCGAATGGATATTGGTCCGCCAGCTCAGATAATCGGTGGGCGACGAATCGGGGCCGGGGAAACTCGCGTCGACATGCCAGCCGTCGAGGACGGCCGTCTCCTGACCCGGAAAGCGGATCACGAAACCGCCGAGACTACGGCGTGGCGCCCAGCGACCGGGGCCGACGAGCGCGTCGTAGGCCGAGCACAGCCGCGGGGTGGCCGCTGCGGAGACGAAGGGCGTGCTCGAGTAGTCCGGCCGGAAAGCCGCCGGGGTGGGCCAGCTGCCGGGATCGGCGGGGGAGGCATTCAGGTCCTGCCAGATGATCGCGCGGCACTCCGCGGCGAGTGCGCGCGGAAACGCGTCGGGAATGTGGATATATCCGTTGTCGATGAACGAGGCCACCTGTACGTCGTCGAGCACGGGCCTATTGCAGCCGGTGCCGATGCCCCGCGCCAGCGATTTTCCCGCGTGCCGGGGCGCATGTGCCCGGTACGACAGCGCCCGCCGCACCTCGTCCGCCGAACACCCGAGCCGATCCATGCTGCCGGCCCCGATTTCATCGGTCCCGGAATACCGTTCTGCCGGCCCGACTTGGACCCGGGTATGACGAGTACGCAGTTCGATCCGCGCACCCTGCTCAGCGAGAGCCGGCTCGGCGTCCTGGCCACCATCAAATCGAGCGGTCTGCCGCAGCTGTCCCCGGTGACCCCCTACTACGACCGGACGGCCGAGATCATCTATGTCTCGATGACCGAGGGCCGCGCCAAAACCGTGAATCTGCGCCGTGATCCGCGGGCCGCGCTGGAGGTCACCCGGGCCGACGGCTGGGCCTGGGCGACCGCGGAGGGCGCGGTAACCCTCACCGGCCCGGGTACCGACCCGCACGGCCCGGAAGTGGAGGCGCTGGTCGACTACTACCGTAAGGCGGCCGGTGAACACCCGGACTGGGACGAGTATCGGGCGGTCATGGTCTCCGACCGCCGGGTCCTCATGAAACTCGCAGTGGAGAACGTCTACGGCGCGGCACTGCGCTGAGCCGCCCCGTCTCGGCCTCCCACGGCGGTCGTTCCGCGACGGACGACGCCTTCGACTCCATGAGGACGACGGAATCAAGGGCCGGAAACCCGCTGCTCGCCGGTGGCGTTGCTTGCGGGTGCTCCTGCATCCCGGCCGGCCGGCGGCACACCCGAGTCGAGCAGGATCGAGGCGAGTAGGTCCCGGGAGCGGACCAGATCCGCGGCCAGCGCGTCCATTCGGTCGATCTCGGTCTGCAGGACCGCGACGACTTCCGCGCAGGGCTCGATCCTTCCGACCGCGTCGCGGGTGCACGGCAGCACCCGGCGGATCACCTCGGTGCCGAGCCCCGCTGAAAGCAGGGCCCGGATACGGAGCACGGTACCGACCGCGGACTCGTCGAAGCTGCGATAACCGTTGCCGCCGCGCACCGCTGTCAGCAGGCCCTGGCGTTCGTAGTACCGCAGGGCTCGCGTGCTGCTGCCGGTGCGTTGTGCGAGCTCGCCGATCCGCATACCACTCACCTCGACTTGACCTTGACGCTGATGTCAATGTTTACCGTAGCCGCATGCAGATCGGAATCTTCACGGGTGTGACCGACGAAAGTATCGGCCCGGCCGACCTCGCCCGGGCTGTCGAGGACCGTGGCTTCGAATCGCTGTTCGTGGCCGAGCACACGCATATCCCGGTCACCGTCGAAACGCCGTATCCCGCCGGAGGCGATATCCCGCGGGACTACTACCGGAACTTCGATCCGTTCATCTCGCTGGCCTTCGCCGCCGCCGTGACACAGCGGCTGCGGATCGGCACCGCTGTCGCACTGCTCGTCCAGCGTGATCCGATCATCACGGCCAAAGAGGTGGCGAGCCTGGACGCGGCATCGGGCGGGCGGTTCGAGCTGGGCGTGGGCGCCGGGTGGCTGCGTGAGGAGATGCGCAATCACGGAACCGATCCGCGCAGCAGGCTCGCCCTGCAGCGGGAACGGCTGCTCGCCATGACGGCCATCTGGACTAGGCAGGAAGCCGAGTTCCACGGTGAGCACGTCGATTTCGATCCGCTGTACTCTTGGCCGAAACCGGTGCAGCGGCCACGCCCGCCGGTCTGGCTGGGCGGCTGGGGGCCGTCCACGCACGAGCGGATTCTCGACCACGCCGACGGCTGGCTGGCCCCGGTGGGCATCCCCTTCGCCGAACTGGCGCGGGGGGTTCACGAACTGCGGGCGCTCGCCGATCGCCGCGGCCGGCCGCCCGTTCCGGTGATCGCCACTCTCTTCGATCCGGGCCCCGGCGACCTCACACGTCTGGCGGAACTGGGCATCCACCGGACGTTGCTGGGTATCGCACCGGTGCTGCCTCCCGATGCGGCGCAACGTCGGCTGGACCGTTTCGCGGAGGTGGTACACGAGCTGGGCCGTTGAGTCCGTGCACGCCGGAAACCGCGCTGGTCGAGCTGTCGGGCAGCTGGGCCGGGCGTATACGCGGCAGGGCCCGGCGGAGTAGTTCCGCCGGGCCCTGCCGGCCTTCGTATTGTTCCGGTCAGCCCTTGCGGCCCGGTGCCCTGGCGCCGGACTTGAAGCCCAGCGCACCCGGCTTGGCCTGCGGCGGGGTCGCCCCCGAACCGTTGCCCGCGCTGCCGTTGCCGGAGGCTCCGCCGGTCTCGGTCGTGGCCTTCGGTGCCGATTCGGCGGTGGCCGCCGAAGAAGAATCCGCAGTGGTCTCCGACGCGGATTCCGCGGTGATCGCGGCAGCCGGTGCGGCGGTGGCGTCCGGTGCCGATTCGCCGGCGGCCTCGTCCGGAGCAGGCCCGGTTTCCGCTGCGGATTCCGCGGTGGGCTCCGGCTCCGGTGCGGGAGCCGAAAGCTTCGCACCGGGCGCTTTGGCACCCGGACGCTTGAATCCGGACTTCATCGCCAGACCTTTGGCCGGTTTCGACGGCTTGCTCTCGGCGGGAGCCGCCGCGGTGGCCGGTTCGGTATCCGCCGCATCCGATTCCGTGGCGGGGGCCTGCGCCGAAGCCGGCTCGGCCTTCGGTGCCGCCGTCGGGGCCTTCGCGCCGGGTGCTTTGGCACCGGGGCGTTTGAATCCGGATTTCATCGCCAGACCCTTGGCAGCGACCGTGGGCTTGGTTTCGGTCGGAGCCGAGCTCGCGGTGGTGTCCGCGGACTCCGCGGTGGCCGGTTCCGCAGCGGGAACAGAGCTGCCGGCAGCGGGCTCTTTCGCGCCCGGTGCCTTCGCGCCCGGCGCTTTGGCGGCGCCCTTCATCGCCAGACCCTTGCCGCCGGGTGCCTTCGCGGCACCCTTCATACCCAGGCCCTTCACCGGCGGAGCGGCGGGAGCCTCGGTGGTCTCCTCCGCAGCGGGAGCGGATTCGGCTTTGGCCCCGGGTGCCTTGGCAGCGCCCTTCATCGCCAAGCCCTTGCCGCCGGGCGCTTTCGCGGCGCCCTTCATACCGAGGCCCTTTGCGGCCGGTGCCGCCTTTTCCTCGGTTTCGGCTGCGGGTGCCGCGGCTTTGGCTCCGGGTGCCTTGGCGGCACCCTTCATGCCGAGTCCCTTACCGGGTGCTTTGGCCGGGCCTTTCATGGCGAGGCCGCCGCCCTTGGGCGCCGCTTTCTCGGCCGCGGGCGCGGCCTCGGCTTCGGCGGCCACCGGCTCGGGTTCGGGTTCGGGTTCCGGCTCGGTCTTGGGTTCCTGGACCACGGTCAGATTGGCGGTCAACTGCTCCGGCTGCTGCCGCTCGATCGACTCGAGCATCAGCTGCGCGACGTCCACGACCTCCACGCCTTCACCCTGGCCGGACTCCTGGCGGGCGGTCACACCGTCGGTGAGCATGACCCGGCAGAAGGGGCAGCCGGTGGCGATCTTGGCCGGCGAGGTCGTCAGCGCCTCGTCCACGCGGTCGATATTGATCCGCTTGCCCAGCTGCTCTTCCATCCACATGCGGGCGCCGCCGGCACCGCAGCACATGGACCGTTCACCGTGCCGGGGCATTTCCACCAGGGTGGACCCGGAGGCGGCCATCAGCTCACGCGGTGCGTTGTAGACCTTGTTGTGCCGGCCGAGGTAGCAGGGGTCGTGGTAGGTGACGTTCTGCGCGACGGGGGCCACCGGGACCAGTTGCTTACCGCGCACCAGCCGATTCAGCAGCTGGGTGTGGTGCACCACCTCGTAGGTGCCGCCCACCTGCGGGTACTCGTTGTTGAGCGCGTTGAAGCAGTGCGCGCAGGTGACGACGATCTTCTTCTTTTTCTGCTCGACACCCTCGAATACCGAGTTCAGCAGTTCGATGTTCTGCATCGCCAGCTGCTGGAACAGGAATTCGTTACCCGCGCGCCGGGCGGAATCGCCGGTGCAGGTCTCCTCCTGGCCGAGGACCATGAATTTCACCCCGGCGGTCGCCAGCAGTTCGGCGACGGCCTTGGTGGTCTTCTTGGCGCGGTCCTCGTAGGCGCCGGCACAGCCGACCCAGAACAGGTATTCGTAGCCGTCGAAGCTGTCGGCGTCCTGGCCGAAAACCGGGATATCGAAGTCCAGCTCGTTGATCCAGTTGAGCCGGTCCTTGGCGTTCTGGCCCCAGGGGTTGCCCTTGTTCTCCAGGTTCTTGAACAGACCCGCGAGTTCGGAGGGGAAATCCGATTCGATGAGCACCTGGTAGCGGCGCATATCGATGATGTGGTCGACGTGTTCGATATCGACCGGGCACTGCTCCACGCAGGCGCCGCAGGTGGTGCAACTCCACAGCACCTCCGGGTCGATGATGCCGTTCACCTCATGGTCGCCGACGAGCGGGCGCTCGGCCTCGGCGCGCGCGGCCTCGGAGATCCGGCCCAGCTTCTTCTCGTCCGGGTTGCCCTCGCCGTCGACCAGGCCGACCTCGTCGCCGCCCATGTCCTTGCTGCCGCCGGCCAGCAGATACGGCGCCTTGGCGCGGCCGTGGTCGCGCAGCGACATGATGAGCAGTTTGGGCGACAGCGGCTTACCGGTGTTCCACGCCGGGCACTGCGACTGGCAGCGACCGCATTCGGTGCAGGTGGTGAAGTCCAGCCAGCCCTTCCACGAGAAGTCCTCGACCCGGCCGGCGCCGAGAGTATCGGTGTCCGGGTCGACGTTCTCCATGTCCAGGGCGCGGCCCTTGGACATCATCGGCTTGGCCGCGCCGAGCGCGACATCACCGTCGTCCTCACGCTTGAAGTAGATGTTGAAGAATGCCGAGAACCGGTGCCACGCCACGCCCCAGGTGATATTGCGGCCGACGAAGTAGAGGAAGGCCATACCGGACATCAGCTTCACGAAGGCGAAGATCGACACCATGGTCGGGCTCGCCGGCAGCAGCTTGGCCACCTGCATGGTGAAGAAGTCGGTACCGGCGTGGGCGTGCCCGTAGGTGGCGAGCTTGCCTGCCTTCACGAAGATCATGCCCAGGCCCTCGAGCAGGACGATGGCCTCGATCACGTAGGCGGGTCCGAACGCGGAGCCGCTGAACCGGGAGAGCCGCTCCGGCACCCGCGGATGGTTCAGCTGGCGGATGACGATCAGCGCCACGATGCCGACGACAGTTCCGATGCCGAGGATTTCGTCCCACAGGTGATAGATCGCCGTGTTGCCGATCAGCGGCCAGTGGAAGGCCGGGTCGAAGGTCTGACCATAGGCTTCGAACCAGAGGATCGCGCCGCCCAGGAAGCCGATCATCACCAGCCAGTGCGCCCAGCCCACCGTCCGGAACTTGTTCATCCGGGTGTGCGCCAGGAACTCCACCAGCATCTGCTTGAAACGCGGGAAGAACGGCCGCCAGCGGTCGGGGGCGGGCTGGCCCAGCATGATGGCGCGGACGATATCCCGGACGCCGCCGAAGAACGACGCCCAACACAGCAGGCTGAGCGCCGCTCCCAGGGTGCCCAGCGTCACTGTCAGGGCATTCATGTCGCGACCTTTCTTTCGAAGCAACACGAGGTACGAGGAACTGAGCAGTACCCCGTCCGGCTCGTATCGTAACCGCCAGTAAGTTACCCGCCAGTAACTAATGGTGTCCACTGTACGATCTGCGTCGGCCCGTGGCGCTGTCTGCCTGGGCTTATCCGCATGGATCGCGGCGTGATCAATATCACTCTTTTCAGTTCGCTACCCAAAGCGAATAAGGGCTGATTAACACCGTAAAGGGCCCGTCCGTGCGGGGCGTGATAAGGCAACACTTACCCGTGTCGTTTCTTACGCTTGGGAAACGAATCTCGCCTTTTGTCAGTGCATTCGACTACGCTCAGCCCGATCTATCAGGAAGCGTGACATCTCATAACGCTCGGGGAGGAAACAGGGTTCGATCACATCGACCCCCTCGCGTTGAGATGGGACGCCCCACACCCGATTGGAAATGGATGACACTCCCGAGATCCACCGTGATCGCCGCACTGGTCACCGGTTCGCTCGCTATGGGATTCGGCACAGCCCACGCCGAACCGGCGGCGCCGGCACCGAAAGAGACGGTCAACTACGCCGTGCAACTCGTCGAGAAGACGGTCGTCGCCACCTTGGGTGGCGGAACCTTCTCCATCGTCGAGAAGGAGCAGGAGCCCGTAGCGCAGGAAGGAGCCGTCCCGGAGGCCGAGCCGGTTGCGGAAGCAGCCAAGACCCAGGTGCTCGAGATCAAGGACAAGGCCGGCGACCTTGTCGCCTCGATGCCGCTCGAGTTCACCGCCAACGGTGTGGCAATTCCGGTGAAATCAGAGGTCAAGAAGGAAGGCTCCGTCCTCGAGATCACCCCGGAGAAGCCGGCCGGTCTGGTTACGGACCAGCCCTTGGCCGTGAAGCCCATTGCCTCGCTGAAGGAAAACCAGCAGGCCCAGAATGAGTTCGCAAGCAACTTCGGCATTGCGACGGCGATCGGCGGTTTCGTGGGCACCGCCATCGGTGCCGTTATCGGCTGTGTCGTGACGATCGTGGCCGGCTGCGTACCCGGACTGATCACGGGTGCGGGTGTCGGTGGAATTCTGGGCACCATCGCTGTCGGTGGTCCGACGCTGGTCGCTGCGGGTATCGAGCTGATCAACACGCTGCAGGCACCGGCGGGCACCACCAAGTGGGCCAATGATGGGAATCCGGTGGTAGAGGGCGCTGAGCCGCCGAAGTAAGCCGCCCTGTCTGTTCTGATCGGCCCGTCCCTTCCCGGGGGCGGGCCGATCCGCGTATCGGGGTGGAGTTCTGTTCTCGGTAGTGGGTCGTACTCGGGCGCTCCGCCCGGCCGTAGCTCTCGCCGAGAAGTCCCCGCCTCACCGGAACAGCCGGAAAGGGCCGACAGCTTGCCGCTGTCGGCCCTTTCCGCTGTTTACGTACGGGGGAGTCGCGGGCGAGAGGCCTGCTGCTGTCATCGTGGCGACGGGAGCCGCGGACGGGGTGTGTCCGCCCGGGCCGGCACTCCGCTGACCGGGCTACCGAGCCCGCCGTGCGGGGCAGGCCCAGCGGGTCGCGTCGACGGCCGCAGATCGGTGGCACGGAGTCCCGACAGACGAGAGGGTCGGCAGCGTTACGCTGCCGACCCTCTCGTTGCTCGATGCTCGGTGCGAGTCGCACCCGCGGGTGCGGTGCCGATGTCCTGCGCTCTGCGCTCCGATCCGTGTGGGCCGGTGCGGAGAGCGGGACGACCTCTAGCTCGTGCGGATGCGCAGGCCCGGGTTGTCGGAGAGCACGACGCTCACCGGCTGTGCGAACAGCTGCGGGGCGTTACCGGTGAGCACGCCCAGGATGTTGGGGATCTCGCAGATGGGGTAATCGGCGACCGAGGAGGCACTCGAGATGCCCAGGGCCTGGCGTCCGGTCACGATGGGCCCGCCGCTGTCGCCGGGGAGGGCGCAGATATTGGCGGAGAAGCTCTGAGTGAGCTGCCGGTCACCGACCTGGACGGTCTGGTCCACGGCGTTCACCACACCGCAGCTGAAGCCGGTGCGGGAACCGGATTTGCAGACCGGGGCGCCGACCACCGGGGTGGCCACACCGTCGACCGCGATCGGGGCCGCGCCGGGCACCTTGACCTGGTTGTTCTGGAAGCGGCCCGCGGCACCGTCCGCGATGCTCATGATCGAGTAGTCCTGGGAGCCGAGTACCGACTTCTGGTAGGTGGCGATCTGCGGGCCCACCTTGTTGCCGCCGAGGGATTCATGCACGGTGGCGGCACCGATGTCGTCCAGGTTCGGGTTGCAGTGGCCGGCGGTGATGTTGACGGTGTTACCGGCCGGGCCGATTCCGTTGAAACCGAAGGAGCAGCGCAGCGAGCTGTCACCGGCGATAGCGGCGAAGCCGTCGCCCCCGCCGACCGTCGCGGCGCCCGCCTCGGCGACCGCGGCCGCCTGAGGCAGCGTCTCGGCCGCGACCGGCGGCGCCGTGACGATGACCCGGGCGGGATCGATGAAGTTCGGCATCGGCAGACCGACCTTGTCGACCCGCACCGCGATGCTGTTGTTCACGGTATCGATGACGACACCGCGCACCAGGGAGGACACCGCTTCGGGCTGGCCGTCGAGCCAGCGTTCGAAGGCGCTCTTCTCGCCGCGCAGCGTGGTTTCGCTCTTGGCGACATTGCGGACCACGAATCCGCTCGATTCGGCCGCACCGCGGGCTTCGTCGCCGCCGGGGCCGTTGGCCAGGGCCACTACTCCGCGGCCCTGCTCGTCGAGCCAGGCGCCGCCGAACACCTGGGGGAACTGACGCTGGGCGGTGGTGGCGAAGGCCGCCACCTGCTGCGCGGTATCGGCGCGCGCCAAGTACTCCTCGGGGGAGATGTGCAGATCTCGGTTCAGCGCCGCCACCAGGTCGGCCGGCAGGCCGACACCCGGGTCGGGGGCGGCCGAAGAGAGCGCCGCGGTCGGGCCGAACAACAGGACGGCCGCCGAGGCGGCGACCGCGGCACGTTGTATGCGTTTTCTGGCCGGCGCCGACCTTCGTTTACCTATGCGTGGCATGAGCATGCGAAGACTATATCGGGCTCACCCGGCATTCGGCCTGGTTCGTACGGTGATACCGCTGCCGAGGCCGCCTCCGGCCGCCGCGTCGGCGTGCGAGAGGATGCTGCGGATGGGAATGCCCAGCGTAGCGGTGCCGCCGTACTGGGCGAGGGCGATATTGGCCTTCTCGCAATCGGGCGCGTCGGCGGCATTGGAGCCGCTGGTGATACCCAGTGCCAGGGTGCCGGTGACGATGGCGCCACCGCTGTCGCCGCCCAGCGTGCAGGCCGAGCTGGCGAAACCGCGGATGATCTTCGAGTCGCCCTCGGTGGTGAACAGCTGGGTCTCCACCCGGTCGGCGACCACGAAACCGCAGGTGAAAGTGGAGGACTGTCCGGATTTGCACACCGGGGCGCCGATCACCGGATCGGCGGTGCCGGTGATGGTCAGGGTGGTGCCGTTGGCGCCGCGCACCGACGGCTGATCCATACCCGCGCCCACCGCGCGCTCGTTCAATTGGATAACCGAGTAGTCCAGCGTGCTGGGACCACCGAGTTCCGACCGCACGAAGGTGCCCAGCTGCGGGCTCGCCGGAATATTACGGATATTCGGGCTGTATACCGCGGCCTGCCCATCGCCTTTGTCGATATTCGGATTGCAATGTCCGGCACTGATATTCAGCGCATTACCGGCGGAATCGACACTGTTGAAGCCGAACGAGCAGACATCGACGCTCTTCAGCTCCGCGTCGTCGAGCGGGCCGGGGGTGCTGATATAGGTGTCACCGCCCATCGGGTGATGTTCCACCGGGCCGCCGCCGTCCGGGGAAAGGACCACCTTGATGTTGGCGATGAGGGTCGGCAGGTTGAGCATATGTGCCAGTGGCGTATTCGCGACATTGACGACCAGCTGACTGTTGAGGAAGTCGATGGCGATGGAATTGATCAGCTGCGAAATATCCCGGGGCTGCGCGGCGACCCATTGGTTCATCTGCGTGAGCGAGGTTTCCAGCGCGGCCGCCGAGACCGGGGCCAGGCGAGTGGAATATCCGTCGTCGCTGGCCACCTTGGCGGCGTCCGGCGAAGTCACGGCGACGGTGGGTTTACCCTCCGCGGTCATCCACGCGCCGGCGAACACCTCCGGGCGCTCGGCGCGGAATTCGGCCGCGTAGGTCTGCAGCTGCTGGGCGCGCGCGGCGCGGTCCAGATATTCGGTCGGGGTCATATTGAGATCGCGGGACAGCGCTTGAACCAGTTCGGCCGGCAGGTCCTCGGCTCTGAGTTGTTCGGGTTCGGGGGCGGCGATCGCCGCGGTCGCGCCGAACAGGGGAGCCAGGAGAACGGTCGAGCCGATAACGGCAGCCTTGACCGCGGCGCGACGCGCCACCGACTTGCGCATGAAGTCCCTTCGTCGGCACTGTGTGCCAGATAATCCGTGGCCACGAGATCGAATCCGTTGGCGCACAGGTTTGCTCGAGCTTCGACCGAGTTGCCGGGGTGGCCGGAATAACACCGGTCAGCGCATCACTCTAAGGCACAAATCGCTATCTGGCCTCTTCTTGACGACCTTCCTTGGATCCGGTGTCGGGAAGGTCCATTTCCGGGTCCTCGGTGCGGAACGGAACGGGGAAGGGGAAGATCCGCGGCCGGGTCCGGGTGGTCGTGGTCTCGGTCTCGGTGGTCGGCTCGGTGAGGGTCGGGCCGCTGGGCTCCGGGGTGGTCGTCGAGGGGACCGTGGTGGGCGCCGGGGTCGTCTCGGTGATGGTGACCGGAGGCGGTGCGGGGAGCGGTTCCTCGACGTAGGTCGGTTCCGGCTCGTAGGTCGGCTCGGGTGTGTAGGACGGGATCTCGGGGGCCGGGGCGACCGGCTGCGGCTGTATCGGTGGGGGAGCCGGAGGCACCTCGGTCACCGAGGTGGTGGGTTCACCCGGCTCCGCCGCGCCGGGCCGCAGGATCGCGGTGACGCCGAGGGCGCCGATCAACAGGCCGCCGAACGCCGCGGCCGCCACCAGCGCGGCGGTACGCCGGGGGCCGCCATTCCGGTCGGCGGCCGCCGCTTCGGCCGCGGGCTTCGCCGGGGTGGCGGTGGAAACCGCTGCCGCGGTACCGGTCGCGGGCCGGAGGCCGGCCGCAGGCCCCGATCCGGTGGCCGGGCGCGATCCGGTGGCGGGCGCCAGGCCGGCGGCTATGGCCGCCAGACTCGGGCCGCCGTAGGTGGCTTCGGGATCGAGGGCGGGAACCAGCGCGGAGTACGCCTTGGCCGGGGTGTGGCCGTCGCCCAGTTTCGGCATGACGACGGTGTCCAGCGCGGAGTTCTGGGCGGTGGAGGGGTCGGGGGGAGTGGCGCCGGCCGGGGTCTCCAGGACCACCGCGAGCGCTGCCCGGCCCGCGCTCTCGGCGAAGTACCGGCCCGTATCCGCGGGGGTGAGATGGGCGGGCCCGGCCGGGAGTTCGTCCTCGCCGACCAGAGCCACCGATTTCAGGCCCAGATAGTCGAGTGCGCCGCGTAGGGCCATCACCTGTCCGGCGTCCCATCCGGCGGGATGGACGGCATAGAACTCGGCGGGGCCGTTGAGGTGTTCGGCAGTGAGGTTGATCAGGCAGAACAGGGCGGTGGCGAGCAGGTCTTCGCCGCGGTAGGCCTCGCCGTCGTCCACGACGACGCCCGCCGGATCGCCCACGGCCGCCACGAAACCGGTGATCGTATGGCTGTGCCCGGGCGGGGCGACAGCGCCGCCGAGGGCCGCGTCCCCGTCCTCGGACATGTACAGCACCGGATCACGGAGGATGAAGTGCGGATCTCCGTCGTCGTCGACGACCGCCGCGGTGCACGCGTACTCGGCGATGTGCAGGCCCACCCCAGTGGCCATTCTCGGATCCTCGCTTCGACTTCCTCATCCAAAAATCACGGTACGGGTTCACCCGCACGTCGCCGTACCACGACGCGGGGCGCCGCGGTCACCATGGGCGGAGCTTCGACAATAGCGCCGACGAGCGGGTCGTGGGGGATCGAGGCGCTGGCCGCGGTGGGGTGCCGGCGCGATACGGCTGGGTCACGATATCGCGCCGCGCCGGTTCGGGGTGCCGGGCCGGGGAAGAATGGCCGGTGCGATGGGGGCGGGAATACATCGCCGGGGCCGGGGGTTGAGCTGATCGACAATGTTGAGTGACGTCGGCTCAAGTTTGACTTGACGGCCCCTCGGAAGCGGGGCAGGATTGAGCCGACCACGCTCAGTATTGCTGGGACCGTGCTCTATGTTCTGCCTGGGGCTGGTCCACGCGGTGGGTCCCACGGCCCACGGCGCAAGGGGCACAGTGCCCGGACAGACACAAGCAGTCGAAATGAGGAGGAAACAAATGGCTCGTGCGGTCGGAATCGACCTCGGGACCACGAACTCGGTCGTCGCCGTTCTCGAAGGTGGTGAGCCGGTCGTCGTCGCCAACTCCGAGGGTTCGCGCACTACGCCCTCTGTCGTCGCGTTCGCGAAGAACGGTGAGGTATTGGTCGGTCAGCCGGCCAAGAACCAGGCCGTGACCAACGTCGACCGCACGATCCGCTCGGTGAAACGGCATATCGGCACCGACTGGACCGTGGAGATCGACGGCAAGAAGTACACCTCGCAGGAGATCAGCGCGCGCACGCTGATGAAGCTGAAGCGCGACGCCGAGTCCTACCTGGGTGAGGAGATCACCGACGCGGTGATCACCGTGCCCGCCTACTTCGAGGACGCCCAGCGTCAGGCCACCAAGGAAGCCGGCCAGATCGCCGGCCTGAATGTGCTGCGCATCGTCAACGAACCCACCGCCGCCGCCCTGGCCTACGGCCTGGACAAGGGCGACAAGGAACAGACCATTCTGGTCTTCGACCTCGGTGGCGGTACCTTCGACGTCTCGCTGCTGGAGATCGGTGAAGGTGTCGTCGAGGTCCGTGCCACCTCCGGTGACAACCACCTCGGTGGTGACGACTGGGACGAGCGGGTCGTGAAGTGGCTGGTCGACAAGTTCAAGTCCAGCTCGGGCATCGACCTGACCAAGGACAAGATGGCCATGCAGCGGCTGCGTGAGGCCGCCGAGAAGGCCAAGATCGAGCTGAGCTCCTCGCAGAGCACCTCGATCAACCTGCCCTACATCACCGTCGACGCGGACAAGAACCCGCTGTTCCTCGACGAGCAGCTGACCCGCGCCGAGTTCCAGAAGATCACCTCGGACCTGCTCGACCGCACCCGCGCGCCGTTCCAGTCCGTGGTCAAGGACGCCGGGATCAAGGTCTCCGATATCGACCATGTCGTGCTCGTCGGTGGCTCCACCCGCATGCCCGCGGTCTCCGAACTGGTCAAGGAACTGACCGGTGGCAAGGAGCCCAACAAGGGCGTGAACCCGGACGAGGTCGTCGCCGTCGGCGCCGCCCTGCAGGCCGGTGTGCTCAAGGGTGAGGTCAAGGACGTCCTGCTGCTCGATGTCACCCCGCTGTCGCTGGGTATCGAGACCAAGGGCGGCGTGATGACCAACCTCATCGAGCGCAACACCACCATCCCGACCAAGCGTTCGGAAACCTTCACCACGGCCAACGACAACCAGCCGTCGGTGCAGATCCAGGTGTTCCAGGGTGAGCGCGAGATCGCCGCGCACAACAAGCTGCTCGGCTCCTTCGAGCTGACCGGTATCCCGCCGGCTCCGCGCGGGGTGCCGCAGATCGAGGTCACCTTCGATATCGACGCCAACGGCATCGTGCACGTGACCGCGAAGGACAAGGGCACCGGTAAAGAGAACACGATCAAGATCCAGGACGGCTCCGGTCTGTCCAAGGAAGAGATCGACCGGATGGTCAAGGACGCCGAGGCGCACGCCGCCGAGGACAAGGCGCGCCGGGAGGAAGCGGAGACCCGCAACCAGGCCGAATCGCTGGTACACCAGACCGAGAAGTTCATCAAGGACAACGAGGACAAGGTTCCGGCGGATGTGAAGTCCAAGGTCGAGGCGGCGATCGCCGAGGCGAAGACTGCGCTCGAGGGCACCGACACCGCCGCGGTGAAGGCCGCGGTGGAGAAGCTGGCCACCGAATCGCAGGCACTCGGTCAGGCGATCTACGAGGCCCAGGCCTCCGAGAGCGCGGCCTCCGGTAACGGCGCCGCGGGCGCGGACGCCGGCGACGACCAGGTGGTCGACGCCGAGGTCGTGGACGAGCCGGTCGACACGGAGAAGAAGTGACGAATTCGGGAAACACAGGGAATTCCGAGGAGCCGGTCAGCTTCGTCGACAAGCGCAAGATCGACCCGGAGACCGGTGAGGTCCGCGAGCAGGCCGGGGCGGCCAACGGTGCCGCCCCGGCCGGGGCCGAGGAGGGCGTAGCCCCCCAGGCGCCCCAGGCCGGTCTCGAAGGTGACGGCGTCGACGCGGCGCCCGTCGAGACACCAGCATCGGACGAACTCGCCGAGCGCACCGCCGATCTGCAGCGGCTGACGGCCGAGTACACCAACTACCGGCGCCGGGTCGAACGCGATCGCAAGACCGCGATCGATTCCGCCAAGGCCGCCGTGGTCACCGAACTGCTCGGTGTCCTCGACGACCTGGACCGTGCCAAGGCGCACGGTGACCTGGAATCCGGACCGCTGCGCTCGGTGGCCGACAAGCTGATCGAGGCCCTGCGCAAACAGGGGCTCGAGGAATTCGGGTCCGAGGGCGAGCCTTTCGACCCGAACCTGCACGAGGCGGTTCAGCACGAGGGCTCCGGGCACGATCCGGTGATCGGTGTGGTGATGCGCAAGGGGTATCGCTTCGGTGAGCGGGTGCTGCGGCATGCGCTGGTCGGCGTCACCGACGGTGTCGGCGATCTCGAGGCGGACCAGGGTGCCGCGGACACCGCGGAACCCGCGCGGGCGGAGGCATCGGATGCTGATGCCGGCTCGGACAAGTAACGACTCCGCGGCGAAAGCCACGGACCGGGCGGCGCGGCGTGCGCACGGAGCGATCCGCGTGCGCCGCGCCCCCGTCACGCCGCGCGCGACGGGCCCGGAGGCGGTAGGAAAGTACGACCACGCAGGGCCCCGCGCGGGCCGCGGAACAGTATCGAGAGGAGGAGATGCCCGGTGAGTCAGCGGGAGTGGATCGAGAAGGACTTCTACAAGGAGCTGGGTGTCTCCGCCGGCGCCTCCACCGAAGAGATCAAGAAGGCCTACCGCAAACTGGCCCGTGATCTGCATCCGGACGCCAATCCCGGCGATGCAAAGGCCGAGGAACGGTTCAAGGCGGTCAGCGAGGCGCACACCGTCCTGTCGGATCCCGCCAAACGCGCGGAATACGACGAGACCCGCCGGCTGTTCTCCGGCGGCGGGTACGGGCGGGGCGGCGGTTTCACCCCGGGTGCCGGTGGCGGGTTCTCCCAGAGCTTCGATCTGGGCGATATCTTCGGCCAGGCCGGCGGTGGCGCCGACGGCGGGCTCGGTGATCTGTTCGGCGGTCTGTTCAACCGGGGCGGCGGTGCCACGCGCACCGGCGGCCGGCCCCGCCGGGGCGCCGATGTGGAGGCCGAGACGACCCTCGGGTTCCGTGAGGCGGCCAAGGGCGTCACGGTGCCGCTGCATCTGACCAGCCCGTCGCCCTGCACCACCTGCCACGGCAGCGGGGCCAAACCGGGCACCAGCCCGCGGGTGTGCCCGATCTGCAACGGCAGCGGTGTGGTCAGCCGCAATCAGGGTGCGTTCGGATTCAGCGAACCGTGCGACGAGTGCCGCGGCACCGGGTCGATCATCGACGATCCGTGCGTGGACTGCCACGGCAGCGGTATCCAGAACCGCACCCGCACCATAAACGTCCGCATCCCCCCGGGAATCGCGGACGGGCAACGGATCCGGCTCGCCGGACAGGGCGAGGCCGGCCTGCGGGGCGCGCCCTCGGGCGACCTGTTCGTCACGGTGCACGTCGGCCAGGACAAGGTCTTCGGCCGGGCGGGCGACGACCTGACCCTGGCACTGCCGGTCAGCTACAGTGAATTGGTGCTCGGTACGACCGTATCGGTGCCCACTCTGGAGGGCCGGGTCGGCGTGAAAGTGCCGCCGGGTACCGCGGACGGGCGCATCCTGCGGGTGCGTGGCCGCGGAGTACCCAAACGTGGTGGCGGAGCCGGTGATCTGCTGGTCACCGTGAAGGTCGCCGTGCCGCCGAAGCTGGACGACGATGCCGTTGCGGCGCTGCGCGCGTTGCAGGAGGCGGAGAAGGCCAGCGGCTTCGATCCGAGAGCGGGATGGGCAGGTGCGTAATGGAGCCGAAACGAGGACCCGAGGCAAAATCGGCCCGCACTGAATATTTCGTGATCTCGGTGGCGGCCCAGCTGGCCGGTATGCATGCGCAGACCCTGCGCACCTACGACCGGCTGGGTCTGGTGACACCGCAGCGCACATCGGGCGGCGGCCGGCGCTATTCGGAGCGGGATGTGGAGCTGTTGCGCGAGGTGCAGCGGCTTTCCCAGGACGAGGGCGTCAATCTCGCCGGCATCAAACGGATCATCGAGCTCACCAATCAGGTGACCGAACTCCAGCAGCGGGTGGTCGAGTTGACCGCGCAACTGGAACGGGAGCGGGCCCGGCCGGATTATCGGCCGGAACTGATTCCACCGCAGCGCAATACCGCCCTGGTGGTGTGGCAGCCGCGGAACCGGCGGCACTAGGCGGATACCGGCGCCGGCTCAGGCTCCTTCGAACTGGATTCGTTCGGCCGGGGTACCCGCGTCGAGTAGCCGTTCCACGGTGGATCTGGTCATCGCGGGCGAACCGCAGACCAGCACCTGGTGCCGGTCGAACGAACCGTAGGAGCCGACCACGTCGGCGAGGGTGCCCTGCAGCAGGTCGTCCTCGTCGAAACCTATGTCCACCCGGTGACTTTCGTACCACTTGTCGGGCCAGGTCGGATCCTCGAGGCGTTCCACCACCGGCACCACCGTGAGCCAGGGCAGATCGGCGGCGAGCAGGACGAGCATATCGGCGGCGTACAGGTCGCGCGGGGCGGAGCCGCCGAAGAACAGATAGGTGGTGGGCGGGTCCTGGTGCCGGGCCAGTTCCAGGATCTGGGCGCGCAGCGGGGCCAGGCCGGTGCCGCCGGCGATCATCACCACCTCGTCGCCGTCGGGATCGACTGTGAAGAGTCCCTCGGGAGCGGACAGCTTCCATCGGTCCCCGACCGCGGTATCGGCGACGATGCCGCCACTGCACCAGCCGCCCGCCACGGTCTTCACATGGAATTCGAGCTTGCCGTCCAGCGACGGCGGCAGCGCGGGGGAGAACCGGCGGCGCATGCCCGGGAACTGCGGGACCTCGACCTGCACCGACTGCCCCGCGTGGAACGGTACGTATTCGCCGATCAAGCGGACAACCGCCATATCGTGGCGCAGCCGGTGATGTTCGACGACATCGGCCAGCCAGTACGACCGCTGGGACGAATGGGCGGGGGACGCGCTCGGGTCGTTCGTCATACCTCACTCCGCTGACAGGCCGGGCCGGACGGGATACCGCCCGGTGCTCGATGTGCCGATACCGATCAGACCGGATCGGTACTGATGATCTCCTCCGGGGTGCCGACCGCGAGCAGCGCGCGCCGGGTGTCGGCGATCATCTTCGCCGAACCGGCGATCTGGATCTGCCGATCCTCCCATGCGCCGAAACTGGCCACCACGGCGCCGAGGTTGCCGACCAGACGCCGGTGCATGCCGTAGGGCGCGTCCTCGGTGGGATGCGGGTACCACCACGGGTTGGTCTTGTGCTCGCAGACCGGGACGATGGTGAGCCACGGGTTGCTCTGCGAAAGCTGCCACATGTTCTCCACGTCGTACAGGTCGCAGGGGTAGACCCCGCCGATGAAGAAGTGGACGCGGGGATTGATACCGCGCCGGCCCATCTCGATCAGCTGGGCGCGCAGCGGCGCGACACCGGTGCCCGATCCGATCATCAGCACATCGCGGCCGCTGTCCTGGTCGACCTGCAGGCCGCCGAGCGGTCCGCCGATGAGCCAGCGGTCGCCGACCTTGGTCTCGTTGACGATGGAGGGGCTCACCCATCCGCCGCGGACCTTGCGGACGTGGAATTCGATCTCGCCGTAGGGGTTCGACGGGATGGCGGGTGAGAGGTAGCGCCACATCCGTGGCCGCTGCGGAACGGAGACGGGGACGTACTGTCCGGCCAGGTAGGGGATCGGGTCGTCGGACTGCAACCGGACGATGGCGAGGTCCTCGAGGACGTGCCGGTGCCCGACGACGGTGGCCTCCCAGTAGGGCGGCGAATCGTCGGAGTTGGCTCCGATGGCCATGGCGGCGGAGATGAGCAGACAGACATCACGCCAGCCCTCGGCGAGTTCTCTGGTCCAGTACGGGCCGTTGTAGGTCTGGAAAGCGGCGTACAGAGCCGGGCCGGCGAGATCGTAATGCTCGGCTTCGACCCCGTACTTGCGATGATCACGCGCGAGCTGTTCGAGGAACTTCTGGGCGCGATCCCAGTCCTCGAGATGGTCGAGCATGTACTGGATCGCAGTGACCACCCGTTTCGCCTGCATATCCATGGCGGGTGGGAACAGCTCCCGCAGCCGCGGATTGGCGGCGAAGAGGTGACCGTAAAACGCGCTGACCAACCGCTCGGGACCACTCGGCGCATCGATCACCGACTGGAAATTGGCGCGGACCAGCGCTGCCGAACGCGCATCCACGGCGTGGAGCTTCCTTTCCCTGAAATCCGACCCGGAGGGACGTAACCGTTACCGGCGGTCCTTCACCCGACCAGTATCCCCGAAAAAAGAGAAGATGGTGGGTGTGAAATACGGTTACCGGGTTTGGCCGATCTTGTTCGCGGGTAACGACGCGTCGTTATGAGCCGTGACCCAGCACTTTTCTGGCAACCCGGTGGTCGGCGGTAGCCGAAGAAAAAACTAAAGTTGAGCGGAACAGACTCAACCTTTCGAACGTTGAATCTGGCAGGACGGCACGAGACACCTGGATCGGTGCGGATGCCGGATGAGATATCGACTAGCAGGAAGGTGCTTCGTGGACTCGTTCAATCCCACCACCAAGACCCAGGCCGCGTTGACCGCCGCATTGCAGGCGGCCTCGTCCGCCGGTAACCCGGAGATCCGGCCGGCTCATCTGCTGGTGGCACTGCTGGACCAGACCGACGGTATCGCCGCGCCCCTGCTGAAAGCGGTGGGCACCGACCCCGCGACAGTGCGGCGCGAGGCCCAGGACATCGTCGACCGGCTCCCGCGCGCCACCGGCGCCACCACGACCCCGCAGCTGGGCCGCGAAGCGCTGGCCGCGATCACCGCGGCCCAGCATCTGGCCACCGAACTCGGCGACGAGTACGTCTCCACCGAACATGTGATGGTCGGTCTGGCCTCCGGCGACTCCGATGTGACCATGCTGCTGGACAAGTACGGCGCCGGCGCCGCCGCACTGCGCGAGGCATTCACCACCGTGCGCGGTAACACCCGCGTGAGCAGCCCGGATCCGGAAGGTAGCTACCAGGCGCTGGAGAAGTACTCCACCGACCTCACCGACGCCGCGCGCGCCGGCAAACTCGACCCGGTGATCGGTCGCGATACCGAGATCCGCCGGGTGGTGCAGGTACTGTCCCGGCGCACCAAGAACAACCCGGTGCTCATCGGCGAGCCGGGCGTCGGCAAAACCGCGATCGTGGAGGGTCTGGCCCAGCGCATCGTCGCCGGCGACGTCCCGGAATCGCTCCGCGGTAAGACCGTCATCTCGCTCGATCTGGGTGCGATGGTCGCGGGCGCGAAGTACCGCGGCGAATTCGAGGAACGGCTCAAGGCTGTCCTCGAGGAGATCAAATCCAGTGCCGGGCAGATCGTCACCTTCATCGACGAACTGCACACCATCGTCGGCGCCGGCGCGACCGGCGAATCGGCGATGGACGCCGGAAACATGATCAAACCGATGCTGGCCCGCGGCGAACTGCGGCTCGTCGGCGCGACCACACTCGACGAGTACCGGCAGCACATCGAGAAGGACGCCGCGCTCGAGCGCCGCTTCCAGCAGGTGATCGTCGGCGAACCCTCGGTGGAGGACACCGTCGGCATCCTGCGTGGCATCAAGGAACGCTACGAGGTGCACCACGGTGTGCGGATCACCGACTCCGCCCTGGTGTCGGCGGCGGCGCTGTCGGACCGCTACATCACCTCCCGCTTCCTGCCCGACAAGGCGATCGACCTGGTGGACGAGGCGGCGTCGCGGCTGCGGATGGAGATCGATTCCCGGCCGGTGGAGATCGATGAGGTCGAACGCGCGGTCCGGCGGCTCGAGATCGAAGAGGTAGCGCTGACGAAGGAGACCGACGAGGCGTCCAAGCAGCGGCTGGAACGGCTGCGCGCCGAACTCGCCGACGATCGCGAGAAGCTCAACCAGCTCACCACCCGCTGGCAGAACGAGAAAACCGCGATCGACCAGGTCCGGGTGCTCAAGGAGCAGCTGGAGAACCTGCGCGGCGAATCCGAGCGCGCCGAACGCGACGGTGACCTGGGCAAGGCCGCCGAACTGCGATACGGCCGGATTCCGACGCTGGAGAAGGAACTCGCCGAGGCCGAGAAGACATCCGGTGCGGCGGCCGACGGCGAGGTAATGCTCAAAGAAGAGGTAGGGCCGGACGATATCGCCGAGGTGATCTCGGCGTGGACCGGTATTCCGGTGGGCCGGCTGCTCGAGGGGGAGACCGAGAAGCTGCTGCGGATGGAATCCGAACTCGGCCGTCGCGTGGTCGGGCAGGACGACGCCGTGCGCGCGGTCTCCGACGCGGTGCGGCGGGCGCGGGCCGGAGTCGCCGACCCCAACCGGCCGACCGGCTCGTTCCTGTTCGTCGGTCCCACCGGTGTCGGTAAGACCGAGCTGGCCAAGGCGCTCGCGGACTTCCTGTTCGACGACGAACGCGCGATGGTCCGCATCGATATGAGCGAGTACAGCGAGAAGCACGCGGTCGCCCGCCTGGTCGGCGCCCCGCCCGGATACGTCGGCTACGACCAGGGCGGTCAGCTCACCGAGGCGGTACGGCGGCGGCCGTACACGGTGGTGCTGTTCGACGAGATCGAGAAGGCGCATCCGGATGTCTTCGACATCCTGCTCGCCGTTCTCGACGAGGGCCGGCTCACCGACGGACAGGGCCGGACGGTGGACTTCCGCAACACCATCCTGATCCTGACCTCCAACCTCGGGGCCGGAGCCGACGCGGAATTCGTGATGAACGCGGTGCGGGCCGCCTTCAAACCGGAGTTCCTGAACCGGCTCGACGATGTGGTCATGTTCCAGGCCCTGGACGAGGACCAGCTCGCTCATGTCGTGGATATCCAGCTCGATCAGTTGCAGCGGCGGCTCGCGCAGCGGCGGCTGACCCTCGAGGTGAGCGCTTCGGCCCGATTCTGGCTGGCGGTGCGCGGGTACGACCCGGTCTACGGCGCCCGCCCGCTGCGACGCCTCATCCAGCAGTCCATCGGCGACACCCTGGCCAAGGAACTGCTGGCCGGGAAGGTCACCGACGGCGACACGGTCGAGGTGGGCGTCGGCCCGAACGGCGACGGACTCGTCGTCGGGCCGCGTGATCGCGACCCCGCCGCGGTCACCGCGGGCCCGTAACTCCACACCGCGTATGCGGCGCCGACCTCGCCGTCGGCGCCGCATACCGGCATCGGTCCCGGGCCACCGCGGTTGCCCGGGATCGGTTCGGTCGAGTTCGGGGCGGCCGGTGTCGTGGGCGTGGAGCCCGCCGTATCGACGCGTATGGCCGGAGCGAAGGCGGAGGGCGAAGAATTTCCGCCGCTCGGCGGTGCTGCCCAGATCGGCCGCCACCATCCCGAAACCTTTTCCGGTCAGCTTCTCGAACATGTTGCCGGCGGCGGAGCTGGTAAAGGACACCACGCCCACGGTCGTGCCCCGGCCGGCAGATCACCGAGGCAATGGTGTTCAGGATCGTCGGCGTCTTCCCGGTTCCCGGCGGGCCGTCGATCATCGAGAGCGGATATTGCAATGCTCTGAGCGGGCGAGAGCTTCGTCTCGTAACCCTGCGAGGCGATCGGCGGACTTGGCAGGGGACATGTTGATTGCGAGCCACTCAACTTGTACGCACAGCAGCATGATCGGTGAGTGCCATGGCTGATAGGGGGGAGTCCGCCGGGTTGACAAGCGTACATGGTTTGGAGAAGCTGATCCCCGGAACAGAGCTACTGGCTTTGCGTAGAAAAAGGGGGGTGTGCCATCGGTCTCGAGTAGCCAACAACTATCACCCTGTCGAAAAGGCAAGCGCGCAAAGATAGGAATCGGCAGTATGCCACCACCAGAATATACCGGTGGATTTTTCAATCATTATGATGATCCAGACGAATTCTGGGACGAAGAACCGCTGACCCCAAGGCAATCGGGTTCCGTTAATTCTCACACCACGCAGATTCCGCATCCGACTCCGCGACCTTCACAGAGTCCTACATACAGGCCGGAACCGGTTCGTGCGGCCTCTACCTCCCCCCGGGCGCACTCGGGCTCGACCGCTGCGGCTAACTCGCCGGCCGCGCCCGGTTCCTCATTCGCGACTATTGAAGTCGATCGCGGACTTCTACCAATACAGTTGCACATAAGTCAGCAATGGCACCGTTACGTGAACGCCGGCGAAGCCGGCGACGAGTTGATGCGCGCCTATAAAAAGTCGGTCGAAAGCTGTTTGGGAAAACTTCTTACCGGTGAATTCAGGCACGCTTGCTCGTTTCCTGATCGGCGCACGGTCCTGATGCTTCTTCTCGATACTTCGAGCTGGTCGGAATACCGTGAAGTCCAGAAGCGCATACGCACGCGGGGTACCTTCGATGTTCATGGACGAGCGGTAATCGATGGCAAAGCTGGAATGTCGATATCGGCGGACTGTTTTCAAATAAAATCTATATATGTATGGCCGGAATGGGCGCGGAACGCCAACCCGCTGGACCTGGTCGATGAACTTCTATCCCTCGCGGATAGAGTCCGCGAACTCCGTCCGGCTTCCCGGTTCGTGGAGATTACTCAAGATATTCGGATGAGGATCTCGAGTTTCATAATTCTCGCCATCGCAAATATCTAATAGAGAGTACAGGGGGTTAATATGGCCACACCGTCACAGCAGGCTATCACGGTGGCGATAGGTGCCGTCCGGGGGGCAGCGACCAGTTGGGACGAGGCGGCTGCCGCCTTGGAAGAAGCGCGACTTGCTACCGAAAAGACTAAATTCGAACAACTCGAGGCGGGCGTATTCATTCTGGCGTACGAAAAATATAAGGGTGTTCCCGACTTCTTCGCCGATAGAATGAAGGAGGGTATCGCGGTATTCAATGAGATCGCTGCGACACTTCGCCAGGTGGCCGACACATATGAAGCCGAGGATGCGCAGAACGCGCATGCACTCAACAATCTTTACTAGAGGGGGCGCAGCATGGCTGAGGATAAGGATCCGCAAACCAGAACAGACCTGAGCACCCATATCGAATCTATTAAAACCCAGGCGGAGGACCTCAAGGGTCAGCCGGACAGGGCCAACGACGCGTTCGGGACCATTGTCTTTGGTGTTCGCGCCGCTGGCTGGGGCTTTTTTGGACTCGTTGGCGGAGGTACTGCCGAAGCCGTCGTCGACCGACTCTGGGACGAGCGGGACCAGGTGCTGAAATATGTAGCGGAGGCCGACGCCAAGCTGACCGAGCTTATAAGGGGTATTATGGTCCCCCTAACCTTCATCGATTACGCGAATGCATGGAGGGATGTCGCAAGCGCGGTGACCAATGCTGGGACGCAGATCGACGAAACCAAACTCAACGCTCATTGGTCCGGTATCGCTGCCGAGGCATACGAAAATTCTCGTATACGGCAAGCGAAACCGTGTGGGCAACTGGCAATTCCGGCGTCATGTGAAGAAATAGCACTCTCTCTGGAGGCGGTTGCTGTAAAAACATTAGCGCTTTATCAATCTATAGCTGATGCGATTCTTTCGTTGATCTCCAGTATAGGCGAGATAGTTGCAATCGCTGCGACAGGACCAATCGCAGCGGCTCAAACCGGAGACCTTGTTGCAGCCATTGCGGACGCATACGCCGCGATTCTCCAGGCGGTCGGAGAAATAGCCTCGACTGCACAGGAAACTATTATTGGCGGCAACAAGATCGCGCAGGCCAGCTCGGATATCGACGGTCTACCCGATAACAAGTGGCCGCCGATGGCTGTCGATGGCAACTCCAAGTTCGATGACGCAACCGTCTTGGACGGCACGAACAAGTGGTCAGTCAATACAGACAGGGTGACACAATGAGCGGGGTTGCCGGGCGCATATCTACCGTGGCAGCGGCGATCGTATTAATCACGCTCATTTCTTCGTGCGGATTGGTCGGCGGCAAAGAGACTAGGGTAACCGAATCCAGCCACGAAATTCGCGACCAATGTAATAGGACGCTCAACTTCTTCGAAAACATTCTCGGAATCACAGATACGGCTATCGGATACGGATCCATCAACCCCGAAGACAAAATAGACCGGGGAGCGATGTGCACGGTGACAAAGTCGTCTGTGGGAGTGGGTGGAACGAGGCTTTCGGCAATGCTATCGCCCGATTCGGAACCCGCCCCGGTCAGAGGCGACCCGAGCTATATTGCTCAAACCGGGTACGACGATAAGGTGTGGCTGAACCAGTCCCCTGGTTCGGTTCGGATTTATACAACAGTGGACGGCTGGGAGGGGTCGCTGGACTTAAATGTGGATCAGATCAATCAAGTCAGCATAACCTCCGGAGAGCAGCCGAACTTCGAGGTTTCCGACCATGAAGTTCGTGCGGCAGCGAAGTTCCTGATCGAATTGACGAGGGAATTGACGTAATAGAACGAATCCTCGTTCCGAACCGGCGCGGTTTCGGGCCGGGCCGCGGCAGGCGATGGTTTGCCAGGTTTTCCACGGAGGTCCCGATCGGTCGGACCCTGTGTGGTCAACACAGTGAGGTCGCTCGATCGAATGAGTACCGGCAGCGCCGAGATCATGACAGCCCAACGGCGAGCCGGCCGGGATGCGGCACGGTTCCCTTCGAGTTGTTCGCTCCGGCCGGTGTTGGGGGCGGATTGTTTGCGTGTTGGCGCGCATGGCCGGAGCGGAGGCGGAGGTGCGCCGAGGTTGACATCGGTGGGTGTTGGGGGTGGATTGTTTGCGTGTTGGCGCGCATGGCCGGAGCGGAGGCGGAGGTGCGCTTAGTCTGGGTGGCATGACCAACCCGAACGATCCCTGGGCGAGGCGGCCGGACGACGATCCGACCCAGCACCTGGGTCAGCCGGGGGAATCGGCCACCGAGAAGCTGTCCGCGGGCTACGGCCCGGCGGGTTACGGGGAGTCGACCACGGCCTATCCGGGAAATGATCTTTACGGCGGCTGGGGGGCGGGTCCGAACCCGACCCGGGAGATGCCGCTCTATCCGAGCGAGCCCTACCAGAACCAGTGGGGTGGGTACGGTCCGCCGGGCCAGGTACCACCGGGTCAGATGCCGCCCGACCCGCCGCGGCCGCCGAAGAAGACCGGGATGTGGGTCGGTATCGCGCTCGCGGTGATCGTGTTGATCGGGCTCGCCGGTATCGCCGCCGGGATGCTCTTCGGCGGTGATTCCGGCACTACGGCGAGCGACACCACGACCAGCAGTCGTCCGACGAGTCGTGGACTACCGGCCGATCCGGGCGATTCGGGTCCCGCGCTGCCCAGCCTGCCCGGCCTGCCGGATATGCCGGATAGCGGCGATCCCGAGGCCGGTGGCACGACCATGGGCACCATCAGCGCCAATACCGGCGGTACGCTCACGATCAGTACACTCACCGGAGCCGAGGTCACGGTGCATACCAGCCCGTCCACTCAGGTGATTTCGCTGGCCGGCGCCACCGTGGACGCGCTGCCGACCGGCGACCTGGTGATCGTGCAGGGTCAGAAGAGTCCGGACGGATCCATTCAGGCCGATGTCATCATCAGCACCGCCCTCGAAGGGGGCGGGCGATGAGAAAATCGCGGCGCGCAGTGTGGGTGCCCGGCATTACGCCGGGCGGGTCGATAGGCTAGGCGACGATGACGGCAATGTGGTTCGGGCTGGCGGCAATCACCCTCGCGGGTGCGATAGTGCTGCTCTACTTCGACCGGCGCCAGCGGCAGCGGACCGGTCACGCGCGCCAGGTGTGGGCGAAAGCCCAGGGATACACCTATGTGTCGGTGGAACCGGCGCTCGCTTCGACGTGGCGGCGCGGTGCGCTGGCCAAGCTCGGGTACCTGACCGCGGTGGACGTGGTGACCGGTATCCGCAAGGGCGAGAAATTCGTGCTGCTGGATCTGGAGGATTCCGCGACCCTGGTCGCGGTCCGTCGGCAGATCGGTTCGGATATCGATGTCGATATGCGGCTGAAGACGATGAACCCGCCCAAGGACGCCGATCTCGAACTGCTCGGCGCCATCGGCGACCGCGTCGTTTTCGCCACCAATCCCGAGATCGCGCGGCATGCGGTCGATCAGCGGATGGTCGCGTTCATCGAATCGCTGGCCGATACCGTGCAGATGCTGTGGAGCGAGGGCAACTGGACCCTCGGCATGCTTCCGGTCGGCACCGCGGCCAAGGACTGGGAGACCGGTATCGACGCCGTCCTGCGGCTGTCGGGCCTGCTGCACGTGCTGCCGCCGGTCACCGAACCCCGCCCCGACGGTCCCGAACCCGGGGCATCGCGCCCGCGTGCCCGGATCCGCTCGGCGGAATACGACGACCGGGACGAGGACTACGACGATTTCGCCGACGACCGCGAAGACGGTCGCTACGGGCGGCCGGCCCCCAATGTCCGGTACCGCCAGGGCGATCCGGAGGATCTCGACGAACCGGACCCGCGCGACCCCGATTCCGGCGACGCCCCGCCGCGGCGGCCGAGCCTGGCCGTGGTCCCCGACGCCCGTCCGGCGAACCGGCCCGCCCGTGCGGAAGCCGACCGCGATTCCGGCCCGCGGGAGCGCCGGGAACCGGCTCCCGGCGACGATCAGGAGCCGCCCCGGCCCGGGGGTCCGTTCCACCCGGGGTTCCGCCCCTACCAGGGTCCGGTCCCGCAGTAGATTTCCCCGATACGCACTCCGCGCGACCTGCGACAACTCCGCGCGACGCCTCCCCGTATCCTGCTTCGCAGGGCGCCGCAGCGGGCGCCGGGACATTACTGCCGTGACTCGCCTACGTGGGCGGAAGGACACCGATGATCGACCAGACAACGACCGACCGGGACGTTTTGGCCGGACTGGTGCGCGATTTAGCCGTCGTGCACGGCAAGGTGACGCTGTCCTCGGGTAAGGAGGCCGACTACTACGTCGACCTGCGCCGGGCGACCCTGCACCACCGGGCGGGTCCGCTGATCGGCAAACTGCTGCGCGACCTCGTCGCCGACTGGGACTTCGACGCCGTCGGCGGCCTCACCATGGGCGCCGATCCGGTCGCGCTCGCGGTGATGCACGCCCCGGGCCGGCCGATCGACGCGTTCGTGGTGCGCAAGGCGGCGAAAACCCACGGTATGCAACGGCAGATCGAGGGCCCCGATGTGGTGGGCAGACGCGTCCTGGTGGTCGAGGACACGACGACCACCGGTAATTCTCCGCTGACCGCGGTGCGCGCGTTGCGTGACGCGGGCGCGACGGTGGTCGGGGTGGCCACCGTGGTGGACCGGGAGACCGGCGCCGACCGGGTCATCGCCGACGAGGGCCTCGAGTACCGGTCCATCCTGAGCCTCGGGGACCTCGAACTCGGCTGAACACCGCTGCCGAATCACGGCGGCTGCGCACAGGTCCGTCCCGCTCGGTTAGCCTGAGAATCCGACAGTACTGCAAGTGAAGGGTCGTGGAGTCGTGGTGAGCATTGCCGGCAAGAAGGGGCACGACAACGTAGCAATGCTCGGCATCGGTGCCTACCGGCCGACGCGCGTGGTCAGCAATGACGAGGTGTGCGAGGTCCTGGATTCCACGGACGAATGGATCTTCGAACGCAGCGGTATCCGTAACCGGCGCTGGATCAGCGGCGACGAATCGCTGCGGTCCATCTCGGTGGCCGCGGGCCGCCGTGCGCTGCGCAACAGCGGTGTGGACCCCTCCCAGATCGGTGCCCTCATCCTCGCCACCTCCAGCTGGCCGATGCTCACCCCGCACGGTGCCCCGATCGTCGCCAGTGACCTGGGCATGAACGGTATCGCCGCCTTCGACCTGACCTCCGGGTGCGGTGGCTTCGGGTACGGGCTCGGGGTCGCCGGCGATATGATTCGCGCCGGTTCGGCCGAATACGTGCTGCTCATCGGGGCCGAGACCATGACCATCGGCATCGACCCGACCGACCGCGGTACGGCATTCATCTTCGGTGACGGCGCGGGCGCGGTGGTGATCGGCCCGAGCGAGGAGAACGGGATCTCCCCGACGGTCTGGGGCAGCGACGGCGAGAACGCCGAAGCGATCAAACAGGACGTCAATTTCGTCGACTATATGCAGCGGGCCCAGGACCTGCAGGGCACCGATCCCAAGGTGGAGCCGGTGGGCCGGATGGCGCTGCGGATGGAGGGGCCGCGGGTGTTCCGCTGGGCCGCCGTCACGTTGCCGCGGGCGCTGTCCACCGCGCTGGATGTGGCCGGGGTGTCCAAGGACGATATCGAGGTCTTCATCCCGCACCAGGCCAATGCCCGGATCAACGAGTTGATGAAGAAGAACCTCGGCCTGGCCGACGATATCCCCATGGCGGGCGATATCGAGAACACCGGCAATACGTCCGCGGCCTCGATCCCGCTGGCCATGGAGGAGATGCTGGCCACCGGTAAGGCCAAGGGCGGTCAGCTGGCGCTGCTGCTCGGTTTCGGGGCGGGGCTCAGCTACGCGGGTCAGGTCGTCATCCTGCCGCCGGCTCCCGCCGAGTCGAGTCTCTGATATGCGCCCGCTACGGGCCGGGTTCCTCGCCGCCACCGCGGTGACCGTGGCGGGTGCGCTCACCGGTCGACAGCGCTGGCAGTGGGCGGCCAAACCGCTGATGATGCCGCTGCTCGCGGCCGATATCGCCACCAGTCGCGCCGATATCGCGCCGGCCGACCGGACCCTGCTGCTGAGTTCGCTGGGCGCCGCGACCGTCGGAGACGTACTGCTCATCGACCCCGACGACGACCGCAGGCTCATTGCCGGGGCGTCGTCCTTCGCCGTGATGCAGACCGGATATGCCGCGCTGTGGTGGCGCTACGGTGCCCGGCCGTCCCCCGCTGTCGCGGTACCGAGGGTGCTGGCCTGGGCCGGTGCCGCCGCATTGCTCCGGGCGAAGGCGCCGGCACTCGCCGCGCCGCTGAGCGCGTACGGTGCGACGTTGGGCACCGCGGCCGTACTCGCCTCCGACCCGGCCCTGGCCGCGGATGCGGACAACATTGCGGGGCTGAACATTCCGAACGCCGACCCACGCAGCCGGCTCGGAGTGGGGGCGCTGCTGTTCACGGTATCGGACGGTCTCATCGTGCTGCGGCGGCTCTTCGCGCGCGGCGAACGGTCGCGGCGGGTAGTCGAAGCGGTCATCCTGGCGACCTACGGCGCCGCACAGTTCCTGCTCGCCGACCCGGCCGCCCATGAGCGCGCAACGCGCGGCGCCGTTGAACCCGAACGGATTTCCGCTGGTAGCGCCTAGGCGCTACCCGATACCATCCACGCATGAGCTACCCGCCGCCCGCGTACGGCTACTCGGCCTACGGTCCGCCACCGCCCGATCACCCGCAGGCGACCACCGTACTGATCCTCGGCATCGTCGGAATGATGTTCTGCCAGGTCTGCGCCCCGTTCGCGTGGGTGATCGGACGCCGGACGCTCAACGAGATCGACGCCTCCGGCGGCACCGTGGGCGGCCGCAGCAATGTGATGGTGGGTTACATCCTGGGCATCATCGGCTCGGTGCTGCTGATCCTGGGAGTGCTCGCGGTCATCGCCTACATCGTCTTCATAGTCGTTTTGATCGGGTCGAGCTCGGGCTAGCGCCCGAATAACCGGGCAGCCGACCGCATCCGCGGTCACCAGGCGGCGGTGAGGTCCGCGTGCTGGCGGATCCAGGTGTGCATGGCGATCCCTGCCGCGACTCCCGCGTTGATACTGCGGGTGGAGCCGAACTGGGCGATGGACACGGTGAGTACCGCTGCGTCCCGGGCGCTTTCGGTGACGCCCGGACCCTCCTGGCCGAACAGCAGCAGACAGCGCCGCGGCAGCCGGACGGTTTCCAGCGGTACCGAACCCGGGACATTGTCCACCGCGACCACACTCAGGTCCTCGGACCGGGCGAATTCGAGCAGGGCCTCGATATCCGGGTGGTGGGTGATGTGCTGGTAGCGGTCGGTGACCATGGCGCCGCGCCGGTTCCAGCGGCGGCGGCCGACTATGTGTACCGCGCCGGCGGCGAAGGCGTTGGCGGTACGCACGACCGTGCCGATATTCGCGTCGTGGCCGAAGTTCTCGATGGCGATGTGGAATGGGTGGCGGCGGCGGTCGATATCGGCCACGATCGCTTCCCGGGTCCAGTAGCGGTACGCGTCGACGACATTGCGGCGGTCGCCTTCGGCGAGCAGGACCGGGTCGAGCCGGTCGTCCTCCGGTGGTGGCCCGTTGTGTTCGGCCGTCCACGGTCCGACCCCGTTCGGGTTCTCACCCCATTCGGTCGGACCGGGCCCGGGTTCGGGGTCCGGGTCGGGATCGTCGGATTCCTGTCGCGCTGCCGGCTCCGGGGCCGGTGTACACGCTGTCGCGATCCCGGATGTCCGGAGCCGGGCGGGGCCCGGATCGGCCCCTAGCGCTGGGTTGGTCACGGCATGATCGTAGTGCTGGCGGAGCAGCGTCGTCCGGCTCGGTCCGGCCCGAGCGAAACTCCTTGTGCGCCCGTGTGTTCTGCGGTCGACTCGTCCGCTCGCCGCGCCGGAGCTCGCGGCGGCCGGCGCGACACGCCCGGGCGTAAACCCCGGTATACGACATCCGGCCGGCCGTTCCGTGTGTTGTTCGGCAGTAATTCCACGAGGTCCGGACCGAATCCGGGCGGAGTCGAACGGTTGCGCGTCGAGTCGGTAACAATTGAGCGGCGGAAAAGCCGATTCGCCTGGCAATATGGGTTTCATGACCCCGCCCAGCGACGATCTCGACGTTCCCCGGCGCTCGGCCGGGCAACAGCGCAGGCCGCTGGGCGACCCCGCGACACGCTGGTCCGAGCGGGCCGACCGGGCCGAGGCCGCGATCCTGTCCCGCCATCTGCGGCCGGTGTGGCTGCTGCCGGGCACCGCGCTCGGCGTGGTGGGCTGGCCGTCGATCCGGCGCGAGCGATTCTTCCTCACCTGGCACTACTGGTGGCAGGCCCACCTCATCGATTGCGCGGTCGACGCCGCCAACCGGGCGCCGACCATCGAACGCCGCAAACGGGTGGCCACCCTGGTCCGGTCGCACCGGCTCCGCAATATCTCCGGATGGACCAACCGCTACTACGACGATATGGCGTGGCTGGCCATCGCCCTGGAACGCGCCGCCCGGATCCACGACAACCAGGAGGCCGTCGGCGCACTCGGCCCGCTGGAACAGAAGTTGTATACGGCGTGGAACCCCGCGGTGGGTGGCGGCATCCCCTGGCGGGTGGGGGCGGATTTCTACAATGCCCCGGCCAACGGTCCCGCCGGTATCGCGCTGGCCCGGCTCGGCCGCTACGAGCGGGCAGCGGAAATAGCGGATTGGATCGACGAGACGCTGCGCGATCCGGAGACCGGTCTCGTCTTCGACGGTATCCACCTCCCCGCCCGTGAGCTGGAACGCCCGGTCTACACCTACTGCCAGGGTGTCGTACTGGGCCTGGAAACCGAGCTCGCGGTACACACCGGTGCTTTTGCGCATCTCGACCGGGTGCACCGCCTCCTGGACGCCGTGGAGGACCATCTCACCGTCGACTGTGTGGTGCGCGGCGGTACCGGCGGCGATGGCGGTCTGTTCAACGGCATTCTCGTCCGCTATCTGGCCCAGGTCGCGCTGATGCTGCCCGGCAACGAACACGAACAACTCGCCGACCGGCGCACGGCGGCGCGCATCGTGAAGGAATCGGCGGCCGCGGCCTGGGAGAACCGCCTCGATGTGGAGGGCGAGCCCCTCTTCGGCCACGACTGGGCGGTATCCGCTCAGCTGCCCAGTGGTAGCCGCGGCGCCGGCGGGCTCACCTCCAACGGGGCGGTCAGCTCGTCCCGGGTTCCCGAACGGGACCTATCGGTACAGCTGTCGGGATGGATGCTCATGGAAGCCGCCCATATGGTCACCGCGGCCGGTCTGTAGTTCGCGCCGGTCGTGACCGTGGCCGGGGTGCCCGCCCGCCCGTCCGAGTCCGGGCAGCGGCATGGTGTCGGCGTCGGCGGACGCGGGATCGAGGTCGAAGTCCTCGATCGGCTGGGACATCTCCTGCCGGTACTGCCTGATACCGATGACGGTGCCCACGATCAGGCACACCACCAGCGAACCGATCACGATGGGCATGAGCCAGGAGATTTGCTGGATGAAACCACCGGCGTAGTACCCCATGAGCAGTAGGACCGGGGCCCAGATGATGGCGCCGATGGTGCTGGCCACGGTGTAGCGGCGATGGTCCATTCCGGCCGCGCCGGCCACCATCGGGCACAGGGTGCGCACCCAGGGGATCCAGCGGGCGATCAGGACCGCCACGAAACCGTGCCGCTGCAACAGTTCGGCGACCCGGGACAGGTTGCGGGTGTTGATGTAGCGCCCGTTCTTGCGGGCGACGAGCCGGTGGCCGGTTCTTCGCCCGACCATGTAGCCCACCTGGTTGCCGGCGATGGCGGCGACCATCGCGCCGGCCGCGAGCAGCCAGACCTGGGTTTCGCCGGTGGCGTGCGAAGCCATCACGATGCCCGCGGTCAGCAGCATCGAATCGCCGGGCAGGAACAGCCCGAGAATGAATGCGCATTCCAGGAAGACGAAGGTCAGGACCACGGTCCAGACGAGTGCCGGTCCCGCGGAGATCAGGGGTTCGAAGCTGCCCATCGCATGGGGCACGGCCTGGACGCTCACCACTTACCGAACGGGAGAATCGTTTGCGCCGACCGGTCCGGCGTGATGCACCACCGGCAGGGGCATGGTGCTGTCGACCTGGCCGGGCAGATCCATGGCCGGAAGCTCCGCGGTCGAGGTCAGGGTGCCGTTCGCGACGGTTTTGTCCGCTTTGCGGGCGAGCAGCTTCTTGGCGACCGCGCTGATGCCCGGCAGGATCGAGATGAACACGATGAGCAGGAAAATGGCCTCGACGTGGTCGCGGATGAAGGCGACATTGCCGAGGAAGTACCCGAGAACGGTCACCCCGCCACCCCAGGCGACGGCGCCGACGATATCGAAGGCGACATAGCGCTGGTAGCTCATCTTGGAGACCCCGGCCAGCACCGGCATGAAAGTCCGGACGATCGGGACGAAACGGGCCAAGATGATCGTTTTGGGGCCGTGCTTCTCGAAGAATTCGTGCGTTTCGGTGACGTAGCTCTTCTTGAAGAAGCGCGTGTCCTCTTTGTTGAACAGCGCGGGACCGATGGCCCGGCCGATCCAATACCCGCATTGATCACCGGCGAAAGCGATGAAGACGACGGCCGGAACCAGTACCCAGACCGATACCGGAGGATTGGGTTGCGCGGCCAGCAGACCACCGGTGAACAGCAATGAATCACCGGGCAGGAGGGGGAAAAGCAGACCGGTCTCGATGAAGACGATCACCAGAATGGCCGGTAGCACCGCGTTCTTCAGCCAGGTCTCGGTCAACAGGTGCATCGGGTCGAGCAGTTCGGTCAGAGCCAGATTGCTCGTCACCGCGTCGGTAGCTGCCAGCGCAATCACTCGGCCCACAGTACCGGTTACATCGACGGCCGTAGGGTGCGGCGGCACAAACAATCCCCTTATACCGGATGAAACCTGCCTGCCTTAGGGTATGTGCAGAAACAGACAAACCCACGTCTGCCGTACAACACGGAGGTCTTCACAGTGCCGATCGCGACTCCGGAGGTCTACGCCGAGATGCTCGGCCAGGCCAAGGCGAACTCCTTTGCCTTCCCGGCCATCAACTGCACATCGTCGGAGACGATCAACGCGGCGATCAAGGGTTTCGCCGAGGCGGGTAGTGACGGGATCATCCAGTTCTCCACCGGTGGCGCGGAATTCGGTTCCGGCCAGGGGGTGAAGGATATGGTCACCGGTGCGGTCGCGCTGGCCGAATTCGCCCATGTGGTGGCCGCGAAGTACGACATCACCATCGCGCTGCACACCGACCACTGCCCCAAGGACAAGCTGGACGGGTTCGTCCGGCCGCTGCTGGCAATCTCGCAGGAGCGGGTGGACGCCGGGCAGAACCCGCTGTTCCAGTCGCATATGTGGGACGGTTCGGCCGTGCCGATCGACGAGAACCTCTCCATCGCGCAGGAGCTGCTGTCCGCCGCGGCCGCCGCGAAGATCATCCTCGAGGTCGAGATCGGTGTCGTCGGCGGTGAAGAGGACGGTGTCGAGGCCGAGATCAACGAGAAGCTCTACACCTCGCCCGCCGACTTCGAGAAGACCCTCGACGCGCTCGGCGCCGGTGAGAAGGGCAAGTACCTGCTCGCCGCCACCTTCGGCAATGTGCACGGTGTGTACAAGCCGGGCAATGTGGTGCTCAAGCCCGAGGTGCTGGCCGAGGGGCAGCGGGTGGCCGCGGCCAAGCTGGGCCTGGCCAATGACGCCCAGCCGTTCGATTTCGTGTTCCACGGCGGTTCCGGGTCGCTGAAGTCCGAGATCGACGATTCGCTGCGCTACGGCGTGGTGAAGATGAATGTCGACACCGACACCCAGTACGCGTTCACCCGGCCGATCGCCGCCCATATGTTCAGCAACTACGACGGTGTGCTGAAGATCGACGGCGAGGTCGGCAACAAGAAGACCTACGATCCGCGCAGCTACCTGAAGAAGGCCGAACTGTCGATGGCCCAGCGGGTGGTGCAGGCCTGCAACGACCTGCGATCCGCCGGGCGTTCCATCAGTGCCTGATCTCTTCGCACCGTCCGTAGCCGGATGACACTCGATCTCCGCGTGCTGGGGCCCGTGCGTCTACTGGTCGGCGGTGAGCCGGTGCCGGTCGGCGGGCCCAAACCCCGGGCATTGCTGGCCGCACTCGCGGTGAACCGGCGCCGGGCCGTGTCCTCGTCCACCCTGGCCGATATGGTCTGGAACGAGGAGCCGCCGGATGCCTACGCGGCCAGCCTGCAGGTGTTCGTGTCGAATATCCGGAAGGCGCTGCGCAATTCCGGTGTCGACCCGGCGGGTGTCCTGCGCACGGAGTCCTCGGGTTATCGGCTCGAGATCGCCGACGATGCCTGCGACCTGGGCCGGTTCGAAGCCGCCCGGGACGCGGGCACCCGGGCGTCGGGGGCCGGCGATCATGCCTCGGCGTCCCGGCTGTTCGGCACCGCCTTACGCGAATGGAACGGCCGGGCGCTGTCCGATCTCGCCGGTCTCGGTTTCGCCGACAGTTTCGCCACCGCCATGGAGGAGGAGCGGCTGCTGGCGGTATCGGCACGGTTCGACGCGGAGATCGCGTGCGGCCGGGCCGCCGCCGTGATCGGCGAGCTGGTCGCGCTCACCAGTGAGCACCCGCTGCGCGAACCGCTGTGGGGTCAGCTCATCACCGCGCTCTACCTGTCCGAACGCCATGCCGACGCGCTGGAGGCGTGCCGGCGGGTGCGGGCGGTGCTGGCCGAGGAACTCGGTATCGACCCCGGGCCCGCGCTGGTGGAGCTGGAACGGCGGGTGCTGCGGCAGGAACCGCTGAGCACCGTCGAGATGAAGAGCGTCGAGCGGATGGCCGCGGCGATGACAGATACGGTCACCGAGGTGCCACGCACCGTGCGCAGCGGTCAGCTGCGGTTACCGGACGGACGGACGGTGCCGGTCGCGCACGGCGGATTCCGGATCGGCCGGATGACCGACAACGATCTGATCCTCGACGATCCGAAGGCCAGCCGGTACCACGCGCAGATCAAACTGGGCCGGGCCGGCCTGCTGATCGAGGACCTCGGCTCGGCCAACGGGGTATTCGTCAACGAGCAGCCGATCGATTCCGCGCTGCTGGCCGACGGCGATTCGATCCGGATCGGCAATACCGTGCTGGCCTTCCAGGCCGTCCGCTGAGTCCTCAGCCCAGGACGTCGTGGCGGACGATGGTCTGCTCGCGGCCCGGCCCGACCCCGATACAGGAGATCCGGGCGCCCGAGAGCTCCTCCAGCCGCAGCACATAGGCCTGGGCGTTGGCGGGCAGTTCCTCGAAGGTCCGCGCGCCGGAGATGTCCTCCCACCAGCCGGGCATCTCCTCGAAGATCGGCTTGGCGTGATGGAAGCCGGTCTGGGTGGTCGGCATCTGCTCGACCCGTTCGCCGTCCACCTCGTAGGCCACGCAGATCGGCACCCGGTCCAGGCTCGACAGCACGTCGAGTTTGGTGAGGAAGTAGTCGGTGATGCCGTTGACCCGGGTCGCGTAGCGGGCGATGACCGCGTCGAACCAGCCGCAGCGGCGCGCCCGGCCGGTGGTGACGCCGACTTCGCCGCCGGTCTTGGCCAGATAGGCGCCCGATTCGTCGAACAGTTCGGTCGGGAAGGGCCCGGAGCCGACCCGGGTGGTGTAGCACTTCAGGATGCCCAGCACCGTACCGATCTGGTTGGGTCCGATTCCCGCGCCCACCGCGGCGCCGCCGGCGGTCGGGTTGGACGAGGTGACGTAGGGGTAGGTCCCGTGGTCCACGTCCAGCAGGGTGCCCTGCGACCCCTCCAGGAGCACGGTCTCACCGCGTTCGAGGGCCAGGTTCAGTTCCAGCCGGGTATCGCTGATGCGGTGCGCGAATCGTTCGGCCTGGCCGAGCACCTCCTCGACCACCTGCTGGGGGTCCAGGGCGCGCCGGTTGTAGATCTTGACCAGCACCTGGTTCTTGAACTCGAGAGCGGCCTCGACCTTCTGCGTGAGGATCTTCTCGTCCAGTACATCGGCGACCCGGACCCCGACCCGCGCGACCTTGTCCTGATAGCAGGGGCCGATACCGCGACCGGTGGTGCCGATCTTGTTGTTGCCGAGGAACCGTTCGGTGACCTTATCGATGGCCACGTGATACGGCATGATCAGATGCGCGTCGGCGGAGAGCAGCAGACCCGAGGTGTCGACATCGCGATCCTCGAGCCCGGCGAGTTCGTCGAGCAATACGCCGGGGTCGACGACCACACCGTTGCCGATGACGTTCTTGACGCCGGGGGTCAGGATGCCGGACGGAATGAGGTGCAGCGCGAAGTTGTCGCCGTTGGGTAGCACCACGGTATGGCCGGCGTTGTTACCGCCCTGGTACCGCACTACCCACTGCACGCGGCCCCCGAGTAGATCGGTGGCTTTGCCCTTGCCCTCGTCACCCCACTGGGCTCCGATGAGGACGATTGCCGGCATGGTCGTGTCTCCTACGATTCGACGCGCAACACGCAAGTGCTGCAGCTACCTGCCGTAATGCGGAGGAAGCCGGGAGCACAGTCTAGCCGAGACCGCGCGGGCGCCGGGGAACGGTCGCCGGGGCCGGGCCGTTGCGCGGGTCGCCACCGGGCACCCCTTACACTCATGGGTGACCGGTCCGAGGGAGGGTGTTGGGCGTTTGAGTACCCAGGTTCTCCGCTGTGCCGACGCACCGGTACCCATCGCCCTTGCCGCGCAGCCCACCGCGCAGACCGGGGCAATACCGGACACCGGGCTGATCGACGAGCTCCTGCCGGTGCTGGCGGCCGACAGCCTGCCGCGTCTGATCGTGCTGGGCGGCGATGCGGCGCTGGCCGCTGTGCTCACCCATCTGATGCGCACCGAGCGGTTGCACGTGGAAGTCGGCTACGTACCCCTGGAGCGGACCTACGCCGCCCAGGCCTATGACCTCGAGACCGGAAACGCCGCCGCGAAACGGGCACTCGAGGGTTCGGCCACCGAGACCCCGCTGGTGCGCGACGACACCGGCACCGTCCTGGTGGGCCGCGCCAAGATCACCGGGCCGGAGGGCGGCCAGCTGACCGGTGAGGCCTATGTCGACGACACCCGCCTGTTCTCCGGCACCATCCGGGCCATGTTCGTCACCCCCACACTGGAGCTGCCGGGAGTCCGGGCGAGTTATCCGCGCCGGTTCCGGCGCCGGCGCTGGACCCCCGGGCGCGCCGCGCAGCTCGGCACGCCGGGTGCGGTGATCAACCGCGACGGTATCCAGAGCGACCGGGTGGTGCCGCGGTCGACGTTCTACCGGCATCACGAACCATGGCTGCTGGTCCGCTGATGCGGTGCCGCCGAGTGCTCGTGGGTACGCGGCCGTGACCCCCGGTGTCCCGGCCCTGCGGCGCGGTGCGATACGCCCCAGTCCGGTGTTCCTTCTGGTCGTGGCGCTCGCGGTGGCCGGCGGCGTGCTCGCCTGGGATGCGGATCTCGATTCGGTCCGGGCCAAGGCCGGCGTTTTCGTGCTGGTGGTATTCGGCTGGGTGGTGAGCCTGTGCCTGCACGAGTTCGCACACGCCTATATCGCCTGGCGGGCCGGGGACCGCGAGGTGGAACTGCGCGGCTACCTGACCTTGAATCCGCTCAAATACAGTCATCCGCTGCTGTCGATCGTGCTGCCGATGGTTTTCATCGCGCTCGGTGGTATCGGGCTGCCGGGCGGTGCGGTCTATGTGCACACCCATCAGGTGCCACCCCGTACGCAGCGGTTGATCAGTGTGGCGGGCCCGGCCGTGAACGCGGTGTGCGCGGTGGTGCTGCTGCTGGTCGTGCGACTCTTCGGCAGCGCGCAGGAGCATCCGGCGTTCTGGTTCGGGCTCAGCTTCCTGGCCTTCCTGCAGGTGACCGCGACTCTGCTGAACCTGCTGCCCATCCCGGGCCTGGACGGCTACGGCGTGATGGAGCCGTCCCTGAGTTACCAGACCCGGCGCGGGCTCGAACAGTTCAAACCCTTCGGCATGCTCATCCTGTTCGCCCTGCTGTTCACCCCGGCGATCAACCAGGTCTTCTTCGACGCCGTGTACGCGCTCTACGACCTGTCCGGGGTATCGGAGCAGTGGTCGCGCTACGGCGGATATCTGACGAGGTTCTGGGCGTAGCCCGATCCGAGAGGGCCCGCCCGGCGCGGCGCCGGCCGGACGGGCCCGGATTCCCCGCCCGGGCCGGCGTCCGGGTATCCGAAACATTCGGCGCTGGTGCGCCGTCCGTCGGCGACGCGGCGCACGGGAGGGGTCCCACCGAACCGGCTGTGGGCCGGTTCGGTCACGTTTCACATTAGTGCAGTCCGGCTACCGTGGGCACAGGTGGTCGACTACTCGAATACCCGCTGTGGCCGGGCGCCGAGGCGTGCGGGTTCCGCGATCGCGGGCCCGGCCGGTGCCGGCAACCCGGTAGCGAACAATGTCGCGAATCCGGAGCCTAACCGACCGTGTCGGCGGGCCGATTCGTCGGTGTCACATAGGGATTGGGTACGGTGGGCGGGAGCAGCGCCAACGCGGAAACGCGCTGCACCCCGCACACCTGCAGCAGGTCTACCAGCGTCGACCGGATCTGGGCGAAGACCACATGCGCCGACAGACCGGCCCCCGCAACCAGTTCCGGGCGCGCCTGTTTGGCCACCGAGCGCAGCACGCGGGCGGCCTCCGCGCGGTCGGGTTGTTCACCCGGATCGGTGAGGATCATGCGCCGGACCACCTCGACCGCGGCGGCCAGCTGCTCCACTTCCTCGATCAGGCCCGGATTGAGGATCTCGTCGTCGCGTACCAGGGTCAGCGAGCGGCGCAGGAGCACCCGGGTGTTGCGGACCGCGTTGTCCAGTGGATCGGCCGCGGCGCGCAAGCGCTCCAAGCGGCCGCGCGAATTCCAGTACAGCGGAGAAATACGGCTCACCTCGCGGCCGCCCTCGAGCGATTTGCGCAGCGAATCCAATTGCGCCTGGGTGGCCCGGACCGCGGTGAGCGCGGTGTGCACTTTGCCGGGATCCTGTTCGAGCAGTCCGTGCGCGCCGTCGGTGAGTGATTTCGCCATCACGCCCAGAATCGCCGCCGCCTGCTCCCGGGCCCGGCGCACCGGATGCAACGGCAGCGCCGCGACGACCACCACGCCGACCAGCCCCCCGATCAGCGCGTCCACCATGCGCGACAGGCCGGCGCCGGTGTCCGGCGGCATCAGGGTGGCCACCAGCACGGCCGAACCCGAGGCCTGGATACCGATGATGGCGCCGCCGTCGAGGAACACCGCCAGTGCCATGGCCACCGCCACCACCAAGGCGATCTGCCAGACTCCGGTGCCCACCCGCGAGATGAACAGATCGCCGACGCCGATACCTACCGCGACCCCGACCACCAGTTCCAGCGAGCGGCGCAGCCGCGCGCCGAAGGCGGTGCCGATGGACACCACCGCGGCGGTCGGCGCGAAGAAGGGCAGCGCGTGGCCGACCACGTCCTTGGCGAGGAACCAGGCCAGCGCCGCCGCCAGTGAGCACTGCAGAATCGGGATGGCCGAGAGGCGGAGCCGCTTCCAGGACCGCCGCATCCGGTCGGCGCCCCTGGTCCGGGCCCGGCCTACCGGGGATTTCGGGTCGATCAATGCTCCGGGTTCGTTCAGCCCAGACCCAGTTCGCCGGCCGCTCGCGGATCGCAATCCTCGAGCAGGTCCAGGCAGCGGGCGTATTCGTCGGATTCCCCCACGGCCTTGGCCGCCTTGGCCAGGGCCGCGACACTGCGCAGGAAGCCGCGGTTCGGTTCGTGCTCCCACGGGACCGGGCCGAAGCCCTTCCAGCCATTGCGGCGCAGCAGGTCCAACCCACGGTGGTAGCCGGTACGGGCGAACGCGTAGGCGGCGACGACATCGTGGTTGACCGGCTCCGTGGCGTCGGCCGCACGCTCCAGCGCGGCTTCGGCCAGGGCCGCCCAGGCGATCGAGGCGGCGGGATTATCGGCCGCGACGCGCACCGGATCGGTGCCGGCGTCGAGCGCGTCCTCCGCGTCGTGTAGTTCAGGAAGGAGTACCGGTTGCGGGCCGAGCAGATCACCGAACGAGGTCATGGGCTTCATTGTGCACGGGTATCGGGAATGCTCGATAGGCTGGCCATCTACGTCACATTCTGTTAGCCAGCAACGAGGGGTATAGGTGTCGCACCCGACCGACGACAAGGAACCGATCCGCTCCGAATCCGACACCGGCGGCGAGCCCCGCGCGGGTTCTTCCGCCGAGGAGAAGCCGCAGACGTCCGACACCGGATCGCAGTCGGCGCGGGCAGCGGATGCGGCGGCGACCTCGGCGTCCGGCGGGGAGGCGACCGGAAAAACGGCGGCAGCCGGTGCAGCGCGCCCGGACGAGAAGGCCGGTGCGCCGACCGAGGCGCTGGAACGTACCTCTCAGGAATCGGCGGACGATGACGCGCAGGCCGAGGACGCCCCGTCGGTGGCGGCCACGGAGTCCGGCGTTCCGGCGGCGGAGCAGGCCGGAGTCCCGGACGGCTCGGACGGTGAGCCCGCGGAAGCGCCGACTCGGGGCTCGGATGCGGATACCGAGGCCGCGGTGCCGGTCGCGGGGAGCGGGGCCGGGCCGGGCGAGGAGACCGCGCCGGGTGCGGACGCCGGATCGGACGAGCCGGCGCGCGCCGCGGATGGTCCGTCCACCGAAGCGGCTCCTGCCGAGGAAACCGGCGCGCAGGCGCCTTCGGCGGAACCGGACCAGTCCGCGGCCGACAGCGGACCCGGCGGCGATTCCGGGCAAACCGGTGCCGGCTCTCCCGACGACGTGACCGTCGAGGTTCCGGCGGCATCGGCCGAGGCGGATGCGGAAGAGGTGTCCGGCGCGGCGGCAACGGCTTCCGAGGAGAGCGGTGACGTACCAGCGGGCGCGGACGCTTCCGCCGACGAGGCCGAGCAGACCACCGGGGCCACGGCGGCGCAAGCCGGAGCCGTAGCGGCAGCGGCCACGGAAACCGCTGCCGACAGTGCGGATTCGGCCGGTGGTACGTCCACGTTTTCGGATCCCGACGCCGGTCTCGCCGAACCCGGCGGCAGCGCGGCGGAGGCATCGGCCGCATCCGCCGGAGATGCGGAGGAGACTGCCGCCGCGACCGGTGACGCCGAGGCGGTGACCGCCGGGACTGCCGAATCGGCCGGTGACGCGGAGGCGGTTACCGCTGGGACCGCCGCCTCGACCGGTGACGCCGAGACGGTCACCGTTGGGACTGCCGACGTCGAAACAGCCGCTGCCGAGACGGCCGAATCGGCCGGCCTCGGAGAGGATGCCACCGCCGAGATCACCGTGAGCGGCACCGAGCCGGACGCCGATGCGGCGGGAGAGACCGCGGACGAGGCGGCCGGAGCCGGGCCGGACGAGGGCGCCACCGCCGCGGAAAAAGAGCCTGCCGGAGCCGCGGATACCGATGCGGTGACCGAAGGCGACGACGCCGCGACCGCCGATCCCACGGTCGAACTGGAGGCGCCGGCCGGCACCGAGGCGAAGACAGTGGTGATCCCCCGGCCGCAGCGGCCGGAGGAAGCACCGACCGAATCCATTTCGGTGCGCAAACCGGACCCGAACGCCACCGAGCGCATCGATATGAGCCAGGTGCGCAGCCCCGGCCGTCCGGGAACGAAACAACCGGGCGGCCCGCAGGGCCCGGCCGGCACCGACCGGGTCGGGCCGGGTACGGCGGGGCCGCTGTCGAAACCGCCGAACACACCGCGTCCGCAGTCGGGCCCGAAGCGGCCCGGCCCGCAGGCGCCGAGCCGCCCGGACCAATCCGCACCACAGCGGCCGGGCGGACCGGCGCCCGCGCCGCAGGGTGCCGGCGGGTCGCCGGGCGCACCGCGTCCGGCCGGGGGTCCCGGTCGGCCGCAGGCCGGGCAGCGCCCGGCCGGTGCGCCGTCACCGGCCGATATCAAACCGACTGTGGCCGAACACCGGGTCGCGCAGGCGCCGCAGTACGGCGCCCCCGGGCAGATCGCGCAACCGCAGCGGGTGGAGCCGGCGGCCGCGCCGGCGGGTTCCGCGGGTAACCGGAAGTGGTTGATCGCCGCGGGTGCGGCCGTGGTGGTCGTGATCGCGCTGATCGCGATCGTGGCCGGCATCGGTTCCGGTGACGATTCCCCGCAGGCCCGGATCCGTACGGCCATCGGCGATTACACCGGCGCGCTGGAGAGTGGCGATCTGGCCGGCCTGCGCGATATCACCTGCGGCGGTCTGCACGACTACTACCAGGGATTGTCGGAGGAGCAGTTCGCCGCGGTGCACCGGCAGGCCGTCGACGGGGGCAGTATTCCCAACGTGACCGGCGTCGACGCCGTGCAGATCACCGATCGGACCGCACTGGCCCAGGTGACCGTGCAGACGGAAGCGGATTCGGAGCAGACCACCCGGACCTTCGATCTGCGGGAGACCGACGACGGCTGGAAGGTTTGCGATCCGCCGGCGGGCACTCCGTAACCGGCTGCGCCACGCGGTGACCGGCGCACCGGGCGGGACCGTCGCCGGGCCGGCGGCAGCGGCGATCTCGGGCGGGGCCTGCCCTTCCCGCCCGGGCCGGTCACCTGCGCGTTGAATCGACACCCGTTCGTGCGGCCCGTCCTGGATCGCCGTGCGAACGGGTGGGTGGGCGAAACAAAGGTCTTTCGCAATCGGCGACTCCGCGTGAGGATGGTGGTATCACCTCGCTCCAAGGACTTTCGCCATGAGAACTCGAAGAACACTGGCCCGCCTCGTGATCGCCGGATGTGCGCTGTCGGTGCTCGCCGCCGCCCCGGCCGCCGCCGATACCCCGCTGTCGTCGAATCGGAGCCAGGATTCCCATCCACTGCCCGCCGACCGGGCCGAAGCCGAACCCGAAAAGGACGGGCAGGCCTACTACATCGATTGCGCGCATGCGCGCCGGGAATCCGACACCCCGTTGCTGGGTGGTCAGCCCGGTTACTCGCGGCAACTCGACGCCGACGGTGACGGCGTGGCCTGCGAGGTGGGGGAGTACTGAGAATCCATGCCGAGTGGCCGGCCGGGTGGCCGAACCGCCCGGTATCCCTCGGCCCGGGTATCGGTTACGCTGGCCGCTCGTCGAACACTCCGGGGTATGTGGAGGTGCGCATGGTTATGAAATCCGCTGGTCGATTCGCCGCGGTGGCGGCGCTGTGCACCGGAATGCTGCTGCTCGGGGCGTGTGCGGACAATGAGGGCAGCGCGGTTCCCGCGGCCCCGGCCGTCGCGTCGTCGCAGCCGGAGAGCCCGCAGGAACGCAACCTCCGGGTACGTGACGAACTGGCCCGGCTGGGTTGCGATACCAATTCCTGTATCCAGACCTATTTCGCCTGTGAGGACGGGCTGCTCTCCGGGCAGGTGTGCGAGTTCTACCGCACGCATCCGCTGAATTGACAACCGACCAGTCCAGTTGCGTAACTGGACTGGCCGATCCGCGGTGACTGTCGCTAGCGGCCCGGGGTCAGGCCGCGTCCCGTTCCCGGTACGAGCGGACAGCCTCCAGGTCGCGGTGCATCCGCTCGAGTTCGTAGCGGTTCGCCGCGTCCTCGGTGACGGAACCGAGTGGTCGGTACCTATCCAGTAGTTCGGCGATCCGGGATTCGTGTACGACGTAGTCGTATGCGATGAAGCCGAAAGTTCCCACTCCCACGAGTGCCACAAAGAGTGTCATACGTTTAGCATCCGACAACTGGACTTGCTGCGAAAGATCCAATTGCTTAATACTGGACCCTATGGCGACACGGGTGATCGGCGCGACGGGTCTGGCTCGCGATCTGGGGCACTGGCGTAGTGCCGACGCGCCGGCCGACGGCGGCGCCCGCAAATCGGCCCGGCCCGCCTACCTCGCGCTGGCCGAGGGGATCCGGCTGTTGATCCACGACGGGCGCGCCCCGCTCGGGATCGCCCTGCCCAGTGAACGCGATCTGGCCGCCACCCTCGGTGTCAGCCGCACCACGGTCACCTCCACCTACGCGCTGCTGCGCGAACACGGCTATCTCATCACCCGCCAGGGCTCGCGCAGCACCGTCGCGCTGCCGCCGGCCATCGCGCACGACGGCACCCGGGCCGCCCGCGGCATCATCGCCACCATGTCCACCGGCGCCGCGCCGGCCGTGGACCTGACCTACGCGGCGATGACCGCGCCGCCGGAGATGGAAGAGGCGTACGCCGTCGCGCTGCAGGGCATCCCGTCGTATCTGGGTACCCACGGCATGGATCCGGTGGGCATCCTGCCGTTGCGGGAAGCCCTGGCCCGCCGCTACACCGAACGCGGTCTGCCCACCGGCGCCGACCAGATCCTGGTGACCCTCGGCGCCCAGCACGGACTCCGGCTGCTGCTGAACGTACTGGCGCCGACCGCGGGCCGGGTTCTCATCGACCATCCCACCTACCCCAACGCCATCGAAGCCATCCGGGATGTGGGCGCGCGCCCGGTCCCGGTTCCGCTGCGCCTGGAGGATCCGGCGGCCGCCTGGGACCTCGACGGACTGCGCAGCGCCGCCCGGCAGACCGCCGCCTCGCTGGCCTACCTCGTACCCGACCACAACAATCCCACCGGCTTCCTGATGGACGACACGGCCCGCGCCGAACTGGCCGCCATCGCCCGGGACACCCGGATGACGCTGATCATCGACGAGTCCATGGCCGATCTGTCCCTGGGCGCACAGGCGCCGGTATCGCCGGTCGCCGCGTTCGCGAAGGGACCGGAGGTCGTCACCATCGGCTCGGCCTCCAAATCCTTCTGGGGCGGTCTGCGCGTGGGCTGGATCCGCACCTCGGAATCCCTGATCACCCGGTTGCTCGGTATCCGCGCGACCGTCGACCTGGGTACCCCGGTGATGGATCAGCTGGCCGCGGTCCACCTGCTGGAGCACGCCGACCCGATTCTCGAGCGTCGGCGCGCGCAGTTGCGCAGCCAGCGGGAGACATTGCTCGCCGCCATGGCCGAGGAACTACCCGGCTGGTACGTGCTTCCCGGGGTCGGCGGGATGTCGGTGTGGGCGCAGCTGCCCACGCCGGTGTCGACGGCGCTGGCCGCCACCGCGCCGAATCACGGAGTGCTGCTGGCGGCGGGCCCCCGATTCGGGGTCCAGGGGGCGTTCGAACGTTTCCTGCGGTTGCCTTACACGAGCCCCGAACCCGAGCTGCGGCGCGCGGTGACGGCCATCGCGACGGCCTACGCGACGCTGGGACCGCAGGCCGGTGATTCGCTCCAGCCGCTCACCTGCTACTGAAACCCGGCGGGCTCAAATCTTTTCGGTCAGCGCGGCGGCGGCACGGGCGATGGCGAGTTCCTCGTTCGTCGGCACCACCAGGACATCCACCTTCGCGTCCGGCGGGGAGATCCGCCGCGCGGTCCGCTCCGGCGCCGTATTGCGGTCGCGGTCCACCGCGATCCCGAACGCGGACAGGCCGGCCAGCGCGTCGGCGCGCACGTCCGGGTTGTTCTCGCCGACGCCGGCCGTGAAGGTGATCGCGTCGACTCCACCGAGTTCGATCAGATAGGCGCCGAGGTAGTGGCGGAGGCGGTGCACGTAGACGTCGTAGGCCAGCCGGGCCGCCTCGTCGCCTTCGCCGATGAGCCGCCGCAACTCCCGGAAATCGTTCACCCCCGCCATACCCCGTAGGCCAGAACGACGGTTGAGCAGGCGGTCGATACCGTTGACGTCCAACTGCGCGGTGCGCATGAGATGCAGGATGATGCCGGGATCCAGGTCTCCGGGGCGCGTCCCCATCACCAGGCCCTCCAGCGGCGTCAGCCCCATGCTGGTGTCCACCGGGCGTCCGCCCCGCAACGCCGAGACGGACGCGCCGTTGCCGAGATGGAACACGATCTGTTTCAGCGATTCGGCCGGCCGGCCCAGGAATTCGGCGACGCAACCGGATACGTACTCGTGCGAGGTGCCGTGGAAGCCGTACCGGCGGATACCGTGCGCGGCCGCGACCTGCGCGTCGATCGCGTAGGTCTTGGCGGCGTCGGGCAGCCCGTGGAAGAACGCGGTGTCGAACACCGCGACCTGCGGGACCTCGGGCAGTAGGGTGCGTACCGCCTCGATCCCGCGTACGTTCGCCGGATTGTGCAGCGGCGCCAGCGCCGACAACTCGTCGATGGTGGCCAGCACCCGGTCGTCGACGAGCGTGGGCCGGTAGAACACTTCGCCGCCGTGGACGACCCGGTGCCCGACCGCGGTCACGCCCGCCCCTGCCAGATCGTGCCCCGTTTCGGCGAACTTCTCGAACGCGAGCCGCAACCCGGCCGTGTGGTCGGGAATGGTGACCTGGTCGGAAAGGGTCCGGCCGTCGGTGGTGTGTTCGATCGCACCGCCGTCCTCACCGATCCGCTCCACCAGCCCGGCCGCCACCACGGTGCCCGACTTCGGCGCGACCAGTTGATATTTGATCGAGGACGAACCGGAATTGATCACCAGCACCGGATTGCCGCCCACCGCCGTCTCCTTCTCCCCGGACCGCGGCGCCGTCACCGCTGCTGCGCCTGGATAGCGGTGATGGCCACCGTGTTCACGATATCGGTGACCAGTGCGCCGCGGGAAAGGTCGTTCACCGGTTTGCGCAACCCCTGCAGCACCGGGCCGATCGCGACCGCGCCCGCGCTGCGCTGCACCGCCTTATAGGTGTTGTTGCCGGTATTGAGGTCGGGAAAGATGAAAACCGTGGCCCGGCCGGCGACCTCGGAGCCGGGGAGTTTGGCATCGGCGACGGTGGGCTCGACGGCCGCGTCGTATTGGATGGGGCCCTCGACGAGAAGTTCGGGCGCCCGCTCCCGGACCAAACCCGTCGCCACCCGGACCTTGTCCACGTCCGCGCCGCTACCGGATTCACCGGTCGAATAGGAGAGCATGGCCACCCGGGCGTCGATCCCGAACCTGGTCGCGGTCGCGGCCGAGGAGACGGCGATATCGGCGAGCTGTTCAGAACTCGGGTCGGGGACCACCGCGCAGTCACCGTAGGCCAGCACCCGGTCGGCCAGGCACATGAGGAACACACTCGACACCGTCGAGACGCCGGGCACCGTTTTGATGATCTCGAACGAGGGCCGGATCGTATGCGCGGTGGTGTGCGCCGCTCCGGACACCATGCCGTCGGCGATCCCCCGATGCACCATCATGGTGCCGAAATAGGAGATATCGGTGACGGTCTCCCGCGCCCGCTCCAGGGTCATCCCCTTGTGTTTGCGCAATTCGGTGTACTCGCGGGCGAAATCATCGAGATGTTCGGAGGTCCGCGGGTCGAGCACCTGCGCGTCGGCGATATCGACGCCCAGCTCCGCGGCCCGGGCCCGGATCGCCGTCTCGTCACCGAGGATGATCAGATCCGCGATCTTGCGCTGCAGCACCCGGCCCGCCGCGCGCAGCACCCGGTCGTCGTCGCCCTCGGGCAGCACGATCGTCTTCCGGTCGGCCCGAGCACGTTCGATGAGCTGGTATTCGAACATCTGCGGGGTCACCACGCTGGACAGCGGAACCTCCAGCCGGCGCAGGAAATCCGTGGCGTCCACGTGGGTTTCCATGAGTGCCAGCGCCGTATCCACCTTGCGCGGGTTGTGCGCCGACATCCGGCCGCGGGTGCGATGCGCCACCCCGGCGGTCTCGTAGGTCCCCAGATCCGTGGTCAGGATGGGTAATCGCGGTTTCAGCCCGGTGATCAGCCGGGCGACCGCCGGATGCGGGAGCAGCCCGCCGTTCATGATGATCCCGGCCAGCGAGGGGAAACTCTCGGCCTCGTGGGCGTTGACCACGCTGAGCAGCACATCGGAGCGGTCGCCGGGAGCGATCACCACCGCACCGTCGAAGAGACGTTCCAGAATGTGCTCCGCGGTCATCCCGCCGACCATCACCCCCAGCGCCTCCCGGTCCAGCAGTTCGGGATCGCCGCTGTACATCTCGCCGTCCAGCGCCTCGCACAACTCCGCCATGGTGGGCGCGATCAACAGCGGCACCTCCGGCAGGCTCCACGACGGCACCCCGAAGGGCGCCAGCACCTCCCGGACCAGCTCGAGCTCGCCGGGCGCGCAGCGATTGGCGACAACGGCCACCAGCTGCGCGTGTTCGGACTTCAGCTCCGCGGTGCACAGCTCCACCAGCTGCTCGACCTCCTCGGCCGACCGCCCCGCCCCCCGCACCACCAGCAACACCGGCGCCCCCAGATTCACCGCGATCCGGGCATTGAACCGCAGCTCGCTCGGACCGGCCACATCGGTGTAATCGCTGCCCACGATGACCACGGCATCACAGACCGCGGCCACCTCGTGATACCGCATGACGATCTCGGAGATAGCGGCATCCGGGTCGGCGTGCACCTGCTCGTAACCGACCCCCACCGCCTGCTGATACTCGATATCGGCGGTGCTGTGCTCGAGCAGCAGCTCGAGAATGTAATCCGGTTCGGTGGCCGAACGGGTGATCGGCCGGAACACCCCCACCCGCGCGGTGGTCGCGCACAGCATCTGCAGAACGCCGAGCGCCACGGTCGACTTACCGGTATCACCTTCCGGCGACGCGATGTACACACTGGACGCAGCTACCTCGGCCATAGCCAGAGCCTAGCTGTGTTTATTGGCGGCGCCTTCGGCGCCGCGGGGTCGAGGCCCCGAAGGTCCCGCCGTTCAGGCCTCGAGACTCGAGCCTTCG
>NZ_BDCU01000012.1 GCF_001618425.1 Nocardia fusca NBRC 14340
CGCCGCAGGCGGCGCCAAAAAACACAGCGGCCGTTTTCGATACCGACACAACCAGTGGATGCAAACTGGACCGAGACATCGGCGGACCGGCAAAGCCAGTATTGGATCCATGATCGAACTCGCCGCGGCGGCCGGGGTGGCGGTGGCCGCACTCGGCCTGGTGCTCACTCCCGGCCCGAACATGATGTATCTGGTCTCCCGGACGATATCGCAGGGCCGGCGCGCCGGCATGATCTCGCTGACCGGGGTCGCCGCCGGTTTCGGCGTCTACCTGACTGCCGCCGCGACCGGAATCACCGCGGTGTTCACCCTGGTCCCGGCGCTGTACACAGCGCTGAAGGCAGCGGGGGCCGCCTACCTGCTGTGGCTGGCCTGGCAGGCGATCAGGCCGGGCGCGGCCTCGGTCTTCACCCCCGAACCGCTCCCCCGGGACCCCGTCCGCAAGCTGTTCACCATGGGGCTGGTGACCAATCTGCTGAACCCGAAGATCGCCGTCATGTATCTGGCGCTGATTCCGCAGTTCGTCGCGCCCGGGGCGGGCCCGGTATGGGCCCAGAGCCTGTGCCTCGGGGCGGTGCAGATCACCGTCGCGCTGGTGGTGAACGCCCTTATCGTGTGCACCGCCGGGACGGTCGCGGGGTTTTTGAGCGGACGGCCGCTGTGGTTGCGCGTCCAGCGGTTCCTGATGGGTTCGGTGCTGGGGGCGATGGCGGCGCTGCTGCTCACCGACCGGACCCGTCCGGTGCCGGCCTGAGCAGTCCGATCAGCGCAACCGGACCCCCTGCAGTTTCGCCGGATTGGCATGGTCGTAGGCGCCCTGGATTACGCCGTCCACCACGGTGAAACCCATGACCCGCGACGGGAAACCCGGATAGTCCCCGTCGCCGGGGCGGGCGTGGAACAGCACTCCGAGCTGTCCGTTGACCCGGACGAACTCCATATCCTCGGCCCCGAGATCGACGCCCGGCCGGTCCAGGCCGTAGCGACGGATGAGACCGAGGAACAACCGGGCGACCTTGTCCGGTCCGAAGATCACATTGCGCGCGGTCTGGGTGGTGCCGCCGGAATCGCCGATCATCTTCGCGTCCGGATGCAGTACCGCCGCCACGGCGCGGGCATCGCCGGTGCCCAGCGCCACCAGGAATTTCTGCACGGCTTCCTCGTGCTCGCCGTCGGCGGCGACCGGCGGTGTCTGTTCGCGTACGACCTTGCGCGCGCGGGCGGCCAACTGCCGGGCCGCTTCCGGGGTGATATCCAGAATGCCGGCGATCTCGCCGTAGGGTACCTGCAGACCTTCGTGCAGTACGAAGGCCACGCGTTGCGGTGGGGTGAGCTGATCGAGCACCACCAGGGCCGCCATCCGGAATTCCTGACGCTGCACCACGGCGGCGAGTGGGTCCGCACCGGGCGAGCCGGTCAGTGGGGTCACCACCGGCTCCGGGAGCCATTGGCCGATATAGTTTTCCCGGCGTACCGCGGCACTGCGCAACCGGTCCAGGCAGAGCCGGGACACCACGGTCGTCAACCAGGCACGCAGATCCTCGATCTCCGACTGCGAGGCGCCGGCCAGCCGTAACCAGCTCTCCTGCACCGCGTCCTCGGCATCGGCCACACTGCCGGTCAGCCGGTAGGCCACCGCCAGCAGATGTCCACGATGGGACTCGAAGAGGTCGGCGAGAAGCGTGGCTACCACCGCCGGAATTCTACGGAGCCCCGCTGCCGGGCCGGGCGGCGGCCCGGCGCGCCGGACCGGGAATTCGGATGCCGGAGACCCTCTCGAACTGCCACCATCGACGGGTGGAGGAGCGCACGCTGACCGACGGCACCGTCTGGCTGAGCCGGCCGGTGGAATCCGATATCGAGGCGATCGTCGAATGCTGCCAGGATCCGGCGATCGCCGAATGGGTGACGATCCCGGTGCCCTACGGGCGCGCCGATGCCGAATACTTCGTCCGCACCAGGTCGGCCGAGGGCTGGGCCGCCGGCAGTCCGTGCTGGGCGATCCGGCTCGGCGAGCACGACCGCCTCGTCGGCACCGTGGGCCTGGGCGTGCGGCCATCGGACGAGGGCTCCGCCGAAATCGGTTACTGGCTCGCCGCCGAGCACCGCCGCCAGGGACTGATGTCGCGGGCGATCGCGCTGGCGTGCGATTTCGGCTTCGACTCGGCGGGGATGGGCCTGACCCGCATCCATTGGCGGGCTTTCGTCGGTAATCACGCGTCCGCCGCCGCGGTCCGCGCACAGGGTTTTCGCTACGAAGGTCTGGCCCGGCTGGGCAGCGTGTTGCGCGGAAGCCGTCGCGACCATTGGATGGCCGCCCGCCTGAACACCGATCCGCCCGGTCCGGCGGACGGCTGGCCGGGCGGGGTCTGATCCGCGGCATCCGTCGTATTCGGCGGTAGCGGCCGAATACGCACGGCCGTCGGCCCGGCCGCCCGCGCCGCGGACCCGTGGTCCGTACGGCGCAGCGACCGGATCGTCAGCGCAGGCGGCGCCGGGCGACGGCGTCGGCCAACCGGTCCAGCTGGGCGGCGGTGGTGTCCCAGTCCATGCAGGCGTCGGTGATGGACTGGCCGTAGGTGAGATCGGCGGACCGGCCCAGGGTGAGGTCCTGGCGGCCCTCCACCAGGAAGCTCTCCAGCATCACGCCGACCACACCCGGTTCACCCGCGGCCAGCCGCTCGGCGATATCGGCGACGACGACGGGCTGACGCCGGTGGTCCTTGTTGCTGTTGCCGTGGCTGGCGTCGACCACGATCCGCTGTGGCAGCTTCGACTTCTCCAGCCGCGCGCAGGCGTCGGCCACCGAGGCCGCGTCGTAGTTCGTGCCGTTGGATCCACCGCGCAGGATCACATGGCAGTCCTCGTTACCCGCGGTCTGGATCAGCGCGGCCCGGCCGTCGAGATCGGTACCGGGGAACACATGACTGGCCGCGGCCGCCCGGACCCCGTCCACGGCGACCTGCACATCGCCGTCGGTCCCGTTCTTGATCCCGACCGGCATGGACAGGGCGCTGCTCAGCTGCCGGTGCACCTGGCTGGCCGCGGTGCGCGCGCCGATCGCGCCGTAGGAGACCAGATCCGAAATGTACTGCGGGGTGATGGGGTCGAGGAACTCGCAGGCCACCGGCAGACCCAGCGCGGTGATATCGAGCAGCAGCTGACGGCCGATCCCCAGCCCGGTGTTGACATCGAAGCTGCCGTTGAGATGCGGATCGTTGATCAGCCCTTTCCAGCCCAGTGTGGTGCGCGGCTTCTCGAAGTAGACCCGCATGACCAGGTGCAGCCGGTCGGAGAGTTCCGCCGACGCGCCGGCCAGCCGCCGCGCGTAGTCGAGCGCGGCGACCGGGTCGTGCACAGAGCACGGCCCGACGATCACCATCAGGCGGTCGTCGACCCCGTTGAGGACCTCGACGGTGGACTTGCGCCCGGCCCGCACGGTGGCGGCGTGATCGTCGGTGATGGCATGGACCCGGCGCACCTCGGCCGGGGAGCGCAGCGGGCTCACACTGAGGGTGCGCTGATCGTCCAGATCGGAATGGTTGGCGTCGATATCGACCGCGGTTGTCATTGTGGGTGGTGTCCTTCTCGTTCGGGCCGACCCACGGAAATATTCGCCCGTCGAGCCGGTCGTCATCCGGCTCGGGGGAAACTGGTCAGCGCGCGTGATAGCGGCAGACCGACCCGCCCCGGGCCGGCTTGCTAAACCAGAAATACACGCGCTGCACGATTGGTCACGGTACCAGGCGGTTGACCACGGAGTTGGATGCGGGGCGGAATCACATGAAGGAAAGTGATACTCGACACAATTCCACCCCGGCGCCGTGTCAGAACTGGCCGGGCTCGTAGTTCCCGGCCGGAGTGTGGGCGATGGCGTTGAGCCGGTTCCACGCGTTGATGGTGGCGACGGCGACGAGCAGTCCACCGATCTGGTCCTCGTCGTAGTGCTTACGCACCCGCTGCCAGGTCTCCTCGCTCACCCCGCCGCCGTCGGCCAGCCGGGTGCCCGCCTCGGTGAGTTCGAGCGCGGCGCGTTCGGCCTCGGTGAAGACGGTGGCCTCTCGCCAGGCGGCGACCAGGTTGATCCGCAGCGTGGATTCCCCGGCGTGCAGGGCGTCCTTGGTGTGCATATCCAGGCACATCGCGCAGCCGTTGATCTGGCTGGCCCGGATCTTCACCAGTTCGTAGGTGGCGGCGGGCAGACCCGAGCTCTCGGCCACCTTGCCGGCGGTGACCAGACGCTTCACGTAGCTCGCGGTGACCTTGTTCTCGAAGAGATTCACACGGGGTTCCATGTCCGGATTCCTTTCGTTCCTGCCTTGTCACAGAGAAGACGACGCACCGGACTCAGGTGTGACATCCCGCGGTTGAGCACCGCGGGATGGCGGGGCGATCAGGCCGAGAAATCGAACTTCACGTCGGTCAGCCGCTCCGAGAGTTCCCACAGCGAACGCGCGGTGAGCTGGTCCTTCGCCCGTTTCGAGCAGCCCGAGCGGCCGGGGTGGCCGCGCATCCCGCCCAATCCGGTCGGCCCGTAGTAGGCGCCCGGCTCGACCGGGGCGGTGGCGGCGAAGAGTTCCGGCAGCGCCCCCATCTCCGCACTCTGCGCGAACACCTTGTTACCGATGTTCATCACCGAGTCGAGCACGGTCTCGGTATGGGACTGCAGTTCGGTGGCGGCGTAGCCGGGGTGGGCCGCCACCGACAGCTTCGCCGAGCCGGCCGCGGCGAGCCGGCGCTGCAGTTCGAAGGCGAAGAGCAGATTGGCCAGTTTCGACTGGCCGTAGGCCGACCAGCGCTTGTACGGGCGCCGCTCCCAGTTGAGATCCCCCAGGTCGATGGCACCGGCCGCGTGGGCACCGCTGGACAGGGTGACGACCCGCTCACCGATTTTGCCGAGCAGCAGGCCGGTGAGCGCGAAATGGCCGAGATGGTTGGTCCCGATCTGCATCTCGAAACCGTCGGCGGTCCGCCGCAGCGGTACCGCCATCACGCCGGCATTGTTGATCAGAACGTCCGCGCCCTCCACCCCGGCGGCGAACTCCCGGACCGAGGACAGATCGGCCAGATCCAGCTTCCGGACCTGCGCCCGCTCGCCGATCTCGTCGGCGACGGCCTGCCCCTTGCCCACATTCCGGCAGGCCAGGATCACCTGTGCCCCGGCTCCGGCCAGGGCTCGCGCGGCGACCGCGCCGAGCCCGCTGTTCGCCCCGGTGATGATGACGGTTCGACCCTGCTGATCGGGGATGTCCCCGACGCCCCAACCACTCATGGGGCGAGTCTAATGCGCGACGGGGATGTGCACCGGGCGCGACGGACCGGGTATCCCGGACAGCATCCGGATCTCTCGCTCACGCCGGGACCTGCACGGAAGAGACACGCCCTTTTCAAAAGATATAGGGTTGCCTAACCTATCAACGGACCGGAAACGCGCCGCACACGCTTTCGAGTCCCTGTTTTCCCAATGAGGCATATCGTGACTTCCACCGCCGCCGGCACCCACCGTGACGGTTATGTTCCCTTCCCCGAGGACCTGGCCGAGACCTACCGCGCCGCCGGCTACTGGACCGGCACCACCGTGGGGGATCTGCTCCGCGATACCGCGCGCCGTAGCCCGGAGCATCCGGCACTGCTCGGCGACCGGCCGCTGACCTACGCCGAACTGGACGCGGAAGCCGACCGGATGGCCTACGGGTTCCTCGCCCTCGGGATCGCGCCGGGCGACCGGGTGATCGTCCAACTGCTCAACACCCCCGAATTCGCGATCGCGCTGTTCGGCTTGTTGCGCGCCGGCATCATTCCGGTACTCACCTTGCCCGCGCACCGCCGGGCCGAGATCGAACACCTGGCCGGTCTCTCCGACGCGGTCGCGTACCTGGTCGCCGACCGCCAAGGCGATTTCGACTACCGGCAACTGGCCGCCACCCTGCTGACCACCGTCGAATCGTTGCGCCACGTCCTGGTCGCCGGTGCGGCCGGCGAATTCACCGAACTGATGTCCATCGCCCGGGACACCGGATCGCTGCCCGCGATCGACCCCGCCGATATCGCGCTCATGCTGGTCTCCGGCGGCACCACCGGACTCCCCAAACTCATCGCCCGCACCCACGACGACTACGTCTACAACGCCACCGCGAGCGCCGCCGTCTGCGAACTCGGCGAGCGGGACGTCTATCTGGCCACCCTGCCCGCCGCGCACAACTTCCCGCTGGCCTGCCCGGGCATCCTGGGCACGGTGGCGACCGGGGGCGCACTGGCCTTCGTCGCCGACCCGAGCCCGGAGAGCGCCTTCGCGGCGATCGAACGCCATCGCGTCACCGTCACCGCGGTGGTGCCGCCGCTGGCGCAATTGTGGTCGGCCGCGGTGGAATGGGAGGACGCCGATATCTCCTCCCTGCGCCTGCTACAGGTCGGGGGCGCGAAACTGGCCGAGGTGAACGCCCGCGAAGTGGCGCCCGCGCTCCGGGTGACGCTGCAGCAGGTCTTCGGTATGGCCGAGGGGCTGCTGAATTTCACCAGGCTCGACGACGATCCGGAGATCGTCTGCACCACCCAGGGCCGCCCGCTGTGCCCGGCCGACGAGATCAGAGTGGTCGACGAGGACGGCGTGGACGTCGCACCGGGCGCGGAGGGCGAACTGCTCACCCGCGGCCCGTACACCCTGCGCGGTTATTACCGCGCCCCCGAACACAATGCCCGCGCCTTCACTGCCGACGGTTACTACCGCAGCGGCGATCTGGTGCGGCAGCTGCCCAGTGGGCACCTGGTGGTGTCGGGCCGGATCAAGGACGTGATCAACCGGGGCGGGGAGAACGTCTCCTGTGACGAACTCGAGGAGCATCTGCTCGCCCACCCCGCCGTCCGGCACGCGGCCGCGGTCGGCCTGCCCGATCCCGGACTCGGCGAAAAGGTCTGCGCGGTACTGGTCGTCACCGGCGATATGCCCACCCTGGCCGAGATCAAGGAGTTCCTCACCGGGCGCGGTCTGGCGACCTACAAACTCCCGGACATCCTGCGCCGCGCGGACACCCTGCCGCTGACCGCGGTGGGCAAGGTCGACAAGAAGGCCCTGCGCGCCCAGGAGTAGGTCGGGAGACGGTCCGGGCCGCGGGGCCCGCGACCGTCCGGGCGCCGGGTGCCCTACGCCCTCACCACGTAGGGCGCCACGCTGCCCAGCTTCTCGCAGGTCTCCTCGAACTCGCGTTCGGGCCGCGACTGCGCGACCACCCCGGCTCCCGCACGCAACCACGCACCCGCATCGGTCTGGTACACCGCGCGCAGCACCAGCGCGGCCTCCAATGCACCGGTCGGCGAAACCATCAGCACCGCACCGGAGTACAGACCACGCGGACGGTCGTGCCGGAAGACCGAATCGACCCCCGGCCGCTTCGGAATACCCGAGGCGGTCACCGAAGGGAAAATGGCGTCCAGCGCGTCCCAGGCCGTACGGCCGGCCGCGAGGCGCCCCCGGACGGTAGAGGCCAGATGTTGCACACTGCCGCGTTCGCGCACCGCCATGAAGTCCGAGACCGAGGTGGTGCCGGGTTCGGCGACCGTACCGATCTCGGCGAAGCAGGTCTGTACGGAGAGGGCGTGTTCGACGATCTCCTTCGGATCGGAGATCAGCTCCGCGCGCGCGGCACTGTCCATCTCGGCCCCCAGCCCGAAGGCGCGGGTGCCGGCGAGCGGTTCGGTACTGACCGTCCGGTCGTCGTCCACCGAGAGCACCAGTTCCGGGCTGAACCCGGCCGCCTCCAGTCCACCCAGCTTCAGCAGGAAGGAGCGAGCGGGAGTGTTGTGCGCCCGGCCGAGCCGGTAGGTGGCCGGGATGTCCACCGCGAAGGGCAACTCGACCTTTCGCGAGAGAATGACCTTCTGGTACCGCCCGGACTCGATCTCCGCCACGGCCGCGGCGACGCGCTCACGGTAGCCGGAGGCGTCGATCCGCACATCCACCGGATGGGGTTGCGGGAGCGCGGTGTCCCGGGAACTCGCGACGGTATCGGCGAGAGTCGCGGCCTCGTCCGGATCGGCTCCGGTGATCCACACCGCCCCGGTGGTGTCGATCCGTACCTCCACGCGCGGGATCATCAGATGAACCAGGGCGGTGCCGGGGCGCAGATACCCGGTGGCTCCCAGCGACCACGCGCAGAATTCGAATCCGATCCACCCGTAGGCATTGCGGCCGGTCATCGGAAGTTCGGCGAGCACGTTGTTCATCACCGCGGCCGGGCTGCCGGACCAGCCGCGGGCCGTGGTCTTGCCCGCCCAGGTGATCCGCAGTTCGCCGGCATCGAGTTCGACGGTGCCGATCGGGTCCGCGGCGAAGACCCATTCTCCGCCGCGTTCGTAGACCACATGGTCGCCGAAGTGGTCCGCGGCGGCCAGGCGCGCCATGGCTGCCGCCGGGTCGGTCACATACTCGGCGCGTAAACGTTCGTCAGTGGTCGACAACGATCCTCCAAGGCTAACCGACCCAAATCCGGAAGTAAGGTTAGCATTACCTCTTCTTATTGGGAGGTCTCGGAAACGACCGGAAACGAGCCAAACAACCCCAACGGCGCGAGAGCCGTCCATAGTGGTTGGCAAGGAGTATTTTCGAGCCGACGACCGATCGGATCCCGCCGATCCGGTTACGCGGCCCCGGCCCGGGCCGGGGCCGGGGCCGACCGCCCTCATCCGAGCAGAGGATCCACACCATGATCGAGCACCGAAGTGGAGCTCCGGCAACCTCCGACCTGCCGCTGGAATCGGTGGTCGCGCTGGTGGATTCGGCTTCGGGTACCGAACGCGAACTGATCGGGCGCTGGATCGCCGATGGCGGCCTGGCCGCCGAACTGGGCGTACGCGCCCCGGTCACCCAGCTCGACCTGGACGCCGGTGCCATCGCCGACCGGCTCACCGGCCGCACCGACGATCCACTGGTGGTCCCGGTCCGGGTGCTGTGGCTGCCGCCCGAACGCGACGGCGTCCGGCGGGTGACCTTCGGTGACCTCGCCCAGCTCACCAATCCGCGCCGCCCGAACCGGCTCGCCCAGCGGCGGCTGATCGAACGGTCCCCCGACCGTCACCTGGTACTCACCGGCAGCCCGGCCCGGCTGAGCGAACTGCGGGCCAACAATCCCGAGGCCACCGCCCTGCACTACGCCGGCACCGCCGACCCGTTGGCCCGCGCGGTGGTACGCGCCGCGGTGGTCGCGCTCGAACGCGCGGAACGCGGCGTCATCGGTGACCGGTACAAGGTTCCCCGCCTGGTCACCGAGGAGATCCTGGACTCGCCGGAATTCCTGCGGCGGCTCGAATCGATCGCCGACGAGATCGGGGCCGATCCGCAGGAGGTGCACCGGCGCGCCGAGAAGGCACTGAACGAACTGGTCGCGGCGCAGAGCCGCATGGTCTCGGATCTGTTCACCCAGGCCATGCGCCCGGTCCACGCGTCGACCTGGAAGGTGGACTGCGACGAATCCGGGCTCACCGCCCTGCGCGACCTCAACCGGCGCTACCCGCTGGTCTTCCTGCCCTCCCACCGGTCCTATGTGGATGCCTTCGTCCTGGGCGATGTGCTGGCCCGCAACGATTTCCCGCCCAACCACGTGGTGGGCGGCGCGAACCTGCGGTTCTGGCCGATGGGGCCGATCGCCCGGCGCACCGGGACGATCTTCATCCGGCGCAGTTTCGGTGGCGACACGGTGTACCAGGCAGTGGTCGAGGAGTACTTCGGCTATCTGATGGCGCGACGGTTCAACCTGGAGTGGTACTTCGAAGGCGGCCGCACCCGCACCGGAAAGCTACGCCCGCCCCGCTACGGACTGCTCAACTATCTGGCCGCGGCCGTGCGCCAGGAACGGATCGCCGACGCGCTGCTGGTCCCGGTCTCGATCACCTACGAGCGGCTCAACGAACTCGGCGCCATCGCCGACGAGCAGATGGGCGGTCGCAAGAAACCCGAAGGCCTGGCCTGGCTGGCCCGCTACGTCCGCAACCAGCAGCATTCGGCCGGGCACGTCTACGTCCGCTTCGGGGCCCCGCTCTCGGCGCGCGAACGTCTCGCCGCCCACGGCGATCCACTGATCGCGACCCCGGTCACCATCCCGCTGTACCCGGCCGACACCACCGGCCGGGCCCGAACCGGCCCCGACGAGCCACGCGACGAGAGCGACGAGAAAGAACGCCTGGCGGTACAACGGCTCGCGTTCGATGTCGCCGTGGGTATCAACTCGGTCACCCCGATCACCGTCAACGCCCTGGTCACCCTGGTCCTGCTGGGTGTCCATCAGCGGGCACTCACCAGGGCCGAGGTCTGCGAGGTACTCGCCCCGGTGCTGGACTACATCGAACAGCGGGATCTGCCGTGTGGCGAGATCGCGAAACTGCGCGACGAGCAGAGCCTGGCCGTGGTCCTCGAGCAGTTGTCGCTCGCGAAGGTGGTCACCGTCTACCGCGGCGGGGTCGAGCCGGTGTACTCCATCGAGGCGGGCGCCCACCTCGAAGCCGCGTTCTACCGCAACAGCGCGGTGCACTGGTTCGTCGATCGCGCCATTGTCGAACTGGCGATCCTGGCCGCGGTCGACGCCGCGCCCGACGATCCGGCCGGTGATGCCGTCGGGCCGGACGCCGATGCCCTGGATATCGGTTGGGAAGAGGCCTACCGGCTGCGGGACCTGCTGAAATTCGAGTTCTTCTTCCCGGACCGGACCGAGTTCGCCGAGCGGATCACTGCGGAGGTGCTGCTGATCGACCCGCGCTGGCGGTCGCGTTCGCGCGACACACTCGGCAGTGAGATCCTGGCCGCACTCACCGGCACCGGCTTCATGATGGCCCACCGGGTACTGCGCTCGTTCTTCGATGCGCAGCTGGTGGTGGCCGAGCGACTGGCCGCCCGGGACCCGGCGACGGGGGTCGACCGCAAAGAGTTCGTCGACGAATGCGTCTCGGTCGGCAGGCAGATGCTGTTGCAGCAGCGGCTGCACAGTACGGAGTCGGTTTCCACCGAACTCTTCGGCAGTGCGCTGAAACTGGCCGCCAATCGTGGGCTGCTCGAACCCGCGGACCCGGAATCGGCGGAATCGGTGGCCGAACTCGCCGCCCGGCGTGCCGAGTTCGCCGAGCGCTTGCGCACCATCGGCTTCCGGATCTCCCGGGCCGCCACCCTCGACCCGTCCAATCTCCCGGCCGGACGGGTCCGATGAGCACGCGGGAAGCGGGCACCGGGCACACCGGCGAAAACCCCGCGCCGTCCGGGATCGACGCGGTGGTGGCCGCCATCCGTTCGGGCCCCCGCGGCGCCGGGGTCGGCGCTGTCTTCGACCTGACCGCGCTGGCCGAACTCGGGTCCGCGCCCGTGCCGCGGTGGCGCGGGCCGGACCGCGAGCTGCTGGAAACGCTGTTCGATCAGTTACGGCACAGCGGCGAGAGTTCGGCGGGCGATGTGCTCGAGCGCGGCGTGCGGGCCGCGGCCGGCCGGACGCCGGAAGAGCTGACCGCGCTGGGCGAACGCCTGTTCAAACGGGGCTGGTACGACCGGTTACGCCCCGAGCTGCTGCGCTTGGTGCAGGAACATATCGCGGCCGGGCACACCGTGGTGTTGACCGGGGACGCGGCGGAATTCCAGTTACGTCCCGCGGCCGCCGCGCTCGGTATCCCCCAGGTGCTCGGCAGCCGGGCGGCGGTCTCCGGGGGCCGGCTGACCGGGCGCATCGAGGGCGAAGTGCGTTACGGCCCCGAGAAGGCCGAGGCGGTGTCGGAATTCGCGGCCGCCCATGGAGTCGACCTCAGGCGTTCCTATGTCTACAGCGGCAGCGCGGGCGATCTCCCGCTGCTGGCCCGCGGCGGCACCCAGGTCCCGATCGCACCCGACCCCGTGCTCGCGGCCACCGCGGCCGAGTACGGCTGGGCCACACTCGCCGTGGGCCCGCGGACCGCGCCGCGCCCGGCCGACTATCTGCGGACCGTGCTGGGGCTCTTCGCCCTGCTCGGCGGAGCACTGTACGGGGTACTGCGCAAGTCCTACACCCGCGATCGGCGGGCCATGGCCGACGCTCTCATGAAGTACGGCACCGCCTGGCCGCTGCGCCTGTGTGGGATCCGGCTCCGCGTCACCGGCGCGGAACATGCCCGCCACCCGCGGCCCGCGGTCTTCCTGTTCAACCATCAGAGCCAGTTCGACGTGCTCATCGTGCCCGCAGTGCTCGGTGGGCACGTCACCGGCATCGGTAAGAAAGAACTCATCCGGCATCCCATTTTCGGCCCGCTCATGCGGTTCGTCGGCGTCACCTTCATCGACCGTTCGAACACCGACCTCGCCAAGGCCTCGCTGGCGCCGGTGGTGGACACCCTGCGCGGCGGCCTGTCCGTCGCGATCGCCCCCGAGGGCACCCGTTCCTACACCGCGCAACCAGGCAGGTTCAAGAAGGGCGCCTTTCACATGGCCCGGCAGGCGGGGGTGCCGGTGATCCCGGTGGTGATCCGCAATGCCGCCGAGGTCGGCCGGCGGGATTCGATGATCGCGCGGCCCGGTGTGGTCGAGGTGGCGATCCTGCCGCCGATCGCTGTGGACACACAGGACCCGTCCGAACTGGACGAGAAAGTCGCCGAGGTGCGGCAGCGTTATCTCGACACACTGCGCGACTGGCCGCGCTGAACGGTGTCAGAGGGCGCGGCCGAGGAGCAGCTTCCACGGCATCAGCGCCGATTCCAGCTGCACCTTCAGGCTCATCTTGGAAGCTCCGAGGGTCCGCTCCTCGAAGCGGATGGGTACCTCGGCGATACCGATGCCCTGCTTCTTGGCCCGGTAGTTCATCTCCACCTGGAAGGAGTAGCCGTTGCTGCGGATCGTGCCGACCTCGATGGCGCGCAGCGTATCGGCCTCCCACGCCTTGAAACCGGCGGTGGCGTCCTTGATCCCGAGCCGCAGGATGGCATTGACGTAGAAGTTGGCCCACGCCGAGAGCGCCTTGCGGTACCACTTCCATTCCGCCGCGGTGGAACCGCCGGGCACATAGCGGGACCCGAGCACGACTCCGATACCCGGCCGATCCAGCTCCGCCAGCATGGCGGGGATCACCTCGGCGGGATGGGACAGATCGGCGTCCATCTGGATCACCACATCCGCGCCCTCCTCGAGGGCCCGGGTGATGCCGGCGATGTAGGCCCGGCCCAGTCCGTCCTTCTCCGTGCGGTGCAGTACCGACACGACGTCGGGCAGCTCCGCGGCCAGCTTCTCCGCCACCTCACCGGTGCCGTCCGGGGAGTTGTCGTCGACTACCAGTACGTGCAGGCCGGGCACGGGTAGTGCGGTCAACCGCTCCACCGCTACCGGCAGATTGTCCCGCTCGTTGTAGGTCGGCACAACAACGGTAACCCTCAAGGGTCGCCCTCCCTGCTCACCTGGTCTCGCCCCGCGGCCGGGTAGAGCAGGCCGCGAGCGTCGCTACGAATTACCCGTGAACGGTAGCCCAACCGCCCACCCGGGAATGCAGCGCACCGGTGATAGCGTCCCCGAGCGGGGCCATCGGCACTTCTTCGGGCGAATCAGTCGCCCTCGCGATACGCCCGATCCGCCGCGTCCTGCGTGGCATTGCGCTGCCGCACGATCTCGAGCGCGCGTTCGGCCGTGGCCTGATCCGGATACGGCCCCATCCGGTCCCGGAACCAGCACTGACGCCCACGTTCGGCGCGCTGATGCTTCAAGCAGTAATACCACCGTTCGGCCATGGTCACAGCATTCCACCCGGCCGGGGTCCGAAACAGCAGAAACCCCCCGATCGTGGTGATCAGGGGGTTGATTGTGGCCAGGGCCGGGATCGAACCGGCGACCTTTCGCTTTTCAGGCGAACGCTCGTACCAACTGAGCTACCTGGCCGCAGGCACCCGGAACGAATGCCATCCGATGGAGGCCGGATTGCTCCGGCATCCACTGGCGACCCTGACGGGACTCGAACCCGCGACCTCCGCCGTGACAGGGCGGCGCGCTAACCAACTGCGCCACAGGGCCTTGCTGTGTGCCACCTATTCGCATAGGTGGTACCCCCTACGGGATTCGAACCCGCGCTACCGCCTTGAAAGGGCGGCGTCCTAGGCCGCTAGACGAAGGGGGCTCGTCCCGGATTTCTCCGGACCGGCTTTCAACGGCTGTCCGTTGGGAGCTCGCATAGCTTATGACAGGGTGCGCACAATTCCCAAATCTGCTGGTCAAGCGGGGGAACCCAGCTCTTCCAGGCGCGCGCTCGCCCGCCACCCCGACCGGCCGAACTCGGCGACCCACGCCGGGGTACAGGTGGCCTGGATCAGGACCTCCAGCGACTCCCGGAACCGGGTGCGCAGATCCGGCTCGCCACCGTGGGCGTCGGCCATATAGCGCTGACCGATCAGCGCGCCGGCGAGGGTCCGGGTGAAGCGGTCGGGATCGGTATCCGGGCGCAGCTGGCCCTGTTCGATCGCCGCGACCGTCAGATCGCGGATGGCCGCGGAGAGCATCGGACAGCCGCCATGGCCCTGCCGATGGAAGCCGGGGTCGATGACGAGCCGGAATTCGGCCTGCACGATTATGTCGTGCTCGAGTCGCAGCGCGAGCTCGTCGAAGACGCCGTGCAGAATGTCGAGCGGGCCCAGGTCCGTGCGCACGAGCCAGCGATCGATGGTGCTGCCGTATCGCTCGATCGCCGAATCGAGAACGGCCCGCGCCAGATCTTCCTTCGAATCGAAATGGAAGTACATGGCGCCCTTGGTCGCCCGCGATCCCTCCAAAATGCGGTTGAGCGAAGCCGCGGCATAGCCGCTCTTCCCGAACTCAACGGCGGCGGACCGGATAATTGCTGCCCGTGTCCGACGGGCCCGCTCTTGCTGCCGTGCCATGCTCGAAACGCCTCCGAAGCCTTGTGCAATCCGCGGGATTTCCACCCGCAGAATGCTCGCGACCGTTCATCCGCCTTCGAGAAGCGGGCCGAGGTCGCGAACTTATCCTGTTGTATGCCGACCTGCGGTCGGTTTATTGACCTGTACCGAACCTTTGGTACGAAACCCAGCCCGCAGAGGAAACACACCGGCTGGTATAATTCGATGGCCCGGGTGCGCCGCAGGGGGTGCGCATCCGGGCATTCCGTTGCGCCGTTCCTGGTCCCCCATACGCCTCCCGCAGCGCCGTCCCGAGTGACACCCCGAATTCGCTGATTCGTCACGGTACTCGGAATCTCGTACCGGCATGCGGTAAACCGATACAGCGGGCTACCATTTCGCCGTCCGGATTTCGCGAACCGGACATCGAGGAGGCCGAACGAATGGCCGAGCGAATCCTTCGGTAACGCAGGATCTTCGACCGCTCGGGCAGGTTCGGAGCCGGTACTCAGCCGGCTGCTCCGACCCCTGGATGGATACCGCCCCGCTCATGCGCCCCGCCGGGAGCGCAACACCCCGGAAATCCGGTTCCCGAACCCCACATCTGCGAGAAGTCTGCCTTCATCGATCCAAAGGCATTGGTATCCAACATATTTGGATCGTATCGTGCTACCCGTTGTATCAACAATGCCGCAGGTACCGTGATACCGAACTCATGGGTATGGTTTCCGGCTCACCGGGTCCACCGAACGAGCCCGACCTCCCCCACCACCCCATCGGGCCACCGTCCGCCCGGCCCACGCCGGACCGGGCCCTCCCCACCCGAGTGACGGAAAGCACCAGCATAGCCACCCGATTACAAGAAACGCGGACTCGACCAGTACACTTGCGCCCGCGCCCCTATAGCTCAGTTGGTAGAGCTACGGACTTTTAATCCGCAGGTCCCAGGTTCGAGCCCTGGTGGGGGCACCCCGGGCGCCCGGCCCACCGGCCGGGCGCCCACCTCTTCTTCCCACCCTTGGTGGGTCCCCCTGTGAGTTGGACCAGCCTTGACCCGGCCGCGATGTGACCGGAGCCGACGCGCGCGGACTTCTTTCGGCCCAGTGCCCGGGCGATCCCATGACGAGGATGAACAACCCTGATCAGCCCCGTAACTACCGGCCGGACGCCCGCGTGCGCCGACCGATGTGCTATTTCCCACGGCCGCTAACGCAATCGAGACACCGGGCGATACGCCCATGACTGCGGATCCGGCCATACACTCGGGTGTGACCCCGGGCAGGGACACCTACACCAACGTGCAATCTTTCACGGTCGGATGCGTTTCGCATCACACCTACGGTGCCGTAAGGTATGGCCGCATCGGCATCGGTCTACATCAGGTGACCCGCACCAACGCAACATATGAAGGGCTTGATTACATGGCAAGGGATCTGACTCAACTCGAGCTGCTCACAGAGTTGGAGCCGGTTGCCGAGCAGAACGTCAACCGGCACCTCTCCTTGGCTAAAGAGTGGCATCCGCACGACTACGTCCCCTGGGACGAGGGTCGCAACTTCGCCGCACTCGGCGGACAGGACTGGGACCCCGACCAATCCAAGCTCAGCGAGGTCGCCAAGGCGGCCATGATCACCAACCTGCTCACCGAGGACAACCTGCCCTCCTACCACCGGGAAATCGCCGAGAACTTTTCCCAGGACGGCGCGTGGGGGACCTGGGTCGGCCGCTGGACCGCCGAGGAGAACCGGCACGGGATCGTCATGCGCGACTACCTGGTCGTGACCCGCGGCGTCGACCCGGTGGCCCTGGAGCAGGCTCGCATGGTTCATATGACCAACGGTTTCGCCTCACCCGCCGAGGTCGACGCCGGTTTTCTGCATTCGGTGGCCTATGTGACCTTCCAGGAACTGGCCACCCGCGTGTCGCACCGCAATACCGGCAAGGTGTGCGACGATGCCATCGCCGACCGCATGCTGCAGCGCATCGCGGCCGACGAGAACCTGCACATGATCTTCTACCGCAATATGTGCGGCGCGGCCCTCGACCTGTGCCCGGACCAGGCGCTGGAGGCCATCGCCCTGATTGTGGAGAATTTCCAGATGCCCGGCGCCGGGATGCCGAATTTCCGGCGCAACGGTGTGCTGATGGCCAAACACGGCATCTACGATCTGCGCCAGCACCTCGAAGAGGTCGTCCAGCCGGTACTGAAGAAGTGGGATGTGTTCGGCCGTACCGACTTCACCGCGCGTGGTGAGCAGACACGGGAGCGCCTCGCCGATTTCCTGGACAAGCTCTCCAAGGACGTCGAGAAGTTCGAGGAACAGCGCGACCGGATGCTCGCCCGCGAGGCCGCCAAACGCGAGAAGGCCTTCGCCACGGTGAGCGGCTGAGCGTCCACCACGAGAACCAGCGACCGAGACCGCCGGTGTCACCGGCGGTCTCGTCGCATTCACGGGCGGCCCCCGCGACCCCTCTTATTTCATCGGCAGGGCACCGTCCACGCCGCCCACATCGGTGATCTGCCGGCCGGAGTTCTCGTCGACCGTCACCGTGTAGGTGACCGTGGTCTGCGTTCCGTCCGGATTCTGGGCGTTGGTCGAGGTCACGTTCACGAAGACGTTCACCTTGCGGACCCCGTCCTGTTCGGACATGACCTTCGCGGTGATGGGGGCGGCGGTCGAGGTCCACTGCAGTGGCACCAGGATCTGCTCCAGTTTCGGCGCGGTCTCGTCGAACTTGCCCGCCAGCTGAGGGCTGGTGTTCTTCTTCAGGGCGGCGATCCAGGCGTCGAGATCCTTGAAGTTCACGGTGGCCGCGCCTACCGCGTACTCGGTGGCCAGCTGCTCGGCATGGATGTCGGCCGCGGCGCGCTCGTCGCGATCGGCCAACTCGCCTCGTGCGGTGAAATAGAGCACGGCGAAGACGATCGCCGCCACGGCGAGCACCGCCACGACCGCGCCGCGGATCAGGCTGGAAACCTGGATGGACACCGTGCCCGGGCGGGATTCGGCCGGGGCCGGTTTCGCGGGGGTGGCGACGGGTTCGCCCGCGCCACCGGCGGTCTCCCCCGGCTCGCGACCGGCGTCGTCGGTGTTCTCGGCCATGGATGTCGTCCTCTTTCGATTGCTCCCGATCAGGGCAGCGGCCCCGGCGGTGTATCCAGCGGAAATCGGGCGGCCGGCGGGTCCGGCGTTCACGAGGCTAACGCCCGGCCGGACCGGACCCGCAGCTACCCCGCGGGGCTCGCCACGCCGGTCACCGACGCAGCCGAAAGGACCTCCGGCGGCGTGCTGTCGCGCGGTGAGGCACCCGACAGTGACCGGGCCCGGACGCTCGAGGGAAAATGGAACACTGTGCAAACACAGCTGGAGCAGGAGACACGTCTGCGGATCGGCCCCTACCCGGTCGATCCGCCGGTTGTTCTCGCGCCGATGGCCGGTATCACCAACCTGGCTTTCCGCAAGCTCTGCCGGGAGTTCGGCAGCCCGACCGCGATCTACGTCTGCGAGATGATCACCGCGCGCGCGGTGGTGGAACGCAACGAGAAAACGCTGCACATGATGGCGTTCGACGAAGGCGAATCACCGCGGTCGATGCAGCTCTACGGTGTGGACCCGGCCACTCTGGGCGAAGCCGTCCGGATCATCGTCGGCGAGGGCTGGGCCGATCACATCGATATGAACCTCGGCTGCCCGGTACCCAAGGTGACCCGGCTCGGGGGCGGCGCCGCCCTGCCCTACAAGCGCAATCTGTTCGCCCGGATCGTCCGGGAGATGGTCCGGGCCGCCGAACCGGCGGGGGTGCCGGTGACCATGAAATTCCGTATCGGAATCGACGACGAGCATCAGACATACCTCGATACCGGCCGCATCGCCGAGAGCGAAGGCGCGGCGGCGGTCGCCCTGCACGCGCGCACCGCCGCGCAGCGCTACTCCGGAACCGCCGACTGGTCGGCCATCGCACGCCTGAAAGAGGCGGTCACCACGATCCCGGTACTCGGTAACGGCGATATCTTCAGTGCCGCCGACGCGGTGACGATGATGGCGCAGACCGGCTGCGACGGGGTCGTGGTGGGGCGCGGCTGCCTCGGCCGGCCCTGGCTGTTCGCCGAACTCGGTGCCGCTCTGCGGGGCGAGCCCGCGCCGGTGCCGCCCACCCTCGGTGAGGTGGGCGCGATCCTGACACGCCATGCCGGACTGCTCGCCGAGCACCACGGCGAAGACAAGGGCATGCGTGATCTGCGCAAACATATGGCCTGGTATTTCATGGGCTTCCCGCTGGGCGCGGAGCTGCGGCGCAGTTTCGCGACGGTCTCCTCGCTGACCGAACTCGAAACGCTCATCGAGCAGCTCGATCCCACCGTCCCGTTCCCGGCGGACGCCGGCGGCCCCCGGGGCCGGCAGGGTTCGCCGGGCAAGGTCGCGCTTCCGCACGGCTGGCTGGACGATCCCGAGGACGGGACCGTCCCGGCCGCGGCCGATGTCATGCACAGCGGCGGCTGAATTATCCACAGCGGGGCACCGGCCGATTCGACACGCCGATTCGACACGCCGCGAAACCGTCGTATGCGCGTGCAAACATAACTGCGGGCAACATCTCAGCATTTACCGCTTTTGCTGCCCTCTCGTAATGTCCGAGTGGCTCTCAGTGGCGAAATCGTTATCATTGCGGAATCCCGCGCAGCCTTTCGAGCACGGTTGCGTCGGCAGTGAGTTGCGGAAAAGCGAGGTTCATTGGTGGGTGACGATCGGCACGGGCGATCATCAGGGCCCGGAGGTCGCGCACCGTGGGAGCGGTATCCCGCGGGAGAGTCCCCCGAAATGGACGACGCGCGAGGGTCTCGCCGGCCGCGGCAGCCGGAGCCGCCCGCCAACCCCGGGCCGCTGACGGTCCAGGATTTGGTCGACCGGGTGGACAGTGAGCGGACGGTCCGGCGTCGCGAGGGCGACGCGCCCCGACACGGAGCACCGGACGGCCCGCCCCCGGGACGCGCGCCGCGCCCGCCGGGTCCGGGACCGCAGCCCGGCGCCGAACAACGCCCCCGGCCGGAGCAGGGCGGTCCCGGCGGTTCACCCGCAGCGCGGCCGAATCGGCCGCCGGCTCCCCCGCAACGTCCCGCTACACCCACGCCGGGCCGGCCCTCCACCGGCTCGACTCCCGCCGCGCAACCAGGTCCGGCGGAGGGTCGGCCCACGGGGCCGCCGCCCCGTCGTCCCGACCGGCCGCAACCCCCCGCAGCCCGCAACCAGCCGCCCGCCCCCCCGCAGCGGCCCGGCCCGGAGCAGCCCGGGCGCTCACCCGGCCGCCCCGGCGGCGAGATGCCGCCCCGCCCGAGCGCGTCCCGTCCGCCGACCGGCAACCGGGCGGCGGTGCCGCCGCCCGCCAAGCCCACCCCGGATCCGTCGAAACGTCCGCCGACCGGACAGCATCCCGCCGCACCGCCGCCGGGCGAGCCCGGCGATCCGACCACCGTGGTTCCACAGCAACCCGACCCCGCCCGAGGCGGCCCGCGACCCGGTAGCGAAGCGGCACCGAAACGGTCCCGGCAATCATCCGGCACACCTCGGCGTGGCAAGAATGCGAAAGCCGCGGCCGTGGTAGCCGCGGACCCCGCCGAAATGGTCACCGATATTCTCGACCCGCTCGACGAGACCGATTCCCGGATCAGTGGCCGGACCGATACCGCCGGCTGGCCGACCTCGGGACCGGCCGCCCCGGAAACCATCGGCAAGCCGAAACGACGGCAGACCCCCGAGAGCAAGCGCAACAGGCGGCTCCGAATCGCGGGTCGCGCCGGGGTGGCCTTCTTCTCCGTCCTGGCACTGCTGATCACCGGTGGTGGCTGGAGCTACCTGCGCGCCACAGGTAACAGCTTCACCCAGGTGTCCGCCCTCGCCGAGAACGATGACGATGTCATCGATGCCCAAGCCCAGCTCGGTGACGAGAACTATCTGATCGTCGGCACCGATACTCGCGCCGGAGCCAACGGTGATGTCGGCGCCGGCACCGTCGAGGATGCCGAGGGTGCACGCGCCGACACCACGATGCTGGTGCACATCCCGCAGAACCGGCAGCGCGTGGTGGTCGTCTCCTTCCCGCGCGACCTGGATGTCTCCCGGCCCGAATGCAAAGGCTGGAACAACGAGCAGAACGGCTACACCGAGGACGTATTCCCCTCGGCCATGAGCGACAAGCTCAATGCCGTGTACGCGCGGGGTGGTCCTCGCTGCCTGCTGTCCACCATCCAGCGGTTGACGGGCAGCACGATCAACCATTTCATCGGGATCGACTTCGCCGGGTTCGAGCAGATGGTGAACAAGGTCGACGGTGTCGAGGTGTGTGTATCCAAGCCGCTCGAAGACGGGGTGCTCGGCACCATCATTCCGGAGGCAGGCCGCCACCGCATCGACGGCGCCACGGCCCTGAACTACGTACGCGCACGCCATGTCTACGGGGAAGAGCGCAGCGACTACGACCGGATCAACCGGCAACAGAAATTCCTGGCCTCGCTGTTGCGCGGTGCGCTGTCCGGAAAAGTCCTGTTGGATCCCGGAAAGTTGAACGGCTTCATCAAGGCATTCACCGAGGCCACCTTCGTCGACGGGGTCCAACCCAACGACCTGCTGATGCTCGGCCGATCGTTGCAGGACCTGGAGTCGGGAGCGGTGACCTTCTTGACGGTCCCCACCGCGGGCACCACCTCCTACGGCAACGAGATCCCGCGCACCTCCGATATCCAGGCGATCTTCCAGGCGATCCGCGACGATCAGCCACTGCCGGGAGAGAAGACCGCACCCGCACCACCCCCGACCTCCGAAGCACCGGTGCCGCCGTCGCTCACCGCGGTCGATCCAAGCGCCCTGTCGCTGCTGGTCTCCAACGGTTCGGGAATCGCCGGCCTGGCGAGTTCCACCGCCAGCCAGATGGCCAATGTCGGTTTCAACATCTACAACTACGACAACTACACGGAGGGGAACTCGACCGAGACGAAGGTCCGCTACTCCGCCGGCCACGAGGCCGAGGCTGCCACGGTCGCGAGCGCGATTCCCGGCGCGACCATACAGCTCGACGAGTCGCTGGGCAGCATTGTCGAACTCGTCCTCGGCGAGGATTACCAGCAAGTGGTGAACGAGCCCACCCCGGTCGGCAGCCCCATCACCGATGTGCCGCCCACCAGCACATCGCCGGTCGAACTGCCCACCGACCTGGAGCACGTGAACGCCGGAGACGATCCCTGCGCCGCCCAGTAACTCAGGCGGGAACAGGCCGCCTACCGGGTTATTCACCCCGTGTTGGTGACGTGGACAGTAGTGCCAACTAGTCTTCTGGTTCATGCGTGTCATCTACAACGAGCAAATGGCCGATCTCGCCCACCTGCTGGGCGAGATGGCCGGGTTTGCCGGTTCGGCCATGGATCGCGCCACGCAGGCTCTGCTCCAGGCCGACCTGCCGCTTGCCGAGCAGGTCATCAGCGAAGGCGATCGGATCGCCGAGATGATCGCCGACGCGGAGGAGAAGTCGTTCGCGCTGCTCGCCCTGCAGGCCCCGGTAGCCGGCGATCTCCGGCAGGTCGTCAGTGCGATCCAGATCGTCAACGACGTCAACCGGATGGGTACGCTCGCTCTGCACGTGGCCAAGGTGGCCCGCCGCCGGCACCCCAATCACGCCCTCCCCGAGGCGGTCAACGGCTACTTCGCCGAGATGGGCCGGATCGCGGTCAGCATGGGCCAGGGCGCCAAGGAGGTGCTGGGTTCCCGCGATCCCGAGCGCGCGGCGCAGCTGAATCAGGACGATGAGGCGATGGACGATCTGCATCGCCACCTGTTCACCCTGCTGATGGACCGGGAATGGAAGTACGGGGTGGCGGCTGCGGTCGATGTCACCCTGCTGGGTCGCTACTACGAGCGCTTCGCCGACCACGCCGTGGAAATCGGCCGCCGGGTAATTTTCCTGGTCACCGGTGTACTTCCGCCCGACGAAGACGCCGAGGTATAGCCCGGGCCCAGGTTCGGCCGCCGGATTCCGCGACGGTCGGATCGGCCTGCCGTCGGCCGGGATGGACCGTCCCCGGTGAGGTAGACGCGGGAGTCGTAGCCGCCCGATATAGAAACCACGATCTCCGCAACACCCAGAATTTCTGGGCGTTGCGGAGGTCGCTGAAACCCGCGTGGCATCGGGCGGGGCCGATTATTGGAGTTTGGTTACGTGCCGACGGACTGCCAGTTGTCGACAGCGCAGATTTCGACCGGAGCCGGTATCGCTAGTTGACAACGATCCATTCGTACCGGCCCTGGCCATGTGAGTAGCACAGCCACTTCGTCGTGCCCTCATGGCGAGTGTTGCCAACGGTATGCTCATTGCACGGGTCTGTCGGCACAGCCGCAGCCTGCGGGGCGAGCAACGTCGAGGCCAAGATCGTGGCCACACCGAGCAATCCACTGGTAAGTAATCGTACTGCCATCACGAATCCTCTTTCGCTCGAATAGATTTCGCAGAGGTCGTGCTATTTTCTCCCCCCTGCATCACACAGGATATCGAAACATGTTGCGAGAAACAACAACTCGTCGCGACTCACGTGCGGCGGGCAGTGCAGCGGCAGCTGCGGGTTCGGTGGCGACACGAGGGATTCCGGCCGGTACGACGCATACAGAGAAGCCCGCGGGAATCGTTCCCGCGGGCTTCTCGTCGTCGGTGCCGCCGGTGGCTCAGCCGAAACGGCCGGAGATGTAGTCCTCGGTGGCCTTTTCGCCCGGGTTCGAGAAGATTTTCTCGGTATCGTCGATTTCTACGAGCCGGCCCGGTTTGCCCTGGGCCTCGAGATTGAAGAATCCGGTCTTATCGCTCACCCGCGCCGCCTGCTGCATATTGTGGGTGACGATGACGATCGTGTATTCCTTCTTCAGCTCGGTGATCAGGTCTTCGATCGCCAGCGTGGAGATCGGGTCCAGGGCCGAGCAGGGCTCGTCCATCAGCAGCACATCCGGGGACACTGCGATGGCGCGCGCGATGCACAGACGCTGCTGCTGACCGCCGGAGAGGCCGCCACCGGGCTTGTCCAGGCGATCCTTCACCTCGTTCCACAGGTTCGCGCCGCGCAGCGAACGCTCGGCGACCTCGTCGAGTTCACCCTTGTTGCGCACACCCTGCAGTTTGAGACCGGCCACCACATTGTCGCGAATGGACATGGTGGGGAACGGGTTCGGCCGCTGGAACACCATGCCGATGGTGCGGCGCACGCCGACCGGGTCCACCTGCGAGGCGTAGATGTCCTCGCCGTCGAGCATGACCGCGCCCGAAACGCTGGCGTTCGGAGTCACCTCGTGCATCCGGTTCAGCGACCGCAGCACCGTGGACTTCCCGCAACCCGACGGACCGATGAAGGCGGTCACACTGCGCGGCAAGACGTTGAGCGACACATCGGCGACGGCGTGGAATTTGCCGTAGAAGATGTTCAGGTCTTTGATGTCGATCCGCTTGGCCATCTGTTTTCCGTTTCCGCCCTTATCGGTTCCGCGTGAGGAGCTTGTTGACAGCCGCGGCCGCCAGGTAGAGCACCGCGATCATGAGGATCAGCGTCAGCGCGGCACCCCACACCCGCTGCCGGCCCGCGTCCTCGGCGCTCTTCAATTCCTGGAAGATCAGCAGCGGCAGCGAGGCCATATTGCCGTCGAAGATGTTCATATTGATCGCCTTGCTGTAGCCGACCAGCACCAGCACGGGCGCCGTCTCGCCCATCACACGGGCCAGCGCGAGCAGGATCCCGGAGATCATGCCGGGCAGGGCGGTCGGGATGACGATCCGCACGATCGTCTTCCACTTCGGGATGCCGAGCGCGTAGGAGGCTTCGCGCAGCTCGTCCGGGACGAGTTTGAGCATTTCCTCGGTATTGCGGACGACCACCGGGAGCATCAGCAGCACCAGGGCCAGCGCCACGGCGAACGAGCTCTGCGGGAAACCCAGGGTCGCGATCCAGAGCGCGAAGATGAACAGCGCCGCGACGATGGAGGGGACGCCGGCGAGGATATCGACCATGAAGGTGGTCACCTTGGCGAACCGGCCGGTGCCGTACTCGATCAGATAGACCGCCGCCATGATGCCGAGCGGTACGGCGATGACCGCGGCCACCGCCGACTGCACGATGGTGCCGTAGATGGCGTGGTACACACCGCCGCCGGTCTGATCGGGCAGCACCCCCTTCTGCGAGTTCTGCCACCACTCGAGCGACATGACGACACCGATACCGTTGCTGACCACCATCCAGAGCACCCAGCCCAGGGGGATGAGGGCGACGAGGAAGCACAGCGCGAACACCGCGGTCGCGATGTTGTTCTTGATCTTGCGGGCCGTGCTCACATCCCGGAAGGTCGGCGCCTTGATCGGCTTGTCGAGGCCGGTCGTGGTGGTGGTCATCAGCCGTTCACCTTTCCGCCTGCCGCGAGCCGGGCCAGCGCGTTCACGACGAAGGTCAGCGCGAAGAGCACGAAGCCCGCCGCGATATAGGCGCCGGTCGGCAGCGGCGCGCTGAATTCGGCCGCGGCCGAGGCGATCTTGGACGCGAAGGTGAAGCCGCCGTCGAACAGCGACCAGGTGCCCGGGGCCGCCGAGATCTTCAGGATGAGCAGGACGGCGATGGTCTCACCGAGAGCGCGACCCAGACCGAGCATGGAACCGGCGATCACACCGCTGCGGCCGTAGGGCAGGACGGTCATCCGCACGACCTCCCATTTGGTCGCGCCGAGGGCCTGGGCGGCCTCGATATGCGCCGGCGGGGTCAGCGCGAAGACCTCACGCGAGACCGAGGTGATGATCGGCAGGATCATCACCGCCAGCACCACGCCGGCGGTGAAGATGGTGCCACCGCCGCCGATCGAGACATTGCCGTCGGAGAACAGGAAGAACCAGCCGAGGTTGCCGTTGAGGAACTCCTGGACCGGTTTCAAATACTCCGCCAGCACCAGCAGGCCCCACAGTCCGTACACGATCGAGGGCACCGCGGCCAGCAGATCGGTCAGCATGGAGAAGGGGCGGGCGAGCCGCTTCGGCGCGTAGCGGGTGAGGAACAGCGCGATGCCGACACCGATCGGCACCGCGATGACCAGCGCGAACGCGGAGCTCAACACCGTCACCATGAACAGGTCACGGATACCGAAGCGGAGATTGTCCGCGTCACCGGTGTTGAACTCCGCGCTGGTGAAGAAGTTCACCTCGTCAGCCCGGAGCGAAGGCACCGCACGAATCAGCAGGAACAGTGCGATCAGCGCGATGGAGGCCACGATGATCGCCGCGGCGGTGGTCGCCAGCGATTTGAACACCAACTCGGCCCGCCTGCCATGACCGCGACTTTCACCGCCTAGCGGCGGCTTGCTGGGATGGCTCGACATTGATGCGGGGACTCCCGCCTTCGGCAGGCCCGTCGCGCTGGACGAGCCTGCCGAGGCTACCTCTGGGTTGACTGTCATATTCGCGCTATCAGGAGATGGCGTTGATCGCCGTGGTCAGCTTGGTCTTGAACTCCTCCGGGATCGGCACGTAACCGTTGTCCGCCAGACCGTCCTGGCCGTTGGTGACGGCGGAGGTCAGGAATGCCTTGACAGCGGTCGCGGTCGCCCCGTCGGCGTACTTGGAGCACACGATCTCATAGGTCGGCAGGATGATCGGGTAGGAGCCGGCCTCGGTGGGCTTGTAGAACGACGAGGTGTCGAGCACCAGGTCGTTGCCCTCGCCCTTGATCTTCACGCCGTTGATCGCCTTACCGGCGGTCTCGGAGGTCAGCTCGACCGGTTCGGGACCGGCGGAGGTGATGATCCGGGCCACGGACAGGTTCTGCGACTTGGCGAACGACCACTCGTTGTAGGAGATCGAGTTCTTGGTGTTCTTCACCGCGGCCGAGGTGCCCTCGTTGCCCTGGGTGCCCTCACCGACGCCGCCGTTGAAGACCTTGCCCGCGCCCTTGCCCCACGCACCCTCGGACGCGGAGTCCAAGTAGAGCTGCAGGTTGTCGGTGGTGCCGGACTCGTCGGACCGGTAGACGACCTTGATCGGCTCGGCGGGCAGCTGCTTGCCCTCGTTGAGCGCCTTGATCTCCGGGGCGTCCCAGGTCTTGACGGTGCCGTTGAAGATCTTGGCCACGGTCGGGCCGTCGAGCGCGAGATCGGTGACGCCGTCGATGTTGTAGGTGATGGCGATCGGGCCGAACACCGTCGGCAAGTTCCACGCGGGAGAAGCGCAGCGCTCGGCGGCCGCGGCGGGCTCGCCCTTCTTCTCGCTGAGGGGGGAGTCGCTACCGGCGAAATCGGTCTGGCCGCCGAGGAATTCCTTGACGCCCGCGCCGGAACCACTCGAGGTGTAGTTGAGGGTCTGGCCGTCACAGTTGGTCTCGAAGGCGGCGGTGAAACGCTCGACGGCGTTCTTCTGCGCCGAGGAGCCGCTGGCCTTGAGGGCCTCCTTGCCACCACAGGTGACGTCGGCGTTGGCCTCGACTCCGGTCGAGGACGCATTGTCGTCGCTGCCGCAGGCGGCCAGCGGCAGGGTCACGGCCGCGATCACACCGACGAGGGCGCTGCTGCGCTTGAACTTCACTCCAGTCCTCCGGATACGTCCTACTCGCCCGGTCCCTCACCGGCCCGGGCGCGTGTCGTGGTGCGGCCGTTCGCGGGGAACTTGCACACCGGGCGACCCACTGCCGCCCAGAATCAAACTAGGGCGCGTCGGTAGACAGCTGGACCAGGGCAAGTGAACGGAAGGTGAACAGGGCGGCGCGAACACGTCCGATATGTGTGATGTTTGCCGCGCTGTTACTCCGCGCATACCGGATTGCGGCCTTCCAGCGCCCGGACGTAAGAGTCGCGGCCCCGGGCGGTAACCGTCCGGTTCCGCGGTCTCAGGCCGGTATCGAGTAGGCGATATCGATATGCGCCGGGGCGAAATCCAGCCCGCGATAGGTGCGGACCGCGGCCGTGTTGTCCGCCTCGGTGTACAGCAGAACCTCACCCAGTCCGGCATCGCGGAGGTGATGCAGGCCGATCAGGGTGAGCAGCCGACCGAGTCCGCGCCCCTGGGCAGCCGGATCGATCGCGACCACGTACACCTCACCGGCCGGGGGATCCTCGTCACGATGAATCTTGGTCCAGTGGAATCCGAGCAACCGTCGCGGCTCCTGCGCATCGAAGGCCAGGAAGAGTCCGGCCGGATCGAACCACGATTCGGCGCGTCGCTCTTCCAGTTCGCGGGCCGACCAGCCGCCCTGCTCAGGATGCCAATCGAAGGCCGCGTTGTTGACCCGCAGGAGCTCGGCGTCGTCGGCCGGGCCGCGATAGGCGCGAACCACGAGCCCGTCGGGTACCTCGACAGCCGGTAGCTCAGGAGTTGCCAGCGGGCGGCGCATCTGCCAGAGTTCCCGCGCGGCCGACAGCCCCAGCCGCCGCGCCACCGCCTCCGCGGCGGGCAGTTTCCCGTGCGCCCAGATCCGGGCTCCCGGCCCGCCGGCGGCCAGCGCGGCCGCCACCAGATCGCCACCGATCCCGCGCCCGCGCCATTCGGGGGCCACCACCGCCTCGGCCATGGCGGGGTGCTCGCCGTGCGCCGGAGTCAGACTCGCGTACCCGGCCACCTCGTCTCCCGCCACGGCCAGCAGGTGGCGGGCCGGCGATTCCCGGCGCAGGCCCAGCAGGACCTGTTCGGAAACCGGGGCGACGCCGTCGGCGGTCGCCGCCGCGTCGAGCAGCGCGCTCACCTGGCCGGCGCGGGCGGCGGAGGGACGCTCGTGCCACTGCAGTTCGTACTCACCCATATCGGCCGGGCTCACTGGAGCGTGCCGTTGACCGGTGCCATCGAATCCTCTTCGGTCCCGTCCTTGTCGCCACCCGCGGACCGGGCATCGGAGTCGTTCTTGTTGTTCGAACGGGCGGGACGCACCGCCTTGTACCCGACATTGCGCACGGTACCGATCAACGACTCGTACTCACTGCCCAGCTTCGCCCGCAACCGCCGGACGTGCACATCGACGGTCCGGGTACCACCGAAGAAGTCGTAACCCCACACCTCCTGCAGCAGCTGGGCGCGGGTGAAGACCCGGCCCGCGTGCTGGGCCAGGTACTTCAGCAGCTCGAATTCCTTGTAGGTCAGGTCGAGCGGGCGCCCGCGCAGCCGCGCGGTATAGGTGCCCTCATCGATCACCAGCTCCCCGAGGGTGATCTTCCCGGAGTTCTCCGGGCTGGCCGAACCGCCGGTCCGGCCGACGAGCAGGCGGAGCCGGGCGTCCAGTTCCGCGGGCCCGGTACTGGGCAGGAGAATATCGTCGAGACCCCAGTCGGCATTCACCGCGACCAGCCCGCCCTCGGTGAGCACGGCGACCACGGGGACCGACGAGCCCGTGCTGCCGAGCAGCCGGCACAGCCCGCGAGCCGCCGCCAGATCCGAGCGCGCGTCCACCAGCGCGATATCGGCGGTACCCGCCTCGAGTAGCGACGCCACCTCGGTGGGCGCGGGCCGCACATTGTGCGCGAGCAGCGACAGCGAGGGTAGAACCGATTCGGGGTCGGGGTCGGAAGTCAGCAGGAGCAGCTCCACAAGCACTCCTCCCATCTCGTAGCTACGCGAAAGCCAGCTTCGTCGCCGTCGCCACGTTGCTCATCCATCTGTAATCGCTGCAAGATTAGCGCGTCGAGCTGTGTTTATTTGCGTCGCCTGCGGCGCAGCGGGTCGGGGCCCTGTCAACCCCGGCCATTTGCCGCAACCAGACCCCGGGGGTCCGGGCCGGCGTCCACTAGGGTGCATGCCATGCGGAAGCTGATCATCGGACTGCTGTGCCTGGCGGGACTGGCAGTGGTCGTCGATTTCGGTGCGGCCGCATATTCGGAGTACCGCGTATCGCGGTCGCTGAAGGTCGGCGCAGATCTCAGCGCCGACCCCGAGGTCACCTTCCACGGTTTCCCGTTCCTGCGGCAGGCGCTCGACGGCCGCTACGACAATATCGAGATCAAGGCCGACAGCGTCCGGCCCGATATCCCCGGCGAGATCGGCCTGGAGGCAACTCTGCTGGGGATGAACCTCCCGCTCGGCGATCTGGTCGACGGGCGGGTGCGCAACGTACCGGTGGAGCAGGTCGACGTCCGGATGCGGGTCGCGCCCACCGAACTGGGCCGCCTGTTCGGTATCCCGGATCTGGAGGTCCATTCCCGGCCCGCGGACAAATCCGACGGCACCGGCGGTTCCGGCGGGTCGGGAATGACCACGGCGGGCGCGCTGGTGCTGACCGGAACGCTGCCGTCCGCGCCGAGCGGGCAGCAGGGCGCGAGTTTCGCCGGGGAACGGGTGAGCATCGCGGCCGATCTGCTGCTCGACGGCGATCAGGTGCGGATCGTGGCCACCGGTTTGTACTCGGAGGAGATCTCGCCGGTCCCCTCCGAGCCGGTCGTCGACGACGCCGACATCCCGGCGGTGCTGGCGATGTTCACCCGTACCATCGATACGAAGGAACTGCCGTTCGGTATCCGACCCACCGAGGTGACCGCCCTGGGCGGCCATATCGTGGTCGAGGGCCGGGGTAGAGATGTGACGATCGATTTGAACAGATTGCGGCGCCCATGATCGAGATCACCATTTTGGCGGTAATGCTGCTGGCCGGGCTGGCCGTCGGCCTGTACCTGCGCCGGCGCGAGGGCGCGGTGCGGTCGGCCCCGGTCACCCTGGACCGCGACACCGGCCCGCGCGACGATCTGCTCGTCGCCGCCGGCGTGACCGGGTCGGGGCCCGCGGTGCTGCATTTTTCCGCCGACTGGTGCGGTCCCTGCGCGGCGGTACGCCGGGTCGTCGCCGACGCCACCGGCGATCTGGCCGATTCCCCGCGGCCGCCGCGTGATATCGAAATCGATATCGACGCCGACCCGGCGCTCGCCAGGGCCCTGAACGTCCTGTCGCTACCGACCACCTTCGTATTCGACGCCGAGGGCCGGGAGCGGTTCCGGATCTCCGGTGTCCCCAAGACCAGCGACCTGCGCAGCGCGCTCGGCCCGCTGACGGCCGGTTCGGCCGCCGGCTGAGCTGAGCTCCAGGACGCCCGACTGCACGCACGGCGGCGTTATTGGGTAGACTGCCCCCTGTGCAACACCACCGCGAGCTGATGCTCACCCGTCGCCGCACAGTCGACCTGTGCCGCCTCGGTGGTTGTTGCTGCCTGTGCCGCTGAGCGGTCGGGTCTTCTTTCCTGACGCCGACCACGGTTCGTCCGCGCGAGCGATTTCATCCCCCGGCGAACCGGCCGAATTCCGCCGAAAAGTTCGAGCGCAGGAGCTTTGTTCATGTCCACTACCACTACCGTCGTCAGCCGAGTCGATATCCGCGGTCCCCGTTTCGTCGCCTGGGTTACCACCGGCGTCCTGGTCCTGATCCTGCTACTCGGCGCGTTCGCTCCGACCGCCGCCACCGTGCTGGTCGCCGCCCAGACGCTGGTGTTCGCGCTCGGCGCCTGGCTCGAGCCGCGCCGGCACCCGTACGGCCTGGTCTACGCGCGCTTCGTCGCGCCGCGCCTGGGCCCGGTCACCGAGACCGAACCGACCGCCCCGTTACGATTCGCTCAGTTGCTCGGGTTCGTGTTCGCCGCGGTGAGCCTGCTGGGCTTCCTTCTCGGCAGCACCGCCGTGGGCGCGCTGTTCGCCGGGTTCGCCCTGTTCGCGGCGTTCCTCAACGCCGCGTTCGGCATCTGCCTCGGGTGCAAGCTCTATCCGCTGGTCACCCGGCTACGCCCGAACACCCTGTCCGAATCCCTCGCATCGAACTGAACACCGATCCGCTGTCACCACTGAAAGGGAAAACATGGCTCGCTCCGATGTCCTGGTCTCCGTCGACTGGGCCGAAGAGAACCTCAAGACCCCCGGCGTCGTCTTCGTCGAGGTCGACGAGGACACCACCGCCTACGAAGGCGGGCACATCGAGGGCGCCGTCCGGCTCGATTGGAAGAAGGACCTGCAGGATCAGGTTCGTCGCGACTTCGTGAACCAGGAGCAGTTCTCCGCGCTGCTCTCCGAGCGCGGGATCGCCAACGACGACGAGGTGATCCTGTACGGCGGCAACAACAACTGGTTCGCCGCCTACGCCTACTGGTACTTCAAGCTGTACGGCCACAACAACGTCAAGCTGCTCGACGGCGGCCGCAAGAAGTGGGAGCTCGACGGGCGCCCGCTGTCCCGGGACGAGGTGAGCCGCCCGGCCACCCAGTACAAGGCCGCGGAGCCGGACAACACCATCCGTGCCTTCCGTGACGAGGTCATCGCGGCCATCGGCACCAAGAACCTGGTCGATGTGCGCTCCCCCGACGAGTTCTCGGGCAAGATCCTGGCCCCCGCGCACCTGCCGCAGGAGCAGAGCCAGCGGCCCGGCCACATCCCCGGCGCGATCAACGTACCGTGGAGCAAGGCCGCCAACGAGGACGGCACCTTCCGTTCCGACGACGAGCTCACCGAGATCTACGGTGCGGCCGGCCTGGACGGCAACAAAGAGACCATCGCCTACTGCCGTATCGGCGAGCGTTCCTCGCACACCTGGTTCGTGCTGCAGGAGCTGCTCGGGCACCAGAACGTCAAGAACTACGATGGCAGCTGGACCGAATACGGCTCGCTCGTCGGCGCCCCTATCGAGTTGGGAGAATAACCAGCATGTGTGCAGCACCTACCCAGGGCCAGGCCATTCCGGCCGGGGTCGATGTGGAGAAGGAAACGGTCATCACCGGCCGCGTTCTGGCCACGGACGGCGAGCCGGTGGCGGGCGCCTTCGTGCGACTGCTGGACGGCAACGGGGATTTCACCGCCGAGGTCGTCGCCTCGGGCACCGGTGACTTCCGTTTCTTCGCGGCGCCGGGCACCTGGACGCTGCGCGCGCTCTCCTCGGCGGGCAACGGCACGGCCGAACTCCGCCCCGACGGCCCGGGCATCCACAACCTGGACGTCGCCGTCTCGAAGTAGAACGGGATCGCACGGCCCGGGATACGCCCTCTCCACAGGGTGTATCCCGGGCCGTCCCGTTTCCCTGCCCGCTGCGTCGCCCAACACGCCGCTGCCGCGCGATGACGAAGGCCGGCATTCGTGGCCGGAGTCACGAGGGCCCCGGCCAGCCTCGCCGGAGGCGGGGCAATAGAATCGGCCTGTGGTCCTCTTCTTCGAGATTCTGCTGATCGCCGTATCGATCCTCATCGGATGGTTCGGCCTGTACGTCTTCTACCGGCTGTTCACCGAATCATGAGCGGTCTCGCGAGCGAAGGTTCCGATCCGGCCGAGCGAGCGAGCGACAACAGCAACGGAAGGCCTCCGGCCGATATCCACGGCCAGAACGGTAACGGCCGTCCGGCCGATGCTCCGTCGTCCCTGAGCGGCGATCAGGCGGTGGCCGACGCGGTCGAACGCGCCAAGGCGACCAGCGGCCGTAATATCCCGGTGCTCCCGGACCTCCCGCTGCCCGACGATACGGCGAATCTGCGCCTCGGCCCGGATCTGAATCCGGCCATGCTGGCGCTGCTGCCGATGGTCGGCGTCTGGCGCGGCGAGGGCGAGGGCAACAATCCCGAGCGTGGGGATTATCGCTTCGGGCAGCAGATCGTGGTCTCCCACGACGGCGGTGACTATCTGAGCTGGGATTCGCGCTCTTGGTTCATCGAATCCGACGGCAGCTACGGCGGGCCGGATCTGCGTGAGACCGGCTTCTGGCGGGTCGGGGTCGACGGCAGCGACGAGGTGCTGGAACTGCTGCTCACCCACAGCACCGGAATCGTCGAACTCTTCTACGGCACCGCACTCACCCAGGCATCCTGGGAACTGGCCACCGATGTGGTGATCCGCAGTCAGACCGGCGCGGTGGTGGGCGGCGCCAAACGTCTGTACGGGATCGTCGAAGGCGGCGATCTGGCCTATGTGGAGGAGCGCGTGGTGGCCGACGGCCCGCTGCAGCCGCGCCTGTCCGCACGGCTGCAGCGCTATATCGGCTGACCCCGGCGCCGCGGGGGTCCCCGGATACAGAACGACCCCCGAGCCGTATCGGCGCGAGCCCGTGGTGTGACCACCGGTGGGTCTCGCGGCCGATCCCGATCGGACGGATCGGGGACTCGGGGGCCGGGTGGCTGCCGTGGATTCGCTCAGCTCTGTAGCGATCGGAATCCGAAAGGACAGCCGGCTACAGCGCTCAGCTGGCAGCCACCTCACGCGTCCTGAGAATTTGCATTCTTGGGATCACCTCCTTCCTTGTGTAACTCCGAACTTAGCCACCACCGGCGGTAGTCGGCAACGGAATTTCGTCGAGGGCGTAACGGGTCGCTTTCCCGTCCGCGAAAGCGGCCCGGACCTGGCCCGATTCATCGACTGTGACCACCAGGCCGGCGCGGTGCCCGGCAGGTAGCTGATGTGTGACCACCACCACATCGCGGTCGGCCGCGACCAGGCCGCTGTCGATATCGAGCAGATCCCGCAAAAGCTGTGCGCCGGCCACGGCGTCGAGGTGTTCGGTGGGTTCGTCCAACAGGAGCGCGCGAGCGGGCGACACCAGGGCACGGGCGAGCAGGATGCGGCGGCGCTGACCGCCCGAGACAGCGGCGGCGCCGCCCGGCAGGTCGGTGTGCACGCCGTCGGGCAGCCCGTCCAGCCAGTCCCCCAGGCCGACCGTCCGCAGCGCCCGCTCGGCGGTCGCGGCGTCGAGATCACCGCGGGCCACCCGCAGGTTCTCCAGCACGCTGGTACCGAACAGATGGGCGTCTTCGGCGAAGAACCGCACCTGATCGTCCGGATCGTCGAAAAGACCGGCCCAAGCCATCAGCAGGGTGGTCTTCCCGGCGCCGCTGGGCCCGACCACCACGACCCGGGACGCCTGCGGACGCTCCGGGATCTGCCACTGCCCGTCGCCCACCCAGCCGATGACGACTCCGTCGGCGCGGCTGTCGGCGTAGGGGAACGGATGCGGATAGCCGCCGGTGCCGAACCGTTTGCGGGAGCCGGTGGCCCGCGGCACGCGGCCGGTGGCCTCCGCGGCGGGTTCATCGTCCCGTTCCAGGGGCTCCGGGCGGTGGTCGGGCGATACCGCCCGCAACCGGTGCAGGGCGGCGCGCGCGACCGTGAGGGTCTGCGCGGCGGCCGGCAGCGGACCGGTCGCCTCGAAGGCGGACAGCGGGAGCAGCACCAGTACGGCCAGCGCCATCGGGGTCATCGCGCCCGGCGCGCCCCCGCCGGGACCGTAGACGATGATCCCGATCAGCAGGGCGGCGAGCACGGTCACGCCGGTGGCCAGCGGGATCGCCGCCGCCGCCCAGGCATTGCGGCCCGCAGCCCGGTCCTCGGCGGCCAGCGCCCGCCGGTTCGCCGCCGCCGCGGTGTCCAGCGCGGAACCCAGCTTCCCGGCGACCCGCAGTTCCGCGGCATGGTCGAGCACGGTGAGGGCGTGCGCGGCGAATTCGGCGCGGTCCGCGCGCGCCGACCGTTCGGCGGCGGCCGCGGCGCGAGCCGACAGCCAGGGCGCGACGATTCCGGCGAAGGCCAGTGCCGCCATAAGTACTCCGGCGGCCGGCAGCGAGATGCAGGCCAGCAACCCCACCGCCGCCAGTGCCAGCACCAGCGCCACCGCGATCGGGACGAAAGTCCGCACCACCACCGCGCCGAGATCGTCGATATCGGTGCCGACCCGCACCAGCACGTCCCCACGCCGCAGCCGCCCGGGCACCCCGGGGCCGCCCGGCGCGGTCGGGGCGGTGGGCCCACCCGCGGCGATTCCGGGGATATCGGCGCGGCGGGTCAGCCACAGGGGCGCGCGGGCCAGGGCGCGGTACACCGAGGTGCGGGCGGCGGTCATCGAGCGCAGCGCGACATCGTGAGTGGCGAGCCGCTCCAGGTACCGGCAGACACCGCGCGAGATACCCAGTGCCCGCACCGCCACCACCGCGACGGTGAGGTCCAGCACCGGCGGCATCTGCCAGGCCCGGGCGATCAGCCAGGCAGCGAGCGCGGCGAGACCCAGCCCACTGCCCAGGGCCAGGACGCCCCACCCGGTCGCGAATGCCAGCCGCCGGCGGGATACCTCCAGCAGATCCCACATCTGGTGGGTATCGCGCAGCAGCAGCCGTAGCCGTGCCCAGCGGCGGCCCGCGCGGGGCCGGCGGTGCGGAGGACGAGTGGTTTCGGTTCGAGAGCTCATCGCAACATTCGGGGGCAGGTCGTCGGTACCGCGACGATCTCGTCGGCTGCGGACAGGAGGGCCGGTCGGTGGGCGACCACGACCACGGTCGCGCCGGTACGCGCCAGTGTGGTGAGGGCCGCCGCCACCGCGACTTCGCTGTCGGCATCCAGATGGGCGGTCGGTTCGTCCAACAACAGGATCGGGCGATCCGCGGCCAGCACCCGGGTCAGCGCGAGCCGCTGCCGTTGGCCGAGGGACAGTCCGATCCCCCCGGACCCGACCACGGTATCCCATCCGGCGGGCAGCGCCTCGAGCACAGCGTCGAAACCGGTTACGGCACAGGCGGCGTCCAATTCGCTGAGTACCCGGGCCGGACCGCGGCGCGCCGGACCGGCCACGGTGGCACCGAGCAGTTCGAGATTCTGCCGGAGGGTTCCCGGGACCAGTACCGGTCGCTGCGGGAGCCAGGCCAGCCGCGCCCACCACTGTTCGGCCGGGATCTCCCGGATATCGATGCCGTCGGCGAGCACCGCGCCGCGGGTGGGTTCGATCAACCCCAGGATCGCCTGCAGCGCGGTCGATTTCCCGGAGCCGTTGGGCCCGGTCAGCGCGGTGACGGCACCGGGGCGGAATACGGCGCGCAGCCCGTCCGGTGCGGCACCGTCCCTGGAATCGACCGTCAGATCACACAGTTCGATGACGCCCTCGCCCCAGGAGCCGTTCCGATGGCGCCGTGTTCCGTCGACGCTCACCGCACTGCCGGAAGCCGGGGTCACCGCCGTATCGGAGGCCGCGTTCGCCCCGGCCCGGGGGTGTGCTTGCGTGCCCTGTGCGTCCGGCGCCGAGATCGTAGCCGCGGCGTCTCCGGCCGCGGGGTCCAGAACAGCGAAAGCCCGGTCGGCCGCCGCCATTCCGTCCTGTGCGGCATGGAAACGTTCCCCCACGGTCCGCAGCGGCAGGTAGACCTCCGGGGCGAGAACCAGGGCGACGATTCCGGCGTAGAGGCTCATATCGCCGTGCACCAACCGCATCCCGATCGCCACCGCCACCAGCGCGACCGACAGGGTGGCCAGCAATTCGAGCACCATCGAGGACAGGAACGCGATCCGCAGTGCGGCCATGGTGCGGCGGTGCAGCGTTTCGCCGAGTTCCCGGACGCGGCCGCTCATCGTGCGTCCGGGGATATCGGTCGCCTCACCCGTCTCCCGCCCGAGGGCGCGCAGGGTGGGCATACCGGCGAACAGGTCCAGCAGTTGATCCGACAGCCGCGTGGTGGCCGCGAGTGTCTCCCGGGCCCGGCCTTCGGTGAGCAGGCCGATGAGGACCATGAATAGCGGGATCAACGGCAGGGTGATCACCACGATCACCGCCGAGGTGAGGTCGTGGACGGCGATCACCGTCAGTATCACCGGGGGTACGAGGACCGCGAGCAGCAGTGCGGGCACATAGCCGGTCAGGTAGGCACGCAAACCGTTGAGGCCGCTGCCCACCACGACCGCGAGTTCGGTTCGCCGCGTTTCGAGTTCCCGGGGCGGGAGTCCGGCGCCCGCGGCGAGGGCCGCCTGTTCGAGTTCGGTGACGACCCGGGCGCCGGCCCGGTGCGCGATCCGCGACTGCCACCACGCCGCCAGTACCCGCGCGCCGAGCGCGAGTGCGAGCAGCACCAGTTCCGCGGTCCAGGAGCCGAGGGAGCGGCGGCCCGGGTCGGTGATCACCCCGGCCAGCACCCGCCCCAGCAGCACGGCCGCGCAGGCGATGCCGACCGTGGTCACCAGCGAAAGGGCGACGCTGAGTGCGAGATAGCGCCGCGCCGAACGCGCGTACCGCCACAGGCGAGGGTCCACGGGCGGGCGGGCCATTGGCTCACTCCTCGGTGACAACGCGGGGTGGAAGTCCGATTCCGGGTGGGATGTGTTCGACACTAATGCGTTTCCGGAACACCCAGTAGGTCCAGGCCTGATAACCCAGCACCACCGGGGTCACGATCACCGCGGCCCAGCTCATCACCTTCAGCGTGTACGGGGTCGAGGAGGCGTTGTCCACGGTCAGGCTGAACGCCGGGTCGATCGTGGAGGGCAGCACATCCGGGAACAACGCGCCGAACAGCAGCGCGGTGGCGGCGAGCACCGTGAGCGCGGTCCCGGTGAAGGACCATCCGTCGCGCCCGGCCAGCAGCGCCGCGGCGCCACCGAGCAGCCCGCACACCGCCAGCGCCAGCGGAATCCAGGTCCAGCCGGATCCGTAGGCCACTTGGGTCCACAGGCCGAAGCCGGCCACGACCAGGGCCGTCGGCGCCAGCAGCAGCCTGGCGGTGCGGTGGGCGTCGTCCCGGACCTCCCCGGCGGTCTTGAGCGCCAGGAACACCGCCCCGTGCAACGCGAACAGCAGTCCCGTGGTGAGCGCGCCCAGGAGCGCGTACGGGCCGAACAGTTCACCGAAGGCACCGGTGAACTGTTTGTCGGCGCCCAGCGGCACGCCGCGCACGATATTGGCGAACACCCAGCCCCAGGCCAGCGCGGGCACCCAGGAGCCGATTCCGATACCGAGGTCGCAGCGCGCCCGCCAGCGCGGATCGTCGATCTTGCCCCGGTATTCGATCGCGCAGATGCGCAGGATCAATGCCACCAGGAGCAGCAGTAGCGCCAAATAGAAACCGGAGAACATGCTCGCGTACCACTCCGGGAACGCGGCGAACAGCGCACCGCCGGCGGTGATCAGCCAGACCTCGTTCCCGTCCCACACCGGGCCGATGGTGTTCAGTACGACCCGGCGGCGGGTATCGGATCCCCGGCCGAGGATCGGCATGAGCATGCCGACTCCGAAATCGAAACCCTCGAGCACGAAGTACCCGGTGAAGAGCACCCCGATCAGTACGAACCAGAATTCCTGCAGTCCCATACCCGGCTCCTAGTAGGCGAACGAAAGCTGCTCGGCGACGAGTTTCTCCGCGGGCTCGGACGCGGGCTCGCCCGCCGGCCGTTCCGGCCCCTCGAGCACATAGCGCCGCATCAGGTAGAACCACACGACGGCCAGCAGCCCGTAGACCACCGTGAAGGTGATGAGCGAGACCCATACCGTCGCGGCCGCGTGATCGGACACACCCTGCTGCACCATCAGCCGCAGATCCTGGTCACCGGTCGGGTTGGGCACCACGACCCAGGGCTGGCGGCCCATCTCGGTGAACACCCAGCCGGCCGCGTTGGCCAGGAACGGGGTCGGGATGGCGAGCAGGCTCAGCCACGAGAACCAGCGCTGATGCGGGACCCGGCCGCGCCTGGTCATCCAGAATCCGGCGAAGACCAGCAGTGCGGACCCGGCGGCGAGGCCGATCATGGCGCGGAACGACCAGTAGGTGACGAAGAGGTTGGGCCGGTAGTCGCCGGGCCCGAACTTCTCGTTGTACGCCCGCTGCAGGTCGACGACGCCCTCCAGCTCCACCCCGGTGAACTTGCCCTCCGCCAGCCAGGGCAGTACGAACGGCACCTCGAGCACATGGGTGACGCTGTCGCAGTTGTTGTGCGTGCCGACCGTGAGGATCGAGAAGTCCGGGTCGGTCTCGGTGTGGCACAGCGATTCCGCCGAGGCCATCTTCATGGGCTGCTGCTCGAACATCAGCTTGCCCTGGACATCGCCGGTGTAGACCAGCGCGAGGCCGGCGACCACCACCACCAGCAGCGAGACCCGGGCCGCCGGACGCCACACGGTGCGCGCCTCGGCGAGTTCACCGGTATCGCCGCTGCGCGCCTTGCGGACCATCCACCAGCCCGCGATTCCGGCGACGAACGTGCCCGCGGTGAGGAACGATCCCGCGACCACGTGGGGGAAGGCGGCCAGCGCGGTGTTGTTGGTGAGCAGTTCGGTGATGCTGGACAGTTCGGCCCGCCCGGTCTCCGGGTTGTACCGTGCGCCCACCGGGTGCTGCATGAAGGAATTGGCCGCGACGATGAAGTACGCGGAGGCGTTGACGCCGATCGCCACCATCCAGATGGTGCCGAGATGGACGAGTTTGGGCAGCCGCGACCAGCCGAATATCCACAGTCCGATGAAAGTGGACTCCATGAAGAAGGCCACGAGGCCTTCCAGCGCCAGCGGTGCGCCGAAAACGTCACCGACGAATCGGGAGTATTCGCTCCAGTTCATTCCGAACTGGAATTCCTGCACGATTCCGGTGGCCACACCCAGCGCGAAATTGATGAGGAACAGTTTCCCGAAGAATTTTGTGAGCCGGTACCAGTGCTCCTTGCCGGTGACGACCCAGGCCGTCTGCATTCCCGCGACGAGCGGCGCGAGGCCGATCGTCAGGGGTACGAACAAGAAGTGGTAGACGGTCGTGATGCCGAATTGCCATCGCGAGACATCCAGGGCGTCCACACCGAGCCTCCTGTTACTACGACGTGTCGTAGACCCAAGACTACGCGCCGCGGCGGCCCGATCAATGTGTCGGCGGACACGACGTGCTCAGCGATACACGCACGATCCGGCGACGGTTCCGGTCACACCGGAAGCGGTCCGGTCGCGCGGAGGCGCCGGCAATCACCAATCGGCGATGGTCCCGGCCCGTTCGATCCCCCGATCGACCATCTCGACGATCTCCGCAACCGACTCCGGCGCCGACATCCGTACGCCGTCAAGAGAATTGACCCGTGCGGCGAGCGTCACACTGCTGAGCATCCAGATGCTGTCGCAGTCGAACAGATCGGCGGTGAAAAACGGTTCGTAACGGCAGTCGTAACCGCGGCGTTCGGCCTCGGCGTACAACGCGCGCTGGGTGATTCCCGGCAGCACACCGTTCTTCGCCGGCGGCGTGATCAGCTGTTTGCCCCGGGCGATCACCACCGTGGAACGCGGGCCCTCCAGGACCCGGTGTTCGGTACTGGTGAAGATGACGTCATCGGCGCCCATCCGGGCGGCGAACCGCAGCGCGGCCATATTGGTCGCGTAGGAGAGCGTTTTCGCGCCGAGCAATTGCCAGGGCGCCGCCTGGGCGAGGTCGATCGAGATACCCCGGGTCAAGGTGACCACCGCGACGCCCTCGGTTCTCGCCGCCGCCACCCGGTCGGACAGCTCCGTCACCATGACGAAGGTCGTGGGGACCGGAACCGCCTCGGACAACTCGCCGGAGCGCAACCCCGCCTTGGGGCTGCCGAGCGCGCTCTCCCGGCCGCGGGTCAGCACCAGGCGCATGACCCCTTCCTCTTCGCTGCCCCATTCCTTGGCCGCGGTTTCCATCGCACTGCGCCACCGGGCCAGGTCGGGCTCGGGTAGATCGAGCGCCTGGGCGGAGCGGCGCAGCCGGGCCAGATGAAAATCGAGCGCGCAGACCGTGCCACCGCGGACCAGAGCCGTTTCGAAAATTCCGTCGCCACGCAGGACGCCGATATCGTCGGCATACAACAACGGCTGGTCCGCATCGCGGACCTCGCCGTCGAGTGTTACAAGAACTCGATCCACCATGGCACGAGCGTAGGCCACCACCGCTCACTATGACGGACAGAAATCCGGGCTGCCCGGACAATGTCGGCGGATTCCCCGGCCACCGATACCGCAGCATCCGCCCAGGGTCCACCATTTCGATCACGCGGGTGGCGCTGGCTAAGGTCAGGCAATGGCGCGACGGACGGATATCGACCCCGGCGTGGTGCGAGCCGCGGTGACCGCGGTCCGGGAATGGCTGCTCGACGAGAGCCGTCCGGCCCCGCCCCGGGCCGATCTGGCGGCGGCGGTTCGCGGGACCGCGCGGGCTCTGGCCGCGGCCGCTCCCGGACATTCGGTGGAGGTGCGGGTCCCGCCCTTCGTCGCGGTGCAGTGCGTCGAAGGCCCCCGGCACACCCGCGGCACTCCGCCCAACGTGGTGGAGACCGACGCGCGGACCTGGCTGCTGCTGGCGACCGGCCTCCAGGAATTCGCGGCGGCCGTCGCCGCGGGCGCGGTGGAAGCCTCCGGCAGCCGGGCCGCCGAGATCGGTCACTGGTTGCCGCTGGTCCCGGTACGTCCCGAAGACTGACCCGGCGAATCGCCTGGTCAACCCCCCGCTGATGCGCGACAGGGTGATCTGCTCCTAGAGTGGAAGCTGTGTCCGTGCTCGCCGCACCCAGCCCTGTCCTCGCAGTACCGGGAGCCGTCGCGGCTCCGCCCGGCTCCCCGGACGAGTCCGTCCCCTGGCATTACGGCGACCCGCTCGGCGAACAACGCGCCGCGATCGAACGCGTGGCCGTCGTGGACCGTTCCCACCGTTTCGTACTCACCGTCACCGGCGCCGAACGGCTGAGCTGGCTGCACACCATCACCAGTCAGCGCATCGCCGACCTGGGCCAGGGCCGCTCCGCGGAGAATCTGGACCTCGACCTCAACGGCCGGGTACTGCACCATTTCGTGCTCACCGAACTGGACGCGACGGTGTGGATCGACACCGAGGGCGACCGGGGTCCGGGCCTGCTGGATTTCCTCACCAAAATGGTGTTCTGGGCCGACGCGCAGCCGCGGGAGGCGGCCGATCACGCCGTCATGAGCCTGCTCGGTCCGGGTGTCGCGACCCTGACCGGCGTACTCGGTCTCGACCGCCTGCCCGATACCTACGAGGCGGTCGCGGTCCCGGGCGGCGGGTTCCTGCGCCGGATGCCCTGGCCGACCGCGGACTCCTTCGACCTCGTCCTGCCCCGCGAACAGCTCATGTCGCGGTGGAGTGAACTCACCGCCGCCGGTGCCGAACCGGCCGGTTCCTGGGCCTACGAGGCCCTGCGGGTGGCCGCCGTGCGGCCCCGGATCGGCCTCGACACCGACGACCGCACCATCCCGCACGAGGTGAACTGGATCGGCGGGCCCGACGAATACGGCGCCGTCCACCTCGACAAGGGCTGCTATCGCGGCCAGGAGACCGTGGCCCGGGTCCACAATCTCGGCAAACCACCGCGCCGGCTGGTCCTGCTGCATTTGGACGGCTCCGCCGACGAGCGGCCCGCTCCCGGCACAGCGGTCGACGCCGGCAACCGCGCCGTGGGCGTCCTCGGTACGACGATCGACCATTATGAACTAGGCCCCGTAGCGCTCGCCCTGATAAAGCGGTCCGTCCCCGCCGATACCCAACTGACCGTGGGCAGCACGGCCGCGGCCATCGACCCCGATTCGGTGATCGCCGACGACACCCCGCAGGCCGGGCGCCGCGCCGTCGAACGGCTCCGTGGCCGCTGAGCGGCGCCGGACGACGAGCCGAGAGGAGACAGCTGTGCACGTCGGTGCCATCGGCCGGGTGCTGGCCGCCTGTGTCGTCCATGCCGATCTGGAGGTACCGGGCCGGGTAGGGCGCAGCGCGATCGACAAGCGCCCGGTCCCCGGCCGGGTGCGGGCCGGGCGGCTCGGGCTCGACGGCGATCATGTGTGCAACACCCGCGACCACGGCGGCGTTCACCAGGCGGTCTACGGCTACGCCGAGGAGGACGCCCGGACCTGGTCGGCCGAACTCGGCCGCACCCTCGAACCCGGCTGGTTCGGGGAGAACCTGCGTATCTCCGGGCTGCCGCTCAGCGACGCCGTGCTCGGCGCACGCTGCCGCGTCGGCGACGCACTGCTGGAGGTCAGCGCGCCCCGGGTGCCGTGCGCCACCTTCGGGCACTGGTCCGGGGAACGGCAGTGGGTGCGCCGCTTCGCCCTGCGGGCCGACACCGGATGCTATTTCCGGGTCCTCACCGAGGGTGAGGTGGGCGCCGGCGACCCGGTCGAATTCGTGCACGTGCCCGAGCACGGCATCACCGTCCGCGATGTCTTCACCGGCGCCGACCCCGCACGACTCGAACGGTTGCTCACCGCCGAGCCCACCATTTCCGATGAGATCCGCGCACAGATCGCCCGGCACACACGACGGCGCGTCCCGGCGGCCGAGCCGGCCCCGGAACAGGAGGCGATCGGATGAGCGTGGACCTGGTCGAGGTGGTGCGGTCGGGGTTCCGGGAATGTGTGCACCGCGGCTCGGTGGTGATCATCGGCCCCGACGGTGAACCGACCTTCGCGACCGGTTCGGTGCACGTGCCGGTCTATCCGCGCTCCACCAACAAACCGCTGCAGGCGCTCACCCTGCTCAAACACGGTTTCATCCCGCTCGACGACGCGGAACTGGCCATCGCGACCGCCTCACACACCGGCGAGCCCGAGCACATCGAATTGGTCGAGCGGTTGCTGCGCCGTTTCGGCTTCGGCGAGGACGATCTGGCCTGTCCCCCGGACCTGCCCGGTGACGAGCGGACCAGGGCCGGGGTGCTGTACCGCGGCGAGAAACCCGCCAAGCGGTATATGAACTGTTCGGGCAAACACGCGGCCATGCTGGCGACCTGCGCGGTGAACGGCTGGCCGGTCACCGGCTATACCGAGGTCGGGCACCCGCTGCAGCAGGCGGTGCTGGCCCAGATCATCGAGACGACCGGTGAGCCGGAAACCGATCTCGGCATCGACGGCTGCGGCCTGCCCATCGTCCCCGTCTCGTTGACGAATCTGGCGCGTGCCTTCGCGACCCTGGCCACCGCCCCCGACGGCACACCCGAACGCCGGATCGCCACCGCGCTCCGCGCGCACCCACGGGTGATTTCGGGCACCAACGGCCCCGATCTGCTGACGATGAACGCCGTCCCCGAACTCATCTGCAAGATCGGCGCCGACGGCGTGCACGCCGGAGCGTTACCCGACGGCAGCGCCTTCGCCTACAAGATCGCCGACGGCGCGGACCGCGCCAGAATCCCGCTGACCATGGCAGTCCTGCAGCGTATGGGCGTCGAGTGGTCCGATGAATTGGCGGCGCTCGCGGCCCCTCCGGTGCTCGGCGGCGGAACCCGAGTCGGTGTGATCCGGGTCATACCGGGCGCGGTTCCGCCTGGGGACTGAGCGGCGAAACATCGGCAAACCGGTCGGTTGATCCAGCGGATAGCCGACTCGTGGAAGCGCGACGGCCGGACACGCGCTAAAGTGTCTGTCAGGAAGATATTAATTCGAACGGGGCCGCCACCAATCCCCAGGCCGCCCCGCTGTGACGCGAGGGGGTCAGCCATGGGCCGTGGCCGGGCTAAGGCAAAGCAGACCAAGGTTGCGCGCGAGCTGAAGTACAGCTCGCCGTCGACCGACTTCGCGAGCCTTCAGCGCGAGCTTTCCGGTAGCGACAACGCCCCACGCGGTGGCGTCCTGTCGGATGAGCACGACGCGGACAATTCCTTGTCCAAGTGGGACGAGGACGACGACTACGACAGCTGGCGCCGCTGATCAGGGTGCATACGCTCGGGGGAGGCCGTAGGCCTCCCTTTCGGTCGTTTACGCCGGTTCGCGCCGTTTCCCGCCGGTTTGCCCGGCGGTGGACGACGTGAACCGGCGGTGCGACACCGAGCAGCATGTGGATCATCGCGTCGATTCCGACCGAGAGTCGGTGGGCGATCTGTCACCCACCGGGCGGAAGTCGAGTCCGAGAAGTCCGGTCACCGCGCTGGGGCTCGCGCTCCGAGTGCACGACTACGGAATGCCGATAGCTGCGCGTTGACCCGCGGGCCGTCGGTGACCGCGCTGTAGCGATATCAGGACGCGCAGAACATCAGACGCGCCGAACATCAATGAAACCCGGAAGATCCGGCCGCCGGATCACGACGGCCGGATCGCGGATCAGAAACGCGGATGGTCGCCGAGCAGAACCGCCCGCGGCGCATCCACATCCTTGGCCTTCTTCACGCTGCCCAACGTCCAGCACTCGATATGGCGCGCGGTGAGCACAGCGAGCGCGCGATCGACATCCTCGGGCGCGACCACGGCGACCATCCCGACGCCCATATTGAACGTCTTCTCCATCTCCACGCGCTCCACCCGGCCACGCTGCGCGATCATCTTGAACACCGGCGCCGGATTCCAGGTCCCCCGGTCGAGCTCGGCCACCAGCCCCGCGGGCAGCACCCGGGCCAGGTTCGCGGCCAGACCACCACCGGTGATGTGCGCGAACGTCCGCACATCGGTCTCCGCGATCAACGCCAGGCAATCCTTGGCATAGATCCGGGTCGGCTCCAGCAATTCCTCACCGAGCGTGCGACCGAACTCCTCCACATGCCCGGTCAACGCCATCCGGTCGATCTCCAGCAGCACCTTGCGCGCCAGACTGTAACCGTTGGAATGCAGACCCGACGAACCCATCGCGATCACGACATCCCCCGGACGCACCCGGTCGGGCCCCAGCAGATCATCGGCCTCGACCACCCCGACACCGGTCGCCGACAGATCGTAGTCCTGGGCGCCCATCATCCCTGGATGCTCGGCCGTCTCACCACCCAGCAACGCGCAACCGGCCCGCACACACCCCTCGGCGATACCGGCCACCAGTTCGGCCACCCGCTCCGGCACCACCTTGCCGACCGCGATGTAATCCTGCAGGAACAACGGCTCGGCCCCGCACACCACCAGATCGTCGACGACCATGGCCACCAGGTCCAGACCCACCGTGTCGTGCTTGTCCAGCGCCTGGGCCACCGCGATCTTCGTACCGACCCCGTCGGTCGACGAAGCCAGCAGCGGCTCCCGATAGTTCTTCTTCAGCGCGAACAATCCGGCGAAGCCACCGATCCCGCCCTGCACCTCGGGGCGGCTCGCCTTACGCGCCAGCGGGGCGAACAACTCGACAGCCCTGTCACCGGCCTCGATATCCACTCCAGCTGCGGCATAGGACGCACCGGCACCGGTGGGGTTCTGCTCAGTCATTGTCGGGGAAAGCTCCAAACCGAATTCGCGGATAATTGCCTGCTCAGAGTTTATGGCGTCATCCCGGAGCGCGGGGGGCCGGGCTGTGTTTATTTTGCGCCGCCTGCGGCGGCGC
>NZ_BDCU01000013.1 GCF_001618425.1 Nocardia fusca NBRC 14340
ACCACGGATGTCGACCGTCCGGGGTAGGTAGAAAAATTGTGATCTCATTCCGGAGGCGGGCTCGCCTCCCTACCCTTTTGGGCTTGTCAGGGCGTAAGTCTTAGGCTGTCGAGACGGATTTTTCCACCAGCAGCTAGAGAAGGCAGGACCGTGCAGGACTCCCGCGCAACCGAGACGGCCGGGCAGGGCTCGGTAGACCACGGCGCACCCCAGGGTCGCGCCGGTGATACGCCCGCTCATCGGTACACCGCCGAGCTCGCCGGGGAGATCGAGCGCCGGTGGCAGCAGCGGTGGAACGAGCGCGGCACCTTCTTCGCCCCGAACCCGGTGGGTCCGCTGGCCGGTGAGGTCCCGGCCGACAAGCTGTTCGTCCAGGACATGTTCCCGTACCCGTCGGGGGCGGGGCTGCACGTGGGCCATCCGCTGGGCTATATCGCCACCGATGTGTTCGCCCGCTACCACCGGATGCGGGGCCGCAATGTGCTGCACGCGCTGGGGTACGACGCGTTCGGGCTGCCCGCCGAGCAGTACGCGGTGCAGACGGGGGCGCATCCGCGCGCCACCACCGAATCCAATATCGCCACCATGCAGCGGCAGCTGGACCGGCTGGGCCTGGGGCACGACCGGCGGCGTTCGTTCGCGACCACCGACCCCGAGTACTACAGGTGGACGCAGTGGATATTCCTGCGTATCTACAACGCCTGGTACGACCAGGAGATCGGCCGCGCCCGTCCGATCGCGGAGCTGGAACAGCAGTTCGCGACGGGGGCCCGGCCGGTGCCGGACGGTAAGGACTGGGCGACTATGCCCGCCGCCGAACGCAATGCCGTGCTCGACTCGTACCGGCTGGTCTACCAGACCGATTCGGTGGTGAACTGGTGTCCGGGGCTGGGCACGGTGCTCTCCAACGAAGAGGTCACCGCCGACGGCCGCAGTGAACGCGGTAACTTCCCGGTGTTCCGTAAACGCCTGTGGCAGTGGATGATGCGGATCACCGCCTACTCCGATCGGCTGATCGACGATCTGGACCGGGTGGACTGGCCGGAGAACGTCAAGGCCATGCAGCGCAACTGGATCGGGCGCTCGCGCGGCGCGCGGGTCGAGTTCGCTACCGCGGCAGGCGATGTGGAGGTCTTCACCACGCGCCCCGACACCCTGTTCGGCGCGACCTATATGGTGCTGGCCCCCGAGCACGAGACGGTGGACCGGTTGGTCGCCGCCGCCTGGCCGGAGGGCACCGATCCGCGCTGGACGGCCGGTAGTGCCACGCCGGCCGAAGCCGTGGCGGCCTACCGCAAATCCATTGCCGCGAAATCGGATCTGGAGCGCCAGGAGAACAAGGACAAGTCCGGCGTCTTCCTGGGCGCCTACGCCACCAACCCGGTCAACGGCGCGCAGATCCCGATCTTCATCGCCGACTACGTGCTGAGCGGCTACGGCACCGGCGCGATCATGGCGGTGCCCGGGCAGGATCAGCGCGACTGGGATTTCGCGACGACCTTCGGCCTGCCGATCATCCGGACCGTGCAACCGCCCGCGGATTTCGACGGCGAGGCCTACGCGGGTGAAGGGCCGGCGATCAACTCCGACTACCTGGACGGCCTGAACATCGCCGACGCCAAGGCGACCGTGATCGCCCGGCTGGAAGCCGACGGCCACGGCGCGGGCACCGTCCAGTACAAATTGCGGGACTGGCTGTTCGCGCGGCAGCGGTACTGGGGTGAACCGTTCCCGATCGTCTACGACGAGGCCGGCGCGCCGCACGCGCTGCCGGAATCGATGCTGCCGGTGCGGCTGCCCGAACTCGACGATTTCGCGCCCGTCACCTTCGACCCCGACGACGCGAACTCCGAACCGTCCCCGCCGCTGGCCAAGGCCACCGACTGGGTCGAGGTCGAGCTGGATCTGGGCGACGGCCCGCGCAGGTACCGCCGGGACACCAATGTGATGCCCAACTGGGCGGGGAGCTCCTGGTACCAGCTGCGCTACGCCGACCCGACCAACTCCGCGGAATTCTGCGCCGAAGAGAACGAGACCTACTGGCTGGGCCCGCGGCCCGCCGAGCACGGCGCCGACGATCCGGGCGGGGTCGACCTGTACGTCGGCGGCGTGGAGCACGCGGTGCTGCATCTGCTGTACGCGCGATTCTGGCAGAAGGTCCTGTTCGACCTGGGTGAGGTGAGCAGCAGCGAACCGTATCGGCGGCTGTTCAACCAGGGCTACATCCAGGCATTCGCCTATACCGACGCGCGCGGCGCCTACGTGCCCGCCGCCGAGGTGACCGAACGCGCCGGCCGGTTCTACTGGACCGACACCACGGGCACCGAGGTCGAGGTGCAGCAGGAGTACGGCAAGATCGGCAAATCGCTGAAGAACGCGATCGCCCCCGACGAGATCTGCGATCTCTACGGGGCCGACACCTTCCGCTTCTACGAGATGTCGATGGGCCCGCTGGACACCTCCCGGCCGTGGGCGACCAAGGACGTCATCGGCGCGCACCGGTTCCTGCAGCGGGTGTGGCGGCTGGTGGTGGACGAGGAGACCGGCGCGACCCGGGTCACCGAGGACAATCCCGCCGACGAGACGCTGCGGCTGCTGCACCGGACCATCGCCGGTGTCGACGAGGATCTGGCGGCCATGCGCGACAACACCGCGGGCGCCAAACTGATCGAACTGACCAACCACCTGACCAAGGCCTATCCCGGCGGCGCGCCGCGTTCGGCGGTGGAACCGGTGGTGCTCATGCTGGCCCCGCTGGCCCCGCATATGACCGAGGAGCTGTGGGAGCGGCTGGGGCACACCCACTCGCTGGCCCACGGACCGTTCCCGGTGGCCGACCCGGCGTTGCTCACCGCGGAAACGGTGGAATACCCGATCCAGGTCAACGGCAAGGTCCGCAGCCGGATCCAGGTCGATCCGGAGGCCGACCGGTCCGCCATCGAGGCGGCCGCGCTGGCCGACGAGAAGATCGCCGCCCTGCTCGACGGCAAGGCCCCGCGCAAATTGATCGTGGTCCCCGGCCGCTTGGTCAACATAGTCGCGTGAAGGTGACGGTCGACATGGTGGCCTGGGCTTTCCCAGGTCTCCGTGTTGGCCGGTCGTTAATCCGTCGGTCTCCTGAGACTCGCCTGGGTGGGCTAGCGTGCGTGCGTTCAGCCCGGAACAGGAGTCCACTGTGAAACCTCTAGCGCTCTTTGCCGCCCACGAACCCGCGGGGTCGCGGGCTCGCGTCACCTGTCAGTACAAATGCGGAAACGCCTGCTTCCACGAGGTGCCCAACACCTCGGCGAACACCTACTTCGGGGATATCGTCGCGGGGATCTCCCGGCGGCGCCTGCTGCAGGGCAGTGCGGCCGCGGTGGTCGCGATCGGCGCGGCGAGCGCGCTCGCCGCCTGCGGCGACGGGACCGAGGTCGGCCCGGCCGCGAATTCCGGGGGCACGGGGACCGGGTTCGCGCCGGTCGCGCCGAACACCGAGGACGCGCTCGTCGTTCCGGAGGGTTACGAGCAGGGCGTCGTCATCCGCTGGGGTGATCCGCTGTTCGAGGACGCGCCCGAATTCGATTTCTTCGGCCAGACCCCGGCCGCGCAGGCCGAGCAGTTCGGTTACAACAACGATTTCGCCGGCCTGCTGCCGATCGAGGGACAGCCGGGCAAGTACCTGCTCGTGGTGAACCACGAGTACACGACCGAACAGTTCATGTTCCCCGGCTACAAGCCCGAGGCGATCACCCGGGAACAGGTCGAGATCGCGATGGCCGCGCACGGTCTGTCCGTGGTCGAGGTGCACGGTGACCCCGGGAGTGGCCGGCTGAAACCCGTTTTCGGGAAGTACAACCGGCGCATCACCGCGACCACCGAGTTCCGGCTGACCGGGCCCGCGGCCGGCAGCCCGCTGCTGAAGACCTCCGCCGACCCCACCGGCACGAAGGTCCTCGGTACGATCAACAACTGTTCCGGCGGGGTGACCCCGTGGGGCACGGTGCTGTCCGGTGAGGAGAACTTCAACGCCTACTTCGTGGGCAAATCCGCCGATCCGGTGGCGGCGGCGCGGCTGAAACGCTACGGCATCGGCGAATCCGACGCCCCGCACTACTGGGAGAAGTTCGACAAGCGTTTCGATATCGCCGCCGAACCCAACGAATCCCACCGCTTCGGCTGGGTCGTCGAGGTGGACCCGTGGGATCCCGCCTCCACCCCGGTCAAGCACACCGCGCTGGGCCGGTTCAAGCACGAGGCGGCGAATATCCACGTCGCCGCCGACGGCACCGTCGTCGCCTACACCGGTGACGACGAGCGGTTCGACTACATGTACAAGTTCGTCTCCGCGCGCAAGGTCGAGCCCGGTACCGGGGCCGCGAGCCGCCGCCACAATATGACCATCCTGGCCGCCGGCACCCTCTACGTCGCGAAACTCACCGGCGATCACCCGGACCGGGTCGACGGTTCGGGCACCGTCCCCTCCGATCAGGGTTTCACCGGCACCGGGCAGTGGATCCCGATCCTGCGCACGGCCGAGGACGGTCGCGGCGAATCGCTGGTGGACGGGATGACCGCCGAGGAGGTCGCGGTGTTCACCCGCCTCGCCGGGGACAAGGTAGGCGCCACCAAGATGGACCGTCCCGAGGATTTCGAGGCCAACCCGAAAACCGGCAAGGTCTATGTGGCGCTGACCAACAACGACAAGCGCGGCACCGACGGCAAACCCGGGGTCGACGAGGCCAACCCGCGCAACAAGAACAAGAACGGCCAGGTACTCGAGCTCACCGACGATCACGCCGGCACCTCGTTCACCTGGACCCTGTTGCTGGTCTGCGGTGACCCGGCCGCCGCCGACACCTACTTCGCGGGCTACGACAAGACGAAGGTCAGCCCCATCTCCTGCCCCGACAACCTCGCCTTCGATCCGTACGGCAACCTGTGGATCAGCACCGACGGCAATGCGCTCGACGCCAACGACGGACTGTTCGCGGTGGTGCTCGACGGTGACCGGCGTGGCGAGACCAAACAGTTCCTGTCGGTTCCGGTCGGCGCCGAGACCTGCGGTCCGGTGATCACCGAGGAGCGGGTCATGGTGTGCGTCCAGCATCCGGGCGAAACCGACGATGCCTCGGTGGAGAACCCGGCCTCGCATTGGCCGGACGGCGGAACGACCCAGCCGCGCCCGGCCGTGGTGGCGGTATGGAAATCCGGGGGCGGCCGGATCGGCGTGTAGGCGTACCTCCGCCTTCGCTCCGGCCGTGCGCGTCGGTGCGTACCTCCGCCTTCGCTCGGGCCGTGCGCGTCGGTGCGTACCTCCGCCTTCGCTCCGGCCGTGCGCGTCGGTGCGTACCTCCGCCTTCGCTCGGGCCGTGCGCGTCCGTATATCGGGGCGTTCGGCCACAGCTCGGTTGGGGAGTTGTCCTCGGAGTGTGGCGGCGTACAGGCTATCCGCTGCCGGTGAGCCCGCCCATCCGGGCGAAGCGGGCGAAATCACCCTGTGCGCCGCTGTATACGTTGATATCGGTGTTGCCGTGGATACCCGGGATCGAGCCGGAGTCGGTCTGCTGCCAGAAGGCCCACGCGGGCCAGCGCCCGGGTACCTCCGGTTCGGCGCGGTCACGATAGTCGGCGATCCACAGCGGGTAGCGGTGGAACTGGTCGCTGTCGGCCATCGCGGTCTGCCAGAACCGCGGGTAGGTGTAGACGATCGGCACACGTCCGGTGAGGGTTTGCACGGTGTTGAGGTAGCGGTGGGTCCAGTCGATCAGCGCGCCCGGCGCCAGACCGCCGGAATGCTCGATATCCAGTACCGGCGGTAGGTCCAGCGGGCCGTTCTGGCCGAGGACGATCGTCGCGTAGAGGGCAGCCTGCGGTTCCGGCGGGAGTTCCGGGCGGGCGTAGTGATAGGTACCGCGCGCCATCCCGGCCAACCGCATCTGCAGACTGTCCTGAACGAAGAACGGGTTGACGTAGTCCAGGCCCTCGGTGGCCTTGACCATGGCGAAACGGTGACCCGCGGCGCGGACAGAGAACCAGTCGATGGGCCGTCCACCACTGTGTTGCCAGGACGAGACATCCGGGCCGGTGGGTTCGGCGTGCGCGGGTGCGGAAACGAGCGCGAGGCCCGCCACCAGCGCGAACGTCAGCAGGCCTACGCCGGTGGGCCGGCGGCGGACTCGAACGAAGCTGCCCGGCCCCAAGCGCGAGCCGGACTTTCGCACGGTCGATCTCAATCGGGCAGTGTTCATGGTCCGACCCTAGGCACGCGGAGCGGGACTCCTCGGTATTGCGCCGCCGTGTCCGACGGCGACGCGCTGTGTGGGCCTACTGAGGTTGGCCGAGGTGTACGTCCGTGTACACCTTTCGGCTACTCCGGGTGGTCAGCATTGATGGCCGGGGCCCGTCCCGTGTCCGGACCGACCGGCGGAAGGAAGGCTCGGGATCACCAGGGCCCCGAGCCCCCGTAGGCGGGACGAACAAGTCTCGAATCGTCGTGGCGTGGTCGGGATCCGGTCCGGATACTGGTTTCAATATTGTGCGGAGCCGGAGGTGGGTTATGCGCACTGTCGGATGGTCGGCGGCGGAAACGCAACTGTTCGCGGGAGAGACCTGGGGCGTCTCCGGCCCCGCGTTCCTGCTGCTCTACCTACCGATCGCGGTTGTCGCCGTGGTGATCGGATGGCGGCTGCGGCACCGTATCGTGCACGCGCCCGCGTCGGCTCCGCCCGGTGAGCTCACCGCACCCGAACTCGGTCTGCTGACCAGCGATCGGCGGGCAGTGATGGCTTCGGTCGCGCTGCTGCGCGGTCACGATCTCATCGACGCCGGTGGTAGTCCGGTCGGGTCCGCCGCCGCGGCGGTCGCGCTGGATCCGTTCACCGTCGCGGTGCGCGACCGGCTCGACGAGTCGAAGCAGAGCATCACCCTGGTGACCCATCGGCTCCGGGCCGAACTCGACCGAATGCGTAAGACTCTCGCAGATCGCGGTAATCTGGCCGACGGCCGGTACACGAAGCAGTTGCGGGAAGCCGCACTGCCCATTCTGGTCGTCGGCCTGTTCGGGGTGGCCCGGCTGGTCACCGGTCTGGCCAACGGAAAGCCGGTGCTCTTCCTCCTGCTCGTGCTGGTCGGGCTGGGAATCGCCGGATGGCGGGTCGCGACGCCGGTGCGGGTCACGCCCGCGGGCCGGGCGGCGCTGGCGGAGGCCGCCGACGGCAACCGGTATCTGCGCCCGGCGAACTCGCCCTCCTATCAGACCTACGGACCCGCGGCCGCCGGGTTGGCGGTCGCGCTGTTCGGCGTGCAGGCGCTGATACTGCTCGATCCGGCGCTGAACACCGCCATGTCCGGTTCCAGCGCCGACGGTGTCTCCGGGGGCGATTCCGGAGGGAGCGACGCGGGTGGCGGCGGTGGTTGCGGTGGGGGCAGCGGCTGCGGTGGGGGCGGTTGCGGTGGCTGACCGGTGACCGGCCCGCTACCGGAAACCGCGCTCGGGATCGGCTGGCGACCGGAGATCTGCGGTGTGATCGACCGGCTGGACGGTCTCGATTTCTGTGAGGTCATCGCGGAATCGCTACGTCCGGGCGCCCGCGGTGGGGTCGAGGTGCCGGTGGAACTGGCGGCGCTGCGCGACCGGGGTACCGCTGTTGTCCCGCACGGTATCTCGTTGTCGCTGGGCGGTGCCGAGCCGGTGGACGGGCGCCGCATCGAACATCTGGCCGCATGCGCGCGGGCGGTATCGGCGCCGCTGGTGAGTGAGCACATAGCCTTCGTGCGGGCGGGGGGACTCGAGGCCGGTCATCTGCTGCCGGTGCCGCGCAGCCGGGAAGCGCTCGACGTACTGTCCGCGAATATCGCCCGCACCCGGGCCGGTTTGGACGTGCCGCTCGCGGTGGAGAACATCGCGGCGCTGTTCGACTGGCCCGACGACGAATTCAGCGAGGCGGAATTCCTGACCGAGATCGTCGAACGCACCGGGGCGTATCTGCTGCTGGATATCGCCAATGTGTACGCGAACGCGCGCAACCGGGGCCGCGACCCGCGCACCGAACTGCGGCGCCTGCCCACCGAGCGGATCGCCTACTGCCATATCGCCGGCGGCCACGAATCCGGCGGTCGCTACCACGACACCCATCTGCATCCGATACCCGCGGAGGTGCTCGCGCTGGTCACCGAGTTCGTACCCGATCACCCGGTTCCGCTCATGCTCGAACGGGACGGTAACTATCCGCCTGCCCACGAGCTGCTCGACGAGCTGGACGCGATAGCCAACGCCGCGGCCCGCGCACCGGTCACCGCGGCCGCCCGGGCGGGATCGCGGTGACGGACGCGCAGGCGCCCGGATTGGCCGATCGGCAGGCGGCCCTGGTGCGTGCCCTGGTGGTGGGGGAAGCGGTCCCGGCGGGTTTCGACCCGGCCGCGGTGGGTGCGGCGGCACACGCACTGCGGCACAAACGGGCCCGGGAGGTCGCGGCCCGCCATCCCGAACTGGTGCACGCCACCGGTCCGGATTTCACCGAGCGGTTCGTCGAATGGGCGCGGAATCGGCCGAAGGACGCGACCGCGGCCGATGCCCTGCGTTTCGCCCGCGAGTGCGGTATCCCGTGGCCGCCGTCGCGTCCAGGACTCCTCGCCCCGGTGTCCGGGCTGCTACGGCGACTTCGCTCGTGGTGACCCGAAGTCATCGCCCCGCCGCGACCGCGGTTCGGTGCCGCGGGCCGATTCGGCCCGGCCGTTCGCCCATTCCATAGCCGGTGTCAGAGCCGGACACCCCGATGTGGAAACCCGCCACCTGCTTATTACAACGATTCACCAGATAATGAACCGCTAAACAACGGCAACTTGATGGCGTGTTTATCGACGCTGTCGGCTCAGGGGAGGCGCGGCAGGCCGGGCAGCGCGAACGGCAGTTGCGGCAGCGGCAGGTGAACCGCCGGCAGCAGGCTCGGCGCCGGCGCGGGGATGTGGGGGTTGGGTGTGTTCCAGACGGCCGGGCTCTCGGTGCCGCCGCCATGGCCCGCCCGGTCCCAACCCGCCGGCTGGTCGTAGCCGTTATCGTTGTGTGAGTCGCGGTCGGGGTACTGGTTGCCGCCACTGTTGAGGTGGTCTTCGTACCCGTCGTAGTTGTGCTGGTTGTGATCCACGTAGCCGTACTGGCCGTTGTCGTCCCAGCCGAAATCCCCGTTGCCGTTCCAGCTGTCGCTATCGCCGAAGCTGTCGCCGGAATCGTGGGAATCGCTGATCTGGGTCGCCTGGCCGGTGTCGGCGAAAGCGGAAGCGGCGGTGATGACCAGTGGTGTGAGGGCGATGACCGCGATCGCGGCGATTCGCGCGGCGAGGCGGCGGGTGCGCTGTGCGGGGTTCGTGTTCATCGGTGGGTCCTCACTCGATCGCACTTGCTGGAGTGCTTTATTGGAACATCGTCTACCGTACCGCTATCTAACGGCACGTTCAATAGATAGCCGTCAATGGGCGTGAACGGGCTCACTTCGGGACGACGCGCACCGTGGGCACTCCAGCTCTTGTTGCCTATACGTATATGTCTACGTATAGTTGGCTCATGCCGAACAAGACCATCTACGTCGCCGACGACGACCTGCCGCTGTTCCAGCGCGCGCAGGAGTTGGTCGGCGGCAATCTGTCCGGCGCGGTGGTCACCGCGCTCAAACGCTTCATCGAATTGGAGGAGGGCAAGGTCGAGGGGTACGAGGAAATCGTGCTCCGGGTCGGCCACAACGGTGTCCGGCAGGTGCGCTTCCAGGGCTCCCTGCTCGGTGAACATCGGGACGTGGGCGATGAGCGGATGGAACACATCCGGGTGTTCCGCGGCCGCAAGGGGAAATACGCGCTGCACGAGCAGTATTCGAATTGGTCGGACTATCCCGAATCGGCGAACTGGCTGCGTGACCTGAAGAACTGGCGCCGCATGCTCGGTATCGAGCACGACTGGGGAGACTATAGGTTCACGGTCGTGGACACCCTGGAGGAATTGCGGGACAAGATCCCGGACCAGCTCTACCAGCGGATCTCCGGGATCGCCGATCGTCCACCTGTGGAAGAACTCGATATCTGATCCGTTCCGGCCCGCAACGGCCGTGACCGCGTACTGAAAACACCGCACCGCGACCAGGGGGCGGTGTCGAACATCCCTACGTACGGAAACTCCGCGCGGCCGGTCGAGTTCGGACCCCGGATTCCCGGCCGGGCGAACCGCGACGGATCAGAGCCGATCCGGGCCGAGGAGAGTGGCGGGTGGGCTCTGCCGCCCGAGGCGCGTCCGCCGCCGACGTCGCCACCGCCTGGGCCATCGCCAAGGGGGCCACCCCGATCATCGGGGTCACGAAGGCGGGTTACATCGACGGGTTGGTCCGAGCTCACGGCATCGAGCTGGCCGACGAGGAGATCGCGGAGCTGGAGGCGCTGGCGGATGCTGCGGACGTCGACACGCACGGCAGCTGGGAGCACGACATGTAGCAGTCGTCGGCGGACCGAAGGAGAGACCACGCGGGAAAGGCCGTCACGATCATGCCGATCGTCTCGCCGGCGAGCGGCCTGGACGGTGTCCTCTGGTCGACCACGGTGTTCCGGCGCGCCAGGGCCGCTGACGCCCGCCTGTGCCGATCCCCGCCGGTTCGCCGGCGCGGATCGGGGCGAACTAGTTGCGTTCCACCTCGATCGGATGGGTGGCCAGCAGTGACAGCGGCAACGGCTGCCGGCGCAGCACCTGCGCCCACATATCGGTGCGCCGCCCGGCGATCGGATCACTGGGCAGGGCGGACACCACGATCCAGTCGTCGTTGGCCAGTTCGCTGTCCAATTGACCGAAGGTCCAGCCCGCGTACCCGGCGAAGATCCGGACGCCCTCGACCAGCGGGCCGATCCGGTCCGGTTCGGCATCCAGATCGACCAGCACCACCCGGCCGTCCACCCGGCGCAGCCCCGGCGTCCCGTCGATGGACGCGCCCACCCGCAAGGTGCCCAGGCACAGCGCGGCATCCCGTTTGACGGGCCCGCCCACGAACAGGGTGTGCGGCCGGGCCGAAAGCTCCGCCCATTGCGGCAGCACATCGTGCACCGGGGTGTCGCTGGGCCGGTTCAGCACCACTCCGAGCGTGCCCGCGTCGTTGTGCTCGATGATGTAGACCACCGTGCGGCGGAACGTGGGCTCGGCCAGGTCGGTCGAGGAAACGAGTAGTGTCCCGGCCCGCACCGTCTGCTCACCCTGCCGGTTACCGCGACGACCAGGTTCGGGCTCGTGCCCGTCACCGCGGCCGCCCCGGGTCTTGCGATCATCGGGGTCATCTGCCTGCGCCACCTGGCCATCATCGCAGTTATTGCCCGACTGTGCCGCTCTGATCAACTGTTCACTTCGCGCGAAGTTCGCTCGGGAGCCGTTTCCGCGCCATCTGGACATACCGCGACAGCCTCGTAGAGTCAGCCGTATGCGTCCCCCCGAGGTGCTCCTGGACAACAGCGACGATGTGTACGCCTTCTACCGCGAACACCGGCAGAACCGCCTGCAGGCGATGGGCGCCTACGCCCTGCTGGGGCGGCGCTACCGGCCGCGGGTCGCCTACGCGACCGGGGCACGTGAGGCGATCGGCGCCCTCATCCGCTCCCGGACCCCGCTGCTGATCGCGGTGAACCACCTGTCCCGGCTGGATCCCTACACCCTCGCGGCCGCCGCCTGGCGCAGTGAACTGCGGCCCATCATCGGCCGCACCCGGGTGCTGGCCAAGGACGAGCTGTTCGAGGAGGCCAAATTGCGCCGCCGCATCGACATGATGGGCGGCATCCCGGTGTTCCGCGGGCGCGACCACGGGCTGCGGGCGGTGAACGCGGCGGGGCAGCGGATGATGGATATCTGCGCCGAACGCCTGGCCGGTGGGGACAGCCTGGCGATCTTCCCGGAGGGCACCTGCAACGATGTCGACCCGGCGCAGGTGCAGGCGGTCGGAACGGGAATCGGGCATATCGCCTTCCGGACCACCAGACTCGGCGCCCGGCCCGCACTGATCGGTCTCGGTCTGAGTTACGGCCCACGCGCCGACCCGGCGGTCGAGCCGACCAAGGAGCAGGCGAAAGCGGCGAGCTTCTACTTCGGAATGCCCCGAACCGAACTGCCGACCCGGCCCGCGGAGATCGCCCGGCTGGTTCGCACCGACCTGCAACAGGCCCTCGACGGCGCCGTGGCCGCCTACTGAGACCTCTTCTGCGGTCCTACGGGGCGCGCTGTGAGCGGGGGTGTCTTTGCGGAAAGTTCCCTTTCCCGAGGCGCCGGTCTCTCGCCCCCTCGCACAAGCAGCAGCGCGCCTCGCGGGGGAGCGGGTGGAGTTCGTTTCCGGAGAGGATTCACCTCGGAGGCGCTGGAGGGCCCCTTTCGAGCAGATGTGCGCGCGCAGGTGTCCGACACCCGGATCGTCGCGTCCTCGAACAACTAGCTGCGGGGGCCGTGTGGGGCGTTTTGCGGATGGGTGTGCTTCTCAGGCGCTGGATTGTCGCAATCCCGAACGGTAACTGCGCGGCCTACTGCGGCAACCCCAGCCGGTCGCGAGCCCAGTGCGGCACCATCGACAGGTATTGCGGTCTGGTCTCGATGAAATGCTGGACCACCCGGCACATGGGCAACACGCCCAGCCCTTCGGCGTGGGTGGCGGCCAGGGCCGACTCGACGAGGACCCGGGCGTAATCCCGGTCGTCGAATCCCGGGTCGACCTCGGTGTGCACGAATGCGCGCTCGCCGGCGGTGTCCTGATATTCGGTATATCCCGCGACCTCGCCCTCGACCGTGATCTCGAAGCGTTCCAGTGCGGTGTTGTTGCGGACCTCCGTCGGCATGGCTCGACGTTACTCGCTCGGCGGTGAATTCTCGCATCGATTGCGCGGCGGGTCAGTCCATTTCGATGATCGCCCGCCCGACGATCTCGCCGCGGGCCAGTGCGCCGTAGGCCTCGTCGGCGCGGTCCAGCGAGTAGCGGCGGGTGATGACCTCCTGCGGCCGGACCGTATTCGCCGCGACCATCCGCAGCAGCGCGGGCATATCGGTGCGCGCCTTCGCGCCGTAGGAGCCGCGGATCTGCAGTTTGCGGCGCACCAGCCGGGCCAGGTCCACCGCGCCGGTGGCGCCGGCGGGTGCGATGCCCACCACCACCGCCCGGCCGCCGTCGTCCAGTACGTCCAGGGCCGTCGCGAACGTCGCGGCGCTGCCCAGCGCCTCGAACGCCACGTCCACCCCGTGCCCTTCGGTCAGCTCCCGGACCCGGGCCGCGGCGTCCTCGGTGCGGGAGTTGATCGTATGGGTGGCACCGAGTTTCGCGACCGCGGCCAGTTTGTCGTCGCTGATATCGATCGCGATGATCCGGGCGACCCCGGCCGCCGCCGCGAACTGCACGATCGACGACCCCACGCCACCGGCCGCGACCACCGCGATCCGGTCGCCGAGCGCGAGTTCGGCGGTGTGCACGGCGCCGAGCGCGGTGAACGAACTACAACCCAGAATCGATACGGCCTCGAGTCCGACATCCGCGGGTACTGCGAAGACATCGGAGGCGGGCACCACGCAGTATTCGGCGAGCCCGCCCATCGAGTACATGGCGAGTGGGGTTCCGTCGGCACGGGCGAGGCGGGTCGTACCGTCGTAGAGGGTGCCGCCCAGCCGGTTGTAGGCGAAGAATTTCTCGCACAGGTCCTCGGCGCCGCGGACACAGTGACGGCAGTCGCCGCAGGGCATGATGAAGCTGCAGACCACGTTGTCGCCGACCGCGATCGTCTCCACGCCTTCGCCGAGTTGTTCGACCACACCGGACACCTCATGGCCGAGCACCGCGGGCGCGGGAAATTTCACCTCGGAGCGCAGGACGTGCAGGTCGGTGTGGCAGACCCCGCAGGCGGTGACCCGCAACAGGACCTCGCCGCGCCGGGGGACCGGCACCGGGATGTCCTCGATCACCAATCGGGGTTCGGTTCCGTGGAAAACTGCGGCCCGCACGCCACTCTCCTTCATTCGTTCCGGCACACGCGCCCGATGTCCGCGTGGGAACAGCCGGGCTCGACCACCGTCTCAGAAAAAGGTGCTGTCGGGAGCCGGTTCGGCCGTCCGGCCGGTAATTGCCGCTCGAACCATCGCACGTGTGCGGTCCGTTATAGACCCTACCTGCGGGTTCATATAAACGAGAGCACTGCTCTTGACATGGCAGCCGGGAGATGCGATTGTTGTTCACAACAGAGAGCACCGCTCACAAAGGAGTAAACGATGACCGCCGCGACCCGCTACCTCGCCCCCACCGGTTTCGACCCGATCTTCAACCGGCTCGCCAACCTGCTGCCCAAGCTCGGGATCAGCGTCGCCGGTTCCCGGTTGCTGGCGGTGCGCGGGCGCAAGTCCGGGGAGTGGCGGACCACCATGGTCAACCTGATGACCGCCGCCGACGGGCAGCGTTATCTCGTGGCGCCGCGCGGCCACACGCAGTGGGTGCGCAATCTGCGGGTCGCCGGTACCGGTGAGCTGCGGCTGGGCCGGCGGACCGAAGCCTTCACCGGGATCGAGGTCGCCGACGCGGACAAGGTGCCGTTGCTGCGGCTCTACCTCGAACGCTGGGGCTGGGAGGTCGGCCGCTTCTTCGAGGGCATCACCAAGGACTCCACCGACGCCGAACTCGCCGAAATCGCCCCGGGCTTCCCGGTTTTCCGGATCGAGAACGCGAGTTGAGGCAGGGCCGGCAACCGGGTGTCAGGACCGCCGGGTCAGCAGGTATTCGATCGCGGCGGCATAGCCCTGGATGCCCATCCCGGCGACGACCGCGTCGGCGATGGGGGAGATGTAGGAGTGCCGGCGGAACTCCTCGCGTGCGTGCACATTGCTGATGTGCACCTCGACGATCGGCACCTCCGGAACGACCAGCGCATCGCGCAGCGCCACCGAGGTGTGGGTCAGGCCGCCGGGATTTATCACGATCGCCGACACCGTACCGCGCGCCTCGTGGATCCGGTCGATCAGCGCGCCCTCGGAATTCGACTGGAAATGGGCTATCTCCCACCCGTGCGCCGCCGCGACCCGACGACACAATTCGATTACATCGTCGAGGGTCTCCGACCCATATATCTCGGGTTGCCGAGTGCCGAGCATATTCAGGTTGGGCCCGTTGAGGACCAGAATCGGGCTGCTCGAGGTTTGCGGGACGGCGGCATCGGACATGACAGCAACCCTACCGACACCTCCCGCGCGGGCGGATGGTTCTGGGCTACCGTAACGGGGTATCTCTTCGATGAATGCGGACCTGCGGGGTAACGGCGCACCGCTTCTGATCGATCGGTAGCGTAGCGTCGCCGGGTGTTCTCGGGCGCTCCGATAATTGATCATGGTCCGCTGTGTGACGAGTTGGGCTCGGCCGCAACCGCACACGGTGGGGCAAGGTATGGTTTCGGGTTTGCGATGACTCGCAAGCAGGCATTTTTCAGGTACGGTGGTCTTGTTACCGGTGTGACAAGAGTGAAGAGTGGGCGACATGGACGTGAGGGGATCCCGCCGCTTTCGCTTCCGGGGCGCAATAGCCCTTACGGGGGTGGCGGCTCTGGCAATTGCGATGGGATCGTGCGGGTCCGGGACCGAGACGGCCGGACCCGAAGCGGTCGTCGACCAATTCACCGAACTGCTCGACGAGCACGACTACGCCGCTGCGGCGGAGTTGACCTCCTACCCCTCCGCGGCTTCGGCAACCCTTCAGCAAATGTTCGAGGGGCTCGAATCGGGCACCGCCGACTACGAGAAGGCGCAATTCATCGAACTCGACGCCGAATCCGGCATCTTCAGTCTCGATGTGCAGTGGAGCTTCGGCGAGCAGAAGAACTGGTCCTACGGGCTGGAGGGCACCGTCCGCAAGCTCGCGAACGGCTGGCGGATCTCCTGGGACCCGGCCGTGGTCATGCCCGAACTCAGCCAGAACCGCACCGTGCGGTTGGTGCGCACCACACCGGATCCGCCGCCGAAGGTCGTCGACAACATCGGTAAACCGTTGATGACCCAGCAGATCATCAATGTCGTCGAACTCGATCCGTCGCGGATGCCGGATCCGGTTGCCTCCACCGACGCGCTGGCCCGTGCCATCGAACCGGTGGCACCCCTGATCACTGGCGCCTCACTCCGCGACGACCTGGCCGCCGCCGGCGGAAAGCCGATCACGGCGGTCAGCCTGCGCGAGGGCGATTTCGCGATCCTGGAACCGCGGATGGCGCCGATCCCGGGCGTGGTGATGAAACAGGAGCCGCGGCTCATCGTCTCCGATCGCCGGATCTTCTCGCCGATGCTCGATGCCATGAAGAAGGTCTGGGAACAGAGCCAGGACCAGCATTCCGGCTGGGGGGTGCAACTGTTCGAGAACGGCCGCTTCGTCAAACAGCTGGCGGGCAACCAGGGCCCGGCCGGTCCCGATATCGCGGGCACCATGGACCAGCGGTTGCAGCGTGCCGCCGAGGACGCGGTGGTCAGCGTGGGTTCACCCGCCTCCATCGTGGTCACCCAGCCCTCCACGGGAGCCGTGGTGGCGGCGGCGCAGAACAACTACTCGAGCGCGCAGGGTCCGGTTGCGTTCACCGGGCTGTACCCGGTGGGCGGTGCCATCGAATTATTCAAGAAGGCGGCCGGGGCGGCCAAGGGCAAAGCGCCCGAGGACGTCACCGACCAGGAGGTGATCGAGGCGGCCGCGATGCTCGGCGTCGGCGTGGACTTCCGGGTCCCCGGGCTCGAGGAAGTGACCGGGCGCCCGGCCGGGGCGGGCGGCGCGGAACCGGTTCGCCAGGGCGGTGGAACGGACGCGCTGCTGGTCAGCCCGTTCGGCATGGCTATCGCGGCGGCGGCCATCACCAACGGTACGGCTCGCCCGCCGATGCTCGAACGGGGTCGGCCCGGCGACACCGACGCGCCCATGGGCCCGCTGCCGGGGCCTGTCGACGCGGCCCTGCGCGCGGCGATGCGCGACGGGATGAACGCGCCCCAGATGGCGCGGCTGCGCGGATTCCGTGACGTCACCGGGTTCTCGGCGAAGGCCGGCGACGACGGCTGGCTGATCGCGAGTATGGGTGACCTGGCCTTCGCCATCCACATCGCCGATGTCGACAGCGGCGATATGGTCGTCCGGATGGGCGAGCGGATGTTGCAGTCGCTGGCCAAGCCGGACGAATGAGCGGCGGCCGGGTGATCACCTGATCGCCGCGACGGCCCCGCGCCAGCCCAGCAGGAAGAACGCCAGCACCAGCGCCGCCACCACGATGAAACTGAAGGCGGTGCCCTGACCGGCGACCACCCGCAGCAGCATGCCGATCACCAGGGTGCACAACCAGATCACCACACCGGCGGGCCACAGGCGCGAGCCGTCGACCGGTTCGGTACCGGTCCGGCCGCGCTCGAACAGCACCGCCGCGACCCAGCCCACGGCCAGCCCGGCCACGAACGGCCACGCCGTGTTCAGCAGGCCGGTGAGCACGGCCTCGTCGTGACTGCGGCGGCCGATGGCGCAGAACAGCACCACCAGGACGAAGTCGGCACCGATCGCAACGATCCATTTCACTCCGAGCAGCCTAGTCGCGGCGTCGGCACCGCAGCGACGGTGTGCGCTGCCGGCTCAGGCGTTGCGCTGGGAGAATTCCTTCTCGTACTCGTCGTCCTCGGCATTGCGGGTGCGGAACAGGAACGCGAAGACGATCCAGCCGATGATCGCGATCAGCACGAAACTCACCAGCCGGTACACGAACGCGGCGGCGACCGCCTGCGCCGCGGGCAGCCCGGCGGCCGCGGTGAGACCGTAGATCAGGGTCGCGTCCACGTAGACGATCCCACCCGGCGCGAACGGGATCGAACCGACGGCCTTACCCGCCGCGAACGCGATCAGCAGCCCCGCCCACCGGGGGTCGCCGCCGATGGCATAGCAGGCAGCGCCCAGGCAGACGATATCGGCGAGCCGGTGGATCACCGCCCACCAGGTGACCCACGCGCCGTCCCGGGTGCCCAGTTTCACCGATTCGACCTGGTCGAGCATTTCCCGGATCTTGTCGATACCGGTCTCCGCGGACCGTTTGCGTGCCCGGTTCACCAGGAGCAGCGCGCGGTGCAGCACCTTCTCGAGCGTGCCGGGATGCCGCGAGACGTAGTTCCCCGCCCAGACCAGCGCCACCACCGCGGCCACCGAGACGATCAGATTCACCGGACCCACCCGGCCACCCGCGAGGACGGTGCCGAGTACGCCGATCAGGGCCAGACCCGCCGCGGAGACCACACCGGAGAAGACCAGCTGCCACGACGCGACCACCGGGCTGGCGCCCCAGCGCCGGGTCTGCCGATAGGTGAACGCGGTGGAGAACACCTGACCGGCGGGCAGGGTCACCGACATGGCGGTGGCGCCGTAGACGACCGCTACCGACCGATGCTGGCTCACCTCCACGCCGCCCGCGCGCAGCAGTTGTTTCTGGACGTGGCCGAACCCGGTCATGGACAGCATTTGCGCCGCAATACACAGCGCGACCCAGCCCCAATGGATTTCGGTGAGTTTGCGCCACGACTCGTGTAATCGCGGCCACAGATAAAATGCTTCGCCTATCAGCAGGATAAGCACGATCGAAACGGCCAGCCATTTGAGCCAGCGGACTTTGCGGCGGCGATTCTCGGTGTGTTCCGGTGCCCCGGCCCCGGGCACAGCAGCGGTGCCCGCTGCATCACCGTTGGCCGTCACGGGCCCAGCCTAATGGACACCCCCCGCCGAAGTCCGCTGCCTGGTCCGATACCGCCGCGAGCGCCGAGGTACGCCTAGTCCACCGTTTCGCTCGGCCAGGACAGCCGGGTCTTGCGGCGGCGTCCGCGCAGTTGCACCTCTTCGCCGGCCGTCCAGTGCCGCTGCTCGCCGTCCTCGGCGAAATACAGCGCCGAACCGGAGGCGAGCACCCGGCCGGGGTGGTCCTTGGCGAGTTCGGTGAGCCGGGACGCCTCGTTCACCGGATCGCCGATAACGGTGTATTCGAAGCGGTTGGCGGCACCGATATTCCCCGCGACCGCCAGGCCCGCGGAAACTCCGATACCTATATCCAGTCCGGCGACCGCGCGCAATGCCTCGCGCAGATCGCGGGCGGCGGCAAGTGCGGCCGTCGGTGCGTCCGGGCGGTCCAGCGGCGCGCCGAAAATCGCGAGCGCGGCGTCGCCGACGAATTTGTTGACGAACCCGTGGTGGCGGTCGATCACATCCACCACTACCCGGAAGAATTCGTTGAGCAGGCTGACCACTTCGGTGGGCGGGTGTTCGGCGGCGGTCGCGGTGGAGCCGACCATGTCCACGAACAGGACTGCCACGAATCGGGTTTCCCCGCCGAGTTCGGTGCCGTAGTCGAGGGCGCGCTGGGCCACCTCGGCGCCCACATGCTGGCCGAACAGTTCCTGCAGCCGCTGCCGGGTGGCCGCCTCCTCCATCATCCGGTTGAAACCGACCTGCAGCAGACCGATCTCGCTCCCGTCGAAGACCTCCACCTGAACATCGCGGGCACCGTTCTGCACCTGGTCGATGGCCTGACTGAGCTGACGGACCGGGTCGGAGATGCTGGACGCGGTGAGCATGGACAGGGCCAGCGCCTGCATGATCACCACCCCGCACAGCAGCAGGATCGATACCGCCAGCGACTGCGCGGAGAACTTCACATCCGACGAGATCTGGGTGACACACAGCAGCACGATGGCGATGGTCGGGGCGAAGGTGCCCAGCCCCCAGGTCATCGCCATCCGGGTCCCGACACCGGGAGTCAGGGTGTGGTCGAAACGCCCGGCGGTGAGTGCTTCGGCCGCCACCGGGCGCAGAATACGTTCACCGAGCATGTAGGTGAAACCGAACACGATGGTCGCGGCCATACATTCGGTGATGATCACGGTGCCGGCCAGGGCCGGGGTCTCGGAGATGATCGCCGCGCCCAGCACCCCGCCGCCGAGGATCCACAGGGCCAGATGCAGAATCGCCTGCCGCAGCGGCGCGTGCAGGGCGGCCATCTGTTCCTGCCGGCTGGGCGGACCACCGCGCACCTGCCAGCGCATCACCGGACGGAGCATCAGAGCCGAGGCCGCCACACTGAGGAAACCGCCGGTGAGGAAGACGATGGCCGGGACCAGCAATCCGACCTGCCGGGTACCGGGCTCCTCACCTTCGGGGACCGGCAGTCCGTACTGGATGAACGCCCACACCAATACGGCGCCGAAAGCATTCGCGAGCAGCATCGAGGTGAGGTACAGGGGCCAGCGCGTATGCATGGTCTGTTTGACCGCTTCCAATGGCGCTGACACGTGTACCAATCTAGCGTCAGGTGCCGACCGCTCTGTGTGCCCGGGTTATCGGCGTACCTCCGCGTTCGCTCCGGCGGTGCGCTCTATGCGTACCTCCGCGTTCGCTCGGCTCTACATCTGCTCCGGCAGTGCGCGGTCTGTGCGTGGGCTTCGCTCACTAGGCTCGGTCGGGTGACCGAGCCGAAACCATCTGCCGCAGACGCCGTTCACCCCATCGTCCGGCAGACCGCCGAATGGGCCTGGCGGCTGCTGGTGATCTTTGCCCTGGTCGCGGTGCTGGCGGCGGCGGTGCGGCGACTCGACACGGTGGTGATCCCGCTGGCCATCGCCATGCTGGCGGCCGCGCTGCTGGCACCGCTGGTCGACTGGATGCAGCGCCGCGGGGTGCCGCGCGGGCTCGGTGTTTTCGTCGCGCTGGTCGGTTCGCTCGGGCTGGTCGCCGGTGTGGTGACCTTCGTGGTGGAGCAGTTCGTGGTGGGTGTGCCACAGCTGTCCGACGAGTTCACCAACAGCATCCACAAGGTCCAGGACTGGGCCATCAACGGTCCGATGCACCTGAGCGACGACCAGATCCGCAATGCCGGCGATGCCACGGTCCGGGCCATCCAGTCCAATCAGGACACGCTCACCAGCGGCGCGCTGACCACCGCGACCATGATCGGCCACATCCTGACCGGCACCTTCCTCACCCTGTTCATCCTCATTTTCCTGCTCTACAGCGGCGACCAGATCTGGCGTTTCGTCACCCGCGTCGTGCCGACCGAGCATCGGGAACGGGTGCGCACCGCCGGGGAACTCGGGTTCGGCTCGCTGGTGGGCTTCGTGCGGGCCACCGTCGTGGTCGCCGCGGTGGACGCGATCGGGATCGGCGCCGGGCTGGCCCTGCTCGGTGTGCCGCTCGCGCTGCCGCTGGGCTCGCTGGTGTTCATCAGCGCGTTCATCCCGATCATCGGTGCGTTCCTGGCCGGTTCCGTGGCGGTGTTCATCGCGCTGGTGACCAAGGGTTTCGTGACCGCGCTCATCGTGCTCGGCATCATCGTCGCGGTGATGCAGCTGGAGGGGCATGTGCTGCAACCGTTGTTGCTCGGCCGCGCCGTACGGATCCATCCGCTGGCGGTGGTACTCGCGATCGCCGCGGGTGTGGTGCTGGGCGGTATCGCGGGCGGTCTGCTCGCGGTACCGCTGGTCGCGGTGCTCAACACCGCGATCCGCTCGCTGCTCGCCGCGGACCCCGAGGAGGTGCTCGGCGAACCGGCACCCGATCGTAAAGGGATCTATGTGGCCGAACCGGATTCACCGGAGGACGGCGAGCATTCCGTGAGCGGCCCCCAGGTGCTGGGCCGCTTCGATATCGGGGCCCTGCTCGCCGAAGCGCAGCGCCGGCTACCGCTGACCCGGACCGCCGATCCACAGCCGCGCCGGGACGGTGCGGATCCCGGGCCGAGCAGCTCCGCCACCCGGCGGGAAACCCGAGATGAGCAGGGCTGACCTGGTGCCTGCCACCCCCGCATCCGGGAATGCCCTGATGCGGGATCCGGGCTGGGCTGGGTAATCTCGGTCCTATGAACGGCCCCGATCCGGTATTCGACGGTGCGGGTTCCGGTGGCCAGGTGGGCAACCGGGACCTGCGTGTATCCGACGCCGAACGGGAACATGTCGGGCAGCTCCTGCAGCGCGCGGTGGGTCTGGGCATGCTCTCCCTGGGGGAGTTCACCGAGCGGATGGACACCGCGCTGGCCGCCAAGACCCGCGGCGAGCTGAACTCGGTGCTCGTCGACCTGCCCGGGGTCCGGTTGATCGGCGAACCCACCACCGAGCGGACCGGTCACGGCAAACCGGTACCGCTACCGCGACCCGGGGACGCCGCCCGCGCGGGGCTGTCGGGGATGGTGCAGGGCGGGGTCATCCGGCCGCGCATGTCGGGGTTGAACCGCCGGGGCAACTGGCAGGTCGCCCCGATGTTGCGGGTCAACAGCTGGCTGTCCGGGGTGACTCTGGATTTCACCCAGGCGATCATGACCACCCAGGTGGTGGAGATCCAGGTCGACGACTACGCCAGTTCCCTCACCCTGGTGGTGCCGCAGGAGGCGACGGTCGACCTGGACGGTCTCGAACTGGTCGGGTCCAGCGTGAACAACAAGGTGCGCAGCGGTCCGCCGATCGGACCGTTGCATCTGCTGGTGCACGGCCGGGTCCGGTTCGGCTCGGTCACCGCCAAACAACCCTTCGCTGCCCATTGGCGCCGGTTGCTCGGGCACTGACCTGTCTGCCCGGCGGCGTCAATCCTGTTCGCGGCGGCGCAGCAGTTCGTTCACGCTGACCGAACGGCCCTCGTTCTGCTGGTGGCGGCCCGAGTCGTCGGCCGGCATCCCGGCCTGCTGACGCCGCGCGGACCGCAGTCCCGCCATCCACGATTCGATGCTGTTGCGTTCGCGCGGGTCCGCGTTCTGCTGCGGGCCGACCTCACCGGCGGACTGCTGCGCCAGGCTGTCGGGCCGCGATCCGGTGGGGGCCGGACGTTCGGCGGGCCGGGTCGGTGGTTCCGGCGCGGGGTAGAGACCGGGTACCGCCGGGGGCTGAGCGCCCGGTACCCGGCGCGGGAGTTCGGGCAGACCCGAGGCGGGTCCGGCCGGGCCGGGGCTGCCGGGTTCGGGAGTCCGGGGTATCGGCCGCGGCTGCGAACCCTGGTCCTGCCGCAGGCGCGCGTCCGCCGGGCCCGGCTGTCCGTCCGGTCCGGGGCGGCGAGGCGGTGCGGGCGGTCGTGCCGGACCCTGGCCGGGTGCCGGGCGGTTACCGTCGCCTGCCCATCCGCCCGGCTGTCCGGGACCGGGACGACCGGGCGGCCGGCCCTCGGGCGCCGCGGGACGCGGCGGCGCGGGCGGGCGGGCCGCGCCGCCGGGCTGGCCGGGGAGCCGCGGTGAACTGTCCGGCCGGGGGCGGCCCGCGCCGCCGGTGGTCCGGGCCTGCTGCGGGGTGGGCGGTGCCGGGGGAGCGTCGGCGGGGCTCGGGTAGACGGTGCGGCCACCGGCGTTCTGGGTCTCGCCGTCCTCGGTCGGTTCGGAGGCGAACAGACCGCGCAGGTTCGGGGTGGCGAAACCTGGCCGGGGCGAGCCGGCCGACGGACGGGCCGGACCACCGGGCGGGGTGCGCTGCGCGTCCGACGGCGGCGTGGGCTGCTCCGGGCCCGGCTGATTGGGACGGCCTGGTCCGGGCTGACCGCCAGGGGTACGGGCGGGCAGCGGCCGGAAGTCGTTGCGCGGGCCGGGAACACGGCCCGGCTCGGCGGCGGTGCCGTCCGGACCGCGGCCGGGTTCGGGAGCTCGGCTCGGGAGACGGCCCGGTGCCGGGCCGGACGACGGTGCCGGGCCGGGCTGCTGTGGGTTCCGGTTCGGGGTCGCCGGGCTCTCTGCGGGCCGTGGTCCGCGTCCGGATTCCTCGGCGGTGCCGCGGCCGGGTTCGGCCGCGCCGTCCGCGGGCGGATTGGCGCGCGGCCGGGTCGGGTCCGGCGGGGTGGGCATCTGCTGTTTGGGTGCCGACTGTGCGGCGGGAGGCTGCTTGCCCCCGGCCTTGCGCGGCCCCTTGGGCACCGCCTGCATATGCGTGGTGGGCGCGGCGGCCTCGATCTCCTCGCGGGTGCGTTTGAGCACCGGGGTCTTGCGATGCTTCTCGGCGTCGAGCGCCGGCATCTGCATGGTGACCGGATCGGTGACCGGGGTGGTCTTGACCAGGTCGACCACATCGCCGCCGCCGGGACGCTCATCGTCCAGGATCGGTTCGCCCAGGCCGATCTTCTGCTGGATCCGTTTCATCCAGGCCGGAGCCCACCAGCAATCGTCGCCGAGCAGTTTCATGGTCGCCGGCACGAGCAGCATGCGCAGGATGGTGGCGTCGATGATGAGCGCCGCGATCATGCCGTAGGCGATGTACTGCATCATCACCAGATCGGAGAACGCGAACGCGCCGGTCACCACCAGCAGGATCAACGCCGCGGCGGTGATGATGCGTCCGGTGTGCGCGGTGCCGATCCGCACCGCCTCGGTGGTCGAGGCACCCATCGCGCGGGCCTCGACCATGCGCGAGAGCAGGAACACCTCGTAGTCGGTCGACAGGCCGTAGATGATCGCGATGATCAGCACCAGCACCGGCGACATGATCGGCTGCGGCGTGAAGTTCAGCAGACCGGCACCGTGACCGTCGACGAAGATCCAGGTCAGGATGCCGAGGGTGGAGCCGAGACCGAGCGCGCTCATCAGCGCGGCCTTGATGGGTAGCACGAGGGAGCCGAAGGTGAGGAACATCAGCACCGTGGTGACCAGCAGCACCAGGGCGATCATCAGCGGCATCCGGTCCAGCAGCGCGTCGATACTGTCGCCCTGCAGGGTCGGCTGACCGCCGACGTACATGGTCACGCCGTCGGGTACTTCGATCGCCCGCAGATACTCGACGGTCGGCCGGTAGTCCTCGGAATCGAGGAGCGTCGCGCTGCTCCGGAAGACTCCGGACTGCTCCGGCGACTCGGACGGCACCGAGAAACCGGACGCGTCGGCCAGGCCCGGCGCCTTGTCGGCCTCGCGTACCACCTTCGCGATGGCCCGGGTGTCCTCGCCGACGAACACCAGCTGGATGGGGTCGGACTGACGCAGTGGGAAGGTCTTGTCGAAATCCTCCTGCGCGACGCGGGTGGCGTTGTCCGGCGGCAGGTAGCGTTCGCTCATACCGCCGAAGGCCAGGTTCTTCACCGGGATGATCAGCAGCAGGAGCAACACACAGATCGGAATGGCGATCTTGAGCGGATGCTGCATGACCCAGGTGGTGGCCCGGCCCCAGAAACTGGCCTCCACCTCCTCGGCGGATTTGGTCTTGCGGATCTGCTTGAAGCTGAGCATGTCCACCCGTTTGCCCAGCACACTCAGCATGGCGGGCAGCAGGGTGATCGACGCCAGGGCGGCCAGCGCGACGGTCGCGATGGTGCCGTAGGCCATGGATTTGAGGAAGCCCTGCGGGAACAGCAACAGGCCGCCGAGGCTCGCGATGATCATGGTCGCGGAGAAGACGACCGTACGCCCGGCGGTGACCACCGAACGGCGGACCGCGGCGCGGGTGTCGTACCCCTCGGCCAATTCCTCACGGAACCGGCTGACGATGAACAGGCCGTAGTCGATGGCCAGCCCCAGACCGATCATGGAGACCACCGCGCCGACGAACGTGTTCACCTCGGTGACCTTCGTCAGCATCATGATGATGCCGTTGGCGCTGATGATGGTCAGGCCGCCGATGATCAGCGGCAGCGCCGCCGCGACCACGCCACCGAAGATGAAGAACAGCAGGATGCCCACGGCGGGGATGGCCAGGATCTCCATCCGGTGCTGGTCGTGGGCCATGGTGTCGTTGAGGGTGCCCGCCACCGGTTGCAGGCCCGCGACCTGCACGTTCACGCCCTCGATATCGAAGACGTCCTTGACCGCGCGGTAGTTGCGGACCATATCGGTGTCGTTGTCGCCGACGATCGCGATGGAAGCGAAGGTCTTCGTCTTGTCCTGGGAGCCGAACACCGCGGGCTGGGCTTCGCCGGTCTCGGTCTTCCAGTAGGCGCCGTTCACCTTGGCGATCTGGTCCGGATGTTCCCGGGGCAACCGGTTCAGGCTGTCGACGATCTTGTCCCGGAAGGCCGGATCGCTGTCGACGGTCTGGCCCTCGGGCGCGGTGTAGAGCACCAGCACATCGGCATTGTGGTCGCGGCCGAACGCCTCGTCGGACAGTTCGGCGGCCTTCACCGATTCGGAGTTCGGATCGAACAGACCGCTGGAGCTCAGATGGTCGGCCAGGCCGAGACCGTAGGCCCCCAGGCCCAGCATCCCGGCGACGACAACTCCGATGACGGCGAATCGCAACCGATAGACCAGATCGCCCCAGCGGGTGAACACTTAAGCGACTCCTTGTGCGGGGCGAGAGGTGAGCAGCGCCGACAGCGGCCGGAACGGCTGCAGCCAGGCACCCTCGTCGGGCAGCGAGTCGAGGCTCACCCGCGGCAGCGGTTCACGGAAAACTCCCGGGATGTCCTCGAGGTCGACGAATTCGAGAGTATCGGATGTTACTGCCCAACTCGCGTGCTCGCGGAAGCCGAGCACCTGAACCGGGATACCGTCGGAGGCGAGTTGCTCCAACGGCTCCCGGAAGGCCTGACCGTCGGCCGAGGCCACGATGATCCCGGCCAGGCCGGCACCCCGGGTGCGCTGGGTGATATGGCCGAGCATGTCCGAATCGACATCGGAATCCTCGTCGATCTTCGGTTTGGCGAAAACGGCGTAACCGACATTACGTAGCGCCTCGACCCACGGCCGGACCACATCCGCGGTGCCGGGGGCGATATTGGTGAACACGGTCGCTTCGGGTTCCAGTCGGCTGTTCTCGCCGGCGGAGAGTTCGGCGGTGCGCGCCAGCAGCCACCGGCCGAGCGCGTCGAAGCGAGGCCGGTAGGCGGCGGTGGGCCGTCCACCCAGGATGGCGCCCAGTCCCATGTCCAGGTTCGGCGCGTCCCAGACCAACAGGACCCGCCGCAGACCGTCCGTATCCGGCCCTACCGACTCGTCGCCGGATTCGTGCAGACTTCCGGCAACCTCGTCGCCGGCCGGGGCCATCTCACTGACGCTCATCATTCGATCTTGCCCCATATGAACTCGTTGATCGCACTACCGGCGGTGTGTGCCTTGCTCTCGAATTTGGTGACCGGCCGCTCGAAACCGATCGGCGCGGTGTCGCGTTGCGCGGTACCGGCTCCCCCCACGGCCCCATTCCACCCGATGAGCAGGGGTTCGGCCGCGCCGACCTCGGCGATGTGCTCGGCGTATCCGGCGTGGTCGGTCGCCACGTGCAGGATCCCGCCGGGCCGTAGCCGATCGGCGATGAGCGCGAGCGTGGCCGGTTGCAGCAGCCGGCGCTTGTGGTGCCGCGCCTTGGGCCACGGGTCCGGGAAGAATACGCGCACACCGGTCAGCGATCCGGGAGCAATCATGTTCTCCAGCACGTCCACGGCATCACCGCGCAGCAGCCGGATATTACCGATCTCCTCGCGTTCGATCCGCTGGACGAGCTGGGCCAGCCCGGGCTGGTAGACCTCGATACCGATCAGGTTCAGATGCGGTTCGGCCAGCGCCATGGCGGCGGTCGCCGTCCCGGTACCGCACCCGATCTCGATGACCAGGGGTGCCGAGCGGCCGAACCACGCCTCGGCGTCGAGCGGTTCGTCGGCGACCTCCCGGCCGAGCACCGGCCAGCTGCGATCCCAGGATTTCTGCTGGTTGGGGGTGAGGGCGCCGCGCCGGGACCGGAAGCTGGTGACCCGGGGGTAGAGCCGGGAACCGGCATGCCGTCGCCGCCGGTCTCCGGTATCGCCGGAGGTTTTCGAGAGGGCGACCGGAACGGACTCGGAGCTGGGGTGCACAGCGTCGTTCACAGCCCCATTGTCCAGCATGGCCGGTTCCGGGCCGCAGCGGACCGGTAGGGGGCTACCCGTTGGTAGGGCGTACGTGGTCCGCACCCGGGGCGTAGCGGCCTTGGTTCTGACAGAATGCGCACCGGAAGAAGGGGGTGTGGCGTATGTCGGCAGTCGAGGGATCGGACAGGTATATGCGGGAGGCCGGGGCCGGGGATCCGCTGGACCGGCTGATCTCCACGCTCCGGATGGGTGACGGTGCCGACGCGGGTATCGCGAACGGTATCGAGGTGGCGGTGCAGCGCTGGCGGACCCTGCCGCGCGCGCAGGTCGCCGGGCGCGCTCGGGCGGGACGCACCACCGTGGCCCGGGCACTGGGACTGCAGCAGGCGGTGGAGACCGCGCCCGTCGACGAACCGGGCTTCCCCGATCCGGTGCTCGACGCCGATATCGTCGTCTACGTCCTGGCCAGCACTCCGTCCCCGGGTGACCGGCGGTTGCTCGGGTCGCTGCGCCCGGAACGCACGATTCTGGTGCTGAACAAGGCCGACGCGATCGGCACCGGCTGGGCGGACGCGGTGGGCGCGGCCCGGCAGTTCGGCCGGGAATTCCGGCTGCCCGCGTTCCCGATGGTGGGTTCGCTGGCCGCGCGGACCATCTCCGGTGCCTTCCAGGAAACCGATCTGGCGCTGCTGCGCCGGCTGGCGCAGTCCGGTATCGCGGCGGCCCTGTCCGCCGAGGCATTCGTCTCGCCGGCGATGGGCCCCGATACCGCCGCACGCACGGAACTGCTCGAACGCTGGGATCTTTACGGGCTGGCCTGTGTACTGGCCGCCCTGGAACGCGACCCGGATCTCGCCCCGCAGACCGTGCTGCAGATCCTGCACACCGTCAGCGGGGTCGACCCGGTGGCCCAGCTGCTCGGTCAGCGCTATCGGCAGGCGGTATCGCGGCGGGCGGGTGTGCTGATCGATGAACTGACCAGGCTCGCGGCGCGTGCCGTGCCGCACGGGAGCAGCCGGGCGCGGGCACTGATCACCGAATACCTGGACACCGACGAGGCCCGGTGGCTGGCGCTGTGCGGCGGGCTGGTCGATCCGGAGGTCGCCCATCTGGCCGCGGGCTATCCCCGCCCCGAACCCGAGGACGCAGACGACGCGCTGGCCCGTGCCATCCGGTGGCGGGCGGTGGTGGCCGGGGATATGGCGCCGGGGGCGCGCCGTGCGGCCATCCGGGTCCACAACGGATACGTCCGGATGTGGGAGCGGATGAGCAGTGTCGGACTCTGACCCGGGGCCGCCGGGTCTCCCGGGCTCTTCCGATATCGCGGCGGCCGCGGACACCGCGGCGGTGCATACGCTGCCCGACACCGTGGCCGAGGTGGTGGCGCGCTGGAATCCGCAGGGTATGGCGTTGCTGCGCGCGATGCCGGTATCCGGTGGCGCGGCCGGGGTCCGGCTCATCGGCGCCGACGACGCGAACACCGCCCTGCTGCGCACCGAACTGACCCGCATCGAGCCTCGGATCGAGCTCGGCGCGCTCACGGCCGATCCTCGGGTGAGCGCCGCCCCGGGCAGTGTGGTGCTGCTGATCCTCGACGCCGGTGTGGTGATCGGCGCGGCGGAGCTGGATACGGTGCGCCGGCTGTGTACCGAGGGAGCCCGGGTACTACTGGTGCTGAACGGCACCGACGCGCACAAGGACTGGCAGCTGGTCCGCGACCGCAGCGCCGAACTGCTGGCCGCCGCGGCGCTGGACTGCGAGATCGTGCCGGTATCGGCCCGGTTGGCCCTGGCCGCCCGGACCGGGGCCGATTCGACGCTGCTCGACCGGTCCGGGCTGGTCGCGCTGCATACCCGGCTGGTCGCGCTCACCACCGATACCGCGACCGCGGGCGCCCGCCGCGCGGCGGCCCTCGCCCAGGTGGTCGCCGGAACCCGGGAACGCATCGTGCAGGAGGAAGCGCAGCTCCGGTCGGGTACCGAGGTGGAGCTGCTGCGGGCGGAACGGGCCCGGCTGCTCGCCGATCGCGACGGCGGGCGCGCGGTGGTGGTGTCCACCTTGCGGGCCCAGATCAACCTGGCCCGGGTGGACCTGCTCACCCAGGTCGGCTCCCGCGTAAGGGCACTGCACGCGGAGGCCCGGGCCGAACTGGACAGCATGGATCGCGCGGGCCGGCGCCACTTCCCGGAGCGGCTGCGGCAGGCGGTCGGGCAGCTGACCGGGACGGTGGATCTGGATATCGCCGCCCGGCTGACCGAACTGCGGGCGCGGGCGGCCGCCGCGCACCCGGCGAGCGTCCCACCTGCGGAGGGGACCCCCGCACCGCGGTACGAGCCCGCGCCCACGCTCGGTCCCGATCCGCAACCCCGGCGCGGGGGTGTCGAAGATCACCTGATGATCGTCCTGGGTGCCTCGGCCGGGGTCGGTCTGGGACGGCTGATGGTGTCGCCACTCGCGCTGGTACCGGCATTGGACGCCGCGAGCGTGCCGGTGACCCTGCTACTCGGCGCGGGCGCGGCCGCGTGGGTGGTGCGGGCGCGCCGTCAGCTCGCCGACCGCGATCATCTGCGACACTGGGTCGCCGACGCGGTGGCGAATGTGAAAGCCCAGCTCGAGCAGCGAGCGGTGACCGCGCTGGTGGAGACCGAATCCGACCTTTCCGACGAGATGGTGCGGGCCGCGGCGGCCGGCATGGTGGAGGTGGACCGGCGGGTCGCCGAACTGGAGGCGGCATTGCGCCGGGCCACCACCGGACAGCCCGGCCGGCTCGCCGCGTGTGCCCGTGACCGGCAGATACTGGACCAGTGGACCCCGACCGCCGGAAAATAGTTTGTCCACCCCTATTGATAGGCAACCCGCTTCCATAGGGGGCGCAATACCGCGTTAACCTCTAGACAGGAACCTGGGCGTCCGCTCCGCCCTATGTGCACCGCCTCGATCCGGCGGCGCGCACGACGGGCCGTTGCGGAAGCCTCACCCGCCAATGGTGGCGCTAGGTGTTTTCGCGCTGGTCACGGGCCCATGGGCCAGGGCGGAGGCGCCGGCGTCGCCCATTTCAGGAGAGTTTTCATGACCTCAGCGACCATTCCCGGTCTTCGTGGATCCGACGGCACCGCGCCGACCGAACACAGCGAACTGCTCGCATGGGTTCAGGAGGTCGCCGAACTGACTCAGCCGGATCGAGTCGTCTGGGCGGACGGTTCCGACGCCGAATGGGATCGGCTCACCACCCAGCTCGTCGAGGCGGGCACCTTCCGCAAGCTCGACGAGAAGAAGAAACCGAACTCGTTCCTGGCCTTATCCGATCCTTCCGACGTGGCCCGGGTCGAATCGCGCACCTTCATCTGTTCCAAGTCCGAGGCCGACGCCGGTCCCACCAACAATTGGATGGACCCGGCCGAGATGCGGGCCACGATGACCGAGCTCTACCGGGGCTCGATGAAGGGCCGCACCATGTACGTGGTGCCGTTCTGCATGGGCCCGCTCGGTGCCGAGGATCCCAAGCTGGGCGTCGAGATCACCGACTCGGAATATGTCGTGGTGTCCATGCGGGTGATGACCCGGATGGGCCGGGCGGCGCTGGAGCTGCTGGGCGCGGATCGGCCCTTCGTGAAGGCGCTGCACTCGGTGGGGGCCCCGCTGGCCGAGGGCCAGGCCGACGTCCCGTGGCCGTGCAACGACACCAAGTACATCACCCACTTCCCCGAGGACCGGGAGATCTGGAGCTACGGCTCCGGCTACGGCGGCAACGCGCTGCTGGGCAAGAAGTGCTACTCGCTGCGGATCGCCTCGGCCATGGCCCATGACGAGGGCTGGCTGGCCGAGCACATGCTCATCCTCAAGCTGATCTCCCCGGAGAACAAGGCCTACTACATCGCGGCGGCGTTCCCGAGCGCCTGCGGTAAGACCAACCTCGCCATGATCCAGCCGACCGTGCCGGGCTGGCGCGCGGAGACCCTGGGCGACGATATCGCCTGGATGCGGTTCGGCAAGGACGGCCGCCTCTACGCGGTGAACCCCGAGTTCGGTTTCTTCGGTGTCGCGCCCGGCACCAACCGTTCGTCCAACCCCAACGCCATGGAGACCCTGGAGGCGGGCAACACCGTCTACACCAATGTCGCCCGCACCGACGACAACGATGTGTGGTGGGAGGGCCTCGAGGGCGAGCCCGATCATCTGATCGACTGGAAGGGCAACGACTGGTACCTGCGGGATACCGAGACGCTGGCCGCGCACCCCAACTCCCGGTACTGCACCCCCATGTCGCAGTGCCCGACCCTGGCCCCCGAATGGGACGACCCCCAGGGTGTGCCGATCTCGGCGATCCTGTTCGGCGGGCGGCGCAAGACCACGGTGCCGCTGGTGACCGAATCCTTCGATTGGCAGCACGGCGTGTTCATGGGCGCCACGCTGTCGTCGGAGCAGACCGCGGCCGCCGAGGGCAAGGTCGGTACCGTCCGCCGTGACCCGATGGCCATGCTGCCGTTCCTCGGCTACCACGTGGGCGACTACCTGGGGCACTGGATCGATCTCGGCAAGAACGCCGACGCGGCCAAACTGCCCAAGATCTTCTACGTGAACTGGTTCCGGCGTGGTGACGACGGCCGTTTCCTGTGGCCGGGCTTCGGCGAGAACTCCCGGGTGCTGGAGTGGATCGTCGGCCGCATCGAGGGTTCCGCCGAGGCCGAGAGCACCGCGATCGGTCACGTGCCGACCGCCGCGCAGATGGATTTGGCCGGCCTGGACGTGGAAGCCGCTGACGTCGACGCGGCGCTCGCGGTGAACGTGGACGAATGGCGGGCCGAGATCCCGCTCATCGAGGAGTGGTTCGAGTTCGTCGGCGACAAGCTGCCCTCCGGTGTGCGCGACGAGTTCGAGGCGCTCAAACAGCGCGTGCAGTGAGTACGGCGGTCGTCCGGGCTCGCCCGGGTGACCGTACCGATTCCTCTCCGCGGCCCGCGGCGAACAGGTGTTCGCCGCGGGCCGCGTCGTATCGCGGGCAGTAACCGGCGCAGGCATGGCGGGCGGGGCAGGGGGCCTGGGTGCCTTACTCTGGATGTGTCCTGGATCTCAGACCACGCATTCCCCGATTGGACGTCCCGATATCGCCCGATCGGCTCCCGCCGTCGTTATCCGTGGCCGAGCCGATCACCCCTGAGAGGTGGTTGGAACATGGCCGACGAGTTCATGGCTTTGGAATGCTCCGACAGTGTGCCGGTCAGTACGCCGTTACGCCGCGCAGTGCGGGAGTTGCGTGCGGTTCTTCCGGCCGGCTGGCGGGTCGACGTGGTCGCGAGCGGCGATCCGGCTCATCGCGGCGCACCCGTTGTCCGGGCGTTGCCGGCTACCGATCAGTTCCCGTCCCGGTCTCGATGAAATGGAACGTCAGAGGTTCGTCGCGTTGGTCGACCGCGTGGTCTATTCGGTGGTCGGCCTGAAGCGACGAGCGGGCCGCGGCTCGGGGAGAATGGCGCCGGCCCAGCGAAACCGAGGACAACCCCATGACATCGAGCCTGCAGCAGCTGATCGACACCGGGCACCTGCCCTCGTCCGCTTCCCGGTTCGACTGGGACAACGTCGAAGACCGGCTTCAGGCGCCGGTACCGCCGGACTACCAGAAGCTCCTCGACGCCGGGGGTGGCGGGCTGTGGCTCGACTACATCCGGCTCTTCGTGCCGGGCGCGGGCTCGAGATCTGGGCTGGATCTGGCCGAGTCCGGGCTGGAGTTCGAGCAACTGCAGGAATTGTGGGAGGACGAAGTCATCGGTCGTCCCAGCGATCTTGCTTCCGATACCAGGTTGCTGCCCTGGGCATCCACCGGCGCCGGCGTCACGTTCTACTGGCAGGTTTCCGGGACGCCGTCCGGGGCCTACCCGATCCGCGTCTCGGATCCCGACGGCGTCGAGTGGGGGCGGTACGACCTGCTCACCACCGACCTCTTGCTGGGGATCGTTCGCGGCGAGATCCGCGATGCCGTGCTCAACCCGTCGTGGTTCGACTACGACATGGTCTTTCGCCCTTACTCCAGCCGGGCCGAGGGACCGGGTGTGGGGCAGGCACAGTAACGAGACCCCTGAAGCTGTCAGGGAAGGCAATGTTATGGCCCGACAGGCCTTCCGGCGGTTCCAGCGGCAGGCCGGCCGGCGCGGCCGCCGGCGGGCCCGGCATCTCCAGCAGCAGTTCCACCGGCAGCAGGAACTTGGCCCCGTGCCCGCACGAGGCACCGTCCTCGACGCCGCCGAACGCCGCGATCGGCAGGGCGTCGGCCCGGCCGAGATCGGCTGGCGTAGGCGTTGTTTCGCCCGACCGGCGTTTCGGCATGGCGGAAACCGGGCGCTGTGGCAAACTTTCGGATCCAGGGGTGTTGCGCTGTGCGCGAGGGGGCCTCGGGAAGTCCTTGCTGCGGGTGGGCCGTCGGTGAAGGGTTGCCGCAGGTAGTCGAGGCCACGAAATCCGACCTCCCGGTTCGTGTTTCATCGAACGCACTATTGCGTTTTGTTGCTGGAGGGCGCATGATGTTAGCCAGATATCAGCTCGCTCCATTCATCGAACCGAATACCCGCGATTGGGAGAGGCGTTCATGGCGGTGCAAGTGATCGGCCGGGCGTTGATGACCAGCGACCAGACCGACCATCAAGCGAAAAGCGTTGGCAGTGGCGGCTGGGTCGTCTCATTCCTACCGGGACGGACCCTGACCACCGAGCAGGCGATAGCGGCCATGCAGGCCGCCGAAGCCGTGGCGGTGGTCGGCGGGCTGGCCGATCTCGTGGGGCTCACCACTCTCGAAACCGTCGGCCTGGCCATCCAGGAATCACCGTGGACCAGAACCGAACCGGGGGTGCGCAGCGGTTGGCGCGGCCGGATCGGCCGGAGCCGCGCGCAGGTGGCGCTGTAGTTCTCAGCCGGGTTTGCTCGCGACGACCACGAGATTGCTGACCAGTAGCTCCCGGATGCCGGGTACTCGCACCAGCCACCAGGCCCAGCGGGGGTGGTAGCGGGGGAACAGCGCGAAGACCTGCGCCGAGGTGCTTTGCGACCAGCGCACACCGTCTGCCGCCCGGACTGCGAACAGTGAGGTGCCGAAACGGTTCTTCGGCTCCTTACCGTGCCGGCGCCGATACCGGCGGGCGGCGTACTCCCCGCCGAGATAGTGCCAGGGGCCGGTCTCGTGGCCGCCGAACGGTCCGAGCCACACCGTGTAGGACAGCACGATCATGCCTCCGGGCCGGGTGACCCGGACCATTTCGTCGGCCATCCGCCACGGCTCCGGTACGTGCTCGGCGACATTGGACGAGAAACAGATGTCCACCGCGTCGTCCCGGAACGGCAGCGCCATACCGGAGCCGCGGACCGCGGCCGGTACCGAGATACCGGCGGCGTGCATCTCCGACGGATCGGGCTCCACCGGGATATAGCGGGCACCGGCGCGGACGAACTCGTCGGCGAAGTAACCGGGACCGCCGCCGACATCGAGGACGGTGGCGCCGGCGAGATCGCGGCCGGTGAGGTCGGCGTAGAAATCGGCGAGCAGATGGGCGCTGTCGGTGGCGATACCGCCGTAGAAGCGCGCGGGATCGGTCTGTTCGAAACGGAAACTGTGCAACAGCCGCAATGACCGGCGCACGGAGGCACGACGCGCGAAGCGGAAACGCCTCGGCACCGACCGGGCCGGGAAGCCGGCGGAACCGGGCCGGGGCACGGTATCCGCGTCGCGGCCCGTCTCGGTCGATATCCGGTCCACAGCTGATTCCTCGGCATCGAGCACGATGCCGAGTTTCGCACATTGTGAAAGATGACAGATTTCGCAGCCGGTAAACCCCCTCGCGAGGTCTTCGATACCGAATGGACACGCAGGTGGGCGACTTGCCGGACGTGCTCGAGCGTTAAGGTGTACCGCGATGCCCATGTCCCGTGCCCGGGACCCGAGCCCACCGGAGAACCCCCACGTGCGCGAAGTACTCCTGCTCTGCTGGCGTGATACCGGTCATCCACAGGGCGGCGGTAGCGAACGGTACCTGGAACAGGTCGGCGCGCACCTCGCCGCCCGCGGGGTGAAGGTGACGCTGCGCACCGCCCGCTATCGGGGTGCGCCGAAGCGAGAGCGGATCGACGGTATCGAGATCAGCCGGGGTGGGGGCCGGTTCTCGGTGTATCCGCGCGCGCTGGCCGCCATCGCGCTGGGTCGGTGGGGTATCGGCCCGCTGCGCGGCATCCGCCCCGAGGCCGTGATCGACACGCAGAACGGCATCCCTTTCTTCGCCCGGCTGGTCTCGGGTGTGCCCTCGGTGGTGCTGGTCCATCACGGGCACCGCGAGCAGTGGCCGGTGGCCGGTGCGATCGTCGGCCGGATCGGCTGGTGGATCGAATCGGTGCTCTCGCCCCGGGTGCACCGCGCCGACCAGTACCTCACCGTCTCCTTGCCCTCGGCCGAGGAACTGGCGACGCTCGGTGTCGACCGATCCCGGATCGCGGTGGTCCGCAACGGGGCGGAACCGGTCCCCGCGCACGTGCCGACGGGCAGCGCGGTCGTCCGTTCGCCCGAACCCCGCGTAGTGGTGCTGTCGCGGCTCGTCCCGCACAAGCAGATCGAGGACGCACTCACCGCTGTCGCCCGGTTGCGGTCCCGGATCCCCGAGGTGCGGCTGGACGTGATCGGCGGCGGCTGGTGGGCGGACAAACTGCGGGATCAGGCCGCTGCCCTCGGTATCGCCGACGCGGTGACCTTTCACGGCCACGTCGACGAGGGCCGTAAACACGAGTTGCTCTCCCGCGCCTGGGTGCACGTCCTGCCCTCCCGTAAAGAGGGCTGGGGGCTGGCGGTCATCGAGGCAGCCCAGCACGGCGTGCCCACCGTCGGTTACCGGTCGTCGCGTGGTCTCACCGATTCCATCGTCGACGGCGTGACCGGGGTCCTGGCCGACGACGCCGATCAGCTGGCCGCCACGGTCGGCGAACTACTGGACGACGCGGCCGCGCGCACGATCATGGGCGAGAAGGCCCGGGCCCGGGCGCGCGAGTTCTCCTGGGAGCACACCGCCTCGGGGGTCCACCGCGTATTGGCAGCCGCCGCGGCGGGGCAGCGCGTCAGCGGACTGATCTCACCAGGGGAGGATGTCGCTGTCCAGCCGCGTGCCGAACTCCCGGCCGGCGCCTGAGGGTAGGCGCCCCGGCGCCCACGATCGGCGTCCCACCGGTCTCCACCGGTACGGCATCGGCGTACGCCGGCCCGGGCGCCGTCCCTGCACCGGCGCAACCGGCGTCTATCGAGCCCCGCGAGGCGCCTTCGTGGCGGCTCCTCCGGCTGCGCCGCCTCCGACGATCACAAAGCGATAGCCGTTTGGGCAATCGTTGCCGGCCATGCCGAGCTGTACCCGCGTCCGGTGGCGATTCCCGGCCTGCCGCATTTCGGCCTCGGGCGTAGGAGTCCGTTCGGTTTCCACGCTTCGGCGCTCACGCGGGTGTCCCCACCGGCGCTACGGCACCGGCGCGCGGACCTCAGCTCCTGACTCTGCGTACCACGAACCCGGAGACCTGGACGGCGAGCGGTGCCACCAGCAGCAGGGCCCACAGGATGTGCGCGGCCACCACCGGCGATCGGTGTTCGGGCGCGGGCCGCGGCCGGACGTCCGGGACCCGGTACAAGGCCAGTTCGCCGGTGCTGTGGACCGGTGCCAACTGCGCCAGCGTCGCCGCGGAGTTCCCGAGCGGGCCGGGGGTGTCCCGTTCGACGAGCACCCAGCCGACGCCGAGCTGTGCCAGTTCGTCCGCCGGCCCGCCGTCGAGGAGCAGGTTCTCCACGGTCTGCGCCCGGGTGCCCTCGCCGGTCACCGTCGCGCCGCGGACGGGTAATGCCCCGGTCTGCAGGACGTCGCGGGGCAGCAGCCGCGGTGCCGGGTCCAGTACCGGAGCCGATCCGGTGTAGGGGAAGCGGCGGAACATGCCGCCCGGCAGTACGGCGATATCACCGGGCCCGTCGACGCGCTCGGCGATTTCGTGCCAGGAGGCCGGATACTCGATCGTCCGCAGCTGCCCGCCGACCCCCCAGCCGAGATCGATCAGCGGCAGGGCCAGTACCCCGATGAACAGCGCGGCCAGACCCGGCGACCAGCGGGCGGGGTCACGGTGGTCATCGGCGGAGTCCGGCTGCTCGTCGTCCGGGGTGTCCGCCTTCGCGCTGCTACGCCTGAAGCCCAGGCAGGCGGCGGCCGCACACAGCGCGTAGCCGGGAGCGGCCAGCGCCACGTACTTCTGAGTGTCGCGCAGCAGTCCGGCGCCGGGTACTTCGACGACCAGCCATTCCATCACCGTGAGCCCTGCGGGGGTGGCCGCCAGCGCCGGGAGCAGTACGGCCGCGACGGCCAGGGCCAGCAGGATCCGGCGGGTCCGGGTGCGCTCGAGGTCCGCGTCGGCCGCCGCAACCCGCCGGAACCCGAGCAGGACCACCGCGAGCAGCAGGATCGTCGCGACGGCGGCCAGCGGAGTCGTCCGCGATACCGGTACCGCCTCGGCGTTCCAGATACCGCCCAGTCCGGCGAGGCTGCCCACCGTGGCGAGCCAGGGTTCCGCGCGGGCGGCGAAAGCGGTGACGCCCGCGGGGTCGGAGGGTTCGGCCGCGACCCCGGAGACGGCGGTGGCCACCAGCCACGGGGCGCAGGCCAGGAGCGCGAGAGCTGTCACCCCGGGCGCGCGGCGCCATCCGGCCACGGTCACCGCGACCACGGTGGCGAGCAGGGCGCCGGTGGGGGTCAGGCCCGCGGCCGCGAGGCAGCCCGCCAGTACCGACCGGTCCCGGAATTCATCGAATCGGGGCCGTCCGGCGGCGGTGCGCAACCGTCGTGCGGCCAGGGCCGTCCAGGGCAGCGCGGCGTAGCCGGTGAGCAGGCTCCAGTGTCCCTGGAGGAGCCGCTCGGCGATATAGGGGTTCCAGACGACGAGGGTGGTCGCCACCAGCTGCGCGGCGAGCGGAGCGCCGAGTAACTCCCGGACGAGCACCGCGGCGCCGTACCCGGCGGCCCAGAGCGCGGCCAGCAGGACGACCTTCACCAGCAACCCGCCGTCGATCAGCGGAGACAGCGCGGCGAGCAGGGCATCCTGGGGTACGGCCCGCGGTGCCGCGTCGCCCAGACCCAGCGCGGCGTCGGTGGGATAGGAGCGCGGCGTGCTCACGGCGTCGCGCAGCAGCAGGTAGCCGGGGCGCAGCAGGGGCGCGGTGATCAGCAGGGTGAGCAGCAGGCTGTAACCGGCCGGGAGCAGACGCGTCCACCGGCCTGTTCGTTGCGCACTCACGGCCAGTCACCCTACGTTCGCCGACCGCGGCGGGGCGGACCGGTATGGACGCCGGGGCGGGTGGGACACTTGCGCACGTGCAGTCCGTTCGCCGTCTCCCCGCTGTGGCGGACATGACCCTGGTGACCGCGGGGGCGATGACCGCGAATATCGCGAGCTATCTGCTGCAGCTGCTGGCCGGACGCTGGCTCGGCGTGGCCGGATACAGCGAGTTCGCCAGCCTGCTCGCCGTGCAGCTGCTGTGCGCGGTACCCGCGCTGGCCCTGCAGAACGTGGTGGCACGCGAGCTGGTGCACGGTGCCGATATCGCCGCGCTGCGCGCGCTGCGCCGGCGGTGCGCGCTGCTGGTGGCCGTGGCGGTCGTGGTGTTGGTACCGGTGGTGAGTGCGTTGCTGGAGGTCGGTATCGCGGCGTCGGCGGCAGCACTGGGTTCGGCGCCCGCGCTGGTGGTGCTGGCCGGGGACCAGGGGGTGCTGCAAGGGTCGCGCCGGTTCCGTGGTCTGGCGGTGGTGCTCGGTGTCACCGGTATCGCCAAGGTGGTTCCGGCGCTGGTGGTGCTCGCCTGCGGCGGCGGCGCGACCCCGGCGCTGTGGGCGGCCGCCGGTGGCATCGCCGCCGCCGCGGTATACGCCCGGGTGGTGGCGGGCAGCGGACGGCCGGTGGTTCCGGGAGGCGAATCGGCGGAAGGCTCCGCCGCGGCGTCCGTTGTGACGCCCGGTGTCGCGCGTGGGTTCGCCGGAGTGTTCGCGGTGCTGCAGGCCGCGCAGGTCCAGGCGGCGCTGATGGCGCTGTCTTCGGCCGATCTCATCGTGGTCCGCATAGTGCTGGACGAACCCGATGCCAGCCGCTACGCGCTGGGCACGATCGCCACCAAGGTCGCGTTCTGGTTACCGCAGGCGGTCGGGGTGGTGCTGTATCCGCGGATGGCGCAACCGGCCTCGTCCGGTTCGGCCGTGCGCTCGGCGCTCGCCGTTCTCTCCGGCATCGGGGTGGTCGCCGTGCTGGGCGCGGCGCTGGCCGCCCCGCTGGCGCCGATTTTCGCGGGCCGGGACTACGCCCCGATCGAGGGCCTGCTGTGGTTGTTCGCACTGCACGGGGCGATGCTGGCGGTACTCCAGGGGGCGTTGCTGTCGGCCATCGCGGTGCAGCGGACGGCGCTGGCGGGGATCGCGTGGGCGGGTCTGTTGGTGGAGGTGGTGCTCGTGCTCACTCTGGCGAGCAGTGTCACCGGACTGATCGCCACGGTCGCGTCCGTGGCCACCGTGACCACGACTCTCGTCGCGGTACTGGTCATCCGGACGGCGGCGGGTCGCCGGGTTCCGGCTCCCGCCTGATCCGGGGCAGCGCCGCCAGCCCGACCGCGACCACCGCGACCAGGGCCGGGAACTGGACCCACAGCGAATCACCCATATAACCGCCGGGCATCCGCCACGGGCCGGTGGACAGTGCAGCGGCCGAGACCGCCGTGCCCGCTCCGGCGACCGCGGCGAGGGCGCGGCGCGGCAGCCGGGGCACGAATCGCACGGCCGCCAGGCCCGCGACGGTGAGTACCGTGCCCGTCACTCCGGCGATCAGGGTCGCGGCGGCGATCAGGGCGAGCGCGGCCGGTATCCGCGGTGACCATACGCCCGGCGCCGCCACCACCGGCTCGGTGCGGGGGCGGCGCGGCACGGCGAGGGCGATGAGAGGGAGCAGCAGCAGGAGGCCGAGAAGCAGCGCGAGCCGGTACCAACTGTCGATCGGGAAGGAGACGGTCACCGGGCCGGTGGTATCGGCGGGCAGCAACCAGCCCTGCTGCCAGCCGTCGACCACGATCGGCTGCAGTTCGCGGCCGTCGGCGCTCTGGGCCGACCAGCCGGTATTGGTACTCAGTGGCAGGGTCAGCAGGCGGGTGCCGGTGCTCGGGGCGGGGGCGGCGGGCTGGGTGTTCACCAGGCGCAGCCGGTCGACGAAGAACAGTTCCGTGGGCGCGACCAGCAGGTCGACGTCCCCCACGGGCAGCGAGACCGGTTGTACGGCACCGGGCGCGGTGGCCGGGAACGCGGCCGCGTCCTGCGGCGCGTCGGGGCACACCTGAGCGGGAACCGGGTCGGCGGAACGTAGTTCGCCCACGGTGGCCGTGACGCTGGTGTGGACCAGGCGGCCGCCGACCGCGATGGTCGGCCCGGCGTCGCAACCGACGGTCACCGGCCGGTCCGCCGGGGCGGGCGGCGGATATTGCGGGCCCAGGACCCCGATTTCGGCGAGCCCGGGCGGTTGGGCCTGGTGATAGCCGAGCGCCGTCCGGTCCAGCACGGCTTCCCAGCTGCGGATGCTCAACTCGATCCGGTCGGTGACCTTGGGATGCAGATCGATCCGGGAGACCTCGTGGGGTTCCTCGATCTCCCGGACCTGCGGGCCGTCGCCCAGGTTCACCGTGACCGAGGTGGGCGCGGCGGGCAGGCCGCCCAGCGAAGGCGTCAATTCCAGGCCGGTCACCAGGGTCGGCTCCGGAAGTTCGATGGTCAGCGCGGGTTTGGGCCCCAGGGTGTCGCGGACCGTGTCCTCCGGCGCGGTCCAGCTGGTGCGGGGGTCGCCGTCGGTGGCGGCGAATGCGGAACCGCGCAGATCACCCACATCGGAGGCGCCGCGTGCCACGGGGCGCGCCGGGTCGGTCAGCAGTGCTTCCAGCGCGGGACCCTGCCGCGGGCGGACCATGAGCCGCGGTTCGACGGTGGCCGGTGCCGGAACGGAGAGCGTCCGGCCGAACGGGCCCAGTTCTTCGGGCGCCAGCGCCAGGCCCTTACCGCAGCGGACGCGATCGGGGCTGTCGAAACACGCGCTGCGCCCGGGGAATTCCTGGCCCAGATCCCACCCGGTGACCGTCGCGCCCGGAGGTGGCGGTGGGAGGACGGTCCGGTGCCGGATCTCGACCGGGACGCCGGCGTCACGCACGGTGTAGTCCTCCAGCCCCAGTTCGCTGATCCCGAACTGGCCGCCGGTAGTGCCGCGTTCGGTGCGGATGGCGGTGATCTTCACCCATTCGGTGGACCCCACCGGCAGCGCCACCGAAACCGGTTCGCCCGGTTCGCTGATCCGCGCCGAGACACTGCCGTTGTTGGTGCGCACCTCCACCCATTTCACCGGATCGCCGATGGCGGCGGGGGTGGTGGTGAACCGCAGCAGACCCGAGGTGAACGGTTTGTCGAGTTCGAGCCGGAGCCATTGACCCAGGGCGTATTCGCCCGCGTTGCTGATCCAGGCGGTCGCCGGGTCGCCGTCCACGGCGGCGGCGGTCGAGTTGCCGGGGGCGGCGCCGCCGATCTGCGTCGCGTCGGCCGCCGAACTCGACGCGGTGATGGTGGCCCCGGTCCAGCCGCCCTGCACCAGTTCGGCGCCCGGTACGTCGTAGTCGGGGGCCAGGTTGTGGGTGTGGCGTGCGTCGCCGGGGGCCCGCAGCGCGGAGTTGTGGTTGTCCACCCTGCCGAAATCGGTTTCCCGGTTCATCGGGGTATCGGTCACCGTCACCGGGCCCGCCGGCAGGCCCGCGGCCGCGGCGTCGGCGGCCAGCAGGGTGGGTTCGTGCGAGGTCGCGGGGTCGCGATGCAGTCTTTCCAGCACCTCCGGCCCGCCCTGGACCACCGGTACCGATTCGAGCGGCACGGTGTAGGCGCCGGGGAACCGTTCCGGTGCGCCGGTTCCGCCGCGCACCTCGGCGGGGGTGCCGGGCGCCGGGGCGTCGACCCGATAGATCTCCACCGCGGGGTAGTCGGGCCGCAGATCCGCGTCGACCACGAAATCGTCGCGGCCGGAATCGTTTTCCACCGGCTTCCCGAATTCGGCGACCTTGTGTAGCCCCGGCGACCCCTCCACCGCGTTGTGCGCCAGCAGCGGGCGGGTGGAGCGGGAGGTGTCCGGATCGAGATCGTTGCGCAGGACCAGTACCCCGATGCCCTGCCCGCGCAGTGCGGCGGCCAGACCGTCGGAGGGCCGGCCGTCGGCGATCAACCGCTGTATCGAATCCATCGCCCGGATGGTGCCGGGCGGGTTCAACGGGACCGCGTCCCGTACCGCCCACGGGGTCTGCGCCAGCGCCTGGAGGGGTTCGTCCCGGGTCAGGCCCCACACCTGGCTGCCGAAGGGGGCGCCGGGGACCACCAGGGCCCGGGTGTCGGCGGCGTTCGCACGTAACCAGTCCGCGGTCTGCTGCCAGTAGGGCGGGACCGCGTCGTAGGCGCCGCGCGGCGCGAGCTTCCCGGTCCAGGCCAGGGAACTGGACAGCGCGAGTGCCGCGAGGATCAGCATGGCGACCGCGACCCGGCGGTCGCGGTGCGGGTTGGCGAACGCCGCCCGCCACACCTGCGGCCGGACCGAGGCCGGCAGCGGTACCCGGGCCAGCAATTGGGCGATGCCCAGCACCAGCGGCAGCCGGATGAGCGGTTCGAGTTTGTGCACATTGCGCAGCGGTGCGCCACCGGAGTCGAGGAAGACGCGGATGGGTTCGGCGAACGGTCCGCCCAACTGCCCCACATAACCCGCGCAGATACCGGTCAGCCCGACGCACAGGATCAGCACCAGCCGCCCGCGGGCCGGCATGGACCGCAGCGCCAGCCCGGCCATCCCGGCCGCGGCGATCAGCCCGGTGGCCAGCACCGCGGCGGGCTGGGTGACCAGGACCGCGCCCGCGATTCGTTCCGGAGAGACGAACGGTGTCCAGCTGTCGGTGCCGCGCAGGACCTCACCCAGTGATGCCCACTGGGTGGTGACCCCGGAGGATTCGATGTAGTCGAGGAACGGCGGGCTCACCCGGCCCAGCAACAGCAGCGGTACCGCCCACCAGGCCACTGCCAGGACGAGCAGCGGCACCCAGCTCAGCGTGAACCGCCACCATGCGCGGTTGGGCCGGAAACTGGCCCACCACAGCAGCGCGGGCAGGAAGGCGGCCAGGGTGGCGACCGCGTTCACCGCTCCCATCAGCGCCAGCGCCATCGCGCTGCCCGCCGGGGACCGCGCGCCGCCGCGCCGATGCCTGCGGTAGGCGGTGCCCAGCGCGGCGGGCGCGAGCAGGACCCACGGCGCCAGCATCATGGGCAGGGTTTCCGAGGAGATCGAGCCGACGGTGGTCAGCACCCGGGGGGACAGGGCGTAGGCGGCGGCCGCGACCACCCGTGATCCGCGGCTGCCGATCCCGAGGGTTTCGCAGAGTTTGACCACGCCCCAGAAACCCGCGAGCAGCAGCAGCGCCCACCAGATCCGCTGGGTGACCCAGGCGGGCAGATGCAGCACATCACCGAGCGCGAAGAACGCGCCGTGCGGGAAGAAGTATCCGTAGGCCTGGTTCTGGACCTGGCCCATCGGCGCCTGGCTGCTCCACAGGTGGGCGGCACGGGCGAGGAAACCGAGTGGATTCTCGGCGAGATCGTATTTGGTGTCGGCGGCGGTGAGGCCCGGGGCCTGCAGGAAGGTCAGCAGGAAAGCGGAGAACGCGGTGCCGAGGAACCAGCGGCGGCCCAGTTCATCGGTGGGCGCCGCGTCGAGGGTGGAGCGGGGGGCCGCGTCGGCAGGTTCGACGGGATCGGACTGGACGGGCACCGTGGGTCAGACGTTTGCCGTCCCCGCCGACAGGCTCCGGCGGGGACGGGACGAGATCGGGCCGGGTCTCAGCGCTTGCCGTATTCGACGCTGTTCAGCAGCGAGCTGTCCGCGTTACCGCTGCGGTCGACTTCCGGCCGGCTGTCCTGCTGCAGCGCGGCGGTGATGGCGAAGACCGCGATGGCGCCCAGCAGGGCGCCGCCGACCGCACTTGCAACACCGGGGACAGCAAACTTCATCGCAGCACTCCAAACTCGAAGCAGGCAGACATCTGGGCCAACCTAGCAGGACCTGCCGGGTACGGGTAGGCACCGTCGGGCGTTTCACCCTAACGGTTGCCGCCGGCCGGGCCCGATCGCGGTCCGCGCCGGCCCACGGCAGCCCTGCCTCCGGACGCCCCGACTCACTCGTTGTCCGGTGGTACGGCGCAGTCGAGGGCGCCGAGCAGGGTGCGCAGTTTGGCGGTGGTCTCGGCCAGTTCGGCCGCGGGTTCGGAGGCCGCGACGATGCCGCCGCCGGCGTGGGCGCGCAACTCGCGGCCGCCCGCGGCCAGTTCCGCGCTGCGGATGGCGACCACCCAGGTCCCGTCGCCGTCGGCGGTGCACCAGCCGACCGCGCCGCCGTAGAATCCGCGGTCCTCTTCGTGGGTGGTGAGGTATTCGAGCGCGTCGGCGGTCGGGGTACCGCAGACCGCCGGGGTCGGGTGCAGCAGCAGGGCCAGTTCGAGGGCGCTGGGCGCCGGCGCCCGCAGCACGCCGTGGATCGGCGTCCCGAGATGCCATACATCGTGGGTGGCGACCAGTCGCGGCCGCTCCGGCACCGACAGGCCGATACATACGGGGGACAGTCGTTCGGTGATCCAGTCGACGACGAACGCGTGTTCGGCGTGGTTTTTCGCGCTCGTCGTCAGCCGATCGGCCTGCGCGGAATCGGCCACCTGGTGCGGGAGCCGGGGCAGGGTGCCGGCCAGCGGGTACAGCTCGATGGCCGTGCCCCGGCGATGGACCAGTAGTTCCGGGCTCGCGCCGATCAGCGTCGCGCCGGTACGGCCGGCGGGGGTGAGATCGACCGCGAAGACATTCGCCCGCGGGTTCCGCGTCAGCAGATACGCGGCGAGCAGCTCGGGGTCCAGTACGGCCGCCGCGGTGGCGCGTACGGAGCGGGCGGCCACCACTTTGCGCAGGCGAGGGGCGGGTTCGGTCAGCAGTTCCACCAATCGCGCGACCCGCGCGCGGTGCTCGGCCGGGCTCGGCGTCTGCTCCACGACCTCTACCCGCGGCAGCTCCGGGAGCGCGGCCGGGCGCCATGGACCCGCGGTGTGCAGGAGTTCGCCGGGCTCTACCAGCGCGGCCGGGTGTCGCGGATCGAACGGTAGCGCCCCGGCGATCGCCGCGGCGGTGCCCTCGCGGAGGGCGGACGCGGCCTGCCATGGATCGCGGTGCACCGTGCGCACACCGGTGCCGCGCACCACGCCGTCGGGGCGTGCCAGCAGGAACCCGGTCATGACCCGACCGTAAGCCACGCCCGCGGCGCCCCTATTTCGCGGCGTGGTCGTCGTGCCCGGTTTTCCGCGCGCCGGCCGGTTGCACCGGGGGAACCAGGAAAACGGGGCGGTGGCAGTGCTTGAGCACGGCGTCGGCCACGCTGCTGTGCACCAGCGCGCGCAACCCGGTCGCCCCCCGGGTACCCGCGACGATGATGTCGACGTCGAGTTCGTCGGCGACCTCCACGACCGCCTGCCAGGCACTGGCGGCGTATTCCTGGAGGCGCGCCTCGGCGTTCAGCCCCGCGAGCGCGGCCAGGTGCACGCCTTCGGCGTTGATATCGCGGGCGGTGGTGTAGGCGATGTCCTCGAGTTCCTCGTCGGGCACCCATTCCGGTTGGACCATCCCGGAGATACCCGAGATCCGGGCGGCCTGGCGCACCATCGGCTCCCAGGCGGTGAGGACCACCGCGCGGTCGGCGGCCAGGAACCGTCCGGCGTATTCGATCGCGCGTTTGGCGTGTTCGGAACCGTCGTAGGCGATGAGCATCAGATCGCAGGGCATCGCAGCTCCTCCGGGGTGTACTCCTGACGGTGTTACCAGATTACCTCTGTCCGGAAGCCGATCCGAAGTGTCGCGGCCGGGCCGCGCGGGCTACCGTCGAACGATGCGGAAGATACCGTTGGTCCTGCTCGCGGTGCTCGCCGCGCTCCTCACCGGTTGTTCCGGCACCGAGAGCGGCGGCTCCGGTACCGGTACCACCGCGACCCCGGGCGCCGGTACGAGCCCCGAGGCCGCGACCGGTGACGCGGCCGGCCCGACCACTACCGAAGGCGACTGCTCCGCCCGCTACCTGGCGCAGTTCAGCACGCGGGAGAAGCTCGCGCAGCTGCTCACCGTCGGGGTGACCGGTACCGACGACGCGCTCGCCGTGGTACGCGACCATCAGGTCGGCGGGATCTTCGTCGGCAGCTGGACCGATCAGTCGATGCTCACCGACGGCGGGCTCGCGCAGGTGACGGCCGCGGCGAAAACGCCGCTCATGGTGACCACCGACGAGGAGGGCGGCCGGGTGTCGCGTCTCGGGAATCTCATCGGGACCGCGCCCTCGGCCCGGGTCACCGCACAGACCATGACGCCCGACGAGTTCTACACCGCGACCCTGGACCGGGCGCGGGCCATGCAGGACCTGGGGATCACGGTAGATTTCGCCCCCGATATCGATGTGAGCTCCCAGCCCGACGATTCGGTGATCGGTGACCGCTCGTTCTCCGACGACCCGGCCGTGGTCACCGAATACGCCGACGCCTACATCCGGGCCATGCACGAGGTCGGTCTCGGGACGGTGCTCAAGCATTTCCCGGGCCACGGTTCCAGTACCGGCGATTCCCATCTCGGCGCCGTGCAGGTGCCGCCGCTGTCGGATCTGAGCACCAGCGACCTGGTGCCGTTCCGTGAGCTGATCGATACGGGTTCGGCGGTGATGGTCGGTCATCTCGACGTTCCCGGGCTGACCACCCCGGGCGTCCCGGCCAGTATCAGCCCGGAGGTGATGGCGCTGCTGCGCGAGGGTTCCGGCTATGGGGCGGCACCCTTCGACGGCGTGATCTTCACCGACGATCTCAGCGGTATGGCCGCGATCACCGAACGGCTGTCCATCGAGCAGGCGGTGGAGGCCGCGCTCGTGGCGGGCGCGGACAATGCGCTCTGGATCAGTACCGATGCCGTGGGCCAGGTGCTCGATCAGCTGGAGCAGGCGGTGGCGGCCGGCCGGTTGCCGATGGAGCGGGTGGACGCCTCGGTGCTGCGGATGGCCGACTACAAGCGGGTCCCCCGCACCTGCTGACGGTCCGGGCCGGGCCACGGGTCCGGCGCCGGGATGACGGGCCGGGGGTTTCCGGCCGCCTACCGGAAGAACACCGGCGCGCGGGTATCGCGGCCGGTGGTTTCGGTCCTGGGGAACTTACTTTGGAGTAATATAATGGGCTCACTGCGGTAGGAGACGTGATGGCGGGCGGTACGAAAAGGCTTCCGAGAGCGGTGCGCGAGCAGCAGATGCTCGATGCCGCGGTCGAGGTCTTCTCGCGCAAGGGCTTCCACGAAACCTCCATGGACGCCATCGCCGCCGAAGCCGAGATCTCCAAGCCGATGCTGTATCTCTACTACGGCTCCAAGGACGAACTGTTCCGCGCCTGTATCCAGCGGGAGGGCCTGCGTTTCCTCGAATCGGTCGCACCCGCCGGCAACCCGCTGCTCAGCCCGCACGAACAATTGCGCACCGCGCTGGAGGGTTTCCTCGGTTTCGTCGATGCCCACCGCAACTCCTGGCAGGTCCTCTATCGCCAGGCGCTCGGGCAGCAGGCCTTCGCCTCGGAGATCGAGAACGCCCGGGAGCGGGTCATCGAGCTGACCGCCAAGCTGCTGGAGTCCAGCGCCAAACACGCCGAACCCGGGACCAACTTCGATATCGTCGCCGTCGCGGTGATCGGCGCGGGGGAGGCCATCGCCGATTCCGTCGCGGCCGGCCGTATCGAGGTGGCCGAGGCCGTGGATCTGCTCGACGCGCTGGCCTGGCGCGGTCTGGCCGGCCGCAAACCCGGCGCGGCGGACACCGCGGAAACGGACAAGTTGCCCGAATAGTTCGTATCGCCCGCTCAGTGGCGCTTTCCCGGTTGCGCCGGGCCCGCGCGCTCCGTATTTTCGATGCGCGCAACGGATGTCGCGGAGGACGCATCCGGCCGGGAGGGCACAGTGTTCGGAATGTTGCGGCCGTGCCGGCACGGCGCCGCGAAATACGGGGTGGACCCACAGCTCTGGCAGGCCCATATGTGCGGTCTGTGCCTGGGGCTGCGCGACGGGCACGGACAGCTGGCCCGGAGTGCGACCAATACCGACGCGGTGGTGCTCGCGCTGCTGACCGAGGCCCAGGCCGCGGCACCCGCCGCGCGCCGCACCGCGGGACCGTGCCCGTTGCGCGGAATGCGCACCGCACGGGTTCCGGTCGGCACCTCGGCGCCGGTCCGGCTCGCCGCCACGGCATCCCTGCTCCTCGGCTCCGCCAAGGTCGCCGACCATATCGACGACGGTGACACCCGCCCCCGGCTGCACCGTCCCATGCGGCGGATCGCGACCGGCTGGTCGGCGGGCGCGCACGCCGGGGCCGCGGCCATCGGTCTGGATATCGCTCCGCTGGTGGCGGCCATCGAGGCCCAGGCGAGCGCCGAACGCCGGCTCGCCGCCGGGGCCGGGCCGGCCGGTGCCGCCGCCCTCGACGAACTGACCCACGCCAGCCGCCGCTGCGCCGCGGAGTTCTTCGCCCATACCGCGGTACTGGCCGATCGTCCGGACAATGTGGCGGCGTTGCGCGCCGCGGGAGACGAGTTCGGCCGGATCGCCCATCTGGCCGACGCGCTCACCGACTATCACGCCGACGCCGCCGCGGATCGATTCAATCCGCTCACCGCCACCGGCACCACGCGGGCCGAGGCCTACGCGCTCGTCCGGGAATCCCATCGTTCGCTGCGGTCGTCGCTGGGGACCGCCGGCCTGACCGGTCTGCCGACGCTGCGCTGGGCACTACTCGATCCGCTCACCACCGCACTGCGCCGGCTCGGCCGCACCATCGCGCCGCCGCCCACCGATTCCGCTGGGCAGAACCCGGCCGGTATCCGCCTCATCGACCCGCAGGCACCCGCCGGCCCGCAGCGGCCGGGGGTCGCCGAGTCCATCCAGCTGATCTGCACCCAGTACTGCACCGGTTACGCGTGCTGTGCCGAGCACACCCGGCCGTGCAGCGGCGAACGGAAGGAGTCCTGGGTCGGGCGGGGGTGTAACTGTGACGACTGCGGCAGCTGCTGCGATTGCTGCAGTTGCTGCAGTGACTGCGGGAGCTGCTGCGGTGACGGTTGCTGTTGCGACGGCTGCGGGTGCGACTGCTGAGCCGGCGGATCAGGTTTTCGCGGCGCGCGGCCGGTCCCGCCGCCGCGCCCACTGCCGGCACGGCTCCTCCACCAGGGCGTGACTCGCCGCGGCGATCGGCAGTGTGAACGCCACCGTCAGTACCAGCACCACCCCGAAACTGCCGTTGAACGGCAGGATGCCGAATACCGGGAAGATCACCGACAGCACGGCGAGATGCCAGATGAAGATCCCGTAGGACCAGCGTCCCGCCATCGCGACCGGCGCCGCGGTCAGCCAGCGATGCGGTTTGCCGGGCGGTCCCAGCACCAGCGGAGCCAGCAGGGCGAACCCGATCACCGCGCCGAGGCCCATCTTCGCGGCGTACTGCCAGGGTTCGGCCCGGGTCAGCCCGGCGACTCCGCCCAGGCGGGTCGCCGACGCCACGAAAGCGGCGGCGGCGATCGCCCACATCAACCGCTGGTTGCCCAGCAGCCGCAGGCGCGCTCGCCGCCGGTCGTCGCAGGTCAGCTCGGCGAGCAGCATGCCGCCCGCGAACCAGGGGATATAGGCGGGTAACCAGTTGTCGGCGTGGATGGCATCCGGGGTCGGTACCGGGATGAAGTTCCAGCCCAGGAAGACCAGCCCGAGCGTCAGGACGGCCGGTACCCGTGCCGCGGCCGCGCGGCCCCGCAATCCGTGCAGCAGCCAGGCCAGCAGCGGCAGCGCGATATAGAAGGCCACCTCGACCGACAGACTCCACATCTGGGTGAGTCCGTCGGTCAGCGTGAGCGGTACGAAAACCTGGAGGAGCAGCAGGTTGGATATCCACACCTGCAACCCGGCGGTACCGGCGGCGGCCGGGACCAGGATCAGCACAGCGCACACCACGACCCAGTAGGCGGGAACGATCCGAGCCACCCGGTGGCGCAGGTAGTAGCCGAGACCGGGGGCGTCGCCGAGTCCGCGGGCGGTGAGCGCGTGCGGGCGCCACAGCAGGAAACCGGACAGCGCGAAGAACACCGCGACCGCCATATCGAAGCGTTCCAGCAGGCGGCCGAGTGTCGGAATCCCGGTGGCACCCGTCTGGAAGGCGACATGGGTGAGCAGTACGCCCAGGGCGGCCAGACCGCGCATACCCTCGAGTGCGGGAAGAAAGCCCCGCTGACGCCCGACGGGTACCGGCGCCGTCCCCGCGGGAGCCGGGCCGTGACCGGGTCCGGCCCGGCGTTCTGCCTGTTCGGCGGGTGGCCAGGGGCCGGTATCGGTGGTCGGGGTGGTCGTCATCGGGTCCCAGTCTGCCGGGCCGTCCGTGCTCGTAGGAAGACGGTATTTCACAATGCGGGTTAGACTCCCCCCGTTTTCGGTCGGATTCCGGCCTCGCCAACCCCTGGGTAACCTCCAGGCTGTTAGTGTCAGGGCTCACGAGTGCCGCGGCGCCCCCCGCTGTACCCGCGGAACGACCTGTGTTCTACGACGAGGAGAGTTTGCATGGCACTGAGTGCCGGAACCAGAAGGACGGTTGCCTGCGTGCTCGTGGGTCTCGGCGCGTTGCTGATCGTCGCCGCGCTGATGATCCCCACCTACACCGTCAGCAAGATGGCCAAGACTCCTCTCGACCTCGAGATCACCACCGTCGCGGTCAATCAGAAGGATCAGGAGAGCCTGGTCCTGGATTCCTCGTCGCTGACGGCCGAGGGGCGCTCGGCCGAGGTCAACAAGAACGTGCCGCTGGTCTCCCAGCGGTTTCTCACGGTCGAGGATCCCTCCGACGCCGACGAGATGACCATCCAGGCCGGTAACACCCTGCGCCGGATCGACAAATCCGGCGACACCGGCGTGCTGACAGCCTACGTCGACCGGGTCACCATCGACCGCAAGACCGGTGAGCCGGTGGCCGCCGATCCCAACGGCTCGATCGCGATCACCACGAACTCCAAGGGCGAGGCGCTCGCGGATCCGGTGCAGCACACAGGGCTGCAATACCGGTTCCCGATCGGCACCGAGAAGAAGACCTACCCGTACTTCGACGTGCTCGCCCGGACCACCACCGATATGGAGTTCCAGGAAGAGACCGAGATCAACGGCACCAAGGTCTACCACTTCCGGCAGCAGGTCCCGGTGACCAAGCTGGCCGACGTCTCCAAGGCGCCGACCAACAAGCTGGAGCTGCCGGCGGCCAAGTGGGGCGTCGAGGGTGGCGAGGAACCGGTCACCATGTACCGCTTCTACGGCAACACCCGCGACGTCTGGGTGGAGCCGGAGACCGGCACCATTGTCAAGGGCGGCGAACAGCTCAACATCTTCTACAGCCGCACCGCCGACAAGGTGGAGGTGCCCGCGCTCAAGGCCAATATGGTCTTCGACACCGATACCGTGGAATCCCAGCTCGCGGTGGCCAAGGACAATATCGACAAGCTGTCGCTGTTCGGCCGGGTCCTGCCGATCGTCTTCGGCATCCTCGGCGCACTCGCGCTGATCGCCGGACTCGTGCTCGGTATCACCGGCGGTCGCGGCGGTCGGCCGGCTCGGCCCACCGGTCCGGCCCGGCGCCCCACCGGGGGCTCCTCGGTCGCCGCATCGGATGACGCACCGACCACCACGCTGCCTCGTACGGGTAACGCGGACGCCCCGACGGAGACCATCAAACTCCCGAAGAATCTCTGAGCGTACGAACACAGTGAGGCGCCCCGGACCGTAAGGTCCGGGGCGCTCTGGTTTGCGGGGCAGTGCGTAGCGCATGTAGCCGCGTCCAAGGCCGACGTTGATATCCTGAGCCGTGCTGGTTACGCCTTCTTTGTACTGGAGTTCTCAGACCTACGTCGGCTCGACCTCAACACTTCCCTCGAGTCTTCTGGGGAGGAAGACTCGGTTACGCTACGTCGAACCGGCCGACCATGCGACGTTCGTTCGTTTCGCCCGAACCGCCACAGCATCGGACGGGGCACGAGTAGGCGGTCATCAATACTGGGCAACGCATAGGAAAACTACGGCTGATCGATGCGGCGATCGCCAGTTCGCGATCGAGTCTCTGTACAGCCGAAGGGTTGTCGGGTCCCTACACGTTCGCGAGATCGATTCAGAGACCAAGTCGTTCAGCTACACCATCGGCATTGCGTCCATGTTCCGGCGATGCGGCTACGCGACAGAATCAATAATGCTGCTACTCGGATATATGTTCGACGAACACGCATACCATAAATGTGACATTTGGATCTACAGCGGCAATATCGGCTCCTTGATACTGCACGGCATCGTGGGATTCCGTGAACAAGGGTGCATTGCCGATGACGAGGTTCTTCGCGGGCACATCAGATATATGGTCCATATGAGTATCACGGCCGAGCACTTCGCAGAGCGTCACGCCCATCCAGTGCATGGGCTCCAACGCGAGTCGGTATCGCGCGGGCGACATTGGCGGCCGCTGCGCGGACGTCATTGGCAGACGAAACCACGGTTACCGATTTTCTAGTTCTTTCCCGGCCCTCGACGGGCTCCGCTCTACCGAATCCGGCGCGGTAACAGGGCGTTCCCGAGCATCCGAGCTGAACGCTAGGTGAGTTATCGGAGCAACAGTCCCCTTGCTGTTGCCGTCTTCGCGACCTCCAGGCGCCCATGATCACCGGAATCAGTATGCTCGGCTCGCGTTTCGAGCGAATCGGAGTGCCCCAACGATCGTGTCACCAGGTACATGAAGGTGTCCGAGCCTCGTAGGCGGAGGTCGGCGCAGCGCGGCTTCCGTCCGTGATGAGAGATCGAAGCCCGGCCGAGACGAGCTGGTCGACCGAGGCACGCCGACCACAAGGAACCGGGGCTGGTTGCCATAACGCCCACGACCTCGGGCCCCTGTCGTAGTCGCAGAGTGTGCCGGGTGACAAGCGTCATCGTTCAGCGCTCGCTGTATCGAACTCGCTGTCGCGCGCGAGATTTGCCATAGCTGAGCCGACGCAGTGCGACCTCCGCCGGCCCACGCATACCCCGGCGGCGCATCGAATCGGCGAGGACCACCGTGGCAAGCCACACGGCCGTCCCGACGCCGACGGCAGCAGCAGGGTAGGGAATTGGCAGGTCGAGCGTGTACGAGGCGAATAACACCGTCCACGCGACCGACTGCGCCGAATAGAAGGTCATGGAACGTTCGCCGAGAGCAGCCAGGGCGGTCGTCACCGGGCCCCGCCGGTCGGCAAGGCCGAGTGCTACCAAGGCGATGAGAGCTGCGTAACCGAGTCCGCCCGCATAACCCGTCAGCTGATGAATTCCGGCGGAGAGCAGGGCATCCAGCGGTGAATAACTTCTCCACATGCCGGCTTCGAACAATGCCAAGGGCACGCCGCCCAGTATGCCCAGGGAGATACCGGCGACGGCGCTCACTCGGAGGAGGCGCATATGTTTCGCCTGCTCTTCCAAGAGGTGGTGCCGTGCCGCCAGGATTCCGACGAGAAACGGGACGACGGTGCTGACGAACATCACCACCCCGATGGCCGCGAACGTGGTGAGGCGGAAGACGACCTGACCGACGAATCCGTCCGGTATCGGCGGGTTGCCGCTCTGTCCGGTGAGGACCTGATCGGCGGCGATCACGGCTCGGATGATCGCACCCAACGGCAACCAAGCCAACGCCAACAGAACCAGGGTCCGATCGCGGAAGCGCAGAACTCCCGCGAAAGTCAGCGCAACCAGACCGTAGACGGTCAGGAGCACGGGGCCGCTGATCCGCGATCCCACGAAAGCGACCCGTCATCGGCATTGCCCGACGCTTTGATGAGAGAGGTGTCCGGGCCCTGCGGGACTATCTCACTAAAGGCGTTTCCGGCGGTTTCCCTCAGAAAGTTCGGGCGTCGGGCCTGCGGTCAGCGAACGCGTTGACCGCAGGCTTCCAGCGCATCGTCCATCGTGCCCGACCCGCACCGGTCGGGTCGAGCGAACGAGTGACCGAATACGGCGCGATCGTGCGCCACCGATCCTCGGTCAGCGTGGCCCTGAGGATGCCGGGGTCGGAACCCCGCCCCGAAGATTTCGGAGCGGGGCTCGCGTGCGGCCCGTCAGCGCAGCGTGGCGGTGAGGTGCGGAAAGCCCTTCGTCGGGTGCCGCAGAGCCAGGTCCCAGCCCTGCTCGACCTGGTCGGCGTAGACGTTCACGGTGGACGGCAGCAGGATCGGTTTGCCGAATTTCACCGCGTAGGAGACCTTGTCGGGGATCCGGCCCTCGACGGTCGCGAGGATCGTTGCCGCCGACCACATCCCGTGCGCGATCGCCCGGGGGAAGCCGAAAGCCTTGGCACCCAATGCCGAGGTATGGATCGGGTTCTGATCACCGGAGGCGTTCGCGTAGCGGGTGATCGTCTTCTGGTCCACCTTCCACGTCCGCAGCGGGGGCGGCGGCACCTCCTCGGGTTTCGGTTCGGGCTTCGGTCCGCCCGACAGCGAGGTCTTCTGCTGGTGCAGGAAGGTGGTGACCTGCCGCCACACCAGCTCCCGGCCGACCCGGATCTCGCTGATCGCGTCGACCAGCAGGCCCTTGGGGTGTTCCCGCAGATTCTCGATATGCGCGGTGATATCGAGCGGTTCGCTCAACGAGATGTCCCGGGTGCGTTCGATGAGGTTCTCCGCGTGCACCGCGCCGACCGCCACGAACGGGAAGTCGCGCTGCACCACGAGTTTCATCACCAGCGGGAAGGTGATGATGAACGGGTAGGTCAGCGGCAGGGTGTCGCCGAAGCGCAGCCCGGTGGCCGTGCAGTAGGCCGCCAGGTGTTCCGGGTCGACCCGGTAGCCGTCGAGCCGGACGGCGCGGTCCGGGATCTCGGATTTTCGCGCCGAGACCAGCGGTATCGCGCCGAGCACGGCCTGTGCATACAGGCCGCCGTTCTTCGGCGGTGCGTCGAGGGTGATGGTCTCGGTCATCACGCGCCGATCATGCTCTGGCCGCAGACCCGGACGATATTGCCGTTCACCGCGTTCGAGGCCGGGCTGGCGAAGTAGGCGATGGTTTCGGCGACGTCCACGGTCTGGCCGCCCTGGTTCAGGGAGGCCATCAGCCGACCGCCCTCCCGGGTGGCCAGCGGGATCGCGGCGGTCATGGCGGTTTCGATGAAACCGGGCGCCACGGCGTTGATGGTGATGCCCTTGGCGGCCAGTTCCGGCGCCTCGGCGTTCACCATGCCGATGACCCCGGCCTTGGAGGCGCCGTAGTTGGTCTGCCCGCGGTTACCGGCGATACCCGCGATGGAGGAGACGTCCACGACCCGGCCGCCCTCCTTCAGCGCGCCCGCGGCCACCAGGCCCTGGGTGATGCGATGCGGCGCGGCCAGGTTCACGTTCAGGACGGCGTTCCAGCGGTCCTCGTCCATATTCGCCAGCAGTTTGTCCCGGGTGATCCCGGCGTTGTGCACGATGATGTCGATTCCGCCGAAACGTTCGGTGGCGAATTCGGCGAGCCGCTGCGCGGCGTCGGGCGCGGTGACGTCGAGTGCCAGTGCGGTGGCACCCACCTTGTTCGCGGTCTCGGTCAGCGCTTCACCGGCGGCCGGGATATCGGCGACGATGACCTTCGCGCCGTCGCGGGCGAAGACCTCGGCGATGGTGGCGCCGATCCCGCGGGCGGCACCGGTGACCACGGCGACCTTCCCGTCCAGCGGCTTGTCCCAGTTCGCGGGCGCGACCGCGTCGTCCTTACCGACGCGGATCACCTGACCGTCCACGAACGCCGATTTGGCGGACAGCACGAACCGCAGGGTCGAGGCGAGGCCGGTGGCCGCCGGGGAGGCGTCGGGGTGCAGGTACACCAGCTGCGCGGTGGCGCCGCGCAGCAGCTCCTTGCCCACCGACCGGGTGAAGCCTTCGAGCGCGCGCTGGGCGATCTGGCCGTCCACGCTGCCGGCGAGTTCGGGTGTGGTGCCGATGACCAGGACCCGGCCCGACGGCGCGATACTGCGCATCGCCGGCTGGAAGAACTCGAACAGCTGCGACAGATCCTCGATGCTGCCGATACCGGTGGCGTCGAAGACCAGGGCGCCGTATTTGGTTCCGGCGGTGAGGGAATCGGCGAAGGTGTATCCCTCGGCCAGCAGTGCCCGCAGCGGTTCGGCGACCCGGCCCTTACCGCCCAGCAGCACCGGTCCCGGCAGCGGCGGCTCGCCGGGCACGTAGCGCCGCAACTTCTCCGGCTTCGGCAGGCCCAGCTTGTTCGCGAGGAACCCGCCCGGCGCGGAGTTGACGAACGATCCATAGAGGTTGGGTGCACCCTTGCTCTTGGCTGCCACAGTTCCCACCTTTTCCTGTTGCTCGATGTGGTGTCGGGAGTCGCCGGAGGCGGTGTCGACATTGAACTTACTCCGGAGTAAGTTTATCGTAAACCGAGCGCGGGCGGGCGTCGGACGCCGTGGCGCGCAGCCGCGGCCCGGGCCCGGAGCACCCGACCCTCTCGCCAACTCGACAACCTGGGAGACCCGAGTGACCACCACATCCCGTTCGACCCGTCCGGTAGCGATCCTCGGCGGTAACCGCATCCCGTTCGCGCGTTCCGACAAGGCCTACGCCCACGCCTCCAACCAGGACATGTTCACCGCCACGCTGGACGGACTGGTGAGCCGCTTCGGCCTGCAATCGGAACGGCTGGGCATGGTCGCCGGTGGCGCGGTGCTCAAGCGGGTCGGTGAGCACGGCCTGATCCGGGAGAGCGTGCTGGGTAGCCGGCTCAGCCCCTACACCCCCGCCCACGATCTGCAGCTGGCCTGCGGTACCGGCCTGCAGGCCGTCGTCACCGTCGGCGACGCGATCGCGGCCGGCCGGATCGAGGTGGGTATCGGTGGCGGCACCGACACCACCTCCGACGCGCCCATCGGGGTCAGCGAGCGGATGCGCGAGTGGATGCTGAACGCCAACCGCGCCCGCACCAATGCCGAGCGGCTCAAACTGGTCGGTCAGCTGCGCCCGGGCATGCTCGGTATCGAGATCCCGCGCAATGCCGAACCCCGTACCGGCCTGTCGATGGGCGAGCACGCCGCCATCACGGCCAAGGAATTCGGGGTCTCCCGCGACGCCCAGGACGAACTGGCCTATCTGTCGCACAAGAACATGGCCGCCGCGTACGAGCGCGGCTTCTTCGACGACCTGGTGACCCCGTTCCTCGGGCTCACCCGCGACGACAACCTGCGCCCGAACTCCTCGCTGGAGAAGCTCGGCACGCTGAAGCCGGTCTTCGGGGTGAAGCTGGGCGACGCCACCATGACGGCGGGCAATTCCACCCCGCTCACCGACGGCGCGTCGGCGGTGCTGCTGTCCAGCGACGAATGGGCGGCCGAGCGCAACCTGCCGGTCCTCGCGCATCTGGTGGACAGCGAAGTCGCCGCCGTCGACTACATCCACGGCCCCGACGGTCTGCTCATGGCCCCCACCTACGCGGTGCCGCGGCTGCTCGCCCGCAACGGGCTGACGTTGCAGGATTTCGATTTCTACGAGATCCACGAGGCCTTCGCCTCGGTGGTGCTGGCCACCCTGCAGGCCTGGGAATCGGACCAGTACTGCAAGGAGCGGCTCGGCCTCGACGGGGCGCTCGGCTCGATCGACCGCACCAAACTGAACGTCAACGGTTCCTCGCTGGCCGCCGGGCACCCGTTCGCCGCCACCGGCGGCCGGATCGTCGCTCAGGCCGCCAAACAGCTGGCGGAGAAGGGGTCGGGCCGGGCGCTCATCTCCATCTGCGCCGCGGGCGGTCAGGGCGTGGTCGCCATTCTCGAGCGCTGAACCGGCCGGGTCCGGGTCCGTCCGGCGGGTGAGGGAAGCGCCCACAGCCGCGGCGGGCCCCGGACCGGCGCAGGGGAAAGGAGGTGCCCCGATCGGGAAGGTCGGGGCACCCCTATTTCTGGTGGGCCCGGTCTCGCGCATCTGTGGTCCCTTCTGCGTGATCGTCGATATCGAACGAGAAAGGTTCGCGCCGGCGAGCGGTATCACCGTCGGTGATCCCGGCGGCCGGCGGTACGAGCCGGTCGGTGAAGCTCGCGCCGGCCGCTCGTCGTGGTCGACGGCCTAGCCCGATCCGGGCAGCTCGTGATGCCCGCCGAAGGCTTCGCGCATCGCGGACAGGGCCTTGTCCGCGTACGCCGATTCACCGCGTGAAGCGAAACGCTGGAACAGCGCCGCCGAGAGCACCGGAGCCGGTACTCCGATATCCACCGCGGCGTCGAGGGTCCAGCGTCCCTCTCCGGAATCGGAGACCCGGCCGCCGAAGGAATCCAGATTCGGGTCGGCGTGCAGTTGGGTCGCGGTGAGGTCGAGCAACCAGGACGCCACCACCGATCCGCGCCGCCAGACCTCGGCGACCTCCGCGATATCGATGTCGTACCGGTAGTACTCCGGATGTTCGAGGGGGGTCTCCTCCGCGGAGTACTCGCCGCCGGCGCGGTTGCCGTAGTCGGCCTTGTGCATGATGTTGAACCCCTCGGCGTAGGCCGCCATGACGCCGTACTCGATCCCGTTGTGCACCATTTTCACGAAATGGCCCGCCCCCGCGGGACCGCAGTGCAGATAACCCTCTTCGGCCGGTCCGGGCTCCCCCGTCCGCCCCGGGGTCCGCGGCGCGGCCGCGACGCCGGGCGCGATGGCCCGCAGCAGTGGTTCCAGGTACCGCACCGGCTCCGGCTCGCCGCCGATCATCAGGCAGAACCCGCGGTCGCGGCCGAACACTCCGCCCGAGGTGCCGATATCGAGGTAGTGGATACCGAGGGGGGCGAGTTGCGCGGCCCGGGCGATATCGTCGTGGTACCGGCTGTTGCCGCCGTCGATGACGATATCGCCGGGCTCCAGCAATTCCGCCAGCTGGTCGACCGTGCGACCGGTGAGACCGGCCGGGATCATCACCCACACCACGCGGGGGGTGTCGAGGTCGGCGACGAATTCCGCCAGGTCGGTGCTGCCCCGGAAGCTGTCGCCGAGTTCGGCGGTGAGAGCGTCTATCACGTCGGCGTGGCGTTCGCAGCCGACCGCCGTATGACCGGCCGCGACGATCCGCCGCACGATATTGGCCCCCATCCGGCCGAGCCCGATCATGCCCAACTGCATCTCGCGTCCCCTTTACTCATAGAGGTCGGATCGCATGCCGCCCCCGATTGTGCCCGCCCCTCGAGAACTTTCGCCGAGTTCGTGTGTAACGACCCGCGCGTGGCGCCGATATACCGGTCGGCTCCGTGCATTCGCCTGACCCCCGACCCGGCGACTGCACGGGGCCACTTTGCTGTCCGGGGCTTTGTTCGGGCGATATGTCCCAACTGCGACGCCAGTGGCTATCCAGATGGCGCAGCTGTGATCGATCCGGCACTGAAGATTACAGTTCGGACAACTATCGTTGGCGAAGGCTCGCAGCCCGCGAGTCCCCGAAGTATCGATTGGGGAGGACGGTTCGTGAGCAGCGAATCGAACACCGACCGAGGTGACAGACGCGACCACGGCCGCCCGCTGCCGGTCGACGGCGGCCTACGTCAGCTGCTCGATACCGGCCGCGCCCAGCAGGGGCAGCAGCCGTCCGCACCGACCGAACCGGTCGAACAGGCCGACAATGTCGCCCCCGGCTGGCGTGGCGGCAGCTCTTGGTTGAACCCCCGCGCCGGTTCCGCCGCGCAGCGGTCCGAGCAGGGCCAGGCCCCCTCGGGTTCGGGTTCGGATTCCGGCGGCGGTTCTCCCCACACCCCGCCCCCCAATCCGGAAGCCCCCCGCCCCGCCCAACCGGGACCGCCCGGCCGCGGTCCCGGCGCCCCGGCACCGTCCGGTCCCGGATCGGCAGCGGCTACCGGTGTCCGGCCTGTCACGGGTCCCGGACCGGCGGCGGCTACCGGTGTCCGGCCTGCCACGGGTCCCGGACCGGCAGCTCCCACGGGTGCCCGGCCGTCCAACGTTCCCGGACCGGCAGTGGCCTCGGATGCCAGGCCTTCCCACGGCCCCGACTCGACGGCGCCCTCCGGTCCCGGATCTTCTCCGGGCCCCGGTGCTCCCTCGGGTTCCGGCGGGCCTGCCGGTCCGGCTCGGCCGCCCGGCCCCGCTCGGCGCCCCGGTCCCGGACCGTCCACTCCACCCGGCCCCGCCCCGGCCGACCCCACCGGGCCCGAGTACACCACCCAGCAGTTCCCGCTGCCCACCGCCGCGCCCGCACCCGCCACTTTCGCCGACGCGGATCCGGACGACGCGCCGACCGAGGTCTTCGATTCGAGCGCACTCACCCAGCGGCTCTCCGGGGGACCGTCATCTTGGCCGGGTCACCCGAACAATCCGACCAGCGCCGATATCCTGTCGCACGGCGACAGATCCGGTCCGCCCGCGCCGCCGGGCGGTCCGGGTGGAGGGCGCGGCACCGGTGGATCCGGTGACGACAACGGTCGTTTCTCCGCCGCCCGGAGCTGGCTGCGCGACTCCGCGAACGCCCGGCGGGTCGTGCTGGTCGCCGCCATCGTGTTCGGCGTCGCGCTCGTGGGCTATATCGCCGACCTGGTGATGACCTCGGGCAAGATTCCGCGCGGCGTCGAGGTCGCCGGGGTCGCCGTCGGCGGGCTGGACAAAGACGACGCCCGCGCGAAACTGCAGGAGACCCTCGACCCGCGTTCCGGCGAAGTCGTCCCGGTGAAGATCGCCGATGTGCAGACCCAGCTGGTTCCGGCCGCGGCCGGTCTCGGCGTGGACTGGGAGGCGACCTGGGAGCGAGTAGGCGGTCAGCCGCTCAACCCGGCTTCGCGGCTGCTGTCCTTCGTGGCCACCCGCAAGGTCACGGTGGCCAGTTCGGTCGACGAAGCGGCGCTGAGCCGGACCTTCGATGAACTGAAGGTGCACGACCAGCCGCCCGTCGAAGGTGGTATCCATTTCGAGGGCACACGGCCGGTCGAGGTGAACCCCGTCTCGGGCCGGGTCCTGGACCTCGGCGCGGCCCGCACGGTCATCATCGAGCAGTGGGCGACCGCGAGCACCCTGGATCTGCCGGTCGCCGTGGCGCCGCCCGCCGTCCGCCAGGATGCGATCGATGCGGCCATGCACCAGATCGCCGAACCCGCGGTGAGCGCGCCGGTGTCCTACACCGGTAAGGGAGACGCCACTGCCGCTCTGAGTCCGGAACAGATCGCCACCATCGTCGGTTTCGTACCGGACGGGCACGGCGGGCTGCGGGTCGAGTTCGACCACAAGGTGGCCACCGACCTGCTCGCCCCCCAGCTGGCCTCCACGGAGGTCGAACCCAAAGACGCGACCTTCACCTTTTCCGGTGCGCCCACCGTGGTGCCCGCCGTGGTCGGCGACAAGATCAACTGGGCCAAGACGCTGGAGCAGCTGCCGGCGATGCTCGCCGCGACCGGCGCCCCGCGCACCACACCGGCGATCTACGAGCGGATCGAACCCAAGCTCACCACGCAGGCCGCCGAGGCGCTCGGTATCAACGAAACGATGGGCGAGTTCACCACCAGCGGTTTCAGCGGCCCCTCCGGGGTGAACATCCGCACGGTCGCGCAGGAGGTCGACGGTGCGGTCGTCAAGCCCGGCGATACTTTCTCACTCAACACCCACACCGGTCCGCGTACCGCCGCCGAAGGCTATGTGGAATCGGGCATCATCGATCACGGCCGGCCCAGCAAGGCCGTGGGCGGCGGGATCAGCCAGTTCGCCACCACCCTCTACAACGCGGCTTATTTCGCGGGCCTGGAGGACGCCGGCCACACCGAACACAGCTACTACATCTCCCGCTATCCGGCGGCCCGCGAAGCGACCGTGTTCGACGGCGCCATCGACCTCCAGTTCCGCAACAACACCCCGCACGGCGTCTACATCCAAGCCTTCGCCGACAGCTCCGAGGTGACCGTTCGCATCTGGGGTACCAAAACGGTGAACGTGGAATCGATCACCGGTGACAAGACCAAGCCGACGGAACCGGAAACCATCACCCTGCCCGCGGGCGACGACTGCATCGCCTCCACGGGCGCTCCTGGGTTCACCATCTCCGACACTCGGGTGATCACCGATATCAATACCGGCGCGGAGGTCTCCCGCCACACCCGGACCGTGAAATACGATCCGGTGCCGGAGGTCAAATGCGAGTCACCGGACGAGAAGAAGCCGGAGGAATCCAGCGACGAGCCGAGCGGCGGCAGCCGGCCCAGCGGTAGCACCACCCCCAGCAGCCGGCCCAGCAGTCGTCCCGGTTCGCGCTGAGAGACCGAACAGTGCCCGCCCCGGCAGTTGGCCGGGGCGGGCACTGTCGTTTCCGAGAGGGTTACAGCGGTGTGCGCATCAGGAGCACGTTGTACTGGCGATGCACGGTGAGCAGGAAGTACAGGTCGCTGCCGGTCTGGTAGGGGAAGATCATGGGCGCGTAGGCCGTCGGCAGCGCGGCCGCTTCCAGCAGCACCCGGGGCGTGCTCCACGGTCCCTCCGGCGTGTCCGCGGTGCGCAGCACCACCGAGTTGTACGGATCGGTCGTCAGCATCACGAACTTGCGCAGATGGTCATTCCACTGCACCGACAGCTCGGCCACCCCGTCGACGACCGGCGCGGCGGCTCTGGCATCGTTCGGCTTCCAGCCGTGCCCGTCCCAGTACTCGTAGGCGTCGATATTCGCGATATCGGCTTCCCGCACCCGGGACACGTACCCGGGATGATTCCGGCCCGCCGGAGTGCCGTACCGGTACACGAATCCGTCGTCCTTCACGAACGCGTTCTGCTGGAACCGCTCGTGGCCGTCCACATTCGCCCGGCGCGTGGTCGGCAGCTGTGCCCAGGTCCGTCCGCCGTCACCGGACGCGGCGAGCGTAGCGAAGTTGGTGGTCCACAGACCGTGGTCGCCCCACTCCTTCACCGACATCATGCTCAGGTACTGCACGCCGCCCACCGAGATACCGGCGGTCGGGATCAAACTGATCTCGATGCCCGGGATCTTCGGGCTGGGCAGCGGATTCGGGACCGCGCCGTCGAATACGATGCCCTGTGCCGGATCCTTCGTGTGGCTGAAGAACAGGGCATTGCTGGTCCACGCCCACACACTGCCGGCCAGTAGGTTCGGCACACCAAGACCCGCGGAATCACCGAAGGCGGTAAGCATGGTGCCGGCTCCGTCGTCCCACATCACCCCCAGATCGGTGCCCAGAACATTCACCCGCTGAGTTCTGTTGGGGCTGTCCATACCCGTCACCTGGTAGATGGCCTGGGTGTCCCCGGGCAGTGTCGGCAGACCGCGGGGCTCGCCGTTGATACCGGGGATCGGGTTCACATCGTTCGGATCCGCGCCCGCCGGACCGGCCAGGACCAGGGCCGCGACGGCACCGACGACCCCGGTACGCACCAGGAGGGACAGCGGACGGGGGGTCATTCTCGATGTCCTCCATGCGGGGCGGCGAGGTGGTTCGGTGGCCCATCTTGCCATGATCATCAGCGCGCTGTGTTTTTTGGCGACGCCTGCGGCGCCGCGGGGTTGAGGCCCCCTCGGTCCCGCCGTTCAGCGCCCGAGACTCGCGCCTGCGGCGCATGCACTTCGGGCGCTGAACGGCGGGACGGGCCTCAACCTTCAAGGGCCTCGCTGAACTCGGCACCGCGGGCGGGCGGCCTCCATGGATGGAACAGATACGTGGTCAGCGGTGCGGCCGGGTCGGCATCGGACCTGGACATCGAATGCTGACGCAACCCGCA
>NZ_BDCU01000014.1 GCF_001618425.1 Nocardia fusca NBRC 14340
CACAGCACCTTCACGAGCAAGCTTCACCCCACACCTTCACGAACAAGCCTCCACCTTTCGGCACCGAGAGCGTGCGACGGCTCTCGGCACCGAGAGCGTGCGGCGCCTTTCGGCACCGAGGGCGTGCGACCGTTCGCGAAGAGAATCGGAGCGAGATCAGCCGGGTAGTCGGGGCCGGCTCTCGAACTCAGGAAGCGACCAGCACGTCCAGCACCGATAGGAACAATCCCAGCCCGTCATCACTCGGCCCGGTCAACGCCTCGGTCGCGTGCTCCGGATGCGGCATGAGCCCTACGACCCGCTTGTTCTCCGACGCGATCCCCGCGATCGAGCGCTGCGATCCGTTCGGGTTGTCGCCCGCGTAGCGGAACACCACCCGGCCTTCGCCTTCGAGTTCGTCGAGGACCGGCTGCGCGGCCTGGTAGCGACCCTCGCCCGATTTCAGGGGAACCAGGATCTGGGCGCCCGGTTCGTAGCGGGAGGTCCAGGCGGTGTCGGTGGCTTCGACGCTCAGCCACTGGTCGCGGCAGATGAAGTGCAGGCCTTCATTACGGGTGAGGGCGCCGGGCAGCAGCCCGGCCTCGCACAGCACCTGGAAACCGTTGCAGATACCGAGCACCGGCATACCTTTGCCGGCGGCTTCGACGACGGTGCCCATCACGGGAGCGAACCGGGCGATGGCACCGGCGCGCAGGTAGTCGCCGTAGGAGAAACCGCCGGGGACCACGACCGCGTCGACGCCTTTGAGGTCGGCGTCGCCGTGCCACAGCGCGACGGCCTCGGCGCCGGCCAGCCGGACCGCGCGGGCGGCGTCGACATCGTCGAGGGTTCCGGGGAAGGTGATGACACCGATGCGGGCGGTCACTGGACGCGCACCACCTTCCAGTCCTCGATCACGGTGTTGGCCAGCAGCGATTCGGCGATCGAGGCGAGTTGGTCGTCGCTGACGTCGTCACCGACCTCGAGTTCGAAGCGTTTGCCCTGCCGGACGTCGGTGACGCCTTCGAATCCCAGGCGCGGCAGGGCGCCGGCTATGGCCTGCCCTTGCGGATCCAGGATCTCGGCCTTCGGCATCACCTCGACCACGACACGTGCCACGGGTTGCTCCTCACAAAAAGGGGTGAGCTGCGCCCGGCGCCGACGCCGGGACGCGGATGGGGTTACCTGAGCAGCCTAATTGCCCGGTGGCCGGAAGGTCGCGGCGGGTGACCGAACATATGCGGTACTAGCCTTGCGTGCATGCATGTAGCCCACTTCGGACACTCCTGCGTACTCGTCGAACTGAACGGGAAGAAGATCCTCTTCGATCCCGGCGCGTTCTCCCACGGTTTCGAAGGCCTCACCGGACTGGATGCGATCGCCGTCACCCATCAGCACGCCGACCATATCGATCCGAACCGGATCGACCCGCTGATCGAGGCGAATCCCGGCGCGCGGCTGCTGTCGGATCCGCAGACCGCCGAACTCCGGGGCGGGACCTGGGAGGCACTGCACGCAGGCAATGTAGTGGACCTCGACGGGCTGCGGATCACCGGCGGCGGGGGCCGGCACGCGGTGATCCACCCCGAACTGCCGGTGATCGACAACACCGTCTTCCAGCTGGGCACCGCCGCCAACCCGACCCAGTTCGTCCATCCCGGCGATTCGCTCTGGGTTCCCTCCACGCCGGTCGATGTGCTCGCCGTCCCTGCCGCGGCCCCGTGGATGAAGATCAGCGAGGCGGTCGACTACCTGCGGTCGGTGGCGCCCCGGCTGGCCTTCCCGATCCACTACGGGATCATCGCCGAGCAGGCCTGGGGTGTGTATTTCAGCCGGCTCGACGAAATGCGCAAGGCCGATACCGAATTCACGATCCTGCGTCCGGAGCACGACGCCGAGCTCTGAACGCGGCCCGCGAATGGTTTTCAGCGGGTGTAGGCCGACAGGAACAGCGCCTCGGCGAGCGCCGGGCGCTCGATCTCGCCCGGGTCGACGCTCTCGTTCGGCGCGTGGATGAGGCAGCGCGGTTCCTCGACACCGAGCAGCATGATCTCGGCGTCGGGATGGGTGTCGGCGAAGACGTGGCACAGCGGGATCGAGCCGCCCTGCCCCTGCGTGGTCGCGGGACGGCCGTAGGCGGCGGCCTCAGTCGAACACGAGGAGCGCGACCGCGAGCAGCGCGGCGATCAGGCCCATTGTCCTTATGCGAGTGAGTTTTTCGCCGAGTACGACCAGACCGAGAACGACCGGTATGACGGGATACAGCGAGGACAGCACCACTGCGATCACCACCAGTTGCTCCCGGCCGGCGAGCAGATAGCAGATCAGGGCGATCGCGGCGGCGGCGCCGGTCGCGAGCGACCACACCACGGTGGCGGGCCGCGGCCGCTCGCCCGTACCACGCAACAGCGGTAGCAGGATGAGGACGGCGGCCACCCGCCCGGCGACCACGGGCCAGATCCCCGCCACCGGATCGCTCTGCGCCAGCGCCAGATACTGCACCGCGATACCCGCCCCCGCGATCAGCGCGTCGCCTGTGCCCGCCGCGCGCCCGCCCGCGCCGTCACCGCCGTGGGAAACGAGCCACAGGGCGGGGACCGCCACGGCCACTCCGACCCAGGCCGCCACCGATGGACGTTCACCGAGCCACAGCACCCCGGCCAGGACCGGTAACGCGACACCGCCGACCGCGCTGACCGGTACCACGGTGCTCATGGCACCACGGCTGAGCCCGCGGAAGAGGAATAGCATCCCCATGCCGGTCCCAAGCCCCGAGAGCGCGCCCCACAGGATGCTCTCGCCGTCCAATTGCCCGGGGAACAGCGGCGCCGCGGCCAGCGCCACAACCAGTCCGCCGAACTGCCCGACGACGGCGACCACGCGCAGGTCGATCCGGCGGGCCAGCAGCCCGCCGGCGAAGTCGGAGACACCGTAGGCGGCCGCGGAGGCCAGGGCCAGGGCCGCACCCGCGGTCATCCGGACCGGTCCCGTTCGGCCTGGCCTACCGGGCAGCAGGCACCGGTGGTGCACGAGCGCCGGTCGCAGAGCCGGCACAGCAGGTCGGCGTTGCCGATATCGGCGCACAGACCGGTCAGCAACTTGTCCAGCAGCAGCGCCAGGGACTCGCGTTCGGCGGCATCGAGCGGGTCGAGCACATTCGCCAAGCCGCCGCCGCGGGCGGCCAGGATATTCGCTGCGGCCTGCCGGCCGCGCTCGGTGAGACGGACGGCGATCTCGCGGCCCTGTCCGGGTCGGCGCTCCACCAGTTCCCGCCGCAGCAGGCTGTCGATCATGCGCGCCGCCGCCGACTGGCTCGACCCGACCCGGCGGCCCAGTTCGGTGCCGCTCAGTCCGGGCGAGCCGGCCAGCACCACCAGCGCCGCGGCCGCGCTGGTTCCGATACCGGTGTCGTCGGCTACCCGCCCGAGCATCAGGTCGGTGACCGCCAGGGCGGCGGCACCCAGCAGGTTCGCGGTCCGGCTATCATGCATGACTCATGCATAACATGCCCGGCGGGGCGGAGTCCACTCTCGTTCCGGCCCGGCCTGGAAATGGGAACCGCCGCCCCGTAATCGCCGAATGGGGCGGCGGAGTCTCAGGCCGCGCGGACGGCGCGGACGGGTTCCCAGCGGTACACCTCGCTGCGCGCCCCGTGATAGAGCGCGAGATCCACCGCGTCCAGCATCGCCTGCCGCGGACCCGGCCGACCCAGCTGCGCGGCCGAAACCGCCAGGCGGAGTACGCCGCCCCGCCGGGCGGTGCGCGCGGCGCCCAGCACGAGCGCGCGGCACCACCAGGGCTCGGCGCGGAACCCCTCCCCGATGCCGTACACCCGCGCCTTCTGCACCGAATTGCGTTCCAGGTCGTGGATACCGGTCAACCCGAGCGAGAGCCGGAAACCGAGCTCGGGCAGCGCCGCGGTCGCACCGGCGGAGACATCCCAGCGGGGCGCGGCGAACAGGCGGGTGCGCAGGCCCACCTGCTCCATGGTCCGGTCGGCGGCGGTCAGCCGCAGCAGCGCCTCGTGTCTGGGCAGTGTCGCGAACTCGGCCCGGCGCCGTTTGGTCGCGGCCTGGTCGTAGCCGTGCAGCACCACGGCGTCCCCGCGACCGCGACGGCCGCGCAACCAGGCCTGGGTGGTGGGGTCGTCGGTAAGCCGGTATCCGCCTTTCAGCCGCGGCGCCACCAGCAGCGACAATCGCACCCCCCGCTGATCCATCTCCTCGGCGAAGCCGATCGCCGCGTCCCGGGTGGCTTCCCGGACGCCCGACACCGAAACGAGCAGCTCAGCGTTCATGTACCAACAATGGCAGCCGCAGGTGTCCGGGGCGTGCAGTGCCGATGACCTGCGCATGCAGGTCCGGTGACCGGCCCGTGGAGCGGATATGGCCGGGCGGCGAACATCGGGACACGATCCGGTCGCCGCCCGGCGGGCCTACTTCTCCCCGAGACCGACGGTGTCCAGCACCCAGGCGTACTCGAAGGCGACCTCGCGCCATTTCTCGTACCGTCCGCTGACCCCGCCGTGCCCGGCGCTCATCTCGGTTTTGAGCAGCAGGGGCGAATCACCGGTCTTGGTGGCGCGCAGTTTCGCGACCCATTTCGCCGGTTCCACATACAACACCCGGGTGTCGTTGATGCTGGTGATCGCGAGGATGGCCGGATAGTCCTTGGCCGCGACGTTCTCATAGGGCGAATACGACTTCATGTATTCGTAGACGTCCTTGTCCGCCAACGGATTTCCCCACTCGTCCCATTCGATCACCGTCAGCGGCAACGAGGGATCGAGAATCGAGGTGAGCGGATCGACGAACGGCACATTGGCCAGCACCCCGGCGAACAGCTCCGGCGCGATATTGGCGACCGCGCCCACCAGCAACCCGCCCGCGCTGCCACCGTCGGCGATCATCCGATCCGGCGCGGTGGTGCCGTTGTCGACGAGATGCTGTGCGCAGGAGACGAAATCGGTGAAGGTGTTCTTCTTGGTGAGTGTTTTGCCGTTCTCGTACCACAGCCGGCCCATCTCACCGCCGCCGCGCACATGCGCGATCGCGAAGACCATGCCGCGATCGAGCAGCGACAGCCGCGACACCGAGAAACCCGGATCCATGCTCGCCTCGTAGGAGCCGTAACCATAGAGCAGCAACGGTTTCGGCCCGGTGGCACGGTCGGTATCGCGCCGGGCGACGACCGAGATCGGAATCCGGGTGCCATCCGCGGCCACCGCCCAATCCCGGTGCTGCACATAATCATTCGCGTCGTAACCGCCGAGGACCGGCTGCTCCTTGCGCAGCAGCAGTGCACCGGTCTCCACCACGTAGTCGAAGACCTGCGTGGGCGTGATGAACGAGGTGAGCCCGAGCCGCAACGTGGGCTGGTCCCATTCCGGGCAGGAACCGAGCCCGGCACTGTAGAGCTCCAGGTCGAATTCCAGCTCGCGCAGTTCGCCGTAGCCGTCCGCGGTCAGCGGCCACACCGCCACCCGGGGCAGCGCCTCGCGGCGATAGCTGAGCACCAGCTGCCCGGAGAAGGCGTCGATATCCTCGAGCCGCACATCGTCGCGGTGCCCGATGAGGGTGCGCAGCCGGGACGGGTCGTCGGCCGGAGCCTCGGCCAGGACGAAGTTCTCCGCTTTCACCCCGTCCACGACATCGTTGTGCAGGATCAGGAACCGGTCCTCGCCCGCCACCACCGCGTGCTCCGCCGAATACTCGACCCCTTCACGACGGGGCAACAGCACCCGGAATTCACCGGTCGGATCATCCGACTCCAGCACCCGGCCCTCGGTGGTGATCTTGGACCCCACCCAGATCATCAGATACTTCTCCGACCGGGTGGCGCCGACGCTCACCCAGTAGCGCTCGTCCGGCTCGTGGAACACCCGCACATCCGCGGCGGACGTGTCGCCGAGCCGGTGCCGCCACACGGTATCGGGCCGCCAGGACTCGTCGACGGTCTGGTAGAAGACGTGGCTGCCGTCCAGCGACCAGGTGGCCCCGGGCGCGGTCCGCGGGATCTCGTCGCCGAGCAGCTCCCCGGTCCGCAGATCCATGAACCGCAAGGTGTAGCGCTCGTCACCGGCGGTGTCCACCGAGAACGCCAGCAGATTCCCGTCGTGGCTCACCGAGAACGCGCCGAGGGCGAAGAAATCGTGCCCTTCGGCCAGCACATTGCTGTCCAGCAGGACCTGTTCGCCGGGAATCTCGGTCCCGACCTCGAGCTGCGGCGGCGTCCAGGCATCGATCCCGGCGGCGTTCGCGTCGATCGGGCACCGGCAGTGCACGCCGTACTGTTTGCCCTCATAGCTGCGCGAGTAGTACCAGTACCCACCGAGCCTGGTCGGCACCGACAGATCGGTTTCCTGGGTGCGGTTCTTGATCTCGTCGAAGATCTTCTCGCGCAGCGGTCCGAGATGCGCCGTCCGGGCCTCCGTATAGGCGTTCTCGGCCTCGAGGTGGGCAATGACCTCCGGGTCCTCCTTGTCCCGCAGCCATTCGTATTCGTCGACGAACCGGTCGCCGTGGTGTACCCGCTCGAACGGGACCGTCTTCGCCGTGGGCGCGACCGCCGCGGCCGCCGCGTCGGTTACCGGACTACCACTGTCAGCCATGGCCACCACCGTAGCGGCCCGCACGCAGGCACCGTCGGAGACCGTATCCGGCGGGTAGCGGCCGAAAGGTTCAGGCGCCGATCGCGGGGCCGATGGTCGGCCAGGACGCCTTCAGCTGGTCGTTCCAGTACGACCACGAATGCGTGCCGACCGGGCTGTGGTCGACCCGCAGCGGCAACCCCGCCGCCCGCGCCTTGCGCTCGAACGAGATCACACAGGTGTCGACCGCGAATTCGATCGGGCCGCCGAGCACGATGTTCTCCGGCAGCTGCGGTTTCAGCTCCAGTTCGTGCGGCCCGGGCAGACCGGTACCGGTCGACAGGAACAGCGTTTTACCGCGCAACCGGTCCAGCATGAGCGCCGGATCATGGGCCGCCCAGTCCGGACTGCCCCCGGCCCCCCACATATTGTTCGGGTTGCCGCCCCTGGTCATGATGGAGAACTGCACCGCGCCGGCCGCCATCGCGGTATCCGGGCAGGCGCTGTACCCGGCGACCGCGGAGTAGAGCCGCGGATGCCGGGCCGCGAGGATATAGGCGGCGTGCCCACCCATGGACAACCCACCGATCGCGTTCCGGCCGTCACCGGCGAAATTGCTGTCGATGATCGGCGGCAGTTCCCGGGTCAGGAATGTCTCCCACCGATAGCGGCCCAGGACCGGATCATCGCGCTGCCAGTCGGTGAAATAGCTGGCCTTACCGCCGACCGGCAGGACGACATTGACGTTCTTGCCGAGGAAGAAACGTTCCGCCTCGGTGGCATTGGTCCAGGTGCTCTGCCCGACGCCCGGATCGAGCCCGTCCAGCAGGTAGTAGGTGGGCCGGCTGCCACCCCCGGCCGGATGCAGCACCTGCACCTGCACGACCTGATCCATGGCGGGCGAAGAGACGAAGACCGCCGACCGCGTCGGGCCGAGTTCATCGATCCGTACGACCTCGGCCGCGGCGGCCGGAGCGGGTCGGAGGACAGGGAGCCCGGCAGCCAAACCGATCACCGCCAGCATCAGTACAGCTATCCGAAAATAACGCATGATCGCACCTCCCTGGCCCACCCCGGAAACTAGCTCATGCCCATGCTCGCCATTTCGCCCGACGACAGCGCACTGTCAGCATCTTCCCAGCAAACATACTGACTACAGTCGACAAAAGATCTTACGTCTCCGTATCGAGACGATCCGCGAAACCACTCCCCCGAGTAGCGAACCCTCGCTCACCGTCCCCGCTGCAGCGCGCCCCGGATGGAACCGGCCAGATAGTCCAGATCAGCCCGCGGCGGCGTCCGCGGCCGCCCCCGCAAACCGAATCCGTCCCCCGGGGTCCGGGGAATGACGTGCAGATGGACGTGGAACACTTCCTGCCCCGCGGTCACACCGTCGGCCAGGAAGAAATTCACCCCGTCGCAGGCCACCTCGCTGTCCCGCAACGCCGCCGCCAGCCGCTGCCCCACCTGGAACAATTTCCCGCCGAGCACCGGATCGAGCTCGGCGAGATCCCGCGCCGGTTTCTTCGGCACAACCAGCAGATGCCCGGGCGTCATCGGCCGGATGTCCATGAACGCGAGCACATCCTCGTCCTCGTACACCCGGCTCGCCGGCGCCCGCCCGGCAATGATGTCGGAAAAGATCGAATACGGATCCATAGCTGTATCTTCTGCGACGCCTCCGGCGTCGCGGGGTCGAGGCCCCCGAAGGTCCCGCCGTTCAGGCCTCGAGACTCGCGGCTTCGCCGCATGCACTTCGAGGCCTGAACGGCGGGACGGGCCTCGACCCTTTCAGGGCCTCGTAAGACTCGGCACAGAGAAGGCGCTGCTATTCGTGAAGGCGATCAGACGCCAGGTCGGCCGGACGGTCGAGTCGGCATCCGATCCGGACATCGAATGCCGACGCAACCCGCAT
>NZ_BDCU01000015.1 GCF_001618425.1 Nocardia fusca NBRC 14340
CACAGCACCTTCGCGAGAGAGTCAACTCGGCATCACCGCCCCGGACCGCCAAGGACCTGTCACAGGCTTATCGAGTGCAGCCCGGCCGCCCCCGCCCGACCGGTGTCTGCGGTCGAACTCGCCCGGCCGCAGTCGGCGTTTTCCTAACCCAGTTTCCGCAGGCGCGGCGCCAGGTCGCGCTGGAACAGGTCCAGGAAGCGCTTCTGGTCGTGTCCGGGTGCGTGGAAGACCAGATGGTTCAGTCCGGCGTCGACGTAAGGCTTTACCAGTTCGACCGCTTCGTCCGGGTCGCTGGCCACGATCCAACGCTTGGCGATCTGCTCGATCGGCAGCGCGTCGGCCGCTTCCTCCATTTCGATCGGGTCGTGGATGCTGTGCTTCTGCTCGGGGGTCAGCGACAGCGGCGCCCAGAAGCGGGTGTTCTCCAGCGCGAGTTCGGGGTCGGTGTCGTAGGAGATCTTGATCTCGATCATCCGGTCGATTGTGCCGACCTCGCGGTCCACCTTCGCCGCGCCTTCGGCCACCGCCGGCATCAGCTTCTCCGTGTACAGGTCCATGCCCTTACCGGAGGTGCAGATGAACCCGTCGCCGGCGCGGCCCGCGTACCGCGCCACCACCGGGCCGCCGGCCGCGATGTAGACCGGGATCCCGCCTTCGGGGACGTCGTAGATGGAGGCGCCGACCGTCTTGTAATAGGTGCCGTCGAAATCGGTGCGGGCGCCGGTCCACAGGGCGCGCATCAGGTCCACCGATTCGCGCAGCCGCGCGAAGCGCTCCTTGAACTCCGGCCATTCCCCGGAGTAACCGGTGGCGATCTCGTTGAGCGCCTCACCGGTGCCCACGCCCAGCATCACCCGGCCCGGATAGAGGCAGCCCAGAGTCGCGAACGCCTGCGCGATCACGGCCGGGTTGTATCGGAAGGTGGGGGTGAGTACCGAGGTACCGAGCAGGATCCGCTCGGTACGCTCACCCGCCGCGGCCAGCCAGGCCAGGGAGAACGGCGCGTGGCCGCCCTTGTGCCGCCACGGCTGGAAATGATCGCTGACCGTGGCGCTGTCGAGGCCGTGTTCCTCGACCAGTACCGCCAGCTCTACCAGTTCCCGGGGTCCGAATTGTTCCGCCGATGCTTTGTATCCGAGCTTCAGTTCACCCATGTGCGCCCACTCCTGTCGCGTTGTGGTCGGACCGTCTCCGTGCCCGGATTCGACACTAATAGGCGCAGTTGGGCCCAGCCCACCCGCAACCCACGGACGACCGGCGTGAAGGCGGAAGCGCGCCCGGGCCCGCCTCGGCCGGGCGCGTCGGTACGCGGGAGCGGCGGTCGCCGACGGGGTCGGTCCCACCGCGTGTTCCCCGCACCGGGCGCGGCATACCCGCCCCGCGCGCCACGAAAGAGCAGAATCGACGGGGTGAGCCCTGATGACCGGATTTTGTCCTACCTCACCGATATGGACGGGGTGCTCGTGCACGAGGACCATATGGTGCCCGGCGCCGACGAGTTCCTCGCCGAATTACGGGCCGAGGAGATCCCGTTCCTGGTATTGACGAACAACTCGATCCGCACACCCCGCGATCTCCAGGCCCGATTGCGCCAGACCGGGCTCGAGATCCCGGAACAATCGATCTGGACCTCGGCGCTGGCCACCGCCAGTTTCCTCAACGAGCAGCGCCCCGGCGGCACCGCCTATGTGGTGGGCGAGTCCGGACTCACGACCGCGCTGCACGAGATCGGCTACGTGCTGACCGAGGTGGACCCCGACTACGTGGTGCTGGGCGAGACCCGCACCTATTCGTTCGAGGCGATCACCACGGCCATCCGGCTGGTCGAGCGCGGGGCACGGTTCATCGCCACCAACCCCGACCCGACCGGACCGTCCCGGGACGGCGTACTGCCCGCGACGGGTTCGGTGGCGGCCCTGATCACCCGGGCCACCGGACGCGACCCCTACTACATCGGCAAACCGAACCCGCTGATGATGCGCTCGGCGCTGCGCCGCATCGGCGCCCACTCCCAGACCAGTGTGATGATCGGCGATCGGATGGACACCGATGTGATCTCGGGGATGGAAGCCGGTATGCGCACCATCCTGGTGACCTCCGGTATCTCGACGAAGGTATCGGTCGAGCAGTATCCGTACCGGCCGACCTCGGTGCTGAGCTCGGTCGCCGACCTGGTCGGGCGGGTCCGCACCCCGTTCACCGAGGTAGCGAATCCGCTGACCTGAGCGGGCTGTCTCCGGGTGTTGTCCGTGGACGAGGTCTGGTCGAGGGCAGAGCTTGTCCGGCGAAGGTCGAGATGCGGGCTTGTTCGTGAAGGTGCTGTGTTTATTTGCGGCGCCTCCGGCGCCGCGGGGTCGAGGCCCCCGAAGGTCCCGCCGTTCAGGCCTCGAGACTCGCGCTTCGCGCATGCGATGTGCGGTGGGCCGTCCACAGAGTGCGACCATTGAGCACCTCCGGCCAAGGGCGGGACGGGCCTCGACCCTTTGTGGGCCTCGCTGAACTCGGCGCCGAGAGGGCGCGGCTGTTTGCAAAGGCAATCGGGTAGGAAGGTGCGGTAGCGGTGCTGGAGCCGAGACCGCCGGTCAAGGTGCACATACCGGCGATCCACGGCCTCCGCGCGATCAGCTCAATGCCTGGTCCAGGTCGCCGAGGAGGTCTTCGATGTCCTCGAGGCCGATCGAGACCCGGATGACCCCGTCGGAGAGGCCGATGCTCGCGCGGCCTTCGGGGCCCATGGCCCGGTGAGTGGTGGTCGCCGGATGGGTGATCAGGCTTTTCGCGTCGCCCAGGTTGTTGGAGATATCGATGATCCGCAGCCCGTTCAGTACCTCGAAGGCGCGTTTCTTGGCGAGGTCGGCGGCGGCCTTCAGTTCGAAGGTCACCACGGTGCCGCCGCCGCTCATCTGCTCGGCCGCCAGCGCGTACTGCGGATGCGATTCCAGGAACGGGTACCGGACCCAGCTCACCGCCGGATGTTCGTCGAGGTAGCGCGCGATCCGCAGCGCCGAATCGGTGGACTGGCGCACCCGCAGCGGCATGGTTTCCAGACCCTTGAGCAGCGTCCAGGCGTTGAACGGGCTCAACGCGGGGCCGGTGTGGCGCATGAGCGTCTTGACCGGGCCCTCGATGTACTCGGCGGTCCCGAGGATCGCGCCGCCCAGCACCCGGCCCTGACCGTCGATGTGTTTGGTGCCCGAGTAGACCACCACATCGGCACCGAGTTCGAAGCCGCGCTGCAGCAGCGGGGTGGCGAACACATTGTCCAGCACCACCTGCGCGCCCGCGGCGTGCGCGAGTTCGCAGACCTTGCGCACGTCGACCAGGGTCTGCATCGGGTTGGCCGGAGTCTCGAAGAACACCGCGGTGGTGGGTACGGACAGCGCCGCTTCCCACTGGTCGAGATCTTCGCCGTCGACGAACACGGTCTCGACACCCCAGCGGGGCAGGATCTCGTTGCACACCACGAAACAGGATCCGAACAGGCTGCGCGCGGCCACCAGCCGATCGCCCGCCTTCAGCAGCGCGCCGAGGGCGACGAAAACAGCCGCCATACCGCTGGCGGTCGCGAAACAGGCTTCGGCGCCGTCGAGCAGGCGCATCCGTTCCTGGAAGGTGGTCACCGTGGGGTTGCCGTAGCGGGAGTACACGTAGTGCGGGTTGTCCCCGGTGAACGCGGCCTCGGCCGCTTCGGCGCTGGCGTAGACGAACCCGGAGTTCAGGTACAGGGCCTCGGAGGTTTCGTCGAACCCCGAGCGGCTCAGGCCGCCGCGCACACCCAGTGTCGCCGGACCGACTCCTTCGGGTAACGGTCGTTCGAACGAACCGCCGCCGATCACGACTGCCGCCAGGGCAGTCCGCGGGCCCGCCAGCCGGAGCCGCCGCGGTGCCCGAGTTCGTCCAGCGGACCCTCGAAGCCGTCGCTGATGTTGTAGGAGGGCGCGATACCCGCGGCGGTCGCGGCGTCGGCCGCATGCGCCGAACGCTGACCGGAGCGACACAGGAAGAGCACGGGCGCGTCCGCGGGGCGGTCGGACAGGGCGCTACGCAACTGGTCCAGAAATTCGGTATTGCGGGTGCCGGTGCCGTCGACCCACTCCACCAGCAGCGTCGGCTTGGCGATGGAGCTGGTGTCGGGTACTCCGACGAACTTCCATTCGGCTTCGGTCCGCACGTCCACCAGGACTGCGTCCGGGTTCTCGGTCAGCAGGTCCCATGCCTGCTCCGGGCCGATATCCCCTGCGTAACTCATACGTGGCACCTCCTGTGAATCCGCACTTGCCGCATCCGATCGATGCGCGCCGGGTCGTCACCCGGAGCACCCCACCGCGGAGGAGGGTTGCCGACCAGCGAGCCGGGGCTTGGCACTGGTACTCATGACCTAACGGAAAAGATTGCCCGGCGAGGTCGGGCCGTGTCAAACATCGGTTGACGCCTTCGGCGGGCTCAGCCGGCCGGCTGGTTGCACACCAGCCAGTCGCCGTCGGACAGGAACAGCCACCAGGTCGCGGTCCGCTCCTCGCCTTCGACCCGGCTGGTCACTTCGATGTTCGCGGTATCGCCGTCGATGTGGACGGGCCCGAACCCGGTGATCTCGATATCTTTTCCGGTTTCGCCGGGTTTCAGCTGTCCGGCCAGCGGCGAGCGGGCGGGAACGAAGCCGGGGCAGACCGCCTGGCGGGGCGGTTCGGGCCCGTAGCGGTTGCTCACATCGGCGAACTCCCGCACCGCTCCCGCGATCCGGTCGGAATCTGTGACATTTTTCTCAGCGGGCGCCACCAGGCCGGCGATGAGTACACCCGCCAGGACCAGGGCCGCGACCGCCGCGGCCACGACGAACGGGGTGATCGAGCGCGGTCGCTCGTCGTCGCCCGATTCGGTGGGCGGCTGCTCGTCGGCTCCTCCTGGATCGCTCATACCGACGATCATCCCTGGTCCCCGGATCGCATCGTGCCCGCACCCCGATAGAATCGCGGGTGCGGCGGGTACCGCAGCACAGCGCTACCCGCGGAGACGTGGGACGACGAACGGTGAACAGCCACCCACGGACGGCGCGATGTAGGTGCATACGAGCCGCCCGTCAAGTTAGCCTAAGCTAACAACAACGCCAGTGATTCTTTCGACCGATAAGGGTGCGCGTAACAGATGACCGAGCAGAAGGAAGCGAACCGCCCGCTTCGGATCGCGATCGTCGGGGCCGGGCCGGCCGGTATCTATGCCGCCGACGCGTTGATGAAATCCGATGCGGACGTCTCGATCGATCTGTTCGAGCGGATGCCCGCCCCGTTCGGACTGATCCGTTACGGCGTGGCGCCGGACCATCCGCGGATCAAAGGCATTGTCACCGCCCTGCACAAGGTGCTGGACAAGGAGCAGGTGCGCCTGCTCGGCAATATCGACTACGGCACCGATATCACGCTGTCGGATCTGCGTCGCTTCTACGACGCGGTGATCTTCTCCACCGGCGCCAACGCCGACCGGGCGCTGCCGATCCCGGGCATCGACCTGGACGGCTCCTACGGCGCGGCCGACTTCGTCTCCTGGTACGACGGGCATCCGGATGTCCCGCGCACCTGGCCGCTGGAGGCGGAGAAGGTCGCGGTGCTCGGTGTCGGCAATGTCGCCCTCGACGTGGCGCGAGTGCTGGCCAAGACCGGTGACGAACTGCTGCCGACGGAGATCCCGCCGAACGTGTACGCGGGCCTGAAGAACAACAAGGCCGTCGAGGTGCACGTGTTCGGCCGCCGCGGCCCGGCGCAGGCCAAGTTCACTCCGTTGGAGCTGCGCGAACTCGACCACTCCCCGACGATCGAGGTGATCGTCGATCCGGAGGACATCGACTACGACGAGGGTTCGGAAGCGGCCCGGCGCCATTCCAAGCAGGTCGATATGGTCGCCAACACCCTGGAGCAGTGGGCCATCCGCGACCAGGGTGACCGCCCGCACAAGCTGTTCCTGCACTTCTTCGAGTCGCCCGCCGAGATCCTCGGTGAGGACGGCCGGGTCGTGGGCCTGCGTACCGAACGCACCCAGCTCGACGGCACCGGCAATGTGAAGGGCACCGGCACCTTCAAGGAATGGGATGTGCAGGCCGTCTACCGGGCCGTCGGATACCTGTCCCAGAACATCTCGGAGCTGCCCTTCGACGATCAGGCCGGGGTCATCCCGAACGAGGCCGGCCGGGTCCTGGTCGACGAGGATGCCGACGGCGCCGCGCGCTATATGCCCGGCACCTATGTGACCGGCTGGATCAAGCGCGGTCCGGTCGGGCTCATCGGTCACACCAAGGGTGACGCGAACGAGACGGTCGCCTGCCTCGTGGACGACAGCACGAATTTCGTGCCGGCCGAGAACCCGGAGCCCGAGGCCGTACTCGAGTTCCTCGAAGGCCGGGGTATCCCGTTCACCACCTGGGCCGGTTGGTACCGGCTCGACGCGCACGAGCGGTCCCTCGGTGAGCCCGAGGGCCGCGAGCGGGTCAAGGTCGTCGAGCGCGAAGATATGTTGCGCGCGAGCGAACCCCACAAGGTCTGATCCATCGTCCGCTGCTCCCGATCCATGGTCGAGAGCAGCGGGCGCCCCGATCTATCAGGCATGCTGTAGCAGTGTTCGACGCCCATGTGCACATCATCGATCCGCGTTTTCCGCTGATCGAGAACGAAGGCTACCTACCGGAGCCCTACACCGTCGCCGACTATCGGCGGCGAATGTCCCGCTTCCGGCCTTCCGGCGGTGCGGTGGTGAGCGCCTCGTTCCAGGGCAACGACCAGAGCTATCTGCGTGCTGCCCTGGCCGAACTCGGACCCGGCTGGGTCGGCGTGACCCGTCTGGACCTGGATGCCTCCGACTCCGAGATCCTCGATCTGCACGAGGCCGGCGTGCGCGCGGTCCGGTTCAACCTCAAACGCGCGGCCGCCGATATCGCGAGTATGACCCGGCAGGCGTTGCGGGCCTACGAATTGGCGGGCTGGCATGTGGAGATCTACGTCGACGGCCAGATGCTGGCCTCGCTGCAACCGGTGATCCTGAAACTGCCGAAGGTGTCCATCGACCATCTCGGGATGTCGGAGGAGGGTCTGTCGTACCTGCTGGACCTGGTCGACCGGGGTGCTCGGGTGAAGGCAACCGGTTTCGGGCGGGTCGATATGGATGTCGCGACGGCGTTGCGCCGGATCCACGCGGTCGATCCGGAGGCGCTGATGTTCGGCAGCGATCTGCCCGGCACCCGCGCGGGCCGGCCGTTCCGGGAATCGGATGTGGAGCTGATCTGCGATGTGGTCGGCACCGATATGAACGCGGTGCTGGAGGACAATGCCCGCGCGTTCTACGGATTACCTGCGATCGACCGCACCACCGAGGACCCCGCCCCCACCCTGCCGCTGTTCGTGCCGCCGCGCGACGACCGGCCGTCGGTTCACGACGGGACGACACGGCCGCTGCCCATCATCGAAAGGCGTTCCGGCCCGAGCTGACTCGGCCCGGTGGTGGCCGGCGGCTCAGGTGGCGATCGCGCCGATGACCCACACTCCGCTCGCGAGTAGTGCGCCGAGTAGTTCCACCAGGATCGAGAGCCCCACACCTTTGATCGCGTGTTTGCTCGATACCCAGGCCTGCCGGTTGTCGGGGAGTCGCTGCAGCTCCGAGAGATATACGCCGACCACGAAACCCACGAACAGGCCGACCACCGGAATGACGAAGAACCCGGCTATGCCGGCGAGACCGCCCAGCAGCAGTGTCCGGTTCGGCACCCCCGCTTCCTTCAGTTTGCGGCCCGGCCAGGTGTACTTCACGACTCCGGAGATGACCAGCAGGACGGTGCCGACCGCCAGTACTGCCCACGCGGTCGTCCCGCCGGTGACGAAGGCCCAGACGGCGATCGCCCCGAAGATCAGGATCACCCCCGGCAGAATCGGCACCACGATGCCGATGAGGCCGACCAGGATCACCAGGCCGACAACGATTTCTCCCCAAGCGCTCACCGCACCAAAGTAGCCCGGATCGGACGCGGTCGCCTCAGGACGGATCGCCGGCGGCCAGCATGCGCGCGGTCAGGTCCAGTACGCCGGCGCGGTGGCGGCGGGCGCCGATCATATCGGTGATCTCCGGGCGCATGCTCGCGAAGATCGCCATTGCCAGGTATTCGGTGTCGGCATCGGGAGTGACCTGCGCGATCAGATCGGCCAGCAGGGTGCGCCAGGGTGCCCAGGTGTCGGATTCGCAGACGTCGGGAAGGGCGCGCATCAGCGGGGCGAGTTCGATCGCGGTGAGGTCGAACACCGCGGCGACGACCGCCGCGATCCGATCCCGCACGGGCACAGCCGTATCCGCCGCGAGTTCGCGCACGGTGTCCCACCCCCGGGCGGTGCGCTCCTCGACCAGTGCGCGGACCAGTCCGTCACGGTCGGTGAACCTCCGGAACAGCGTGCCCTTGCCGACTCCGGTGGCCGCCGCGATGTCGTCCATGGAGACGTTGTCGCGTCTCTCGTCGCAGATCAGCCGCCCGGCGACCGCCAGGATCGCGGCGCGATTGCGTTCGGCGTCGGCACGCACCCGGACTCCTCAGTGTTGACAAAAGCGGACTGTTGGTCCGTATGATACCGAATGCATAAGCGGACTGTTGGTCCGCATGGAGAGGTGGAGTGCGATGCGTGCGGTTCGATATCACGAGTACGGAGCGCCGGAGGTGCTGCGTGTCGAAGAGGTCGAGGACCCGGTGCCGGGAGCGGGCGAACTATTGGTCCGCGCCGCGGCCACCGGCGTCAACTACTTCGAAGTGCAGGTGCGGGCCGGCGTGCTACCCGACCCGCTCGGCTCGCCGTTGCCGCATATCCCGGGGATCGAAGTGGCCGGCACGGTGGTCGCCGTCGGCCCCGGTGTCACGGCACATCGGATCGGTGCGCGGGTGGTCGGAAAGGTCGCCGCCGGAAGTTATGCCGAATTGGTGGTCGTACCCGCGGCGGATGCCGCGCCGCTCGACGACCGGCTCGGCGAGCATCGCGCGCTCGCGCTGCTCGGGCAGGGCGCGACGGCCGTGGGGGTGTTCGAAACCGCCGAGATCGGACCCGGTGACACAGTCCTGGTGGAGGCGGCCGGCGGCGGTATCGGAACCCTGCTGGTGCAGCTGGCCAAACGGGCCGGTGCCCGGGTCGTGGCCGGCGCGAGCGCGGAGGCGAAGCGGCGTCTGGCCGCCGACCTGGGCGCCGACACAACTGTGGACTACTCACGACCCGGCTGGACCGAGGAGGTGGGCCCGGTATCGGTGGTGCTGGAAACCGTCGGCGGGCAGACCGCGCGCGAGGCCTACGGTCTGCTCACCGCGCCGGGCGCCCGGATGGTCGTCTTCGGTTCGGCCAGTGGCAATCCGGTGAAAATCGGTTCGGATCAGCTCCTCCCGGTCGGCGCCGCGCTCATCCCGTTCAGTCTCGGTTACCGTCCGCAGCGCTGGCCGGAACTGGTCCGCCGGGCCGAGGAACTGGTCGTGCGCGGCGAACTCGATCCGGTGATCGGCACGGTACTGCCCTTGGCGGAAGCCGCGGCGGCCCATCGCGCCTTCGAGGCCCGTACCGCGCTCGGTAAGACCATCCTCACCCCCTGAGCGGGCGGGCCGTCCTTCGGCCGGGGTTTTCCACCCAATGGAGACCGGCGTTCATCCGATGCAGGCCCTCCAGCGTCAGCCAGGCCGGTCACCCCTGGCCATCAACGGATTTCGCATTTCCAGCACTTCCAGTCCCTCGGCGGTCAGGTCGGCGAGCAGCCGCAGCGCGGAATCGGACGGCGAACCGGGTTCGGCGTGGAAGATCGCCAACCGCTGCCCTTCGTCGGGCAGTGCCGGCAGTTCGCAGTTCAGTGTCAGTTCGCCCACCACCGGATGGTGGTAGACGCGGGTCGCCGTGCCGCAATCGCCCACGGCGTGCGCGGTCCACAACTTCGCGAACTCCGGACTGCCGACGGCGAGCTCGCCGATGAGGTTGGTCAGGCCCGGGGAATCGGGATAGCGACCGGTGATCAGGCGCAGGTCGGCGACGGTGGAGCGGGCCTTACCGGTCCAGTCGGCATAGAGTTCGCGGCTGTGCCGGTCCAGGAACAGCAGACGGGCGATATTCGGACGATCCTCCGGGCGCTCGGGCGCCGCGCGGTCGAGGTGCCCGGCAAGCAGGGCGTGCGCCATCGGGTTCCAGGCGAGGACATCCAGGAACCGGCCCAGGACCAGTGCCGGCACCGCGCCGAACGATTCGATCATGGTTCGCACACCGGGCCGGACCCGCTCCGGCCGGTCGGGGGTGCGGTGCGTGCGCGGCCGCGGCCGGGCCAAGGTGTAGAGGTGGGTCCGTTCGGTGTCGTCCAGGCACAGAACGCGGGCGACGGCATCGAGTACCGCGTCCGAGGCGTTGGGACTCAGACCCTGCTCGAGGCGGGTGTAATAGCCGGCGCTGACCCCGGCGAGCTGCGCCAACTCCTCGCGCCGCAGTCCCGGCACCCGGCGTCGCCCGCCGAGAACCGGCACGCCGGCCTCCGCCGGCCCGATCCGTGCGCGGCGCGCTCGCAGGAATTCACCGAGTTCGGTCCGTGTCCGCATACCGGCAATTCTGCTCGTCCGGTGGCCGCCGAGCCTGCACCTGCCGGATGTACTCACCGCGCAGGGCTGGGTGCGGCGGGCGGGTCGGCGCACTCTTGTCCGGGAACCGGACTCGTCGGAAGGAGTGCCACGGTGAAGATCATCGTGATCGGTGCGTCGGGAACGATCGGGACGGCGGTGCGCGAGGAACTGGCCCGCCGGCACGAAGTGCTGGCCGCCGCGCGCCGGGGCCCGCTCCGGGTCGATATGGGCGACAGTGCGTCGATCGATGCGCTGTTCGCCGGGGTGGGGCACGTCGACGCGGTGGTGTGCTGCGCGGCGAGCGGGCGGCCGGCACCGCTGGCCACGCGGTCGGAGACCGAGTTCTGGTACGGGCTGGAACCGAAACTGCTCGGCCAGGTGAACCTGGTACGCCGGGCACTCGGTCGGGTATCGGACGGCGGATCCATCACGCTCACCAGCGGCCGGTTCGCCGAGCCGGTGGTGGGCAGTTCCGTCGGGTACCTGGTGAACGCGGGGTTGGAGGCCTTCGTGCACGCGGCCGCCGTGGAGACGCCGCGGGGAATCCGGCTGAACGTGGTCTGCCCGGGCTGGGTGAGCGAAACATTGCGGGCGTTGGGGATGGACGCCACCACCGGTACGCCGGTGTCGGAGGTCGCGGGTGTCTACGCGGAGGCGGTCGAGGGGGCCGCCCATGGCCGCACGCTCACCGTGGGCGTTCCCGACCGGCCCGCGGGCGCCGAGGGCGGCCGTGGGGAACGGGTCGCCGGGTCGCGCTGAGCGGTGGCAGCGAATCCGCGCCGGCCTGCGGTCCGCGGCTGCGCTAGGCGTGTTCGGGGCGGCCGTCCGGCCGGGGCCGCAGTGGTGGGCGGGAGCACGTTTCCGGAAGCCGGGCCGGCAGGCCGGGCGGATGATGGGCCGATCAGTAGACGAACGTGGAGGTAGTGATGCGGCCGGTGGTACTGCTCGTGGCAGCAATCCTTTTCGCGGCAATGGGTCTGTACGCGCTCGCCGTGCCGGCGAAGCTGACCGCGCCCTTCGGTATGCCCGTGACCACGGCCACCGGGCGCGCCGAGGTCCGCGCGGTGTACGGCGGGTTCGGGCTCGCGGTCGCGGGCGCGCTCGGCTGGGCGGCTCTGGACACCGGGGAACTCGGCCGGGGTGTGGTGCTGGCGGTGGCCGTCGCGCTCGCCGGGATGGCGGCCGGCCGGGTCATCTCCCGGGTACTGGACAGCTCGGTCGCGTTCTACCCCATCTGGTTCTACTTCTGGGTGGAGGTGGTCGCGGCCGCCGCACTGGTCGCGGCCGCTTGACGGCTGCGGGGTACGGGCCCGGCCGCGGCTGCCGACCGGCGATCGCTGCTCGGCGTCGGACGAGTCGGCTCGCGCCCGGGCGCCGATCTCAGTTCTGGCGCGGCAGGAGTTCGGTGACGAAACGGTCCAGGAACCCGTCCAGCGGTTTGCCGGCCGCCGGGACCACCACGAACTTGCTCAGCCCGGCGTCGAGGTAGCCGTCGATCAGCCGGTGCAGGTCCGGCCAGCTGCCCGCGACCAGGTCGGCGGGGTCGGTTCCGGGACGTTGGTGCGCGATCCCCGCCGCCAGGTCGGCCGGGATGCCGTCCGGCGCCAGCAGCAGTGTGATCCCGAAATGGTCGGCTTCGATCTCCCGCCCGGCCGCCGCGGCCTCGGTGTTGATCGCCGCCACCCCGGCGGCCGCCTCGGCGGGGGTGAGGAAACTGCCCAGCCAGCCGTCGCCGTACCGGCCGATGCGCCGGAACGCGGCGGGCGCGCGACCGCCGAGCCAGATGTCCAGGGGCCGGGCCGGGCGTCTGCCCACCCGCGCCGCGCGCACGGTGAAGTAGTCGCCGTCGAAGTCGACATCGTCTTCCCGCAGTACAGCGCGCAGCAGCCGCAGGGATTCGTCGAAGACGTCGCCGCGCCGCCCGGCCACCGGGAACAGATCGCGTTCCTGCGGGGTCGCCGGCTGCAAGCCGAACACCGGCAGCACCCGCTTGGGCGCGAGCGCCGCCAGCGAGGCCAGCTGTTCGGCGACCAGAACGGGGTGGCGTCCGGGCAGGATGGCCACCGAAGTCCCGACCTTCAGATGATCGGTGCGCGACAGCGCGAACGCCATCCCGACGGTGGGGTCCACGGCCGGTGCGTAGATCAATTCGGAGAACCACAGGGAATCGATCCCTTCGGCCTCCAGCCGATCCACGAGCTCCGGCAGGTCCTCCGGATCGCTGCCGGAGCCGGTACCGACGCCGAATCGAATCTTCATCACACCACTCCTGGTCTGGACGAATTGCCCGTACCGCGACCCTACGGCGTCGGGTCAGAGGTGGCCCAGCCCCCGGTTCGCGTCGGGGCAGGGTGGATCGGCCGGTATGCCGTAGTGGTCGCCGGCCCGGGCCCCGCGGGATCGGCGGGCCCCTCGGCCGGTCGGGTCGGACGTGAGCACATCGCCGATGGACGCGCGGGAGGGGGTCGCGGTTTACCACCGGAAACACCGGGGAAGTCAGGTGATCGGCTCCTGCGCGGCTCTTGTGTGTGGCGGTTGCGGGCCGTCGCTCGGAGTGCGGAATTCGTTACAGATTCTGCCCATCCATTTGTGAACCGGCGCCGAATATCAGATGGTATGTCTCATAGCTACAAGCCATAACTGCTGCTAGGGAGCTATTTTAGAGCTCGTTCATCGGCTGTCGGGGGCTTGGGTGAGAGCGCAACCGTAAGAGTCCGGGCGCCCGCCCGGGCGGACAACGAAACCAGAGAAACGAGGATTGAAATGGGACTGCTCGGTGGTTTGCTGAATCTCGTCGGTAGCGTCGTCACGAACCTCGCCGGTGTTGTCGGTGGCCTCGGCGGCGTCCTCTTCTGAGTAGGTCGCCCCGCCGGCGGATGCGCTCGTGAACACTGCACCTGACGAGCATTTCCGTGCGGGCGAATTCGTTGTGCGGTGCCCGCTCCGGCCCATCGTTGCGCGGTGACGGCCGGAGCGGGCATTCGGATGTAGCAACTCTTTTCGTGTCGGCATCTCGGATACATCCCGGCGCATTCGCGTTCGTTGTGAGGAGTTCAGTTGCTTCTGAGTGTTGTCGGACAGCTCGTCGGCACGGTGCTGGATCTCGTTATCGCGCTACTCGTTCCCTAGCGAGTCCACGCGAGATCGATTGCCGCGCGGCACTGCCCGGGGCCGCGCCGTTCTGCTCGAGTCGGAGGTCTGGATGAGCCGCGCCCGCACGGTGTTCGAGCGAGTGGTCTGCGCTGTCGCCGGTGCGGTGACCGTATCGGTCGCCGCACCCTCGATCGGACCACCCGCGGTCGCCCGTGCCCAGGACGGCGTCGAAGTGGCGTTGGCGGAGGCAGGGGGCTGCCCCGGCCTTTTCGTTCTCGGTGTGCAGGGGACCGGCGAGTCCACCCCGAACTCCCCGGTGGCCACGGATGCCGGCCTGCTGTCGCTGGTGCTGGGACCGCTGACCGAAATGCTGAGCGGGCCGGCCGTGGGCCGCGCCTATGTTCCCTACCTGGCCGGTTTCGGCGGCGCCCTACCCGGTGCCACCACGGCACCGTATTCCGTCTCGGCGGGCGAGGGGCTGGAACGGTTGCGCGATATGGCCGCCGAGGTCGCCCAGCGCTGTCCGAGTTCTCAGCTGGGATTGGTCGGATACTCGCAGGGCGCGCATGTCGTTTCGATGTTCGCGCGCGAGGTGGGCACCGGCGGGGGTGCGGTGCCGGCCGACCGGGTCGCGGCCGTGGCACTGCTGGCCGACCCCACCCGTGCCCCCGGGGCGGCGGTGTTCCCCGGACTACCGGATGCCGGGCGTCCGGCACCGGCGCCCGGTACCACGGGTGCGGAACTGGCGGCGCTGCAAGAGTTTCCGCGGCATCCCGCACCGGGCGGCGGTATCGGGCCACTGCGTGATATCGCGCCGGACTTCGGGGAACTCACCGGCCGGGTCGCCTCGCTGTGCCTGCCCGGTGACCTCGCCTGCGACGCACCCGCCGACGCCCCGCTGCTGCATATGGTGGTCAACATCCTCGGCCAGGCCGAATTGCTCCCCTCGGACCCGGTGGCGGCGCTGGCGTCGATCGGCGACGGTTTCTCCTCGACGCTCTCGCGCACCGCGACCGCGGTCGTCACCCACGATCTGCGCGGATATTCTTTGGGCACACTGTCGTTGACACCGGAGAAACCGCTCGGCGTCCGACTGGCCGAAGCCGCCGACCCGCGCTCGGACAGCGAACCGCAGGCCCGCGAAGCGCTGCTGAAACTGGGTACCAGCGCGCTCAACACCCTGCTGGCCATCATCGGAATCGCCCTCGAACCCGCCGAGGTCGCCGGTGTCGCCACCGCGCCCGACCCGCTGACCGGTATCGAACGGGCCACCGACGCGCTCGTCGTGGCCGCCCGCCGCCCGCTGCCCCGGCGCACCGTGTTCAACCTGATCAGCAAGTCGTTCGACGCGCTCGGCCAATTGAGCGCCGAGAACGCCGAACTCCTCGACCCCGGACTGTGGCTGCGCTACGCGGATACGGTCCGCAAACACGGCGACTACTTCCACGCCGCCTACACGGCGGACGGCCGCCCCGCGGCCGATCTCGTGCTGAACTGGTTCACCGCGGTCGCCGAAGACCTCGCCACCAATCGCATCCCGGTACCGTCCCCGGTGCAGCCGGCTCCGGCCGCTCCCGCACCCACCGCTCCCGCTCCCGCCGACCCCGGCCCCACGCCTGCGCCGCAGCGGCCGGCGCCGCAGCCGGCTCCGCCCGTCCGCGAGCCCGATATCCGTAATGTCGCGGTAGGCGCCGAATCGCCACCTCGGGCGCGCACGATGGCCGACGCCGCGGCACCGCGACCCCGGCACGGCCTCGCCCTGTATCTGCTCGGGCTGGTGCTACTGGCGGCGGTCTCGGCGGGCGCGTGCGGTGCGATCAGGGTCGCGCATCGGACGCACGGCGGGCGGTCGGTGGCGGCCGCGCTCCGCGTCCTCTGGTACGAGGGCCGAGAACGAGCAGCCGAGTTCGTCCACCGGGTGAGGGAGCGGACGTAGCCTTCGCGGCGACCCCGGCGACCCCGGCGACCCCGGCGACCCCGGCGACCCCGGCGACCCCGGCGACCCCGGCGACCCCGGCGACCCCGGCGACCCCGGCGACCCCGGCGACGAGGCGCAATCAGGACCTGTTCGGCGACCACCGGCCGTCCGCCTTCGCCGATTCGATCGCCGCGTAACCCGGCTCCCGCATCCGGCCCGCGGCGATCAAGCTCTCCGCCTTACCCCGGTTGATCGCCGACCACGGGCTCCTGGCTGTGCGCGGCGAGTAGCGCTGGAGGTAGTGGTCGGCGTCGAAGGCGCGGCGGTGGCTGTCGATCCAGCCGTAGCAGAGGGCGACGTGGAGGGCCTCGGTGATGGTGACGGTGGGGACGGGCGCGTTCTTCTTGGCGATCTTCAACCAGATCTCGGCAGCGGTGGCGTGGTTCGCCGAAAGCCATCTCTCGTAGTCCTCGGCGGCATCGAAGGTGGCGGCTTCGGTGTGGTCGGCGGTGGGCATATGCGGGCCTCTTCCGTCTGGAGTGTGGTGGTCTGCTTCGATCATCCCGCGATAAGTGCGCACCGAATGAGCACTTATTTCCGGGCGCCGCCGTAGCGTTCGACCAATTCCGCGCCCAGCGCCGCGAGCTCACGGCGCACCGAGTCCGGTTCCACGACTTCCACGGTCGCGCCCCAGCCCGCGAGTTGTTCGGCGATCGCCCGCGGTGTGTGCGCGGTGAACCGGACCTGGACGCGTCCGTCGGGCGCGGGCCCGGTGACCTCGCAGTGCCTGCCGTGCCGATCGCGCAGCACCGGCAGCAGCCGTTCGCCGACGAGAACGGTGGCGGAAGTGGTCGCGCGGCGCTGTTCCATCTGTTCGACGACCTCGGCCCAGACGGTCGGCAGATCGAGATCGGCGGGCCGGTGCGCTTCCTGGTCGATGGGTTCGGCGTGCGAAATCCGGTCCAGCCGGAAGGTCCGGCGGCCGTGCTCGGTTCCGGCCAGCAGGTACCAGACGGCGTCCTTGTCGACCAGGCCCCATGGATCGACCACCCGATCGGTGGCGGTACCGGCGCGGCCCCGGTACCGAAACGCGACCCGGCGGCGTTGCACCACTGCCTGCTGCAACAACCGCACCGTCTCGGGAAGTTCGCGTTCGGTGCGGCCCCAGCCTGCCGGATCGATCGCCACCGCGTCGGCGGCGGCCTCGGCCTCGCCGCGGAAGGTCGCCGGGAGGGCGCGCAACAGTTTGCGCAGGGCCGAGCGCGCCTCCGGTACCGCACCTGCGGACGGACCGGTGAGCAGGAACAACGCCCGCGCCTCGCCCGCGGTCAAGCCGCTCAGGTCGGTGCGCGCCCCGCCGACCAGCTGCCAGCCGCCGCCGCGTCCGGGCTGCGGATATACCGGGACACCGGCGGTCGAGAGCGCCTCCAGGTCACGACGCGCGGTCGCCACCGACACCTCCAGTTCGGCGGCGATCTCGGCGGCGGTGACCCGCCCCCGCGTCTGCATGAGCAGCAGGGTGGCCACCAATCGATCGGCTCGCATGGTCACCGATTATTCCCCGGAAAGTGCTCAGAAGTTGAGCACTTTGCTCGAGAAGATGGTTTCACCAGCTCGAACCAAGACCGAGGAGAACGACGATGCTGCGCGGAATGACGACCGTGAACTTCTACGCCGACGACCTGGCGGCCGCCCGGGACTGGTACACCGAATTTCTCGGGACGCCGCCCTACTTCGCGGTGCCGGGGTACTACGAATTCCGGGTCGGCGACTACGAACACGAGTTCGGCCTCATCGACGGCGCGTACCGGCCGCAGCGTGCCGAACCGGGGCCGGGTGGCGCGATTCTGTACTGGCACGTGGACGATTTGGCGGCCACCTACGATCGGCTGCTCGGACTCGGCGCCACCGAATACGAGCCGATCACCACCCGCGGACCGGGTTTCGTCACCGGCTCGGTGGTGGACCCGTTCGGGAATATCCTCGGCATCATGAGCAATGCCCACTATGTGGAGGTGCTCGGCCGGGAATGACGCTTCCCACGTGCCCCCGGCCCGTTTCCGATCAGAACAGGGTCGGTTCGCCGAAGCCGGGGGTGCGTTCGATCGCCAGCAGCTTCGATTTCGTATCGATACCGCCCGGTGCCGAGAAACCGTGCAGGGAATGGTCGGCGGCCAGGACGCGGTGGCAGGGCACGATGAGGGGAATCGGATTGCTGCCGAGCGCCCGCCCGACCGCCTGCGCGGCTCCGGCCGCGCCGCAGCGGCGCGCGACCTCCCCGTAGCTGAGCGTGTGCCCGGGGTCGATGTCCCGGGTGACCGCGTACACGGCGCGGTGGAACTTCGGTGGTCCCGTGAGGTCGAGCGGTATCCAGCGCAGATCGTCGAGATCGCCGTCGAGGTGGGCGCGGATGCGGGCGAGCGCCTCGCCGCGCGGGCCGGTGGTCGGCTCGGGGACCGGGCGGGCGTCGCCGCCGCGGAACCCGGCGCCGGGGTCGTCGCCGGGGAGGGCGAAGTGGGCCACGGCATCCGCCCGCCAGGCGATGGCACAGCGGCCGATCGCGGTGTCGAAATTCGTCGCGTCCAGCGGCGCGACCGCACTGTCCGGCATACCGACAGTCTGCTCGTGCCCACCGACAACCACCGGCCCCGGGGCGGACCGCACCGACCCCGTGACTCGGAGCCGCTGTTGTCATACTGTCAATATGCCCCGCGGGGCTGACACTGGATCGACGACGAACCGAGGTAGGGCGTGAGTACACCATCCACCGCCACCAAGCAGGGCCCGCTCGCGGGCATTCGCGTGATCGAACTGGCCGGAATCGGGCCCGGGCCGCATGCCGCGTTGCTGCTGGCCGATCTCGGCGCCGATGTGGTGCGGGTCCAGCGCGCCGGTCAGCTGCCCGGCGGCGCCGACCGGCCGCAGCTGCGCGGCCGCACGGTCGTGGAGGCCAACCTCAAGGACCCGGCCGATATCGAGAAGGTTCTCGGGCTGGTGGACAAAGCCGACGTCTTCATCGAAGGCTTCCGGCCCGGCGTCACCGAACGGATGGGACTGGGGCCGGACGATCTGCTCGAACGCAACCCGCGCCTGGTCTACGGCCGGATGACCGGCTGGGGCCAGGAGGGTCCGCTGTCGGACCGGGCCGGGCACGATATCAACTACATCAGCCTCACCGGCGTCCTGCACGCCATCGGCCGCAAGGGCGAACGCCCGGTGCCCCCGTTGAACATGGTCGGCGATTTCGGCGGCGGCTCCATGTTCCTGGTGTTCGGCATCCTGGCGGCCCTGGTGGAACGCCAGAACTCCGGTAAAGGCCAGGTCATCGATGCCGCGATGGTCGACGGGACGCTGGCGCTGTCGAATATGATCTGGGCCTTCCGCGGTACCGGTGCCTGGTCGTCGGAACGCGGAACGAACCTGCTCGACACCGGTATGTCGTTCTACGACACCTACGAAACCTCCGACGGCAAGTACATGGCCGTCGGCGCGATCGAGCCCCAGTTCTATGCCCAGCTGCTGGCCGGTCTGGAGATCGACCCCGAAGGTCTGCCCTTCCAGATGGATCCGGCCGGGCAGGACACGCTGAAGAAGCTGTTCACCGAGAAGTTCCGCAGCAAGACCCGCGACGAATGGGCCGCGATCTTCACCGGCACCGACGCCTGTGTGACCCCGGTGCTCACCTTCGACGAGGCGGGCGAGAACGAACATATCGCCGCGCGCGGTTCGCTCATCGAACTGGACAACGTCACCCAGCACGCCCCGGCGCCCCGTTTCTCCCGCACACCCAACGGCGTGCCCACTCCGCCGCCCACCGAGGCGACCCCGATCGAAACCATCTGGACCGACTGATCTACGCGGGCGGGCCGGTGCGCGCCGGCCCGCCCCTGCTCCGGCGGAACGGCGCAAGCGCGTGGCTATGGTGCCGGAATCAGCGCGAATGCGCCGAACCGGCGCTTTCTCGCGACAGACGGACAGCTCCCCATACTCCGGCGAGATCGAAACCGTTCATACCGCACACACCCGGGCCAGCAGTTCGATGCCGTGATCGATCTGTTCCACCGGTGCGCCGGCGAAACTGAGCCGTAGCGCCGGACTCTGGGTCTCCGCCGCGAAGAACACAGAGCCGGGCAGGAACGCCACTCCGCATTCGAGTGCCGGCCCGAGGAGGGCATCGGTGTTCAGGCCGGGTGGGCCCTCCAGCCACAGGAACATTCCACCTTCCGGCTCCGTCCAGCGATACCCGGCGGGAAAATGCCGGGCCAGCGCGGCGGTCATCGTCGCCAGCTTCGCCGCATAGGTCTCGGTCAGCAGTTCGAGATGGTCGGCCGCGGCGGGACCGGCGAGGAACCGAGCCGCGATGGCCTGCGTGAACGCCGAAGTCTGCATATCGATCCCCTGTTTGAGGGCCAGCACATGGTCGACGAGTTCGCGCGGCAGCACCTCGATCCCGATCCGCAGGGCCGGGGCCAGTGTTTTCGACAATGAGGTGATGTAGACGGTGTGATCGGGTGCGAACGACCAGAAGGCGGGGACCGGAGTCCCTCGGTAGCGGAGGTCGGAGTACACATCGTCCTCCACCACCAGTGCACCGCGGCGTAGGACGATATCGGCGATCTCGGCCCGCCGGGATACCGGCATCGTGCGGCCGGTGGGATTCTGAAAGGTCGGCAGCAGATAGATCAACGCCACATCCTGATCCGCCAGTGCCGCGTCCAGCGCCCGCGGCACCATACCCTCGGTATCGGATTCGACCTCGATCACCCGTGCCCCGTGGCTGCGGAACACCTTCACCGCCGGGCCGTAGGTCGGCGCTTCGACCAGCACCACCGCCCCCGGTCCCAGGAGTGCCATGCACAGATTGTGCAGCGCCCCGGACCCGCCCGTCGCGATGTGCAACCGGTCCGTCGGGCAGCCGATACCGCGCCCGGACAGCAGGGTCCGCGCTTGCTCCAGCAGTGCCGGAAAGCCTCGGGTGACGCCGTATTGCAGAGCGGTGCTGCCGTATTCGGCGAGCACCTCACCGGCCAGTGCCGCCACTGTATCGACCGGTAACAGGCCGGGATCCGGTGCACCGACCGCGAACGAGATCACTTCCGGGCGCCCGGCCAGCGTCGCGAAGGCCTCGTCGATCGGGCCGCTGCGTACGACAGGCCGGTGACCGGGCCGCAGAATGGCGGTCATACTGAGTCCCTTTGGGGTTCGTGGAGACCGCAGTCGCTCACGCCGCGGCGCGTTCGCGCCGCAACCGGGCCGCGATCTCGGCGGCGGCCTCGTCGAACTCCGGTGTCAGGATCAGGTCTTCGCTGAACTTCGGGTCGGTGCGGATATCGAGGGCCACCACCTCGTCGGTATCGCTGAGGTTGACCGCGACATGCACGACCCCGGGCGGTACGTAGAGGAATTCACCGGGTCCGTGCTCGTGTGGCACCAGTTCCGGGCCGATCAGTGTCGCGGCATGTCCCCGCGTGCACACCACGATCGTCTCGGAGTGTGCGTGATAGTGGGCGCGGGCGACTTTGCCCGGCGGCATGTTCACCAAACCCGCCGAAATCGCTTCGGCACCGCAGGTGTCACTGGTGACACACGGAACCAAGAACTGGTTGTGCGGACCCACTACCTCCTGGATATCGGCGGTGGATATGACGCGGGCGGTGCTGATCAGGTCCTTCATTCGAACTGCTTTCAAGTTTGTGCTTCGGTCGCCCCGGTGAAGTTACCGACGGCAAACTCCTGGCTGACCCGGCCGGAGTCGCCGGTGCTGGGAGGACGGTGACTCGGGACCGGAAAACTACGGCCGGTGGCCGGGCGGTGCTGAGCGGTGTCGGCCGGTTTCACACCGAAGGCTATGGCCGGGGCAGGCCGAAGACATCCGCCGCCCGTTCCGGAACATCGGTACGGCGGACCATCGCGCTACCGCCGGAACCTTGTCCCGTAAGGGCGCGCGGCGGTTCAGAACCAGGTGTTGGGCCGGATGTAATTGGCCAGATCCACCAGCGCGTAGCGGTGGCGGCGGCCGGGCGCGAAGCGGGCCAGTGTGCGCAGCCCGGACTCGGTGCCGTCGCGCAACGCGTGCTCGGTGAACGCGACGCCCATGAGGGGTGGCCGGGGCCGCCGCGGCGTATTACCGGCCTGCAACCAGGCCAGTGCACAGCCCAGCACCATCACCCGCAGCTGGACGGCCCGGCGTTCGTCCGGCGGGAGGGCCTCCACGCGGGCCGCCGCCTCGCGCAGGGTGTGTTCCGGCAGTTCCGCCACGGGTGCACTGGTGAGCAGCAGCAGGACCACGGTCATCCGGGCGATGGTGAAATAGCGGGAGGAGCCCGGGACCTCGTCCAGGGCGGTGACGGCCTCGCGGTGGCGGCCGGCGGCGGTGAGCAGGCGAGCCGAACCGAAAGCCGCGCTCACCAACCCGTGATCGGTGCGCCAGGTGGTGGCGTAGAAGTTCTCGGCGTAATCGCGCCAGGCGCGGGTCTCGTCCGGTGCCCAGTGCTGGAGCACGAGTTCGGCGGTGGCGGCCAGGGCCAGTTTCGGCGCCAGTTCACCCGGAAGGACCCGCAATACCGCGTCGAACGCCGAATAGGCTTTCTCGTAATCCTGCTCGCGTAGACCGGCCATGCCCGTGTACCAGTCGATCCGCCAATCCCGGCGGGCGGTATGCGGTATGGCCTCGAGCAGATCGGTGGCCTCGGTGACGCGGTCCAGATCCAGCAGGATGCGGGCCTCGGCCAGGCGCAATTCGCGTTCCAGGTTCTCCGGTGCCGCGGCCGGGTCCTCGGCGAGTCGCTCGCGTGCCTCGTGCAGCGCGGCCAATGCCTGGTCCGGATCGGATTGCAGGGTGTCGGTCAGCCGGGCGGCGGCCGGGTCGGTGCGGGGCAGCAGCGGGATCGGCAGCGCGGCGGCGATATCGGTGGCCGAGAGCAGGGTGTCGCGCGCGATCCCATCGGCGTAGGCGTCGGTCTGGGCGATCAGTTCCTCGGCGCCGAACGCGCTGCGCTGTTTCCCGAAAACCGTGGACCGGTGCGGACGCTCCACCCCGGTATCGAAGGCCAGGATCTCCCGCAACACCCCGGACAGCTGGTCGGCCATGGCTCCGGCGGACGGGAATCGCCGGTCCGGGTCGGTATCGGTGGCGCACAGCAGCAACCGGTGGAACGACTCGTACCGGGCCAGGATCGGTTCGTCCTCAGGGGCGGGCAGACCGTCGCGGTAGGCGCCGTGTTCGGTCGGCATGTTCAGGGTGAGCACGGCCAGCGTGCGACCCACCGTGTAGATATCGGACGCGACCGTCGGGCCGGTGCGGGCGATCTCGGGCGCCTGGAAACCGCGGGTGCCGTACAGGTTCCCGTAGGCATCGATCGGTGCGACGGCCCCCAGATCGAGCAGTTTGACCTGGTCCTCGGTCACCATGATGTTGTCGGGTTTGAGGTCGTTGTAGGTCAGCCCGGTCGCGTGCAGGTAGTCCAGCGCGGGCAGCACCTCCAGGATGTAGGCGATGGCCTGCGCCACCGGGATCCGCTCGGGCCGCTTGTGGTCGTCGAGCATGCTGCGCAGGGAACGGCCGCCCACGTACTCCATCACGATGAAGCCGATCGGCTCACCGCCGGGCGGCAGGTGCTCGACGAAATTGTGGATCTTCACGATGCCCGGATGGGCGACCTCGGCCAGGAACTCCCGCTCCGCCACGGCCACCGCCTGCGCTTCGATATCGTCGGCGTGCAGCAGACCCTTCAGTACCACCCAGCGGTCGCTGACATTGCGGTCCACGGCGAGATAGATCCAGCCCAGCCCGCCGTGCGCGAGGCAACCCTGGACCTCGTACTGCCCGGCCACCATATCCCCGGGGCTCAGCGTCGGGCGGAAATCGAACGCGGCGCCGCACTTCGGGCAGATACCGCGGGTGGTGGCCGGACCGCTCGCGCTCGCCCGGCCCACGGGTTTGCCGCATCGCCAGCAGAACCGTTTGCCCTCCGCGACCACCGGATCGGTCAGGACCGCGGCGACCGGGTCGGCGGCTTCGACCGGTGGTATCTCGACCAGACCGGCGACCAGGGTGCGCACCGTGGGCCGGGACCGCACGGTGCGGCTGCTGCGGCCGGTACGCAGCTGGGAACCGCTGCCGCGCCCGGAACTCCCGGTGGCCCCCGAGCCCGTCCGGTCGCCGGTGCCGGCGGACGGCACGGCCGCCGCGGTACCCGGGGAGGCGGCGGTACCCGCGACCGCGGCGGTTTCCGGGGAGGCGGCGGTTCCCGCGACCGCGGCAGTTTCCGGAGCGGAGGCAGATTCGGCGGCAACGGGTTCCGAGTGCACGTCGGAACGGGCGACGGCGGTGATGCTCGGGGCGCCGGCCGGACGCGCGCCGGCAGCGGTTTCCGCGTATGCGGCCGTACCGGCGATGGCAGCGGTTTCCGGGTGCGCGTCGGTATCGGCGGCGGCGGTTGCCGGGTGGTCGGCCACACCCACTTCGGCAGCGGCTTCCGCGTCTGTGACGCCGGCGGTTTCCGAATGCCCGGCGGGACCCGTGCCGGCGGCGGTTTCCGGATAGCCGCCGGTGCCCGCATCGGCAACGGTTTCCGAATATCCGGCCTGACCCGCGACGGATTCCGCGTGCCCGGTCGTGCCCGCTCCCTCAGCGGTTTCCGGGGAGGCGGCGGTACCCGCTGCGGCGGTGGTTCCCGGGCCCGCGACGGACCCGGAAGTGCCGTGATCGTCACGCACGCGGCCCGCCCCGAGCCGGGTGGCCGCACTGGGCTGCCCGTCCGGTTGCCGGAGGCGGGCGTCGACGGCACGGGTCGGCGGCGGCTCCGGAACGTTCCCGGAGCCGGACCGGTCGACCGACTCGTCCGTCGTCACGGCGATCAGTCCCGATAGGTCGGCGGCGGGGGTCCGGGGGAGGGGCCGAGAGCCGAGAGCCACTGGTTGTAGAGGCGGTTCCAGGTACCGTCCGCGCGGATACGGTCGAGGGTGCCGTTCACGAAGCGCACCAGGTCTTCGTCGCCCTTGGGGATGCCGATTCCGTACGGCTCTTCGCTGATACTCGGACCGACCAGCTCGGTGTACGGGTCCTGTTCGGCCAGTCCGGCCAGGATCGCGTCGTCGGTACTGACCGCGTCCACCTGCCGCTGCTGCAGGACCACCAGACAGTCGGCCCAGGTGGGGACGGTGAGAATGGATGCCTGCGGCTGGATCCGGCTGATTTGCTCGAGCGAGGTGGTGCCACGGATCGTGCACACCCGCTTGTTCGCCAGATCCCGCAAGCTCTGGATCCCCGAATTCTGCACGGCCAGCACCCGCTGGTGCGCCTTCAGGTACACGGTGGAGAAGGACACCCTGGCCAGGCGGGCGCAGGTGATGGTCATGGTTTTGACCACCATGTCCACCCGGTGCTCGATCAGCGCCGCTTCCCGCTCCTCGGAACCGAGACTGCGGTATTCGATCTTGTCGGGATCGCCGAACAGGTCCCGGGCCACCTCGCGGGCGATATCGGCGTCGAAGCCGACGATCACCCCGCTCTCGGGATCCCGGAAGCTGAACAGGTTGCTGCCGGTGTCCAATCCGACCACCAGCCGGCCGCGGGCCCGGATCCGGTCCAGTACCGGGCCGATCGCGCCGGGGCCGGTGGGACGCAGGCCGGCGGTGGGATCACCGCAGTTGGTGGGGTCGTCGGGCAGGGGTAGCGGGCCGTCGGCCTCCATCGCCGTCGCCTGTGCGGGCAGGGGCGGCTCGGAGTAGTCGCTGTGCGCTACCTCGTGGTGCGGGCCCGGGCCGGTGGCGCACCCGGCCAGGAGCAGCGCGGTACACGCCACCCCGACCCGCAGCGGCCACGATCGCCGCGACGGCCGGGGGGCCGCCGGTCGGACCGGGTTTCGCGCAAACCTCATCGATACTCCCGCAGTCTTGGCCAGATGCCGAAGGCGATGTACGCCGCGGCGGCGAAGCCGAGGATCAACGCACCTGGTGCCAGATAGTCGAGTACCCGGGCGCTGTGGAAAATATTGCTGCGTAGCGTGTCCCGGGTCTCGGTGATCCCGTTACCCAGCGCGTTGTCCAGAGCTTCCACATGAACGGTAGCGTTCTCGGTGCCCGGCGCGGTGGCGATCGTGGCCGCGCGGGCGAATTCGCCGCGGTTGAGTGCCTCGTTCATCCGCTGGTGCGCCGCCAGCCAGTGCAGCAGCGCGGCCCGCGCGTCGGCGGTCGCCCGGTCGGTATGCCCGGCGAGCAGTTCGTTGAGCCGGGTGACGTTGGCGTCGAACGCGTGATCGTAGTCGCCGGTGGTGTCGCGGCGTACCAGTTTCAGTGTTTCCGCCGAACGCGCCTGCTGTGCCAGGATCCGGCTCTCGGTGAGCCGGGCGGCGGGCACCGTCCCGTCGGCCCGGCCGCTGGACATCGCCACCGACGAAACAGATCCGGCGATCACCGTCCACAGCATCAGCGTGAGCAACGCGCCGGAGGCCAGCAGCAGGCCCGGATTGAAGGTGCGGTGCCACCGCCGGGCCAGCAGCCGTTGCGCCCACACCAGCGCGATCACGGCGACCACGAGCAGCGCGATCGCCGACCACGGCGGCCGGACGTGCCGGTCCTGGGCGGAATCGACCGCGGCCGCGCGCCGCACATACAGCTGTTCGGCGGTCGGCAGCAGCACCGTCTGCATCTCCGACGACGCCTCGCTCATGTAGGCCGCCCCGACCGGGTGGCCCTCCCGGTTGTTCGCCCGCGCGGTCTCCACCAGGCCCGAGTACACGGGTAGTCCCGACCCGATACCCATCCGCTGCAGGACGTCCTGGGGGTCGTCCCCGGACAGCGTCACCAGATCGGCGCCCGCTTCCCCCAGCGCCTGGCTGTAGCGGTCGCGCACCTGTTCGGGTTCCAGGCCGCCGGAGATGAATGCCGTGGCCGCGGCGGCGTCGGCCACCGAGAGCGCGGTGTAGAGCCGATGTGCCGCGTTCGCATCGGGTTCGGTATGGGCGAGCAGCACGTCGAGGTCGCTCTGGCGGTCGTGCACGGCGCCCGCGGTGATCACCCCCGAACCCAGGGAAAGCACGATCAGCAGGAGCCCGACGCCGAGCAGCCGCCCGGGCGAGGATTGGGCGAACAGGCGTAAACGTGCAGGATTCAACCGCTTCCAGGCCTGCGCGAGCCGGGGGCGGACGAGCCTCGCCCGCCCGGGGGCGGGCGCCGGTTCCGGGTGGGCCGGGTCGGGTTCGGATACCACCCGATCCACCGCCAACCGCGTCATGTCCACCCTCCAACTCTGGGCGCCGTGTGCGCTGTATCGCTCCGCCGGTGCCGCGCGAGATCGCTCACACCGCTGCCATGAGCGTATTCGGTATTCTCCACGCGCGCGCCCCGACCTCCACAACGCGCCACCCACCACCACCGGTGGGGCAGGATGGAGGTAACGGTCGACGAGGGCGGTGCGAGATGCGTGGTGACGGTGACGGGTGGTCCATAAGCCCCGGTGGTGTGCGGCACTGGGGCCTGTTCGGTGCGGCCGGCCTGCTGCTGCGCGCCCCGATCGGTAGCGGTGGTTCGGCGGTGTTGCTGCAGCATCGCGCGCTGTGGAGTCACGAGGGCGGGACCTGGGCGTTGCCCGGCGGGGCCCGCGACAGCGACGAGTCGGCGGTGCACGCGGCGGTCCGCGAAGCCGACGAGGAGGCCGGTATCAAGGCCGCGGACATCCGGGTGCGCGCCGAACGGGTCACCGCCACCGCCCCGAGCGGCTGGACCTACACGACGGTGATCGCCGATGCGGGCAAACCGCTGCCGGTGCGTCCGAACATGGAGAGTGTGGAACTGGCCTGGGTGCCGGAGGACGAGGTGGATCAGCGTCCGCTGCACGCCGGGTTCGCGCACGCCTGGCCCGGCTTGCGGGCCACGTTCGCCTGGATGGACCCGGGTGAGTACCCGGCGGCGGACGCGGCGGAGCTGGCCGCGACCCTGCCGCGCACGGTCGACCTGGGTGCGGAGTTCGTCTGGTTGCACGCCGAACCCGACGGGCCCGGTGACCGTGCCGTCCTGCTGAACCCCCCGTACCCGCCGGAGAATCCGGAACCGAGTGGGTCCCCGAATCCGGCGGGCGAAGCGGACGATCCGGGTGCGGGGCTCGGTGGGTCCGCAGACGCGGAGGCCAGAGTGCTGGGGATTCCGCGCAGCGCGGTGCTGGGATCGGAGCGCTGAATTGGGAAACGGCGCGGAGGAAGCCGCGCGGCCGGCCCGGCCGTACGTGCTGCTCTCGGTCGCGATGAGTGTCGACGGCTATATCGACGATATGGAGCCCGAACGCCTGCTGCTGTCCAACGACGCCGATTTCGACCGGGTGGACGGTATCCGTGCCTGGTCGGACGCGATTCTCGTGGGAGCCGAGACGCTGCGCCGAGACAATCCGCGGTTGCTCGTACGCGACGAGTCGCGGCGTGCGCAGCGGATCGCCGCGGGCCGGCCGGAGTACCCCCGCAAGGTGACGGTGACCGCGCGCGGCGAACTGGATCCGGAGGCGCGTTTCTGGCGGTACGGTACCGCCGAACACGCCCCGCTCGTCTACACCACCGACGCGGGCGCACGGCGGCTGCGCGACCGGTTGACCGTACCGGCCGAGATCGTGGCCCTGGGCCCGGAACTCGAATTCGGGCAGTTGCTCGACGATCTCGGCGCCCGGGGCATCGGGCGGTTGATGGTGGAGGGCGGCGGCCGGATCCACACCGCGTTCCTGTCCGCCGGACTGGCCGACGAACTGCTGGTCGCGGTCGGGCCCACGCTCGTCGGCGACCCCGCCGCCCCGCGTTTCCTGCATCCCGCGCGGTTTCCCGGCGGTTCCACCCATCGCATGCGCCTGGTCGAGGTGGAGCGGCTCGGGGATGTGGCAGTGTTGCGGTACAGACCCTAGGCGTACCTCCGCATCCGCGCCGGCCATGCGCTCTTGCGTACCTCCGCATCCGCGCCGGCCGTGCGCTCTTGCGTACCTCGGCATCAGCTCCGGCCGTGCGCGGACTGTGGACGGGTTACGCCCGACAGCGCCATCTAGGAGGCCCGGTGCCCGAACCCGACCACCACTACTGGATGAACCGGGCGATCGAACTCTCGCGGCGGAGTCCGCAGGCACCCGGTGCTTTCTCGGTGGGCGCCGTGATCGTCGCCGACGGCGCCGAAATAGCCACCGGCTATTCGCGGGAAACCGATCCCAAGGTGCACGCCGAGGAATCCGCCCTGGACAAACTGGATCCGCACGATCCGCGGTTGCGGCAGGCCACCCTCTACAGCACCCTGGAGCCCTGTTCGGAGCGGGCGACCAAAACGCGGCTGCCCTGTACCGATCGCGTGCTCGCCGCCGGTATCCCGGTGGTGGTGATCGCGTGGCGCGAGCCGTCCACGTTCGTCGAGAACTGTGTGGGAGTGGAGAAACTGCGCGAGCACGGGGTGCGGGTACTCGAACTCCCGGATCTGGCCGAGGCCGCCATGGCGGTGAACCGCCACCTCGATCTGTCCTGATCGTCTCGTCAGCGCAGACAAGCCGGTCCGAACAGTGCTTTCAGCTCACCCATCAGCGCGGGTGAGGTGGTGATGCGGAAACGGGGGTCCAGGGCGAGCAGCCGGGGACCCCGGGCGCCGATCAGGTCGATTCGCAGGTCGGTGGGGCCGGGATGCCGCTGCAGGGTCTCGCGCAGGGCGCGGACCGTGTGCGGGGTACAGGCCGCCACCGGGAGGGTGAGGGTGACCGGCCGCCCGGCGGTACCGGCGGTGAGATCCGGTGCGGTCACCTGATCGCCCAGCAGCGACCGGCGCCCGTCGCGGACGCTGACCGTCGCGGTGATCACCACGATCGCGTCCTCGGTGAGATATCCGGCGGCGGTGGCGTGGGCAGCGGGGAAGAACAGGATTTCGGCACCGGCCTCCAGGTCCTCCAGACGCACGACCGCCCAGGGTTCGCCCTTCCTGGTGACGCGCCGGTCGACGGCGGCGATGATGCCGGCCAGCCGCACCCGGCGGCCGTGCGGGACGCGACCGTCGTGCAGGGCGGCGAGTGGGGTGTCACCGGCGGCGCCGAGCGCGGCGGCGATATCGTCGAGCGGATGCCCGGAGACATAGAGCCCGAGCATCTCCCGTTCGTAGCCCAACCGCTCCCGTGTTTCCCATTCCTCGTCGGGGACGGGCACCTCGAAAACGGAGGTGTTCGCGGCGGGGTCGGCGGTAGCACCGGAGAAGAGGTCGAATTGCCCGCGTGCCGCGGCTTTCTTGGTGACCGTCACCGCGTCGATCGCTTCGCTGTGGATCGTGTACAGACCTTTGCGGGGATGGCCGAGGGATTCGAAGGCGCCCGCTTTGACCAGTGATTCGACCACCTTCTTGGTGCACGCCACACTGTCGGCTTTCGCCAGGTAGTCGGAGAAGCAGGTGAACGCACCGGCCGACTCCCGCGCCCGGATCACCGCCCGCACCACCGGTTCACCGACATTGCGGACCGCACCCAGGCCGAAGCGGATATCGGGCCCGACGCTGGTGAACGTGGCCGCCGACTGGTTCACATCCGGTGGCAGCACTCGGATACCACGTTTGCGGCAGTCGGCCAGATAGATCGCCGATTTGTCCTTGTCGTCACCGACCGAGGTGAGCAGGGCAGCCATGAACTCCGCCGGATAGTTGGCCTTGAGGTAGGCGGTCCAGTACATCACCAGGCTGTAGCCGGCGGCGTGCGATTTGTTGTAGGCGTAGCCGGCGAACGGCAGCACCGCCTCCCACAGCGCGGTCACCGCCGCGTCGCTGTAGCCGTTGCCGCGCATACCGTCCCGGAAGTTCTCGAACTCCATGGCCAGAACTTCCGGTTTCTTCTTACCCATCGCCCGGCGCAGCAGATCGGCCTGGCCCAGGGAGTATCCGGCGACCTGCTGCGCGATCTGCATGATCTGCTCCTGATAGACGATCAGCGCGTAGGTTTCGGCGAGGACCGCGCGCAGCGCTTCGTCCAGTTCGGGATGGATCGGCGTGACCGCTTCCCGCCCGTTCTTGCGATCGGCGTAGGACCAGTGCGCTCCCACGCCCATCGGCCCCGGCCGGTAGAGGGCGTTGGAGGCCACCAGATCGTTGAACTCGGTGGGGGCCATCCGCAGCAGCAGTTCCCGCATACCGGCCGAGTCCATCTGGAACACCCCGAGATTGTCGCCGCGCGCCAGCATGGCGTAGGTGGGCTCGTCGTCGAGGGCGAGGGTGTCCAGGTCGATCTCGATACCGCGGTTGCCGCGGATATTGTCGAGGCAGTCACCGATCACGGTGAGGGTGCGCAGACCCAGGAAATCCATTTTCAGCAGACCGACGGCCTCACACGACGGGTAGTCCCAGCCGGTGATGATCGCCCCGTCCTGCGGGCGCTTCCACAGCGGCACGATATCGAGCAGCGGTTCGCTGGACAGGATCACCGCGCAGGCGTGGACCCCGGCGCCGCGGACCATCCCCTCGAGCCCGACCGCAGTGTCGTAGATGCGACGCATATCCGGGTCTGCCTCGATGAGTGCCCGCACCTCCGCCGCCTCGCCGTAGCGTTCGTGGCCGGGATCGGTGATCCCCGCCACCGGGATGTCCTTGGCCGCCACCGCGGGCGGCAGCGCCTTGGTGATCCGGTCGGCGAGGGCGAATCCGGGCTGACCGAACTGGACGCGGGCGGCGTCCTTGATGGCCGCCTTGGTCTTGATGGTGCCGAAGGTGATCACCTGGGCGACCTTGTCCGCGCCCCAGCGCTCGGCGGCGTAGCGGATCATCTCGCCGCGGCGGCGGTCGTCGAAATCGATATCGATATCGGGTGCCGACGGGCGCTCGGGGTTGAGGAACCGTTCGAACAGCAGCCCGTGCTCGATGGGGTCGATATTGGTGATCGCCAGCGCGTAGGCCACCAGCGACCCCGCCGCCGAACCACGGCCGGGGCCGACCCGGATACCGACCCGGCGGGCGTGCGCCACCAGATCGCCGACCACCAGGAAGTAGGCGGGAAAACCCTTGTCGCGGATGATGTCCAGCTCGAACCGCGCGCGGCCGTGGTAGCTGTCGGGTACGCCCGCGGGGAAACGCCAGCGCAGGCCCGCGTCCACCTCGCGGCGCAACCAGCTGTCCTCGGTATGGCCTTCCGGCACCGGGAACACCGGCATCCGGTCGCGGAATTCCCACACCTCGTCGTACGGTTCGATGCGTTCGGCCACTGCGAGGGTGGTATCGCAGGCGCCGGGCACTTCCGCGTCCCACAGGGCGCGCATCTCCGCCGCGGACCTGAGATAGAAACTGTCGCCGTCGAACCGGAACCGTGCCGGATCCGACAGCGTCTTGCCCGTCTGCACACACAGCATCGCCTCGTGTGCCGCCGCCTGCTCCCGTAGTACGTAGTGACAGTCGTTGGTGGCCAGTGCCGTGAGCCCGGCCTTCCGGCCGACGGCGAGCAGATCGTCGCGGACCCGGCGTTCGATCGTCAGGCCGTGGTCCATCACTTCCAGGAAGAAGTTGTCCGGGCCGAAGATATCGCGCCAGCGGCCCGCGGCCGCGTAGGCGGCGTCGAACTGCCCCAGCCGCAGGCGGGTCTGGACCTCGCCGGACGGACAACCCGTGGTCGCCAGGACACCTTCAGCGTGTTCGGCGACGAGTTCGGCGTCCATCCGCGGCCATTTCCCCAACTGCCCCTCGAACGACGCGCGCGAGGACAGCCGGAAGAGATTGCGCAGACCCACCGCGTTCCGGGCGAACAGTGTCATGTGCAGATACGCGCCCGACCCCGACACATCGTCGGATTTCTGCCCGGGCTCGCCCCAGAAGACCCGTTTGCCGGAGAACCTGGATTCCGGTGCGATATACGCCTCGATACCGATGATCGGTTTCACCGGCGAATCCCGGGATCGGCGGAAGAACTCCGCCGCCCCGTACATGTTGCCGTGATCGGTCATCCCGACCGCCGGCATCCCCAGGCGCTCGGCTTCCGCGAACAGCGGACCCACCTTGGCCATACCGTCGAGCATCGAGTACTCGGTGTGGTTGTGCAGATGCACGAAAGACGCGCCCGTCATCGATCACCCCGTGCCGTAGAACCGGGCCCGTGGCCGATTCGGTTGTCGAACCGGCGGGCCTATAAGGTCATTTCGGCTACATATGACCAGCTCAAAGGTGCTGAGTCGAACAATCGACACGACAGCGGAGACAACCGATGGATGTATCAGGAGGTGGAGTGCCCGAGCTCGATCTGGCGACGGTCCGGGCTTTCGTCGCCGTCGCCGACGAAGGCCGGTTCGGCGCGGCCGCGGCGCTGCTCGGCATCAGCCAGCAGGCGGTGTCCAAACGTATCGCCCGGCTGGAGAACCAACTCGGCCTCGACCTCTTCGACCGGGCTCCCACCGGCGCGGCCCTGACCGCGTCCGCCGCCCGGTTCCTGCCGCACGCGCGCTCCCTGCTCGCCGTCGCCGACGAAGCCGTGGCCACCGTGGTACGCCGACCGCGGCCGCTGCGGGTGGCGGTGCTGGGCGAGCGGGCGACCGAGATGCGGGCCATGCGGTACTACCTCGGCCGCCACCCCGACCGCGATACCGAGATCGTGCTGACCAACGCCTTCGTCACCTCCCGGGACGCCCTGGTCGCGGGCCGGGTGGACGCGGCCGTCGCCCGCGCCGAGGGCGGGCCCCGGCCCCTGCCGGGGCGGATAGCGGCCGTCCCGTTCCTCTTGGATCCGCTGCATCTACTGGTCGGCAAGGACCATCCGCTCGCCGGACGTGCGGCGGTCTCGCTCGCCGAACTGGCCGGGGTGACGGTGTGGGTGCCGGGGACATCGGTGGAATCGGAGTGGACCGACTACTACCGCGAACTGAGCCGGTACAGCGGAGTCGTGATCGACAGCAGTCGCCGGTCCGAACTGTTCCCCGAGGTCGCCACGGGTCGCGGGCCGGCGCCGATCGCGATGGTGATCGAGCACATCGCCGATTCGGACACCCTCGCGACCTTCAGCGCGGAAGGTTTCGAATCCCCGTGGCATCCGCATATCCGCCGGGTGCCGATTGTGGATCCGACCCCCGCCTACCCGCACGCGCTGTTGTGGGACCGGACCGACCCGCATCCGGGTATCGCGGATCTGATCGCCTATTTCCGCGACAACTACAACCGCGATATCGCGCGCGACTGCTGGATCCCGGAGATCGACCGGCCCCTGTTCGTATCCGCGTAGCCGGGCCGCGCACGCGCGCTACCCGGCACCGCCCCGCGCTGTCGGCGTGGTCCGGCTATCGGAAGCATGCGGACCAGCGGATCGAGCAAACCGCCGGGCGCGCTGCGCACCGGTCGGTGCAGACGTGGACGGGCGGGTGGCTCAGCCCGAGCTGATCCGGTAGATGCGCAGATCCTCCGGTACTCCGCTCAGGGGCGCGGCGAAGAAACTGCGGCGGTAGGGGCGGGCTATCTGCCCCAGCTCGGCCAGGGTTTCGGGCTGCAGCGCGGTCAGCGTGGTGTGGGAGACCATCATCTTGCCGTTGCCGCCGGCCTCCATCACCCGGGCGGCGATGGTGACATCCACACCCAGCCAGTCGCCGCCGATCTCCCGCGGTGAACCGGTGTGCAGGCCGATCCGCATCCGGGGTCGGTAGTCGCCCGCGGTCACCTCGGCCAGATTGCGTTTCGCGGCGATCGCGGCCTGTACGGCCCGATCGGCGGAGGGGAACACCGCCATGACGCCGTCGCCCATCCGCTTCACCACTTGGCCGCCGCGTTCGGCGATGGGGGGTTCGATGGCCTTGGCCACCTTGCGCAGCAGGTCCAGGGTGGCTTCGTCGCCCGCGGTGAGCGACCAGGACGAGAACGACACCAGATCGGTGAACATCACCGTCATCTCCTGGGTGCCCTTACCACGACCGAGGCGTTCGAGCATCGCCTGCCAGACCTGCAGCGCACCGAACCCGATCTCGCGGGCAGCGCTGGGGCTGTCGCCGACCAGCCGGTCCGCGGCTCGTGCCACGGCGCGGGCGCCGCCGGGGCCGGTGACCGACAGCGGGTCACCGAAGGCGGGATCGCCGGGGAGCTGATGACGGGCCCGCCGCAGGACCTCGATCACATCCGGTCGCTGGTTGGCCGCGTTCATCAGGGCCGAGAGCGGATGGACACGGCGTACCGCGCCGACGGCGGCGCCGTTCTCGGAGGCCGGCCCGACCGTCGGCTCGTCGGTGGACGCGTGATCGGCGCCCGGCGCGGCGGCGCTGTCGACCTCCGGCTCCGGTACGGCTCGGCCGGAGGGCTTTTCGTTCACGCCCCGAGGGTATCTCAGGGAATCGGACGTGCGGGGAACGCTGATAATCGTCACCTGTCGCCTCTCTATCGGAGGAGTGCGGCACGCCGTTGGGTCCGCCGATGGAAAACGTTCGGTGCCTGACCCCGATCGTAGCGACGACCGGCGGGCTGCCGGTGAACGCTTGGTTACAGATATTTGGCAAGTCGCGAAGAGTCTCCCCGCCGCCGGCGGCGGCCAGGGGAAACAACCACACTGTGTGATCACGACCACCGGCCCGGTGCGTTGCGCACCGGGCCGGTGGTAAGTGCACTCCGACGACCGGGCAGTGGCCGCCGGCGTGCGGGGCGCGCGATCCTCCCGACAAGGCCGCGCCACCCCATACCCGAGCGGCGAGGGAAGCGGCTCGGGCGATTCGGTCAGGCGTCGCGCTGGTTGACAACCACCAGGGCGGCGCCGGTGACGAGTGCGACGAAGGCGATGAAGTAGACGAGGCTGCCCCATACGCCCCAGTGCCAGTTACCCGACGCCATCGACTCGTCCATCAGCGCGAAGCGGCTCGCATTCTGGAACGGCAGGAACGCGCTGATCTCACGTCCCACTTTACCCAGTGCGCCGACCAGCGGTTCGATGATCAGTTGCCAGAGCACGATCAACGAGATCGCCGCCGCCGACTGCCGGACCAGCACACCGATGGCGATGGCCAGCACCACATTGAGAAAGGCGAGGACCGGTATCGAGTACAGGGCACGCCAGTTGCCCTCCAGGATCAAGGTGGAGCCGGCGTCCCCGGCGACCGCCTTGGCCACCGCGTACGCGGCGAAGGCCAGCACCGTGGTCAACACGGCCGCGTAGAGCCCGACCAGGCCCGCCTTGGTGCCGATCACCAGGATGCGGTTGGGCACGGCCTGGAAGGTGGTCCGGATGATGCCGAACCGGTACTCGCTGGTCACGGTGAGCGTGGCCATGATGGCCAGCACCATCACCCCGAACCCGCTGATCCCGAGGAAGGCGGTGTCCACGGTCAGCGCGGGGGCTCCCGAGGCCTGCGGGTCGTCGGCGGCGATCCGCCCGATCAGCCCGAACAGTGCGGCGAACCCGACCGCGAGGGCCACCACGATCAGCGAGCACCACCACGGCGAGCGGGTCGAGGTGAGTTTGATGCGTTCCGCGGCGATCACACCCATTACTTGGTACCTCCGAGAACCTTGGGCTCGACCGGCTGCGGTCCGGGGGCCCCGGGCGGGGCCGCCGCGACATCGCCCTGCGGGCCTACCTCACCGTGATACTGGACATCCCCGCCGGTCATCCGCATGAACGCCTCCTCCAGTGAGCCCCGCTGCGGGGCGAGCTCGTAGAGGGTGATGTTGTGCTCACCGGCCAGTGCGCCCACCGCGTCGCTGGTGACCCCGTTGACCACGAGTGCCGCGCCGTCGGCGTTGCCCTCGTTCTGTTTCACGGTCATCCCGTTGGAGGTGAGCAGGCTGCGCAGCTCGTCGAGCTGCGGACTGCGCACCCGCACCGACGACTCCGACGCGCGTTCGATGAACTCCGCGGTGGTGGAATCGGAGATGAGCCGGCCGCGGCCGATGACCACCAGATGATCGGCGGTCTGCGACATCTCCGAGAGCAGATGGCTCGACACCAGGACGGTGCGGCCCTCGGCGGCCAGTCGCTGCATGAACCGCCGGATCCAGAGGATGCCCTCCGGGTCCAGGCCGTTGACCGGCTCGTCGAAGAGCAGGACTTTCGGATCGCCCAGCAGGGCGCCCGCCAGGCCCAGTCGCTGCGACATGCCCAGGGAGAATCCGCCGGCCGATTTACCGGCGACCTCCGACAGACCCACCAGCCGCAGTACCTCTTCCACCCGGGATTTCGGCAACCCGTTGGAGGCCGCCATCCATTCCAGATGGGCTCGCGCCGACCGGTTGGGATGCACCCATTTCGCGTCCAGCAGCGCGCCGACTTCACGTAACGGATGCTTCAGCTGCCCGTACGGTCTGCCGTTGATGAGCGCGCTGCCCGCGGTGGGGCGATCCAGGCCGAGGATCATGCGCATAGTGGTGGATTTACCGGCGCCGTTCGGTCCCAGGAACCCGGTGACCTGACCGGGTTGCACGGTGAAGGTCAGGTCCTGGACCGCGACGGTCTGCCCGTAGTGCTTGGTCAAGCCCCGGACTTCGATCATGCCGACCAGCATGCCCTATCCAGGGAGCGCTCGCGTCGCCCGATGGTCGCCATCCGCACTCATCCTGGAGGATGACGGCCGGACCGTTTTGGTGGGTACAAGTCCGTACGGGGCAGTGCGGTCACGCCGCCGGATAGATATCCAGCCGCCTCAGACCCGCGGCGACCCGACCCAACGTCCGCAAATCGGTAAGCCATTCCCCAACCACTACACACCCCTGCATCCCCGACCCCCTGCAGATTGGAAGGCACCCGCCGCCGGGGAGTCGGGGTCACACCCGGCGGCGGGGCTCCCTTCACATTGGCTGTCCTGCCTCGGGTGATACGACGACGGTTGAGGCGTCAATATGTACATATTTCAGACGACATTCAGGCGTCCAAGCATTACTGTCGGGACATGGCCACCACACCGAACACTGCACTGCGGGCGGCCCGTAACGCTCGCCTGATGAGCCAAGACGATCTCGCGCGGGCACTACGGGAAGCAGGATGCGCCAGCGCTACCAAACGACTCGTACAGCGCTGGGAGGCCGGACGCACACTCAACCCGCGGCCCTCGCACGCACGGGCACTGGAGAAGGTCATGGGTCTACCGATCGAAACGCTCGGGTTCGGCGCGGTCATGGCCGGCCGGAGCCTGTCCGGCCCGGACGGAAGCCAGAACGTCGAATCGCCCATCGGCGCTGTCGATCCCGGCCAGGCGACCGCGGCGGCGGGCGGTTCGCGCGCCCGACTTCCAGGCTCGTACTCGGGCGTCTGGCTGTCCCGGTACGAGTACTACTCCAGCGGCCGGGATGCGACATTCACCACAGCGCATTACGTGGTGATGTTGCAGCACGACGACCGGCTCACCGTGCGCAGTCTGCCCGGCTCGTCTCCGTCATCACTGGAGATGGATCTGACAGTGGACGGCCATGTGTCGACAGGCACATGGAGCGAGATCACCGCGCAGGAAGGCTACTACCGCGGCGCCCGGTACCACGGTTCGGTCCAACTGCTGATCGAGTTGACCGGTAGCCGGATGGCCGGGAAGTGGGTCGGTTTCGGGAAGAATTTCGAGGTGAACACCGGGCCATGGGAACTGGTATTGCAGGACTCTTCCACCACGAAGGCGACCATCGACGCCTACAACAAACCCCCAGAGCTGGACACCTGATGTCACCGTGACACCTGGTGTCCAGCTGGAGCGGACATCAGACCAGGGCGTCACCGAGGATGGCCCGAGCCCGCACCGGTACCCACTGGTGGAGTTGCCGGTCACGGGGATCTACCGGCCGGGTGAGGACGCCTGGGCCCAGAACCGCTTGGGGATCCGGCCCGCTTCCCGCGCCCGGTAGCCGGCCCGTACCGCGTCGGCCATGGCGGCAGCCATCAGGGCCGGATGCTTGGCCCGGGTCACCGCGGTGGCCAGCAGGACCGCGGAGCAGCCGAGTTCCATGGCGAGCGCGGCGTCGCTGGCGGTCCCGATACCGGCGTCCAGGATCACCGGCACCTGGGCGCGGCTCACGATCATCTCGATATTGTGCGGATTGCCGATACCCAGGCCGGTGCCGATCGGGGCACCCAGCGGCATCACCGCCGCGCACCCGGCGTCCTCGAGCCGCCGCGCCAGCACCGGATCGTCGTTGGTGTAGGGCAGCACAGTGAAACCGGCGTCCACCAGTTGTTCGGCGGCGTCGATCAGTTCTATGGGGTCGGGCAGCAGCGTCCGGTCGTCGGCGACCACCTCGAGTTTGACCCAATTCGTATCCAGCGCCTCGGCTGCCAACTGCGCGGTGAGCACCGCCTCGGCGGCCGTGCGGCAGCCCGCGGTATTGGGCAGCGGCGCGATATCGAGCTGTTTCAGCAGGTCGAGTACACCGGTACCGCCCGCGGCGTCGACCCGCCGCATGGCGACCGTGGTCAGCTCCGTACCCGAGGCCAGCAGGGCCTCCTCCAGCACGGTCAGATTCTCCGCGCCGCCGGTGCCCATGATCAGCCGGGAGCCGAAGGTGCGGTCGGCGATGCGCAACGCTTCGTCAGCCACCCTGGACCGCCGTGAGCACATCGATCTCCCAGCCGCGACCCACCGGCTCATCCCAGCGGGAGCGCGGGAACACGGCGCCGTCGACCGCCAGCGCCACGCCCTGGCACGGCAGTTCGAGGCGTTCCAGCAGTTGGCGCACCGTCAGCTGTTCGGTGAACTCGTGCTCGGTCCCGTTCACCGTGACCCCGATCGGCGCGGACGATCCGTGCGCTGGTGAGCCCTGTGTGGACGACTGTGTCATCGACTACCTCCTGAGGGTGTGGATGCCGTGAACCGGTTCGGATCGGCCGCCGCGACCTCGGCCAGTGGTTGCCCGTTCAGCTCGGCCACCACCGCTTCGGCGGTGAGCGCGCTGGTCAGCATGCCGTTGCGGCCGTGCCCGGTGGCCGCGATCACGCGGTCCGACAGCCGCCCGACGAGAGGGAGATTGTCGGGGCTGCCGGGTCGCGCGCCGGCGGCGGCTTCGAGCAGTTCGTATTCACCGATCCCGGGCAAAACGGTCTCGGCGTCCCCGATGAGGTCGCGGACCCCGGCGACCGTGACCGCGGTATCGAAACCGGCCTCGTACTGGGTGGCGCCGAGCACCAGACCGTCGGCGCGGGGCACGAAGTACACGGGCCGCCCGTGCACGCGGGCCCGCACGACCCGGGTGGGCGGCGGTTGGGCGCCGGGGCGGTGGCGTAGGCGCAAGATCTCGCCCTTCACCGGGCGGACCGGCAGTCCGGGCCACAATTCGGCCGAGGCGGCGCCCGCGGCCAGCACCACCTGCCGCTGGTCGAGTGCGGTCAGGTCGCGGACCCGGTCCGCGCGCACGGTCACCCCGGCTCCGGCCACGGCCTTGCGCAGCGCGGTCAGCAGCCGGCGGTTGTCGAGGGCCGGTTCGGTGGGTGCGAGCAGCCCGGCCCGCACTGTGCGGGCCAGCGCCGGTTCCAGCTCCCGGACCCCGGCCCGGTCCAGTACCCGGAGTTCGTGGCCGCGCTCGCCGACCCATTCGGCGACCGTGCGCAGGTCGGCGGCATCGGCGGCGTCCTGGGCGATCGTCAGGGTCTCGGCGGCGACGAAGACGTCCACGCCGGTGACGGCCTCGAGTCGCGCCGCGAAATCCGGCCAGCGGGCCAGTGCCGCGGCCCCGAACTCCAGGACTGCGTCTTCGCCGGGCCAGCCCTCCGACAGCGGTGCGAGCATCCCGCCGGCCACCCAGGAGGCGCCGCTGCCCACCGCCGGATCGAACAGGGTGACCGTCCAGCCCGCCTCGGCGGCCCGCCAGGCCACGGCCAGCCCGATCACCCCACCGCCGACGACGGCGAGGGTCGAATCGGTGGCCTGGCCGCTCACCTGCGCCACCTTCTCCGCAAACCACGGTGGACGGCGTCGGCGGTACGGCCGGATCGATGGACCGGCGCCGGGCTACATCGCACCGGTCGGGCCCGGCTCGCCGCCCGCGCCGCGCGCGCGGATGTTCGCACTACGTTCCACCTCCTGCAACTTCTCCACGTTAGCGCGGTTACGGTGGCAACTGTGCAACCGTCCTCCGCTCGCCGACCGCTGCCCCCGCGCGACCGCCTCGCGACCGCCCGGCTGTACCTGTGCACCGACGCCCGCCGGGAGAGGGGGGATCTCGCCGAGTTCGCGGAAGCGGCCCTCGCCGGTGGCGTGGACATCATCCAGCTCCGGGACAAGGGTTCGCCCGGGGAGCGGCAGTTCGGCCCGCTCGAGGCCAAGGGCGAACTCGCGGCGCTCGCCGAGCTGAAGGCCGCGGCCCGCCGTCACGGCGCGCTGCTCGCGGTCAACGATCGTGCCGATATCGCGCTGGCGGCGGGTGCCGATGTGCTGCATCTGGGTCAGCAGGATCTGCCGCCCTGGTACGCCCGCAAGATCCTCGGCCCGGATGTGGTGATCGGGCGGTCCACCCACGACCGGGAGCAGGCCCGGCTGGCCGCGGGTGACGAGAACCTCGACTATTTCTGCACCGGCCCGGTGTGGGCGACCCCGACCAAACCGGGGCGCACACCGGCCGGGTTGGAGCTGGTACGCGAGACCGCGGCAGCGGCGCCGACCCGGCCGTGGTTCGCCATCGGCGGTATCGACGCCGCGACCCTTCCCGAAGTTCTGGCGGTGGGCGCGGAACGGGTGGTCGTGGTGCGCGCCATCACCGCCGCCCAGGATCCGGAGTCCGCGGCGCGTGCACTGAAGGCCGCGCTGCTGCACGCCTGAGCCGCGCTGCCGGAAGCCCGGCCCGAGGGAAAGCGCGCCGGCCGTGCCCGGCGCAGAGGGGCAGGGCCGGCGCGTGTTCCGGCGGTGCCAAGGGGAGGTGCCCGGTGGAGCCCGGTCGCATCCCCGGGCTCTGGTTCACCGCGACGTCCCGCCTGTCGCGCAACGCGCCGTGCCCTGAGTGTTGACCCCGACGGCGCTTCGGAAACATGTCCGGGCGCCGGCTCCTGTAACGGGTGGTCACCGGGCTGCGGTCCGGGCTGTCCAGCGTTCGGTGCCGACGTCGTCTCCGGCGTCAGAGCAGCCAGAGCACCGCGCCCAGTGCCGCGAGCACAGCGCAGATCCCCAGGGCCACCGCGAGCGGCCGAGCGGTCTTCCAGGTGGTGTAGGCGCCGCCGATGAGAAATCCGGCGAGGGTGAACAGCAGAACTACGGCGACATCGGTGGACACGGAGCCCTATTGTGCCTGGTCTCGGCGCTGCTCGAGGCTTCGACCCGAAGTCCGGAAATTAACAAGCACGCGTGCTTGATTTTTTACCGGTCGCCTGTGATGCTGGGGCGGTACGCGGACAGCCACGGGCGCATATCGGCGACCCCGCCCGGTGCCGCGGTAGGAGGCGAAACCGCTGATGGGTGGTCTGGCGGCCGATCCCGACCTGATCCGGATCGGCAACTGTTCGGGGTTCTACGGTGACCGGTTCGGCGCGATGCGCGAAATGCTCGAGGGCGGGCATCTCGATGTGCTGACCGGTGACTATCTCGCCGAACTCACCATGTTGATCCTGGGCCGCGACCGGATGAAGGATGCCGGTCTCGGCTATGCCAAAACCTTCCTGCGCCAGCTCGAGGAATGCCTCGGGCTCGCGCTGGAACGCAATGTGCAGATCGTGACCAATGCCGGTGGCCTGAATCCGGCCGCGCTGGCGGAGAAGGTGGGGGAGCTGGCGGACCGGCTCGGCCTCGAGGTCCGGATCGGATACGTGGACGGCGACGATCTCACCGGCCGCGCCGCCGAACTCGGCCTCGGCACCCCGCTCACCGCCAACGCCTATCTCGGGGCCTGGGGTATCGCCGAATGCCTGGCCGCGGGCTCGGATGTGGTGGTCACCGGCCGGGTCACCGACGCGTCGGTGGTGGTGGGCCCGGCCGCCGCCCACTTCGGTTGGCAACGCACCGATTACGACCGGCTGGCCGGCGCGGTGGTGGCCGGTCATGTGATCGAATGCGGTACTCAGGCCACCGGCGGCAACTTCGCATTCTTCCGCGAACTCCCCGACCTCGGCCGCCCCGGATTCCCCCTCGCCGAGATCCGCGCGGACGGTAGCAGCGTCATCACCAAACACGCGGGCACCGGCGGCGCGGTCACCGTGGACACCGTCGCGGCCCAGCTCATGTACGAGATCCAGGGCGCGCGTTACGCCGGCCCCGATGTCACCGCCCGGCTCGATACGGTCGATCTCGCCGCCGACGGCCCGGACCGGGTGTCGATCCGCGGCGTCGTGGGGGAACCGCCGCCGCCGACGGTGAAGGTTTCGCTGAACACTCTCGGCGGATTCCGCAACGAAATGGAGTTCATCCTCACCGGTCTCGATATCGAGGCGAAAGCCGATCTGGCGCGGCGGCAGCTGGAGTCCTGGTTGCCCGAACGTCCGGCCGAACTGGACTGGACCCTGGCCCGGCTCGACCGCCCCGATGCCGACACCGAGGAGAGGGCCAGCGCCCTGCTGCGCTGTGTGGTCCGCGACCCCGATCCGAACAAGGTGGGTCGCGCGTTCTCCGGCGTCGCGGTCGAACTCGCGCTGGCCAGCTATCCGGGCTGCAGTTTCACCGCCCCGCCCGGCAACGGTTCGCCCTACGGGGTCTACCGCCCGGGGTTCGTCGACGCCGCCGAGGTCGCCCATACCGCCCACCCGCCGGCCGGATGCAAGGTCCTGGTGGGGGCACCGTCGGAGACCCGCGAACTGGCCGAGGTCCCGGAACCCGAACTACCCGCGCCGCTTCCACCCACACCCACGAAACGGGTACCGCTCGGCGAGATCGCACTGGCCCGCAGCGGCGACAAGGGCGGGGACGCGAATATCGGCGTCTGGGTGCGCACCGAGGAGCAGTGGCGCTGGCTGGCGCACACCCTCACCGTCGAGCGGCTGCGCGAACTACTGCCCGAGACCGCCGCGCTGCCGATCACCCGGCATGTGCTGCCGAATCTACGGGCGCTCAACTTCCTCATCTCGGGTTTGCTCGGCGAAGGCGTGGCCTACCAGGCCAGATTCGACCCGCAGGCCAAGGGACTCGGCGAATGGCTGCGGTCCCGTCATCTCGACATACCGTGGGAGCTGCTGCCGTGAGTGCTGTCTGGAACACCGCCGAGCGCCGCGAACTCCGCGCCACCGTGCGCGCTTTCGCCGAGCGGGAAATCCTTCCCTATCAGGACGATTGGGAACGCGAGGGGGAAATCCCACGGGAACTGCACAAGAAGGCCGGGGAACTCGGTCTGCTCGGCATCCAGTTCCCGGAGTCCGCCGGCGGTGCGGGCGGAAACGGGATCGACGGCGCCGTCGTCTGCGAGGAACTGCACTACGCCGGGGTCTCCGGTGGAGTCTTCGCCTCGCTGTTCACCTGCGGTATCGCGGTACCGCACCTGATCGCCGCGGGCGATCCCGCGCAGCTCGACCGCTGGGTACGGCCGACACTGGCCGGTGACAAGATCGGTTCGCTGGCGATTACCGAACCCGGGGGCGGTTCCGATGTGGGACACCTGACCACCTCGGCCCGCCGCGACGGCGACCACTACATCGTCAACGGCGCCAAGACCTACATCACCTCCGGCTGCCGCGCCGATTTCGTGGTGACCGCCGTCCGCACCGGCGGTCCGGGCGCGTCCGGGGTTTCGCTGCTGGTGGTCGAAAAGGACACCCCCGGTTTCGCGGTGGGCCGCAAACTGGACAAGATGGGCTGGCGCGCTTCCGATACCGCGGAACTGTCCTACCAGGATGTCCGGGTCCCGGTGTCGAACCTGGTGGGGCCGGAGAATTCCGGTTTTCTGCAGATCGCCGCGGCATTCGTCAGCGAGCGGGTCGGACTCGCCGTGCAGGCGTATTCGAGCGCCCAGCGCTGCCTTGACCTCACCCTGGATTGGGTGCGCAACCGGGAAACCTTCGGCCGCCCGCTCATCGGCAGGCAGGCCGTGCAGAACACCGTCACCGAGATGGCCCGCCGGGTCGATATCGCCCGCGTCTACACCCGGGACGTGGCCGCCCGCGCCGCGGCGGGGGAGACCGATCTGATCGCCGAGGTCTGCTTCGCCAAGAACACCGCGGTCGAATCCGGCGAATGGGTGGCGAATCAGGCGGTGCAGCTGTTCGGCGGACTCGGCTATATGCGCGAATCCGAGGTGGAACGCCAGTACCGCGATATGCGGATCCTGGGTATCGGCGGCGGTACCACCGAAATCCTCACCGGCCTGGCCGCGAAGCGATTGGGATACCAGTCATGACGACACTGCGCAGCACCCTCGACACCACGAGCGGCGACTACATCGCGGCAGCCGCGGCCATGACCGCCAAACTCGCCGAGGTGGAGGCGGAATTCGAGAAGGTCATCGCGGGCGGCGGCCCGGAGAAACTCGCCCGTCACCGCAAACGCGGCAAACTGACCGCCCGCGAACGCATCGAACTGCTCATCGACGAGGACTCTCCGTTCCTCGAACTGTGCCCGCTCGCCGCCTGGGGCAGCGAATTCCAGGTGGGCGCCAGCACCGTCGCCGGTATCGGCGTGGTGGAGGGTGTGGAATGCATGATCGTCGCGCCCGACCCCACCGTCCGCGGCGGCACCTCCAATCCGTGGACGCTGCGCAAGACGTTGCGGGTCAACGACATCATCCGGGAGAACCGGCTCCCGGTGATCTCGCTGGTGGAATCCGGCGGCGCCGATCTGCCCACGCAGAAAGAGGTCTTCGTACCCGGCGGCCGGATGTTCCGCGACCTCACCCAGGCGTCGGCGGCGGGTATCCCCACCATCGCCCTGGTCTTCGGCAACTCCACCGCGGGTGGCGCCTACATCCCCGGTATGTCCGATCACGTGGTGATGATCAAGGAACGCTCCAAGGTGTTCCTGGGCGGACCGCCGTTGGTGAAGATGGCCACCGGTGAGGAATCGGACGACGAATCGCTGGGCGGCGCGGATATGCACGCCCGGGTCTCGGGGCTGGCCGATTACTACGCGCTCGACGAACAGGACGCGATCCGCATCGGGCGGCGTATCGTCAAACGGCTGAACTGGAAGAAGCAGGGGCCGGCGGCGCGGGCCTCGGTGCCGGAACCGCGCTACGACCCGGAGGAACTGCTGGGGATCGTCCCGCCCGACCTGAAGATCCCCTTCGATCCGCGCGAGGTGATCGCCCGGATCGTCGACGGCTCCGATTTCGACGAGTTCAAGCCCCGCTACGGGTCAAGCCTGGTCACCGGCTGGGCCGAACTGCACGGGTATCCGGTCGGTATCCTCGCCAACGCCCGCGGGGTCCTGTTCTCCGAGGAATCGCAGAAGGCCACCCAGTTCATCCAGCTGGCCAACAAGACCCACACCCCGCTGCTGTTCCTGCACAACACCACCGGCTACATGGTCGGCAAGGAATACGAGCAGAAGGGCATCATCAAACATGGTGCCCAGATGATCAACGCGGTCTCCAATTCCAAGGTCCCGCACATCTCGGTACTGATGGGCGCCTCCTACGGCGCCGGGCACTACGGCATGTGCGGCCGTGCCTACGACCCCCGTTTCGTCTTCGCCTGGCCCAGCGCCAAATCCGCGGTCATGGGCGGGGCGCAACTGGCCGGGGTGATCTCCATCGTCGGCCGCGCCGCCGCCGAGGCCCGCGGGCAGGCGTTCGACGAAGAGGCCGACGCCGGGATGCGTGCCATGGTGGAAGCGCAGATCGAGGCCGAATCGCTGGCCATGTTCATGTCCGGGCGGCTCTACGACGACGGGGTCATCGACCCGCGCGATACCCGCACAGTGCTCGGTATGGCCCTCTCGGCCATCCACACTGCACCTGTCCAGGGCGCCGAATCCTTCGGCGTCTTCCGAATGTGAGGCCGGTCGTGACGAATACGCAGCAGCTGATCACCAGCGTCCTGGTCGCCAATCGCGGTGAGATCGCCCGCCGCATCTTCGCCACCTGCCGCCGGATGGGCCTGGGCACGGTGGCGGTCTATTCCGACGCCGACGCCGAATCCCCGCATGTCGCCGAGGCCGACGCGGCGGTCCGGCTGCCCGGGAACACACCAGCGCAGACCTACCTGCGCGCCGACCTCATCATCGCGGCCGCGCAGGCCACCGGTGCCGACGCCGTCCATCCCGGCTACGGGTTCCTCTCCGAGAACGCGGAATTCGCGCGGGCGGTGGAAGCGGCCGGGCTGGTCTGGATCGGGCCGCCCGCCGCCGCCATCGAGGAGATGGGTTCCAAGGTCGCGTCCAAGAAGATGATGGACGCCGCCGGGGTGCCGGTGCTGGCCGAGCTCGACCCGGACGAGGTCACCGAAGCCCAACTCCCGGTGCTGATCAAGGCTTCCGCCGGTGGTGGCGGTCGCGGTATGCGGGTGGTGCGCGACCTGGCCGAACTCCCCGGGCAATTGGACGGCGCCCGCCGGGAGGCCGAATCGGCATTCGGCGACCCCACCGTCTTCTGCGAGCGCTATCTGGAGACCGGCCGCCATATCGAGGTCCAGGTGCTGGCCGATACGCACGGCACCATCTGGGCCGTCGGCGAACGGGAGTGCTCGATCCAGCGCCGGCACCAGAAGGTCGTCGAAGAGGCGCCGTCTCCGCTGGTGGAACGTATCGATGCCGGTCGGGGACCGGATTCGGGACCCGGTATGCGGGACCGCCTGTTCGAGGCGGCCCGCCAGGCCGCCGCCGCCATCGGCTACACCGGCGCCGGTACCGTCGAATTCCTGGCCGACGAGGACGGTGAGTTCTTCTTCCTGGAGATGAACACCCGCCTCCAGGTGGAGCATCCGGTCACCGAATGCACCACCGGTCTGGACCTGGTCCAGTTGCAGCTGGAGGTGGCCCAGGGGCACCGGCTGCCTCCGCAACCGCCTGCCCTGCGTGGCCATTCGATCGAGGTCCGGCTCTATGCCGAGGACCCCGCGCAGGATTGGCAGCCGCAGAGCGGAACCGTGCATCGGATGGAGATCCCCGGAGTCGCGGCGGAATTCGACCTTCTCGACCGCCCCGGGGTCCGGCTGGATTCCGGCGTGGTCGACGGTTCGGTGGTCGGGGTGCACTACGACCCCATGCTCGCCAAGGTCATCTCCTACGGCCGCACCCGAGCGGAGGCGGCCCGGCTGCTGGCCGGCGCCCTGCACCGGGCCCGGATCCACGGCCTGGTCACCAACCGCGACCTGCTGGTCCGGGTCCTGCGCCACCCGGCCTTCCTGGCCGGCGATACCGATACCGCGTTCTTCGCCACGCACGGGCTGGACGCCTTGGCCGCGCCCCTGGCGGGCGCGGACGAGGAGGAACTGTCGATCGTGGCGGCCGCGTTCGCCGAAGCGGCCGCCAACCGGGCGCGCGCCGGTGTGGTCGCGGGTGTACCGAGCGGCTGGCGCAATCTGCCGTCGCAGGCGCAACGCAAGTCCTACGAAAGCCGCGCCACCGGTACGCACGATATCGACTACCGGTTCACCCGCGGTGGGGTGGAGGTCGCCGGGTACGACGGTCTGGAATTGATCTCCGCCGCTCCCGATCAGGTGGTGCTGGCGGTGCCCGGTGCGCACGGCCCGGTCCGGCGGCAATTCGCCGTCGCCCGCTACGACGATCTGGTCTGTGTGGATTCCGCGCTCGGTCCGGTATCGGCGCGCCGCCTGCCGCGGTTCACCGACCCCGCCGACCAGGTGGCCACCGGGTCCCTGCTGGCGCCCATGCCGGGCAGCGTGATCCGGCTGGGCGCCGAGGTCGGCAGTTCGGTGACCGCCGGTCAGCCGATCCTGTGGCTGGAGGCCATGAAGATGGAGCACACCATCGCCGCGCCCGCCGCCGGTGTGCTCAGTGCCGTGAATGTCGAAGTCGGCCAACAGGTCGACGTGGGTGCCGTTCTCGCCGTGGTGGATCCCGCCACCGAAAACCAGGAGTAGGCAATGAGCTTCATCGAATCCGACGAACGCAAAGAACTGCGCGCCGCCGTGGCCGCGCTGGCCGCCAAGTACAACTACCGCGATTACGTGCTGCCCCGGGCGCGCAAGAGCGAACCGCTGGACGAACTGTGGGCCGAGGCCGGGAAGCTGGGCTTCCTCGGGGTGAACCTGCCGGAGGAGTACGGGGGCGGCGGGGCCGGCATGTACGAACTCGCGCTGGTGATGGAGGAGCTGTCCGCGCAGGGTGCCGGTCTGCTGCTCATGGTGGTCTCGCCCGCCATCTGCGGCACCATCATCACCAAATACGGCACCGACGAGCAGAAGGCCGAATGGCTGCCCAAGCTCTCCGACGGTTCGGCCAAGATGGTCTTCGGTATCACCGAACCCGACGCCGGGTCCAATTCGCACCAGATCACCACCACCGCCCGCCGCGACGGTGACGACTGGCTGCTCACCGGTCGCAAGATCTTCATCTCCGGCGTCGACCAGGCCGAGGCGGTGCTGATCGTCGCGCGCACCTCCGACCACAAGACGGGCAAGCTGAAGCCCGCTCTGTTCATCGTCCCCACCGATGCGCCCGGGTTCGAGAAGACCCCGCAGGATATGGACATCATCGAACCGGACCACCAGTTCACCCTGTTCCTCGACGATGTCCGGCTGCCCTCGACCGCCCTGGTCGGTAAAGAGGACGCCGCCCTCATGCAGCTGTTCGCGGGCCTGAACCCGGAGCGGATCATGGGCGCCGCCATGGCGGTCGGCGTCGGCCGCTACGCCCTGGACCGCGCGGTCGAGTACGCCAACGAACGCACAGTCTGGAAGACCCCCATCGGCGCGCATCAGGGCATCGCGCATCCGCTGGCGCAGGTGAAGATCGAACTGGAGCTGGCCCGGCTGATGATGCTCAAGGCCGCCACCCTCTACGACGCCGGTGACGAGATGGGGGCCGCCGAGGCCGCCAACATGGCCAAATACGCGGCCGCCGAGGCCAGTATCAAAGCCCTCGACCAGGCCATCCAGACGCACGGTGGCTCCGGCCTGACCTCGGAATACGGCCTGGCCGCCATGCTCGGCGCGGCCCGGATCGCGCGGGTGGCCCCGGTGAGCCGGGAAATGATCCTCAACTTCGTCGCCCAGCATTCGCTGGGCCTGCCGAAGTCCTACTGACCACCGGCGGGCCGGGGTTCGCGCCCCGGCCCCGCCGAGAAAGGCAGGCCGCCGTGACCGGAACCGAGACCCGGGTCGTCGACTACGCCGTCGAGGACGGGTTCGCCACGCTGACCCTCGACTCCCCGCACAACCGCAACGCCATCTCCTCGCGGCTGGTGACCGAACTGCTGGCGGGTTTGGAACGCGCCGCCGCCGACCCGCAGGTGCGCGCCGTTGTCCTCACCCACACCGGCAACACCTTCTGCGCCGGAGCGGACTTGAAGGAAGCGGTGGACGCCGACCCCGCCGCCGCATCCGATATCCGCACGCAGTGGATGGTGCGGCTGCTACGTGCCGTTTTGGAGCTCCCGAAACCCGTGATCGCGCAGGTGGACGGGAATGTGCGCGCCGGTGGGATGGGGCTGTTGGCGGCGTGCGATATCGCCGTCGCCGGCCTGGCGAGCAGTTTCGCGCTCACCGAGGCGCGGCTCGGCCTGGCCCCGTTCGTCATCTCGCTCACCCTGCTACCCCGGATGAATCCCCGTGCCGCCGACCGCTATTTCCTGACCGGTGAGAAGTTCGACGCCGATACCGCCGAGCGGATCGGCCTGATCACCCTGGCGACGAACGACCCGGCCGCCCGGACCGCCGAACTATTGGCTGAACTGCGCAAAGCCTCCCCGCAGGGCCTCGCGGAGAGCAAACGTCTCACCACCGCGCCGATTCTGGCCGAATTCGACCGCTCCGCCGACGAATTGGCGGCCCGCTCGGGCAGTTTCTTCGGCACCGAGGAAGTGATCGAGGGAATGACCGCGTTCCTGCAACGCCGTCTGCCCCGCTGGGCCGTCCCGGCCGTCGAGACGCCCTCGGCAGAATAGGCCGCTATGGCGACACCCCACGAACCCAAACAGGACCGCAGCCGGGCCACCCGGCAGCGGCTCCTGGAGGCGACCATCGACTGCCTGGCCGAAAAGGGCTGGGCAGCGGCGACGGTGGCGGTGGTCGCCGAACGGGCGGGGGTGTCCCGGGGTGCGGCCCAGCACCATTTCCCGACCCGCGAAGACCTCATCACCGCCGCCCTCACCTACATGTTCGACACCCGCACCGACCAGGCAGTGACGGCGGTGGTCACCGAACCCGGCCTGGCCCGTACCGAAGCAGTGGTGTCCGGGCTGGTCGAGTCCTACACCAGCACGCTGTTCAAAGCCGCCCTCCAGGTCTGGACCCACGCCGCCGCCGACCCGGCGCTCCGCGAACGCATCGTCCCACTGGAAGCCCGCTTCGGCCGCGGCGCCCACCGTCGCGCCGTCCGGGCACTGGGGGTCGACGACACCGATCCGGTCGCCCACCATCTGGTCCAGGCCACCCTCGACCTCGCGCGTGGATTGGGTCTGGCCGATGTCCTCACCGACGACTCGGCCCGGCGTAAACAGATCGTGCACCAGTGGGCGGTCACATTGCACGAGGCTCTGGAAGCCAGGAGGGGCTGATGCGGTTCCGGGAGACAGTCGGTCTATCCGGCACTGCTCTCGTGCGGCACACCCGGTCGAGCGACTGCCCGCACCGTGATGAGTTCTTCCAGTCCTTTGAAGTCGTCAGGGTTGGTCGTATAGAGGGGTAGGTCTTCAGCCAGCGCAACCGAGGCGATCATCAGGTCGGCGATACGCCGGCGTGGTTTGCGTCCGGTGGCGATCACCGCGGCACACACCCGCCCGAATGCGCGCGCGGCTTCGGCTTCGAAAGGGATGGGATCGAATTCGTGTTCGGCACGCTGGAGCACATCGAGACGCCGGGCTCGTTCGGAGTGCTCGTCGTAGACGTCCTGCTCGGTATTGCTGCGGACCTCGTGCGGTCCGGCCGACAATTCGGCGAGGGTGACGGCCGTGATCGCCATCTCGTCCGGAAGCTGTGCGGGGTCCACCCAGCGACGCAGAATCATGATGTTGGTATCGATCAGTCCGTATGTGCGAGCCGGACGATCACCGGGCATACGGGTCGTCCAAGTACTGATCGGCGGTGGCGTCCTGGTCGGCACGGAAAGTGTCGAGGTCGAGACCGGGCGCGGTGCGTGACATGGCCGCAAATTCCGCCCGGGGGACGAACCTACGACGGCGACGGAGCGGAACGAGTTGGCCGATCCGGTGTCCGTCCCGGGTGACTGTGAACGCCTGCCCGTCTTGAACGGCGTCCATTATCTCTTTTGATCTGTTACGCAGATCCCGCTGCGTGATTTCCGGCTGAACGCTCATAGTTCCAGGATACGGGCGTGTGCCACCTGGCGCTACCAGGTGCTACGGCAGGTCTCTATGGCTACGCTGCCAGCGGGTGCAATCACCTCTTCGGGCAAGGTGTCGAGTCTGCTCCGGATCAGTTCGGCGGTCTCGGGGATAGCGGCGCCACGCCGCTGGAGTCGTCCGGGCCGTATCGGCAGCGGCAGTGCGGCTCGGTTGACACGGCTGCGCGCGCCGGTACTGCCGGGACAGCTGCGGTTCGATCATCGAGGGGGACCCTCATGCCCGAGCCGTCCGAGGCCTTCCAGGTCGATCTCGACGAACTCGACAACCTCACCGCCCGCGCCGCGAACTTCATCGGCTTTCTCAACGACAGCCTCACCGGCCTCGAGCAACGAATGGCCGCCCTGCATCAGACCTGGTCCGGTGACGCGGCGCTCGCGCAGGCCGACGCATTCCGGCAGTGGTCCGCCGGGGCCACCGACGTCCGTGAGGGGGTCGACGCCATGCGTCAGGCCGCGGTCGACGCCCACAGCCGCTACACGACCGCTATCCAGACCGTGCAGCGTATGTTCGGCCCCCGATAGCCCGAGCCCGGTAGATGAATTTCATCAATGTGGATCCGGCCGTCTACTACGAGGCGGCCACCATCGTGAACAGGGCGGCGAGCGCCTTTTTCGCCGCCTATGACCAGCACTTGCAGGCATTGAAGGGCACCGCTGCGATGGCAGGCAGCGCCGGGCCGGGTAAGGAATGGGCGACCTCCTACGACAACCAGGTCCGCGAGACCAACAACCTCGTCAGCACCCTGATGCTGGCACTCGACAAGTACCCCCGGATCCTGAACCAGGCCGGGTACGTCTACGCGAGTAGCGACCACGACCCCAAGTCCGGAACTCCCGCACCACAGAAACCGGCCGACCCGCAGCTCGCCTACGTCAGCTGCGCCCAGCCGCCGCCGTCGGCGGGCGGTCCGGGTAGCGGCCTGATCGACGACGGTCTGGAACTGGCCAAGCAGATCGGTGTCGACCTGCCGGTCCCTGACGGTGATACCGACAAACTCAACACCGCCGCCACCGTCTGGAACAGCCTGGCCCATGCGCCGGGCGCCACCAACCTGCCCGTGGAGCTGGAACGGGCGGCGGCGATGTTCCAGCAGGTCACAGCGCCCGAGGTGGCGTCGATCGACGAGGATCTCCGGGAGATCAAAACCGCGGCCGAAGACCTGCTGGCCATCTTCGCCGATATCGCCGCCTCCTGCGCGGCCCAGAAAACCGCGCACGACAACATGAAGGCACGGTTGCACGACATGCTCGCGCAGTTCGCCGACGAACTGAAGAAGCAGGTCGCCATCACCCTCGCGCTCGCCGTCGCTGCCTCTGTGGTCAGCTTCGGAATCGGTGGTGGCGCTGTGGCGGCCATCCGTGCGGGCAAAGCCGTCGATCTGGTCAACGATCTGGTCAAAGCGCTGCGCGGTATCGTCGCCGCGGCCGGGCTGCGGACGGTGGTCGCCGTGACCCGTTCCACCGGCGACACGCGTGCCAAACTCGAGCGTATCCACGACCTCATCGAAACCATCGAAGATTCGGTCGAGGCTCAAAGCAAGCCGGAAAAGAAATCAGGGATCGCAACCACTCCGGAAGAAATAAATGCGCTGATAGACGAGCTGGAGCAGAGTGGTGTGAAATTCAGTAGGGAGGATATTGTGTCCATCGGCAGAGATGCCGACGGGAAAGTAGTTTTCTTGGAAAAAGGTAATGACCGCGCCGGGCTCGAGCATATATTGAGGCATTCGGGAGAGTTTGGCGACAAAGGAATACCGGAAAGCGAAATTCCAAACTTAGTGATGAAGGCGGTCACCGAAGGCGAAGTGGTCGGAACCCAGGGAAAAAACCGGCCGGTGTACGAAATATTGCACAATGGCCAGCCGGTGAGGATTGCTGTTAGTGTTGGGAGTAATGGGTTTGTGGTCGGGGCCAATCCGGCCTCGTGAGCGCTGGAGGGGTAGTGAAATATTTGAGGGTTCTGCCGGAGATCGAGTGCTGGCCTACCTGGGTGCGTAGGGGAAAGCAGTTCGAAAACGTGGACCCGGGTTCGCTCCCGATCTCGTTCGAACTTGCTGCGGCCCTGCGAGACTGGTCGGACAGATGGGACGCTACATACGACCTGGAAGATGACCCCGGGAATCCGAGATTCCTTTCCGTTGATGTGGAGCGACAATTCTGGCGTGAAGGAGCGGAAATAGCCGCCGGGCTCCGTAGTGAGCTCGGGCCGGACTGGACTATCGAATACGACCCGAGAACTTCGTATCCCTCAGCGCACGTCTAGCGCGACCGTATCGATTCGCGGCGCAGGGGGTTTTAGCGCTCGGACTCGGTGCGGAGCCGTGGGCAGTGGTGGTGCTGGTGATCGCGGCCGCTGTCGCGGCCGGAGCGGTGACCATCAGGCGGGGTTGGTGATACCGTGCGCCCCGTTATGCCCGAGGAGATTCCGTGACCGATCCCGACAAGACCCCCGTCAGCCTGGAGACCGCGTTGTCGAACTCCAGGAGCCCGGATGGCCTCACCAGGGACTCCGCCATCTACGAACTCGCGAACTTCATCCACGAAGACAGCGCGGTGAGACGTCTGCACGAGATGCTGGACGACGAGATTGTGACGATGCAGGTCGATTCGGCCGATGTACTGGCGAGGCTGGGTGGATTGAAAGGCCTTTTTCTGGTCTTGGACGAGATCGGGCGAAGGCGCGACGACCCTGATGCGGATTACATTGCAAATAGACTTTACGAGTTGGACGCTGGTGGGGATGTAGAAATCCTGGAAATGATCGAGCCGGTCGTCGGGCAACTGTCCGATTATGGATTTGTCGGGTTTCAGCAACTGAAGAGGCTCCGAGGTCGTGAGTAGATCTCGCTCTGAGAATGAAGGATCGCCCGATCTACGAGATCGTGCACAACGGGCAATCGCTGAGGAAATGAGCTATATTTTCGATATCGACGAGGTCACCGTTTGGAGTCCTGCTCTGCGAGTATCGCTGAGCGCATAGATGGTCCCCCGCACCCCGACCTGTCCGTCGCTCGGCCACGCCATCTCGACGCATGGACTCTTGCTACCGCTGTAACTGCCCTCCAACCAGATCACTCCGGATGGATCAACGATCGTCATGATCGAACTCCTTCGCCGTTCAAGGTTCTCGGCGTTGAACCAACAGGGCGGTCGGGTTCAGTACAACCCACTCTTTGTTCGAAAAGGTGGCGGATCCGTCGATGGCGTCCCAGCCGCGCAGTGCACCGTATTGGCCGATATCGGCGAAGGTCAGCTCTTTGTCCTGGAGCGCGGCGTAGCGAGCATTCTCCTCGTCCGTTCGGTTCGCTATACCGCGTACGGCCTCCAGTTCTCGCGTAACTTGCGACCAGGCCTGGCTCCGTTCCTTCTCCAGTTCGCGGAGCGTGATCGTCTTGGTCCCAGGGCGAAGCGCCATGCGCAGCACCCGGGCCTGCCGGGTGGCGCGGTCCAGCGTGCGAGTCGGATCGGTGTAGTCGAGTGCGATGTGTTCCAGCGGTGTGACATACGTTCCGGATCCAGTGGGGCCGCCGCCCGGCCGCACCGGGCCGGTGATGAAGGCATCGAGGTAGCGATCTTCCTCGAACCCTCGGAACAGCTGTCTCTGGCCCGCCGCGACTGCCCCGTCGACCTCGCCGCGGGTGGCGACCGTGACGGGTCCGTCGAATCCTTGTAGCCGTTGGATCTCTTCGAACGTCGGGGAGTTCCCCAGGGACCTGGGTCTCCCTGCCCGCCGCAGGGCGCTGTAGTCCACCTCGTCGATCAGATCGCGTCCGGGTACATAGGTGGAAGAGCTTGCGGTGCCGGCGACACCACCGGACATCTCGAAGGACGTGGTTGCCGGAGGCGATATCTCTGCCGAATCCGCCTTCACGACCCGGGAAGCGACCTCGTTGAGGCCGCCGGCGACTTGCGCGGGCAAAGCCGAGATCGCGGTGCCGGCGTCCTTGGCGGCCGTGCCGAGCACACCCTGCACACTCTGCCACACTTCGTCCAGGCTGCCGCTCACAACGGTCACTGTGCCGTACCGCGCACTCGCCGCGCTACGCCGGCCGCTGACGAGTCAGTGATCGGGTCCAGAAGGCGATCACGGCCGCCAGGCACTGGTCTGTGGTTCTGCCTTCCGGCGGGTCGAGCACCGCCCCGTGAACCTGGGCTTCGACGGCTTGCACGAACAGCAGGGCGTTCAGGTCGGGGTCGGGGCCGCCGACCCCGAGGCGGCACAGATGATAGGCGACTTCAGCGGCGAGGCGCTGTTCGAGTTCACGCAACCGGGCGATGCCTTCGGGAGTGCGCGGTGATTGTTCGAACAGCAACCGGTGCATCTGCGGCTGGGCACGGTGCAGGTCGGCGACCGAGCTGATCAGCCGGTGCACGGTCTCCTCCAGTGGCGGCCCCTCGCACCGGAGGGATGTGGTTTCGGTGAGCAGGGCGGCCGTGGCCTCGCGGAGGTGGCGGTCGGCCAGTGCGTAGAGCAGGGCGTCCTTGTTGGGGACGTAGTGGTAGAGCGTGCCGATCGAGACGCCCGCGAGCTCGGCGACCTTGTTGGTGGTGGTCGCCGCGTAGCCGAGCTGTTGAAAAAGTCGAGCAGCCGCGTCCAGGATCGCGTCGAAGGTGAACTCCGAGCGCTGCTGGCGCGGGGTTTTGCGCGGAGTGGACACAGGGCTCCGAAGTCGAGTTGGCAAAACCGAGGATTACTCGAATTATTATGACATGCACAGCTCCTACCTGGATTTTCTGCCCACCGACCTGCGACCCGACCCCGCGCTACGGCCGGAGCGGACCTGGTGGGACCACCGCGGCCACCGCGTGCACATCGAACGTGTCGTCCCGGCCGGCGCGCCGGTCCGGATGCTGCTGGTCCACGGTGCCGGCGGGCACGCCGCGGCGGTGTGGCCGTTCGCGGCGTTGGCGGCCGGGCAGGGTTTCGAGGTGGTGGTGCCCGACCTCCCCGGTTACGGCCGTACGCGGGTTCCCGCACGCCGGGGTATCCGTTACCAGGATTGGGTGGACTGCCTCACCGACCTGGTCCGGGCCGAGCATGCCGCCGATCCCCGGCCGCTGGTGCTCCTGGGTGCCAGCATGGGCGGCATGCTGGCCTACGAAGCCGCCGCACGCACCGGTCTGGCCGCCGCGGTTGTGGCGACGTGCCTGATCGATCCACGACTGCCGCAGGTACGCAGCGCGATCGCCCGCCGCCCATGGCTCGGCCGCTACGGTGCGCGGCTGCTTCTCCCCGCCGTCGACAACCTCCGGGTCCCGATCCGGTGGATGGCGAATATGCCGGCCATGTCCGGCAACTCGGCGCTGACCCGATTGGTCTCCACCGATCCCCTGGGCGGGGGAGTCCGCATGCCGTTGGGGTTCCTGCGGACCTATCTCACCTCGGTGCCGCACGTCGAGCCGGAGAACTTCACCACCTGCCCGGTGTGGCTGGTTCATCCCGGCGCCGACACCTGGACACCACTGTCGTTGAGCGAGCAGTTCTTCGATCGTATCGCTGCTCCGAAGAAGCTCACCGTGCTCGCCGGCGCCGGTCATTATCCGGTCGAAACCCCCGGTATCCATCAACTGACCCGCGCCCTGGCCGAGCTTCGTACCGAAATCGCTTCCTGAGACGTCGTCGTAGCGCGATTCCGGGCTCACGCGGTCGGCGATTCGAACACCGGCGGAACAATTGAGGACGGTTTCCGACCGCTATCGCCGCTACCGTCACGGTTGTACCGAATGTGAGCGAGAGGATCGAGATGCCGGAACATACCCAGCCCGCGGGCTACACCACCGTCGCGCCGTGGGTCGTCACCGATGACACCGGGGCTTTCCTCGATTACGTCGCCCAGGTGTTCGACGGCGTGGAGCTCGGCCGGGTACCGACCGCGGACGGGAAGATCGGGCACGGCGAGATACGAATCGGCGACACCGTCGTCCTCGCCTTCGACCGGCACGAGGATTGGCCCGCGCTGCCGAGTCTGCTGCGCGTGTTCGTGCCCGACGCGGACGAGGCGATCGGCAGGGCCACGGCGGCCGGAGGGCGGATCGTCACCCCACCCGCCAACGATGCGTTCGGGCAGCGCGGCGGCCGGGTCGCGGATCCCTTCGGCAATATCTGGTGGGTGATCGCTCCTGTCGAGGAGGTCGCCGAGGACGAGATGTGGCGGCGGTTGCAGGAACCGGTGTATGCCGAGGTCATGCGGGTGGCGCAGGAGACCCTCGATGCGGAACTCAGCGGTCGGGGATACGGGCGCAGCAGCGCGCCGATCGCCCCGGTGGCCGCCGGCTGATCGGAACAGGTCGCACCGCGCCGCCCGGCGGAGCCGATCGCTGCTGTGACCGGCGGATCGAGACGGGCTGTGCTGCCCGGCGCAGCCGATCGCTCCAGCGGCCGGCCGATCGGCACGGGACGCGCGGCCCCGGCGCAGTCGGGTTGCTCCGTATCGTCCCGGGCCGCCGGTCTCGCGTCGATGGCTCGCGGCGACGAGAATCGGGGTATGAGCGAATCGCCGGACGGTCCCGCGTTCACCTACTCCGAGATCGGCGCGACCCGTGGCGAGCTGCCGCCGGGATATCGGCACCTGCGGGTGCGTCGTCCGATAGCTGCCGGCGAGGCGGAATTCCGGCGGCTCGGCGCGGCGCTACTGCGCTATCGGATACAGCGCGGGCTGAGAATTCTCTGGGAAGCCGGAACTCCGGTGGCCGAGCCGGGCACGGCGGTCACCGTCCGGCTCGGGATCGGCCGGTTCGGCCTGCGCGCGCCGTGCCGGGTGGTGTATGTCCTGGACGAGCCCGAGCGGATCGGGTTCGCCTACGGCACGTTGCCGGGCCACCCGACGAGCGGGGAAGAACTGTTCGCCGTCGAGTACGACGGGGACAGCGATGTCGTGTACGGCGTGGTCACCGCGTTTTCCCGCCCTGCGAACCGGTACCTGCGCCTGGGCGCGTCGCTGGCCGTACCGGCGCAGCGGGCGGCCGCGGTGGCCTACCTCGCGGTGCTGCGCCGGACACCACGAGAGTGATGAACCCGGCACCGTGCCTCCGGCTGTCGACGGGCGGCCGCGTCGCCCGTCGGGCGTCGAGGAACGCGAGTCGATCCGCCGCAGCGGTGATCCGACCGGCGGGCACAGTAAAGGGGTATCGCCCAGCGATCCGGCGGTGGTGTTCAGGGCGAGTGAACGGTGCGCCGCACCTGGACATCGCCGGGTGAGAACGCGCGGCCGGCCAGGTTGAAACTCCAGGACACGGTGGGTGTGATCCGCATATATAGGGCGGTCCCGAATCGGCCGGCCCGCTCCACGAGTTCGGCGGTTCCGTACACACGCAGGTATCGCGGGGCCCAGGGGTCCGTGGACACGAGGTCGTCGATGACGAGGGCGACCTTCGTGTGGCCGTGTTCGACATTGCGGTACTTCCTGGTCCGCGCCGGATCGTGACCGCCGATATAGATATGGGTGCCGTCGAACTCGTAGCCCACCGGCGCCACGTCGGGCTGCCCGTCCGGGCCCACGGTGGCCACCCGCGCGAGCGGCTGAGAGCGCAGATAGGCGACCTCTTCCTCGGTGAACGACATCGGGAACCTCCTCGTGGCGAGTCCGGAGATCCCGTGCTGATCGATCCCGCACGGCGATCGTCGAGGCCACGATTATTTCCCGGGTGGCCGCCCCGGCCCGGGCGCAACGCACCGGGCACCGTGGAAAAGTTCCGAGCGGATCAGGACAGACCGAACCGGACGCCGGTGAGTTCCTCGGAGACCTCCCAGAGCCGCTGCGCCGCGAGCACATCGCTGGCCTGCGCCGACCGCCCGACCAGTGTCGGGTACCCGTGCATCTCCCCGCGACCGTCCGGCCCGACGTAACTTGCCCCAGGCAGGTCCTGCGTCGCGGCGAACAGTGTGGGCAAGGCTGCCTTCTCCGGGGTTTGCGCGAGATAGCGGCCGGCCAGGTGCACGACGGCGACCAGGAATTTGTTGCGGTTCGCGGTACCGAGTTCGGTGGCCGCGTACCCGGGATGCGACGCCATGGCGCGCACCGCCGACCCGGCCTGCCGGAGCCGGCGTTCGAGTTCGAGGGTGAACAGCAGGTTCGCGAGTTTGGAACGGCCGTAGGCCTTCACGGGACCGTAACCGCTTTTGGCGTAGTCCAGATCGTCGAAATCGATGGACCCCACCCGGTGCGCACCCGAAGCCAGGTTGACGACGCGGTCGGTGATGTGGGGCAGGAGCCGATTGGTGAGCGCGAAATGACCGAGATGATTGGTGCCGAACTGCATTTCGAAGCCGTCCTTGGTCCGGCCCTCGGGCACCATCGCGACCCCGGCGTTGTTCACCAGGATCGCGATCTCACCCGCCCACTCGTCGGCGAACTCGCGGATCGATTCCTGATCGGCGAGATCGAGCCGCCGCACCTCGTTGCTGCCGCCGATCCGGCGTGCGGCCTCGTTGCCGCGGGCGATATCGCGGACGGCGAGCACCACATGCGCGCCGGCCCGGGACAGCAGGGTGGCGGTGCCGAATCCGACGCCGCTGTTGGCGCCGGTGACGACCACGGTGCGGCCGTCGAAGGCGGGCAGGTCGGCCGCGGTCCAGTGCGAAGAACTCATGTCCAGACGGTAACGCCGGAAACTCCCTCGGGCGCGGACTCGCCGAAAATGAGGCGGGTACTGCGATTACGCCGATAACGCGAATCCGCCCGCCGACGAGGAAATGAGCGGAAGCGCCGCACAGCGCGCAGCTCGCCGAGTAGCGTGAGGTTCGTGTTCCCGGGGCCGGTCGCCGTGGCCGAGACCCGCTCCGGCTTTCCGCTCGACTCCGGTCGAGCGTTCTCGACCAGGTGGTATCGACAGGTGCGTTCCATCCGTTGTCGTCGAAAGGGTCGTTGATGCTCCGTTCACGCGGGACTGTTCCGACGGTGGCCGTGCTGCTGGGTGCACTGGCGCCGGCGCTCGTGGTCACCGCTCCCGCCGCACCCGCGGCGGTCACCGATTTCGAGCTTTCGCCGGGGACCGGCGGAGGGAGCGCCACGGCGCCCTACGGAACCCATTGCACCTACACCGCGACCGCCACCGCGGAACCCGGCGAGTACGTCGGTTTCTACGACAGCCAGAAAGGCTCGTTCGATCCGCCCGGCGCGATTCCGGTCGGTGCGTCCGGCACGGTCACCGCGGAATGGACCCCGGAGGTTTCCGGCACGCACAACCTGCACGCCGTGAACATCGGTAGCGAACAGTCGCTCGAAGTGGAGGTCGGCTCCGGCCTGAACCTCGGCTCGGCCTGCCCGGTGTTGTGACCGGCGGCGTGGGCGCCGTGTCCGGTGGGCACGCGATCTTCTCGAAATCCGGCAGGAGAGGCGGACACAGACCTGTCGCGTGAAGCGCGGCAGCCGGCGGAAGGGATTTCACATGGGGTACACACGTCGCGCACGTCGTTCGGGCGGTATGAGCGCCGCGATCGAGCGGGCCGTCGCACTGCTCGACGAGGGATTTCTGCGCAATGAACTGATGGTCGCCGCTCTCGTGCTGTCCTCGATCATCGCCGTGATGGGCCTGAGTTCGGAGGGACTCGGCTGGAAACTCGGATACTGCGCCGCCGGGCTCCTCGGCGTGACGGCGTCGTTCGTGGTCATGCGCAGGGACTGGCCCCGGCAGTGGCTGGCCCTGCTCGCGATCTCCGCTCTCGGCGTGCTGCTGCTGATCGTGTACGGGCGGATGTCCGGAAGTCTCTGATCGGCGCCGGCATTCGGGTGTGGTCAGCTTGGTGGAGCGCCGAACGCGGTGTCGCCGATCTCGCGCAGTTGCTGCCGCACGGCGTCGTCGCACAGGGACCCGTCGACGCCGGCCCGGTAGGCGGAGGCAGGGCTGATACCGAGTCGCTCGGCCAGCTCGTATTCCTGGCCGAGGGTGGTACCGAACAGAGCCGGGTCGTCGGTACCGATACTGCAGCGGACACCGGCCTCGCGCAGCCGGGGGAGTGGATGTTCCGCGATATCTGCCACGACGCGGGTGGCGACGTTGGAGGTCGGGGTCACCCGAAGTACCGTTCCGCGATCCACGAGCTCGGCCATGAGGGCCGGGTCGCCGGCCGCGGCGATCCCGTGCTGTAGCCCGTCCGGGTTCCAGCGCAGGACATCCCGGATGGCGCGTACGCCCCCGGCTTCCCCCGCGTGTGGCACGATCCCCAGCCCCCCGTCGCGGGCGATGGCCACCGCCCGGTCGAACTCCGAGACGTCGCCGCGCGCCAATTCATTGCCGCCGGCGTCCAGGCCGACTATGCCCCGGTCCCGGTAGCGTACGGCCCATTGCGCGCATTCTTCGGCCAGGTCTCGGTCGATTCCCCAGATCAGGCTGGGCATGGCGCGCACGGTGACACCGTAGTGTTCGGCCGCCGCGGTGATGCCGTCCGTGACACCGTCGAACATCGCCGGATACGGGATGCCGTCCCATTTATTGCGATTGATGGGTGAAAAGGTGGTTTCGATGTACTGCACGCCGTGCGTTTTCGCCTCCAGAGCGTAATCGAGGACGGCGCGGCGGAAATCGTCTTCGGTCCGCATCGTGCCGGTGGTGGCGCGCCACATCTCCAGGAAGTGGCCGAAGTCGCGGTACCGATACAGCGCGGACAGCGCGTCGACATTGTCGGCGGGCAATGTCACACCGTTGCGCCGCGCCATATCCAGCACTCTTTCCGGCCGGATCGTGCCTTCGAGATGGACATGCAGTTCGATCTTGGGATACGGGTCGGCGGATCCGCTACGCGGCAGCGGTGCGCCACCGGAACCGCCGCTGGAGTCCTCTCCGGGCCGCGGGCTCGTACGCGCCGACGACGAGCGTGCGGAGTCGCCGGTGCCGGGAGCATGACGAAAACCTTTGTCGGAGTCGGCGAGTTTCGCGGCCGCGTTCTCGAATCGCCGGGCGAAAGGCCTGATGCCGTGGGCGGTGCCAGGGCCTTCCATTCTCATGAAGCAACCGCTCGAATTCCGGGCGGCTCGGAGAAGGGTTTGCGCGATCTCTTCCGACCGGGATCAGCACAACGCCACGCCACCCTCTGCACTTCCGCCACGGTCTGCCGGCCTCGGTTCGGCACTCTAACCGAACCGCCGGCCTCGGGCCCGTCAGTTGTCCACGGTGCGTGGTCGTACGAGATGGGCGGTGAGGAAAGCGATCTGGTCCGCGACGATCTGCTCTACCGTCGGTGGGTGGTAGACGGTGAAATGGTCGGCGTCGTAGGTCTTCAGTACGGTTACGGTGCCGCCTGTAGCCGCCAGCGCTGGTACGGGCCGCCGCGCGGAGTCATCTTCAGTGCCCCGGTAGCGGGCAGGTAGGTGAGTACGGATTTCGGATACCCCTGCTCGAAGAGGTAGCCGTCCTCCATCTGCCATTTCACCGCGAGGCTCGACGTGCTGTCGACCAGCCGCGCGTCGGTTCCTCCTCGGGAGGGGGTGCCGCCGTAGGAGAGGGCGAAGTAGCCGCGCGAATCCTCGGCGACGATGTTGACGAGCTGATTGTGTGCACCGGAATAGGTGTGCGCGCCGCTGGAATCGAAGAACCAGCCCTGCCGCACCGATCCGTCGCAGCCACGCATTTCGAGGCCCGGGTCGGTGGTGACGCTCGCCCGGTCGCTGTGCCGGGTGTACACCCGCTGCTGCCAGGTGCCGTCGAATTCGTAGTACCGGCTGGGCTCACTGGCCAGGCACAGGCGGGCTTCTTCGTTGCGTAGGGCGAACCTGCCGCCGGGAAAACCGTTGGCGATCAGCGACACCGGGCTGCGTTTCCGCGGCGCACCGCCGGTCGATTCGATATCGGGCGTGGCCGCGGAGTGGGTCACGGCGAGTAGCCCGGCGATCAGGGCGACGAGTGACAGCGGGCCGCCGCGTACTCTTCTCGATTTCATGCGCGAAAGCTATCAATGCTTCATCGGTGTGCATCGATGGCGCGCGGAACCTTTTCAGGGACCCTGCACCAGGTCGATCTGGCGATGGGCTGGGCGCATCGGCTGGTCGGTTTGCACGGTGGGGCCAAGGTGCTCGACCGCCCGGCCGGCGGGCTCTACACAAGGGGTTCGCGGTACTGCCGGTTTGTACTGCGAACAGCCGGTAAGCGCCCACGGGGATGTCACCATTGACCGAAACTGGTCCGGCCGGGGACCGCGAGGCAGCGTGTCGCTCGGCGGAAGGATTCCGGTGTCGGGGTGGTCCCGGGCCAAAGCCCAGTTGTTCCAGGGTGTGAAGAATATGGCCGACGGTCTCGCTCATCTTCACCGAAAGACCAATTCGGACTTCAGCGGTCGGTTGCGGAGGGCGGCCGACGAGGTGAGCGGCGCAGCCGATGAAGCGGCCGCGAAAGTGGCTGCCCACCCTTCGCAGCTGTCCGGTGGTGTCGCCGCGTGGCCGGCCGGGTCGACCGGGCCGGCCGAAATACGCCGATTGGTTCCGGATGAATGGCGAATCAACAGGGATATCGCCTTGACCATGGCCGACCATGATCCACTCGACTTCCGCTCGCGGCGTTCGGACGCAGAAAAGAAAACCGAACAAGAATTCCGGGCCGACTTCGACCGACTCGAGTCGTTCGTGGCCTTCCGGGACGGCCGACCCGTGGGGCGCACCAGGCTCTTATCCGGTGACGACCCGCGCACCCCGGAGATGAAGGCGGTGTGGGTTTCCCCGGATGTGCGCGGTGCCGGGATCGGCGATCAGTTGATGGCGGCCACCTTGGCGTGGGCCCGGGATCACGACTGTTCGGCGGTCGTGCTCTGGGTGCGGGAGAACAACGAGCACGCCAAGAACCTGTACTCGCGCAACGGGTTCCACCCGACCGGAGCAGCCCGGCCGCATTTCTCCGACCCGGGCCTGCGTTCGATCGAGATGCGGAACGATCTCGTCTGACGATCGGAAGGGAGTCCTTCTCGCGCTGTTCGATCCCGAGCCTGCGCGAGCCGAGCGTCGCCGGTCGGGCGGCCCTCGGTGGAGCCGCTGGTCAGGGTTCGGTATTCGCCCGTGACTCGGCGTGGCGGCGCTGGGCGTCGAGGACCTCGGGCATCCGCGCCTCGAGGAAACCGATGAGCTCGAGGAGCCGCGGCGCGGTTTCGGCACCCAGATCGGTGAGGCTGTACTCCACATGGGGCGGGATGGCGCGACGGACCTCGCGGTGTACGAAACCGTCGCGTTCCAGCTGTTGAAGAGTCTGGGCGAGCATCTTCTCGCTCACCCCGTCGATGCGGCGGCGCAGGTCACCGAACCGGAGCGGACCGTCCGCCAGGCCGGCGAGCACCAGGGTTCCCCAGCGTCCGGTGAGGTGTTCGAGCACCGGGCGCGAGGGGCAGGCCCGGGCGAAGACATCGAAGGGCAACACCGCGGTCGTGCTGTCCGAGGAGGGTTCCGCTACGTCCATACCGTCATGGTAACCACCGGAGAGCACTTACCAATAGTTTGCGCTAACTATTTCGCCGTGTACCGTGGTGGCCGGATACGCGCACTCGAAGCCCGACCGAGAAGGAGTTCGTCATGTTTGTCGTCACCGGTGCCACCGGACAGTTCGGCCGCCTCGCGGTGGAGGCCCTGCTGCGGCGGGGCGTACCGGCCGCGCAGCTCGCGGTGGCGGTCCGCGATACGACCAGGGCGGCAGACCTGGCCGCCCGGGGTGTCACAGTGCGCGTCGCCGACTACGACCGGCCCGAAACACTCGTTCCCGCGTTCACCGGTGCCGACAAGCTGCTGTTCGTGTCCGCCAACGGTCCCGACGACCTCCGGCTCGTCCAGCACGCCGCCGTGGTCGACGCCGCGGCTCGGGCCGGTGTCGGGCTCGTGGCCTACACCTCGATCGTCGCCGCCGATACCAACCCGCTGTCCCTGGCCCGGGTGCACCGCGACACCGAGGCCCGGCTCGGTGCTTCGGGGCTGCCCACCGTGCTGTTGCGCAACGGCTGGTACACCGAGAACTACACCGCCGGCCTCGCCGACTCGGTGCGGCGCGGCACCCTCGCCGGGGCCGCGGGCCGGGGCGCGATCGCTTCGGCCACCCGCGCCGACCTGGCCGAGGCCGCCGCCGTCGTCCTGACCTCCCCCGACGACCAGGCGGGCAAGATCTACGAGCTGACCGGTGACACGGCCTGGACGCCGGCCGACCTCGCCGCCGAAGCATCCGCCGTATCCGGAAAGCGCGTCACCTACACCGATCTCCCCGCCGCGCAGTACGCCGAAATCCTCTCCGGTGCGGGCCTTCCCGGGTTCCTGGTCGAACTCCTCGTCGACGCCGACACACGGATCGCCGAAGGCGCGCTCGCTACCATCGCACCCGATCTGGCCGAGTTGCTCGGCCGGCCCCTCACCTCCCTGCACGACGCCGTCGCCGGCTCCCTGCGCGACACCGCCGCCGCGCGCTGACGACTCCAGCCCACCAGCAGACCGCACCGAAGGAACCGCTATGGCCGTACGCAGGCTCAACCACGCCGTCCTCTACATTCGCGACCTGGACCACGCAGTCGACTTCTACACCGCCACCCTGCAGTTCCTCGTCGCCCACCGGGTCCCGGGCCGGGCCGCCTTCCTCCGGGCGCCGGACACCGAGAACGACCACGATCTGGGACTGTTCGCGCTCGGTGACCGCGCCCCGGGCCCACACCCCGGCAGTGTCGGCCTCTATCACCTGGCCTGGGAGGTCGGCACCCTCGGCGAACTCGCCGAAGTCGGGCGCCGGCTGCGGTCCCGGGACGCGCTGGTCGGTGCCTCCGACCATCTGATGTCCAAATCCTTCTACGCGAAAGACCCGGACGGAAACGAGTTCGAGGTGATGTGGCGGGTACCCCGCGCCGACTGGCCCGATACCGAGGACCTGCGCCCCCACCCGCTGGATCTCGATGCCGCCGTCGAACGCTGGGGCGCAGACCTGGCAACCGGCGCGGCGGCGGGTTCACCGACCTGATACACCGCGGTGCGGGGCGCCTCCCGACCTGTTACGTCGCGGCCGGCGGCTTCCGATCTGGTGCGCCGCGGTCGGTACTGTCCTGGATCCGATACGCCGTGGTCGTGGCGCGAAGCCGGGGTGCGGTGCGGAAAAACCTCTGCCGCCCCCGCTCCTGCCAGGTGGACGATGACGGACGACACCCCTGGTCCGATCGTCGGCGTCCGGTGTGCCAACGGTTCCCGGGCCCGATGACCGGCGGGCCGGGACGGGCCGGGCGCGGCACTGCCGCCGGGCGAGGCCCCGTGCCCACCCGGTGGCAGTGGTTGCGCCGGTCCGTCCCACCCGGCGGCACGTTCCTCCGCTACCCCGTCGGCCCGTAGTCCTGCATGCTGCCCTGCTGGTCGATCGCGGGAGCTTGCTGCTGGTCGATGGCCGGTCCCTGCTGATCGGCGTCGCCCGGCTCCTGTTGGTCGGTATCACCCGGCTCCTGTTGATCGGTGTTGCCGGGTCCTTGTTGGTCGGTGTCGCCGGGAGCTTGTCGGTCGGTGTCGCCGGGTGCCGGCTCGTCTTCCGCGTCGTCCTGAACGGGCAGGCCGAGACCCAGAAGCAGGTCGTCGATACCGGGAAGGCCCGGAATGCCCAAGAGGCCGGGTCGGCTGTCCTGCTGGTCGACGGCTCCGTCGGCAGGTTGGGCGGTGGCCGCCGGGGCGGCGAGGGCGACCGCGGCGGGGACGGCCAGTGCGGCGAGCACGGCGGCGGTAGTGGTGCGGATCGACATGTGTAACCCCTTCTCTCTCGGTGATCGGGTGGGAAGTGGTACGCGTGCGGATCGAGCACTCCGGACCATACGGGGAGCCGAGGGCGGTCCGAAGCAGGCCGGTCGGGTCGGCGAGTACGTCCGGAGTCGCGCCGCCGGGCTATCGATATTGCCAGGTCAGGAACAACTTTCCGGGTTATGCGACTGTGATGCCGCTCAGCGACGCCGCACGCGTTGCCCGGGAGCGGCTACCGGGCCTTCCTCCCGAAGATAGGTTTCCAGCGCGTCGAGATCGGTAGGACCGACGGCCGTATCGGTGCCACGGGTGAAGACCGTGAAACCGTCCCCGCCGGAGGCGAGGAAATTATTGGTGCTCACCCGGTAGGTGGCGAGCTCGTGCAGCGGTTGCCCGCCGATCCGCACCGAATCGCCGACCACCTTCGCACCCGGGGCCGCGGACTCGTCGTAGGCGTAGGAGATACCGGCGACCGAGAGGACCGCCGGTTTGCTCTCGTTGTCCCACTGCTGTTCCAGCAGTTCGAGGATCTGGCGACCGGTGAGTGTCAGCGTGACCACCTGGTTTCCGAACGGCTGGGTCTCGTAGATGGCGCCGTAGGTGATCGGGCCGGGGTCGATATCGGCGCGGACCCCACCGGGGTTCATGAAAGCCGCCACCGCCTGCGCCGACTCGCCGGTGACCTCGAGCATCGCGTCGGCGATCACCGCACCCAGCGGTGATTCGCCCGTGGCGCCGGCGCGCGGCAGCGGCGTGGCGGCGGTACCGACCACCCGCCCGGCGCGCGGCGCCGCCTGCCCGGAGAAGAAGTCGACAAGTCCGATGACCGACGGATCGGGTTCGACATCCCGGGTGACCACCCGGTTCACCGCCGTCGCGGTGACCTTCCCGTCGGCGAAGCGCAGCGTCACATCGGTGATCAGCCGGCCGTAGGAGGCGCCCTGGGTCACCACCTTGCCGTCGAATTCGCACACATAGGACTGGTGGCTGTGCGCGGTGAACAGCACCTGGACCGCCGGGTCCGTGCGTGCGGCGAGATCGGGCACTTCTGGACCGATATCGGCGCAACCGTTGTAATCCGTGGTTTTCGCCGGTGTCCCCTGGGCGCCACCGTCGTGCACCAGCGCGACCACGGTTTCCGCGCCCGCCTGCTTCATGGCGGGCACATACTTGTTGATCGCCTCGGCCTGATCACCGAACGTGTAACCGCGGATCCCCTCGGGAAAAACGAGATTCACGGTGTCGGGCGTGACCGTCCCGACCACACCGATCTTGTGTCCGCCGACCTCCAGCATGGTCCAGGGCCGTACCTCCGGGGGCGGCTCACCGCGCGAGTTCGTGAGATTCGCGGCCAGGAAATCGAACCGGGCCCCCGCGAACGGTGCACCGGGCGAGCATCCGTCCACCGCGCAGCCGCCCTTGCTCAGCCGCGCCAGTTCCAGCACCCCGTGGTCGAGTTCGTGATTGCCCACCGCGGACGCCGCCACCCCCGTCTCGTTCAGGAACGTGACGGTCGGCTCGTCGTGGAACAGCGACGACACCAGCGGACTGGCGCCGATATTGTCCCCGGCCGAGAGCACCGCACTGTCCGGGTAGGCCGCGCGCAAACGGTTCAGATGGGTCGCCAGATAGGCCGCTCCACCCGCCGGGTACTCGCCGACCAACCCGTTGCTCGCCTCCGGTGGTTCGAGATGACCGTGCAGATCGTTGAACCCGAACAGATGCACCTCGCCGGGGCCGGGGGCGGGAAGGTCATCGGTGGAGACCAGCGGAACAACTCCCGGCGGCGCCGGGGCGGGCTCCCCGGACCCGGCGCACGCGGCAAGCAGGACGAGACTCAGCCCGGCGGCGCAACCGGCCGCGGCCCGACGCAGAACACTCATACCGCCCGACTCTGACACCCCCGGGCGGACACCGGGCGACGACGCGATGAATTCTGCTCCCACCTGTACTTTCGGAAAAACTTTCGCGGCACCGATGAGTTTCCGCGGCCCGCCCGGTCGGTAGCTACAGGGGCGGCGGCCGGTAAATCCGAGATACTGGACCGCCGCCCCACTATCAGAGGTACGACCGCTGTCCGAGGCATACGCGCTCGCGATGAACCGGGGGATCTCCGCAGACAGAATCTGATCGCGTTCCGGTTGCGGCGACGGACCGGGTGTGGCTCGATGAGCTGGCGCTGTCGATCGATTGCGCGCGGTTTGCCGTCCGGTGCCCGCTCGCGCGGGCAGCGGGACACCAAGGAGTTCGACCATGACAATCGGATATGTCTGGAACACGGTCTACGGATGGGCCGACACCGGTTCGGGGAGTCTGTTCCCCGCCGATGCGACCACCGGACTCCAGCCGATAGGTCACCATCTCGCCCACCCCGATACCAAACGCCGGTTCCATGAACTGGTCGCCGTTTCCGGGTTGCTCGACCGGCTGCAACCCGTGCGGGCGGTCCCGGCCACCGAGGCGGATATCCTCCGCGTCCATACCGCCGAGCATCTGGCCCGGATCAAGGAGGAGAGCGGGCAGCCGAAGGGTGGCGACGCCGGTGACGGTTGTTCGCCGTTCGGGCGTGGGGGTTACGAGATCGCGGCGCTGTCCGCCGGCGGTGCGATCCAACTCGTGGATCAGGTGGTCTCCCGGACCATCGATACCGGTTACGCGCTGGTCAACCCGCCGGGACATCACGCGTACCGGGCCGGTGGCATGGGGTTCTGCATTTTCAACAATGTTTCGATAGCCGCCGCCTACGCCAAGGACGTCCTCGGGCTGGCCCGGGTGGCCGTGGTGGATTGGGATGTCCACCACGGCAACGGCACCCAGGAGATCTGGTACAGCGACCCGTCGGTGCTCACCATTTCGCTGCATCAGCATCTGTGCTTCCCGCCGAACTCCGGCTACCTGGAAGAGCGGGGCACCGGTGCGGGCGAGGGCTTCTCGATCAATATCCCGCTGCCGCCCGCCAGCGGTGACGCCGCCTATGCGCACGCCATGGACGAGGTCGTGCTGCCGGCACTGCGCGAGTTCCGGCCCGAGCTGATCCTGGTGGCCTCCGGTTTCGATGCGAGCATCATGGATCCGCTGGCCCGCCAGATGGTCACCAGTGCCGGATTCGCCCAGCTCACCCGCCGCGTGCTCGATGTGGCGGCCGAACTCTGCGAGGGGCGGATCGCGTTTGTCCAAGAGGGTGGATACAGCCCGCACTATGTGCCGTTCTGCGGGCTGGCGGTGCTGCGCGAACTGCTCGGCGATCCCTACGAGCCGGACCCGTACAGCCCGATCGTCTCCACACAAGGTGGGGACGTACTGCTGGAGCACGAGGCCGCGGCGATCCGGGCGGCGGTACCCGGCTCGCTCCGGGCACCGGCCGAAGCGCGGTGATCCCGGGAGCCGGCGGACGAGACTCCGCGCCGCCGGCCCCCGAAAACCGTTGCCGTACCGTTCGGATCAGCTGAACGTACGGTGCTTCGCGATGCCCGGCGCCCGGCGCGGACATCTATTACTGTGTGCTCGCAGTAATCGAAAACCGTTCCCTTTCCGGGAAATTCAGCAAGGAGTGGGTTGATGACGTCCGTCCGGAAGGTCGTGGAGGACTACTACGAGCACATCGACTCCGGCCGGTTGGCCGATGCCGTGCAGTTGATGACCGACGACGTGAAGCTGACCTTCGCCAACGCCGAACCCGTGGTCGGCCGGGAAGCGGCCGCCGCCTCCATCCAGTACGTGCTCGACCAGACCACCAAGATCCGGCACACCATTTTCCACTGGATGGAGCCGCAGCCGGCGGCAGACGGTACGGCCGAGGTCACCTTCGAGATCCGTATCCACTACTGGCTGAAGAACGGCAAGGAAATCGATATCCCCGGGGCGGTGTACGCGAGCTTCGACGCGGACACCCAGTGCACCGAGCAGCGGCTCTACGGCGACCTCACCCAGGTGTTCGCCTGAGCCCGCCGCATATGGTGCGCTGATACGTCGATGGCTCGGACCCGACCGGTCCGAGCCATCGCCATATCAGCGCCGATTCGTTTCCGGCGCTCGGCTCTCCGGGCGTCGCCGGCTGCCGAGTCGTGGATGGGCGCCCCGGTGCCGGGCAGTCCATCGCCTGCCGGTGGGTCGGCGCGTCTTCGCGCCGCGGGTGGCATCGGCCGTCGATACCGCCGGACAGGGTTCGTGATCCGATCCGGGCCCGTGCCGTAACAGGAGTGCGCGCCCGGCGGGTGAGCCGGGCGAGGTGGTCGCGGTAGGGGTCGGCTATCGCCTGCGCCGGTGTGTGCGGGTGCGTTCCGGCGCAGTATCCGCCCCAGACAGTGGTGGATTCCTGGGCATTCGATGTCGGCTTGCCGCGCCTGCACCGTCCATTCGGCGATTTTCACGCCGGGCGGGTGCCCCGTCGCGCACTGCGGGCGCGCTCTTCGTCCTCGGTCCGGCGGCGGTCGCATCGCCTCGAAATCGATTGCCGAATAGTTGCCAACATTCTGCAACTCATATTAAGAGGAATTTGTTGCGGGAAAACTGGTCGCTTGTTATGTTGCCTGGGTCACTGCCGGATACCGCGGCCGTGACCGTCCTCCCCGGCTGTGTGCCGTATCCGCGAGGACGTCTCAACCCTCTCGAGGAGTTCACTATGGGTTCGTTGACCGATCTGCTCACCGCGTTGATTCCGGCACTCGGTTCGGCCGTCGCAGGTGACGGCCTCCTCGATGTTTTCATCGGTTCCCTACAGGGAAGCGTCGCCTGATCCGGCGACCGGTACACCCGCTTTCACCGAAATTCCATATTCGGAATTCCGATAATTAAGCACAATTAAGGAGCACAACATGGGATCTCTCATGGAAATTCTGGGCATGGGCACCGCCAGCGCCGGAGGTATCGGCACGAGTATCGTCAACGCGCTGATCACCCTGAGCGGGGGCACGCCCGCCCCCGGCAAATAGATCGCCGGTCGGAAAGGGGGTCCATCCGATCGCGACGGGTGGACCCCGTGCTCGAAAGCCACGTGTACGAATTGATGATTCCACGAAGCATGACGTCGCCGGCATATCTGCTGGCAATACTGTTCGTTCTCGCCCTCGGTGCGGCACCGCGCGCCACCGCCACGCCGGGAGCGCATATCGTCTCGCTCGCGCCCGGCGCCGGGCGATCGGTCGAGGTCACGGTGCACTCACCGGCCATGCGGCGTGATATCCCGCTGCAGGTCCTGCGCCCGGCCGATACCGATACCCCCGCGCCGACGCTCTACCTGCTCAACGGCGCCGGCGGCGGCGAGGACGCCGCGACCTGGTCCGCGCAGACCGACGTATCCGAATTCTTCGCCCGCGAACACGTCAATGTGGTGATCCCCCGGGAGGGGGCCTTCAGCTACTACACCGACTGGCAGCAGGTGGATGCCGGCCTGGCCGCGAAACTGGGCAACAACGGCCGGAACATGTGGGCGACCTTCCTCACCGAAGAGCTACCGCCCGTACTCGATTCCGCTTTCGGCACCACGGGCCGGAACGCGATCGCGGGGATCTCGATGGCCGCGACTTCGGTACTCGACCTCACCATCCGCGCGCCCCACCTCTACAGTGCGGCGGCGGCCTACAGCGGGTGCGCGATGACCAGCGATCTTCTCGGTCAGGCGTTCGTCACGCTGGTGGTGAGTCTGGGCGGCGGTGATGCCGAGAACATGTGGGGCCCCGCCGGCGGCCCGGGGTGGCGTGAACACGACCCCTACCTGCAGGCCCATCGGCTTCCCGATATCCCGATGTACATCGCCAGCGGCACCGGACTGGCCGGGCGATACGACAGCGCCGACGATCCGCGGCTCGACGGTAATCAGCGAATGCTGTTGAACCAGCTGCTCATCGGCGGCGGAATCGAGGCCGCGGCCGACTACTGCACCCGGGCGCTCCAGCGCCGCACCCAGGAGCTCGGCCGGACCGATATCGTCTACGACCTCCGTCCTTCCGGCACCCATTCCTGGGGGTACTGGCAAGACGATCTGCACCGATCCTGGCCGCTGCTGGCCGGCGCACTGACCTCCTGAACTCACCGCGGCCGCGGTCTCGCCGGGCCCCGCCGATATCCGGCGGGGCCCGCGGCGCGTCAGCCGAGGGCTTGCGCCAGCTCGCGGAACGATTCCCGCAGCAGCTCCCGGTAGCGGTCGGGGTCGGGGTCGGGCATCATCGCCTTGTCGACGCTGAAGGTGAGGACGATCTCCTCGCCTTGTGCCGAGATCAGGTGCCGCAAACCGTCACCATCCATCGGTGGCAGGACACCGAAGGCCCGCAGCACCGGTGCGCCGCGGAAGGTCAGCCCGGCACCCAGCGGCGGAACATTGCTGATCGTGGTGTTGTGCAGCGGAACCGAGGACAGATCGGCGAACGAGCGATGCGCCCGCGCCCAGCCCGCCGCCCGCAACAACCATGCCGGCGCGGTCTCGACCCGAGCGGCGTGCCGGAGTACCGCCGGATCGCTGTGCCGGCGTCGTTCCCGGCGCACCGACTCCCGGATCGCCGACAACCGCGCACGTGGATCGCGGTGGCCGGTGTGCAGATCGACCGTCATCTGGCACAGCTGGTTCGCCGAATCCCATTGCGCGATACCGCGCATCGACATCGGCACCATCGCCGCCAGCGCATCCGGTGGTGTCTCGCCCTTTTCGTCCAGGTAGGCGGCGAGCGCACCGGACACCACGGTCAGCATGACATCGTTGACCGTGACGCGTTCGGCGCACCGGGCGCGCAATGCCGTCACCTCGGACATCGGCAGGAACACCTGCTCCATCAGTACGGTCGGGCCGATCGCGCGGTTGAAGCGGGTCGCGGGGCGTACGGGCACCGGCTCGTGCAGCAGCCCGGCCTCGATCCGGGTCCGTGCCGCGGCGTCCGCCGCCCGGGTACGCGACAATCCCATCGCGAAACGGCCCACACGGTAGGGAAGCAGCACGGCGGCACGTAACGTCGCCGCCGATCTCGACCACCGGTTCGTCGTCGGCGCGGCCGGCGCCTCTCGACCGCCGAACAGCTGCAGTTCGAGTTCCCGGGTCGCCATACCGTCGCAGGCGCTGTGGTGGAATTTCAGGGCGACGACCGTGGCATCCCCCGGGATTTCCGGAACAGCGCGGACTCGGTCGAACACCTGGATCTGCCACGGCGGCCGAGTGAGATCCATACGCGCCGTAGTCATCTCCGCGAGCCGGGCCCGCACCGTGTCCCAGTCGGCTCCCGACGGTCCGGCCACTACGTGCTCGGCGATATCGAGCGCCGGATCCGGCACCCAGTACGGCAGGTCCAGATCCAGTGGGACACGCTGCAATCGCCGCTGGAACAGGGGCGCGAAACCCAGTCGTGCCCGTGCCCAATCCCGCAGCGCGGCGGTGTCCACCGGTTCGGCGCCGGCGGCGTCGAAAACATAGACCGCGACAATATTGGACGGGTGCCGCTCGGTTTCGTCGTAGACGAACACCGCGTCACGGGGCGCCAACTGCTCTTTCGCCACAATGCCTTTGGCCTTTTTCGTGGCGAGAACTCCACTGTTCCCGTATATCACCATGTTTCCTGCCGCGCGGTACCGATATGAAGAATTGCCTGGTCGTGACAGGCAGCTCGGTCGATCCTAGCGTTCCGGCGCGCGACGTCCAGGGGAATCCGGGTGTCAGGAACGCCGAAATTTCAGAACTCGGTGAATTATGGGTAATGCGCGGGGCGGGAATTTTTCGCTGTCTCGGACGGACTATCGGATAGTGCATTCCGGTCGGTTTTCGGAAATAGGTCGTTCTCTCCGCTCTCGGGTATTGTCTCGTTCGCCGGGTGGTGCGATGCCGCCCGTTGGGGTCGCCGCTCCGGTGGCGGATGAAGAACCTCGCATAATAGCGGAGAAGAATTAATCCGATCTGATCGCTGAATATTTGCTCGAGGCGACGTCGGATCGTGGAAAACCTCCGCGTCGCAGCTCGTTCCAGCCGGCGGTGCGGAGCCTGCCCTGCCCGGGCGGCTGCGCGAGGTCCGACTCGGACAACCGAGCCGGGCAGTGGCGCCACGGCGCTTCCGCCGCGTGTTCCTCCCGGCCCGCGCGGCACGGCGCGCCGGAACGACGAGGCCCGGACCGAATACGGTCCGGGCCTCGTCGTTCAGGGCCGGCTCACTTCGGCGCGGTGAAGTCGTAGAGCGTGACCCCGTCCACCTCCTTCGCGGTGAAGTTGTCCGCGACCCACTGGGATATCGCGGAGGTCGTGCCCTGCCGGCCGCCCGGCCCGGAACCGCCGCCGATGAAGTAGTGGATCTGCCCGGAGGCCACGTACTGCTGGAACTGCTCCAGCGTGGGGGAGGGGTCGCTGCCGTTGAACCCGCCGATCGGCATGACCGGCAGCTCGGTGGCCAGCTGATATCCGGCGGCGCCGTTGGCGGAGATGGTGGCCGCCGCCCAGGTGTAGGCGTCGCCGTTCTCCCGCAGCAGCGCCACCAGCGCATCGCTGGGCCTGCCCGCGTTCAGGAATCCGCCGCCGGGCCCGCCCCGGCGGTTGCCGTCGCGTCCACCGGCACCGCCGATCGCGCCGCCGCCGGGCCCGGTCCCGCCGTCGGTCGTCCCGGCCGTGCCGCCGGTTCCGTCGTTCATACCGGCTATCTCACCGGGATTGCCGTTCGTGCCCGTCATGCCGCCGGGATTGCCGTTTGTGCCGGACATCCCCTCGGTGCCGCCGCCGATACCCGGCATTCCACCCGGACCACCGTCCATTCCGACCAGGAATCCCGGCATCTCGCCACCCATACCGGGCGGCCGCATACCGCCGAACATCCCCGTGTTCGGCCCGGCGGTCGGAATCGAGCCGGCATGGCCGGTGTTCAGCGTGTCCACCGTGTAGGCGACCGGTCCGGCCAGACCCACCGCCGCGGCGAGCACCGCCGCCACCGCGGTCGCTCGGCCGGGCAGCGGTACGAGGAGCGCGACCGTCGCGACGATACCGCCGGCCAGTACCGCCCACCGCAGCCACGGCAGGAACTCCGCACTGCGCGAGAGCAACATCCAGGCCGTGGCGGTGGTCGCGCCGACTGCGAGCGCGGCCGCCACCCGCACCCACCACCGGGACCGTTCACGCCAGAACAGCACCGCGCCGATACCCACCAGCGCGGCGACAGCCGGGGCCAGCGCCACTGTGTAGTACTGGTGGAAGATCCCGGCCATGAAGCTGAACACCAGCCCGGTGACCAGCAGCCAGCCGCCCCACAGCAGCACCTGCGCGCGGGGACCGTCGGTGCGGGCCGCCCGGCCGCGCAGCAGCAGTCCGGCGACCAGCGCGACCAGCGCCGCGGGGATCAGCCAGGCGATCTGCCCGCCCTGCATCTGGTCGAACATCCGCGTTATCCCGGTCCGGCCCCACATACCGTTGCCCCCGGGCGGCAGTTCACCGCCCGGCCCGACACTGCCGGTCTCGTTACCGTTCAATCGGCCCAATCCGTTGTAGCCGAGGGTCAGTTCGATGATCGAATTGTTCTGCGAACCACCGATGTACGGGCGGGAATCGGCCGGCCACAGTTCCACGGCCAGAATCCACCAGCCCGCGGCCACCACCATGGCGGCACCGGCGGTAAACAGTTGCGCGATACGGGTGCCGAGCCGCGGCGGCCCGGCGAAAAGGTAGACCAGTGCCAGGACGGGCACGACCAGCATGACCTGCAACTGTTTGGCCAGGAAACCGAACCCGATGAAGGTCCCGGTGAGTACGAGCCAGCGCCAGCGTCCGTCGTCCAGCGCGCGCGTCATCGCCCACACCGCGGCGACCATCAGCAACACCAGCAGCGCGTCCGGATTGTTGAACCGGAACATCAGGGCGAACACCGGGGTCACCGCCAGCGCCAGCCCGGCGATCAACCCCGCCGCCGGGCCGAACGAACGCCGCACGATCGTCCGGACCAGCGCTACCGTCGCCACTCCCAGCAGCACCTGGGGAACGAGGATGCTCCAGCTGCTCAAACCGAACAGGCGCACCGACAGCTCCATGAGCCACAGCGACGCGGGCGCCTTGTCCACGGTGATGGAATTCGCCGCATCGGAGGAACCGAAGAAGAACGCCTTCCACGACACCGAACCCGCCTGGATGGCGGCCGAGTAGAAGGAGTTGGCCCAGCCGTTGGCGCTCAGGTTGTACAGGTAGGAGAGTCCGGTGGCGAGCAGCAGCGCCGCCAGTGCGGGGTACTCCCAGCGGCTCGTGCGCGCCGGTCCGGGAGTGGTCGTGCCGGCCGGGGGCGCCCCGGTTCCGGGAGAAGTCGCGGTCACCGTCATCGAGCGACCTCCTCGGCTACCGGTGTGGGGCGTCGGCTCTCACGGAACACCCAGCGCAGCCCGACGAACCGCAGGAGAGTGGCGATCAGGTTCGCGACGACCAGGACGAACAACTCCAGCTGCACCGGGGCGCCGGGTGCCCAGTGATGCAGGGTGAACAGCGAGCCGCTGGTCACCAGCAACCCGAACCCGAAGATCAGCAGACCCTGGAACTGGTGTGACATCATCCCGCTCTGCCCGCGCACCCCGAAGGTGAATGTCCGGTTGGCGGCGGTATTGCCGACCGCGGTGATCAACAGGGCCGCGAAATTGGCGACCTGCGCACCGGCCATCGGTTGCAGCAGCAGGTAGAGCAGCATGTAGGCGAGGGTGGAGCCGACCCCGACCAGCGCGAACCGCACCAGCTGGCCCACCATGCCGAGCGGCACACCGGGCACCAGCGGCTCGCGGCCCACCGCCGCGCGGAGCTCGGTCAGCGGGAGCGATCCGGTGGCCAGCGCGCGGCCCATCCGCCAGATGCCGCGCAGATCCTTGTAGGCGGTATCGACGATATCGACACGACTGTCGGGGTCGTCGATCCAATCCACCGGGACCTCGTGGATCCGCAGCCCGGCGCGTTCGGCGATGACCAGCAGTTCGGTGTCGAAGAACCACTCCCCGTCCTCGACCAGCGGGAGCAGTTTGCGCGCCACCTCGGTGCGCATGGCCTTGAAGCCGCACTGGGCGTCGGAGAAATGCGCCCGCAGCGTTGCTTTCAGCAGCAGGTTGTAGCAGCGGGAGATGAATTCGCGTTTCGGTCCGCGCACCACCCGGGAGCCGGAGCCCAGCCGGGTGCCGATCGCCAGATCCGAATGTCCGGAGACAAGCGGTGCGACCAGCGGCAGCAGCGCGTTCAGATCGGTGGAGAGGTCGACGTCCATATATGCGACGACCTGCGCGTCCGAGTCCTGCCACACCGTGCGCAGCGCCCGCCCGCGACCTTTGGCGTCGAGGTGGACCACCCGGACTCCGTCCAGCTCATCGGCGAGGAGTTCGGCCACCGCCGGCGTGGCATCGGTGCTGGCGTTGTCGGCGACGGTGATCCGCGCCGGAAACGGGAACCCGCTGTCGAGATGGTCGCGAAGCCGGCGCACACACACGCCGAGATCGGTTTCTTCGTTGTACACGGGAACGACCACATCCAGCACCGGCGGCGCCGCGGTGTGTTCCCTGAGGTCCGCCGCTGCGGCGAGGGTCACGGTCTCGGTCATGTGGACCAGAGTCGGTGGGCGGGCTGGGGCCCGGCTCCAGCCATCCTGGGAGGTAGCTGTGTACATTGCCCCGCCTCCGGCGGGTCGGGCCCCGGCCACGGGTGCGACCATCCGGAACGAGCAGCAGGTATGCCGGCGAAGCCTCGGGCAGTATGGGTAGGCGCACGGCACCGTCAGAGCTCGATGGACGGCCGACCGCATATGTCGGCATCGGGCATCGGGCCCCGGCCGATCGTCAACGCTGACCAGGCGGGAAGGCGGCGCGCCGGGGCCGTCCCGTCCGGTGTCACTGATCGAACGTCGTTGTCCGGGACTCCACTCCGTTGTGGGTATGTTCGTGACACTCCGAGTATGGACCTGCCCACCGACAAGTTCGCCGACTCGGTCGACGTCAGCTCAGCCGCCACAGCGGGGAAACCGGACCGTGGCCTTTGCCCAGGTCGTAGGCGGCTTCCAGGCTGCGCCGGGTCCATTCCTTGGCGAATTCGAAGGCGTCGGGTACCGAATAGCCGTGGGCCAGCGCGCAGGCCAGGGCCGCGGCCAGGGTGTCGCCGCCGCCGTGATCGTTGCCGGTCTCGATACGCGGGGCGGTGAACTCCAAGAACTGGTTGCCGTCGAACAGCAGATCGGTGCTCTGCGCCGAGGTGCGCAGGTGGCCGCCCTTCACCACGACCCAGCGCGGTCCGAGACCGTGCAGCGCCTCGGCCGCGCGGCGCGCGGACGCCGCGTCGGTGACCTCCACCCCGGTCAGCAACCGCACCTCGTCCAGGTTCGGGGTGACGATGGTGGCCAGCGGGAACAGCTTGTACCGCACGGCATCGAGTGCTTCGGTGTGCAGCAGCGGGTCGCCGTGCATGGAAGCCGCGACGGGGTCGACCACCAGCGGCACCTCGGCGTCGTGCCCGATGCCCACCTCCCGGCAGACCCCGGCCACGGCCTCGATGATGTCCCCGGAGGCGAGCATGCCCGTCTTCGCGGCGCCGATACCGATATCGCCGGCCACCGAGCGCACCTGGTCCGCGACCACCTGTGGGGGAATCTCGTGGAACCCGCTCACGCCCACTGTGTTCTGCACTGTCACCGCGGCCACCGCCACCAGGGCGTGCACCCCGCACAGGGCCATGGTCCGGGTATCGGCCTGGATTCCGGCCCCGCCGCCCGAATCGGTACCGGCGATGGTGAGCACCCGGACCGGGGTCTGTCCCGGGGGCGTCAACGGCAACAATCTCACCCGGTCACCCTACGTGGGCGAGGTGCGCGCCCACGTAGGTATCTCGAGTCGGCGATTGTCAGGCCCAGGCTTTGATCGGTTCGGTGCCCAGGGTCCGGGCGCCGGGGTCGGGTAGTTCGACCCAGGTGCCGAGTGTGGAACCCGGCGGGTCAGCGGATGGTGTGGTCGATGAGCCGGCGGGCCGCTCGGTCGGTGCGTTCGGTATCGCCGGTGATGAGCCGGTCCTGCAGGATGCCGCGTAAGCCGGAGACCAGCACCGTGGCCACCACTTCGGGTTCGTCGTCGGGGTTCAGTGCGCGCAGGCCCGCGGTGAGGGCGGTGACGAACGCCGCGGTGGCTTTGTCGGCGTAGCCCGCGTAGGGGCCGTGGGGCGCGCAGGCCGCGCCGAGGACCTGGAGCATCACCCGCACACTGACCGCACCCGAGCCGGTGGTGTTGGCACGCCAGAAATCCCACAGCCGTTCCCGCAGCGCGGCGGCGTCGTGCACTTCGGCGAAGACGGCCGTGAGGTCCGGGCGATGGGTTGCCAGGGCCTGGACCAGCAGTTCTTCCTTGGTGCCGAAGTAGTAGATCAGCATCCGGGAACTGGTGCCCAGGGCGGCGGCCAGCGGACGCAGCGAGAGGTCCGCGAGTCCGCGTTCGGCGATATAGCGCACCACGGCGTCGAGGATCTCGGCGCGTTTGGCGTGGTCGAGTGGGCGGGCCATGGGTTGACTGTAGCGAACGCTACAGGTAATCATGACCCCGTGACTGTACCGATCGCTTCAGAAACTCGGGCGGCGGCGCAGGTGGTCGTCACCGGATACGCGGGCGCCACCTCGATCGCCGGCGATATGGACGAGACCTGGTCGGGCCTGCTGGACGGCCGGACCGGTATCGCCACCCTCGACGACGATTTCGTCGCCGAATACGACTTGCCCGTACGTATCGGCGGCAAGCTCGCCGCCCATCCCGGGGCGCAGCTCACCCGGGTCGAACAGCGCAGGCACTCCTATGTCGAACAGCTCGCCCTCGTGCTCGGGCGGCAGGTCTGGCGCGCGGCCGGCCGGCCGGATGTGGAGGGCGAACGGCTCGCGGTGAGTATCGGCACCGGGCTCGGCGGCGGCGACGCGCTCATCGACGCGGTCGACGCGATGCGCGCCGGCGGCTACCGCAAGGTCTCGCCCATGTCGGTGCCCATGGTCATGCCCAACGGCCCGGCGGCGGCCGTCAGCCTGGAAATCGGCGCGAAGGCAGGGGTTTTCGCGCCGGTCTCGGCGTGCTCGTCCGGTACCGAGGCCATCGCGCAGGCCTGGCGGTTGATCGCTACCGGCGAGGCGGATGTGGTGGTGGCCGGTGGGGTGGAGGGCCATATCCACGCCGTGCCGATCGCCAGTTTCGCCATGATGCGGGCGATGAGCACCCGCAACGACGATCCCGCCGCCGCCTCTCGGCCGTTCGACCGGGACCGGGACGGTTTCGTCTTCGGCGAAGCGGGTGCCCTGCTGGTGCTGGAATCGGAGCGCCACGCCCGCGCCCGCGGCGCCCGCGTCCATGCCCGGGTGCTCGGCGCCGGCATCACCTCCGACGCCTATCACATCGTCGCTTCGGATCCGGCGGGCGAGGGCGCGGCGCGCGCCATGCGCAAGGCGATCGCCGTCGCGGGTCTGACGCCCGCCGATATCGGGCATATCAACGCCCACGCCACCTCGACATCCATCGGTGACGCCTCGGAGGCGGCCGCGATCGAGGCGGTCACGCCCGACGCCTCGGTCTACGCGCCCAAATCGGCGCTCGGACATTCCATCGGCGCGGTCGGCGCCCTGGAAACCATCCTCACCGCGCTCACCCTGCGGGAACAGGTCGTACCGCCCACCCTCAATCTCGAGAATCCGGAACCGGACCTGGATATCGTGCGCGGCCGCGCCCGGCCGCAGCGGATCGAGTACGCCCTGACGAATTCGTTCGGGTTCGGCGGTCACAATGTGACGCTGGCGCTGGGCCGCGCCTGACGCGACGACCGGCGCAGGCGCGACCGGGGCCGCGCCGACCTGTTCGACCGAACGCCGCGGCCTGCGGGGTCGGACGCATTTCCTGGGTCCGGCCCCGGACCGGCGCCGCGGAATGCCGGGTCGGCGCAGATGACGGCCGAATCGGCGCCCGGCCGCCAGCGGATGCGCAACCGGCCGTCCGGGGATCAGCCCGGCACCTTGTCCAGGAATCCCAGCACCGTTTCGATCCGGCCCTGCTCGTCGGTGACCAGAACGTCGAAACCGATGATCACCGGCTCGGCACCCGCGGGCCCCAGGCCCCACTGGAACCGAACCTGACGGTGGTGGGCATCCGGTTCCCCGACCGGGGTGAAGACGAATCCGGGGAATTGTTCGTGCACCGCGCCGATGGTCGCGCCGATCGCGTCGAGGCCGGCCGCTTCGGCCAGCGGATCGATGTAGGACGCTTCCGGGGCCCAGTGGGTATTCAGCAGTTCTTTCCGGGCGGCCGCGTCGGTGGTGTTCCAGGTCTGCAGGTAGGCGGTGACGGTATCTTTCATCGGAGTTCCCT